>NZ_JAMDGZ010000020.1 GCF_028656935.1 Pseudomonas rubra
TGTTCGGAGCATCCCTAGGAAAACGACGGATTGCGCTTACCCACTACCATCGGCAGCTTTCGACCCGAATGTGCCAGTGGTGAATGGCAGCAGTCGGAAGAAGCAGTCATTTGCACACGTATATTTCAGACTCATGATTGCGGCTGCATCGGCCACAAACGGATTGTGTGGGCGCGTTATGCAGGTCCGCCCCCACGACTAATCCACAATGAACAACTTCGCCCCGGTGGTGGTGAATGACCGATGTCCCTCAGCATTGTTACCCACCTGATAACTCATGCCCGGTGTCAGCGTGAACTGACGACCATCCTCCAGTTCTGTATGCAACTGACCCTCCAGGCACAGCAAGATGTGCCCCCTCCAACACCAATGATCGGCCAAGTATCCAGGGCTGTACTCGACCATCCGCACACGTGCAGAACCAAACTGACAAGTACGCCAATAGGCTGTGCCTGTCTGGCCGGCATGCGTCACTGGTTCAATCGTTAACCAGTCGGTGGTACCGAATGGGATTGCAGCAAGATCCATAGTTACCTCAGCGAAGTATAGTAAATGCAGACCGTATCAATCTGGCGATGGTGCCGATAGGCACAGACGGCCCGCATTTATGGGATACAGGCGCTGCAAAAACCGGAAGGCTAGTTGCCCCGCCCTCCTCCAAACGACCACTCATCGCTGGCCGTAGTGGAAATCACCACCATGACATCCTCCGCTTTCAGTCCCGTCGCCCGCTCCAATTTCTTGACCAGATCACGGTAAAAACGCTGTTTGGTCTCAACACTTCGAGGACGGCCCGCGGTAATCGCGATTAGCACAAAGTCATGGCTACGCGGCCCGCCCAAGTAGTGAGGATCAAATATCAGCTCGCCGATCTCATGCTGGTGAATGGCCTGGAAGCGATCACTCTTCGGCACTTCGAAACTCTCGACCAAGGCGTCGTGTAAACCCTCAGACAGTGCCTGTAAATACTCGACCGACTTCCCGCGGTGTAGTGAAATTCGTGCAAACGGCATCGACGATTACTCCTGACGTATTGGAAGGCAAGCCTGTAGCTCACTGAGAAAATTCAGCGCCGAGGCCGCTGTCGGCCAACCTGAATAAAACGCCAGATGGGTTATGACTTCGGCCAGTTCGTCAACACACAAGCCGTTATCCAATGCACGTTTCAAATCAAATAGGAGTTGCTCCAGACGGTACATCGCCACCATCGCGACCACCGTCGCCAGACTGCATTCACGGGGCTTCAATTCCGTACGCGTCCACATGTCGCCAAACAATACGTTGTCGTTCAGCTCGGTAAATTTCTGCGGGTATCTGTTCTGGTGCTCCCGCCCCGTGTCCATCGATGCACTCATGTTCTTTTTCCCCTGATGTACCAATTGACAGGGGGAAAACTATCAAGTCGCGACAACTCCGAATATCAGATTTAATAGCACCAATCATCCCAAATTAGTGGACAATTGAATGCGTCGCCCAACCTTCGATCTTGACGTATTGCGCACCTTCGTCACCGGCGTGGAGTTCAACAGCTTCGCCAAAGCGGCGGATCGCCTTGGTCGATCGACGTCCGCCGTGAGCGCCCAGTTGAAAAAACTCGAGGAGCAGGTCGGCACGCCGGTACTGACTAAATCCGGTCGCGGACTGGCCTTGACCACCACGGGAGAAACACTACTCGGCCATGCCCGCCGGTTGCTGGAACTGAACGACGGAATTTTCCAGACCCTGCATGAAAGCCAAACCACCGGGACCTTACGCCTTGGGCTTCAAGAGGACTTTGGGGAACATTTCCTGAGCGATATCCTGCGACGCTTCGTCCAGACTTACCCGAAGGTGAGTCTCGAAGTCAGGATCGCCCGAAACGCCGAATTGCTTGCTCTAGTCGAAAGCGCCGATCTGGACCTGGCCCTGATCTGGGATACTGGGTACCTGTCGCCCTACGCCAGACGTCTGGGCGAAACACAAATGCACTGGATCGGGGCCCGCGATATGCCATTGCTAGCGGCCCTTGATGACTCATCGTTGCCATTGATCATGTTCGACGCACCTTGCGTACTGCGCAGCGCAGCCACCCAGGCGCTGGATGCCGCGCAAATACCTTGGCGGATCGCCCTAACCAGCCCCAGCGTCGGCGGTATCTGGGCGGCCGTCGCCGCCGGATTGGGCTTCACGCTGCGAACCCGTATCGGGCTACCGAGCCATCTCACCGTTGTTTCTGGCTTACCCCCCGTGCCAAGCCTTGGCTATGTGCTTCACAGAAATGGCGACGCCCCAACACCAGCTGCCCAACAATTGGCCGCACTAATCAAAACGAGCCTGCGAGAACAGGCGTATCGTTTCACGTTTACGAAATAATCGAAGGCACCCAAGGATTCAATTCGAATGACGGCTTTGGGATGTGGATTCAACCGGTCGCAAAATAACGACGTTCGAGTCGAAGCCCTCATTCATTGATGGCGGTTTACCCAACGAAAAACATGGCCAATGGATAGTCATTTTTAGCTGTGCCCAATCGACTGCATTGCAAACCTCTCTCGCCCACCTATAATTGCGATCAATTCTTATCCGCGTCTTTCAAGCAGGAAAATCCAGGTGTCCTACCCTCTTCCGCCCGCATCATCCCACCAAGATGACATGCACGCGCTGTATCGCGACCACAGCCAATGGCTGAAGGGCTGGATTCGCCGGCGCCTGGGTGATGCAGACCGAGCGGCCGATATCACCCAGGACACCTTCCTTCGCCTGATTAGCAGCGCTCTGCGCCAGCCATTGACCGAGCCCCGAAGCTTCCTGGCTACGGTGGCGCGGCGGGTGATGATCGACCAATTGCGTCGACGTAACCTGGAGCAAGCGTACCTGGAGTTCCTGGCCAACCAGCCGCTCCTCGAGGAGTGCTCACCAGAGCAACGCCTGCTGATGCTGGAAACCCTGATGCAGCTGAACACCATGCTCGACGGGCTGGGCCAGAACGTTCGCGACACTTTCATCTACGTTCAACTCGACGGCTTGACCTACCCGGAAATTGCGCAGCGCCTCGGTGTGTCGGTCAGCTCGGTGACGAAGTACATGGCCAAGGCTACAGAGCGTTGCCTGCTGTTCGCCTTCGACGCGCAGCTGTGAACCCTTCGGACCAACGCCAGGCACTGCGCGCGGCGGCGCAGTGGCATGCACGGTTGCACGCGGCCCCCAACTGCGCAGAGCGACGCGCCCAATGGCAAACCTGGCGAGACCAGTCCCCACTGCACGACTGGGCCTGGGGACGCCTGGAGCAACTGCAGGCCGGCCTCGTCGGCGTACCCGGCCCACTGGCACGACACACACTTGCGGCAGGGCAGATAGAACCGGGACGGCGTACGGTGCTCAAGGGGCTGGTACTCGGCCTCGGGGTTACAGGAGTCGCCTGGACGGGATACCGCAACGCCCCCACCTGGTTGGCAGATCAGCGCACCGCGACGGGCGAGCGCCGCAGCCTGATCCTGAGTGACGGCACGCGACTGACGCTCAATACGGCTTCTTCCGTGGATATCCGCTACAGCGCAGGCCTGCGCCTGATCGTGCTGATCGAGGGTGAGATCGCCGTGCATACCGCCAGCGACCCACGCCCCCTCCACGTGCGCACCCTGCATGGCGATATGCGCGCCCTGGGTACCCGGTTCAACGTGCGACTGCATGCCGATTGCACCGAACTGATCGTCATGGAACATGCCGTCGCGGTACACAACGCCGCAAGCGACCGCACGGTGCGAGTAAACGCTGGCATGGGCCTCGCCTTCGACCGCAGCCCCCTGCCTAAACCACGCCCAGCCGACCTCGCCCGCACCGAGTGGCGCCAAGGGCAGTTGGTACTCGACGGCTGGCCGCTGCGCCGCGCCCTGGCTGAACTCCAACGTTACCGCAGCGGTGGGCTAACCTGCAGTGACGAGGTGGCCGGGGTGCATCTAGCCGGCGTGTATCCATTGGACGATACCGACCGTGCCCTGGTCGCGATCGCCGAGGCGCTAAAACTGAAGATCAACACCTACACGCGCTTCTGGATCAGGCTCACCCCGATGAGTTGAAGACCCAGGTGAAAAAATTTCGCAATCGCATTGTCGGATTGACCGCTCTCGTTCGAGCTCTCCTGCAAACCGCCCAAACAGGCATTTGAAGGAGCTGTCATGCCTAGAACGACAATCTGCCCATTCCCGCGACGCAAGCACCTCACGCCCCTGCTGCTTGGCGGCGCCATCGCGCTGCATACTGCGCTACTGGCCCCACTGTTGTCGCCGGACGCCAAGGCCCATGCCGAGCAGGCCAGCCGTGTCTACGACATCCCTCCAGGGCCCCTGGTAAGCACCTTGAACCGCTTCGCCCAAGAGGCCGGCGTGCTGCTGTCGTTCGATGCGGCGCTGACCCAAGATCAACAGAGCCGCGGCTTGCAGGGTCGCTTCAGCATTGAGCAGGGTTTCTCCATGCTGCTGGCAGATAGCGGGCTGCAGGTTTTGCGGGTAGGCAACAACTGGGGGCTTGCGTCCCAACTCGAGGCAGGTACGGCGCTGCAACTGGGCGCAACCAGCATTAGCGGGGAAAGCCTGGGGCTGACGACAGAGGGCAGCGGCTCATACACCACCGGCGCTACTGCCGCCGCCACGCGCCTGGACCTAAGCCTGCGCAAGACCCCGCAGTCGATCAGCGTGGTCACCCGCCAGCAGATGGACGACCAGAACCTGCAAAGTGTTTCCGAAGTCCTTAAGCAAACGCCTGGGATCACCGTCAACCAGGAAAGCTCCGAGGCCTTCACGTTCTATTCGCGTGGTTTCAAACTGGAAAACTATCAGTTCGATGGCGTCCCCAGCCTGTCCTCCGACGGCGGTTCATTACGCGACAACTACAGCATCGGCAACAGCCTAATCTACGACCGGGTCGAAGTGCTCAAGGGGGCGACCGGGCTGGTCAATGGCTCCGGCAATCCTTCGGGGGTAATCAACCTGGTGCGCAAACGCCCGACCAGCGAGCTGCAAGGCCACATCGGTGCCGGCGCAGGCTCCTGGGACAAGTACCAAGCCGACCTCGACCTTGCCGGCCCGTTGACCGACAGCGGCAACATCCGCGGCCGAATGGTCGCAGGCACCCAATCCCAGCACAGTTTCATCGACTACCTTACCGCTGAGCAAAACACGTTCTACGGTGTGCTGGAGGCCGACCTGAGCGAAAACACGCTGTTCACGGTTGGCTACGACATGCAGAAAAACCATGACAACGGCAGTACCACTGGTGCCTTGCCCGCGTTCTTCCTCGACGGCCGTACCGTCAAGTTCGACCGTGACAGCAACGCTGCAGACCGCTGGACCTGGCGCAACCAGGAAACCCAGCGGGCCTTCATTGAGCTGGCACACAGTTTCGACAACAACTGGGTCATCAAGGGTGTGGTCAGCAGCCGTGACTACCGCTCACGCGAGTTGATCTCGGGGATCAGTAGCGAGGCCATCCAGGCCGACGGCAGCATTTCACATGGTTTCATCGGCGGTAACATCGACCCAGCCAGCGGCAGCGTGAACAACAACGGCACCGCGAGCAAGTTCAACACCACCAGCAAGGAAAAAGGCCTGGACCTGTATGCCCGCGGCCCGTTTGCCTTGGGTGGGCGCATCCACGAGGCGGTGTTCGGCTACAGCATCGCCCACACAGAATCCACCTCTAGTCGCGAGGATGGCGTGACCAATGGCGTCATCGACGATGTGTTCCAATGGGACGGCCATGGCGATAGACCGAGAAACTTCGAATGGTGGTCGACCTTCGATATCGAGGCACGGCAGAAGGTCGGCTTCGCTGCCACCATTCTCAAGCCGACCGATGCGCTGGCAGTGATCCTTGGGGCGCGGGTCGTCGACTACAAATGGGACATCGACACCATCAACGCCATCGGTCGCCGCCTTCCGGCCAGCGCCACCAACTCCAGCGAGATCGTACCCTATGCAGGCGTCACCTACGACCTGGACAACTATCATACGGTCTATGCCAGCTACACAGATATCTTTAAGCCGCAGGCCTACAGCCTAGGCGCGGACGGCAAGCCTATCGACCCGCTCACCGGTCAAAGCTTTGAACTCGGTATCAAGGGTGGCTACTTCGACAATCGTCTGAATGCCAGCCTGGCCCTGTTCGAACTCAAGCAGGACAACTTCGCCGTACTCACCGGCGGCACCACACCGAGTGGAGGCAGCGCGTATCGCGCAGCGCAGGGCGTCACAACCCGCGGCGTTGAACTGGAAGTAAACGGCGAACTGCTGAAAGACCTGCAAGTGATGGCGGGCTACACCTTTGCCGAGTCCCATGACGCTGAAGACCAACGCGTGGCGACCAACCAGCCGCAACACCTGCTCAAGCTGGCAACCAACTACCGCCTGCAAGGCGATTGGCACAAATTCACCGTGGGCGGTAATGCCTACTGGCAGAGTTCGACGTTCTTCAAGCCCAGCGATGAGGACTGGTACGAGATCAACGACCCAAGTGCCAAATTCGAGCAGAAATCTTACGCGCTGGTGGGGCTGGTCGGCGGCTATGACTTCACCCGCGAACTTAAGGCCACCCTCAACGTCAACAACCTGTTCGATAAGCATTACTACAGTGGTATCGGCAACTACGGCACGGTGTTCTGGGGGACGCCGCGCAACCTGATGTTCAATGTGAAGTACAGTTTCTAAGGGATCGGCAACAAATCGAAGCCCCTGCGCCAAAGCGCCGGGGAACAGCTGCGTCGGCCGTTGGTTGCGCCTTGTCAAAAGCCGCTTCGGGTCAAAAGGCCAACCACTGCGGCAGCAGCAACTGCCTGTCGGAAAGGACATCATTCTACCCAAAGCGCACAAGGGGAGTAGAAACTCCGTTAAGATCGTCAACGTCCTTTCGACAGTGCCAACATCTAACAGGAGAGTTCCATGAGCAGGAAGGCCGCTGTCTTCACTCTACTAAGCTGCATTGCTTCGGCTTCGGCATTTGGAGGGTCCAGTTGTCCGTTCCCGGAGGGGATGCAAGCATCTGTAAGCGCATCGAGGCAGGTTGTTGAGGCTAGGCAGGCGGGTATCACTAGGGACGATCTGCTCACTCAGATTTCCCCTGGGCTCAATGGACAGATGTCCCAACTGCTAAAGAGTATCGTCGACGAAGTATATGATCATCCGTTTTTACAGCCCGAAGTGTATGCCGCGTACCGATTCGAGCATTGTTTCGTTTCTCAACAGCATGCCGAGCAGGTAGCGGCCTTGAAGTTTGCCGATGCCTATCCGCTGCTGAAAAAATGCGAGCTGATCGATCCGAAAGGGGCTCGACCTCCTTGTGCGATGCGTGTGGTGCACACTGTGACCGGAATTCCCGAGTAAGCGGCCCGGGACAATTGACCCATCGAAGTCTTGATTCCATAGCCTATTTAGCAAGCTCTGAAGGTCATTAGATTTGCTTTTTGGATTTCGCAACTACGGCGGTGAAGGGCATTGCCATGACTGGTTGAGTCCGCTTCTGACTGCTGCCGTTTGCGAGAAGTGTGGCAAGGACGAAGGAGTGCCACTGAATAAGTCGAGCTGCGAACTCTTCCGCGACCTCCAAGGCCTCGCCTCCGATATAAAGTGGTCAGCGCTAGAGCTCATACGCATACCCGATCACTTGAGCAGGCTGGAAATGAAGCGGATGCTCAGGCAGTGATTAGGATCTGACAGGTGATGCAGGTGGGAGAAGAGCGCCTGGCGGGGTACGGGGATGAAGTGTTGGCGCGAGTGATTCTGCGCTCGACCTGGGACAAGTAAATGAAGTACCTGGCGATTTTTTTGTTGTTATGTGCTGGGGCTTTTCATCACTAGCTTGTTAGTTGATGCCAAGATTTCTGAAAGCATCGAAGACGCCAAACGGTTTTCTGCGCATTCCGACCTTGATATTTACACCGACGAGCTAATACAAACTGCCAAACGTACAAAGATCGAATACGGGATTGCAGCAGGCTCCGTCGCCGGGGTGTTGCAGTCAGCATTGGTTTGGCTATTGCCTGATGTGTGAGGTCGCCATCAGGCCGGCCCTCGGCGGGCTTTTTACTGCCTGCTACGCTTTCCTCAGCACCTTAGAGGAATCGACATGGCCGCCCTTCCAGATGATCCAACACCTGCCCTGCTCAGCCGGCTGAATCAAAACATCAATGCTTTGGGCGCTGCTATTGAAGAAATCGGGATTTGGATCGATCAGCGAGGTTCTACTGAGACATACCATCGTGTCAGTGAGCACCTTGAAGTGCTGTCAGAAAACAGCGATGCCATTGCCGAGTTGTTGGTCGACTTGATTGCCAGGTGGAGACCGGAAGAACCTGAAGACCCAGAGGACTGAAAGCTGGCGAATCGATATCATTTGGTTACACTGACGCCAGCTGAAGGATCAGCGCCCCGTGTGGAAAAGCAGCCCGCCTTGTGCGGGCTTTTTTCATGCATTCACGAAATTTTCACTTAACCGCAGGCATGGTGAGGTCTCATCCGTGAAACACTTAGCCCGCCCTCCCCGGCGGGCTTTTCTTTGCCCGCTTGTGCGAGCTGGGTCTCGCAGCATCACCCTCGATGAACATCAACATTGCCGCGTTAGCTTGACGCACCATTGCAGTCCACTCTGTTGGGCTTACCAAACCAGAATGCTTAAGCCGCTCGGCGACCACCAGAGCTTGATCGTATTCTGACTCGCGTAAATAACCCACCCCAAGGTACTTATCCGTCCAGTCAAGAATAACAAGGTTCTGCTCTTCCCCCCCCATCCCGAAGCTCCCGAGCCCCACAGTGCTAAAGGGCGGCGAGAGTACATAATGTCCTCAACGCGCGATATCCGAACGCCGTACCGTTCATCTGGTTTCGCGTCAACAAAGCACTAAAACTAAAGTCGTATTGTAAGAATTTGTATCACTTACAGAATCGCGACATAAACTTATGCCTAACACTCCGACGAGCTTTTGGTTGCCTGGAGAATAGCGCCCAAAGGTAGCGAGTTAAATTGAAGACCTGGCGCACGCTAGCAGGCTACTCGGCCACACCGATAAGCAGATCACGCAAACTGTCTACCGGCGCATATCAGAACGCGCTAGCCGAGAGAATCAATGGAATCCTCAAGACAGAGCTACTGCTGAGCAGCCCCGAGAATCTGGAGCAAGCGAGGAAGATGGTTGATGAGGCAGTACGGATCTACAACACAGAACGGCCTCACATGGCCCTGAAAAACAAAACGCCCGATGCAGTGCATCGAGCGTTTTAAGGCCTGTCGACCTACCTGAATAGGTGTAAACCTATTTCAGGACCAGATATTCAATTCGAGCCACGTCTGCCCGCCCTCGCTTCTGCGCCTGGTCTTTTTTGGCCATGTGCCACCACTCGGCTACACTGCGGTAGACTGAAGGATCAGCACCTCGTATGGAAAAGCATCCCGCCCAGCGCGGGCTTTTTACTACTGGGCGATGACAAGGTAGGCATCCTGTGCCGTTGGAACGGATAAGGCCACAGAAGCAAATCGCTAGTGCTGAGCAGTCCTAAAGCTTTCATTGAAACCTAGGCTCAGTTTAGTACGAGAATTCTTTTCCAGCGGTCTGCCCATTTCGATGGATGCTAATCGACTGGCGCTCGTACGATATCCCGAATAGTTCTGACTATCTTCGCCAATAGCAGCGCTAACCGGGTGAAAGCCCAGGCGCTATGCTGCTCTTGAGGTGGTTGAGAGGTGATGTCCCATGGTTCATGATGAGTTGAGCAAAGCGAACGAGCTTCTGATCCAGACCGCGTTAGATGCGCTGTGTAGATACCAAGACGCGCGAAATGCCTTTGCGCCAGCGAAGGAGATTGAGCGCTTGCGGCAAAAATATGAGGCCCAGATGAAAATCTTGGAGGAGTTTCAGCACAAAATTCACGGGTTATGAGTTTCTGTGTCATCGACCAGCTTGAATAGGTTGTAGCGGTCTAATGATTCCGGCCCCCCCATTTAGGCGAGAATGCTCGCCATAGATGGGTGTCTGATGACCAAGTAACGTCGTACCTTTACCCCGGAGTTCAAGCGTGAAGCCGCTAGCCTGGTGCTCGACCAAGGCTACAGCCACATCGAGGCAGCCCGTTCGCTTGGGTTGGTCGAGTCTGCTCTGCGTCGATGGGTAAACCAGCTTCAGCAGGAGCGTGGCGGTGTCACCCCGACCAGTAAGGCGCTGACGCCCGAGCAGCAAAAAATCCAGGAACTGGAAGCCCGAATCAATCGGCTGGAACGGGAAAAATCAATCCTAAAAAAGGCCACCGCGCTCTTGATGGCCGAGGAACACGAGCGTTCGCGTTAATCGATCAACTCCGTTCTGAGGAGCCTGTTGATCGTAAGCGTCCGGCCAAGTCACCTTCCGAGCTCCAGCATTAAGGCCGATGGTGTCCGCGTATTTTTAAGCGGACGCGATCGCCCTTATCGCCAGGATTTCCATGCGCCAACGAAGCTCTTATCCAAAACCGTTCAAGGCCCAGGTCGTTCAGGAATGCCTGCAACCTGGAGCAACCATTTCCAGCGTCGCCATTAACCATGGCATCAACGCCAACGTCATTCGCAAATGGATGCCGCTTTACCGAGAGCAACCAGCGGCGGCGTTGCCTGCTTTTGTACCGCTGAGAGCGACTGCCAAACGCCCGAATGACGGCACCGTAACCATCGAGCTGCCTTTTGGTGAGCAAGCCATGACCTTGAAATGGCCCGCCTCTGATCCTGAAGGCTGCGCCCGTTTCATCCGTGAGCTGCTCCAGTGATCCGTATCGATGCCATCTGGCTCGCCACCGAACCGATGGACATGCGCGCCGGCACCGAAACAGCCTTGACCCGGGTGATCGCCGTGTTCGGTGCGGCGAAGCCGCACTGCGCTTACCCATTTCTCTTCGGTGAGCGCTTGATCAAGAACCTCAAAAGCAAGCAACTGACAGCCAGCATCGACCCCGGCGCCTGCTGATATCGAAGCCGGTCCGGCCTGGTCCACTTGCAACGCCTCAATTCTCAGGCGAAAGGGGAAATCAAGGCCGTTCTGGTCATGCTCCCATTACCCGGACTGCAAGGGCACTGTGCCGATCAGAAATGTTGCGCGTAGCCCATGACACGCCATTGGAGATCAACATGAAATTGGGGACGAAGTACTGGTCAGTGCATCATCAACGGCGGCTGATCCCTCTCTAAGTCGCTTAGAGGTTGTCCGATTTCACGGGCCAAGGCGATACCGGTCGAAATCCATATCTGCCCCAGTTCGTTGAACGCTTTCAGGTGCGCAGGATTTTCGTTGAGCCAATGAACAAGGCTGTCAAAGTGTTCGGGGTTCTCAGGGTAATCATGGATCCTGATGAACAGTTCCAGTGTTCGATCCCAGATCAGATCCATGACGTTCTTGCTCTCCTCTTCCATGCCCAACCGTTCCTCCATTTGGTCCTATCGGTCCGTTCATTCTCACTGGTCACTTCGGGCTCTGATTCCTGGAGGAATAAAATCCACGTCGCGATACACAGCGATTTTAATCAAAACATCAACCAAATAAGTTGATACTCAACCTTTAGAGGTGTTCATGTCAATGGGTCTTTGCTCAACCATTCGGGTTGAACTGGAGAACTCATCACTTGGCACATAAACATCCAACCCAAGCCCAAATCGGGCGCATGATCGCAAAGCACCGGACCGAGCGTAATTTGACCCAGGAAGAGGTGGCTGAACGCATGGGGATCGGCAGTGAAGCCATCTCGCGCCTGGAACGTGGTGTAGTGGAGCTTTCCGTGGTCAAGCTGATGCAACTGGCGGACATTTTCGAATGCCGGATAGATGAACTGCTGACGGAGTCGAGCAATCGTCCCAACGACCAAGGCCAGATGATCGCGGGTCTGCTACGCGGACTGAAAGAAAGTGATCGCGCCTTTATTCTAGCAACCGTCGAACAATTGGCCGCTCATCTCGGCAGTAAGTAACCTCTTTCACCGCGCTCAATGTAATGTCCTATGAGGGGTCGCCCACTGGCTTGCCATCGCCTCTAGTGCCTCAGGATCATCGCCAACGTCGACCCAAATCCGATTCGCTCCGGGTATGCGCGCTGGCACTGAAACCGCGCTGGCCAGGGTGGTCGCGGTGTTCGGTGCGGCGAAGCCGCACTGCGCCTATCCGTAGCAAGTGGGTGTGCGATACCTGCGAAACGCTGATCCAGGCGCCGGTACCTGCGCAAGTTATCGACAAGGGCATCCCGACTGCCGGGTTGCTTGCCCACGTGATGATCGCAAAGTTTGCTGATCATCTTCCGCTTTACCGGCGGGAATCCATTTTCGGTCGAGCAAGCTTGGCGATTCCCCGTTCGACATTGGCCAGTGGGTTGGCATGCCTTAAGCCGGTCACCAAAGACACACCATGGCATAGCCGCCATGTTGTGAAGCTGAGTCACGGAGGGACAGATGCGGCCGCTAATCTTGAGATCTACCACCTGCGGTGCCCAAGGGATGTGCAATTTGCCAATGTCGACGATGTACAACCGGGAGCCCAATAGCGCCTTAGCAGAGGCTTGAGCCGTGTGCTGGGAAACTCGCATGCACGGTTCTTAGGGGGTTGGACGCGGGCAACCGCGTCTGACTACCCGACAACCAGATCCGACCTTGGGCTCTTGGGCGTAAGAACTGGCTCTTCGCCGGATCGCTACGCAGCGGAGAACGGGCGGCGGCGATCATGAGCCTGATCCAGTCGGCACGCATGAACGGGCACGACCCGTATGCCTATCTCAAAGATGTACTTATACGGCTGCTGATGCAGCGAGCAAGTGAGATCGGGCAACTGCTGCCGCATCAGTGGAAGGCTGTCTGACTTACGTAAAGAGAGCCAGGCGTACGCTTCTTAATTGAAAAAAGATGCTTCAGTCGGAAGAGCTCCATACAGCGAGTTCATAGCCGTCAGGGTCAATGAAGTGAAACCTTTTCCCCCCTGGAAAGGAAAAAATTTCGCGACTGATTATTGCACCCGCCGCTTTTAGCTTTCTCTGCGTCTCTGCCAGCTCATCGGTATACAGAATCACAAGTGGGCCCCCTGGCCGAACGGGTTCACCTGTTGTGAAACCGCCCGTCAACCGACCATCGCTGAACTCTGTGTAGCTAGGCCCATAGCTCACAAAGCTCCAGCCGAAGGCAGCGCCATAGAAGCATTTACTCCGCTCAATGTCGCTGACATTAAACTCAATATTATCAATCTGCAGATCATTCCCTCGAACACCCATAACTACCTCCTAATGATGGCGACAATTTACCATATTTAAGCGGCACGACACGGGCTTCATAGCCATAAGCTTCCTTGCTCAATGAACATCCGGCCACCCACAAGGCGCGCAGAAACGCAGGAATAGATTGCCTTGCGGGATACAGGCAGGACTGTCGCGTCCGCATAAAAATACGCGGACACCATCGCCCTTAATGCTGAAGCTTGGATGGTGACTTGGCCGTACGCTTACCCTTCACGAAGGGCAGGAGCCGGCCCAGAGTGTGTAAAAACGCTTTCGTATCCTGAGTGCGTCAACTAAGCGTTCCTGGGCGATGCGATTGCTCAAGCGTTTGCCGCGATCAGCACCACTGTAAGCGTTTGCTGAACCCACCTTCCTGATGCTTACGCTTAGAGCGATGGAGTCCATCTATTGAGATGCCCTCTGCCGTCGGGCAAACTCCGGTTGCTTCATTGGCCGATAACAGGAGTTTACGGATGCCATTTCCACTGACGGAACATAATGCCTTGTTGGCCGTAAAGGGCGTAGGGCCGGCCGTTATCGCTCGCCTTGAGCAGATGGGCATTGACTCGCTAGCGGTGCTCAGCAAAGCGAATGTTTGTGACATCCTGGCTCAGGCATCGGCAGCAGTGGGATCGACTTGCTGGAAGAATAGCCCCCAAGCTCGGGCCGCCATTAACGCGGCCATTGAGCTTGCGAAGGACTCTCAGTTGAGCACACCTGGTGCGTAAAGCTGATCGCTTATTTCAATTGGTAAATCTGATTCGTGTCCATCAGCCAATCTCTGCTGAACGACTGGCTAGCCGAATTGGCGTTTCCGTTCGCTCAATCTATCGATACATCGACGACCTTTCCTTCAGTGGAATCCCAATCTATGGTACCGCCGGCGTAGGGTATGCCTTGGATGCCGATTTTGAGATGCCGCCTTTAACGTTGAACAGGCTCGAACTGGATGCATTGATGCTCGGGATGGAAATGCTTTCAGCTTCCGCCGATAATGATCTAAGTGCTGCTGCAAGGATGTTGTTGAGCAAAATCTCAGCGTCCATAGTCCATCACAAGGTTGACCCCAGCACGGCAAAAATCAGGGCACTTGGAACAACACCGTCCTCGACGCGTGGCTATTTGGCAACCCTTCGAAATGCCATCGAAAACACTCAGGCGCTGAAGATAACTTATACCAGCCTGGACGGTGCTGTTTCCCAACGCCTCATTTCCCCCCTTGGCCTTTTCTACTGGGGAGGAAAGTGGACAGTTGGAAGCTGGTGTAGTGCCAGGGCGGCCTACCGCGATTTTCGGGTCGACCGCATAGCCTCCATCGCCATTGCCCAACAACCATCGCCCGACAATCCTGCCCTTGATCTCCAAGCGTATATGAAGCATCAGGCAAGCCAGTGGAAAGCGATCACCACTACTGACACTACGCTGTCAGTATGAGCCACTGATAATTGGGACTCCCTAACACACAGAAGGTCATCCCTATGCAGCGCTCATCTCATGTACTCGAATTAGCCATTTTCAAGGTCAAACAGGAATGCGTTGCGCAGGTGCCTGTGCTCCGCGCAGGGCTTCGCGAAACGTTAAAGACGTGTAAGCGTCCGGTGAAGTCAGGTTGACACAACCGGATTCGTGGCGCTCATTCCAACGGCAGTGGGCGATCTGTGATGACGTGTTTCATTACCAAGGTCGAGGTTAGCCGCTGCACATTTGGCAGCCTCGATAGTTCCTCATCATAGAGTTTCTGAAACGACGGAAGGTCTGCGGTTACGACCATTAGCAGGTAGTCCGGATCACCAAACAGTCGTTGAGCTTGGACGATGTAGGGAATGCTTGGTAAGGCTTTTTCGAAGTCTGCTACGGCTTGCTGATGCCCTTCTCGTAACGTCACGTACACCAGTGAAGAGAAATTGAGCCCTAGCTCGGGGGCAGAGAGGTGGGCGCGGTATCCCTTGATCACTCCAGCCTCTTCTAAAGCGCGAACTCGTCGATGGCAAGGGGACAAGCTCAGCCCCACGCGCTCGGCCAAGTCCGTGAGTGACTGGCGACCATCTCCTTGCAGCTCCGCAAGAATCTTCCTATCAATTCGATCCATTTCGTAAAACCTTCCACGGCCTCAGGGCTCTGCGAGTAACTACGCAAGATAATAACACCAGACTTTCTTTATCCTTCTCTCTCAGTTTCTACCAGGGCCGAAGGTGCCGTACTGGTGATGAACGAGAGGAAAATTGATCGTGAGCGCTTCTTTGATGATGGCCTTCTGGGCCGTTTCGTTTCTGTTTGTTATCACCCCAGGGGCTGATTGGGCTTACGCCATTTCAGCGGGTTTGCGAGGCCATACCGTGGTGCCTGCGGTATTGGGCATGCTCTCAGGCCATGTTCTCGCGACATTGATCGTAGCGGCGGGGGTGGGGGTCCGCGTCGTGGCAGGCAAGGATTTTTTCACCCTTGAAGTAACCTCGGTCAGCCACCACCCCCAGCGCTTCTGACGCCCTGGCATCGCGAGCCTGCTTCCCCACCCAGCTGAGTTGGTCGCGGGCGGGAACGAAGGTGGGGACCTCATGAGCAACGATCAAGGGGGTCTGGGGATCGACCCCCGTTTGGACGCC
>NZ_JAMDGZ010000021.1 GCF_028656935.1 Pseudomonas rubra
ATTGACACGCACCGTCCACCCAAGAAAAAAGTGAGCCGCCGTAAGGGCGGAAGGGGCCGGCAGCGTCACCACATCAACTGGATAAGCACGCCTATCAAGAGTCAATAGGCTGACTTGCTAGAGATGTGTAGATACCTATGCCTATCGCGGTGCAAGCCCGCTCCTACGAGGGGGTGATTTTAGTGGGCGTTGCACAACGCCAGGCAGTTATCCAGCATGCGGTTGGAGAAGCCCCATTCGTTGTCGTACCAGGCCAGCACCTTGAGCATGCGCCCATTGGCCCGGGTATGGTTGGCATCGAAGATCGACGACAGCGGGTTGTGGTTGAAGTCGCAGGACACCAGCGGCAGGCTGTTGTAGCCGAGCACCTTGGAGTGCCGGCTGGCTTCCTTGAACAGCGCATTGACAGCCTCGGCGCTGGCCTCGCGCTCAAGGTTGACGGTGAGGTCGACCAGCGACACGTTGATCACCGGTACCCGCACGGCCATGCCGGTGAGTTTGCCGGCCAGTTCCGGCAGCACCAGGCCCACGGCTTCGGCGGCGCCGGTCTTGCTCGGGATCATCGACTGGGTCGCGGAACGTGCGCGGAACGGGTCGCTGTGGTAGACGTCGGTGAGGTTCTGGTCATTGGTGTAGGCGTGGATGGTGGTCATCAGCCCCTGCTCGATGCCGAACTCACGGTGCAGCACCTGGGCCAGCGGTGCCAGGCAATTGGTGGTGCACGAAGCGCTGGAGATGATCTGGTGCGAAGGGCGCAGGATGTCGTGGTTGACCCCGTACACCACGGTGGCGTCAGCGCCCTTGGCCGGTGCCGAGATAATGACTTTGCCAGCCCCGGCAGTAAGATGGGCGGCGGCCTTGGCGCGCTCGGTGAACAAGCCGGTGCACTCGAACACCACATCGATGGCTTCGGCTTTCCACGGCAGTTCCGCCGGGTTGCGGATCGCACTGACGGCGATGCGGTCGCCGTTGACGGTAATGCTCTCGTGATCGGATTCGACCGTGGCTGCGAAGCTGCCGTGGACGCTGTCGTATTTGAGCAGATGGGCGTTCATTGCACTGTCGCCCAGGTCATTGATGGCGACGACCTGCAGGTCCTGGCGATAGCCTTGGGTATAGAGTGCGCGGAGGATGTTGCGGCCGATGCGGCCAAAGCCATTGATTGCGATACGAAGGGTCATGGAGCTACCTCTGGCAGAACGGGTAAAGCCCGTGGCAATTGAAGTTTTGCTTCACTGCATCTGATTTTGTTGTTGGAATTACAAGATTATTCGTAAAAAAATAGAAAACAAGCATTTTTGCTGGCAGTATTTTATTTAATCTACAACGAGCGATCGGCCAAGCCGTTCCTCCCACAGCGCATCGCCCCTGCCATTGAGCCTAGGCCGCGATCGTTGATAAGGGAAACCGCCGCAGAGGTCGCAACCACCGTTAGCCTGGAGTCCAGTACATGCATCCGCGCATTCTTGAGGTCACCCAACGGCTGATCGCCCGCAGTCGCCCCACCCGTGAACGCTACCTTGAGCTGATTCGCGGGGCCGCCAGTGACGGGCCGATGCGTGCCAAGTTGCAGTGCGCCAACTTCGCTCACGGTGTGGCCGGTTGCGGTAGCCAGGACAAGCAGAGCCTGCGGCTGATGAACGCGGCCAACGTCGCCATCATCTCCGCCTACAACGACATGCTCTCGGCGCACCAGCCTTACGAGCACTACCCCGAACAGATCAAGCAGGCGCTGCGCGATATCGGCTCGGTCGGCCAGTTCGCCGGTGGCGTGCCGGCCATGTGCGATGGCGTCACCCAGGGTGAGCCGGGCATGGAGCTGGGTATCGCCAGCCGCGAAGTGATCGCCATGTCCACCGCCATTGCCCTGTCGCACAACATGTTCGACGCGGCGCTGATGCTGGGTATCTGTGACAAGATCGTCCCCGGCCTGTTGATGGGCGCGCTGCGCTTCGGTCACCTGCCGACCATTTTCGTTCCGGGCGGGCCGATGCCCTCGGGCATCTCCAACAAAGAGAAAGCCGACGTGCGCCAGCGTTACGCCGAAGGCAAGGCCAGCCGCGAAGAGCTGCTGGAGTCGGAGATGAAGTCCTACCACAGCCCCGGCACCTGCACTTTCTACGGCACCGCCAACACCAATCAACTGCTGATGGAAGTGATGGGCCTGCACCTGCCGGGCGCCTCCTTCGTCAACCCCTATACGCCGCTGCGTGATGCTCTGACCACCGAGGCTGCGCAGCAGGTCACGCGCATGACCAAGGCCAGCGGCAACTTCATGCCGCTGGGCGAGATCGTCGACGAGAAAGCCCTGGTCAACTCCATCGTTGCCCTGCATGCCACCGGCGGCTCGACCAACCACACCCTGCACATGCCGGCAATCGCCCAGGCCGCTGGCATCCAGCTGACCTGGCAGGACATGGCCGAACTCTCGGAAGTGGTGCCGACCCTGTCCCACGTCTATCCGAACGGCAAAGCTGACATCAACCACTTCCAGGCGGCGGGCGGCATGGCCTTGCTGATTGGTGAACTGCTCGATGCCGGTCTGCTTCATGAAGACGTCAACACCGTCGCCGGCCACGGCTTGCGCCGCTACACCCAGGAGCCGTTCCTTGAGGAGGGCAAGCTGGTCTGGCGCGAGGGCCCGTCGACGAGCCTCGATGAGGCGATCCTGCGTCCGGTGGCACGGGCGTTTTCGCCTGAGGGCGGCCTGCGGGTCATGGAAGGCAACCTCGGTCGCGGGGTGATGAAGGTGTCTGCGGTTGCTCCCGAACATCAGGTAGTTGAAGCACCAGCGCTGGTGTTCCATGACCAGCAGGCGCTGGCCGATGCCTTCCAGGCCGGGGCGCTGGAGCGTGATTTTGTCGCCGTGATGCGTTTTCAGGGCCCGCGCTGCAACGGCATGCCCGAGCTTCACAAGATGACGCCGTTCCTGGGCGTGCTGCAGGATCGCGGCTTCAAGGTGGCGTTGGTGACCGATGGGCGCATGTCCGGCGCTTCGGGGAAAATCCCGGCGGCTATTCATGTCTGCCCCGAAGCCTTTGACGGCGGCCCGTTGGCGCGCCTGCGCGATGGCGATATCGTCCGCGTCGATGGCGTCGCCGGGACCTTGACGGTGAAGCTCAGCGCAGCCGAACTTGCCGACCGTGAACTGCCCGCCGCACCGACCGGCAACGACCTGGGGTGCGGCCGCGAGCTGTTCGGCTTTCTGCGTACCGCCTTGAGCCCGGCAGAGAAGGGCGCCAGCGCCTTCACCTCGGCGTTGGAGACGCTCAAATGAAGCGCGCACTGGTCGGCGATATCGGTGGTACCAATGCCCGTTTTGCCCTCTGGGAAGACAACCGCATGCACGCGGTGCAGGTCTTTGCCACGGCCGATTACACCAGCCCGGAACAGGCCATTGGCGCCTACCTTGCAGGTCAGGGGCTGACTCGCGGCGAGCTGGGCGCGGTGTGCCTGGCGGTGGCCGGGCCGGTCGACGGCGATGAGTTTCGCTTTACCAACAACCACTGGCGCCTCAGCCGCCAGGCGTTCTGCCAGACCTTACAGATCGAGCGCTTGCTGCTGATCAACGACTTCACCGCCATGGCCCTGGGCATGACCCGCCTGCAGGCGGATGAATACCGTACTGTTTGCCCAGGCACGCCAGATGCCAGCCGCCCGGCGGTGGTGATCGGCCCGGGTACCGGCCTTGGTGTCGGTACCTTGCTCAGCCTTGGTGACGAGCGCTGGATGGCCTTGCCGGGCGAGGGCGGGCATGTCGACCTGCCGGTGGGTAATGCCCGCGAAGCGCAGATTCGCCAGCAGATCGAAAACGAAATCGGTCACGTCAGCGCCGAAACCGTGCTCAGCGGCGGCGGCTTGTTGCGTTTGTACCAGGCCATCTGCGCCCTGGATGGCCAACCGGCAACGTTGCAGAGCCCGGCGGCAATCACCGATGCGGCCCTGGCCGGCGAGCCGCTGGCGTTGGCGGTGATCGAGCAGTTCTGTCGTTTTCTTGGCCGGGTGGCGGGCAACAATGTGCTGACCCTGGGTGGGCGCGGTGGGGTGTTTATCGTCGGCGGCATCATTCCGCGCTTTGCCGAACTGTTCCTGGCCAGTGGTTTTGGCGCCAGCTTTGCCGACAAGGGCTGCATGAGTGGCTACTTCAAAGATGTCCCGGTATGGTTGGTGACCGCTGAATTCTCCGGCTTGCTCGGCGCCGGCGTGGCCTTGCAACAAGCCGGCTGACAGGTTCGGTGGGAGCGGGCTTGCCCCGCGAAACCCTCACCCTGATCCACAAGGAGTGATGCGTGAGCAAGTCGATACTGATGGTCGACGATGACCAGGACATCCGTGAACTGCTGCAGACCTACCTGAGCCGCGCCGGATTCAGCGTCCAGGCGGTGGCCGACGGGCGCAGCTTTCGCCTGGCCCTGGACGCCAGCGATTGCGATCTGGTGATCCTCGATGTGATGCTGCCCGATGAAGACGGCTTCAGCCTCTGCCGTTGGGTGCGCCAGCATCCACGCCTGGCCCAGGTGCCGATCATCATGCTCACTGCCAGCTCTGACGAGGCCGATCGGGTTATTGGTCTGGAACTGGGTGCCGACGACTACCTGGGCAAACCCTTCAGTCCGCGTGAACTGCAAGCGCGGATCAAGGCCTTGCTGCGCCGCGCCGGGTTTGGCCAGGAGCGCCACGGCAGTGACGTGCTGGCCTTTGACGACTGGCGCCTGGATACCATCAGCCACCGCTTGTTCCACCGCGATGGTGAAGAGGTGATCCTGTCCGGGGCCGACTTCGCCTTGCTCAAGTTGTTTCTCGATCACCCGCAACAAATCCTCGACCGCGACACCATCGGCAATGCCACCCGTGGCCGCGAGCCGATGCCGCTGGACCGCATCGTCGACATGGCCGTCAGCCGCCTGCGCCAGCGCCTGCGCGACAACGAGAAACCGCCACGGCTGATTCGTACTGTGCGCGGCAGTGGTTACCTGCTGGCGGCCAGCGTTGCGCCCGCACACTGACGGGCGCTGGCGCCTGCGGCTGCCGCGCTCGTTGCTGGGGCGCATGCTGCTGTTGACCCTGCTGGTGGTGTTGCTGGCGCAAGGCTTGTCCAGCCTGATCTGGTTGTCGCAACTGCGCGCCAGCCAGATGGAAGGCCTGGTCGCCAGCGCGCGCAGCCTGGCCCACTCGATGAGTGCCAGCGTCAGTTACTTTCGCTCGCTGCCGATGGCCTACCGGCCGATGGTGCTCGATCAGTTGCGCAGCATGGGCGGCACCCGATTTGTCGTGACCCTCAACGACAAGCCGCTGGACATGCAGGTACTGACGGCCACGCCGCGCAAGGCCGCGGTGATCGATGCCGTCGGCGAGGTGTTGCACCAGCGCCTTGGCGCACAGCTGGAAATCTCCATCCAGTTCGTCAGCCCGCAGGAGCTGCGCATCTTCAACAGCGGGCTGAAACTCGATGAGCTGCCGCGCTCCTGGGCCCACTATGCGCTGACTCTGGAGCCGATCAATCCGCCGGTGCTGGTGACCCAGATCCGTCTCGACGAAGACGAATGGCTGTATATCGCCTCGCTGCTGCCCGAGCCCTACACCAGCCTCGAAGAGCAGGGCCTGCCCAGCCAGCAGCTGTGGTTCATCGTGCTGACCAGTTCATTTTTGCTGCTGTTCATCGGCCTGCTGGTGCATTGGCAGAGCCGCCCGCTCAAGCGCCTGGCCCTGGCGGCGCGGGAGATGTCGCTGGGGGCTGACGTCGAGCCGGTCACCGAAGGCGGTGGCAGCGAGGTGGAGGAGGTGGGCCGGGCCTTCAACGCCATGCGCGAACGCATCAGCCGCTACCTGACCGAGCGCAGCCAGTTGTTCAGCGCCATTTCCCACGACCTGCGCACGCCGATCACGCGCTTGCGTCTGCGGGTCGAGCTGCTGGATGACGAACAAGTACAGGCCAAGTTCGGCCGCGACCTGGACGAGCTGGAGATGCTGGTCAAAGGTGCGCTGCAATGCGTGAAAGATACCGACATCCACGAAAACATCGAGCCTATCGACCTTAATCAGGTGCTTGATTGCCTGGTCGAGCCGTACCTGGGCAGCGGCCAGATCACCCTGGAGGGCCGCGCCCTGGCGCCATACCCCGGCAAGCCATTGGCGCTCAAGCGCTGCATCGGCAACCTGATCGACAATGCCCTCAAGTACGGTGAGCGCGCTCATCTGCGGATTTTCGACAGCGACAGCGGTTTTGTCCTGCAGGTTGATGACGAAGGCCCGGGCGTGCCCGAGCAGCGCCTGGAACAGGTATTCGAGCCGCATTTTCGCCTGGCCGGGCAGCAACAGGGCTACGGCCTGGGCCTGGGCATTGCGCGCAACATCGCCCACAGCCACGGCGGCGAGGTGAGCCTGCGCAACCTGCGTGAAGGCGGTTTGCGGGTGACCTTGAGCCTGCCGCGCAGCAGTGACTGAACGCCTGTCTGGGCGAATGTCACCACGTGGTGACATTCGCGCATCCCTTCGTTACCTCCGGTGCCTGTGCCGCTGGTTAGACTTCGATGCAAGCGCAAGCACCACGACTTGCACCTGCATAACAACAAGAAAAGGTTTCTCTCGATGAATGCGATCAATCGCCTCGCCGCTGCCATTTCCCTTACCTGCTTGTTGCCCCTGAGTGCCATTGCCGCCGAAAACGGTACGGTTGAAGTCACCCATTGGTGGACCTCCGGCGGTGAAGCGGCGGCGGTGAAAACCCTCAGGGAACAAGTCGAGAAAGACGGCTTCACCTGGAAGGACAATGCCGTCGCCGGTGGCGGTGGTGCTGCGGCCATGACCGTGCTGAAGACACGCGCCGTCGCCGGCAATCCACCGGGTGCTGCGCAGATCAAGGGGCCCGATATCCAGGAATGGGGTTCGCTGGGCCTGCTCACCAATCTTGATGATGTTGCCAAGGCCAACAACTGGGATGCCCTGCTGCCGCAGAAAGTCGCCCAGATCATGCAGTACGACGGCCACTATGTGGCGGTGCCGGTGAACATCCACCGGGTCAACTGGCTGTGGATCAACCCGCAGGTGTTCGACAAGGCCGGGGCCAAGGTGCCGACCACCCTCGATGAACTGTTCGTTGCCGCCGACAAGCTCAAGGCCGCAGGCTTCATACCTTTGGCTCATGGTGGTCAGCCATGGCAGGACAGCACTGTGTTCGAGGACCTGGTGTTGAGCATCCTCGGGCCCCTGGGCTATCACAAGGCTTTCGTCGAACTGGATGAGAGCACCCTGACCGGCGCCAAGATGGTCGAGGTGTTCAAGACCTTGCAACGCCTGGGGACCTACATGGACGCCAACCGTGCCGGGCGTGACTGGAACATTGCCGCCGCCGAGGTCATCAATGGCAAGGCCGGCATGCAGATCATGGGCGACTGGGCCAAGAGCGAATGGACCGCCGCCGGCAAGGTGGCGGGCAAGGATTACCAGTGCGTGGCCTTCCCCGGCACCCAGGGCAGCTTTGCCTACAACATCGATTCGCTGGCGATGTTCAAGCTCAAGAACGACAACGACATCAAGGCGCAGAACGACCTGGCCAAGGTCGCCCTGGAGCCACAGTTCCAGACAGTGTTCAACCAGAACAAAGGCTCCTTGCCGGTGCGTCAGGACATGGACATGAGCCAGTTCGACGCTTGTACGCAGAAGTCGAAGGTCGACTTCGAGGACGCGGAAAAAGGCGACGGCCTGCAACCGAGCATGGCCCACAACATGGCGACCACCCTGGCGGTGCAAGGGGCGATCTTCGATGTTGTCACCAACTTCTTCAACGACCCGAAAGCCGACCCGGCGACGGCGGTCAAACAGTTGAATTCGGCGATCAAGTCGGCCAAGTGATGGGTTGAATCTGTAGGGGCGGGCTCTCGGACCCTTCGCGGGGCAAGCCCGCTCCCACAGGCCCGCGATTGCCTCCACACGAGACATTTCTGATGAGCACTGTTGCCACACTCAACAAGGCCTCACCTCTGGACGCCTTGCAGCGTTGGCTACCGAAACTGGTACTGGCGCCGAGCATGCTGATTGTCCTGGTCGGCTTTTACGGCTACATCCTCTGGACCTTTGTCCTGTCCTTCACCAACTCAAGCTTCATGCCCAGCTACAAATGGGTGGGCTTTGCGCAATATGCGCGGCTGATGGACAACGACCGCTGGTGGGTGGCCAGCAAGAACCTGCTGTTGTTCGGCGGTATGTTCATCGCCATCAGCCTGGTGGTCGGCGTGCTGCTGGCGGTGCTGCTCGACCAGCGCATCCGCCGCGAAGGGTTCATTCGCACCATCTACCTGTACCCCATGGCGCTGTCGATGATCGTCACCGGCACCGCCTGGAAGTGGCTGCTCAACCCCGGCCTGGGCCTGGACAAGATGCTTCGCGACTGGGGCTGGGAGGGCTTTCGCCTGGACTGGCTGGTGGACCCCGACCGGGTCGTCTACTGCCTGGTGATCGCTGCGGTGTGGCAGGCTTCGGGCTTTGTCATGGCGCTGTTCCTGGCCGGCCTGCGCAGTGTCGATCAGTCGATCATCCGCGCCGCGCAAGTCGATGGCGCAAGCCTGCCGAGCATCTACCTGCGCATCGTCCTGCCGAGTTTGCGCCCGGTGTTTTTCAGCGCACTGATGATTCTTGCGCACATCGCGATCAAGAGTTTCGACCTGGTCGCGGCCATGACCGCAGGCGGCCCCGGCTATGCCTCGGACCTGCCGGCAATGTTCATGTATTCCTTCACCTTCAGCCGCGGGCAGATGGGCCTGGGCTCGGCCAGCGCGATCCTGATGCTCGGCGCGATCCTGTCGATCCTGGTGCCTTACCTGTATTCGGAACTGAGGAACAAGCGCCATGACTAGCTCCCTGGTTCCCCGCTCGTTGAGCTTCAGTCGCCTGGCCATCTACTCGACACTGATCCTGGCCTGTGCGCTGTACCTGATCCCGCTGATCGTGATGCTGCTGACCAGTTTCAAGTCGCCGGAGGACATCCGTACCGGCAACCTGTTGAGCTGGCCCGAAGTGATCACCAGCATTGGCTGGATCAAGGCCTGGGAAACGGTGGGTGGTTACTTCTGGAACTCGGTGAAGATCACCGTGCCGGCGGTGGTGATCTCGACCCTGCTCGGTGCGCTCAACGGCTATGTGCTGTCGATGTGGCGCTTCAGGGGCTCGCAGCTGTTCTTCGGCTTGTTGCTGTTCGGTTGTTTCCTGCCGTTCCAGACCGTGTTGCTGCCGGCCTCGTTCACCCTCGGCAAGCTCGGCCTGGCAAGCACCACCACGGGCCTGGTGCTGGTGCACATTGTTTATGGCCTGGCCTTCACCACGCTGTTTTTCCGCAACTACTACTGCAGTGTGCCGCAGGCCCTGGTCAGCGCGGCGCGGCTCGATGGCGCAGGGTTTTTCACCATCTTCGGGCGCATCCTGCTGCCGATGTCGGTGCCGATCATCATGGTCTGCCTGATCTGGCAGTTCACCCAGATCTGGAACGATTTTCTGTTCGGCGTGGTGTTCGCCAGCGGCGATGCCCAACCGATCACCGTGGCCCTGAACAACCTGGTCAACACCAGCACCGGGGTCAAGGAATACAACGTCGACATGGCGGCGGCGATGATCGCCGGGTTACCGACCCTGTTGGTCTATGTGCTGGCTGGCAAGTATTTCCTGCGCGGGCTCACGGCCGGCGCGGTCAAGGGGTAAACAACAATGGCAACGCTTGAACTGCGCAACGTCAACAAGAGCTACGGTAACGGTCTGCCGGATACCCTGAAGAGCATCGAACTGTCGATCGACTCCGGCGAGTTCCTGATTCTGGTCGGCCCGTCCGGCTGCGGCAAATCGACCTTGATGAACTGCATTGCCGGCCTCGAACAGATCAGCGGCGGGGCGATTCTGGTGGACGATGCCGACATCAGCGGCATGAGCCCCAAGGATCGCGACATCGCCATGGTGTTTCAGTCTTACGCGCTGTACCCGACCATGAACGTGCGCGACAACATCGCCTTTGGCCTGAAGATGCGCAAGATGCCTGCCGCCGCCATCGATGAAGAGGTCGCGCGAGTGGCCAAGCTGCTGCAGATCGAGCACCTGCTCACACGCAAACCTGGCCAACTCTCCGGCGGCCAGCAGCAGCGTGTGGCCATGGGTCGGGCACTGGCACGGCGGCCGAAGATCTATCTGTTCGATGAGCCGTTGTCCAACCTCGATGCCAAGCTGCGGGTGGAAATGCGCACCGAAATCAAGCTGATGCACCAGCGCTTGAAGACCACCACGGTGTACGTCACCCACGACCAGATCGAGGCGATGACCCTGGGTGACAAGGTGGCAGTGATGAAGGACGGGCTGATCCAGCAGTTCGGCACCCCGCAGCAGATCTATAACGATCCGGCCAACCTGTTTGTGGCCAGTTTCATCGGCTCGCCACCGATGAACTTCATTCCCCTGCGCCTGCAGCGCAAAGACGGCCGCTTGCTGGCCCTGCTCGACAGTGGTCAGGCGCGTTGCGAACTGCCCCTGGGGTTCAATGTGCCTGGCCTTGAGGACCGTGAAGTGATCCTTGGTATTCGCCCGGAACAGATTGCCCTGGCCCCGGCTCACGCCAACGGCCTGCCGAGCATTCGCGCCGAGGTGCAGATCACCGAGCCCACCGGGCCTGACCTGCTGGTGTTCGTCACCCTCAACCAGACCAAGGTCTGCTGCCGCCTGGCGCCGGATGTGCCGACCCAGGTGGGTGACACCCTGACCCTGCAGTTCGATCCGGCGCGGGTATTGCTGTTCGATGCCGCCAGCGGTGAGCGCCTGGGCGTCGTAGCGCCGGTGCAGGAAGGCAAGGACAATGTCGCCCAATTCAAGGGGCGCTGAATTCGTTAGAAAAGAACATAGAACACATCGAGACCCCATCGAGAACAATAAAACGAGGAAACAAGGGATGGATCACTTCAAGCGTATCAAGCCACTGGCGCCGTTGACCCTGCTGGCGGCCTTGGGCGTCAGTTGCGGGGCACAGGCGGCCGGCGCCTTTGCTCCAGAGTCGCAATGGATGACCGGCGACTGGGGCGGCACCCGTACCGAGCTGCTGGAAAAGGGTGTCGACATCAAGATCGATTACGTCGGTGAAGTCGCTGGCAACCTCAATGGTGGCTTCAACGACGACAAGACGGCGCGCTACAGCGATCAATTCGGCCTGGGGGCAGCGCTGGATCTGCAGAAACTGCTGGGTTGGGACAACACCCAGGCCAAGATCCAACTGACCAACCGAAACGGCGAGAGCCTTTCCAATGACCGGATCGGCGATCCGCGTGCCGGTATGTTGAGCTCCTCGCAGGAAGTCTACGGCCGTGGCCATATGGTCCGCCTGACCCAACTGTGGATTCAGCATCAGTTCTTCGATAACAAGCTCGACGTAAAAGCCGGTTACTTCGGTGAAGGCGAAGACTTCAACACCTTCCCCTGCGAGTTCCAGAACCTGGCGTTCTGTGGCTCCCAGGTGGGTAACTGGGCGACCAATATCTGGTACAACTGGCCGGTCAGCCAGGCGGCGATTCGGGTCAAATACAACATCAATGACGAGCTCTACGCGCAAGTCGGCGCATACAACCAGAACCCGTCGCAACTGGAGCATGGTAACGGCTTCAAGCTCAGTGGTAGCGGCACTGCCGGTACCGTGTTGCCGGTCGAGCTGGTCTGGTCGCCCAAGCTCAACAGCCTGCCAGGTGAATACCGTGTGGGTTACTACAAGAGCACAGCCGACGCCAGTGATGTGCGCGAGGACGACAACGGTCAGGACGCTGTGACCAGCGGTAACGGTTATCGCGTGCATGACAGCAAGCATGGCTACTGGTTTGTCGCGCAACAGCAACTCACTACCCACAACGGTGATGCCAGCCGTGGCCTGCACATCGCGGCGAATGCCACTTTCCACGACAAGGACACCAACTTCATCGACAACTACCAGTCGTTGATGTTCGTGTACAAGGGGCTGTTCGACGCACGTCCAAAGGATGACTTCGGCATTGGTTTCGCCCGTATTCATGTCAACGACGACGTGAAGAAAAACGCCGAGTTGCTCAATGCCTCCGCCGGCATCAGCAATTACAACGACGCGAACTTTGTGCCGATCCAGAAGACTGAATACAACTACGAAATCAACTATGGTTTCCACGTGACCAACTGGCTGACCGTACGGCCCAACCTGCAATACATCACCCACCCGGGCGGCGTGGATGAGGTGGATAACGCGCTGGTCGCCGGGTTGAAGATTCAGTCGTCGTTCTGAGGCAATATGTTGTAAATTTACGCATATTGCGACCGCTGTGCGGTCGATCGCTGGCAAGCCAGCTCCCACAGGGATTGCGCAGATCCTGTGGGAGCTGGCTTGCCAGCGATAGCGTTCCCAATGAATAACAAGAGCTTTCAGCCATGCCAGAGCACCCGCTACAACGTTTCTTCACCTCGCAGCGGCCGCGGCCGACCTTCGAGTGGGAGCGTTACCAGCAGCGCGATGTGCTGATCATCGATCACCCGCAATGCCAGGCAGTCTTCAGCCGCCAGGGCGCGCAATTGCTGCACTTCCAGCCCCAGGGCGAGCGCCCGTGGTTATGGTGTGCGGCGCAGTGGCCGCAAGTCGGCGCCATCCGTGGCGGTGTGCCGGTGTGCTGGCCGTGGTACGGCCGCCACCCCAGCGAAGACATGTGGCCGGCCCACGGGTGGGCGCGCTTGCTCGACTGGAAACTGATCGACAGCAGCGAAGATGCCGACGGCGTGACCCTCAAGTGGCGCCTGCAACTGTGCGACTGGCAGGTCGACCTGCTGGCCAGGCTGGGCAAGCGCATGGAACTGCAACTGAGTACCGAGCATCAGGACAGTCAGCCTTGTCAGTTGAGTCATGCTCTGCTGGCTTACTGGCGTATTAGTGACGTTTCTGAGATAGCGCTATCTGGGCTAGAAAACATTGACGGTTACGACCGTTTGAACCGTCAGGCCTGTCGTCAGAAGGGCGCCTTGAAGGTCCACGGTGGCTGCCAGCGGGTGTTCCCCCATGCGGCGACCCTGCAGTTGCACGATCCGGCCTGGCAGCGCCAGTTATGCATCGATACCGGTGACAGCGAAGACACCGTGGTCTGGCACCCCGGCAGCCGGCCGTTGATGGGCGTCAGCGGCAGCGAAACCCTGGGGTTCGTCTGTGTCGAGGCGGCTAGCGGCAGCAGTGACAGCCTGAGTCTGGCGCCGGGTGAACAAGCGCACCTGCGGTTGCAGGCGCAGATGCTCAGTTGAGTTCGTCGTCGATCGGGTAGCGGCTGGCGTTGAGGCTTTCCTTGATCTTGCGCAGGTGCGGCTGGAAGTCGACGCCGCGGCGCAGGGTCATGCCGGTGGCCAGCACGTCGAGCACGGTCAGCTGGATGATCCGCGAGGTCATCGGCATATAGATGTCGGTGTCTTCGGGCAGCGGGATGTTCAGGCTCAGGCTGCTGGCCTTGGCCAGGGGCGAGTCGGCAGCGGTCAGGCCGAGTACCGAGGCGCCGTTCTCGCGGGCCAGGCGCGCGACTTCGACCAGCTCGCGGGTGCGTCCGGTGTAGGAGATGATCACGAACAGCTCGCCGGTGTGGGCCACCGAAGCGAGCATGCGCTGCATCAGCACATCGGCATGGGCCGACACCGCCAGGTTGAAGCGAAAGAACTTGTGCTGGGCATCCAGGGCTACCGGGGCCGAGGCACCGAGGCCAAAGAAGTGGATCTGCCGGGCCTGGATCAGCATGTCGACGGCGCGGCTGACCAACTGGGGATCAAGCTGCTGGCAGGCACTGTCCAGCGAGGCGATGGCGCTGCCGAAGATCTTCTGGGTATAGGAGGCCGGATCATCGTCGGCTTCCACCGCCCGGCTGACATAGGCGGCGCCACTGGCCAGGCTTTGCGCCAGTTGCAGCTTGAGCTCGGGGTAGCCGCTGACGCCGAACGAACGGCAGAAGCGGTTGACCGTCGGCTCGCTGACCTTGGCTGCCTGGGCCAGGGCGGCAATGCTGAAGCGGGTGGCTTGCTGGGGGTTGAGCAGGATGACTTCGGCGACTTTGCGCTCAGCCTTGTTCAGCTCTTCGAGGCGGCCCTGGATCTGTTCCAGGAGGTTTCGCACGCGGTCCATGGGTGTTTTCCTTGGGTCGTTGAGACAGCCGGCTGGCGACAGCAGCGGGCTTTTGACACGGTGGCCTATCGTACTGATGGCATGGATGGCACACCACTTGAATCTGTTTGCCGGGTAAAATGTTGTGGTTTTTACTACATTATCTCTTGAAAACTGCGATTGAAAACGGTATTTCTAGGTCAACTTGATAAAAGAACCAACATCATGGCGTCGATCAGCGTAGAACCCTGCACCTTTGCCCTGTTTGGCGCCCTTGGCGACCTGGCCTTGCGCAAGCTGTTCCCGGCGCTGTACCAGCTCGACCGCGCCGAGCTGCTGCACGCCGACACCCGGGTGCTGGCCCTGGCCCGTGAGCCGGGCAGTGTCGCTGAGCACCTGGCCTCGATCGAGGCGCACCTGCAGGAGTTCGTACCCGCCGGGCAGATCGAGGCGCCGGTGCTGCAGCGCTTTCTTGCCCGCCTGAGCTACCTGCACGTGGATTTTCTCAAGGCCGAGGACTACCAGGCCCTGGCCGAGCAGGTCGCCAGCGACAGCCAGCTGATCGCCTATTTCGCCACACCCGCGGCGGTGTATGGCGGTATCTGCGAAAACCTCGACAAAGCCGGCCTCAGTGCCCGTACTCGGGTGGTGCTGGAAAAGCCCATCGGTCATGACCTGGAGTCCTCGCGGCGGGTTAACGATGCCGTGGCTCAGTTTTTCCCGGAAAACCGCGTTTACCGCATCGACCATTACCTGGGCAAAGAGACGGTGCAGAACCTCATTGCCCTGCGCTTTGCCAACAGCCTGTTCGAAACCCAGTGGAACCAGAACTCGATTTCCCATGTGGAAATCACCGTCGCCGAAAAAGTCGGTATCGAAGGGCGCTGGGGCTATTTCGACAAGGCCGGGCAACTGCGCGACATGATCCAGAACCATCTGTTGCAGCTGCTCTGCCTGATTGCCATGGACCCGCCCAGCGACCTGTCGGCCGACAGTATCCGTGACGAGAAGGTCAAGGTGCTCAAGGCCCTGGCGCCGATCAAGGGCGAAGGCCTGAGCACCCAGGTGGTGCGCGGCCAGTACATTGCCGGTTACAGCGAAGGCAAGCCGGTGCCCGGTTACTTGGAAGAAGACAACGCCAACGCCCAGAGTGACACCGAAACCTTCGTCGCCCTGCGCGCCGATATCCGCAACTGGCGCTGGGCCGGCGTGCCGTTCTACCTGCGCACCGGCAAACGCATGCCGCAAAAACTGTCGCAGATCGTCATCCATTTCAAGGAAACCCCGCACTACATCTTTGCCCCGGAACAGCGTTTGCAGATTGGCAACAAACTGATCATTCGCCTGCAGCCGGACGAGGGTATTTCCTTGCGAGTGATGACCAAGGAGCAGGGCCTGGACAAGGGCATGCAACTGCGCAGCGGGCCGTTGCAGCTGAACTTTTCCGATACCTGGCGCAGTGCGCGGATCCCCGATGCTTACGAGCGGTTGTTGCTGGAAGTGATGCGCGGCAATCAGAACCTGTTCGTGCGCAAAGACGAAATCGAATACGCGTGGAAGTGGTGCGATCAGTTGATTGCCGGCTGGAAACAGTCGGGCGATGCACCCAAACCTTATGCCGCCGGCTCCTGGGGGCCGATGAGCTCGATTGCACTGATTACCCGCGATGGGAGGTCCTGGTATGGCGATATCTGAACTGCAACTGCCGGCGAACGTCACGGCGCATGACTACAACGCTGCAGCGCCGCTGGCCGAAGGCTTGGCCAAGGACGTGGCAGCGCGCCTGAATGCCGCTATTGCGGCCAACGGCCGGGCCACCCTGGTGGTCTCCGGTGGCCGTAGCCCGGTGGCGTTCTTTACGGCGCTGATCAAGCAGCCGCTGGACTGGTCCAAGGTGCTGGTGAGCCTGGCCGATGAGCGCTGGGTGCCGGTGGAACATGCCGACAGCAATGCCGGCCTGCTCAAGCGTCACCTGTTGACCGGTCCTGCTGCCAAGGCAACTTTCCTCAGCCTTTATCGCGCTGCTGGCAGCCTAGACGCCGCAGCGCTGGAAACCGACCAGGCACTGGCCGAACTGCCGGGGATTGATGTGCTGGTGTTGGGCATGGGCGATGACGGTCATACCGCTTCGTTGTTCCCCAACAGCCCGAACCTTGTCGAAGGCCTTGATCCGCAGAGTTCTCGTCGCTGCCTGCCGATGCTGGCGCCAAGCGTGCCGCATCAGCGCCTGAGCATGACCCGCGCGCTGTTGGCCAGCGCCGGGTTTACCGCCTTGTCGGTGCAAGGCCCGGGTAAACTCGCTACCCTGCGCGCCGCGCTGGCGGGCGATGACCTGGCGCAGATGCCGATTCGAGCCTTCTTACAAGACCCTCTGGATATTTACTGGTGCCCATGAGCCAAGGATCCGCCGTTATGACCACGCATGAACTGAAACAGCCGGGAGCTTCCATGGCCGACAAGATTGCCCGGATCGATCAGATCTGCACCCAGGCGCGCATTCTGCCGGTGATCACCATCGCCCGCGAAGAAGACATCCTGCCGCTGGCCGATGCCCTGGCAGGCGGTGGCATCAAGACCCTGGAAGTGACCTTGCGCTCCTCCCATGGCCTCAAGGCCATCCAGGTGCTGCGCGAGCAGCGCCCCGAGCTGTGCATCGGTGCCGGCACCGTACTGGACCGCAGCATGTTTGCTGCGGTCCAGGCCGCTGGCGCGCAGTTCGTGGTCACCCCGGGCATTACCCAGGATCTGCTCGAGGCCGGTGTCGACAGCGATATCCCGCTGCTGCCCGGCATCAGCACACCGTCGGAACTCATGATGGGCTATGCCCTGGGTTACCGGCGCTTCAAGCTGTTCCCTGCCGAGATCAGCGGCGGCGTGGCGGCCATCAAGGCCTACGGCGGCCCGTTTGGCGATGTGCGTTTCTGCCCCACGGGCGGCGTCAACCCGGGCAATGTAAAGAGCTACATGGCTTTGCCCAACGTCATGTGCGTGGGCGGCACCTGGATGCTCGACAGCAGCTGGATCAAAAACCGCGACTGGGCCCGTATCCAGGCCTGCACCGCCGAGGCCCTGGCGCTGCTGGATTGATCTGATTGGTTGTGTGCAACACGGCTTTACGGTGCGCTTGGTCGGCGCACCGTTTTTTTTTGCCGCTCAGAAACTGTCGCTGGTGCTGAAGCTGCCACCGCCGCTACTGCTGGAGGTGGAGTAGTCGCTGGAGCTTGAGCTGGAACTGCTGGAGCCTGAGCTCGACCAGCTGAACGACGACGAGCTGCTGGAGGAGGTACTGCGCGGCACCAGGCGCCGGCCACTTTGCAGCAGGGTCTCCATGGCATGCAGGCTGAGGTCGCGGGTCATGTAGTCGGCCAGCAGGCGATCGAAACCCAAGCTGGTATGGAAGTTGTAATCGCTGTCGCGGTAGTAGTCGGTACGCAACGCCCGCTCCAGCTCCTTGGCCCGCTCGTAGTCGCGCAGGGCGCGGTCATGCTGGTCGCGCAACTGCGGCAGGCGGTCCTGGACCTCTCGCAGGCGCTGGTACAGTTCCTTGAGCTGGGCGGCAATCCGGTCGTCGTTGCTGTCCGGGGTCTTTTGTACTTCGACCAGCAGTTGCTCGATGGTCTGGGTCTGCAGGCGTTCGGTGATGTTCTGGCGGATCCGCAGGTAGTGTGGGTCCTGTTTACCGGCAAAGTTGGCCAACTGCTGGTGCTGCTCGTTGGCCCGGGCCTTGGCGGCGGCGATGTGTTTGTTCAGCGTGGTGTCTTCACCACTTAAAGGGTCCATCCCCGCCGTTGTTCGTGCCTGGGCCAGGTGCTGTTCGACAGCTTTGTGCAGCTCGGCAATCAGGGTCAGGCGCTCGCCTTGCAGTTCTTCGTTACGCGTTTGCATGGCGCGCAGTATCAGCTCGTTATTGCGGTTGCCCTGGAAGTTGACGCGTTTGGCCAGGGTGCTGTCGAGCCAGCGGTGGAGGAAGTTGTAGCGGTACTGCTCGGTGCCGTAATCACGCTTGAGCAGGTGGTAATAGATCGGGTTGGCGCTGTAGGAGGGCAGTTTGTCGACGCACTCCTGGCGGATCTCGGCGTAGCCGGTAACGGCCTCTTCGTTGGCCTCTTGCGCTGCCAGCAACTGCTCGCCGAGCTTGCGCCAGTCGGGTTCGAGCGCCAGTTGATCCTTGACCTGACGGTCGATGTCTTCGATGCGCACACGCACGTTGTGCTGTTCGGCCAACGAGGCGGCAATATCGCATTCGACCCGGGCAAGGTCTGCGCGTAACTGGGCTTCGGCGTCCTGGCGAGCCTGCAGTTGTAGCACGGTGTCCTGGTCCAGTGCCGGGCGATGCTCAAGCTTGAGGGTGGCGATGTTGCTCAGCCGGGTGAGAATGTCCTGCTCCAGGCGCGCTTCCTGATCGCTCAGGGTCGACAGCAACTGCTCGGCGCTGCGCAATAATGACTCGTTGTCGCGGGCGTTCTGCGCGACGGTGCTGGTGAGGGTAGAGGGTGTCATGTGTTCACCAGTCCATGATCATGTCAGGGTTGCTCGTGGTGCGCTGGTTAAAGCGCAGGGTCAGCGAGTTGGCAGCCTTGCTGCCCATCATGCGGTCATCGACGTGGCCGTCATCGAGCTTGTCCTCTTTGACCTTGAGGTATTCGGCCTGGCTGACACGCACAGCGAAGTAGCCGTTCCATTGCAGTTTGCCGGTTTCGGCGCTGGTCACCGGTACTTCGACTCTGATGCCGGCCGGGTTGGTGGCCTCGACTACCACGAACCAGCTCTTGCCCTTGTCGGTGGCCTCGCCGCGGTTGCAACCGGCGGGGTCGTAGCAACGCTCCACCCCGGACTTGACGCCGGTGCGGTCGACGATCTGGATCGTCAGCGCCGCAGCGGCGAAGTCGAGCATCTGCTCCAGGTGGCGAAGTCGATAGTGGGTTTGAGTGGCCTCCCGAGCGTCCAGGCTGGTGTTGGCCTGAGCGAGCAACAGTTGCAACTGCGTCCGATCGCCGGCACTCAGGGGCATCGCCTTGAGGCGCTGGGCTAGCTGGTCGCGCAGGGCGATCTTGTCCAGCCAGTCGCCGGTTTCATCGATCTGCAAACGCAGTTGGCCGACATACCGGCTGGCGGCGGTCAGTGTTGAGTTATCTTTGACCTGTAGCAGTTGCTGGTCGGCCGAGTTGGCAAGCTCCTTGAGGTTGGGGAACTGCGCAAGGCCTTTCAGGTAGGTCGGCAGGGCCATGAGCCTAGCCAGTTCATCGCGCTGCTCGTAGATACCCTCTACCGTGGCAAAGGCGGAGCGCGTCGGGTACATGGCATCGCGGATCTGCTTGATCTGTGCTTCACGTTTCTCGACCAGGGCCTTGACGCTGTCGCGATTGGTCTTGTCGACGAACTGCGGCACATCGCTGGCGAAGGTTTGCGCAAGCGGCGGCAATGTTTGCCGGACTTCATCAAGAATACGGCTGACCGCAGCATCGGGCCGGGCTAACGCCTTTTGCTGCCACTGCTCAAGTTTCTCGTGCTTGAGCTGGATTTCGGCGCGCAGGTCTTCATCGTGCAGGCGCAGGTCACGGGCACTGTTGTCGATCTCGATGGTGACGCCGCTGTCGTGGACCAGGCGCGTGCACTGGGTAATCAGCAGCGCAGCGATGATCGTCAGGAACAGCTTGAACAATTGGCCGCGCGCCATCGACGCCTTGCTCAGCAGCTTTTGCTTCCAGCTAAGGGGCGGGGCTTCGAACATCAGGCGACGGGCGAAAAACTCGCGAACGCCCTGATCGATCAGCGCCTCGTCAAAGGCAATGTTATGGCTTTGGTAATAGTCGCGAATACGCGCCGCAACATCGGCGCGGCGCTTGGGCAGGTTCAGGTGTTCCTGGACCTGCATGTGCTGGTGGCGCAATTCGTCGACGAACGCCATCGCTCCGAGCTGTTCGGAGAGTGGAATGCTGCTCATCAGGCTGCCTTGCTGAGCAGGGCTGCGAATTTACGCTTGGCATCCTCGACCGCAGCCGCGATGTCGCGCGAGGCATTGCTCGATTCGGCCCGGTAGGTTTCGGTGAGGCTGTGCATGTCGTTCTGGAACGACAGCGTGGCATCGGCCAGGGCGCGTACCGAATCGACCTTGATGGTCGAGCCATAGCTGGCTTTGACTGCTGCTTCGAGCTGCTGGTTTCCGGTGCTGCCCAGGGCTTCGAGACCCTTGCTGATGCCATCGGTGGTGGCGTTGAGGGTATGGGTCGCCTCGGCCAGGCCGCTGTTGGCAGTAAAGGAGACGGCCAGGCCGGTCAGTACCACTTCGTTGGTGGAGAAGAACGAGACCATGCGCTGGTACTGGCGCTCCTTGATCACGTGCACCTGATTGATGCGGGCGAAGACCATCTCGGCGGTGTTGTAGCCGACCTTGAGGTCATCGGCGATGTCCTTGACGATCTGGTAGCGCTTGTCTTCATCCTGCAAGGCGCGTACGGCTTCGTCGCGGCGCAGTTCCAGCGCGGCGCGCTGGGCCGGTTCGGCCGTTTCGGCAGCGGCGACCTGCTGGTTGGCCTCGTTCAGTGCTGCGGTGCGCTGTTCCAGCGCCTGGCCGGCAATGGCCAGCACTTGCTGGGCTTCGACCTCGGCGGCTTTCATGGCCATGCGAAAATCCATGTAGGACTCGAGGATCACCGTCTCGCGGCTGATCTGGTCGTTGGCTGACTTGCACACTTGCAGGTAGTTGTCGCGAATGTCGTTGAAGCGGCTGGGGATCGAGCCACGGCGCACATTCATCCACGTCAGCTTGAGCTTCTCCATGCTGTCCAGGCGCCCATCGTCCATCCAGCCAGCCATGGCGGCAGCGTCTTCGCGGATCGAGGTAAAGCTCTGGGTGATGTCCATGAAGCGGGTGGAGATGTCCATGCCCTCGATCTGCTCGCGGACCATGCCGTTGAAGGCAGTGGATTGCTGCAGCACGGCGGCGATGGAGGTGACCTTGCTGCTGTCGTACTGCGCCACGCGGTCGAGCAACACCAGTACGGGGGCATCCTGAACGGGGCGCAGAAGATTGATGCCGATAGTGCGCAGGCTGCTCAGCGCGCGTTCGAGGTAGTTGCTCATCGAGTGTCCTTTCATGATGTGCGCACAGCGCAAGGTAAAGCGAGGAGGGGAGTATACCGGGGGTTGCCTGCCAGTTGACCGGCGATTTGCGCGTGTACAAACGAAAATGCCCACCTCGCGAGGGGTGGGCATTTCAGTTGCAGCGTTGACTCAGCGTACGGTTCAGGCCGCCTTGGCTGCCTGCTGGCTCAGCGAACGGTTCAGTGCACTGAACAGTGCCTTGAAGCTGGCCGTGGTGATGTTTTCATCGATACCCACACCGTGCACCGGGCGGCCACCGGCCACACGCAGCTCGATGTAGGCTGCCGCCTTGGCGTTGGTGCCCGCGCCAATGGCATGCTCGTTGTAGTCCATGATCTCGACGGCGATCGGCAAGCCGGCCACCAGGGCTTCGAGGGCGCCGTTGCCCTTGCCGCGCCAGTGCAGGGTGGTCTCGCCTTCACCGGCGACTTCCACTTCCACCGCACTGTTGCCGTTCTCTTCTTGCAGGCGATGGCTGACCAGCGCGTAAGGCGCGTTGGCTTGCAGGTACTCGCGGTGCAACAGCGAGTGGATCTGCTGGGCGGTCATCTCCAGGCCCAGGCGGTCGGTTTCACCTTGTACCACCTGACTGAATTCGATCTGCATGCGCCGTGGCAGGCTGATGCCGTACTCCTGTTCGAGCAGGTAGGTGATACCGCCCTTGCCCGACTGGCTGTTGACGCGGATCACCGCCTCGTAGCTGCGGCCGATGTCGGCCGGGTCGATTGGCAGGTACGGCACTTCCCACTTGGCGTCATCCTTCTGCTGGGTTAAGCCTTTGCGGATGGCATCCTGGTGCGAGCCGGAGAATGCGGTGTGCACCAGGTCGCCGACGTACGGATGACGTGGGTGCACTGGAATTTGATTGCATTCCTCGACCACTTTGCGCACGCCGTCGATGTCGGAGAAATCCAGCTCGGGGTTGATGCCCTGGGTGTAGAGGTTCAACGCCAGGGTCACCAGGTCGACGTTGCCGGTACGTTCGCCGTTGCCGAACAGGCAGCCCTCGACGCGGTCGGCGCCGGCCATCAGGCCCAGTTCGGTGGCGGCAACACCGGTGCCACGGTCGTTGTGGGTGTGCAGGCTGATGATCACGCTGTCGCGGCGGTTGACGTTACGGCCGAACCACTCGATCTGGTCGGCGTAGATGTTTGGCGTCGAGACTTCGACGGTGGCCGGCAGGTTGAGGATGATCTTGTGCTCAGGTGTCGGGTTCCACACCTCGATCACCGCATCGCAGACTTCCTTGGCGAACTCAAGCTCAGTGGCGCTGAAGGTTTCCGGCGAGTATTGGAAGGTCCACTGGGTGTTCGGCTGCTGGGCGGCATATTTGACGAACAGTTTCGCCGCGTTCACCGCGATGTCCTTGACGCCTTGCTTGTCCTGGTTGAAGACAATCCGGCGGAACGACGGGCTGGTGGCGTTGTACAGGTGAACGATGGCCTTTTTCGCTCCGCGCAGCGATTCGAAGGTACGCGCGATCAAATCTTCACGGGCCTGGGTCAGCACCTGGATGGTGGTGTCATCAGGAATGTGACCGTCTTCGATCAGGGTGCGCACGAAGTCGAAGTCGGTTTGCGATGCGGACGGGAACGAGGCTTCGATTTCTTTCACGCCAACGCTGACCAGGGTCTTCCAGAAGCGCAGCTTCTTCGCCGCATCCATGGGCTCGATCAACGACTGGTTGCCATCGCGCAGGTCCGAGCTGCACCAGATCGGCGCCTGGGTGATGGTCTTCGAAGGCCAGGTGCGGTCCGGCAAGTTGACGGTGGCGAAGGCGCTGTATTTTTTCGAAGGGTCTTTGAGCATGGTCATGAAAGCAATCCTTGAATGTGCGGCCTTGAAAGGGGCCCGCCGGACAAAAACGAGATGAAAAGGCGAGGCGACGCGATTCAGCTTGGTAGTCGTGCACTGACCAGGCAGAGGCTGCGATGTTGACGAAGCAGGATGAGGGTCTGAAAGGTTTTCATGGCTTAAACCCTAACCAGTGGGGTTAAAGATGGCAAGCCTTGGGAAAAGATTGAGAGGAATGCTTAAAAAAAGTTGTTTATCGAGATTTTATAGCTTTTTATGAATGAAAAGACCGCGCCAGTTGCGCGGTCTTTTTGAATGGCGCAAGCGCGGTGTCAGGGCTGGAAGGCGCCGATGAAGATTGCCGGATCCACCCGGGCATCATTGAGGCTGACGTTCCAGTGCATGTGCGGACCGGTGGCGCGTCCGGTGGCGCCGACGCGGCCCACCACGGCGCCGCGGCTCAGTTGCTGGCCGGCTTTGACGTCGATTTTCGACATATGGCAGAACATGCTGATAAAGCCCTGGCCGTGATCGACAAACACGGTATTGCCGTTGAAGAAGTAATTGCCGATCAGGATCACCTTGCCATTGGCCGGGGTCTTGATTGGTGTGCCGGCGGGTACGGCGAAATCCAGGCCAGCATGGGGGTTGCGCTCTTCGCCGTTGAAGAAACGGCGCACGCCGAACTTGCTCGACAACGGGCCGTTGACCGGTTTGTCGAGGATCAGGTTGCTCGGCAGGGTAGGGCTGAAGCTGCGGTAGGCCTTGATCTGCTCGGCAAGCTCGGCGTCGATGCGCTTGAGGTCGGCCGGGTCCGGGTTGACCTGGCGCTTGTTTTTCAAGGTGATGCGCTGCTCGGGGTACTTCTTGCTGGCGACGCTGAAGTTCAGGTTTCGGCTGCCCTGGGTGAGCTGCGCGGTGCCGGGCTTTTGCGTCAGCGGCAAGCCGACGATGGCCAGCCAGGTGTCCTGTTCCTTGACCACCAGCACCGGCTTGCCGTCGAAGCGCGCGCTGGGCGCCGTGGCGGCCGGGCCCAGGTCGACGACGGCAACGCCGCCGGGTACCGGCTTGTTCAGTTGGCGGGTGATGTAGCTGGCCTGGGCGCTGCTGGCGAACACCAGGCACAACAGCAACAGGGGGGCGAATAAACGAGGCATGATTCAGTCCAGTAAAGAGAGCGTGACCGGCGTCAGGTGGTTGTCTTCGACCCGCACTTGCAGTTCACCCTCGCCCAGGCGGGCGGTCAGGCGCTGGCCGTTGTGGGTCTGGGCGGCCGTGCGGATGGCCTGGCCGCGCTCATCGAGGAGGATGCTGTAGCCACGCCCCAGGGTTGCCAGGGGGCTGACCACGTGCAGGGTCTGCACCTGCGCCTGCAGGCGTTGGCGGCGATCCTTGAGGGTCTCGCGCATGGCCCGCGGCAGGCGTTCGGCGAGGCTGTCCAGGCGCTGCTTGAGCAGGGCCAGGGTGCGCCCGGGGTGCTGCGCGGCCAGGCGCGTGTCCAGGCGTGCGAGGCGTTCGCGGCGCTGATTGAGGCGCTGTTCAAAGGCGCGGCGCAGGCGCATGTCCAGGTCGTCCAGGCGCTGGGCTTGCTGGCGCAGGCGTTCGCCGGGGTGGCGCAGGCGCCGGGTCAGGCTGTCCAGGCGCAGGCGATCGTGGGTCAGGCGGCTCTGGATGCGTAGCAGCAGGCGGCGCTTGAGGCTGTCGATGCGCCGTTGTAGGTCGCTGCTGTCCGGAGCCAGCAGTTCGGCGGCGGCAGATGGCGTCGGGGCGCGCACGTCGGCGACGAAATCACTGATCGAGACATCAGTTTCATGGCCGACGGCGCTGACGATCGGCGTCTTGCAGGCGGCGATGGCGCGCGCCACGGCTTCTTCGTTGAAGCACCAGAGGTCTTCCAGCGAGCCGCCACCGCGGGCCAGGATCAGTGCGTCGAAGCCGCGGCTGTCGGCCAGTTGCAGGGCGCGGACGATCTGCGCGATCGCTTCGCGGCCCTGCACGGCGGTGGGGATCAGGGTCAGTTCGACCTGTGGCGCACGGCGGCGGAACACACTGATGATGTCGCGGATCACTGCGCCGGTGGGCGAGCTGACGATGCCAATGCGCTGCGGATGCGCGGGCAGGGGGCGCTTGGTTTCGGCGCTGAACAGGCCTTCGGCGGCGAGTTTTTCCTTCAGCGCTTCGAAGGCCAGGCGCAGGGCGCCATCACCGGCCGGCTCGACCGTGTCGAGAATCAGCTGATAGTCGCCACGGCCTTCGAACAGCGAGACCTTGCCGCGCACCTTGACCGCCAGGCCATCGCGCAGCGCCTGGCGAACCCGCGCGGCGTTCTGGCGGAACAGTGCGCAGCGTACCTGGGCGCCGCTGTCCTTGAGGGTGAAGTAGACATGGCCGGAGGCCGGGCGGGCGAGGTTGGAGATCTCGCCTTCGACCCAGACATTGCGGAACACGTCTTCAAGCAGCACCCGGGCGCGGCCGTTGAGTTGGCTGACGGTGAGGACTTCGCGGTCCAGGCCGAGTCTTTCGAAGGGGTCTTTGATCATGGACGCATCATAAAGGATTGTGGTGGCAGGGTGGCAGTGGCTCGGCGGAGTCTTCATCGCTGGCAAGCCAGCTCCCACAGTATTAGTGCATACATTACCTGTGGGAGCTGGCTTGCCAGCGATTGGGCCCTTAGCCTTGAATATGACTCACAAACTGCTCAACCAGCGCTCCTGCATCGCGCCGATAGGCCAGCGCCACGGTACTGCTGCAACCCGCGTCCGCCAGGGCGATGAAGCGCAGTGAAGGCGGGGCGATCTCCTGCATGCACTGTGGCAGCAGGGCCACACCAAACCCCGCCTGGATCAGCTGCAACTGGGTGGTCTTGCGCGACACCACCCTTGCTGCCCGGGGAAAGAACCCTTGCGCCATGCACAGCTCGGCAGACAGGTAACTCAGGCCGCCACGCTGGCGATGGGGGATGGATATAAAGGCTTCTTCGCGCAGTTGCGCCAGGCACACGCGGCTTTCTCGCGCCAGTGGATGCTGCTCGGCGACCGCCAGCATCAGCGGCTCTTCGAATAGCGGCTGCACGCACAGGCCTTCATGCTGGCGCAACACGGGCAGGCGCAGCAGGCCGAGTTCAAGGCGTCCTTCGGCCAGTTCCTCAAGTTGTGCCTCGGAGGACTGCTGGGCGATTTCCATGGACACGCCGGGGTTGTCATTCAGATAGCCGCTGAGCCGCACCAGCAACTGCCCGGTCAGCGGCACCGTACTGGAATGATTCAGACGCAAGCTGCCGCGTACACCTTGGCCAACTTCCCGAGCCAGGCGTTGTGCTTTTTCCAGGTCTACCAGCAAGGTGCGAGCCCTTGGCAAAAAGGCCTGGCCCGCTGCGGTAAGTCGCGGCTGGCGTGCCGTACGTTCGAACAGCAGGGTGTCGAGTTGCGACTCCAGATCCTTGACCTGTCGGCTCAGGGCCGACTGGGCGATGAACAGGCGCTCGGCGGCGGCGCTGAAGCTGCCGCTTTCGGCGATTTCGACGAAGTAACGCAACTGGCGGGTAGAGATCATCGATGCTATGCCGTTTCAAGATGGCTTGTAAGGTAATTGCATATTAGTCGGCATGTCTTGCAACTGGCTAAAGTTTCCACACCCCCACTGGTGAAGACCGCCATGCTCTCGACCCTGTTTGCCCAATTACCCTTTACCTCCCTCGACTGGCTGCCGATCCTGCTGGGCATTGGCGCTGCCTATATCGTCTTCGGCATTGCCGGCTTTGGTACGGCGCTGGTGGCCGGGCCGGTATTGATCAACTTCATGCCGCTGTCACGGATCATCCCGTTGCTGGTACTGCTGGATTTCGTCGCCGCCTTCGGCAACTGGCTGCCGGCGCGCAAGGCCGTGGCGCGCCCGGAACTGATGCGCCTGCTGCCGTGCATGGTGCTGGGTTGTACTCTGGGTGTGGTGTTTTTGCTCAACCTCAAGTCCGACCTGTTGCTGCTGTTGATGGGGCTGTTTATCAGCGCCTATGCCTTGTATAGCCTGGCGGTGAAGGTCAAGCCGGCGCAGCTGTCGCCCGCCTGGTCGGTGCCGATGGGGACTGTGGGTGGCCTGTTCGGTGCCTTGTTCGGCAGCGGCGGCTTTCTCTATGCCATCTACCTTAATGCCCGTCTGCCCTCCAAGGAGCAGGCGCGGGCCACCCAGAGCGCGCTGATCAGTTGCAGTACCGTGGTGCGCCTGAGTCTGTTCCTGATCGCTGGCGTCTATGCCGACCTGCCGTTGTTGTTGCTAGCGCTGTGCCTGGCGCCGATGATGCTGGCCGGGGTGTACCTGGGCCGGCGCCTGACCCTGAACATGTCGCGCGAAACCTTCGTGCGCCTGGTCACCTGGCTGGTACTGGCCAGTGGTATTGTCCTGATCGGCCGCTACCTGAGTGAGGTAAACTGGCAGCTTTGAACTTGTTTGGCCGCTGTCATGACGACCCAGAGCATTATTGTCCCGAAGATTTCCACCGTTCCCGTACATGAGGCCCGCGCCCGGGCAATCCTGCGCTGGCTGGTGCGCGAGAAAGTCATCGAGGAGCAACTGAGCACCTGTGGCAGCACCGGCAGCCGCATGGCCTATGCCATCGCCGAAGGTGCGCGCAAGGTGGTCAAGCACCCCGAGCTGCTGCCATACGGTCAGCCGGTCAATGGCCTTGAGGTCATTACCAAGCGCTGCATCTATACCCCGACCGAGGGTTTTCTCGAAGAGGCCGGCTGCGCCGAATGCCGCAAGGAAGTTGGTGTGGCGCTGTTCGAAAGCCTGGAAGACTGGATGCCCGGGCGCACGGAAAACTTCGTCTGCCCGCTGTGCGCTCATGAAGACGACATCAACGGCTTTCTGTTCCTTCAGCCCTGCGCATTTTCCAACCTGGGTTTCATCTTCAATAACTGGAGTGCGGCGGGGTTCAAGCAGGCTTTTCTGGATAACTTCGCCGATTGGCTCGACCAGCCGGTGGCCGTGGTGCAGGTCAACCGCGCAGGTAACTGACCGAAGGCCCATCTTTGCATTGAGCGAAGGGCAATGGATGAGTATAATGGCGCGCTTCCATTTTTCCCGCCCGGGAGCCCCTGCGATGCTGCGTATCAGCCAAGAAGCCCTGACCTTCGACGACATTCTCCTAGTGCCTGGTTATTCCGAGGTGCTGCCTAATGAAGTCAGTCTCAAGACCCGTTTGACCCGTGGCATCGAGCTGAATATTCCGTTGGTCTCTGCCGCCATGGATACCGTGACCGAAGCCCGCCTGGCCATTGCCATGGCCCAGGAAGGCGGCATCGGCATCATCCACAAGAACATGACCATCGAGCAGCAGGCTGCCGAAGTGCGCAAGGTCAAGAAGTTCGAGGCTGGCGTGGTCAAGGACCCGATCACCATCGAGGCTGACGCCACGGTCCGTGACCTGTTCGAACTGACCCGTCTGAACAACATCTCCGGCGTTCCGGTGCTGCACGATGGCGACCTGGTCGGCATCGTCACCTCTCGCGACGTGCGCTTCGAAAACCGTCTGGATGCCACCGTCCGTGAAGTGATGACGCCTAAAGCAGGCCTGGTCACTGTCAAGGAAGGCGCCGACAAGAACGAAGCCCGCGAGCTGCTGCACAAGCACCGTATCGAGCGCGTGCTGATCGTCGACGACAACTTTGCCCTCAAGGGCATGATGACCGTCAACGACATCGAAAAAGCCAAGGCCTACCCGCTGGCGAGCAAGGACGACCAGGGTCGCCTGCGCGTCGGCGCGGCAGTCGGCACCGGCAAGGACACCGCTGACCGAGTTGCCGCACTGGTTGCCGCGGGCGTTGACGTGGTGGTGGTCGACACCGCTCACGGTCACTCCAAGGGCGTGATCGATCGCGTTCGCTGGGTCAAGGAGAACTTCCCGCAGGTTCAGGTCATCGGTGGCAACATCGCCACCGGCGCTGCCGCCAAGGCCCTGGCCGAAGCCGGCGCCGACGCGGTCAAGGTCGGTATCGGCCCAGGCTCGATCTGCACCACCCGTATCGTCGCCGGTGTCGGTGTGCCGCAGATCAGCGCCATCGCCAACGTCGCCGCCGCCCTTGAAGGCACGGGCATCCCGCTGATCGCCGACGGTGGCATCCGCTTCTCCGGTGACCTGTCCAAGGCCATCGTGGCCGGTGCTTCGGCCGTGATGATGGGTTCGATGTTCGCCGGTACCGAAGAGGCTCCGGGCGAGATCGAGCTGTTCCAGGGTCGCTCCTACAAGGCTTACCGCGGCATGGGCTCGCTGGGCGCCATGTCCCAGGCCCAGGGCTCCTCCGACCGTTACTTCCAGGACTCTTCGGCCGGTGCCGAGAAGCTGGTACCTGAAGGTATCGAAGGCCGTGTGCCGTACAAGGGCACCCTGACCGCGATCATTCACCAGCTGATGGGTGGCCTGCGTTCCTCGATGGGTTACACCGGTAGCGCCAACATCGAAGAGATGCGTACCAAGCCTGAGTTCGTGCGTATCACCGGTGCTGGCATGGCCGAGTCCCACGTGCATGACGTACAGATCACTAAAGAAGCGCCAAACTACCGCGTAGGTTGATGCTTCAGGCAACACTTGCTAGCGGGGCTGTTATCGACAGCCCCGCGTCGTTTCCGATTTCCACTGACGAGATTGAGTCATGGCCCTCGACATTCACGCTCACCGCATCCTGATCCTCGACTTCGGTTCCCAGTACACCCAGCTGATTGCCCGCCGCGTGCGCGAAATCGGCGTGTACTGCGAACTGCACCCGTTCGACATGGACGATGACGCGATTCGCGAATTCGCCCCGCGCGGCATCATCCTCGCCGGCGGTCCCGAGTCGGTGCACGAAGCCAACAGCCCGCGCGCGCCACAGGCCGTCTGGGACCTGGGCGTACCGGTATTCGGTATCTGCTACGGTATGCAGACCATGGCCGAACAGCTGGGCGGCAAGGTGGAAGGCTCCGAGCTGCGTGAGTTCGGTTATGCCCGCGTTGACGTGGTCGGCAAGAGCCGCCTGCTCGACGGCATCGAAGACCACGTCGACGCCGATGGCGTGTTTGGCCTGGACGTATGGATGAGCCACGGTGACAAGGTCACCCGCATCCCGCAAGAGTTCCACATCCTGGCCAGCACCCCGAGCTGCCCGATCGCCGGCATGGCCGACGATACTCGTGGCTACTACGGCGTGCAGTTCCACCCGGAAGTGACCCACACCAAGCAGGGCGGTCGTATCCTTTCGCGCTTCATCCTCGACATCTGCGGCTGCGAAGCACTGTGGACCCCGTCGCACATCGCTGAAGACGCCATCGCCCAGATCCGCGCCCAGGTTGGCACTGACAACGTCCTGCTCGGCCTGTCCGGCGGCGTTGACTCCTCGGTGGTTGCAGCCCTGCTGCACAAGGCCATCGGCGACCAGCTGACCTGCGTGTTCGTCGACAACGGCCTGCTGCGCCTGCACGAAGGCGAGCAAGTGATGGCCATGTTCGCCGAGAATATGGGCGTCAAGGTGATCCGCGCCAACGCCGAAGATCAGTTCCTCGGCAACCTGGCCGGTGAAGCTGACCCTGAGAAGAAGCGCAAGATCATCGGCCGTACCTTCATCGACGTGTTCGATGCCGAGTCGACCAAGCTGCACAACATCAAGTACCTGGCCCAGGGCACCATCTACCCGGACGTGATCGAGTCGGCGGGCGCCAAGAGCGGCAAGGCCCACGTGATCAAGTCGCACCACAACGTTGGTGGCCTGCCAGAAGAGATGAACCTCAAGCTGGTCGAGCCGCTGCGCGAGCTGTTCAAGGACGAGGTTCGTCGCCTTGGCCTGGAGCTGGGCCTGCCGTACGACATGGTCTACCGCCACCCGTTCCCGGGCCCGGGGCTGGGCGTGCGGATCCTCGGTGAAGTGAAGAAGGAATACGCCGACCTGCTGCGTCGCGCCGACCACATCTTCATCGAAGAACTGCGCAAGGCCGACTGGTACCACAAGGTCAGCCAGGCCTTCGTGGTGTTCCAGCCGGTGAAATCGGTGGGCGTGGTCGGTGACGGCCGTCGTTACGCCTGGGTCGTGGCCCTGCGTGCGGTGGAAACCATCGACTTCATGACCGCCCGTTGGGCGCACCTGCCTTACGAGCTGCTGGAAACCGTCAGCGGCCGGATCATCAACGAGATCGAAGGCATTTCCCGCGTGACTTACGACGTGTCGAGCAAGCCACCGGCGACCATCGAGTGGGAATGACAGTTAGTTGAACAACAAAAAGGGCGCTTCGGCGCCCTTTTTGCTGGCTGCAGTTCACCTGACCTGACGCATGCCCAGTACCACCCTGATGGCCTCCAGTAGTTTTTCTTCGTTGCGATACCAGCGGCCGCTAATGCTTGGCCAGCCATTGCGTGTAACCTTTACGCCAGCAAATGCGTGTTCAATGGGCGTGCGTATCAGTTCGCCTGACCTGCTGCGGTGCACCAGCAGGTGTGGGTCAGCAGTTGCATCAACCAGAAACATGCCGGCCTGTGGCAAGCGCGATGAGATATCGGCAGCAATCACCGCAGGTTTTGTGGCGATGCTCAGCAGCAGGTCGCCCTTGACGAAGGCGGTAGCATTGCCAATACCGCTGGTCTTGAAAGAGTCGCCCGCGTCTTCACCAATACTGGTGGCAGTACCCAGGGGCACATCGGCAATGCGCAGGCCGATGGCGTGGTTCATTTCACTGACCCCTGGCACGCCTTCGAACGTATTGCTGTGACTGTTGCCGACCAGGGCCACCCAGCGATGGGGACCATTGAGTTGCTGGTCGGCGGTGATGGTTTTGCTGGCGTAGAAGTTCATCATCTTCTGTCGCGCATTGGCCACCGGACGAGGCAGATCGTTTTGCACATAGCTGCTCAGGCAATCGATCGCGCGGACCTGGATGTGATGCTCATTGGCACTTTTGAGCACGGCTTCAAAGGTAAAGTTGCCGAGAGCATCGGTGCCGTGCCCAGCGTCCAGATTTTGCACATACCGCAGCAGGGTTTCATCCATCACGCCGGTACGATTGAACGCCTCCAGCCCGCTGGCATGCATGTCTGTCATCAGGTGCTCGAAGTAAAGGGTTTTGACTTTCTGCTTGCTCAGGGTAGTCATGTTGTCGATCAGAAATTGCTTGCTGGCGATCGAGTCATGGGTTTCGCCGATGACCAAGCCATCGGTCTGGGCATAGATCGACTTGATGATGCCCTTGGCTGGGGTATTGGCCTCCAGCGTGGGGATAGTCGGACGAGGGGCTTGTTTATACAGATCAAAAAAGGTCCCGGCATCGTCCAGAAGATCTTTGCGCAACTGTTCGAACTTGATTGTCGCCTGGTTAAATTCCTCGTCGTTTACTTTGATAAATCCCTCTCGGTAGTACTGTGATCTGGCTGCAGTCTCCGCAAGTTTTGCCCGGTATTGCTCAGGAATATCGTAAGGGCTTGCAGCAGCAGGCTGGGGTGCTGCGGCGGTGCGAGCACTGCCCCAGGGCCTGCGACCGAAGAGCCTGCCGGTACCGCCTCGCAATCCGGGCCTTTCGCGCAGGGCCCAACTGCCGTCGGCTTGCAGTTCGACCGGATAGTGGCGAAAGAATGAGAAGGGTTCGCCGGGGTCGACGACGACCCAGGTTTTCAGTTCGCCAATGTAACGGACCTGGTAGGGCAATTCGTCGAGTTGAATGTAGAAATGGCCATCTCCGGGGTTGTATACGCCAGCAAGGGTGCCTTTGTTGGCCAGCTCCTCGTCGCTCAACAGCACGTTGGCGACAAAGTCATTGAGCGGATTGTGTTCCAGTTCGACCGCCAGGTGCTTGGGCAGCGGCAGCGGTTCCAGGGGCAGAGGCGGCACGGCTTTGGCCTCGGCTAGCCGTGAGTCTTCGCCCAGGGCCTTGAGCTCGCCTGCGGCGCCGACGACTACCAGGGTGTTGAGCAGGGCATCGATACTGCTGAAGATGGCGCCCATTACACCGGCCTTGCGCTCTGCAGTGTTGCGCCCGTTGACTGCCTGGTCGATGTTCAAGCCCAGGCTGGCCAGGTCTGCGCCCACGGCGGCCAGTGCCACAGGCCAGCACAGCATGCCCAAGGCACCGGTGAGGTTGGCCGTGGTGCTGAGGTAGCCGATCCAGAGCTTTTTGCGCAGTTGAGAATTGCTGTGCAAGGCGGTTTTCGCCTCCTTGTGCATGCGCTCACGGGCCTGATCGCTCAGCCAGTCGAAAGGATCGCCGGCAATCGCCAGGTCGTTCTGGTTGATGCAGCTGTGATCGCCCCGGGCATGGGACATGAACAAGGTGATCAGCACATCGTGCAAGCCGACATCGGTACCATCGGCGGCATAGGCCGACAGCGCAAAGTGCGACATGAAGATCGGCAGCTTGCCGGGGTCGTTGGTTTGCACCAGCAGCCACCAGTGCAGGTCGGCCACTGATTCGAACACATGAAACGAGCCATCCTCATCAGGCATATAGATGATCTGACGCCCGTGTTCATCGACGATGCGCAGGATATCGGTAGCCTGGTAGCCGCCGATGTCCAGTGCCCTGATGCTCAAGCCCGCGGGGGCCTGATCCCGTTGATGGATTTTCGCCAGTGAGGCCGGGGTGCTGAAGCTGCCCGCTGCGGCTTTCATTACCGATGTGAAGTGCCGGGGATGCAGAGTGCCGTTGTCCAGGTCTTCAAACGCTCTGGCAAGGAAGTTGATTTTTGTCAGCGCCCGGTAGGCATCCTTGTCTTGTGTCCAGAACTCATTCAGGCGTGTGTTGAATTGCGTGGCGAAGTCGAGTTTCCAGAAGTCGTGCAGCACGTCCTGGGGCAGCAGCGGCACTTCATTGCTTTCGTTGAACAGATGGGTGCGCGCGTCGGCGGTGTAGAAACCGCCCCAGTCGACCAGCAGGTCGGCGTTGTCCTGGTCATGGGGGGTGAACCTGCGCATGACCAGTTGCGTGAGGCTGACCGATTCCAGCGGAGGGCCAACGTGCTCCCAACCGGTGAAGCTGCGTGGGTTGCTCTGGCCGTTGTCGAACCGATGCCAGTACACCTGGTCCGGGGCGTGGGCGCCCTGGCCATAGGTGTGCAAGATCTGCACCGCAGCCAGGCGGGCCATCTCCCACATGTCCGGGCATCGCTCAACGACGCTCGAGGCCAGTTTGTGCAGGGTCAGTTGCAAGTCATTGATTACGGGTAGTGCGTGATTTTCGGTCATGGGGCGGTTCTCTTGGCTGAAGGGAACCAGCTTGGGTGACGGTCAGTGGTCGATGGCGCTACATAGTTGTATCCAGGCGTTGATGTATGTACCGCCAAGGCTAGGCAAGGGGCTAGCACAGTCAGCGCTCGATGACTGTGGAGTACCCGCAATGAATACCACTTCGGACAGCAACACCCTGCAAGCGCCCCTCAGCCAGTTCACCTCCCAGGTGATGAGGCAACTTCCGGATCTGCACCTGATGGCCTGGCAGGCCGCGCGGCGGATCCTGGCCTCGATGAAAGTCGAAGGCGATCCGGACAAGATCTACTGGCACCGGTTTGACAATGCCCAGTCCAGTTCGACCAGCTTTACCGGCTGGGAGCATGTAGGTGCGCCAGAGGAATCGATGACCCTCACCGAACTGGTGATCCGCCGCTTTCGGGTGGCGGACCAGGACAATGCCGATGTCCTGCACAATTGGGGCGGCTTCTATCAGCAAGGGCCGCAGGCGCAGCGCTACGATCAGCGCAATGAAGTGCGCCTGTCGCCCTCGTCGTTGCTGCAGGCGTTGTGGCAGGTGGATTTTTCCTCGGTTTACCGCAAAGCCTTGCAAGCCTTCTGGAAAACCTCGGGCGATGACTTGAGAACCGTGGTGCGGCTGAACATCCTGGCCGCCGGCACGTTGGCGTGCGAGTCCGGGCAGCTCACGCGCTTGCAGTTGCACTGGGTGATTCAGGCGTTGGGGGTTGAGCGGCCCATGGCGCTGCGCTTGCAAGACGTCGCAGGGTTGCGACCGGCTCAAGGTGAACTGTCGGTCAGTTGCCTGCGGTTTGCCGGGCATGACCTGGTGAACATCCTTTGGTTTTCCCATCCGTCCGGTCGACAGATCCTCTATGTCCCCGGTGGCGCACAGGTTTTCGAGACGTTCCAGGGGCCTGAGGGTATCTATGGTTGGTTGCGCAGCCAGGTGACTGACAAGGCCGCCCGCAAGCAACTGGCCAGCTATGGAGAGGTGGTTTCGTCGGTCGCGCTTGCGCAGCGCATTGCCCGCTTCAAGCGGATCGCCCAAGGTACCGATGAACAGCTGGCTGATTCGGTAGAGCGCCGGGCAGTTTCCGCCGACCTCTGTGATTGGCTGGTCAGGCAGACGCAAGCGCGGATGGCCGCTGAGGCGGACCTGCAGTTGCGCAGCAATGCCGATTTGCGCAAGCAACTGTGGATCGGTTACCTGGGGGCAGGGCTGCAACTGGCTACACCTGTTGCCATGCTGTCGTGGCCGGTTGCGGTGGCGGTGATTCTGGCTGGCGTGGCGAAACTGGGCCTGAATATCGACCAGGCGGTCAATGCGCGGGACCCGCAAGAACGCCAGGCTGCCCTGGTGGGTGCCATTGTCTCGGGTGTGGAACTGGTGCTGAATCTTACCCTGCTGCTGCCGGGCGCCATCCCGGCGGATGAGGAATTGGCAGTGTTCAAGGCGCCGCTCGCGGTGCCGCCGACCGAGCCGGCCATCCCGTCGGCGCAAGGGATACTGACCGGTGAGCAGGGGCAGTACATTCGTTTGCAGGGGGGACTTTATCGCGTGCGCTACGACGCCTCACTCAAGACCTGGCTGGTGATCGACCCGGGCAATCCCTTTGCCTTTCATGGCAACTTCCCGGTGCGGTTGAATGCACAATTGCGCTGGGAACTGATCGAAAGTGCCTGCTTGCGTGGTGGCGGGCAATGCCTGGGGAGTCTGGGTTCACGGCATATTCTGCCTGGCGGCGAGAGCGCTGGCGATCTCGTGTTGGGCCGCTACCATGTGCCCGCACAACAGCGCAGCGCGGTGAGTGACCTGCTCAAGCAGAGCAATCGCAGGATGTTGGCAGGAGATTTCTATGACCCAGAGTCTGTACTCAATCCGGTTCTGGACGACTTTCTCCTCTTGCGCGCCCGTCTGACGCTAGAGGCCGAACAGTACATCGATTCGCTGCCAAGATTGTCACGCTCCACTGTGCCAGCGCCTGATCCACAATTGTCGGCTCTATTGTCGTTCCAGCGCTTGTACGATGATGCCCAGGGCGTGGTGATTGGTGAGTCCCACCAGGCGATCGGTAGCAAGCGCTTTTTGATCAAGCATATGAAGGCGCTGGCCCTTGGTGGTGTCGATACCTTGTACATGGAGCACCTGTTGACCGATCTGCATCAGACCGATCTGGAGGTGCTTTTGCGGGATGGCAAGATGAGTGCCAGGTTGCGCGACTACCTGCGCGAGCTCGACGAAGGCCATTTCACGGATTCAACAGCAGTGGACACCTTCTACAACGTAGTCTGGGAGGCGACTAGGCGCGGCATTCGTATCATCGCGCTCGATTGTGCCGCCAGTTACCGGCTGGACGGGCTGGATCTACAGGAGGTCTTGCGCCAGAAAGTGTTCAGCTACTATGCCAGTCGAATCATCCAGGCCACCCGTTTTCAGCCCGGAGCAGGCAAGTGGGTGGCTTTTGTTGGAGACTCTCATGCCAGTACCTACAAGGGCGTCCCGGGCCTGGCGCAGTTGGAGGACGTTGTCAGTGTGCGTATCGTCGATGCAGGCCAAGGCCAGCACACTGAAATGACGTTAGATCCCGGCGAGTGGTATATACCTTCCATGGGGCGGCCCCAGGGTGTTGTCAAGGCAGACTGGCGCCTGGCGCTCAAGGTTCGCGAGCGTCCTTTCGAGTTTCTTGACCCGTCCCTTGCGCCGCCAGGCGTCCTGCAGCCTTGATGCGACAACTCTTCACTTAATATTTCTCAATTGCAGGTGTATCGTATTTGCCCTTCATCGCCAGCTCCTGTGGGGGCTGGCTGACTGGTTTGGCTATACGAGGTGCCCGCTGCATGTCTTTTACCCGTCGACAGATGCTCAAGGGGCTGACCGGCCTGGTGGTGGTTGGCCTGGGCGCCGGTGGCACCGCGCGTTACTGGCTGGGCAAGGTGGAAGGCGAGGCGGGGCATGATTACCAGCTGATTGCCGCACCGCTGGATGTCGAATTGGTCTCGGGGTTCAAGACCCAGGCCTGGGCCTTCGGCCCGTCGGCGCCGGGCACCGAGCTGCGAGTGCGCCAGGGTGAATGGCTGCGGGTGCGCTTCATCAACCAACTGCCGGTGGCCACCACCATCCACTGGCACGGCATCCGCCTGCCGCTGGAGATGGACGGCGTGCCTTACGTCTCGCAACTGCCGGTGCTGCCGGGCGAGTACTTCGACTACAAGTTCCGTGTGCCGGATGCCGGCAGCTACTGGTATCACCCGCACGTCAACAGCAGCGAAGAGCTGGGTAAAGGCCTGGTCGGGCCATTGATCGTCGAAGAGCGCGAACCCACCGGCTTCAAGCATGAGCGTACCCTGAGCCTGAAAAACTGGCACGTGGACGAGCAGGGCGCCTACCTGCCCTTCAGCATCCCCCGTGAAGCAGCCCGTGGCGGTACCGCAGGGCGGCTGATCACCATCAATGGCCAGGCCAACGCCGTGGTCGAGATGCCGGCCGGGCAGATCGTGCGGGTGCGCCTGCTCAACCTCGACAACACCCTGACCTACCGCATCAACCTCAAAGGCAGCTTCGAGGCGCGGGTCTACGCCCTGGACGGCAATCCGGTGACTCCGCGGCCGTTGGGCAAGGACTACTGGTTGGGCCCGGGCATGCGTATTTGCCTTGCGATCAAGATGCCGCCGGCCGGTGAAGAGTTGTCCCTGCGTGACGGCTCGGTACGCCTGGGCACCCTGCGCTCGGTGGCCAGCAGCGACGCCGCTGGTGACTGGCCGCCAGCCTTGCCGGCCAACCCGGTTGCCGAGCCGGACCTGGCCAACGCCGAAAAGCTCAACTTCAATTTCGAATGGGTCGGCTCGGTCTCGGTGAACACCGAGAACGGCAGGCCGCCGAGCCTCTGGCAGATCAACGGCAAAGCCTGGGACATTACCGACAAGACCTGCGCCGACCGGCCGATCGCCACGCTGAAAAAGGGTAAAAGCTACATCTTCGAGCTGAAAAACATGACCCAGTACCAGCACCCGATTCACCTGCATGGCATGAGTTTCAAGGTGATCGGCTCGAACAAGCGCAAGGTCGAACCGTACTTTACCGACACCTACCTGCTGGGCAAGAACGAGCGCGCGCAAGTGGCGCTGGTGGCGGATAATCCGGGTACCTGGATGTTCCACTGTCACGTGATCGACCACATGGAAACCGGCCTGATGGCCGCCATCGAGGTAGCGTGATGCGTCAGCCGCAGATCATCGATCGCAGCCGCGATCAGCAGTTCATGCGCCTGGCCCTGGAGCTGGCCGCCCAAGGTGCGGCCATGGGCGAGGTGCCGGTGGGCGCGGTGCTGGTGCAGCATGGCCAGGTGATTGGCCAAGGCTTCAACTGCCCGATCAGTGGCAGCGACCCCAGCGCTCATGCCGAAATGGTCGCCATTCGCGCCGCCGCCCAAACCGCGAGCAACTACCGCCTGCCCGGCAGTACCCTGTACGTGACCCTGGAACCGTGCAGCATGTGCGCAGGGCTCATCGTCCATTCACGTATCAGCCGGGTCGTGTACGGCGCGCTGGAGCCCAAGGCCGGCGTGGTGCAGAGCCAGGGGCAGTTCTTTACCCAGGGGTTTCTCAACCATCGGGTGATATTCGAGGGTGGGGTATTGGCAGAAGAGTGCGGGACTATTTTGTCCGAGTTCTTCAAGGCGCGGCGGGCGAAGGCGTAAACCCAGGGCCGCTATGCGGCCAATCGCCGGCAAGGCCGGCTCCCACAAGAGCCCTGCATCGCCCCTCCAATCTCACAACGGCGGCGTTTGCTCGGTCGGCTTGGTCTTGTTCACACCGGGCACATGCAGGCTGCCTTCGGCCACCTGGCTGCCTTCGAGCTGCGGCTGGGTCACCCAGGTGAGGATGTCGTAGTAACGGCGGATGTTGGCGACGAAGTGCACCGGCTCGCCGCCACGGGCATAACCGTAGCGGGTCTTGCTGTACCACTGCTTCTGCGACAGCCGCGGCAGCATTTTCTTCACGTCCAGCCACTTGTTCGGGTTCAGGCCTTCGCGCTTGGCCAGCTTGCGCGCATCATCCAGATGGCCGCCGCCGACGTTGTAGGCGGCCAGGGCGAACCAGGTGCGGTCCGGTTCCTTGATGCTGTCGTCCAGTTGGGCTTTGACGTACATGAAATACTTGGCCCCGCCACGAATGCTCTGCACCGGGTCCAGTCGGTTGGACACGCCCATGGCCTGGGCGGTGCGCTGGGTCAGCATCATCAGGCCGCGCACACCGGTCTTGGAGGTGACCTCGGCCTGCCACATCGACTCCTGGTAGCCGATGGCGGCGAGCAGGCGCCAGTCGACCTGCTCCTTCTTGGCCGAGGCCTGGAAATGTTTCTCGTAGCGCGGCAGGCGCTGTTGCAGGTGCTGGGCAAAGGTATAGGCGCCTACGTAGCCAAGTACATCGACGTGCCCGTAATAGCGGTCTTTCAGGCGCTGCAAAGTGCCATTTTTTTGCACCTTGTCGAGAAATTCGTTGATCTCGTTGAGCAGGCTGTTGTCTTCGCCGGCGGCCACGGCCCAGCGCTGGTCGCGGGCATCACCGAGGTCGAAGGCCACACGTACCTTGGAGAAGTAGACCTGATTCATCGCCAGTTCGTTGGAGTCGACCAGGGTCAGGTCGATTTGCCCTTCATCGACCATACGCAGTAGGTCAACTACCTCAACCTCGTCGGATTCTTCGTATTCGAGCGCCGGGTACTGCTTTTTCAGCTCGGCCATCTGCTCGGCATGGGTGCTGCCCTTGAGCACCATGATCTTCTTGCCGACCAGGTCCTTGGCATCGGTGGGGCGCGGGCGGCCGTTGCGGTAGATGATCTGCGGGGTGACTTCCAGGTACGGGTGGGAAAAACGCACCTGCGACTTGCGCTGTTCACTGCTGACCAGGCCTGCCGCCGCCAGCACCGGGCCGGAAGGCTGGCCGAGCTGGTTGAACAGGTCGTCGAGGTTGTCAGCGGTCTCGATCTTCAGCTCTACGCCCAGATCGTCGGCGAAACGCTTGACCAGCTCGTACTCGAAGCCGGTTTCGCCGTTGCGGTCCTGGAAGTAGGTGGCCGGGCTGTTGCGGGTTATCACGCGCAGCACGCCATCCTCCTTGACGCGCTCGAGGGTGCTGGGTTTTTCAACACAGGCACCGAGCATCAGGAAGAGTCCGGTTGCGAAGAGCCATTTGGCGCAACGCTGGCGCAAAGCTGTTTGGGCGAACATAGCTTGCAGTATACGCAAAGGACCGTTCCCGCCATATCTCGACAACGGTTTGCTTGTCTGCTAGCGATCTTTGCGTCAAGGGTCGGTTACGGGCAGAAATCGAGGGTTTTTTTTGACCCCCGAGTCCGCTTTGCCGGGCCGACATGTCCAGGTGTCGCAATGCTGTGTTTCGGGTGCCGGAAGCGCTTGAATTAGGCTAGAATGCACGGCCTCTAAGCACACCCCCTTCCTGAGGCTGTCCCGACGATGTTGATCCTGCGCGGCGCTCCTGCCCTTTCTGCCTTTCGCCACGGTAAGTTAATCGAGCAACTGAGCCAGAAAGTCCCCGCTGTTAGTGGTTTGTATGCGGAATTCACGCATTTCGCCGAGGTTGACGGTGAACTGAGTGCCGAGCAACAGCACGTGCTCGCGCGCCTGCTCAAGTACGGCCCGAGCGTACCGGTACAGGAGCCTGCCGGCCGCCTGTTCCTGGTGGTTCCGCGTTTCGGCACCATCTCGCCCTGGTCGAGCAAGGCCAGCGACATCGCCCACAATTGCGGTCTGGAAAACATCCAGCGCCTGGAACGGGGCATTGCCTACTACGTCAGCGGTGAACTGAGCGACGCTGATGTCGCCGCCGTTGCCCAGATCCTCCACGACCGCATGACCCAGCTGGTGCTGAGCAAGCTCGACGAGGCCGCCGGCCTGTTCAGCCACGCCCAGCCCAAGCCGCTGACCGCCGTCGACATCCTCGGCGGTGGCCGCGCCGCCCTGGAAAAAGCCAACGTCGAGCTGGGCCTGGCCCTGGCCGAAGACGAGATCGATTACCTGGTCACCAGCTTCCAGGGCCTCAAGCGCAACCCGCACGACATCGAACTGATGATGTTCGCCCAGGCCAACTCCGAGCACTGCCGCCACAAAATCTTCAACGCCAGTTGGGATATCGACGGCCAGAGTCAGGAAAAAAGCCTGTTCGGCATGATCAAGAACACCTACCAGATGCACAGCGAAGGCGTGCTGTCCGCTTACAAGGACAACGCTTCGGTGATCGTCGGTTCCGTGGCCGGGCGCTTCTTCCCGAACCCTGAAACCCGCCAGTACGGCGCGGTGCAGGAGCCGGTGCACATCCTGATGAAGGTCGAGACCCACAACCATCCGACCGCCATCTCGCCGTTCTCCGGTGCTTCCACCGGTTCCGGTGGTGAGATCCGCGACGAAGGCGCTACCGGCCGCGGTGCCAAGCCCAAGGCTGGCCTGACCGGTTTCACCGTGTCCAACCTGCGCATCCCGGGCTTCGAACAGCCATGGGAGCAGGCCTACGGCAAGCCGGACCGCATCGTCAACGCCCTCGACATCATGGTCGATGGCCCGCTGGGTGGCGCTGCGTTCAACAACGAATTCGGTCGTCCAGCCCTGACCGGCTACTTCCGCACCTTCGAGCAGTCGATCAAGACCCCGCACGGTGAAGAAGTGCGCGGCTATCACAAGCCGATCATGCTCGCTGGCGGCATGGGCAACATCCGTGAAGACCATGTACAGAAAGCCGAAATCACTGTCGGCGCCAAGCTGATCGTCCTCGGTGGCCCGGCCATGCTGATCGGCCTGGGTGGCGGCGCGGCTTCGTCGGTCGATACCGGCGCCAGCTCCGCTGACCTGGATTTCGCCTCGGTGCAGCGCGAGAACCCGGAAATGGAACGCCGTTGCCAAGAGGTCATCGACCGCTGCTGGCAGCTGGGTGACAACAACCCGATCGCCTTCATCCATGACGTCGGCGCGGGCGGTATCTCCAACGCTTTCCCCGAGCTGGTCAACGACGGTGGCCGCGGTGGCCGCTTCGAGCTGCGCAACGTGCCCAACGACGAGCCGGGCATGGCCCCGCACGAGATCTGGAGCAACGAATCCCAGGAGCGTTACGTTCTGGCGGTCAGCGCTGGCGATTTCGAGCGCTTCCAGGCCATCTGCGAGCGTGAGCGCTGCCCGTTCGCGGTCGTTGGCGAGGCCACTGCCGAACCGCACCTGACCGTAACCGACAGCCATTTCGGCAACACGCCGGTGGACATGCCACTCGACGTGCTGCTGGGCAAGCCGCCGCGCATGCACCGTTCGGTGACCCGCGAAGCGGAGCTGGGCGATGACTTCGACCCAAGTACCCTGGAACTGAACGACTCGGTCGAGCGCGTGCTGCGTCACCCGGCTGTTGCCAGCAAGAGCTTCCTGATCACCATCGGCGACCGCACCATCACCGGCCTGGTTGCCCGCGACCAGATGGTCGGCCCGTGGCAGGTACCGGTGGCCGACTGCGCCGTCACCGCCACCAGCTTCGATGTCTACACCGGTGAAGCCATGGCCATGGGCGAGCGTACCCCGCTGGCCCTGCTCGATGCTCCGGCGTCCGGGCGCATGGCCATTGGCGAGACCCTGACCAACCTGGCTGCCGCGCACATCGGCAAGCTGTCCGACATCAAACTGTCGGCCAACTGGATGTCCGCCGCCGGCCACCCGGGTGAAGATGCCCGCCTGTACGACACTGTCAAGGCTGTCGGCATGGAGCTATGCCCGGAGCTGGGCCTGACCATTCCGGTGGGCAAGGACTCCATGTCGATGAAGACCAAGTGGAGCGAAGAGGGCGCGGAGAAATCCGTCACCTCGCCGCTGTCGCTGATTGTCACCGGTTTTGCGCCGGTCACCGACATTCGCAAGACCCTGACCCCGCAACTGCGCATGGACAAGGGCGAGACCGACCTGATCCTGATCGACCTGGGCCGCGGCAAGAACCGCATGGGTGCCTCGATTCTGGCCCAGACCCACGGCAAGCTGGCCGCCGTTGCTCCGGACGTCGACGACGCCGAAGACCTCAAGGCCTTCTTCGCCGTGATCCAGGGCTTGAACGCCGACGGTCACCTGCTGGCCTATCACGACCGTTCCGACGGCGGCCTGCTGACCACCGTGCTGGAAATGGCCTTTGCCGGCCACTGCGGCCTGGACCTGGAACTGGACACCCTGACCAGCAAGCGCGAGAAAGTCGCGGCTATCCTCTTCAACGAAGAGCTGGGCGCGGTGATCCAGGTGCGCCAGGACGCCACCCCGGATGTACTGGCCCAGTTCAGTGCCGCTGGTCTGGGTGAAGACTGCGTCGCGGTGATCGGCCAGCCGATCAACAACGGCGAAGTGCTGATCAAGCTGGCCGGCGAAGAGTTGTTCAAGGGCGATCGCCGCCTGCTGCAACGCCAGTGGGCTGAGACCAGCTACCAGATCCAGCGTCTGCGTGACAACGCCGACTGCGCCGATCAGGAGTTCGATGTGCTGCTTGAGGAAGACAACCCGGGCCTGAGCGTCAAGCTCGGCTTTGACGTCAACCAGGACATCGCCGCGCCGTACATCAAGAAAGGCGTGCGCCCGCAAGTGGCGGTGCTGCGCGAGCAGGGCGTCAACGGCCAAGTGGAGATGGCGGCTGCCTTCGACCGCGCCGGCTTCAACGCCATCGACGTGCACATGAGCGATATCCTCGCCGGTCGCGTTGACCTCAACGACTTCAAAGGCCTGGTGGCCTGTGGCGGCTTCTCCTACGGCGACGTGCTCGGTGCCGGTGAAGGCTGGGCCAAGTCGGCGCTGTTCAACAGCCGCGCCCGTGAAGCTTTCCAGCAATACTTCGAGCGTACCGACAGCTTCACCCTGGGTGTGTGCAACGGTTGCCAGATGATGTCCAACCTGCACGAGCTGGTGCCGGGCAGCGAGTTCTGGCCGCACTTCGTGCGTAACCGTTCCGAGCAGTTCGAAGCCCGTGTGGCCATGGTCGAGGTGCAGAAGTCGAACTCGATCTTCCTGCAGGGTATGGCCGGTTCGCGCATGCCGATCGCCATCGCCCACGGCGAAGGCCATGCCGAGTTCGCCAGCGAAGAAGCCTTGCTCGAAGCCGACCTGTCCGGTTGCGTGGCCCTGCGCTTTGTCGACAACCACGGCAAGGTCACCGAGAGCTACCCGGCCAACCCGAACGGCTCGCCGCGCGGGATTACCGGCCTGACCAGCCGCGACGGTCGCGTCACCATCATGATGCCGCACCCTGAGCGGGTCTTCCGTGCCGTGCAGAACTCCTGGCGTCCGGATGACTGGAGCGAAGACGCGGCGTGGATGCGCATGTTCCGCAACGCCCGCGTCTGGGTGAACTAAGGGTGTACAAGCTGGCCTTCTTCGTCCCGCCAAGCCATGTGGAGGTGGTCAAGGCTGCTGTGTTCGCCGTCGGCGGCGGACGCATCGGCGACTACGACTGCTGTGCCTGGCAGGTGCTGGGCCAGGGCCAGTTCCGCCCGTTGGACGGCAGCCAGCCGTTCCTCGGGCAGGCTGGCGTGGTCGAGCAGGTCGAAGAGTGGCGGGTCGAGCTGGTGGTGGCCGACGCGCTGATTGGCGCGGTGGTCGCTGCCCTCAAGGGTAGCCACCCTTATGAAACCCCGGCTTATGAGGTCTGGCAGCTCGCGGACTTTTGAGGGCCATATCGCGGGGCAAGCCCGCTCCCACAGAGGTTGATGGTGACCCTGTGGGAGCGGCGATGCGGCGACCCGACTTGCCCCGCGATGTTTCTAAGAATTCAAGGCGTTACTCAAGGCCGCAGCACGCGTGCCCATCAACAAATGCCAGGTCCCGTCCGCCACTGGGCTGACCCCCAGGCACCCCAACGCCAGCAGGCGCTCGCGTGTCATCTTGCGCGCATCTTTGAACTCGACCCGCACCCGGGTCAGGGCCACGCAATCCACTTTCACCAGATTGTCCTTGCCACCCAGAGCGTTCAGCCAGTCTTCAGCGGCCATGCTTTGGCTCGCCTCGGCTTGCACCTGCGAGGGCTCGACGGCCTTTGCCAAGGCATGGGGCAACTGATTGCGAATTTCATCGGCAAGGGTATCGGCCAGCGGTCCGACCACAACCTGCAGGCTGCCAGCAGAGCCTGGGCGCACCACGGCCATGGCACCAAGGCTTTTGAGCACACCATCCTGGGCCAGGCCTCGGTCCTTGAGCAGCAGGCGCAGACGCGTGGTACAGGCGTCCACCGAGAGCAGGTTGTCAGCGCCGCCCAGGGCCGCGATGTAGCGCGTACCACGTGGTGCACTGCTGTTCGCTACCGGCGCGTTTTCGTTGGGCTGATCTTCGCGGCCCGGCGTCTTGAGGTTGAAGCGGCGGATACAGAAATCGAACACGAAGTAGTACACCAGCGCATACAGCAGCCCCAGCGGGAACACCAGCCAGCCATTGGTCGAGCGGCCCCAGCCCAGGCCCATGTCGATGGCACCACCGGAGAAGGTAAAGCCCAGGCGGACATTGAGCAGGTCGCACAGGGCCATGGAAAAGCCGGTGAGCACCGCGTGGATCAGAAACAGCAACGGCGCCAGGAACATGAAGGCGAACTCGATCGGTTCGGTCACCCCGGTCAGCGCCGAGGTCAGCGCCATCGACAACAGGATGCCGCCAATCAGCTTGCGCCGCTCCGGCAGGGCGTGGCGGTACATGGCCAGGCACGCGGCAGGCAGGCCGAAGATCATCATCGGGAACATCCCGGCCATGAACTGCCCGGCTTGCGGGTCACCGGCAAAGTAGCGGGTCAGGTCGCCGGTCACCACCAGGCCGTTGGCACCCTGGAAACTGCCAAACACGAACCACACCAGGTTGTTGAGGATATGGTGCAGGCCGGTGACGATCAGCAGGCGGTTGAGCACGCCAAAGAAGAACGCGCCGATACTGCCGCTGTCGAGCATCAGCTGGCCAAGGCTGTTGATGCCGTCCTGAAGAGGCGGCCAGACCAGACCAAACAGCAAGCCCAGGACCACCGCTGACAGCCCGGTGGCAATCGGCACGAATCGCCGGCCACCGAAGAAGGCCAGGTACTCGGGCAGCTTGATGTCTTTGAAGCGGTTGTACAGTGCGCCGCCGAGCAGGCCGCAGACAATCCCGGCGAGCATGCCCATGTTGATGTGCGGGTCGATCACCTTGAGCGTCGACACCAGCACCAGGTAGCCGATGGCGCCGGCCAGGCCTGCGGTGCCGTTGTTGTCGCGGGCAAAGCCGACGGCGATGCCGATGGCGAAGATCAGCGCCAGGTTGGCGAAGATCGCTTGTCCGGCGTCATGCACCAGGGCGATGTCGAGCAGGTCGGTGTCGCCCAGCCGTAGCAGCAGGCCGGCAATCGGCAAGATGGCGATGGGCAGCATGAGGGCGCGGCCGAGCCGTTGCAGGCCCTGGATAAAGTGCTGGTACATGGTGCGCTCCGGTTATTGTTCTGTGCTTAAGGGGGAGTGGCGAGGGTGTGTCGGGCGTACGGCGAAATCCTGGCAGGCCTGACGCACGGCACGGGCGCTGGACAGACCTAGCAACTGCTGACTGAAGGTGCGGCATTCGCGGCTATCGAGTTGGCGTACGCGCGCCTTGATCTCGCCCACCTGCGGGGCACTGACCGACAGTTCGCTGACTCCCAGGCCAACCAGTACCGCAGTAGCCAGCGGGTCCGAAGCCAGCGCGCCGCAGACCCCAACCCAGCGCCCATGTTGGGCCGCGCCCTGGCAGGTCAGCTCGATCAGGCGCAGCAGCGCCGGGTGCAAGGCGTCGACGCGAGCGGCCAGGCCTGCGTGGTCGCGGTCCATGGCCAGGGTGTACTGGGACAGGTCGTTGGTGCCGATGGAAAAGAAGTCGGCATGTTCGGCCAGGCGCTCGGCGAGCAGGGCGGCGGCCGGTACTTCGATCATCACCCCCAGCTCGGCGCGCTGATTGATGCCCAGCTCGGCGGCCAGGCGGTCCAGGCGCTGACGGATATCCAGCAGTTCATCGACCTCGCTGACCATCGGCAGCATGATCCGGCAGCGACGTTGCGGGCTGACCTGCAACAGGGCACGTAGTTGCTGGTCGAGCAGCTCGGGGCGCAGCTGGCCCAGGCGAATGCCGCGCAGGCCCAGTACCGGGTTGGCTTCGTGGGGCAGTGGCAGGTAGTCGAGCTGCTTGTCGCCGCCAACATCGATGGTACGGATGATCACCGGGCGATCGGCCATGGCGTCCAGCACGGCCTGGTAGGCGCCGCGCTGCTCCTGTTCATCCGGAGCGGTGTGGCGGTCGACGAAGAGGAATTCGGTGCGGAGCAGACCGACGCCGTCGGCGCCCTGGCGCAAGGCCTGAGCGGCCTCGGCAGCGGAGGCGACATTGGCGGCGACTTCGATCAGGCGCCCGTCACGGGTTTGCGCGCTGCCCTGGGCGGCGGCTTGCTGTTCATCACGACGTTGCTGTTGATGTTGGCGAAGCTGCGCGACCTGGGCCAGGCGTTCGGCATCTGGCGCCGTTTCCAGCCGGGCCTGGTCAGCATCGACAATCAGTACCTGGCCCGCTTGCAGGTTCATCAGGTCCGCGCCCAGTGCTACCAGGCAGGGCAGGCCGCGGGCGCGGGCGAGGATGGCGACATGCGAAGTCGCACCGCCGGCAACCATGCACAGCCCGGCCACCGCGTGCTGGTCGAGCAGCAGCAGGTCCGAAGGGGTGAGTTCATGGGCGACGATAATCGCCGAAGGTGGCAGGTCCAGTTCGCGGGTTTCGCCGAGCAGGGCGCGCAACACTCGTTGCTGCAGATCTTGCAGGTCGTTGGCGCGTTCGGCCAGCAGCGGCTTGTCGAGGGCCTTGAGGATCGCACACTGGGCGTCGATAGCCTGGCTCCAGGCGTGGCTGGCGGCGATACCCTGGTCAATGTGCTGGCGCGCGGCGTCGACCAGGGACGGATCTTCGAGCAGGGCCAGGTGGGCGGCGAAGATGGCGGCGGCATCGCCTTGTTGCAACTGCTGCAGATCGGCTTCGATGGCGCGCTTGACGCTGGCCAGTGCGGTGTCGAGGGCTTGATGCTGCGGGCCAGGTGGGTGGCCACCCGAGTCGTGTGGCAGGCGTATCACATCCAGGCGCGCCAACGGGCCGCTGGCAAGGCCGGGCGATGCACAGACACCGTTGAGGATGCCCGGCTCAAGGTTGGCGACAGGTTTGCTCAGGGTGCTGACGGTCGGGGCGGCATGCTGTTCGCCGACGGTCGCGGTGCTGGCTGCCGCCACCAGGGCTTGCAAGGCCGCTGCGCTGTCGGCGCCACTGCAGACGATGTCGACTTCATCCTGTTCGCCCACACCCAACCCCATGATCGCCACCAGACTGTTGAGGGCAGCGACCTGGCCGTTGAAGTGCAACTCGGCATGGCTGCTGAAGCCTTGCGCGGTCTGGCGCAGCAAGGCCGCAGGGCGCGCATGCAGGCCGCCATGATGAGCGACTCTGGCGCTGGCACGTACCGTTTCACCGGCGCTGGCCGTTTTGACGGTACCGACATCAACGATAGGGATGACATCCAGCAGCGGCGCACCCAGGGTCACCGAGCGGGTCGTGCGTGGCAGCACGCGGTAGTCGCTGCTGTTGCTCAGGATCATCACGGTGATCAGGCTGGTGCAGTGTTGCGCAACCAGGTCCAGGTCAAAGCGAATCAGTGGCCGGCCCTGTTCGACCCGTTCGCCATTAGCCACCAGTGCCTGGAAGCCGCGGCCCTGCAACTGCACGGTATCAAGGCCGATGTGCAGGAGGATCTCGGCGCCGTTGTCGGCCCGCAAGGTCAGGGCATGGAGGGTTTTCGCCAGGTGAATGATGGTGCCGGCACAAGGCGCCTGCAGACAGTCGTTGAGTGGGTCGATGGCGATGCCATTGCCCAGGCTGCCGCCGGCGAACACCGGGTCAGGCACCTGGTCCAGTGGCAACAGCGGCCCTTCGAGGGGGGCATGGAGGGTGATGTTCTTGTTGTTGGGCATGCGCAAGGTCCTCGGTGCCTCAGTGAGTTCGGGTCACTTTGCTCAAGTGACGGGGCTGATCCGGGTCCAGGCCACGGGCTTCGGCCAGGCCTGCGGCCATGACATAGAAACTCTGGATCGCCAGCAGCGGGTCGAGGCCGGGGTGGGCGGCGCTGCTCAAGGTCAGGTTGCGCTGGGGGATATCCGCCGGCGCCGCCAGCAGCACCCGGGCGCCGCGCTGGCGCATGTCTTCGGCCAGTTGCAGCAGGCCCGCCTGCTCGACGCCGCGAGGGGCGAGCACCAGCAGCGGGTAGTGGGCATCGATCAGTGCCATGGGGCCGTGGCGGACTTCGGCGCTGCTGAAGGCTTCGGCCTGGATTGCCGAAGTCTCTTTGAACTTGAGCGCCGCTTCCTGGGCGATGGCAAAACCGGCGCCACGGCCGATCACCATCAACCGCTGGCAGTCGCGCAGTTGCTCGATGGCCAAACTCCAGTCCTGGGCCGCCGCTTCGCGCAGTTGCCCAGGCAGGGCGAGGCCGGCTTCGAGCAGTGCCGGGTCCTGCTGCCAGTGGGCGACCAGGCGGGCGCTGGCGCTAAGGGTGGCGATAAAACTCTTGGTCGCGGCGACGCTCAGTTCGGGGCCGGCGCATAGCGGCAGGCTGTACTGGCAGGCGTGCTCCAGTGGCGAATCCTCGGCGTTGACCAGGGCGACGCTGATGGCACCGCGCTCGCGCAGGGTCTGCAGGCTGTTGACTAGGTCCGGGCTCTGCCCCGACTGGGAAAAGCCCAGGGCGACCTGACCGCGCACCTGCAAGGGGGAGTTCTGCAGGGTCACCACCGACATCGGCAGCGAGGCCACCGGCAACCCAAGCTGCTGCATGGCCAGGTAGGCGAAGTAGCTGGCGGCGTGGTCGGAGCTGCCGCGGGCGACGGTCAGGGCGACGGCGGGGGCAAGTCCGCGCAACTGTTCGGCGACACTGGCGATACGGGCGTCGCAACGCTCCAGTTGAGTCTGTACGACGTTGGCCGAGGCCAGGGCTTCTGCAAGCATCTTAGAGCTCAAGGTGTTCTCCTTCGACCATTACGCCGATCAGGTTGAGGTTGCGATCCAGGGTTACCGCGTCGGCCCAACTGCCGGCTTGCAGGCGCCCGCGCTCTTGCAGTCCGAGGTAATCGGCGGCGAACTGCGACAGGCGCTGGGAGGCTTCGGCCAGGGGCAGGCCGATCTTCACCAGGTTGCGCAGGGCCTGGTCCATGGTCAGGGTGCTGCCGGCCAGGGTGCCGTCGGGCAGGCGTACGCCACCCAGGCATTTGGTCACGGTGTGGCTGCCCAGCTTGTACTCGCCATCGGGCATGCCTGCGGCAGCGGTGGAATCGGTCACGCAGTACAGGCAGGGGATTGCGCGCAGGGCCACGCGCATGGCGCCGGGGTGTACATGCAGCAGGTCGGGAATCAGTTCGGCAAAGCGTGCATGGGCCAGGGCTGCGCCAACGATCCCAGGTTCGCGGTGATGCAGCGCGCTCATGGCGTTGTACAGGTGGGTGAAGCTGGTAGCACCGGCTTCAAGGGCTGCCACGCCCTCTTCATAGCTGCCCAGGGTGTGGCCGATCTGCAGGCGCACGCCACGTTCGCTCAAGGTGCGGATCAATGGCAGGTGGCCGGCGATTTCCGGGGCGATGGTGATTACCTTGATCGGTGCCAGGGCCAGATAGGCATCGACTTCTTCAAGCAGACCAAGGTGGGCGAAGTTGGGCTGGGCGCCGAGCTTGCCGGGGTTGATATACGGGCCTTCCAGGTGCACGCCCAGCACTCGGGCGCCGTCGCTGCGCGGCTGGCGGGCGTAGTGGCCCAGTTCGCCCAGCACCCGGGTCAGCTCTTCTTTGGGCGCAGTCATGGTGGTGGCCAGCAGCGAGGTGGTTCCGAACCTTGCGTGGGTGCGGGCAATGGTGGCGAAGGCGCTGGCACCCTCCATCACGTCGCTGCCACCGCCGCCATGCACATGCAGGTCGATGAAGCCGGGCAGCAAATAGGGCAGATCGTTGTCCTGCGGGTCGCACGGCTGACCGTCGATGGCGGCGACGCGGCCGTCACGCAGCAACAGGCGTCCGCGTACCCAGCCCGCGGGAGTGAGTATGTTGTGTTCGCTCATGGGGGCTCCGCTAGCGTCGCAGCTCGGCGACAAAATCGTAGTAGTCGTCGCGACAGTAGGTGTCAGTCAGTTCGATGGGGGTGTTGTCGTCGAGGTAGCCGACCCGGGTCATCAGCAGCATGGCGGTGCCGGGCTGGATGCCGACCCGTGCAGCCAGCTCGGCGCTGGCGTTGATTGCGCGAATGTGTTGCAGGGCGCGCACCACAGGCTTGCCGATCTGGTCGAGGTGCTGGTACAGCGAATCGCCGATGGCTTCGGGGTTGTTCAGCAAGCGGGCGGGCAGGGTGCTGTACTCGACTGCCATGACAATGTCATCGGCCTTGCGCAGGCGCTTGAGGTGCACCACCTGTTCGTTGGGCGACAGGCCCAGGCGTACCAGTTCATCGGCCGAGGGCGCGTCGACACTGCGCTCCAGCCACTGCGACGTGGGCGTGAAGCCCTTCAGGCGGAGCATTTCGCTGAAGCTCGACAGGCGTGAGAGCGGCTGTTCCAGGCGCGGGGTGATGAAGGTCCCGGAGCCCTGGATGCGGCGGATCAGGCCTTGTTCGAGCAGCACTTCCAGGGCCTTGCGCGCGGTGACCCGGGAGATGTCCAGGGCTTCGCTCAGGCTTCTTTCCGACGGCAGCGCCTGTTCGGCTTTCCATTGCCCGGCATGAATGGCCTGTTCAAGGTTGCGCGCCACCTGAAGGTACAGCGGGGTGGCCAGGGTGTCGTCGGGGCGCAGGGCGGTCAACGGAGGCATGGCATAGGCTTCAGCTAGCGAGTGGTATTGAAAATCTAATACCACTTGAATACCACGTCAATACCACTTGTCTATTCGCCTGGATCACGCTGCGCTGGCAAAGGTGGTTTTTTAATTCGCGGGATGTATCGTGCTGCACAGAACAGGCGCTGAGCGCCGTCATGACAACCAAGGAATAGGCGATCACAGTTGAATCAGTCCCTCAAACCAGGTCAGAACACCTCACTCAGCCAGCGCAAAGGGCAGGTCGTGGTCAGCCACGCAGCCGGCAGTAACCTGGACGTGAACCTCACCGCGTTCCTCGTCACAGACGCCGGCAAAGTGCTGGATGACAGCGGCATGGTGTTCTTCAATGCCCCGGAACATGCCTCGGGTGCAGCCGCGTTCAGTGCTCCTGTGACTCAGAGCGGCAGCGTCAGCCACAGCATCAGCTTCGACCTTGACCGGCTGCCGGCCTCGATCAGCAAAATTGCCATCACCCTGACCCAGGATGGCAGTGCCGGTGGCTTCTCGCAGGTGCGTGACCTTTGTGCCCAGGTGCGTACTGGCGATCAGGTGCTGGAGTTGGCACCTGAGCCCTTTGACCGGGAGACCGGGATCATCGTCGTCGATCTGTATGTGCGCAACGGCGAGGCGAAGGCCCGCTCGGTCTGGCAGGGGTTCGCCTCGGGGCTTGCCGGCTTGTGCGGTCTGTACGGGGTCGAGGTCGAAGAGCAAGCGCCAGCCGCGCCAAGCGTACAGGCGCCGCCCGCGTCGAAGCCGGTCAACATGACGAAGACGGTCATCACCCTGGACAAGCCCGGCACCTCTCACAAGGTTTCCCTGGAGAAAGGTGCTGCTGCGCCCAAGTCGATCAAGGTCAGCGCCACCTGGATCGACAACGGCGATGGCCAGGACAATGACGACCTGGATCTGCGCATCGGCATTCTGCGTCCGGATGGCCGCATGTCGATCATCCAGGCGCCGGACAAAGGCGGTGCCTTTGACGTTGATCCCTTCGTGTTCCATACCGGTGACGTTGTGAGCGCGAGCGCCTCGGCCCCGGCCGTGGAAACAGTGGAAATCAACCCGGCCATTTCCCAACTGATGGGTGGCAAGGTCGCGCTAGTCTGCAGCGTTTACTCGGCTGTTGATAACGGTGCGGTATCGGTGGCGGCGCTGAAGCCGAAGATGCGCATGGAGTACGGCAACCAGGTGGTCGAATGTGCATTCGAATTCAAGAGCGGGCTGTTCAGCAGCCTGATTTACACCTACGTGATCGGGCTGATTGAAATCGATCACGAGCACATCGTGCTCAGCCCGAGTGGGGCGACGTCCAAATCCGGCAGCGAGGCCACGCCATGGCTTACGCGCAAAGGGGAGCAGTTGGAGCTGACCATGGACGGTCCGCACGTATTCAAAGGTGAACCGCTGGAACGCAAGGGTAAAAAGCAGTACGTCTGATAGCGTTGGCTTGCGCCCTGCTCAACTGAGCAGGGCGTCACATCGCCTGTATCTTTGGCCCGGCTTCAGGAAGCCTGGGCAGATATCTCCTGGTTGCCCTTGCGCTCAATAGCGGCACAGGCCAGCAATCCGACTTCAAACAATATCCACACCGGCACCGCCAGCAGGGTTTGCGAGAACACATCCGGCGGGGTCAGTAGCATGCCGACCACAAAGCAACCGACGATTACATATGGGCGGCTTTTACGCAGGGTGGCAACGTCGGTGACGCCGACCCAGACGATGATGAAGGTCGCCACCGGAATTTCGAAGGCCAGGCCAAAGGCCAGGAACAGGGCGAGGATGAAGTCCAGGTACAGGCCGATGTCGGTCATCATCGCCACCCCGTCCGGGGTGACGCTGGCGAAGAAGCCGAACATCATCGGGAACACCACGAAGAAGGCAAAGGCCATGCCCGAGTAGAACAGCACGATGCTCGACACCAGCAACGACAGGGCAATGCGTTTTTCCTGGCGGTACAGCGCTGGGGCGATGAAGCTCCAGGCTTGATGCAGCAGGACCGGCATGGCCACGAACAAGGCTGCCATCAGGGTCAGTTTGAACGGTGCCAGGAACGGCGAGGTGACGCTGGTGGCAATCATGCTCGCGCCCTCGGGCAGGTAGCGGCGCAGCGGCTCCGAGACCTGGGTGTAGAGGGCTTGGGCGAACGGGAACAGGCCGAGGAAAATCACGGCGATGGCCAACAGGCAGCGCAGCAGGCGCCTGCGCAATTCGCGCAGGTGGCCGGTGAGCGGCATGCCGGGATCTTGGGTTGCTGTGTCCATCAAGGGGTTCCGCTGGTTGGGCTGTTGTCCGGTTGCAGGCTGACGCCGCGGCGCAGGTCCTGCTCAAGGCGCTGCAAGGGCAGGGCATCGAGCTCCTGGCTCAAGGCCTGGGTGTCCAGTTCGCGGTCCACCTGGGCCTTGATGGTGGCCAAAGCGCGCTTGGCCTGGGCAACGCCGCGGCCCAGGGTGCGCGCCGCCACCGGCAGGCGCTCGGGGCCAAGCACCAGCAGGGCGACGATGCCCACCAGCAGCAGTTCGGTAAAACCGACTTCGAACATCAGCGCTGGTGTTCCGTGTGCTGCACGCTGTCGGCCTGCAGTGGCGCCTGGGGTTTGGCCTGGCTGATGGCGTCTTCCTCGCTCGGCCCATTGCCCATGGATTTGCGAAAGCCCTGGATCGCATCACCGACGTCGGCACCCAGGCCCTTGAGGCGCTTGGTGCCGAACAGCATGAACACGATCATCAACACGATGAGCAACTGCCAGATCCCGATACCACCCATGAAAAGCGCTCCAAGCTCATGAAAAAGAAGGCCTTATCCTGCCTGGGCTTTATGACGCCAAAGTGACGTGCAGATGTATTTGCCATGTGCCTGCAACATCCGTTGTGTTGACTGACGCCTCATTTGCTCGGGATGTGCAGGTCATGGGTGCAAAGCAACAACAAGGGGCGGCGCTGTTGATGGTGCTGGTGGTGCTGGCGATGCTCGCCGGCGGCCTGGCCTGGCTGGTGCAGGACGGTCGCCAGCAGGTCGACAGCGTGCGCCTGGTGCAACAACGGGTGCAGGCCAGGGCCATGGAAACCGCTGGCCTGGCCTTTGCCGAGCAGGCTCTGAAAGATCCGGCCTGGCGCGCCAGCCCGCTGTTCTGGCAGGCCCTGCGCGGGCAGCCGTTGTCCTATGCCTTTGCCGGCGGTTCAGCGGCCCTGCGCATCCGCGACCTGCACAGCTGCTTCAACGTCAACGCGCTGATTGGCGAGGAGGCCGAACGGGCCGGGCGGCAATTGCGCTACCTGCTGGGCGATGACCTGGCCGCGCAACGGCTGAGCGATGCCCTGGCGGACTGGATCGACCCCGACCAGCAGGCCCGTCTCAACGGCGCCGAGAGCGACCAGTACCTGCGCCAGTCGCCTGCGCGTCTGGCGGCCAATCAGATGATGGTCGACATGAGCGAACTGAACCTGCTGCTCGAACCCGATGCCCGGCGACAAACCCGCTATCCGCAGTTGTGTGCCCTGCCGCAGACCAGCGGTTGGCGCTTGAACGCCAATGCCTTGAGTCTTGAACAGTTGCCGTTGCTTGAGGCCATGTATGAAGGGCAGGTGTCGCGTTCGTTGCTGAGCCGGATCATCACTGCACGACCGGCAGGCGGCTATCACGATGCCGGGGCATTGCGCCAGGCACTGGGGGCGATGGACGACGCGACGTTCGCGCGCTTGAGCGACGGCTTGTTGCTCAACAGCGGCGATTTTGTCCTGCAGCTGGAGTTCGAGCAGGACGGGCAACTGATGCACAGCGAATTTCAGCTGCGGGCCAGAGGGATAGTGCAGTGGCACGCACTGGTACCGGCCCAGCAGGTGCAGGTGCTCAGCCGTTCGCCGCAACCCTGATGAGGGCTGCGGCGAACCTGGCTTGGCTTACACGCCGATCTCACCGCCATCGGCACGCTGGATGACCACGGTCGACGCCCGTGGGCGTACCTTGGTCCCGGCCGGGGTCACCGTCGTGGCGACGTCGGTGGATGGCCAGTTATCCGGGTGCTGGATATTGACGAAGATCGATTTGTTGTCGGGGGTGAAGGCAATCCCGGTGACTTCACAGCCATTGGGGCCAACGAAGAAACGGCGCAGATCGACCTGATTCTGGGCGTTGACCGGCACCTGCTTGCCAGCGGCATTCACAAGGTCGGTGGGGATCACCGCGAGCATCTGGTCGTTGGTGTAGTCGGTCAGGGTTTTTTCGCCGTTGTCGGTCTGGAACCAGAGGATGCCGCGGCTATCGAAGCTCATGCCGTCGGGGCTGGCGAACTGGTTGAGTTCGGTCAGGCCCGAGCGGTTGATGTCGGCGGTGCCGGCAGCGTTGGCGCCAAAGACGAAGATGTCCCAGGTGAAACTCAGCTGATCGTCGCTGTCGTGCCAGCGGATGATATGGCCGTGGCGGTTCGGCCCGCGCGGGTTGGCGGCATCGACCTTGGCGGCGGTACGCGCGCTGTTGTTGGTCAGGGTCAGGTACACGTCGCCATTGAGCGGGTTGACCGTGGTCCATTCCGGACGGTCCATGGGCGTTGCGCCAACGGCGTCGGCAGCGCCGCGGGTGTTGAGGATGATCCCTGGCAGGTCAGCGTAGATCGAGCCCAGGGTCTTGCCGCTGCTGGTCAGGGTGTTGACATCGAGCAGCAGCCATACCCCCGAGCCATCGGCGTTGAAGCGGGCGACATACAGCTTGCCCTGGTCCATGTACTTGTTGCCGGTGGCCAGGCGATCGGCGGGGTTGGCATCGGCCGCTTGCCACAGCGCGGTGGAGACGAACTTGTACAGGTACTCGTTGTTGGAGTCATCGCCCATGTACCAGACCAGCGGCTTGCCCACCACCGGCAAGCCCGGGCAGCAGCCCTCGTGGCGGAAGCGCCCGAGCGCCGTGCGTTTTACCGCCAGGGTGCTGGCGTTGTAGGGGTCGATCTCGACGATGTAGCCGTAGGTGCTGGCCTCGTTGCGGAAGTCGTCGGTGGCGCTGGCGCCGCTTGGGGTGACGTTGAAGCGGCTGAATTCGCCGTCCACTTCCGACGGATCGCCCGCTACGCTTTCCCACTTGTAGTTGCCGGTCTTGGTGCTGACGCCGATGCGTTTCTGGTCAGTTGGCAGGGTGCTGCTGGTGTTGACGAAAATCCCCGGCCAGTTCTCTTCGCAGGTCAGATAGGTGCCCCATGGGGTGTAGCCGTTACCGCAGTTGTTGTTGGTGCCGCGGGCCTGGGTGCCGTTCTTCGAGAAGCGGGTCTTGACGTGATCGCTGCCGCGCAGGGGGCCGGCGATGTTCATCACCGTGGCGGTGGTGAAGCGGCGGTTCAGCGGGTCATTGTCGACCACCTGCCAGCGACCGCTGACTTTTTTCAGGCGAATCACCCCGGCGCCGTGGGCGTTGATTTCCTTGCGCACTTCCTCGACCGGACGCTTGCCGCTGCTGTCGCTGGTCGGGCCGTTGGGGTGCAGGGCATCGGCGTCGATGTATTCGTGGTTGATCGCCAGCAGGCCGTCTTCGGAGCTGCCATTGATCGGGAAGAAGTGCATGCCGTCATGGTGCATGCCCACCGAGTTGGCCTGGTCGGCGGCGGTGTTGCTGCCATCGGCTTTCCAGGGCTTGGCGCTGGTGTTCAGTGGCGTGCCCCAGGGTGCCAGGACATAGGCGGTGTAACCGGCGGCGACCACGCAGGCATCGGTGCGCGAGCCGGGGATGGAGGTGAAGCCCAGCTTCAGTTTCGGCGGGGTTGGTGGTTCTACTGCAGGTTCGTCGTCATCCGAATCACTGCTGTCGAAGCAGCCAGTGAGGCCAGTCCCGGCAATCATCGCGATAGCGGCACCCAGGCCGCCGCGGACCACGCTGCGGCGGCTCAGGTAAGACTCCAGAACGCTGTCCATGGGCAGGTTGCCACTCTGGTTGCGGTTCAGGTTGTCGCCGGTGTCTCGACTCATCAGTTCAGTTCCTTTTGTTCAGTGATGCGGCGTGAAAGAAACCGGGACTTTAGTGAGCAAGTGTGATGATTGATTGGCAGTTTTGTTAAAAGGCGTTGAAAGAAATAAATCCTTACCAACTGATTTGCCTGAGATTTTGCCCAGGCTGTCGATTAACTGCCATCAAACTGTAATCCAGGCGCCCCAATATCCCGGCCCGACAACCAATAAGCGCCAAGGCGACGGGACAGGCAGAGCATGCACAGACGGGAAGTGTTGAACTGGATCGGCGTTGGCGCTACAGCGCCGCTGCTTACGGCCTGTGCTGGCCTGGGCGCAACGTCGGCCGGCAACACCGCGCCGCTGGACCTGCTGTACTTTGCCGACACGCTCGATGCCCGCCAAGCCGGTAAGCCGGTGGTCCCGGCCACGCGCCTGGGCCCGGTTACCCACCTGGGCCAGGCACCCTGGATGACTGGCGCCAGCGCCCGCCAGGCGCGTGCAGAACTCAACCCGCTGCTCGATGCCAGTCTCGCCGATGGCGTTCACACTGGCGGCTACGCGGTGCTGGCGGCCTTGCTGGAGCAGCTTCGCCAGGCTGCCGGGGCCGATAACTGCCTGACCCTGGAAAACGGCCAGGGCTGGAATGGCAGTGGCCTGGCCTACCTGACGCAGGGCGCCAGCGGTGTCGAAGGCAGCCAGTTATTGGCCAGCCAGGTGCGGGTCAGCAGTGATGAGCGGGTGCTCTGGCCGCAGCGTTGCGCCGGCTTGTATCGCCAGTACGGCCAAGCGGTGTTGGGTGCCGGTCTGGCTGCGGAGCAGTCGGCGGCGTTGGGGGTTGTACCGTTCACAGTAGTGCGTCGTGGTGGTGTGCGAGTGGCCGTGGTGGGCATCACCGACCCCTATGCCCAGGACCAGAAAGCCTCGCTCAAACAGTGGTACCAGTCCTTGTTGCCAGCCTTTGAACAGGCCCGTGGCCAGGCCGATCTGGTGGTTGCCCTGGCCGATGTCGGTACCGGCCCCGGCCTGTGGCTGGCCGAGCGCCTGAGCGATGCCGACCTGTTGCTCTGCGCCCGTGGCCAGGACTTCTGGCCTGAACCGATTGCCGTGCTGCAAGCCAGCGGCAAGCGGGTACCGGTGCTGTTTGCCGGCAACCGCGCCAGCGGTGCCTTTCAAGTGCGCTGCCAGCGCACGGCCGGGCAATGGCAGTTCAATGCCCGTTTTCATCCAGCTTATGCCAGCAGCCTCACCCCGGCTGCCCAGGCCCGTGCAGCGCAGTTGCACGGGTTGCTTGCCCAGCAACGCGCCGGCCACGCGGCCTGGCTCGATCAACCCCTGGCCCGTGCCCCGCAGGCGCTGTGGCGCCGTGATACCCGTGCTGGCAGTTGGGACCGCCTGTTGCATCAGGCCCTGGCGGCTGACAGCGACTATCCGGTGTTGCTCCCGGGGCTGCGCTATGACAGCCCGCTGGCCGCCGGCCAGGCCATCACCCGCGAACACCTGATCAGCCTGACCGGCAGCTACCCGGCGCCGGTGGTCGAGGCCCCGGCCCGGCAAGTCGAGCAAGTGCTGGAGAACGCCGCCGAGCAACTGTTCGGCGACCCGCTGTTGCTCGACAACAGTCAGGACCTGCCACGTTGGCTGGGCCAGCCCTGGCAGCTCAGTTACAGCCCGAGCGGCAAGCGCGTGTCGGGCCTGAGCGAAGCCTCGGGGCGGTGCCGCACCTTCGGTCTGCAGTACGCCTCGAACGTCGGTGAACCGCTGTGGCAGCGGGTCGAAGCCTGGTTGGCCAGGCAGCCTGCGGACTGGCAACTGCCCGCCTTGCAATTGCCGCAGTTGCGTTACGTGCAGGGGCATCCAGGTTGGCATCCGCGTGAGTTGAACGCGTGATCAGTGCCTCGCGCCTGATCAGCGGCGCGCTGCTGACCCTGGCTGCCTGGCTCGCCGCCCAGTGCGTGCTGCAACTGAGCCGTGCACCTGTGCCAGCAAGCGCCCAGCAGCAGGAATTGCAGCCATTGCCGGGGCTGATGGTCGGCCACTGGCAGGCCCGTGGTGAGGCTGGCGGCGTGCCGCTGACCGCTTTGCCTCTGCAATACCTGGGCGGCCTGCGGGCCGTGCCGCTCAGCGCCACCGTGGTGGTGTTGCGCTATGGCCAGGCCACGCGCTCGTTGCGCCGTGGCCAGCGCCTGGCTCCAGGCATCGTCCTGGTCGAGATCGATGAGCAGGGGCTGATTTTTGATAACCAGGGGCGGCGCGAACGCCTGCCCTGGCCGCCACGGCCTGCCGTGACCGGCTTCAAGCGCCAAGGATGAATGATGATCGCAAGACTCTGCCTGGCCAGCATGCTGAGCCTGGGCCTCAACCTGGCCTGGGCCGAAGAGCCGGTGGCACTGGATGACAACGAAACCCCGCTGTATGAAGTGAACTTCGTCGACACCGAGCTCAGCGAATTTATCGACAGCGTCTCGCAGATCACCGGCACCACCTTCATCGTCGATCCACGGGTCCAGGGCAAGGTCACGGTGCGCACGGTCGACCGCCACGACAGCGAGGCGATCTACGACATCTTCCTGGCCCAGTTGCGCGCCCAGGGTTTTGCCGCCGTCGACCTGCCCAACGGCAGCGTCAAGATCGTCCCCGACCAGGCTGCGCGTCTTGAGCCGGTGCCGGTGGAAAGCGCCGGCAAAGCGGCGCAAGGCAGCGACGGGGTGGCTACTCGCGTGTTCAATGTGCGCAACGCCGCCAGCGAGCAGTTACTGGGAATTCTCAAGCCGCTGATCGATCCCCGGGTCGGGGTCATCACCCCGTATCCTGCGGCCAACCTGTTGGTGATCACCGATTGGCGCAGCAACCTGGAACGCATCGACAGCCTGCTGCTGCAGCTCGACCAGGTCAGTGACGAGCCGATGCAGGTCATGCCCTTGCAGCATGCCAGCGCCAACGACACCAGCAAGTTGATCAACCAGTTGCTGGCCCGTGAGCAGGGCGCCGACAGCGCCCAGGTGGTGGCCGATCCGCGCAGCAATGCACTGCTGGTGCGCGGCAGCGCCGACAGCCGTGAGCGGGTGCGCGCTTTGTTAGCGCAGTTGGACCGCCCTGGCGAAAACCTGCGCAGCTCCAACACCCAGGTGATCTACCTGCGTCATGCCAACGCCAGTGAAGTGGTCAAGGTGCTGCGCAGCCTCAGCCAGGACACATTGCCAGCCGGCAGCGGCGAGGGCGGCAAGGACGACAAGGCGCCGGCGCCGGTGAGCAGTTCGGGCATTCGCCTGGAATACGAAGAAGGCACCAACGCGGTGGTCATGGTCGGCCCTGACAGCGAACTGGCGGCCTACCGCAACATCGTCGAGCAACTGGACGTGCGCCGTGCGCAGGTGGTGGTCGAGGCAATCATTGCCGAAGTCTCGGATTCGCGTGCCGAAGAGCTGGGTGTGCAGTGGCTGTTCGCCGATGAGAAGTTCGGTGCCGGCACGGTCAACTTCGGCAGCAGCGGCCCGAGCATCGCCGCCATTGCCGGGGCAGCAGCGGGCAAGGACAACGCCGCGCTGGCCAAGCTGCTGTCCGGCACCAACGGCCTGACCGCAGGTCTGGGCAACTTCGGCGGTGGCTTCAATTTCGCCGTGCTGGTCAACGCACTGAAAAGCAAAAGCGGTTTCAACCTGCTGTCGACGCCGACCCTGCTGACCCTGGACAACGCCGAGGCGTCGATCCTGGTCGGCCAGGAAGTTCCCTTCGTCACCGGCTCGGTAACCCAGGACAACACCAACCCCTACCAGACCATCGAGCGTAAGGAAGTCGGGGTCAAGCTGCGCATCAAGCCGCAGATCAATATTGATAACACCGTACGCCTGGATATTGTTCAGGAGGTCTCCTCGATTGCCGACAACGCTTCGGCCAGCGACGTGATCACCAACAAGCGCGAGATCAAGACCAAGGTCATGGTCGAAGACAACGGCCTGGTGATCCTCGGTGGCCTGATCAGCGACGAGGTCACCTCAAGCAAACAGAAGGTGCCGCTGCTCGGTGATATTCCTTGGCTGGGGCGGCTGTTCAGTTCCTCCGGTCAGCAGGGCGTGAAGCAGAACCTGATGGTGTTCATACGCCCGCGCATTCTGCGTGATGGCCAGGCCCTGGCCAGCTTGAGTGCCGAGAAGTACCGCAACCTGCAGCAGGATACCGCGCTGAAACTGCCGGCCATCAGCGACGACGGCAAGCTGTTGCAGGCCTTTCCGGCCAGCCGCTTGCGCCTGGACGAGGGCGTCTGGTGATGCAGTTGCTGCCCTACCGCCTGGCGCGCCAGGCCGGCCTTGCCGTGGCCCCCGGGGCCAGCGGCTGGAGCCTGTGGCTGTGCGCGGATGCCGACAGCGACCAGTTGCAGGAACTGTTGCGGGTGCAAGGCCAGCCGGATGAGGTCTGCCACCTGGACCGCGCCAGTTTCGACAGCCAGTTGGGCCAGCTTTACCAGGCCGGCGAAGGGGCAACGGCAGCGTTGATCGAAGGCATTGGCGAGCAGGTCGACCTCGACGGCCTGATGAGCGAGATGCCGCGTATCGAAGACCTGCTGGAGAGCGACGACGAAGCCCCGGTGATCCGCCTGATCAACGGCCTGTTCGCCCAGGCGCTGCGTCTGCAGGCTTCGGACATTCATATCGAGACCTTCGAGCAGAGCCTGGTGGTGCGTCTGCGCGTCGATGGCCATCTGCGCGAAGTGCTGCGTCCGCCCCGGGCGTTGTCGGCGATGCTGGTGTCGCGGATCAAGGTCATGGCCCGGCTGGATATTGCCGAGAAGCGCCAGCCCCAGGATGGCCGTATCACCCTGCGCTCGGCCGGGCGCGAAGTGGACGTGCGGGTCTCGACCCTGCCAGGTATTCACGGCGAGCGGGTGGTGATGCGCGTGCTCGACAAGCAGGCGAGCCTGCTGGCGCTGGCCAACCTGGGCATGCCGGCGGCGGTGGAGCAGGGCCTGCGCGCGTGCCTGGCGCGGCCTAACGGGATTGTCCTGAGCACCGGGCCGACCGGTTCGGGCAAGACCACCACCCTGTACGCCAGCCTCAACAGCCTCAATGACGGTAGCCGCAATATCCTGACCGTGGAAGACCCGGTCGAGTACGCCATTGCCGGCATCGGCCAGACCGCAATCAATCCGCGCGCCGGGCTGACGTTCGCCACCGGCCTGCGGGCGATCCTGCGCCAGGACCCGGACGTGATCATGCTCGGCGAGATCCGTGACCGCGAGACCGCGCAGATCGCCGTGCAGGCCAGCCTTACCGGTCACCTGGTGCTGTCGACCCTGCACACCAACAGCGCCGTGGGCGCGGTGACGCGCTTGCGCGACATGGGTATCGAACCTTTTCTTATCGCCTCGTGCCTGCGCGGTGTGATGGCCCAGCGCCTGGTACGGCGCCTGTGCAGCTGTGCCAGGCCACAACCGTTGCAAGCCGCCGAGCGTCAGCTGTGGCCTGAACTGGCTGGCCTGAGCCAGAGCTTTCATGCGGTCGGTTGCGAACAGTGCCAAGGCACGGGCTATCGCGGCCGGCTCGGCCTTTACGAGTTCATCGAACTGGACGCCGGGTTGATCGGCCTGCTCTACGACGGCGCCAGTGAGGTGGCGATGCAGGAACACTTGAATGGGCGTCGGCAAAGCCTCGCCGGCATGGCCAGCGAGTGCCTGCGCCAGGGGCAGACCAGCCTTGCCGAAGTGCTGCGCGCGGTGCAGGGCTAAGCCATGCCGACCTTTCGTTACCAGGCCGTGGACCTCGGTGGGCGCACGCGCAAGGCCAGTATCCAGGCCGACAGCGAGCGCCATGCGCGGCAGTTGCTGCGCGAGCAGGGATTGTTCGCTCGCCAGTTGCAGCGCCACGAGGCTGGCAATGCGCAGCCGCGACGCCAGAGGGTCAGCCGCGCCCAGTTGTGCGAACTGACCCGGCAACTGGCAACCCTGACCGGTGCCGGCATCCCCCTGGTGGATGCCTTGGCGACCCTCGAGCGGCAGTTGGTGGAGCCGGCCTTGCGCAACCTGCTGGTGGCCGTGCGTGGATCCCTCGCCGAAGGCCTGAGCCTGGCCCGCAGTCTTGCGCGCCAGGGTGGCCTGTTTTCCGGCTTGTATTGCGCGCTGGTCGAGGCCGGCGAGCGCTCCGGGCGCCTGGCCCAGGTGCTGGAGCGCCTGGCCGAGCACCTGGAACAGGTCCAGCGCCAGCAGCACAAGGCTCGTACGGCCCTGATCTACCCCTGTGTACTGATGGGCGTGTCGCTGGCGGTGGTGGTCGGCCTGATGACGTTCGTGGTGCCCAAACTCACCGAGCAGTTTGCTCACTCCGGGCAGAGCCTGCCGTGGATCACCTCGCTGCTGATCGGCATCAGCGACCTGCTGGTGTTGGTCGGCCCCTGGCTGTTGTTTTTTTTGGGAGGGGCATCGGTGCTCGGTGCCTGGCTGTTGCGCCGCCCGCACTGGCGCTTGCGCCGCGATGATCTGCTGCTGCGCCTGCCCCGGGTTGGCGCGCTGCTGGCGGTGCTGGAGAGCGCACGCTTGTCGCGCAGCCTGGCGATTCTGGCCGGCAGCGGCGTGCCATTGCTCGAAGCCCTGCAAGTGGCCACGGCCACGGTCAACAACCGGCGTATCCACCTGGCCCTGCAACGGGTTGGCAGCGAGGTGCAAGGCGGCGTCAGCCTGCACCGGGCACTGGATGCCAGCGGTCATTTTTCGCCGTTGCTGCTGAACATGGTCGCCAGCGGCGAGGCCAGCGGCACTTTGCCGGACATGCTCGAACGGGTCGCCGACAACCAGGAGCGTGGCTTCGCCCGCCAGGTCGATAGCTCCATGGCGCTGTTCGAGCCGCTGATGATCCTGGTGATGGGCGCGGTGGTGCTGTTCATCGTCCTCGCCGTGCTGTTGCCGATCATGCAGCTCAACCAGGGACTGACACTTTGAAAAGGAGCAAGACCATGCACAGCCCACGTGCGCGTCAGCGCGGCTTTACCCTGATGGAAATCATGGTGGTGATCTTCATCATCGGCCTGTTGATCGCCGTGGTCGCGCCCAGCGTGCTTGGCAGCCAGGACAAGGCCATGAAACAGAAGGTCATGGCCGACCTGTCGACCCTGGAGCAGGCGCTGGACATGTACCGCCTCGACAACCTGCGCTTTCCGTCCGCCGAGCAGGGGCTGTCGGCGCTGGTCAGCAAGCCTTCGCTCGAACCGCTGCCACGGGCCTGGCGCGCCGATGGCTACATTCGTCGCCTGCCGCAGGACCCATGGGGCACGCCGTATCAGTACCGGGCGCCAGGCCAGCACGGGCGCATCGATATCTATTCGCTGGGCGCCGACGGCGTCGAGGGTGGCGAAGGTATCGAGGCCGACCTGGGTAACTGGGAACTCTAGGCATGCGCGGTGAGCGTGGTTTTACCTTGTTGGAAATGCTGGTGGTGCTGCTGATCGCCGGGCTCATGAGTGCCTTGAGCATTGCCTGGCTCGACACTGGCAAGGCGCCGCTGCAGCAGGCCCTTGAGCGCCTGGCCAGTGCCAGCCGGCAGCAGGCTGAACTGGCGCGGCATGGCGGCGAGATTCGCGGCCTGCGCTGGAGTGGCAACCGGCCCGAGTTTGTCCGTTGGGTCAATGCCCGCTGGCAGGCAGAAAAGGTCGCGCTGGGGGACTGGCCGCAGGCGTTGCAGGTGGACTGGGCCAACAGCCAGGAACCACGCTGGGTGTTTACTCCCTCGGGCGTTGAGCGCAGCGCCGTGTTGAACTGGCACTGGCCAGATGGCAGCGAGCGTTGGCAGTGGAGCAGCGATGGTCAACTGCGCAGGTCGCCCTTGTGAAAGCGGGCCAGCGGGGCTTTACCCTGCTCGAAGTGACCGTGGCCCTGGGGATCGCCGCCGCCCTGGCGATCATGACCAGCCAGGTGCTGCGCCAACGCCTGGCCGTACAGCAGAGCGTGCAGCAGCATCGCCTCGGGGTGTTCTGTGCCCGCGAGCTGCAAGCGCGTTTCACCGTGGAGCGGTACTGGCCGATGCAGAGCTCCAGCACCGGGCAACTGCAGCAGGGCGACGGCCAATGTCATTGGCAATTGCAACTGGCTTCGACCGGGGTGCGAAATCTGCGTCGAGGGGAGTTGCGCCTGTTCGGCGACCGTGACGGACGTGACCCGCTCGGCCAGTACCGAATCTTTCTGGTGCGGCCATGAAGCGCCGTCAGCGGGGCCTGACCCTGCTCGAACTGCTGGTCGCCCTGGCCCTGACCGCCGTACTGGGGATCTTGCTGGCGGCGCTGGTCAATGCCTGGGTTGGGGTCAGGGAGCGGCTGGAGCAACCTGCCCAGGCCTCGCCGGTGCTGAACTTCTGCCTGGCCCTGGAGCGACGTTTCGACGTCACGGTGCTGCGTCAGCTCTACGAGCAGCGCCTGCCACTGGCAATCAACTGGCTGGACTGGCAACCCGCCGCCTTGCAATTGCAATGGGTGGCCCGCAGTGCCTGGCCGCAAGCCGAAGGCGGTTCGCGTCTGCAGCGCCAACGCCTGAGTTACGACGCGCGTGGGCAACGGCTGCTGCTGGAAACCTCCGCCGACCTGTATGCGGTGGGTAAACCGCAGTGGCGTGAACGCGATCAACTCGATCAGGTCACGGCGCCGAGCTTCGCGTTCTTTCAATCGGGCCGTTGGCTGGCCTTTCCTTCTACCGAGCGCTCCGCCCCGGATCGCGGCGTGCGGCTTGAGTTCAAGCGTGATGGAGCACCTTATGTCTGTACCTTCGCCCTGCCGGAGGCACCTTGATGAAATGGCTTGAGCGCTGGCAATCACCCAGGCCGAGCACATGGCTTTTGCTGCGCCCTGGCCCTGAACCGTCGCGCTGGAACTGGCTACTGGAGGGCGGTCAGGTGCGTGAGGAGGGTGAGGGGCCGCCGCCCTGTCGCGCAGGCATGCGCGTGGCACTGATTCTGCCGGGGCAGCAGTGCAGTCACTGTCAATTACCGGCGCCACCAGGCTTGAAACGTGAAGAGTGGCCATTGTTGCTCGAAGAGCGTTTGCTGCAGCCGGCCGAGTCCATCCGCTGCGGTTGTGTGTCACGCCAAGGTACGCAACTGGAACTGGTCAGCGTTGATCGGGCGCTGCTGGAACAGTGGTTGGCACAATGCGCGGATTGGGGGCTGAATGTGGAGCGCTGCTGGGCCGAGTTTCAGTTGTTGCCCGAGACCCCGGCGGGCACTGCGCTGTGCTGGCAGCGCAGTACCGAGCTGTTGCTGTGCAAGGGTGCGACCGCGCAAGCACGTCAGCACTGGCTGGCCTGGCCAACCGCGCTGGGGGCGAACCTGCCGGCACCCTGGCCAAGCCTGCAATGCCAAGCGTTCGAGGGCAACTGGCCGCCGCGCTTGGCCGTACTGGAGCGTCTGCCCAGCCTGTTCGAGTTGCGTGCACCGCGCCGCTTGCAGCTGTCCATCGCCCGCGGCCATTGGCGACTGCTTGCCGCGTGCATGGTGCTGGGCATGCTCTGCAGTGGACTGTGGCTGACCCAGCAATGGCGCCAGAATGCACTGTACAAGGCGCAGGTGGTGGCGGTAACGGGCCCGGTCGATTCGCCGCGACAGGCAGCCCAGGCCCTCAAGCGCTTGCGCCAGGCGCAAGATAGCCAGCGCTTGCACCTGCGTCAGATAGCACAGGTGCAACTGGCACTGGAGCAGTGGCTGCAATCGCGCCCAGCCTGGCATCTGGTCGCCAGTGGTTTTGACGGGCAACGCTTGCGCATGCGTTTGCACGGCGATCAGCCGCCAGACATCGATACCTGGCAGAGCATTGCCGGCCAGCTCGACCTCAAGGTCGAAGCCACTGCCGTTGCCCGCGAACTGCAACTGGTCTTCGACCTGGGAGCGGCCTCATGAGGGAGTGGGCGCAGCGCCGTTGGCTGATGCCGGCGGCTTGGGCAATGATCGCAGGCTTGCTGCTGATGCTGGTGTTTCGCGAAGGTTCGGCACGCTGGCAGGACGCGCAGCAATGGCAGGCCCTGGCCCGCTCTGCAGTAGGCTTGCAGGCTGAGGCCGGGCTCGGCGTCGAGCGCCTGCAGCAGTCGGCGCAGGCGGGTAGCGTTGTGCTGAGCGAGGTGCTACCGCAAGCTGGCAGTTGGCAGATAAAGGGCCGTGCCGCGGATGAGCAGGCGCTGCAGAACTGGGTGCTGGTCTTGCAGGGCGAAGGCGCGCAGCCGCTGAGCTGGGCCCTTGAACACACTGAGTCGGGCATGGACTTCCAACTGGTGCTGCAACGATGAGGCGCGCGGCCTGGGTTGCCCTGGTGTTCTCACTGACCTTGCTGGTCGAACTGCCGGCCAGCTGGTTACTCAAACCGGTGGCCGCCCAGGGCGTTTCCGGTAGCCTGTGGCAAGGCCAGGCGCAACGTATCGGGCAGGTGGGACCGGTCGCCTGGCACTGGCAACCCTGGCGTTTGCAGGCACGGCTGAACATTGGCTTTCAAGGTCAGGATTGGCAGGTCAGGCTGGCCGGCTGGCCATGGGACTGGCAAGCGCGTGTCGAGCCTTTGGGCGTAATCGCCACAGAGCCTTCAAACTACCGGTTGAGCGGGGCGTGGAGGGGGCGGGTTGATGTTCAAGGTAGCGGTGGCCGATGCCGGGTGGGCGAGGGGGCGATTGGTGCGGCCGAGCTGATCCTGGTGTCACCCTGGTCGCTGTCGTTGGGCGCCAGCCAAGTGCGCATCGATTGCTCGACTGGGCTGCACTTGTTGGCGCAATTGCAACTTCAGGGCCAGCATCAGTTCAGTCTGGATGCCGACCTGATGCAAAGACGCGGGCGTTTGCAGGGAGTTGTAGAGCCCGGTGCGACCTTGGCGCCGCTGCTGCAAAGTGGCCAATGGCTCAAACCCGATCAATCTGGGTTGAGCCGCACGCTGAAGTGGTGAGTGGCCTCAGGGGCGGATCTCGATCATGGTGCCATCTGGCACCATGTTCCACACCTCGCGCATGTCGCGGTTGGTCATGGCAATACAGCCTTCGGTCCAGTCCAGGGTGTGGAACACCTCTTCGGGATATTCTTCGCTCAACGGTGTGCCGTGAATCATGATCATTCCGCCTGGCGGTACGCCTTCGCTGCGAGCGCGGGCGGCGTCGGTGATGTTCGGGTAGGACACGTGCATGGCCAGGTTGTAGCGGTCGCTCTGTTTGCGCCAGTCGATCCAGTAGAAGCCTTCAGGGGTGCGCTTGTCGCCTTCGCGCAGCTTGGCGCCCTTGGGCTGCTTGCCCAGGGAGATGCGGTAGGTCTTGAGCGGCGCGCCAGCGCTGATCAGTTGCAGGCGCCGTTCGGACTTGATCACCAGGATCTTTTCGATCATCGCAGGCTTGGGTGCTTGCGGTTGCAGCGGTGAAGGCGCGGTCTTGTCGACCGGCCGGGTGATGATGGTTTCGGTGAAACCCGCCTGGGACATCGAAGCCACACTGAGGCAGAAAAGGGCAAGCAACCAGCGCATGAAACGATATCCCTGAAGAAGCTAGGTGTTGGGTGGCCAGACGAGCATGGGTGAAAGGCATTCGTTGCCAATCGGGAAGCGCTGCTCGATGCGGTCACGATAATAGCATTCTAGGGTACGACTGACGGTGCGGAAAGCCAGCTCGTCCCACGGGATATCACTTTCGTCGAAAAGCCGCACTTCCAGGCTCTCGACGCCGACGGCGAAGTCCAGGTCGGCCAGTTCTGCGCGAAAGAACACATGGACCTGGTTGATGTGCGGCAGGTCGAACAGCTGGTAAAGAGCGGCTTCGCCGACACGGGCGCAGGCTTCCTCGATGGTTTCCCGGCGCGCGGCTTGTTCCACGGTCTCGCCGTTCTCCATGAAGCCTGCGGGCAAGGTCCAATAGCCGCGGCGCGGTTCGATTGCGCGGCGGCACAACAGCACCTGGCTGCCCCAGGTCGGCAGCACCCCGGCGACGATGTTGGGGTTCTGGTAATGAATGGTCTGGCAGTGATCGCAGACATAACGCAGGCGGCTATCGCCCTCGGGAATGCGCTGAATTACCTGATTGCCGCACGCGCTACAGAATTTCATGCTTTTATTCCTGTTAGGTGCGCCTATCTTGGCGCCACTCTCAGCGGGGCTGCAAGCGGGATCGGTGCCGGGGTTTCCCCGGGGGCTTGGGCGGCTCGCGGCTTTGGTGCATGATGCAGGGCAGGCTTTGGAATCGAGAGAGAGCAATGCTGGACGAGCTTCTTCGCCGCGTAAGCAGTCATACGCCGAGTACCCTGGAGACGGACCGACGTTTTCCCGAGGCCGCGGTGTTATTGCCCATCACGCGCAGCGAAGAGCCCGAACTGGTGTTGACCCTGCGCGCCAAGGGGTTGTCGACCCACGGTGGCGAGGTGGCGTTCCCGGGTGGGCGGCGCGACCCAGAGGATCCCGACCTGATCTTTACCGCCCTGCGCGAAGCCGAAGAAGAGATCGGCCTGCCACCTGGGCTGGTAGAAGTCATCGGTCCGTTGAGCCCGCTGATCTCCCTGCATGGTTTAAAGGTAACGCCTTTCGTCGGCCTGATCCCGGACTTTGTCGAGTACCAGGCCAACGATGCCGAGATCGCCGCGGTGTTTACCGTGCCCCTGGCGTTCTTCCGCCAGGACCCGCGTGACCATACCCACCGTATCGACTACCAGGGCCGCAGTTGGTACGTGCCCAGCTACCGTTACGGCGAGTACAAGATCTGGGGCCTGTCGGCGATCATGATCGTCGAGCTGGTCAACTTGCTTTACGATGCCAACATCAGCCTGCATCAGCCGCCTGAGCGCTTTACCCCTATTTGAGCGGGAGCACCCGCCGGCCACGCCACACCGTGAGGAACCACGCATGAAATACCGTCTGGGCGACCTGCGGGTCGAGACCCATCCGCGCAGCTGGGTTGCGCCGACTGCCACGCTGATCGGCAAGGTACGCCTGCAGGCGGGGGCCAACGTCTGGTTCGGTGCGGTGCTGCGCGGCGATAACGAACTGATCGACATCGGCGAGAACAGCAACGTCCAGGACGGCACGGTGATGCACACCGACATGGGCTCACCACTGACCCTGGGCAAGGGGGTGACCGTCGGGCATAACGCCATGCTCCATGGTTGCTCGGTCGACGACTACAGCCTGATCGGCATCAATGCGGTGATCCTCAACGGTGCGCGAATCGGCAAATATTGCATCATCGGCGCCAACACGCTGATCCCCGAAGGCAAGGAGATTCCCGACGGCTCACTGGTCATGGGCTCACCGGGCAAGGTGGTGCGCGAGCTGACCGAGGCGCAGAAAAGCATGCTCCAGGCCAGCGCCGCCCACTACGTACACAACGCCGAGCGCTACGCTCGTGATCTGGCCCCGCAGGAGGATTGATGAGCACGCCTGAACGCCCGGTAGCCTCGCCCTGCGTGCAGATCTGCGCGCTGGACGATGCCGACATCTGCACCGGCTGCCAGCGTACGGCGGCCGAAATCACCCGCTGGGGGCGGATGGATAACAGCGAGCGCCGTCAGGTGCTCAAGCTGTGCCATGAGCGCGCGGTGGCTGCCGGGCTGATGTTCAGCGTCGGCGCATGATCCGCCTCTTGGCCGCCGGCAGTCGCTGCAGTACCCTGTAGCGCTTGCCCAGCGGTTGACCCCATGTTCTTTCTGATTGCCTATATCAGCAGCGTAGTGCTGATCAACTACGCTTTCTCCAGTGCCCCGCACCTGGACGTCATCTGGTCCGCCTGGGGCGGGCTGGTGTTCATTCTGCGCGACATGGTCCAGACCCGCTTCGGCCATGGTGCGCTGGTGGCCATGCTGGCGGCCCTGGTGCTGTCGTACATCACCTCGGAGCCGGCCATCGCCCTGGCCAGTGCCAGCGCCTTTGCTGTGTCCGAGCTGATTGACTGGCTGGTGTTCACTATCACCAAGCGGCCGTTGCACGATCGCTTGTGGTTGAGTTCAGCGCTGAGCATCCCGGTCGACACCTTTATCTTCTTCGGCATGATCGGTGCCCTGACGCCAATCGTGGTCGGCACTGCCCTAGCTTCGAAATTCGCCGGGGTGACCGTGGTCTGGCTGGCCATGGCCTGGCGTGTGCGCAAGCGTGTGGTCACCGGCTAAGGCCGGCGACTGCAGTTCATGTAAAATGGCGCTCCTTTTCACCGGGTTGCACCGAGTACGGGGCGGCCCAGGATGTTCTTCCCTCTGAGGACCTGAAATGACCCGTATCGGAACCCCATTGTCGCCGACCGCGACCCGCGTACTGCTATGTGGCTGCGGCGAGCTGGGCAAGGAAGTAGTGATCGAGCTGCAACGCCTGGGCGTTGAAGTGATTGCCGTGGACCGTTACGCCAATGCCCCGGCCATGCAGGTGGCCCATCGCAGCCACGTGATCAACATGCTCGACGGCGCAGCCCTGCGGGCCGTGATCGAGGCCGAGAAACCGCACTACATCGTTCCGGAAATCGAAGCCATTGCCACCGCGACCCTGGTCGAGCTGGAGAACGAAGGTTTCACCGTGGTGCCGACCGCCCGTGCCGCGCAGTTGACCATGAACCGCGAAGGAATTCGTCGCCTGGCCGCCGAAGAACTCGACCTGCCGACCTCGCCCTATCATTTCGCCGATACCTTCGAGGAGTACTCCAAGGCTGTCGAAGACCTGGGCTTTCCGTGCGTGGTCAAACCGGTGATGAGCTCGTCGGGCAAGGGCCAGAGCCTGCTGCGCAGCAGCGATGATGTGCAGCAGGCTTGGGACTATGCCCAGGAAGGCGGGCGTGCCGGCAAGGGCCGGGTGATCATCGAGGGCTTTATCGACTTCGACTACGAAATCACCCTGCTGACCGTGCGTCATGTCGGCGGTACCACCTTCTGCGCACCGGTCGGTCACCGTCAGGAGAAGGGCGATTACCAAGAGTCCTGGCAGCCGCAGGCCATGAGCCCGGTGGCCCTGGCCGAGTCCGAGCGGGTGGCCAAGGCGGTTACCGAGGCGCTGGGTGGCCGTGGTTTGTTCGGGGTCGAGCTGTTCGTCAAAGGCGATCAGGTGTGGTTCAGCGAAGTTTCGCCGCGCCCACATGACACTGGCCTGGTGACGTTGATCTCCCAGGACCTGTCGCAGTTTGCCCTGCATGCGCGGGCGATCCTCGGCTTGCCGATCCCGCTGATTCGCCAGTTCGGGCCGTCGGCTTCGGCGGTGATCCTGGTTGAAGGCCAGTCGCAGCAGACCGCGTTCGCCAACCTGGGTGCGGCCCTGAGCGAGCCGGATACCGCGATTCGCCTGTTCGGCAAGCCTGAGGTCAATGGCCAGCGGCGCATGGGCGTGTGCCTGGCCCGTGACGAGTCGATCGAAGCCGCCCGGGCCAAGGCGACCCGTGCTTCTCAAGCGGTCAAGGTAGAGTTCTAAGCCTACAGCCCATCGCCGGCAAGGCCGGCTCCCACAATGGACCCTGTGGGAGCTGGCCTTGCCAGCGATGGGCTGCATAGCAGCCCCGCTTGTCAGAGCTCTGTGTGTCGGGTCTCTTTCAGGCACAACACCGCAATCAGGCTCAGCACAGCCGCCGCTGACACATACCCGCCGACCCAGCTCAAACCGCCCATCGCCACCAGCTTCTGGGCAAAGAAGGGCGCCGCCGAGGCGCCGACAATCCCGCCCAGGTTATAGGCCGCCGATGCTCCGGTGTAGCGCACGTGGGTGGGGAACAGCTCAGGCAGCAACGCCCCCATCGGGGCGAAGGTCACGCCCATCAAGAACAGTTCAATGGCCAGGAACAGCGCCACGCCGGTGGTCGAGCCCGAGGTCAGCAGCGGCTCCATGGTAAAGCCTGAAGCAATCGCCAGCACGCCGCCGACGATCAGCACCGGCTTGCGTCCGTAGCGGTCGCTGAGCCAGGCCGACAATGGCGTGGCCAGGGCCATGAACAGCACCGCAAAGCACAGCAGGCCGAGGAAGGTCTCGCGGCTGTAGCCCAGGGTCGAGACGCCGTAGCTGAGCGAAAACACCGTCGAGATGTAGAACAGCGCATAGCACACCACCATCGCCCCAGCCCCCAGCAGAGTAGGGGCCCAGTACTGGGCGAACAGCTCGACCACTGGCATTTTTACCCGCTCATGACGGGCCACGGCCTTGGCGAAGACCGGCGTCTCTTCCAGCTTCAGGCGTACGTACAGGCCGACCATGACCAGCGCGGCGCTGAGCAGGAACGGGATGCGCCAGCCCCAACTGCGAAACTGCTCGTCGCTCAGGAGCATGGCCAGGGCCAGAAACAGGCCATTGGCCGCCAGAAAACCGATGGAAGGCCCCAGTTGCGGGAACATGCCGAACCAGGCGCGCTTGCCCTTGGGTGCGTTCTCGGTGGCCAGCAGTGCGGCGCCGCCCCATTCACCGCCTAAGCCCAGGCCCTGGCCGAAACGTAGTACGCAGAGCAGGATCGGTGCCCAGGCACCAATGCTGTCGTAGCCGGGCAACACACCGATCAGGGTGGTACACACACCCATCAGCAGCAGCGAAGCCACCAGGGTCGATTTGCGGCCGATCCGGTCGCCAAAGTGGCCAAACAGCGCCGAACCCAGGGGGCGGGCGAGAAAGGCGATGCCGAAGGTCAGGAACGCCGAGAGCATCTGTGCGGTGCCGGAGGTCTGCGGAAAGAACACCGGGCCGATCACCAGCGCCGCCGCGGTGGCGTACACATAGAAGTCGTAGAACTCGATGGCGGTGCCAATGAAGCTGGCCGTGGCGACCCGTGCCGGCGAATTGCCGGGGCTGGCCTGGGTGGTATCGGAATAGGTGCTGCTGGTTGTCATACAGTTATCCCTGACAGTCGATTGCTCCATGGGCATGGCCCCAACCTGTTTGAACAGGCAGGCAAACGCGTGCGCCGAAGCGAATTGTTATGGTCGCGTGACAGAACATACGCCTTTTGGGGATAGGGGCGGGCGCGGGCAAGGTTCGGGGTGTGAACCAGTACCGCTATTGCGCGCAATGTTCAGTCATGACTTGCCGTGTGACGCCGGTGCGGTTGGCGGGCGAGACGGCCGGGGCTGGGTAAGCGTGATGGCAGTATAGCTAGCGCTTGAGCGTCCAGACCAGTATGCGGCTGGCACAATTGTCTTCGGTTTCGAGGATTTCCAGGCGATATCGGCCGATTTTCAGACATACCGCGCTGGCCGGGATGCTTTCCAGGGCTTCGGTGACCAGGCCGTTGAGGGTTTTCGGCCCGTCGCTGGGCAGGTGCCAGCCCAAGGTGCGGTTGAGTTCACGGATCGATACGTTGCCTTCGATGACGAAGCGCCCGTCCGCCTGGGGGTGAATATGCGGGTTGGCGAGGCTGTGTTCGTCTTCGAATTCGCCGACGATTTCTTCGAGAATGTCTTCCAGGGTGACGATGCCGAGCACTTCGCCGTACTCGTCAACCACCACTCCCAGGCGCCGCTGCTGTTTGTGGAAATTCAGCAATTGCAGCTGCAGCGGGGTGCTTTCCGGGACGAAGTAGGGTTCGTAGCAGGCCGCTTGCAGTGCTTCGCGGGTCAGCTCGGCCTTTGGCAGCAGGTGGCTGATCAGCTTGGTGTTGAGGACTGCCTCGACCTGATTGATGTCGCTGTGGAAGACTGGTAGGCGGGTGTGGCGGCTGATGATCAACTGTTCGATGATCACCTCGATCGGGTCATCAAGGTTGATGCCGTCGACATCGTTGCGTGGCACCAGGATGTCATTGACGGTGATCTTGTCCAGTGCCAGCAGGCTTTCGGGCAGGTTCAGGCTGCGTGAGGCGTCCGGCAGGTCGTCGGCGTAACTGTCGCTATCGTCGTTTTCGTGCACGGCCACTGCATGGCTTTGAACGCGAAACGGACGCAGCAGCAGGCGCGCACAGCCATCGAGTAGCCAGGCCAGGGGGTGCAGCAGCTTGAGGGGCACCTTGAGCAGGCTGTTGCCCAGGCCGATGAAGGCCTGCGGGTTGCGTCGGGCCAGTTGCCGTGGCAGGTATTCGGCGCTGATCAGCAGCAGCGCTGCGGCGCCCAGGCCGGCCAGCCAGAAGCCGTGCTCGCCGTTGTAACGCTGGCCCAGCAGGCAGGCCAGGGCCAGTACCAGCAGTTTGCCCAGGGTCGAGCACAGCACCAGGGCCTGGGGGCTGACAGCAAGTTCGGGGTGTTCGCCGGTCTGGCTGTTGCGTCGCGCGCTATTAAGCTGTTGCTGGGCGGCGTCCACCGCCGTGAACAGCGCCGACCAGAGCAGTGCCAGTGCCAATACGCCCAGTAGCGGTCCTAACGGCAGAACGTCCATTTAGCTGCGCCCGTCAGATGTGCAGGATGAATTCGCGTACCAGCTTGCTGCCGAAGTAGGCCAGCATCAGCAGGCAGAAACCGGCCAGGGTCCAGCGGATCGCCTTGTGCCCGCGCCAACCCAGGCGGGTGCGGCCCCACAACAGCACGCTGAAGACGATCCAGGCCAGGCACGCCAGCAGGGTCTTGTGCACCAGGTGCTGGGCGAACAGGTTGTCGAGGAACAGCCAGCCGGAGATCAGCGACAGCGAGAGCAGGCCCCAACCGGCCCAGAGGAAGCCGAACAGCAAGCTTTCCATGGTTTGCAGTGGCGGGAAGTTCTTGATCAGCCCTGAGGGGTGCTTGTGCTTGAGCTGGTGATCCTGCAACAGCAACAACAAAGACTGGACCACCGCGATGGTGAACATGCCATAGGCCAGGATCGACAGCAGGATGTGTGCGAGGATGCCTGGCTGTTCGTTGATCAATGGCACCGTGCCGGGCGGCGCGAACTGGGAGATCAGGGCCGTGGCCATGCCCAGCGGGAACAGCAACAGCAGCAGGTTCTCCACCGGGATGCGCAGGCAGGCCAGCAGGGTCAGGGCGATCACCGCAGTGGCGATCAGGCTGGCGGCACTGAAAAAGTCCAGGCTCAGGCCCAGGGGCGTGAGCAGTTGCCAGCACAGCGCAGTGCCCTGGGCAATGACCGCCAGCGCGCCAAGCAGGCCAAGCAGGCGTTTGTCGGCCTTGGTGCCTTTAGCCAGGCGCGAGCCTTGATAGAAGGTCGCGGCGGCATACAGGCAGGCGGCGATGAGATTGGGTAGCAAGCTGGGTGACAAGGGGAGCATAAGTCCTGTTAGGCAAGCCCGAAAGGGAATGAGTTTGGCATAGATCGCGCCCGCCTAGGAAGACTGCCAGCCGACGGCATGGTGTGCGCTGGGCCAAGTCTTCGTTATAATCGCCGGCCTGCCCCTGCCCAAGGCCGGCCGAATACGCCAGAGGCAGCTGATAAACCTCGGTTCTACGGAGCCCGAAAGGATCACCATGTTTGAAAACCTGACCGACCGTCTGTCACAGACGCTGCGCCATGTCACCGGCAAGGCCAAGCTGACCGAAGACAACATCAAAGACACCCTGCGTGAAGTGCGCATGGCGTTGCTCGAGGCTGACGTCGCCCTGCCGGTGGTCAAGGATTTCGTCAACAAGATCAAGGAGCGTGCGGTCGGCACCGAGGTGTCGCGCAGCCTGACTCCGGGCCAGGCGTTCGTGAAGATCGTCCAGGCCGAACTCGAAGGCCTGATGGGCGCGGCCAACGAAGACCTGGCGCTCAATGCCGCGCCGCCTGCGGTGGTGCTGATGGCCGGTCTGCAGGGCGCGGGCAAGACCACCACCGCCGGCAAGCTGGCGCGATTCCTCAAGGAGCGCAAGAAGAAGAGCGTGATGGTGGTGTCGGCCGACGTCTACCGTCCGGCGGCGATCAAGCAGCTGGAAACCCTGGCGAGCGACATCGGCGTGACCTTCTTCCCGTCGGACATCAGCCAGAAGCCGGTGGCCATCGCTGAAGCGGCGATTCGCGAAGCCAAGCTCAAGTTCATCGACGTGGTCATCGTCGACACAGCCGGTCGTCTGCACATCGACACCGAGATGATGACCGAGATCAAGGACCTGCACGCTGCGGTCAAGCCGATCGAGACGCTGTTCGTGGTCGACGCCATGACCGGTCAGGACGCCGCCAATACGGCCAAGGCCTTTGGCGATGCGCTGCCATTGACCGGTGTGATCCTGACCAAGGTCGACGGTGACGCCCGTGGAGGTGCTGCGCTGTCGGTCCGCGCCATCACCGGTAAGCCGATCAAGTTCATCGGTATGGGCGAGAAGAGCGAAGCGCTCGAACCGTTCCACCCGGACCGTATCGCTTCGCGAATCCTGGGCATGGGCGACGTGCTCAGCCTGATCGAGCAGGCCGAACAGACCCTCGACAAGGAAAAGGCCGACAAACTGGCCAAGAAGCTGAAGAAGGGCAAGGGCTTCGACCTCGAAGACTTCCGCGACCAGCTGCAACAAATGAAGAACATGGGTGGCCTGGGCGGCCTGATGGACAAGCTGCCGAGCATCGGCGGCGTCAACCTGGCCCAGATGGGCAGCGCCCAGGGCGCCGCCGAGAAGCAGTTCAAGCAGATGGAAGCGATCATCAACTCGATGACCCCGGCCGAGCGCCGCGACCCTGAGCTGATCAGCGGTTCGCGCAAACGCCGTATCGCCCTCGGCTCCGGCACCCAGGTGCAGGATATCGGCCGTCTGATCAAGCAGCACAAACAGATGCAGAAGATGATGAAGAAGTTTTCTGCCAAAGGCGGCATGGCCAAGATGATGCGCGGCCTCGGTGGCATGATGCCTGGCGGCGGCATGCCCAAGCTGTAACCCCATTCGGATCGGTGGCCGGGAAACGGGCCGCCGATCAGAATCCCGCCGCGGCGGGACAACGCTGCCTTTATAGAGAGGCGGCACTAACCGCAGATCGACAGGCAGGCCTTTTTACCCTGCGTAAAAAGGCATTTGCAAAAGTCCGTGTATTCCTTGAGAATATGCGGCCTTTCGGGCACCCGTGTGCCCGCTGTGCATTATGATTTGCAGCACCGACTACAGGAACGATGTTCAATGCTAACCATCCGTCTTGCCCGTGGTGGCTCTAAAAAGCGCCCATTCTACACCCTGACCGTGACCGACTCGCGTAACCCGGTTACCGGTTCGCACATCGAGCAGGTTGGTTTCTTCAACCCTATCGCTCGTGGCCAGGAAGTTCGCCTGTCCGTTAAGCAAGACCGCGTTGCTCACTGGCTGAGCGTTGGCGCACAGCCATCCGAGCGCGTTGCAAAACTGCTGAAAGATGCTGCCAAGGCTGCTGCCTGAACAGTATGAACGCGACGCCAGAAAAAGCTGATGACCTGATCGTTGTCGGCAAGATTTTTTCGGTTCACGGCGTTCGCGGCGAGGTGAAGGTCTTTTCCTTTACCGATCCGATTGAAAACCTGTTGGATTACCCGAACTGGACGCTTTGGCACGAAGGCAAGGTAAAACAGGTAGAGCTGGTCAGTGGCCGTTCCACTCAAAAGGACCTGGTCGCCAAGCTCAAAGGCCTCGACGATCGTGATGAAGCCCGTCTTCTGAGCGGTTATGAGATTTGTATCTCGCGAAGCCTTTTGCCCAACCTGTCTTCCGACGAGTACTACTGGTACCAGTTGGTGGGTCTGAAAGTCATCAATCAGGACGAACAGCTGTTCGGCAAGATTGATCACCTGTTGGAGACCGGCGCGAACGATGTAATGGTGGTCAAGCCCTGCGCGGGCAGCCTGGATGATCGAGAACGCCTGTTGCCCTATACCGAGCAATGCGTGTTGAAGATCGATCTGGTTGCAGGCGAAATGAGGGTCGAATGGGACGCGGACTTCTAAGCAATGGCCAGCCTGCGCGTAGACGTCATCACGCTGTTCCCCGAGATGTTCTCGGCCATCAGTGAGTACGGCATTACCAGCCGCGCGGTGAAACAGGGGTTGTTGCAACTGACCTGCTGGAACCCGCGGGACTACACCACAGATCGTCACCACACGGTGGATGATCGGCCGTTTGGCGGTGGTCCGGGCATGGTGATGAAGATCAAGCCTCTGGAAGACGCCCTGGTGAATGCCAGGCAGGCAACCGGAGAGGCGGCGAAGGTGATTTACCTGAGCCCACAAGGCCGCAAGCTGACTCAGTCGGCGGTCAAAGACCTGGCGAAGCACGAATCGTTGATTCTGATAGCCGGTCGATATGAAGGCATCGACGAGCGCTTTATTGAGGCTCATGTCGATGAAGAGTGGTCGATTGGAGACTATGTCCTGTCTGGCGGCGAGCTGCCGGCGATGGTCCTGATCGATGCGGTTACACGGCTGCTGCCCGGAGCTTTAGGGCATGCGGACTCGGCGGAGGAAGACTCCTTCACCGATGGTCTGCTTGATTGCCCGCACTACACCCGACCTGAGGTGTATGCGGATCAGCGTGTTCCCGACGTGTTGCTTAGTGGCAACCATGCACACATCCGGCGATGGCGTTTACAGCAGTCCCTTGGGCGGACCTATGAACGACGCGTCGATCTTCTGGAAAGTCGCTCACTTTCTGGAGAAGAGAAGAAGCTGCTGGCGGAATACCTCCGTGAGCGGGACGATAGTTAACGTATCGATGGTAAATCCAATTGGTTTACCTTAGGAGCACAGCATGACCAACAAAATCATTCTTGCACTCGAAGCAGAGCAGATGACCAAAGAGATCCCGACCTTTGCCCCGGGCGACACCGTTGTCGTTCAGGTGAAAGTGAAGGAAGGCGATCGTTCGCGTCTGCAGGCTTTCGAAGGCGTTGTCATTGCCAAGCGTAACCGTGGTGTGAACAGTGCTTTCACTGTTCGCAAGATCTCCAACGGTGTTGGCGTTGAGCGTACTTTCCAGACCTACAGCCCGCAAATCGACAGCCTGGCCGTGAAACGTCGTGGTGACGTGCGTAAAGCCAAGCTGTACTACCTGCGTGACCTGTCCGGTAAAGCCGCTCGCATCAAGGAAAAACTGTCCTGAGGACAGCTTGACCGGTGGCTACGGCCACCATGCGAAAAAAGCAGCCTTCGGGCTGCTTTTTTGTTGTCTGAATTTTGTCGTCCTATGTGAAGCCCATGAGCCCCAGAGAGCAGGAAATCGAACGCCGCACCGAACTGTCGGTGACCCGCGTGACCAAGGCGGTATTCCCGTCCACCACCAACCACCACAACACCCTGTTCGGCGGCACCGCACTGGCCTGGATGGACGAAGTCTCGTTCATCGCCGCCACACGCTTTTGTCGTTTGCCGCTGGTAACGGTGTCGACCGACCGTATCGACTTCAAGCACCCGATTGCCGCCGGCTCCATCGTCGAGTTGGTCGGGCGAGTAGTCACGGTGGGTAACACCAGCCTCAAGGTCGAGGTCGAGGTGTTTGTCGAAAGCATGAGCTGTGACAGCCGCGAAAAGGCCATTCATGGCCTGTTCAGCTTTGTTGCCATCGATGAAGACAAGCGCCCGGTGCCCGTTTTGCCAGGCTTCTAACCGCTTCTTCCCTCCTGCGGTTGAACCAACGCCACCAACGTCCAGCCGGGCCCCGGCTTGAGCACGCTGTCTGGTCCGAACACGTGCACCCAGCCACTGCCATCGCGGGCAAACAGCACGTTTGCCCGGTCTCCATGCAGCGCTTGGTAATCCGCCCAGGCAAAGCCTTCAGTGAGGTTGGTGCTGTACAGCTCGGCGCCCTTGTGCAGCATTGCAGCCAACTGCCCATAGGTCAGCGGCTGGCTCCCCAGTGTTTGCCCGCGGTGTTCGTCGCTGGCCCGGTGCTTGTCGCTACGCTTGGCCTCCAGGCCACTGGCCAGGACGAACAGCCGCTGCGCACCAAAGTCATGATGAAAGCGCGTGCAGGCCAGGGTATTGAGCTCTCCTGCGGGTGACAGCCCGAGCAGATGGCCCAGCCCGACCAGGTCCAGGTGAGCATCGGCATGTTGCGAGGCAGGGTGGCCGAAATAGGTCGGCAACCCCTCCATGCGCGCGGCGCGGATGTTCTCCCAGCTGGAATCGGCGAGCAGCACCCGGCAGTCGAGTTGCTGCAACGCCTTGGCCATGGCCCGGGCCGGTTGGTTGGCGCCGACGATCAGAAAGCCGCTGGGCGCCGGCTCCGCGACCTTGAGCAGGCGCGCCAAGGGGCGTGAGGTGGCGCTCTGCAGCACCACAGTGCCAATGATTACGGCGAAGGTCAGCGGCACCAGCAACAAAGCGCCTTGATGCCCGGTCTCGTGCAGGCGAATGGCAAAAATTGCCGACACCGCAGCGGCAACGATGCCCCGCGGGGCGATCCAGGCGAGCAGGGCACGTTCGCGCCAGTTCAATTGCGAGCCGAAGGTCGACAACGCGACGTTCAGCGGCCGTGCAACGAACTGGATGATCAGCAGCAAGGCCAGCACCGCCGGGCCCAGGCCGATCAGGGCGTCAAGGTCCAGGCGCGCCGCCAGGAGGATGAACAGCCCGGAGATCAGCAGCACGCTGAGGTTTTCCTTGAAGTGCAGGATCTGCCGCACGTCCACGCCTTTCATGTTGGCCAGCCACATGCCCATGAGGGTGACCGCCAGCAGCCCCGATTCGTGCATCACCTGGTTGGCGGCAATGAAAATCCCCAGCACTGCTGCCAGCGACGCCAGGTTGTGCAAATACTCCGGCAGCCACTGGTGGCGCATGACCTGGCCGAGCAACCAGCCACCGGCGACACCAAAAGCACTGCCGCAGGCAATCACCCCGGCAAAGGTCAGCAGGCTATGGCTCAAGCCATCCCCGGCGGCGCTGGCAATAATGAAGCTGTACACCACCACCGCCAGCAGTGCACCGATCGGGTCGATGACGATGCCCTCCCAGCGCAGGATGTTGGCAATCGTCGCTTTGGGCCGCACCACCCGCAGCATCGGGATGATCACGGTTGGCCCGGTGACCAGGGTCAGGGTGCCGAACAGAGTTGCCAGCAACCAGTCGAACCCCAGCAACCAATGGGTCGCCAGGGTGATCACCAACCAGGTCGACAACGCGCCGAGGGTGACCATGCGTTGCACCACGTTGCCGATGTCTTGCCATTGCGACAGGTGCAGGGTCAGGCTGCCTTCGAACAGGATCAGCGCCACCGCTAGCGACACCAGCGGCATCAGCAGCGGGCCGAACAGTGCTTGTGGGTCGAGCCAGCCCAACACGGGGCCGGCAAGAATGCCGCTGAGCAGCAGGAACAGGATCGCCGGTAGCTTCAGGCGCCAGGCCAGCCATTGGCAGCACAGCGCCGCCAGCCCTATCCCGCCAAATGCCAGCAATATCTGTTGTTCGTTCATTCGGGCTCCCTATGCTGGCAGTGTTATGGAAGACTAGCGGCAATTTTTCGTTTACGTCACCCGCCGCAGAGTTGTCATGCCCGCTATCGAACATCCGCTTATTGATCAGTTCCTTGATGCCCTGTGGCTGGAAAAGGGCCTGGCTGACAACACCCGTGATTCCTACCGCAGTGACCTGGCACTGTTCAATGGCTGGCTCAAGGAGCAGGGCATCGAGCTGCCCAACGCCGGGCGCGAACTGATCCTCGATCACCTGGCCTGGCGCCTGGCGCAGGGCTACAAACCTCGCTCGACGGCACGTTTTCTCTCGGGTGTGCGTGGTTTTTATCGCTACTTGCTGCGGGAAAAGCTGATCGGGATCGATCCGACCCTGCAGGTCGAGATGCCACAACTGGGGCGGCCGCTGCCCAAATCCCTGTCGGAGGCTGACGTCGAGGCATTGTTGCAGGCACCGGACCTGAGTGAGCCGATTGGCCAGCGCGACCGGGCTATGCTCGAAGTGCTGTACGCCTGTGGCCTGCGCGTGACCGAACTGGTCAGCCTGACCCTGGACCAGGTCAACCTGCGCCAGGGAGTGCTGCGGGTGATGGGCAAGGGCAGCAAGGAACGCCTGGTGCCTATGGGCGAAGAGGCGGTGGTGTGGATCGAGCGTTTCCTGCGCGACGGCCGTAACGAGCTGCTGGGCGGGCGCCCCAGCGACGTGCTGTTCCCCAGCCAGCGCGGCGAGCAGATGACCCGCCAGACCTTCTGGCACCGCATCAAGCACCAGGCGTTGGTGGCCGGAATCGACAAGAGCCTGTCACCGCATACCCTGCGCCATGCCTTCGCCACCCACCTGCTCAACCACGGCGCCGACCTGCGGGTGGTGCAGATGCTGCTGGGCCACAGCGACCTGTCGACCACGCAGATCTACACCCATGTGGCGCGGGCGCGGTTGCAGGAGTTGCATGCGCAGCATCATCCGCGGGGATAAACGGTGTTTTCTGACAGATTGACCCATGTTGAGCCTGTAGTGTTGAGTTTTTTATCACTCAATGGGTTTGTAAAATGCTAGTAGATGCGTTGTCCAGTGTTCGGATGTTCAACGAACCGAAGTCGAGCACTTCGCAATCGATCCAGTTCAGCGCCCAGCCTGCTGTCGCCTCTTCAACGATGCCCGTGGCCGATACAGTGACCGGGCAATTGGATTCGCTGCTAGGTGACCGCTACTCGTTGGTGTTTGTTGGTTATTCGGGGCTTGGGTATGCCGACTCCGCAGGCATGTTGGAGAAAGCTGAAACATGCATCCGGGAGGCACTGACCAAGCATTCTGACGGTATCAACGTGGTCATTGGCGCTACCGAAGATGGTATTGGTGAGATCTACGGGTTGGTGCAGGGCAAGGCTGAACTGAAGGAAAAGGTAACTTTGCTCGGCATCGTTTCTGTGGCAGCGCAGGATTGGGGAGTAGCGATTGAAGAAGAAAACGTGGTCTTTGTTGAGGATCCCGGCAATACCTGGCAGGTAAAAAACGCCGAGGGGTATTCCTACACACTTTACCCTGCCCAAAAAAACGGCGAGTTGCTGGCCATGGGAGGCGGAGCGGTTGCGCTGGAAGAGCTGGATCAGGCCAGGGAACGGGGCGTTGAAGTGAACATCTTTGATTTTGCCGCTGATCCGCAAAGGCTGCAGGCGAAACTCAAGCCCGAGCAATCATCGACTGAGTTGATGCCGGTTCGCGGCCAGTACTTTCCCGAGTAACCGGGTTGCGCAGGACTCTGCTTGACGGGCGCGTCATGGTCGGTCATGGATGACCTTCTGTGTTAGGCTTGACCGGTTTGCACCGAGGGCTGCAATGACACCCCGTTTTCAGTACGGGCGTGCTGCATCCGGCCCCTGTCCGCCTTCAGGAGTTCCCATGCGCGTGACCCAGATTTTCGCCGCCGCCGCCCTGGCGCTGGTCAGTACCTTTGTCTCAGCCACCGACAACGCCGAGCAGGCGATTCGCAAGACCCTGCAGTCCCTTGAGCTGGGGGTGCCGGTCGACAGCGTTGCCAGCAGCCCGCTCAACGGTCTGTATGAAGTCAAACTCGAAGGCGGCCGGGTGCTGTATGCCAGTGGTGACGGCCAGTTCGTCATGCAGGGCTACCTGTTCCAGATCCAGGACGGCAAGCCGGTCAACCTGACCGAGAAAACCGAACGGCAGGCCATCGCCAAGACCATCAATGCCATTCCAGCGGCCGAGATGGTGGTTTATCCTGCCAAGGGCGAAACCAAGTCGCACATCACCGTGTTTACCGACACCACCTGCCCGTACTGCCACAAGCTGCACGCCGAAGTGCCCGAGCTCAACCGTCGCGGTATCGAAGTGCGCTACGTCGCCTTCCCGCGCCAGGGCCTGGGCTCGCCGGGTGACGAGCAGTTGCAGGCGGTCTGGTGCTCGAGCGACCGCAAGGCGGCGCTGGACAAAATGGTCGACGGCAAGGAAATCAAGGCTGCCAAGTGCACCAACCCGGTCGGCAAGCAGTTCGCCCTGGGCCAGTCGATCGGCGTCAATGGCACGCCGGCCATCGTCCTGGAAAACGGCCAGGTAATTCCCGGCTACCAGCCGGCGCCGCAAGTGGCCAAGCTGGCCCTGGCCAAGTAATTCAATCGAAAGCCGTTGCCTTGGGGTGACGGCAGTTTCACGATCGGCTGCCAGCCGGTCGTTTCATGGGGAGTTCACAGTGAAACCGGTCAAAGTAGGCATCTGTGGGTTGGGGACCGTCGGTGGCGGTACCTTCAATGTACTTCAGCGTAACGCCGAGGAGATCGCCCGCCGTGCCGGGCGTGGTATTGAAGTGGCACAGATTGCCATGCGTTCGCCAAACCCGAATTGCCAGATTACCGGTACCCCCATTACCGCTGATGTGTTCGAGGTCGCCACGAACCCGGAAATCGATATTGTCATCGAGCTGGTCGGCGGCTACACCATTGCCCGCGAGCTGGTGCTCAAGGCCATCGACAACGGCAAGCACGTGGTCACCGCCAACAAGGCGCTGATTGCCGTGCACGGCAACGAGATTTTCGCCAAGGCGCGCGAGAAGGGCGTGATCGTCGCTTTTGAAGCAGCTGTGGCCGGCGGTATCCCGGTAATCAAGGCGATCCGTGAAGGCCTTTCGGCCAACCGTATCAACTGGGTGGCCGGGATCATCAACGGCACCGGCAACTTCATCCTCACCGAAATGCGCGAAAAAGGCCGTGCGTTCCCCAACGTGCTGGCCGAAGCCCAGGCCCTGGGTTACGCCGAAGCCGACCCGACCTTCGACGTCGAAGGCATCGATGCCGCGCACAAGCTGACCATCCTGGCCTCCATCGCCTTTGGTATCCCGCTGCAGTTCGACAAGGCCTACACCGAAGGCATCACCCAGCTGACCACTGCGGATGTGAACTACGCCGAAGCGCTCGGCTACCGCATCAAGCACCTGGGCGTGGCCCGCAGCACGGCCAATGGCATCGAGCTGCGCGTGCACCCGACGCTGATCCCGGCTGATCGCTTGATTGCCAACGTCAATGGCGTGATGAACGCGGTGATGGTCAACGGTGATGCGGCCGGCTCCACCCTGTTCTACGGCGCTGGTGCCGGTATGGAGCCGACTGCTTCGTCGGTGGTGGCCGACCTGGTCGACGTGGTTCGCGCCATGACCTCCGATCCGGAAAACCGCGTGCCGCACCTGGCCTTCCAGCCGGACTCGCTGTCGGCCCACCCGATCCTGCCGATCGAAGCTTGCGAAAGCGCCTACTACCTGCGCATCCAGGCCAAGGATCACCCGGGTGTGCTGGCCCAGGTGGCGAGCATCCTCTCCGAGCGCGGCATCAACATCGAGTCGATCATGCAGAAGGAAGTCGAGGAACAGGACGGCCTGGTGCCAATGATCCTGCTCACGCACCGAGTGATCGAGCAGCGCATGAACGACGCCATCACCGCCCTGGAAGCCTTGCAGGATGTGGTCGGCAACGTGGTGCGTATCCGCGTCGAACAACTCAACTGAGCCGTCTTTTGCGTTAGAGGATTTAGGTCATGCGTTACATCAGTACCCGCGGCCAGGCACCGGCCCTGAACTTTGAAGACGTCCTGCTGGCCGGCCTTGCCAGCGACGGCGGCCTGTACGTGCCGGAAAACCTGCCGCGTTTCACCCAGGAAGAAATCGCCTCCTGGGCTGGCCTGCCTTACCACGAGCTGGCCTTCCGGGTGATGCGCCCGTTTGTCACCGGCAGCATCAAAGATACCGATTTCAAGAAGATTCTTGAAGAAACCTACGGCGAGTTCGCCCACGCAGCGGTCGCGCCGCTGCGCCAACTGGGCAGCAACGAGTGGGTGATGGAGCTGTTCCACGGCCCGACGCTTGCGTTCAAGGACTTCGCCCTGCAATTGCTCGGCCGTCTGCTCGACCATGTGCTGGCCAAGCGCGGCGAGCGTGTGGTGATCATCGGCGCCACCAGTGGTGACACCGGTTCTGCGGCCATCGAAGGCTGCCGCCGTTGCGACAACGTCGACATCTTCATTCTTCACCCGCACCAGCGGGTGTCGGAAGTTCAGCGTCGGCAGATGACCACCATCTTCGGCGAGAACATCCACAACATCGCCATCGAAGGCAACTTCGACGACTGCCAGGAAATGGTCAAGGCCAGCTTCGCTGACCAGGGCTTCCTCAAGGGCACTCGCCTGGTCGCAGTGAACTCGATCAACTGGGCGCGGATCATGGCCCAGATCGTCTACTACTTCCATGCAGCCCTGCAGTTGGGCGGCCCGGCGCGCTCAGTGGCGTTCTCGGTGCCGACCGGCAACTTCGGCGACATTTTTGCCGGCTACCTGGCGCGCAACATGGGCCTGCCGATCAGCCAACTGATCGTCGCCACCAACCGCAACGATATCCTGCACCGCTTCATGAGCGGCAACCAGTACCTCAAGCAAACCTTGCACGCGACCCTGTCGCCGTCCATGGACATCATGGTGTCGTCGAACTTCGAACGCCTGCTGTTCGACCTGCACGGTCGCAACGGCGCGGCGATCGCCGGGTTGATGGACAACTTCAAGCAGGGTGGCGGCTTCAGTGTCGAGCAGGATCGCTGGACCGAAGCACGCAAGCTGTTCGACTCGCTGGCGGTAGATGACGCGCAAACCTGCGAAACCATCGCCGACGTCTTTGCCCAGACGGGTGAGGTGCTCGACCCGCACACCGCGATTGGCGTCAAGGCCGCCCGCGAATGCCGCCGCAGCTTGGATACACCGATGGTGGTGCTGGGCACCGCGCACCCGGTCAAGTTCCCAGAAGCTGTAGAAAAGGCCGGTGTCGACAAGGCCCTGGAGTTGCCTGCACACCTGAGCGATCTGTTCAGCCGTGACGAGAAATGCACGGTGTTGGCCAATGACCTGAAAGCCGTTCAAGCCTTTGTCAGCCAGCATGGCAATCGTGGCAAGCCGCTCTGATTGACTGGTAGGCACCTGCAAAGCCCGTCTCTGACGGGCTTTTTTGTTTCTACACTGGCATTGGTTTGTCGCAACGGATCAGGGGTATCAATGAGCAAAGGACGTCTTAGCGCAGCGGGGCTGCTATGGGTCTGCCTGCTGGGGCTATGCACCGGACAATGGGCTCAGGCCGCACAGAGTCTTTCCTTTACCCTGGCGCCGCCGTTTACAGCGCTCGAGCCTCTGCCCTTGACCCGTGTGCAGCAGCAGTGGCTAGGGCCGGCGCGGGTATTGCGGGTGGGGATCTCCTTTGCCGATTACGAGCCGGTGGACATCACCATTGACCGTAATCGTTACCAGGGCATCAGTGCCGACTACCTGAGCCTGGTCGTCGCGCGCCTGGGAGTGAAGACCCAGGTGCAGGCCTTCGCCAAGCGAGAGGAGGCCATCGACGCCTTGCAGCGTGGCCACATCGATGTGCTGACCAGCGCCAATGGCTTCGAGCGCAGCGTGCCGGGCCTGGCATTCTCCGACGACTACATTCCGGACCGCTCGATGGTGGTGGTACGCGGCGGCGCGCCGCTACCGCCGTCGACGTTGGCCGGGATGAAACTGGTCTTGCTCGATGGTTACGCTGATACCCAGGCGATCTACCGTGTCTACCCCAACAGTCAGGTGTTGCTGGCGCCTAATCTCAGCAGCGCCCTGGAGGCCCTGAATCAGGGTGAAGCCGATGCATTTATCGGCAACGAAATTATCATCCGTGCCTTCAACGCCTTGCGTCCCTATCTGGGCTTGCAGGTGGTCGGCCCCAGTGCCTTGCCGCCGATCGGCTTTGCCTTTGCCGTGCGCGCCGAAGATCGGCTTTTGCAGGAGATGTTCAACGATGCCCTGGCCAGCCTCGATGAGCCGGTACGACGTGAGATTCTGGGGCGCTGGACCTCCGGGCTGGGCTCGGATGTGGCTCGTCAGCGGGTCGAGTTGACCCTGGCCGAGCGCGAGTGGATTGCCAGCCATCCGTCGATTACCGTGGTGAGCAGCCAGTATCCGCCCTATCTGTTCCGCAATCGCCAAGGCGATTGGGTTGGCCTCAACAGTGACGTGCTGGCGAGCATCGCGCAGATGACCGGACTGAAGTTCGTCTATGCCCCCTCCACCTCGATTGCCCAAGGCCTGGAGATGCTCAAGACTGGTCAGGCACAGATGAGCACCACCCTGAGCGAATCCCCGGAGCGTCGTGAGTTTCTCGACTTCACCCACTCCATAGGTGGGCAGAGCTGGGTATTCATCGTGCGTCAGCCACAGCTGGGCCTGGCGTCCCTGGATGAACTGGCCGGCCAGACCCTGGCACTGCCGGCGCAACACGCCCTGGAAAGCACCATACGCCAGGACCACCCCGGCATTCGCCTGTTGTCGGTGGACTCCCTGGAGCAGGCTCGGGACAAGGTGCGCAGCGGCGAGGCGATGGCCACCATCGATAGCGAGATTGGCGCCTACAGCGTGGTTGGCAATGATCCTGTGCTCAAGGTCGGGCGCGGGGTCGAGGGCAAATGGGCGCCGGACCGCTTTTCGGTGCACCGCGACTTGCCGCAGTTGCAGAGCATTCTCAATAAAGCCCTGGAAGCTTTCCCGGTCGCCGAACTGCGCACGGTGCGCATGAAGTGGCTGGGGGCGCTGGCGCCCCCTTCGCCGGCCTGGCAACGGATCCCGCGCTGGGTGTACTGGGCAGCGGCTGCGGCGCTGCTGTTTGGCTTGCTGTCACTGGTCTGGAGTAGCCGTTTGCGCGCGCAGATCCGCCAGCGACAAGTGGCCGAACAGGCGCTCAACGATCAGTTGGCGTTCAAGCGAGCCTTGCTCGACGGCATCCCCAACCCGATCTATGTCCGCGACCTGCAAGGGCGGCTAATCACCTGCAACAAGAGCTATGAAGCGGTGTTCTCGTTAAAACTTGCGGACGTTAAAGGCCGCCGTCTGACCGACATCGAGGTGATCCCCGCGGAGCTGGCAAAACAGTTGCACGGCGATTACCTCGACCTGCTCAACGACCCCAAGCCGGTTTTCATCGATCGACGTATCGATTTCCACGGCCAGCGCTTCGATGCCTACCAGTGGACCGTGCCGTTCTACAGTGCCGATGGCCAGCTGCAAGGTTTGCTGGGCGGCTGGATCGACATTACCGAGCGCAAGCAACTGGAAGCGGCATTGGTCCAGGCGCGGCGCCAGGCCGAGCAGGCCAACCAGGCCAAGAGCGCTTTCCTGGCCACCATGAGCCACGAAATTCGCACGCCCATGGCCGTGATTATCGGCCTGCTGGAACTTGAGCGGGAAACCACCCTGGCGCGTGGCCAGCAGCCGTCACCAGGGCTGGAGACTGCCCACCAGTCGGCCCGCGAGTTGATTGCCCTGATCGGTGACAGCCTTGATCTGGCCCGTATCGAGGCGGGCAGCCTGGAGCTTGCGCCACAGGCGCGAGCGCTCACGCCATTTCTTAATGCCATCATTGAACAGTTTCAGGCCCAGGCGTTGGTGCAGGGCTTGAGCCTGAGTCTGCAGTTGGCCAGTGATGCCGAAGGGGTGTACTGGTTTGACCCGGTGCGCATGCGCCAGGTGCTGGTCAACCTGCTGGGCAACGCCTTGAAATTTACCCACGCAGGACGGGTGGAGCTGCAGGTCGGCCGCAGCGGTCACGACAACCTGCAGGGTCTGGGCCTCAGGCTGTGCGTGCGCGACACCGGCATCGGTATCAGCGCCCAGCAGCAGCGCGAGCTGTTCCAGCCGTTTGTCCAGGCAGATTCTGCGGCCGAGTATGGCGGCTCGGGCCTGGGCCTGAGCATTTGCCGGCAGTTGCTCGAGTTGATGGGCGGTAGCATCAGCCTGCGCAGTGAGCTGGGTAAAGGCACCGAGGTCAGTGTCGAGCTGAACCTGGAGAGTGTGGCGGCGCAACCCGAACTGAACGTCAGCGCGCCGAAGCGCAGCAGCGGCGCGGCGCGGCGGATCCTGGTGGTCGATGACCTCTCTGCCAGTCGCCTGGTCTTGCGTCAGCAGCTTGAGTTTCTTGGCCACATTGTGGTGACCGTGGAGAACGGCCAGCGAGCGTTGGACGCTTGGCAGCAGGGGGACTTCGAACTGCTGCTGACCGACTGCAACATGCCGGTGATGGACGGCTATGCGCTTACCCGGAACCTGCGCCGCCTTGAGCACAGTAGCCAGCGGCCGCCCATCGCCATCGTCGGCTGCACCGCCAACGCCCTGAAAGAGGAGCGCGCCCGTTGCCTTGAGGCCGGGATGGATGAGTGCCTGGTCAAACCGGTGGCGCTCGAGCGCCTGGCCACGGTCATCGACGAACTGGCGCCACGGCACAGCTTCAAGATCCAGACCCTGCAGAAGATGACCCAGGCCAACACGGCGATGCTGCAGCGCATGCTCGACGAGCTGCTGAAGAACCTCAAAGAAGAATCGATCCTGCTTGCGGACGCGGTCGCTGGCCAGGCCTGGGAGCCGGTCGGGGCGTCATTGCACCGGCTCAAGGGCGTGGCATGTCTGATCGATGCAGTACCGTTGGCACACGCCTGCGCGCAACTGGAAAACGCCAGCCTGGCGAAGTCCGGCGAATTGAGCGAGCGCGCATGGCCGGCGCTGGAGGCGGCGATTCTCCAGTTGCAGAAGGGTATCGAGCTGGAATCGTTGAAAATGTCGCCACAACTTTAGGACAAGTCCTATGGGCGTCTGAGGCTGACTTTCCTAGAGTGGCATGTGCTGGCGTACGGTTCGGCTACTGCGGGGAAAAATCATGCACTCACTGAAGGTTCTGATTCTTGAGGATCATCCATTCCAACTGATGGCGTTGCATCAGATGCTCAACGCCAATGGCGTCTTCGATGTGCTCGCTGCAGAGTCGGTCGAAGGTGCGCGGCAAACCTTGTCGCGTCGTGGCCGGGTCGATATTGCCATCTGCGACCTGCACCTGGATGGCCAGGATGGCCTGGAACTGATTCGCCACCTGGCCGACAGCGGCCTGGCGGCGGCCCTGATCATCCTCAGTGGCGCCGAGCGCGCGGTACTCGATGGCGTCGGCGACCTGGCCCGGCAGTTGGGGTTGCGCGTGCTCGGCTGCATGCAGAAGCCAGCCTGCAGCGTGTCGTTGCACAAGTTGCTACGCCGCTACCTGGATGAACCGGACGACTGCGCGCAATCGCTTGCGCCGCCCGGGCATACCGAACTGCTGGCCCTGTCCGGCGCCGAGGTGGCGCAAAGCAAGGCGCAATGGGTGGTGCACTATCAGCCCAAAGTGACTTTCGACGGTAGCCTGGCCGGGGTCGAAGCACTGGTGCGCTGGCAGCACCCGCGCCTTGGCCTGCTCAGCCCGGGGCAGTTCTTCCCGCTGGTCGAGGGCGCTGGCCTGCTGGAGATGCTCAGCTGGCATGTGCTCGACCAAGCCCTGGCCTTCAGTGCCCAGGTCAGGTTGGGGAGTGGGCATGCCTTGCCGGTGGCGGTGAACATCGCCCCGCAGATGCTGGTTCAGGTCGATTTCGCCGAGCAGGTGGTTGCCCTGCTCAAGCGTCACGCTGTGCCGGCCAGTGCCCTGACCCTGGAAGTCATCGAGACTGATGGCTGCCAGCTCGACAGCCGCCAGCTCGAGGGCTTGCTGCACCTGCGTATCCTCGGCTGCCAATTGTCCATCGACGACTTCGGCATGGGCGTCTCCAATCTGCAGCGCCTGCTGGAGCTACCATTCAGCGAGCTCAAGTTACCCAGCGAATTCGTCCGCGGCATGGCCGAGGACGGTCGCAAGGCGGCGGTGGTGGCGGGTGCCCTGATCATGGCCCGGCGCATGGAACTGAAGGTGGTGGTCGAAGGGGTCGAGACGGTGGATGACCTGATGGCGATCAAGGCCCTGGGCAACCCGGTCATGCAGGGCTACTTCATTGCCAGGCCGATGCCTGGTGACGCCCTTTGCCAATGGATACTGGCGCGTGAGCCAGGCGAAGCCGGCCTTCGGCGCAGAGCCTGAACCGGCCTCAACTCAGGCCATGCTCCTGCAGATAGAGATACAGCGCCGCATCGTTGGCCAGGCCAAGCTTGCGCATGGCATTGACCTTCTGGCTGCTCACGGTCTGCTTGCTGCGGCTGAGCAGAGCGGCAATCTGCCCGACGGTATGGCCGACGGCCAGCAGACGTGCAACTTCCAGTTCCCGCGGTGACAACACCGCCTGGTGACGAACCAGGTCCTCGCGTACCGCGCCATCTTGCAACAATAATTGCTGCACCGACTCGGCGAGAAAGGTCTTGCCGCGGCGCAGGCGCGCGATTGCCTGGGGCAGTTCGTCGGCCAGGCTGGCCTTGCTCAGCAGGCCATTGATGCCCAAGGCCAGCATGGCCCGGAACAATCCGGCATTGTTGAGCATGGTGACCACTAGGATGGGTAGCTGCGGGTAATGCCGGCGCAGTTGCTCGAGCAGCTTCAGGCCATCGTTCTGCTCCTCGACCGGCATCATGAAGTCGGTCACCAGAACGTCGCATTCCAGGGTCTGCAGGCAGGTGGTGAGCTCAAGCGGACTGCCGGCCTCGGCGATCACTCGCAGCGCCGGAATCTGTTCAAGTACGGCGCGCAAGCCGATGCGAAAAATCGGGTGGTCATCGGCAAGGATGATCCGCAGTTCACCTGGGGCGGGATTGATCACAGGCAGGCTCCGAGCCGTCGATAGACCCCTTCTGGGCAGGTAGGTAAACAATGAGTGGGATGGAATGTATCAGATTGTTGCTCGGTGAAGCATTGGCGCTCTACCAGGCCACGCTGGTAAGCCTGAGCACGGGGTGTGACTTCGATCTGCGGCAAGGCCGATCGATGTCTGCCGTGGCAGGATGGAACCTTTGCCGGCGAGGGCAATCAGACCTTACAAGGACAGCGGATCGGGATTTTGCTCCGATGTCGTGAAGCTGTCGTGCCGAGCCCCGATGGGCTTGTGTTTAGCCCCAGGCGGCCTCCCCACCGTTCGGGGTTTCTTTTTGCCCGGGGTTTGTGCGGGCTCCGGGTCAGTGTTGTTCGCCAAACAGGCGCAGGCTGTCGTGCATGTACTGCTCACGCATTTGCGGGGCCAGCCACTGGGCGTACAAGTCCGGCAAGGTGTCGTTGCGCAGCGGCAGCAAGAGCTTGTTGATATGACTGATGGCCTCGCGTCCCAAGGGCGTGTTGGAGCAGCCGACACGCAGCAACTGGTACTGCTCGACCCCCTGGATCGGGTAGAAGGCATAGTCATCGGTGGGCCAGCCTTGCTGCTGCAGCAGGTAGCGCACTTCGGGCCAGTAACCGAGCACCAGTTGCAGGCGGTCATGTTGCTGCATCTGCAACAGGCTGGTCACCGCGTCGTTGCCGTAGTGGCGGCTGAGGGTGCTGTCGGGCAGGGTCTTGAGCAGTTCATCCACGGCGGGGCTATAGCTGCGCTGGGCGACGACACCAAGCTTGAGCGGGGTGTTGCCGAGCAGGGCGCGCAGGTCGACCTGATTGCCTTGCAGATAGGGTTGGAGCAGGCGCTGGTCTTTGCGCCGGATCACCAGGCCACTGCTGAGAATGCCCAGGCTGGGTATCGAGAAGTGCACATAGCGTGCCCGCTCGGGTGTCCACAGCAGGGTAGGGTCACAGGTGAACCCAGAGCCCTGGAGCATCTGGATGCCCCGGGCACGGTTGACCCTGAGGATACTGTGATCGTACTCGGGCATCTGGTCGATCAGCAGCGGCAGCAACTGGTCAATCACTCCCTGGCCTTTGCCCGTACCTTCAAAAATGGTCAGGGGCGGCAAATCGCGCAGCAACCAGAACAGACGCTCCTTGGCCGATGCCGGCGCGGGCAGACCAAGGCTCAGCAACAAGCTAAGCAACAACGGCAACCCACGACGCATCCAGCCATAGCTCATGTCCAGGTCTCCACCCTTGTTACGCGAATCAAGCGATGTGTTCAGACCGCACCTTGCGCCCGCAGGTCGGCAATGGCCGCAGCGTCGTAGCCAAGCTGCGCCAGCAGTTGATCGGTGTGGGCGCCCAGCTCAGGTCCGACCCATTCGCTGGAGCCAGGGGTGTCCGACAACTTGGGGACGATACCGGGCATCTTGAACGGTTTGCCGTCCGGCAGTGTGCCTTGCAGGAACATCTCGCGGGCAAGAAACTGCGGGTCGCTGAACATGTCTTCGGCGCTGTAGATGCGGCTGGCTGGCACCTGGGCGTCATTGAGCACCTGCATCAGCGTATCCAGCGGCAGTGTCCGCGCCCAGCGGTCGATCACCCCGTACAGTTCGTCGCGGCGCAGGTCGCGACCGTCATTGCTGGCAAGCGTCGGATCGTAGGCCAGATCGTCGCGACCGATCGCCTGCATAAAGCGCTTGAAGATCGCATCGCCGTTGGCGCCGATTTGCACGTGCTTGCCATCGGCGCTGGTATGAATGGAAGAGGGGGTGATGCCGGGCATGATGTTGCCGGTGCGCTCGCGGATAAAACCGAACACATCGAACTCCGGCACCATGCTTTCCATCATGGCGAAGATCGCTTCATACAGGGCCACATCCACCACCTGGCCCTGGCCACCATTGACCTCGCGATGACGCAAGGCCATCAGCGCACCGATGACGCCCCACAAGGCTGCAATCGAGTCGCCGATGGAAATGCCGGTGCGTACCGGAGGACGATCCTCGAACCCGGTGATGTAGCGCAGCCCGCCCATCGACTCGCCGACGGCGCCGAAGCCGGGCTGGTCCTTCATCGGGCCGGTCTGGCCGAAGCCGGACAGGCGTACCATCACAAGTTTTGGGTTGAGGGTGTGCAGCACGTCCCAGCCCAGGCCGAGTTTCTCCAGCACCCCGGGGCGGAAGTTCTCGATCAGGATGTCCGCCTCAGTGAGCAGCTTCTTGAGAATTTCCAGCCCTTGGGCATGCTTGAGGTTGAGGGTCAGCGACTGCTTGTTGCGGGCCTGGACGAACCACCACAGCGAGGTGCCTTCATACAGCTTGCGCCACTTGCGTAACGGATCACCGCCATCGGGTGACTCGACCTTGATCACTTGCGCGCCGAATTCTGCGCAGATCCGCGAAGCGAACGGGCCGGCGATCAAGGTGCCGAGTTCGATGACTTTGAGGCCGGCGAGCGGTTTGCTGGGCGTAGGCATGAGGCATCCGTGGCAGCGGGTCAGGGCCCCCGTTTTTATCATAGCTGAGGCCGCCCAGATACTGCTGCGGCGCAAGGAACATACGGATCGGTTAGACTGGGCGACTTTCCTTGTCGCAAGAAGCCCGTCCATGGCCCAGCCGTCCACCACCTACAAGTTTGAACTGAACCTCACCGACCTCGACCGTGGCGTGTACGAAAGCGTCAAGCAGACCATCGCCCGTCACCCGTCGGAAACCGAAGAGCGTATGGCCGTGCGCCTGCTGGCCTACGCCCTGTGGTACAACGAGCAGCTGGCTTTTGGCCGCGGCCTGTCGGATGTGGACGAAGCAGCGGTGTGGGAAAAGAGCCTGGACGATCGCATCCTGCACTGGATCGAAGTCGGCCAGCCGGATGCCGATCGCCTGACCTGGTGCTCGCGCCGCACCGAGCGCACCAGCCTGCTGGCCTATGGCAGCCTGCGCGTGTGGGAAACCAAGGTGGTGCCTGCGGTCAAGAACCTGAAAAACCTGAATATCGCCGCAGTGCCCCAGGATGTTCTGGAAACCCTGGCCAAGGACATGCCGCGGGCGATCAAGTGGGATGTGATGATCAGCGAAGGCACAGTGTTCGTTACCGATGATCGCGGCCAGCACGAAGTCCAGCTTCAATGGCTGATGGGCGAGCGCGGCTGAAGCCGCGGCAGCACCGTCATCACCTTTTCCTGATTCACGAGAAGCCTCAATCGCCCCATGCGTATCGATCCCCGCCCGTTGCCGTCCACGCTGCCATTTCTTGGCGACCTGCCACCGCTGCTGACCCGCCTGTATGCCGCCCGTGGCGTGCAATCGGCAGCCGAGCTGGATAAAAGCCTGGCGCGCCTGCTGCCTTACCAGCAGCTCAAGGGCATTGAGGCGGCGGTCGACCTGCTGGTAACGGCGCTGGCAGAACGCCAGCGCATCCTTATCGTTGGCGACTTTGATGCTGACGGTGCCACGGCCAGCACCGTCGGCGTGCTAGGCCTGCGTCTGCTCGGCGCCGCCCATGTCGACTATCTGGTGCCCAACCGCTTCGAGTACGGCTACGGGTTGACCCCGGAGATCGTCGAGGTGGCCCTGCAGCGCCAGCCGCAGTTGCTGATCACCGTCGACAACGGCATCTCCAGCGTCGAAGGGGTGGCCGCGGCCAAGGCGGCAGGCCTTAAAGTACTGGTTACCGACCACCACTTGCCCGGCCATGAACTGCCGGCAGCCGATGCCATCGTCAACCCCAACCAGCCGGGCTGCGAGTTCCCGAGCAAGGCGCTGGCTGGCGTCGGGGTGATCTTCTACGTGCTGATGGCCTTGCGTGCGCGCTTGCGCAGCCTGGGTCATTACGCCAACGCGGCGCAACCGAACATCGGTGAACTGCTTGATCTGGTGGCCCTGGGCAGCGTTGCCGACGTGGTGCCGCTGGATGCCAACAATCGCATCCTGGTCCATCAGGGGCTGGAGCGAATCCGTGCCGGGCGCGCGCGACCGGGGCTCAAGGCGATTCTGGAGGTGGCCCGCCGTGATCACACGCGCATCACCTCCACCGATCTTGGCTTTATTCTCGGCCCACGGCTCAACGCCGCCGGCCGCCTGGACGACATGAGCCTGGGTATCGAGTGCCTACTCAGTGACGATGCCAATCTGGCGCGGGAAATGGCCGGCCAGCTCGACGAACTGAACCAGGACCGCAAGTCTATCGAGCAGGGCATGCAGCGCGAAGCCCTGGCCCAGCTCAAAGACCTGCCACTGGAATCGATGCCGTTCGGCCTGTGCCTGTTCGAGCCCGACTGGCACCAGGGGGTGATCGGCATTCTTGCTTCGCGCCTCAAAGAGCGTTACCACCGCCCGACCATTGCCTTTGCCGATGCGGGCGAGGGCATGCTCAAGGGCTCGGCACGTTCGGTGCCAGGCTTCCATATCCGCGATGCACTGGACGCCGTGGCGGCGCGTCATCCACAGCTGATCAGCAAGTTCGGTGGGCATGCCATGGCCGCCGGCCTGTCACTGCCGGCTGACAACTTCCCGGCGTTTGCCCAGGCCTTCGACGAAGAAACCCGCCGCCAGCTGCGCGAAGAAGACCTCACCGGGCGCCTGCTGTCCGACGGTACCCTGGCGGTCGAGGAGTTCCACCTGGAGCTGGCCCGTGCCTTGCGTCATGCCGGGCCTTGGGGCCAGCACTTTCCCGAGCCGCTGTTCCACGGCGTGTTCCAGCTGGTCGAGCAGCGGGTGGTGGGTGAGCGGCACCTGAAGGTGGTGCTCAAGAGCGAGTGCGGATCGCTCAAGCTCGACGGCATCGCTTTTGGCATCGACCGCGAAGTCTGGCCTAACCCGACGGTGCGCTGGGTGGAGCTGGCCTACAAGCTCGACGTCAACGAGTTCCGTGGCCAGGAAAGCGTGCAACTGATGATCGCGCATATCGAGCCGCGCTGAACTGACGGGGCAAAGTGGTCTAGGCTTCGAATGATGGGTCGAAGAACCTGCGGGGAAGATTCTGTAGTCGGCCGGTCAACCACCTGGAGCCTTACCACTTGATTTGAGAGGTGCCCCATGAGCCTGCTGCTTGCGCCGTACACCCTGCGCCATTTGACCTTGCCCAACCGCATCGCCGTGTCGCCCATGTGCCAGTATTCCAGTGTCGACGGCCTGGCCAACGACTGGCACCTGGTGCACCTGGGCAGCCGCGCCGTGGGCGGCGCCGGCCTGATCTTCACCGAAGCCACGGCGGTAACCGCCAACGGGCGTATTACCGCGCAGGATCTGGGTTTGTGGGACGACGGGCAGATCCCGGGGCTGCAACGCATTACCCGTTTCCTCACCGCCCAGGGCGCAGTGCCTGGCATCCAGCTGGCCCATGCCGGACGCAAGGCCAGCACCCATCGGCCCTGGCTGGGCAAGCATGGCAGTGTCAAGGTGGGCGACGGCGGCTGGGTGCCGGTGGGGCCTTCGAAAATTGCCTTCGACCCGGAGCACACCGCACCCACCGAACTGACCCAAGAGCAGATCGACGAGATCATCCAGGCCTTTGCCGAGGCCGCCCGGCGTGCCCTGCAGGCAGGCTTCAAGGTGGTCGAAGTGCATGCTGCGCATGGCTATCTGTTGCACCAGTTCCTTTCGCCCCTGAGCAATCAGCGGCGCGACCAGTACGGCAGTTGCTTCGAAAACCGCATCCGTCTGACCCTGCAAGTGAGCGAAGCGGTGCGCAAGGTCTGGCCGCAAGAGTTGCCGGTGTTCGTCCGGCTATCGGCCACCGATTGGGTGGAGGATGGCTGGAACCCGGGTGAAACCGTGGAGTTGGCCAAGCGCTTGAGAGCGTTGGGCGTGGATTTGATCGATGTGTCGTCCGGCGGCACCTCGATGAAAGCCGAGATTCCCACCGGGCCGGGCTATCAGACCCAGTTTGCGGCCAAGGTGCGCGAGGAGGCGGGGATCGCTACCGGGACGGTTGGCATGATTACCGACCCTATGCAGGCTGAAACCATCTTGCGCACAGCCCAGGCCGATATCATTTTCCTCGCCCGCGAGTTGCTGCGCGACCCTTACTGGCCGCTGCACGCCGACGATGACCTGGGTGGCAACAAAGCGGTGTGGCCGGCGCAGTACCAGCGCGCAACCAGCCGCGAACAGCCGATACACGAGTCCGATTTGCGCGATTGAGTCAGCTGTGGGAGCGGCGATGCGGCGACCCGACTTGCCCCGCGATGAGGCCCTCAGGCATGCGCCGCCTGGCTCAATACATCGCTGACCCACTGGTTGATGCTCTTGTCAGCCAGTTCAGCCTTTTGCGCGACACTGGCGTGCAGCGTCGGCTCCAGGCGCAAGCTCAGTTTCCCGGAGTAGGCTTTCTGCGGTTCACGGCCCAGGCGCGCACAGGTCTGGAGGTAGTCATCCACGGCTTCTTCGAAAGCGTTGCGCAATTGTGCAACCGATTGCCCGTGAAAACCGATCACATCGCGTATGCCAGCGACATGGCCGATCAGCAATTGGTCTTCATCGCTGTACTCGATACGGGCGGCATAGCCTTTGTAGTTCATGACATTCATGGGGTCACTCCTGCCTGTTCCAGAAATAACCGCGCATCGCGGATCTGATAGGGCTTGGCATCTTTATCCGGGTGAGGGCGATGGAACGTCGCGATCACCCCGTTGAGTTCGAAGCGCACACGCGAGCCTCTGCCTTCGATTACCCGGGCCCCCGCACCGACCAGTAATGATTCGATGCGAGCCCATTCCAGATTGTTGGGTAACGGTTTGCTGAAGATCGACTTCAGCGTACTGCGCTGATGATTATTCATGGTATCAGACTATGATACCGCCAGCTATGCAGCAATGGGATGCCCGTAGGACGAGGCCTTAGTGGATGAAGGAGGTCTCCTGGATTCAGCCCAACTCCCCCACCGCCCGCCACGCCTCATCAATCGCCGCATGGGCATAGGCGCTCCAGGCTGCATCGGAGTTGGCGATGCTGACCTTGCCGACCGGCTTGCGCGCCAGGGCTATCCACTGTTCGGTTTGCTCGGGATCGTCGTAGAGGGTGTTGCTAAAGCAGGCATAACCGTGGGGCCAGCGGTTGACGGTGATCGCCAGGATGTCCTTGTTGTGGTCAAAGCCGCCTGGGCCAAGCATGCGTTGCAACTGGTCGCGCAACTGGCTTTCCAGCATTTCGAACGACGTACCGTACAGCCGTCCGCGCCCGGCGCGGGCCTGGTCGCGGCTGTTCATGCCGCTGTCGGGGCTGGTCGGTACGTAGACCATGTGCAGGCCGATGGGCTGCGCCGGGTCACGCGGGTGCTCGTAGCCACCCAGGCTCACCGGGTAGTCGAGCTTGATCCGGCTGTAGGGCAGGGTCGCGGCGTAGATTTCATGCACGCCAAGTTTCTGGAACGCCTGCCAGTTGCGCACGATGACCTTGGTGTACACCAACGGGAACTTGACGTTCTGGCTCAGGGCATGGGCCTGTTCAGCCGACAGGTCGCGCAACAGATAGGGGATCATCATGTTGTAGCACGCCAGAATGCAGTGCTTGCCGCGCACCTGGGCCAGTTGCCCGTTGCGGCTTACGCCGACATGGACCGCACCGTCGACGTTGCGCACGCTGACGGCCGTGCTGTTCAGGCGCAGGCGAACCGGCTGCCCGGGGCGGTCGAGTTGGCTGTAGTCGAAGTTGGCGAGCACGATATCTTCCATGTTCTTGCCTGGCGCCACCTTTGGTATGAGGCTGCGTACCAGCAAGCGAGCTACCGATGCATTACCGTCGGGGAAGTGGTAGATGTAGGGCTCCTCCATCTCCGCCTTGGCTTCCTCGCTGACCGGTTCCAGGTTCATCGCGGCAAAGCCGGGAAAGCCGACGTAATAGGCATCGGCGGCGGCCACGGTATCGATGCTCAGGGCCATGAAATCATTGGTACGGCCCTGGAAGTACTTCACCGCTGTTGGCGACAGGCCTACGTCCTTGAGCAGGAAGTCGCGGTAGCTGGTTTTTTCCAGGTAGGTGGTCTTGTCCTCGAGCGACTTGCCGGCCAGGTAATCTCTGGGCGCCTCGTGCAGCTCGATCAAGGCCTTGCGGTCTTGTTCTGGTAACGGGAAGTCGTTGATGAACTCGCGAACAGGCCGGGCGTTGAGCTGCTCGGGGGCGATGTCATCGGCGACCATCGGCGTCGGGTCACCGCTGACCAGTTTGTCTTCGCCGAAGGTTTGCTTGTCGAAGAACACCGCGCGCGACAGGCCCAGGTCCGGATAGAAGCTGCGATCGAAAGCGGTTTCGAAGCGCTTGATATCCACCCCGAGCTTTTTCAGCAGGCCGTTGACCTCTTTGCTGTACAGGTGATTGGGCGACTGGAAGGCTTCGCTGCCGCCATAACCGAGGATCATCCTGCCGCCTGCGCTGAACTCGTTGCGCTTGGCGTGGCCGCCGAAGTCGTCGTGGTTTTCGAGGATCAGGATCTTCGCTGCGGGATGCTTTTCACGGTAGAAGAAGGCTGCCGAGAGGCCACTGATGCCGCCGCCAACCACCACCAGGTCATACGCTTCGCTGATCGGCAGGGCGTCGGTGATGAAGGTTTTCTTCTCCCAGCCCATCTGGTGGGCGACTTCGAACGCGCCGACATGGCTGCCGCGCAAACCGGTCAGGGCCGGTGGGTAGTAGCGAGCGCTGGGCGCCGCCTGAAGCAGTTGCAACGGGGTCAGGCCCGCTGCAACGCCGATGGCGACTCCGTTGATGAAGTCGCGTCGGGTGATTTCCATGGGTGTCCTTACCTTAGTGTTTGAACATCACATGCCGGGTGCAGGTGTAGTCCTCCAGCCCGTACATGGACATATCCTTGCCATAACCGGACAATTTCTGACCGCCATGGGGCATTTCGCTGACCAGCATAAAGTGCGTATTGACCCAGGTACAGCCGTACTGCAAGCGCGCCGAGACCCGGTGGGCACGGCCGACGTCAGCGGTCCACAGCGACGACGCCAGGCCGTAGTCCGAATCGTTGGCCCAGGCCAGGGCCTGCTCTTCATCGTCGAAACGGGTCACCGAGACTACCGGCCCGAACACTTCACGGCGGACGATCTCGTCATCCTGCTGGGCATCGGCCAGCACTGTGGGTTCAAAAAAGAAGCCATCACCGGCCACCGCCTTGCCACCGGTCACCAGGCGGATATGCGGCAGAGCAATCGCCCGTTCGACCATGGCCGCCACCCGGTCGCGATGCTGGGCGGTGATCAGCGGGCCGAGTTCGGTGTCCGGGTCGTTCTGCAAACCCCACTTGATGCTGGCCACGGCCTTGCCGAGCTTGTCGACGAACTGCTCGTAGATGCCACTCTGGGCATAGATCCGGCAAGCCGCCGTGCAGTCCTGGCCGGCGTTGTAGAAACCGAAGGTGCGGATACCGTCGACTGCGGCGTCGATATCGGCATCATCGAAGATAATCACCGGTGCCTTGCCACCCAGCTCCATGTGCATGCGCTTCACGCTGTTGGCGGTGCTGGCGATGATGTTGGCGCCCGTGGGGATGGAACCTGTCAGCGACACCATGCGCACTTTGGGGTGGGTCACCAGCGGCGTGCCGACACTCGGGCCACGGCCGAAGAGGATGTTCAGCACGCCGGCGGGGAGTATCTGGCTGGCAAGTTCGGCCAGGCGCAAGGCCGTCAGCGGCGTCTGCTCGGACGGCTTGAGCACCACGGTATTGCCGGCAGCCAACGCCGGGGCGATCTTCCAGGCCACCATCATCAGCGGGTAGTTCCAGGGTGCGATGGAGGCGACCACACCCAGCGGGTCGCGGCGGATCATCGACGTATGCCCCGCCAGGTACTCGCCCGCCGCCGAGCCGCCAAGGCAACGGGTAGCGCCCGCAAAAAAGCGGAACACGTCGGCGATGGCCGGGATCTCGTCGTTGAGTGCGGCGGTATAGGGCTTGCCGCAGTTGTCCGACTCCAGCCGGGCCAGCGCTTCACCGTGGGCCTCAATAGCGTCGGCAAGCTTGAGCAGCAACAGCGAGCGCTCTTTGGGCGTGCTCTGCGACCAGCTGTCGAAGGCGCGGTCGGCGGCGCGCACGGCGGCATCGACCTGGGCCTCGCTGGCCTCATTGACCTCCACCAGCACCGTGCCCAGTGCCGGGTTGAGTACCGCGTAGCCTGCGCCTTCGCCTTCAACCAGTTGGCCGTTGATCAACAGTCGGGTGTGCATGGTTCAAGTCCTCCAGGAGTTATTTGCCGCTGCCGGCTACGCTTTCGCCGCCGCGGGTCAGGTAATAGGCGCAAAGGATCGGCAGCATGGTCACCAGCATCACCAACATGGCCACCACGTTGGTGACTGGCACATCGCGCGGCCGGCTCAACTGATTGAGCAGCCAGATCGGCAAGGTGCGTTCGTGGCCGGCGGTGAAGGTGGTGACGATGATTTCATCGAACGACAGTGCAAAAGCCAGCATGCCGCCGGCCAGCAATGCCGAGCCCAGGTTGGGCAGCACGATGTAGCGGAAGGTCTGCCAGCCGTCGGCACCCAGGTCCATCGAGGCTTCGATCAGGCTCTGCGAGGTACGCCGCAGGCGGGCGATGACGTTGTTGTAGACGATCACCACGCAGAAGGTGGCGTGACCGACGACGATGGTGAAGATTCCCGGCTCTATGCCCAAGGTCTTGAACGCCGACAGCAGGGCGATGCCGGTGATGATCCCGGGTAGGGCAATGGGCAGGATCAGCATCAGCGAAATACTCTCTTTGCCAAAAAAACTGCGCCGGTACAGCGCCGCCGAAGCCAGGGTGCCAAGCACCAGGGCGATCAGTGTGGCCAGGCAGGCGACCTGCAGCGACAGCTTGATCGACTCCAGCACATCCGGGCGCGAGAACGCCACGCTGAACCACTTCAGGGTGAAGCCTCGGGGCGGAAAACTGAAGGCCGCGTCCTCGGTGTTGAAGGCATAGAGGAAGATGATCAGGATCGGGAAGTGCAGGAACACCAGCCCGCCCCAGGCCGCCAGGCGCAGGCTGATGGAGGCGCGCTCAGAGTGCATCGAAGGCCCCCAGGCGTTTAACGATCGACAGGTAGACGGCGATCAGCACAATCGGTACCAGGGTGAACGCGGCAGCCATGGGCATGTTGCCGATGGCGCCCTGCTGGGCGTAGACCATGCTGCCGATGAAGTAGCCGGGCGGGCCAACCAGTTGCGGGACGATGAAGTCGCCCAGGGTCAGTGAAAAGGTGAAGATGGAGCCTGCGGCAATACCCGGTACCGACAACGGCAGGATCACCTGGGTGAGCGTCTGCCGCGGCCTGGCGCCAAGGTCCGCCGAGGCTTGCAGCAGCGACGGCGGCAGGCGCTCCAGTGAGGCCTGGATGGGCAGGATCATGAACGGCAACCAGATATAGACGAACACCAGAAAGCGCCCCAGGTGCGAGGTCGACAGGGTGCTGCCACCCACCCCGGGAATCTCGAGAATGAACTGCAGCACAGGTGCAAGGTTCAACTGCTGGACGAACCACTGGGCCACGCCGCCCTTAGCCAACAGCAAGGTCCAGGCGTAGGCCTTGACGATGTAGCTGGCCCACATCGGCATCATCACCGCGATATAGAAGAACGCCTTGGTCTTGCCGCTGGTGTAGCGGGCCATGTAATAGGCAATCGGGAAGGCCAGGGCGGCACTGGCGATTGATACGGCGATGGCCATGGTCAGGGTGCGCAGGATGATGTCGAAGTTCGATGGGTTGAACAGCGCTGTGAAGTTGCCCAGGGTCAGTTGCGGGGTTACCGCCATGGTGAAGTCGTCGAAGGTGTAGAAACCCTGCCACAGCAGGCTCAGCAGCGAGCCAAGGTAGATTGCGCCGAACCAGATCAGCGGTGGTACCAGCAGCAGCGCCAGGTACAGGTTGGGCCGCCGGTAGAGCAGGTTGGACAGGCGTCGCGTGGCTGTCGGCGTGACCTGGCTCATGTCAGCGGCCCTCGCCAGGCAAGGTTTCCTGCAACGCCGTCATCGCCTCGCGAGCCCAGCGCGCCTGCAGGCGTTGGCCAGGCTGCCAGGGCGCGGCGTGCTCCTGCCATTGGTTATTGGCCTGGCTGATGCTCAGCAACTGGCCGTTGTCCAGCTGCAGCTCGTAGCGGGTGGCGCTGCCCTGGTACTGGATATCGTGGAGTCGGCCGCTGACCTGGATTTCGTTACTGGCTGCCGGCTGGTCACCCAGGCGGATGTGTTCCGGGCGGATCGAGAACGGCTGCTGGCTGCCATTGAGCTGTTGCGCCAGTGCGCCGCGCAGCACGTTGGAGGTGCCGACGAACTCGGCAACAAAGGTGGTCGCAGGTTTCATGTAGAGGTTGCGCGGGGTATCGACCTGTTCGATACGACCGCGATTGAACACAGCGACGCGGTCTGACATCGACAGCGCTTCGGTCTGGTCGTGGGTGACGAAGATGAAGGTGATGCCTAATTGGCGTTGCAGTTTTTTCAGTTCGCCCTGCATCTGCTCACGCAGCTTCAGGTCCAGTGCCCCCAGCGGTTCGTCGAGCAGCAACACCCGCGGGCGGTTGACCAGCGCCCGGGCCAGGGCCACGCGTTGGCGCTGGCCGCCCGAGAGCTGGGCCGGCTTGCGCTGGCCATAACCGCCCAGAGCAACCATGGCCAGGGCCTCTTCGGCGCGGGCGTGACGTTCGGCCTTGGCCACGCCCTTGACCTTCAGGCCATAGGCGACGTTGTCACGCACGTTCATGTGCGGGAACAGGGCATAGTCCTGAAACACCGTATTGACGTCACGCTGGTAGGGCGGCAAACCCGCCGCTTCTTCACCATGAATACGGATCGAACCGGCACTGGGTTGCTCGAAGCCGGCTATCAGGCGCAGGCAGGTGGTCTTGCCCGACCCTGAGGGGCCGAGCATCGAGAAAAACTCACCGTCGTGGATGTCGATCGACACCTGGTCAACGGCCCTGACCTCGCCGAAGGCGCGCGAGACATTGGTGAACTGCACTGCAAGGGTCATGGTGCAAAGCTCCAGCAGGAAAGAGCCAGTGGGAGCGGGCTTGCCCCGCGATAGCCCCCTAACGGCCCCCCATGATCGCAATATAGTCCTGGGTCCAGCGGCTATAGGGCACGAACTTGCCCCCTTCAGCTTGCGGCGTTTTCCAGAAGGCAATCTTGTCGAACTGGTCGAACCCATTGGTCTTGCAGCCTTCGGCACCGAGCAGTTCGCTGCCGCTGCACGCTGCTGGAACTGCTGGCAACGAGCCAAACCAGGCCGCTACGTCTCCCTGGACCTTGGGTTGCAGCGACCAGTCCATCCACTTGTAGGCGCAGTTGGGGTGCTTGGCTTCGCTGTGCAGCATAGTGGTGTCGGCCCAACCAGTGGCGCCTTCCTTGGGAATGGTCGAGGCCACGGGTTGCTTGTCGGCTTGCAAGCCGTTGACCATGTAGCCCCAGGAGCTGGAGGCGACCACGCCTTCGTTCTTGACGTCACTCATCTGCACCGTGGCGTCGTGCCAATAACGGTGGATAAGCGGTTGTTGCTGGCGCAGCAGGTCGAGCACCGCTTTGTACTGGGTCTCGTTCAGTTCATAGGGGTTCTGGATGCCGAGTTCGGGCTTGGCCGATTTCAGGTACAGCGCGGCATCGGCGATGTAGATCGGCCCGTCGTAGGCCTGGACCCGGCCCTTGTTCGGTTTGCCGTCCGGCAGGTTCTGCGGCTCGAAGACCACGCCCCAACTGGTCGGCGCCTGCTTGAATACGTTGGTGTTGTACAGCAGCACGTTCGGGCCCCACTGGTAGGGCGTGCCGTACACCTGCTGGTTGACCACGTACCAGGCACCGTCCTTGAGCCGTGGGTCGAGGTTCTTCCAGTTGGGGATCAGCGCGGTGTTGATCGGCTGCACGCGCTTGCCGGCGATCAGACGCAACGATGCGTCACCGGAGGCGGTGACCAGGTCGTAGCCACCCTTGGTCATCAGGCTGACCATCTCGTCGGAGGTGGCGGCGGTCTTGACGCTGACCTTGCAACCGGTGTCCTTCTCGAAGCCGGTCACCCAGTCGTAGGCTTTGTCGCTTTCACCGCGCTCGATGTAACCCGGCCAGGCGACGATATCCAGTTGGCCTTCGCCGGCGCCCACGGCTTTCAAGGGTTCGGCGGCCTGCAGGCTGGCGCTGGCCAGCAGGGCGGTGCTCAGGGCGCAGAGCGTGGCGGTCTTGTGCACGAACATGGTGTTCCCTCTTGTTGGAATTATCGCGGGGCAGTGAAAGTGCAGGTATAGCTGGTTTAAGCGTAGTTGCTGTTGCCTGGGTCCAGCGTAGCCCGGTCTTGGGCAACATCTGGAAGCAAATGCATTCAGCTTCGCTTCAGCCAGCGGCAGTACTCTTGGGGTTTCTTTCCTCCTCTTGGAGATGCCCTATGAACACCCGTGGCTTGCTCGATCAACTGCTCAAATCCGGCCAGGACCTGCTGCAGAACCAGGCCGGCAAAGGTTCCACCGGCAAAACCGGCGGTATTGGCGACTTGCTCGGCGGCAAGGGCGGCGGTGGCCTTGGCAGCCTGCTCTCCGGTGCTGGCGGCGGCGCCCTGGCGGCAGGTGCGATGGGTTTGCTGCTGGGTAGCAAGAAGGCCCGCAAGTATGGCGGCAAGGCCCTGACCTACGGTGGCCTGGCGGCCCTTGGGGTGATCGCCTACAAGGCCTATGGCAACTGGCAGGCCAAGCAGGGCGCAACGGCCCAAGGCGAGCCGCAAACCCTCGACCGCCTGCCGCCGGCCCAGGCCGAGCAGCACAGCCAGGCGATCCTCAAGGCGTTGGTGGCTGCAGCCAAATCCGATGGCCATGTCGATGAGCGCGAGCGGGCGCTGATCGAAGGCGAGTTCGTCAAACTGTCCAACGACCAGGAACTGCAGCACTGGCTGCACGCCGAGCTGAACAAACCGCTGGACCCGGCCGATGTCGCTCGCGCCGCCAGCACCCCGGAAATGGCCGCCGAGATGTACATCGCCAGCGTCATGCTGGTGGATGAGGAACACTTCATGGAGCGCGCTTACCTGGATGAACTGGCGCGCCAGCTCAAGCTCGATCCGGCACTCAAGATCGAGCTGGAAAATCAGGTAAAACTTGCTGCCGGTCAATGAAATCGGGCTAATGGCCAGTATCTAGCCCGTTTGGCCCGATCCATCCGTTAAGTCAGCCGCAAATGCGCGCAGTCGCTGGGCTATACTCTGCCCATTTTTCCTGCTCGCGTAGAATATTTGAGGGCTGACTGTGAAAAACTGGACCTTGCGCCAACGGATCCTGGCGAGCTTCGCCGTGATCATCGCCATCATGTCGCTGATGGTGGTCGCCGCCTATTCGCGACTGGTGGCCATAGAGTCCGGCGAGGAAGCGGTGCGAACCGACAGCATCCCCGGGGTCTACTACAGCTCCATGATCCGTAGCGCCTGGGTCGACAGCTATGTGCTGACCCAGCAGTTAGTGGGGCTGAGCAACCATCGCGAGATCACCTCGGCTGACATGGAGCTGTACAAGGGCTTTGAAGAGCGGCTCAAACAGCACATGGCCAGCTATCAGTCGACCATCCGTGAAAAGGACGACCAGACCAGTTTTGACCAGTTCGGCCAGCTCGAGGTGGCCTACCTCAAGGCTGTCGAAACTGTGCTGCAGGCCTACCGCAAGCAGGATTATGCCGAGGCCCAGCGTCTGCTCGCCGAGGTACTGACCCCGGCCTGGGTCGAAGGCCGCAAACACCTGAACGGGGTGATCGAGCGCAATCGCCATTCCGCCGAGAACGCCACCGATTCCATCGTCAGCGCCGTGGCCACGGCCAAGTTCAGCATGATCGTCTCGTTGTTGCTGGCCATTGTGGCTGCGACCATTTGCGGCCTGGTGCTGATGCGTGCGATCTCCGCACCGATGCAGCGGATCGTCCACGCCCTGGACAAACTCAGCGGCGGTGACCTCAGCGTGCGCCTGAACCTGGACCGCAAGGACGAGTTCGGCGCAGTGGAAACCGGCTTCAACGCGATGATGGGCGAACTGACCAACCTGGTGTCCCAGGCCCAGCGCTCGTCGGTGCAGGTCACCACCTCGGTGACCGAGATCGCCGCCACGTCCAAGCAGCAGCAGGCGACCGCCACCGAAACGGCCGCCACCACCACCGAAATCGGTGCCACCTCGCGGGAAATCGCCGCCACCTCGCGCGACCTGGTGCGAACCATGACCGAGGTGACGTCCGCCGCCGACCAGGCCTCGATCCTCGCAGGCTCCGGCCAGCAAGGTCTGGCGCGCATGGAAGAGACCATGCACCAGGTCATGGGCGCGGCTGACCTGGTCAACAACAAACTGGCGATCCTCAACGAGAAGGCCGGCAACATCAACCAGGTGGTGGTAACCATCGTCAAGGTCGCCGACCAGACCAACCTGCTCTCGCTCAACGCTGCCATCGAGGCGGAAAAGGCCGGTGAGTACGGTCGCGGTTTCGCCGTGGTCGCCACCGAAGTGCGGCGCCTGGCCGACCAGACTGCCGTGGCCACCTACGACATCGAGCAGATGGTCCGCGAGATCCAGTCGGCGGTGTCCGCCGGGGTCATGGGCATGGACAAGTTCTCCGAGGAAGTGCGCCGCGGCATGTTCGAAGTGCAGCAGGTCGGCGAGCAGCTCACCCAGATCATTCATCAGGTCCAGGCCCTGGCGCCACGGGTGCTGATGGTCAACGAAGGCATGCAGGCCCAGGCCACCGGCGCCGAGCAGATCAACCACGCCCTGGCGCAGTTGGGCGACGCCAGCAGCCAGACGGTGGAGTCGTTGCGCCAGGCCAGCTTTGCCATCGACGAGCTGAGCCAGGTGGCCACCGGCCTGCGTGGCGGCGTGTCGCGGTTCAAAGTCTGACCTGCTGATGAACGAACTTCAGCTTCGCCGCAAACTGGACACGACCGCCCACGGGACGCTGTACCTGGTGTTTCGCATCAAGGACCAGCGCTTTGCCCTGGATGCCCATGAAGTGGCCGAAGTGCTGCCGCGCCTGCCCCTCAAGCCGATCGCCCAGGCTCCGGATTGGGTTGCCGGGGTGCTTGCCCATCGTGGTGCGCTGGTGCCGGTCATCGATGTCGGCGCCCTGAGCTTCGGTCTGCCGGCGCCGGTGCGCACCAGTACGCGGCTAGTGCTGGTGCATTACCGCGTCGATCCGTTGCGCCCGGATTTGCTGCTGGGGCTGATTCTCGAACAAGCCACCGATACCCTGCGCTGTGATCCTGCCCAGTTCCAGCCCTATGGCCTGGACAACCAGCAGGCGCCTTACCTGGGGCCGGTGCGCGAGGATGCCCACGGCCTGCTGCAGCGCATTGGTGTGCAGGACCTGCTCAGCGCCGAGGTGCGTCAGCTGTTGTTCCCGGCTGAGAACGTGGCCAGCAGCGAGGGGCAAGCATGAGTGGCGAACAGCGGTTTTTTCGCTTTTTGCAAGATCGCATCGGCCTGGACGTCGCCTCGGTTGGTGCCCCCATGGTTGAACGCGCATTGCGTCAGCGCTGCGCGCTTGTCGAGGCCCGTGACCTCGATGACTACTGGCTGAGGCTGCAGCAGTCGAGCCAGGAACAACAGGCGCTGATCGAAGCGGTGATCGTCCCGGAAACCTGGTTTTTCCGCTATCCGGAATCCTTCAACGCCCTGCTGACTCTAGCGCGCAAGCGCCTGGCCGAGCTTGCCGGCATGCGTGCGCTGCGCATCCTCAGCCTGCCGTGCTCCACCGGCGAAGAGCCGTATTCGATCGCCATGGCCCTGCTCGACGGCGGCCTGGCGGCGCAGAGCTTTCGTGTCGACGCCATGGACATCAGCCCCAACTCCATAAGCCGCGCCGAACAGGCGCTGTATGGACGCAACTCGTTCCGCGGTTCGCACCTGGAGTTTCGCGAGCGGCACTTCAGCGACACTGGCGAAGGCCAAAGCCTGGACGAGCGGGTCCGCCAGCAGGTCAAGTTGCAGGTCGGCAATGTGCTGGACCCGGCCTTGAAATCTCGGGAGGGCAGCTATGACTTCGTCTTCTGCCGCAATCTGCTCATCTACTTTGACGTCCCTACCCAGCAGCGGGTGTTCGAGGTGCTCAAGAGCCTGATCCATGAGCAGGGCGTGCTGTTTATCGGCCCGGCCGAGGGCAGCCTGCTGGCGCGAATGGGCATGCGCCCGGTGGGCATTGCCCAGTCTTTCGCCTACGTGCGCCAAACCGAGACTGAGCTGGCGCCGCCGAGCAAGCCGCTGGCCATTCCTCTGCCTTTGACGGTGCCGGTGAGCACCGCCAGCGTGCCGCGCCCGGCGCCGGTGAGTGTGCGCAAGATCAAGCCGATTGCCCCGCCGCCGGCCAGGCCCGTTGCCCAGGAGTCGGCAGGCGAATTACTGGCGCAGATCGCCCGCCTGGCCAATGCCGGTAGCAGCGCAGAGGCCCAGGCGGCCTGCGCCCGTTTTTTGCAGCAGTACCCGCCCAATGCCCAGGTGTTTTACTGGCTGGGTTTGCTCAGCGACACCGCCGGCGACGGCGCTGACGCCCTGAGCCACTACCGCAAGGCGCTGTACCTCGACCCCCAGCACTCGGAGGCGTTGGTGCACCTGGCCGCGCTGCTGGCTTCTCAAGGTGATGTCGCAGGCGCCCGACGCCTGCAGGAGCGGGCCGCACGGCGCGCCGACCGGGAGTCTGAACAATGATGGGTGACAACGACGTGCAGCTGGTCGCCAGTGATGCCGCCAGCATCGACGACTGCTGGAACCGTATCGGCGTACACGGCGACAAAAGCTGCCCGTTGCTCGACGAACATATTCATTGCCGCAACTGCGAGGTCTATGCGGCAGCGGCGACGCGTCTGCTGGACCGTTATTCGCTGTCCCAGGGGGCCCACGAACAGAGCGAGGCGCCTGAGCAAGCCAGCAGTGGCCGCTCGTTGCTGCTGTTTCGCCTGGGCGAGGAGTGGCTGGCCTTGGCCACCCGCTGCCTGGTCGAGGTCGCGCCGCTGCAGCAGGTACACTCCCTGCCGCACCAGCGTTCGCGGGTGCTGCATGGCGTGGCCAATGTCCGTGGCGCGCTGGTGCCGTGCCTGTCGCTGGGCGATCTGCTCGGCCTGGAATCCCAGGCGGCAGCCGCCACCTCGGCGCGGGTCATGCCGCGTATGCTGATCATTGCCGCCGCAGGTGGCTCGGTGGTGGTTCAGGTCGATGAGGTTGACGGTATCCATGGCCTGGACCCCGGCCGTCTGACGGCGGAACAGGGCGAAGCCCGGTTTACCGCTGCAGTGCTGCAGTGGCGCGGGCGTAGCGTCCGTGTGCTGGATGAAGATCAAGTGCTGTCTGCCGTGAACCGGAGCCTGTCATGACCCCAGAGCAAATGCGCGATGCCTCGTTGCTCGAGCTGTTCAGCCTGGAGGCCGAAGCCCAGACCCAGGTGCTCAGTGCCGGGCTGCTGGCATTGGAGCGCAATCCGACCCAGGCCGATCAGCTTGAAGCCTGCATGCGGGCGGCGCACTCGCTCAAGGGCGCGGCGCGGATCGTCGGCGTCGATGCCGGGGTCAGCGTCGCCCATGTGATGGAAGACTGTCTGGTCGGCGCCCAGGAAGGTCGGCTGTTGCTGCGCCCGGAGCATATCGATGCCCTGCTGCAGGGGACTGACCTGCTGATGCGCATCGCCACCCCGGGAGACGCCAGCATTGATGCGGCGGTGCAGACTTTTCTGGTGCAGATGGCGGCTTTGCTCGACCCGGGCGCGGAACCTGCGCCCGCAGTTACACCGCCGCCTGCGCCATTGCCAGAGCCAGAATCACGGCCAGAATCACGGCCAGAGTCACAACCGGTTGAGCCACCCAGTGTGGACACCGAGGCTGAAGCCGAAGCGGCGCCGGTGCGTGCCGGCAAGCGCATAGGTGAGGGTGGCGAACGGGTGCTGCGGGTCACCGCTGAACGGCTCAACAGCCTGCTCGACCTGTCGAGCAAGTCGCTGGTCGAAACTCAGCGTCTAAAACCTTACCTGGCCACCCTGCAGCGCCTTAAACGCATGCACGGGCAAAGCATCCGTGCCCTGGATGGTCTCAAGCAGCAACTGGAAAGCAGCGGCCAGAGCCCGGAAGTCCAGGACGCTCTGGCCCAAGCCCAGCGTTTGCTCGGCGAAACCCAGCAAATTCTTCTGCAACAGGCCTCGGATCTGGATGAGTTCGGTTGGCAGGCCAGCCAGCGCGCCCAGTTGCTCTACGACACCGCACTGGCCTGCCGCATGCGTCCGTTTGCCGATGTGCTGACCGGGCAAAGCCGCATGGTTCGCGATCTGGGGCGCTCGCTGGGCAAGCAGGTGCGCCTGGATATCGACGGTGAGAAAACCCAGGTCGACCGCGATGTGCTGGAAAAGCTCGAAGCACCCTTGACCCACCTGCTGCGTAATGCCGTCGATCATGGCATCGAGTCGCCCGAACGGCGCCTGGTGGCTGGCAAGCCCCTGGAAGGGCAGATCCGCCTGCGCGCCTCGCACCAGGCCGGCTTGCTGGTGCTGGAGATCAGCGACGATGGCGGCGGGGTGGACCTTGCGCACTTGCGTCAGAGCATCGTCGAACGCCAGTTATCACCCGCCCAGACCGTGGCGCAGATGAGCGAGGCCGAACTGCTGACCTTCCTGTTCCTGCCCGGCTTCAGCCTGCGTGACCGGGTGACGGAGGTGTCCGGCCGTGGTGTTGGTCTGGATGCTGTGCAGCATATGGTTCGCCAGTTGCGCGGCTCGATCGAGCTGACCCAGACCAGCGGCCAGGGCAGTTGCTTTCACCTGGAAGTACCGCTGACCCTGTCGGTGGTGCGCAGCCTGGTGGTCGAGGTCGGCGCCGAGGCCTATGCCTTCCCGCTGGCGCATATCGAACGCACGATGGAACTGCCGGCTGATGCGATCGTGCAGATCGAAGGCCGCCAGCATTTCTGGCACGAAGGCCGGCATATCGGCCTGGTCTCGGCCAGCCAGTTGCTCAACCGTCCACCCAGCCAGGCGGATGGGCAGAGCATCAAGGTGGTGGTGATTCGCGAGCGTGAAATGCTCTATGGCGTGGCGGTCGAGCGCCTGATCGGCGAGCGGGTGCTAGTGGTGATGCCGCTGGATGCACGCCTGGGCAAGGTCCAGGATATTTCCGCCGGGGCCCTGCTTGATGACGGCGCAGTGGTGCTGATCATCGACGTCGAAGACCTGCTACGCTCGGTGGAAAAGCTCCTCAGCACCGGTCGCCTTGAGCGTATCGAGCGTGGCCAGCGCAGCGTGCGCGAGGCGGCACGCAAGCGCGTGCTGGTGGTCGATGACTCGCTGACCGTGCGCGAGCTGGAGCGCAAGCTGCTGAGCAACAAGGGCTACGATGTGGCTGTCGCAGTGGATGGCATGGACGGCTGGAACGCTTTGCGCAGCGAGGATTTCGACCTGCTGATCACCGACATCGACATGCCACGCATGGACGGTATCGAGTTGGTCACCTTGCTGCGCCGTGACAGCCGCCTGCAATCGCTGCCGGTCATGGTGGTTTCCTACAAAGACCGCGAAGAAGATCGTCGCCGTGGACTAGACGCCGGGGCCGACTACTATTTGGCAAAGGCCAGTTTTCACGATGATGCCTTGCTCGACGCCGTCGTCGAGCTGATCGGGGGAGCGCAGGGATGAAAATCGCCATCGTCAACGACATGCCCCTGGCCGTAGAAGCTTTGCGCCGCGCGCTGGCGTTTGAATCAGCCCATCAGGTGATCTGGGTCGCCGGTAACGGCGCCGAGGCGGTCAGGCAGTGTGCCGAGCAACTGCCGGACCTGATCCTCATGGACCTGATCATGCCGGTCATGGATGGCGTCGAGGCTACCCGGCGGATCATGGCCGAAACGCCGTGCGCCATCGTTATCGTCACTGTCGACCGTCAGCAGAACGTCCACCGGGTGTTCGAGGCCATGGGTCATGGCGCCCTCGACGTGGTCGACACCCCGGCCCTGGGCGCTGGCGATCCGCGTGAGGCAGCAGCGCCGCTGCTGCGCAAGATCCTCAATATCGGCTGGCTGATCGGCCAGCAGCGCAGCACTTCGACACGGGCGATGACCGTGTCGGTGCGCGAGGCCGCGCAGCGCCAGGGCCTGGTAGCCATCGGCTCCTCAGCGGGCGGCCCGGCGGCCCTTGAAGTGCTGCTCAAGGGCTTGCCGCGCAGCTTTCCGGCGGCCATCGTGCTGGTCCAGCACGTTGACCAGGTGTTCGCCGCCGGCATGGCCGATTGGCTCAGCAGCGCCTCGGGCCTGTCGGTGCGCCTGGCCTGCGAAGGCGAACCGCCGCAACCGGGGCAGGTGCTGCTGGCCGGAACCAACCACCACATCCGCTTGCTCAAGAACGGCAACCTGGCCTATACCGCAGAGCCGGTAAACGAAATCTACCGGCCCTCCATCGACGTATTTTTTGAAAGCGTGGCCCGCTACTGGCGCGGCGACGCGGTCGGCGTATTGCTCACCGGCATGGGGCGCGACGGCGCCCAAGGCCTGAAGCTGATGCGCCAACAGGGCTTTTTGACCATTGCCCAGGATCAGCAGAGCAGCGCGGTGTATGGCATGCCCAAGGCAGCCGCCGCGATAGACGCCGCCGTGGAAATTCGCCCATTGGAGCGAATCGCCTCGCGATTGATGGAAATTTTTCCAAAATGACGATATGTATTGAGCCACGCCGGCTGGCCGGCAGTGACCAGGTGACAGCGCATGAATGATTTACCGCTCGACGGTTTTCCGACCATGAATGAAAATTCAGCGATGGTCCTCTTGGTCGACGATCAGGCAATGATCGGCGAAGCGGTGCGGCGTGGCCTGGCTCACGAAGAGAACATCGACTTCCACTTCTGTGCCGACCCGCACCAGGCGGTCGCCCAGGCGGTGAGAATCAAGCCCACGGTCATCCTCCAGGACCTGATCATGCCCGGCCTGGACGGCCTGACCCTGGTGCGTGAGTACCGCAACAATCCGGCCACCCAGGACATCCCGATCATCGTCCTGTCGACCAAGGAAGACCCGCTGGTCAAGAGCGCGGCTTTTGCCGCCGGTGCCAACGACTACCTGGTGAAACTGCCGGACAACATCGAGTTGGTGGCGCGCATCCGCTACCACTCGCGCTCCTACCTGACCCTGCTGCAACGGGACGAGGCCTACCGGGCCCTGCGCGTCAGTCAGCAGCAGTTGCTCGACACCAATCTGGTGCTGCAACGGCTGATGAACTCCGACGGCCTCACCGGGCTTTCCAATCGCCGCCACTTCGACGAAAACCTTGAGCTGGAATGGCGCCGGGCCATGCGCGAGCAGGCGCAGTTGTCGCTGTTGATGGTCGATGTCGACTACTTCAAGTCATTCAACGACACCTTCGGCCACCTGGCCGGGGATGAGGCGCTGCGCAAGGTCGCCGAAGCCATTCGTGCCTCCTGCGCCCGCCCCAGCGACTTGCCAGCCCGTTACGGTGGCGAGGAATTTGCCTTGGTACTGCCCAACACCTCGCCAGGCGGGGCGCGCCTGATTGCCGAGAAACTGCGCCAGACGGTGGCGGCAATGAACATCGCCCACACCACGCCCAACCCCGATTCGGTCCTGACCGTGAGCATCGGCCTGGCAACCTTGACCCCGAGCATCGGCAGCCATTGCCGGCAGCTGATTTCGGCAGCGGACAAGGGCCTGTACCTGGCCAAGAACAATGGCCGCAATCAAGTCGGCGTGGATTGACGCTGTAGGAGCGGCGGTGCGGCGACTCGACTTGTCCCGCGATCAATATGTTGCGGTGCCTGGGCTGGCCTCATCGCGGCATAGGTATCTACACATCTCTAGCGAGTCAGCCTATTGGCTCTAGATATGCGTGCTTAACCAGTTGATGTGGAGAGGCTGCCGGCCCCTTCCGCCCTTACGGCGGCTCACTTTTTTCTTGGTGGACGGTGCGTGTCAATGTACCTGTCGCTTTGCTCTTT
>NZ_JAMDGZ010000022.1 GCF_028656935.1 Pseudomonas rubra
TGCCTATCCTATTCAATAACTCTCCATTATTTTATCTGATTTATCCACCTGAAATGTGCTTTACGTCAATCAAATTTAGTATGTAAATACGTAATACGTAATTCACCACGAAATTGAAGGAGCAAACCATGGCCCGTGGCGGCATCAACAAGGCGTTGGTTCAGAAGGCGCGACAGGCAATCCTGGCGCGGGGCGAGAATCCCAGCATCGACGCGGTAAGAGGCGAACTTGGCAATACCGGCTCGAAGACCACCATTCACCGCTACCTGAAAGAACTCGAAAGTGTAGAGTGCGGCCGGAATGTAGCCTCGATCCCGCTCAGCGAACAGCTGGCCAATCTGGTCGGCCAACTGGCAGATCAGTTAGGGGAAGATGCGCAGGCGGCTGTGGCCCTGGAGCGCGAACAACTGGCACGCGAGCGGCTTGATTACCAGAACCAGGCTCGGCTGGCCGAAAGCCGAATCCAGCAGCTGGAAAGTCAGTGCAGCGGCCTCGCAGAACAGTTCCAGGCTGTCCAGCAAGCGCTACAGCAGGAGCAGCAGCAACGCCAACAGGCCGAGGTCGAGAATGCGCGCCTATTGCAGGCGAATCGCGATATGGGGGAGCGCCTACAGGATCGCGACGGGCAAATTCGCTCGCTGGAAGGGGAGCCCGCAGAATTCGGAAAAAATCGTACGCTAAGGTTTTTCGGGCAGGCATAGCACTCGAAACTTCAGTCCTCCAGCCTGCTTGCATGCGGCCAGAAGCCGTTGCGCAACGGTTCAGCCGAACCTCTTGGCGTAGGTAAGTAGCTGCTTGTTGAGGTCATCGGCGTATGGCGCATAATGCGCTTCGCGGTGACAGCACGGGCACAGGGCCACACAGTTGTATACACGGTCTGACTTCTCGGCCCCTAAGATGTGATGAACATCCAGGAAGCCAGGGAAGTCCCGGCGCTTGCCACAATCCTCACGTTCGCACGCAAACCCAGCCCTTTCGAGTACAGCTCGGCGTACATGCGGGTCGCGACGAACCTCCGAGCGAAGCACGGACACGCGCTCACCTTCATCCCGACCCAGAGACGAGTAGTCCGGTGCCGGGCAGTCGTCGTAGGTATCGTCAACCAGTTCCGACTCCCTCGTATGGGGAGTGAGCTTGGCTAAATCGATCACACCCGGCCACTGCCACAGTGCATCGGCCACCTCGTGTCCGTCAGGTGTCCGGTCATCCTGTAACCACAGAGTCGGGCTGGTGCCGTTCTGAGCGTGATTCTTCTTGGCTCGTCCCTTCAATTCACGGCGTTGCAGGTCATTGCTGACCTCGCGCTGGCGGTTCCAGATGGCATGAAGGCTTTCGATAGGAATGAGCGCGGCAAAGATGATGGCGCCTTCGTCACGCTGCACGAGCAAATTGTGAGTGAGCCCGCGCTTCGTGTCTCGCGATGTGATGTGCTCCAGCGTCGCATCCCATCCACCTTGGCGCAGGTGCGCCGCCAACTGAGCCGCTGCGTATTTCTTCTCGTTGGGATTTCGTCCATCGCGCCGCCAGCACAGTCGGACGCGCATGCTCAGTACCTGGCCATCAGGAGTGCGGATACTGATGAACTGCTGAGTGGCCACGCCCGTTTGAATTCGCTTGTCGGCAATGACAACGTAGCCTCGATCATTCAGGAATGGCGCTAGTGCATCCCTGGATAGTTTTTCCGCAGCATGACTTTCAGGCCCCCGGAAAAGGCGATCTCCTTTCGACATTTTGACACCCCTGCTGTTGGTCTATGACGAAGCCATGCCGAGATAAAGGGAAATTTCACTCATTTGGTTCGTAACTAGCTGTTTTTAGAGTAGTTATTACTTATAGCTTTCGCAGTGGTCGGTACTTCCCGTCTTCCAACCGGCGACTCTGCCGCCAGACGTAATCGCCAGTCAGGTTGATGTGCTCCCAGCCCAGCGGCGACAGGTACTGATACTGGTCGGTATTCACCGGCTTTCCGGCGTCAGCCAGCCCCTGGGTGGCCCGTTCCAGGTAGACCGTGTTCCACAGTACGATAGCAGCTGTAACTAGGTTGAGGCCGCTGGCCCGGTAGCGCTGCTGCTCGAAGCTCCGATCCCTGATTTCACCGAGGCGGTTGAAGAACACCGCCCTGGCCAAGGCGTTGCGCGCCTCGCCCTTGTTCAGCCCAGCATGCACACGACGGCGCAGCTCGACGCTTTGCAGCCAGTCGAGGATAAACAGCGTGCGCTCAATCCGGCCCAGCTCCCGCAGGGCCACGGCCAGACCGTTCTGGCGAGGATAGCTGCCCAGTTTGCGCAACATCAACGAGGCGGTGACGGTGCCCTGTTTGATCGACGCGGCCAGACGCAGGATCTCGTCCCAGTGAGCGCGGACGTGCTTGATGTTCAGCGTGCCGCCGATCATTGGGCGCAGTGTCGGGTAGTCCTGGACACTCTGCGGGACGTACAACTTGGTTTCGCCCAGGTCGCGGATGCGCGGCGCAAAACGAAAGCCCAGCAGGTGCATCAGGGCGAAGACGTGATCGGTGAAGCCCGCCGTGTCGGTGTAGTGCTCCTCGATCCGCAGATCTGACTCGTGATACAGCAGTCCATCGAGCACATAGGTCGAATCCCGCACACCGACATTCACCACGCGGGTGCTGAACGGCGCGTACTGGTCGGAGATGTGGGTATAGAACAGCCGCCCCGGTTCGTTTCCGTATTTCGGGTTGACGTGCCCGGTGCTCTCGCCTCGACCGCCTGCGCGGAAGCGCTGGCCGTCGGAGGATGAGGTGGTGCCGTCTCCCCAGTTGGCAGCAAAGGCATGGTTGAACTGGTTGTTGACCAGTTCAGCCAGTGCCGCCGAGTAGGTTTCGTCGCGGATGTGCCAGGCTTGCAGCCAAGACAACTTGGCGTAGGTCATGCCCGGACTCGACTCGGCCATTTTGGTCAATCCGATGTTGATGGCATCACCAAGGATTGCGGACAGCAGCAGCGTCCGATCCTTGGCCTGAGCACCATCCTTCAGGTGGGTAAAGTGACGGGTGAAGCCTGTCCACTCATCCACGTCCATCAGCAGTTCGGTGATCTTGATGCGGGGCAGTAGCCGACTGGTCTTGTCGATCAGCGCCTGAGCCGTGTCCGGTACCGCCGCATCCAGCGGCGTGATTTTCAGTCCGGACTCGGTGAGGATGGCGTCGGGCAGTTCGTTGTCCTTGGCCAGCTTGGCGACGGTCGCCAGTTGCTGCTCCAGCAGCTGCAAGCGTTCTTCCAGATACTGGTCGCTGTTGGGGTTGATCGCCAATGGCAGCGCCTGTTCCTTCTTGAGCGCGGCAAACTTCGCGGGTGGCAACAGGTAATCTTCAAAGTCACGGAACTGCCGTGAGCCCTTGACCCAGATGTCGCCGGAGCGCAGCGAGTTTTTCAGTTCAGACAAGGCGCAGATTTCGTAGAAGCGCCGATCAATACCTTCCGGCGTGATCACCAGCGGTTTCCAGCGCGGCTTGATGAACGCAGTCGGTGCGTCCGAGGGCACCTTGCGCAGGTTGTCTGCGTTCATCTCGCGCAGCTGCTGGATGGCATCCAGCACACGTTGCGCTGCCGGTGCTGCCCTCAGTTGAAGCACTTCCAGAAAGGCCGGGGTGTAGCGGCGCAGCGTATTGAAGTTCTCGCTGACCAGGTGCAGATGGTCGAATGCCTCTGGACGGGCCAGCAGCTCGGCATCGGTGACGCTCTGGGCGAATTCGTCCCAGGGGATGACCGCCTCGATGGCGGCGAAGGGATCGTCACCCGACGCTTTCGCGTCCAGCAAGGCCTGACCTATTTTCGAGTACAGGCGCACCTTGTCGTTGATCGCCTTGCCCTGTTTCTGGAACTGCTGCTGATGCTTGTTCTTGGCGCTGCTGAACAGCTTGATCAGAATCCGGTCGTGCAGATCTACCAGTTCATCGGTCACCGTCGCGGTGCTTTCCAGCACCACGGCCACCAGGGTTGCGTAGCGCCGTTCGTTCTCGAACTTGCCCAGATCCTGAGGGGTCATCTGCCCACCTTCACGGGCCAGCTTCAGCAGCCGGTTCTGGTGGATGCTCCGGTCGAGACCTTCAGGCAGGGCCACCAGCTGAAAGATCTTCAGCCGCTCGATGTGTTCCATCATGTGCCGCGAATTCGGTTTCAGCGGTGACTGCCGCAGCCAGGTCAACCAAGTGCTGTTGCTGCCTGCTTTGAGGGTCAACAGTTCGTCGAGCTTGTTGCGATGCTGCTGGCTCAGCGGCTCGATCAAGGCACGGTAGACCCTCCGATTGGCTCGTGCCACGGCTTCGGAACAAGCCCGATCGATCACCGTCAGCGTGGGCAAGATCCGTCGTTGCTGACGCAGGCTCTCCAGAGCCTGACCGGCCAGTAACAGGCCTTTGTCGGTTTGCTGGGCCAGGTCGGTCAGCTCGCGTACCAGGGCACGAAAGTCCGACAGCCCAAACGGCAACAGACCGAGGTAGGTACGCAGCTCCTGGGCGTGCTCACGGCGGGTGACATCGCGCTCACCGTACTTCGCCCAGCTTTCGGGAGCCGCCTGAACCTGTCGGGCCACCCACTCAATGACCGGATCGGGCAAGACGCTGTCGCTGGCCAGCGCGTAACCGGGGTAGCGCAGCAGACAGAGTTGCACGGCAAAGCCGAGGCGATTGGCATCACCCCGGCGCTGACGGATCAACGACAGGTCGGACTCGTTAAAGGTGTAATAGCGGATCAGATCGTCCTGGCTTTCCGGCAGCGCAAGCAGAGTGTCGCGCTCAGTGGCCGAGAGTATCGAGCGACGCGGCATGTATCAGTCATCCGTGCGAAGGTACTGGTAGAGGGTTTCCCTACTTATACCGAACTCACGGGCTAACTGGGCTTTTGGCTCGCCGGCAGCGGCCCGTTGTCGGACTGCGGCGGTCTGTTCGTCGGACAGGGCTTTCTTGCGGCCCCGGTAAGCGCCACGTTGCTTGGCCAGGGCAATGCCCTCGCGCTGTCGCTCGCGAATGAGCGCTCGCTCGAACTCGGCGAAGGCCCCCATTACCGACAACATCAGGTTGGCCATGGGCGAGTCGTCACCGGTGAATACCAGGCCTTCCTTCAGGAACTCGATACGCACGCCGCGCTTGGTCAGCTTTTGTACCAGGCGCCGCAGGTCATCCAGGTTGCGCGCCAAGCGATCCATGCTGTGAACTACAACGGTGTCACCCTCGCGGACGAAGCCGAGCATGGCCTCCAGTTGCGGACGCTGGGTATCCTTGCCAGAGGCCTTGTCGGTGAACAGTTTGTTCACCTCGGTTTGTTCCAGCTGGCGTTCCGGGTTTTGGTCGTAGCTGCTGACCCGGACATAGCCGATACGTTGTCCCTGCAAGGTGCCTCCCTAGGCTGGCCGCTGGTTACGGGTTTGGGGAGCAACGGAACAGAAAGTGCTTTTAAGCCCTTTGGCGACCCGCAAACCCTTGTGCCGTCTGCTCTGTTCGAGAGAGCGACCGTTATATGATTTAGCGGTTAGATAAGAGGTCCTTTGCTTGCGCCAAGAACTCTTTCGCCGAGCTCGTGTTCAGCTTCAATAGCATTGAATGAGCGTGGCTGACGCCTTGTTCAACGCCACATTTCGCATAGACAAGACCAAGATTTTTGATGCTATTCGTATTTGTTGGATCAGCATCGACAGCTTTCTTGAATGCTTCAAACGCACCTTTGTAATCATTATTGTTTGCATAGGCAACGCCAAGATCATTCCATATATCGGTAGCCATAGGGTCAATGCGTGCTGCTTCTTTAAAGGCCTCGATGGAAAGCTCGAATTTCCCCGACTCACTGTAAGCGTGTGCGAGCCGATACCATAAGGGCGCAGCGGATAATACTTTACCCATAAAGTCCACAGGGTGAGGTGGAGCAAATTCTATGCCTTTACATAATATTGCTATTGCCTCTGCCGGCCTCCCCAATTTTCTAAGTGCATCTCCCATCGCCTGCCATGCGAAGACATTTTCTGGCTCCTCGACTACCCATTGATTTGAGAAGTTAAGCAATTCGCGCCACTGGTTGTTCTTCTCAAATTTTGCTGCAAGTTCAAGGTTTTCAAGTTTTGCTGTCATCAGAGTCATCCTATATCGATAAAATACGTTTTGATTCTCGTTTCCTATCACTCGTTGACGATCAGCGGTTGTAAGTCCCTCTCCAACCCTTGTGCCATTTCTTCTGCTTCGACCAGAAAACAGCGCAAGCTGAATTGCGCCGCTTGGGCGAATGTCATGGCGCCACTGGTCCACTCCTCCAAACCCATCGGCTCCGTGGCGGTGCGGTTTTGAAAATCATTGAACCAGGAGCGCTGCTGAAAAGCCTTGGAACTACGACATTTTTTGCAGGTGACACGATCATTGAGGGAAGTGCTAACCAGGTCGTGGTTGTTACGACCACAAGCAATTTCCTTGGACCTGTTGGTGTAGTGCAAAACCATCATAAGCTCCTATGTTTTTCTGAGGCCCAGCAAAGTGTCAGGCTGAAATCTAAGATCTACGCTAGCACACGTCAATAAAATAAATTAACGGCTCTAATCTGACACTTTGTTCTATGGCCTCCTGACATCAGGTTAGGGTATAGCCCAACCTGACGGCACGCTTGACGGCGCATAATTATTCATTATGATTAATTATGAATCGAATTGACGCAGATCTACGCTGAACAAATCACCAAGGATAGACCGATGAACCATTTCAGCCCATTGACTCTCCAGGATGCTACCCATCGCGACTCCGCGTGGGAACGCGCCGCCAGCTATGAGAAGGAAGAGCGCCCCATCCGCCCGGTGCGCAAAATTGTGGTCAAGGGCGCGGTGGATGTAGTGTTCTTCCGCTCGCCTTCGGCGCACTTGGTCGTGGCCGGGGAAAACCAGGAGGCAATTCGTAACATCAAGACCCGCTTCGAGGGTGACAAGCTGGTCATCGAGCAGGAAGGTGTTTCCATCAGCGGGGGTGGGGGCAATATTCATGTTTCTGGCACCGGCAACATTTTTGTGGGTGGTACGATCAATGTCGGTGGGCGCCAGGGCGGTGTCACGATGCAGTTCAAAGGTCGTTGTATTGTTGGGGTCGCACTGCCTGAAGCACCAAGCATCCGTATCAAGGGCAGTGGCGACGTGACTTTGTACGACCTTCAGCAGGCCGTCCTCGATCTCGGCGTCCAGGGCTCGGGGGACATCACGGCTTTTGGCCAAGTGGATCTTCTTGACGCCGAGGTGGCCGGATCGGGTGATGTGGATGCCAGTGAGCTGGTGGCAACATCCGCCAAGCTGTCGGTGGCCGGCTCCGGCGACATCGACGCTTATGTCAGCGACTCCGTGAAGGCTCGCGTGGCAGGATCTGGCGACATTGTGATCCGTGGTAACCCACCGATCCGCGATCATTCCGTTGCCGGTTCAGGCGACATCAAGTTCAAGAAGAAGTAACGCTCCATGAAGAATGACCAAGAACGAACCGAGCTGTTGCAGCAGATCAACAAGCTGCTGATGGCAGTGAATTCGATGCAAACCTGCCTCGAAGCGCCCGAGGCCACGAGCGCCGATGGCCGCTTCGACATTGCCCGCACCAACTTGCGTATCACGGCCAACGAGGCCGCGCAGGTTGTCGAACTTCAGCGAGGCGCGCAGGAGCAGCGTCAAAAGTCTCGCCAAAAGGTGACGCTGGCCACGTCGTTGCTTGCCGGCGCTGAAGCGTCGGAATGGCAGGCCAACAAGCTCAAAACTATTGGTGATGAGGCCGGAGCACGCCAGTCCAGCGAACATGCCGTTACTCTGCGCCGGATGGCATCGGATGCGGCGGTTACTGAACGCCGGCAGAGCATCCACCTTGTACCGACCATTGATCAGGAGTAACCCCATCATGGCAACTACCGCGAAAACCCGATCCGTCACGGCTCACGTCCCTGTGCAACTGGCCGAAAAGGTCGATTTGATGGCTGAGCGCCTGGAGCGCTCCAAGAACTGGATCGTCAAGCAGGCTCTGTCCGCCTGGATAGACCAGGAAGAAGAACGTAGTCGTCTGACCCGTGAGGCCTTGGCCGATGTGGATGCTGGTCGCGTGATTGATCACCAAGCTGTCCAGGCCTGGGCTGATAGCCTCAGCACCGACACTCCATTGCCGGTACCGCGCTGATGGAGTTGAAGTGGACAAGCAAGGCGCTTTCCGACATTGCCCGGCTGTATGAGTTTCTGGCGGCAGTGAATCAGCCTGCCGCCGCACGAACAGTGCAGCAACTCACAGCCGCACCTTCCACGTTGCTGGCCAACCCGCGCATCGGCGAACGCCTGGAAGAGTTCGAACCACGGGATGTGCGCCGAATTCAGATCGGCCATTACGAGATGCGTTACGAGATAGTGGATTCCACTATCTACCTGCTGCGCCTGTGGCACACCCGTGAGGATCGGTAGCGGGATGACAGTAGTCGCGATTGGTGGTTGGGTAGTGCCGGAAAACATCAACCTAACTGGACAGTGACCGCTCGGAAAATCTTAGTGGCGATTAGCGCGCAGTAGACTGATGTTTGATCCAAGGGGGGCTTTGACGAAAAACCATTCTGAAACAACTACCTACAGCGCCAATGTCCTAAATTTCCTTTATCTCGGCATAGCCGGTAGTCCGCTCAGTCATACCCAGCACGCGCATCGGCGATGTATTGCAGTGCGTCGGCTTTGCGCTCAGCCGAGCAGTCGGCGTGCTTTACCAGCGTCTCACATAAGCCATAGTCTGCATTGACCAGGGCGCGCAGCAAACCCGTGCACAAAAGAACTTCATCGTCGTAATCGTCCTGCAACTGCTGATACTGCGCGCTCAACTCGGTAATACGTGCTTCAAGCTGTTCAGAGGGGTTCTCGATATCGGCCATGTCGGGTGGATTCCTTTCAGTACTGCACGCTGGTTGCGAACACATTGACCGATTCAGTATAGGCCACGGCCCGTGGGTCTTCGGGAGCCATGCGGGTGGAAGTGGCCAGCCGCACCTGGCACACATAAAAATATATTTAATTTCATAGCGTTACAGAACGAATGTCCTAATTTTTGCCTTATCTCGGCAACCCCACCTCATCTGGCCGGCACTAGAGCCCGACACCTTAGCGTACGATTTTTTCCGAATTCTGCGGGCGCCCCTGGAAGAAAAGCACCAGCACGCACGCGACGCCTTGGAGCACTATCGCCAGGCCCGCAAGGAACAGCGTGAGCAGGAACAACGTCGACACGAGTCGCAGGTACAGCAGATGCAACTTGAGCTAAAGCAACTGCAACAGACCTTGATAATTAAACAGGACGAGCTGACACAGCTAAACCGCGACAATGCACGCCTGCTCACCGAGGCGTGGCAGTTGCAAAAAGAGCAACATGCGCAGCAACAGCTACTGGCACAGAAAGTTCAGGCCCTTGAGGCCTTGCAGATCTCGCTGGCCGGTGCCGAGCGCTTGAATGAAACCCTTGAGCAGCGTTGTCGCACTTTGCAGGATGAGGTGTCCCGACTGGGCGAGATTTCCGCGACCCAGGCGCAGCAAGCGCAGAACCTGGAGGCACGCTTGGTCGAAGCGACTGAACGGCTGAAGCTACTAGCACCGCTTGCGAACAGCGATGGTGCATGTGGCGCATGAACCGGCACACATGCCAGAGCCATCTGACCAGCTATTACAAGGTAAGTAAAAAAGCTTCGCCTTGACTCTTCGTGGAGCCGACAGGTCATAAAAATCAATATATATCAGTCCATTATAGAACAAATGTCCTAATTTTCCCTTATCTCGGCATCACCCCATATAACCTCTCAAAGCCAATACAACTCTACAGAAGACCAGCTCTTCCCTCATGTGGATTGTTTGTAAAGACCGTCAAATGCACACTTGGCAAAGCTTCTTGTGGCGGATGCTGGTTTTCAATGATTACTATCTGGCTACCGCTACCATGGTGACGAATTAGGTATTCATAAAAATTTTCTTTTAAATTGCTTCCTCTCAAAAGCAAATCGTCGTCACCTTCCGGCGCAAAATAGGCAAGAAGCGGAGAATCTAGAACAAGGAACCCAGGGTGGGGCAGCGAATTCTCCTGCGCATACTCGAGCAATCCTAGGCTAACCGCTGCATGCGTGATGGATCGCAACCCCTTTCCGCGGCTGCCCCTAGGTTTACCGTCGATAATAAAATCGCTGGAACCCTTATCAAATACAACCTTACATTCACCAGGAAAATTCCAATCATTCAAAATGGAGGAAATTTTGTCTGATAAAGAATTTCCTATAGTGTCAGGAATGCTGACAACCGCAGTTGTCTTGCCACCAGACGAAGACCCTTCTTTCTCCAATGCCAGTTTACGTTGAGTCAGTTGCTCGATGCGCTCAAAGCCGTTAATATTCTTTGAAATATCTTGCCGCAACTCAACGAGCTTTTCAAAGTCAATTTTATCTTCATCTTTACGCGGAGAAAGCGCGTCTTTTAAAGAGACTTCGATTTCACCATATTCTTTCTGCCGACTTGAATAACCTCTTGAAAGCTCTTCAGCTTCAATCTTTAGTTCATCAATGGTTAGAACTAGATCTCTCCTGAGCTGTTCAATTTTGGCGATTTCAGCTGACGCTGCCAGCACAGCAGATCGCAGATCTGCTTCATCGTAATCTTCGAGATGCTGATTACAAGGTGCAGCACCGCACATAGGGCAATCCACTTCATCTACATAGACGAGCATGGAGCCACTCTCTTTTATGGCCTCTAAGCGCTCAAGATCCACATCATAATGGTCACGCAAGAGATCAAATCTTGTGAAAAGGTCAGCGATTTCGTCAAGTCGCTCCGACACCAACTGGCATTGAAATACATTATTTTGCCGGCGTTCCAAAAGTTCGGAAATTAATTCCTCATTAAGGGCAATTGATTTCCGATGTCGCTCCAGCGTAGCTCCGAGCTTCTCGAGCTGGATTTCAAGCTCTTCGCGCTTGCTATCACCTAAGTCAACGGACAGCTCAGCAATCAAGTCATCAAGCAATGAAATCTTGCCTGAATTATCAATAACTTTAACCACCGGGGTATTGATTGCGGAGTCATCCATTCCGGTCACGAGCAACTTAACGGTTGATAACTCAGAGGTCTTAGTAGTGAACTGACCACTCCAAAATGGCGATCCCTTAGTAGCAATCTCTTCTTCTTGGACAATTACCAGCCTCGCAATGTTTCGGAATCCGAGGCTCTGCAATGTGGATTTCGCGGCACTTTTCAGAACCTTCTTGCCGAGCAGCCCAAGCTTGTCAAGCAGGAACCCCGAAAGGTTGTCGGTAGCGCCGTGAGAGTGAGTAGCCTTTAGAACCGTAGATCCCTCCTGATCGCTCTCAATCAGCTTGAAGCCCCCACCATTCAGCGAGCGCTCTAAATCCCACTGTCTACCAGAGCCTGACTCTAACGACAAGGTGATACGATCATATCCAACCAACTCATCAATTTTTCTGAGTTCGGAGCCGCCCAACATGTAATCTATTGTCTCAGCCAGATAGGATTTACCTGTATCCGACGAACCACAAATTACGTTCACACCGTCAAAAAAATCTACATGTCGTTCATCGGTCGGGCCGGAAAACTGAACACGTCGTAATTGGAAACTGCACTCACTCATTATTCAGAGCCCCTCTGCTCAAAAGCCTGGAACTCACTCGTCCACCTGAAGATGCGATGAGTAACTTTTCGAACCTCTTCCGTGGGTGTATTCCCATACCTTTCATAGGCCCATTTGGCCCTGTCTAATAACTTTAGCGAGTAGCTAGATCTAAGTGAAGAAATGAAAGGCTGAGCGGAATCGGTAGCGATGTAGCTGAAGCCTTCATATGACGCAATCCGACTTAATAACCCACGTCTCACCATCAGCTTCAAACCTGACTCTATTAATCCTCTACGCACAAGAAGCTCACCGGCTCGCAACGGCAATGGTGCATGTAAGCTTCTTGGGCCCCTCGCATCCTCAGAGTGCACTACCAAATAGTCCATCTCTACCAAACGCTGTAGGTCCATTGCCATCGGAAAGGCAGCCGTGAGGATAGCTAGTGACCGTACCCCGGTTTCCAGAGGGCCATTGAAAGGGCTCTTTACTGTGGGCTCATTCATTTAAGGCACCCACGTTAAACGATCGTCATTTGCCAACTGATGGCATATACCCTGGCGATCCTGAGTTTTGAACGCCGAGGCAAGAGCATTTGCTGAAGCAGCAATGGTTGTAGAATGGGTGATAGTGGCCTTCATTCGTGCAAGTCCGTCTGCGTAATCGCCTTCACAAACATCCACAACCCCATAATATATCTCTTCCTGAAGGGCTGCGAAGGTACCTTCAGGGACTGTATCTCTCGCGAAATTCCTTAAAGACTCGGCGTGATAAAACCGCTCTCTCTGTCGTAAGTAATCTCTTTTGAGTACACCATGAGGCTCTAGGTCAGCCTCATCGGATATAGTCTTACTCAGATAATGTCCATAAGCATCGAATATTTGGCGAATATAGCGGCTTTCACTCCCAGCCGGTACCACTGGAGGCTTCAATGAGTCAGGCCTAAATGGAAGTCCGCCACCAAACCTCACGGCATGGAACTGGGTTCGACTATGGCCATCAATTAATTCGACAACAGATTTTGAAGAGAAAATGGAAAAATCAAATGATTGAAAGTGATCGAAAAGATCGCCCGACAGAGAAATCTCCATGGTCGAAGTTATCCCACTCTTACAATACTGCACCCAATTCTCTTCCGCCTTGAATTTCAGTTCATCTGGGTCATTCAAAAGCTGTTCTAAGGTAGTGCCAATATCTTGAGAGCCAGCAAAAAAATGCTTACGTGGAGGGATATAATATCCCTTGAACGAATAATAAATTACCTTACCGATCTCGACCCAGATATCACTCGGTCTCAGCGGGTGAGCGTACCGCTTGCACTGATAATTGTCCCACGTACCTTTAAAACCTTCGGGAGAACAAAAACCAGCAATATCCACACCCAAATCCCCCGATCCGCCGAAGCGGCGGACTTTTGGGTATTCGGTCTTCAGGCTACTCCCCCACTCTTCTACGAACTCCTCCCATTCGTCTGGGCTGAAGCTTCGAACACGAAGAGGCTTAGGTAGTGGGATACCGCTTATCACATGCGTCGCGGATGCGGAGGACGTCTGTTCCCTCGGGGTAATTTCTTGTAGATCGATTTCCGAAATCACAATGCTCGCCTGCCATGTTAGAGCAGTGGCCCTTGGGTGTCCGAGGAGCCAATGGTTTCACTCCCGGATCCAAAAACGTCCGTGCTGGGGGTGGGGCGACGCTAGCAGAATGCCACTGATTCGTCCATTGCCATGCGTCCGCAGCACACTCAAGGAGGAATACCGTTGGAGCAATTCGTGGTAGATGCCACGGTGAATGCGACTGATGGAACAATCGCCCGCTGATGAGAGGGTCACTCAGCCCATTAGGCCCGAGAGTTATAGTGTTGGAGAAGGCGTATACATGCTCAGCAGTCCGCCCGGTGAGCACTCTAACTCTCAGGCGTCGCGGTTGCCGAACCACTCGGGCTTTACCGCACCTGGATGCTCTGCCATCTGATAAGCGTCAATTGAGGACCTGGACGTAAGCCCTGACAGCAAATTTCGGCTTCGCATTGACCTGAAACTCATACATGGGACCTGTGTACGAAAAAATATTCAGCAACAGCCGATAGAACAATGTAAGCGAGGTGCTGATACGCTCACGCACTCGTCGTTCGCCTGCCTCACTGTTCTCTTTATAGGTAGGGTGGGCAGCTGAATTGCGAAGATCACTCCATGCTCGCTTTTCCTCCTTCATGACCAGCCCCATATCAACCAACATGCTAAGTGCTTTAGCTGCATGGATATTGCCCCACCGCTCAACGCTCGATATCAGCGTGTTCCTATGATCATCCCGGCCATCAAGCCTGAGAAGCTGCTCAATTAACGCGGCTTTGGCGGCCACCAGCTCCTGATCAACGCTATTATGCTTAAGCGCCGGGATGAAGACATCGTTAAGCAACCCTTCAACAGCCACGCTGAGGGTCAGGATCGCAATATTGTTCTCAGACTGAAACGCATGCCAGATTCGCTGCCACTGGCTATATGCGCTATTGAAGCGCAATGGGTTATCCCGCTTCACTACCAGCATCGACGTAAGAATTGCAAAATGAGAGGAGGGAACCCCCTCCCCATAAGCGGCCTCAGTGATCGGAGCAGGAATCGTCTTTCCGTGCAAATCTTTGCGTATAGATTTGAAGTACATGGCGCCATCACCGCCTTTATATTTTATCAAGCAATATGGCTGCGGAAGAATCCCCGAAGACAACCCGATATAAAAAAGAAGGGACTGATAAAGGTCATCTGGATCAAAATCACCTCTGGCACGAACCTCAACCCGATCCTTCTTGTTAATTATGTTGACTTTTACTCCGTCAATCTGAATCTCAGTTTCATTCCAAGAGCTTGATTCACTCCCATAACTATTTGACTCAGTATTCATCTTGTTTGCGGGCGTCCGAGCCTTGCCTTGCATCTCAAAATACATGTAGTTATTCGAGCGCTGCGTGTGCGAATCATTGTCAACGAAATAAATCTCATTGAAATGAATGTGCATCCGGTAAGGTGCTTGCCGATTGAATACGCTAATCCGAATAGAAAAACCTTGGGCGAATACTTTGTCGCCGTGAAGTGATAGCGCCTCAAGGTAAAGCTTTTGGCTGTGATCGAACGAATCATCTGGGAATACAGTGTGAAATCCAGTCGTCACCTGAGTATTTACGTTATCAGCTTCAAGGCATATGAATTCAAGGTAGATAGTTCCTACTTGGTTAACCTTGAAGAGGCCATACCCATTTAGCTTCACCCCACCTTCACGCTTCTGGCTAATGCATACATCTACACAATGCAGCTCTAATTGACCGCCATGCATACTATCGATGAGTTTTTCAGAAGCTAACATCTCTACCCTGACTCCTTTTCCAATCCGGCTTCAGCGTTCAACGCCTCAACGAGCCCCATATCTAAAGCCCCATCACCCCCTGGTCACGTCCAGCCGAAAGGGCTGGTCGTCAGCGTGAGAGCCATATCATGAAGGGCATGCACGCAGCGTGTCGACCACCTATCAGGTCAAGACGCCCAACAAGTGTGTTTGAACGGGTACCAGATCACCGATTGTTACTATCACTTTGAGGCCTTCGAGATTGTTGGGTACGATGCCTATCCGAGTATCAAAGCCTCGGTAGCCGTTTAATCCCTAGCTGGGTCAGTGATCAACTGCAGATGCATTCAGAGCGCCGTGATCGTGCGGCGCAAGCGCTACCTTCGTCCACACAAGAGGTTTCCAAGGAATGAACCGATCAGAGCGCCGCAGGTACGAGAAAGAGTTTCCAAAAGCCCTCAAAAAGGCTGGTGATAATTGCGGGATCTGCCGCAAGCCACTGCAACACAACTCCCGTACCTTTGGCGGGGTGCTGGCGGATGGGAGGGCTGCGCTGGCAGGTGAATGCTGCCAGAACCAACTCGATATCGTCATGGGGTCTGGGATTTACATTAACCAGAATACTGACGCCATCATGGATGCCCTAGGCCAGATGAAAGGTAGATCAGGTGGGGAGCGAGTCTCTGACGCACTGGACGCATCCAGACGCATCCAGGCGGGTATTGGAGGCTTGGAAGATTTTGTCGAGCGCGCAAAGCAGCGGGCGGGAGTTACAGGGCCTGTCCAACGGATTTCACTGACTGACACACCATGGAAAACCGATGACGCTCAATGGTTCGAGAGCCATCCCGGTCGGTCTCACCGGTTGCGGCCAATGCATCCTGGAGAGGAGGAGACTCTGCCAACCGAGATGAAGGAGGCTGGCATCCCTGACGGGCACCGCTGGGAGATCCTTGTGCGGCAAATCAAGCAAGGTCAGCGTGTTCGCTCAGCCTTTTGCCGCGACACCCGCACCGAGATTCCCGATGTAGAGGCGGTCATTCACGCAATCTTTGACACTGTAGCTCATGCCCAGCACGCAGGCACAATCACTGTTGAGGAGATTGCCGCAATGGCCAAGCGATATCAAATTTCCGAGGGATCAGCACCTAACTGATCAATGGCACCGCTGGCCATTTAGCATTCTGTGTGATCACACTTTACTTGGTCACCTATTTTCATTGGACTTGGCCTTCACACCAGGTGGCCCTGCTAGGCAGAAGCTGATTGCAGCCCATCACGAGAGGTAGCCAAGGGTTGGCCGGTGACAGTCGTGCGTTAGAGTGAGCGTCATGCATAAGCGTGGATTTCGCTATTGGCTTGATTATTTAACAAATTATTGAAATTTACAGGGAAGCTGTATGAGTGACTTAGCTAGCTACTCACACGAGAACAGATACAAGATATCAGGGAATATTCTTAATAGGCTGCAGGCAGTAATTTTCGAACTAAGCAGTAGAATTGTTAGCTCTAGATCCGAAAACACTCATGATGGTTCTGGTAAAAGTATTGAATTCTTAATTGAGTGTGCGGTAGATGAGGTGCCAGCAAAGCTCCTAGTGACAGTTAATATTGATACCGAATATCTCGGTCCAATTAATATTGTTTTGCAGGAGGCGCAACAAACTTTAGGAGTTATAAGCCTTAAGTATTTTTCATTGACGCTGGTAGATCGAATCATTGGTGGTGAATTTAATGGTGAACTTAAGCGTTATACGATCAGAACTTACAGTAGGTATTTTTGCTCTCACCCTATACAAGATGAAATTCTAATAAAATCTGATTTTAAGTTTTTGTTCAAACCTTTTTTCTGGACTAGTAAGGAGGAGCCACTTACAGAGCAAATATTGATGCTTGACGTAGAGGTTGATGCGGTCAATGTAGAGCATGCAAGGAGCTTGGCATACAATTACACTTCTGATGTGAATTCGTATCTTTCGATTTTGCTTGATGTAGGCTTTGAGATGGTGAATTCAGAGTTCCGGATAATAAAGATCAAGGATGGCAGCGGCGGCTTAAATTTAGGCAGATGGCGAACCGGGTTTATAGATTATGAACTAGGGCTTTTGGTGAAAGATAATCACTATGGCCTTAAGGAACTTGCGAATGTCGAGCATGTAAACTCTTTTCAATCCGGGAAGTTGGCTGTTAATTTTTCTAGCGAGCGACCGGATGGCGGTCTTGAATATGTCTCTACCGCAGTGATTGATGTGTTTTCAAACAATGATTTTCTTGAGAATTTGTATTCTAATCATACAATCAAGAGAGCGCGCGCAAGCGGAATTAGAAAAGACGATGTCCCCATAAGCAAACTTCCACACTACCCAGACTTTGAAATAAAAATGCCATCGCTTACACGCAGGTTTTTTAAGTCAATCTCTTTATTGGAGCATAAAAAAAAGGCTGCTTTTTTGGCATGCTCTCGTATGTATAACTTAGCTCATACTGCGGGTGGCCAGCAGCCGACGCTAGGTCAATCATATAAAGTTTGTGCTGTCGAAGCGCTTGCCAAGTGCGAGGGCTTATCATTCTCACAATTTATGGTTAAGTACTCGTGCGGTGATTTTGATAAAAACATTTCTGACTATTTTTACGACCTAAGATCAGGGCATTTTCATGCGGGAAAATTCTATTTCGAAGAATTTTCGGTGAATTTTCAGCGCGAAATCGCTCTGGAGTTTTCTGCTAAGGTAGAAGATCTTCAGAATTTTAATCGATATTTACGATCGGCCATTATAAGTTGGGTGGAAATAGAGTTAACTTCCGATTAGTGATAGGCTCTATACGAGATCCCGAGAAACCCAATCGCCGCCCCTCGGGAGCTGAACCATTGATATCAGCTACACCCAGCCTCTGCTGGACGAAGTTAGCATTCCTTCAAGCCAGCGTGGTCGCCCGCGCAAACGCTGTAAATGGCTGCTGGCCGACAAGGGCTACGACGCCGAAGCGCTACGCCGTTACTGCGATCAATATCGAGTGCAGCCTGTCATCCCGCTGCGATCAATGAAACGTAAACCCAAGTCAGGCTTACCCAGGCTGTCTGATCGCCCCAAGTACCGGCAGCGCAACATCATCGAGCGCATTTTTGGCTGGCTGAAAGACAATCGCAGGATCGTGACCCGCTTCGACAAGCTTGCGATAAGCTATGCCGCAATGGTCTCACTAGCTGGTTCCATGCGGTGTTTGCGACATCTCTTTTCGTACGGAGCCTGGCGCACCGAATCCTTTCTATTTCAAGCGGCCAAGGCCTTTGGCGGCTTGGAAGGTTGGGCTTATAAACAACACCTAACGGTACTTACGGAAAGAAGGGGAATTGCTCGTGTCATTCAAGTGGGCGACAGAATGGACTCGATCTGACGCGATCGCGGGGCTTGCCCTCATATTTGCGGCGGCAGCGGCCGGTATCGCATACCAGGCTGAAAATCGCGCGAACAAAGCGGAACGGCGTGAGGCTGAGGCCGTTGCGATCGCTGTTGGTGGCAAGGTACGATCGATCGCCAATAACAACGAATTCTCAGCTCAGTTCATGCATAGATTTCTGGACCACAAGGCGGCTAGCCCGAAAGACCATCTCCAAATGGATGCGTACATCATAGAGTTTGCTGCAGACCTTGATCTTCCAGAATTAGTACTCACACCCGAACAGATCACCGCGTTGGCTCATACCGACACTAACGTGGCTACATTACTCACTGCCTGCTCCGACCGACGCATGGGGGTACAGGCGAATACTAAAAAACTCGCCGATGCGCGCCCTGGCCAATTGACAAATACACAGCTAGCGGCCGCTCAGATACTGCCCTACCGCTTGCGCGAAATGGGGAAGGCCTGCAAGGCATCGCTGGAGGCGCTCATAGTCCTTGTGCCAGATCTGCCCAAAATCTTGGGCCCCATTCCTAACACTGTAGGTGAGATGATGGAGGCTGAAACGACCGCACTTGGCGCGAGGGAGTACGGCTCCTACATAAAGTTTCTCACTCAGGAAGCCAAAACCTCCGGCCAAGACTAGAACGCTGACGGTTCAAATACCGGAAATAAGGTGTTGCCGATATGGATCGCCAGGATTTACCCGAATCTGGTGTTTGAGGAGCAAAGGCTCTTGATTCATTGCTATTGCCCGCCTCATTCTCGCGTATTCATAACTGCTAGCCCGTTTTCCATACATCTACAAATCTACAATCCCCTAGCTCCATCACTAGGAGGGAGATCGCATCGTAAAGGCTTTGCACAGGTCTTGATCAGGTTAATTGATGAGCATGAGTATTGTAGACTCATTCTCGACGACTGCTTTTGGCCAATTTCTGCCGGTGCCGAGAGGTCGCAATGGGTCGCATGCGGAATGACAGTTCTTGGTACCGGCAAAAATAGTTGTGGTTTACCAACGAATTCATAGACAATTCTAGGCGTTAACGACAAGCGTTAAAAATATAATAGAGGATGCAAATCGTGGCCATACTTAGCGAGCAATCGCTGGACTTCGCACGCGAGCACATTAGCAAATATTACGACTCAGATTTTTTCCCTAAGCCAATAGAGTACGAAGCTCTCTGGTACCACTGGGAAGACGTAAAAAAAGAGCTAATGTCAAAGAATATTGCCAAGTTGTGGGTAACACAACCGCGAGCCATGACCATCGCAAAGCCTAAAGGTGGCTTTCGAATTGTCCATCAACTTGAACCTATCGACTCAGTAATTTACACCGCCTTGGCTTGCGAAGTCACCGAGGCAGTCGAAAAAGCGCGCATACCCAGCGAAGAGCATATTGCTTGCTCGTATCGTCTTCAAATTTCAGACGGGAATTTTTTTGGTGCAGGATCTGGATGGGTAGACTTTACCCAAAAGACGGAAGAACTAGCCGACCAGTATAGTACCGTGCTAATTACCGACATCACTGACTTTTACAATCAGATTTACCTACACCGCCTGAATAACGCTATTGAAATCGCTGACTCGACGCTCAAGCCGCTTGGTGACGACATAGAGACTTTTCTTTCAACGCAAAATAGCAAGTCTTCCCAAGGAATTCCGGTTGGGCCTGCTGCCAGTATAATTATGGCCGAGGCGGTATTCATAGACATTGACCGTTTTTTGAAAGACCAAGGAGTACACCACACGCGGTATGTCGATGATATTCGAATTTTTTCAAATTCTACCAGAGAATTATCCAGGGTACTTGAAAGCCTCACATTGTACTTATATGAAAATCACCGCCTAACCGTTTCCACTGAAAAAACCTTCATAATGAACTCTAAAGAGTTCATCGAAAAACATCTTCACAATCACTATGCCGAAGAGAAGATTCAGCTCCTTGAAACCCTAGAGATCTTTAACGCATACACTAATGAAATGGAAGAAGTTGAAATTGAAATAGAAGATGAAGAATTAATTTTAGAAATTAGATTGTTGGCGGCGATAGAAAAAATTGTCACCTACGATCACCTTGATCTAGGCCTTGCAAGAAGCATTATCAGATCTGCTCGCCGAAACAAACACCAAAATATTGCCGCCACCATTCTTTCGAACTTTGACTTTTTTGCCCCCGTAATAAACGACGTTGCATTATATCTTCATGAGGTCACGGACGATTATTTTTCGAAACACTTCCTGTCCGCCATTGAAGAAGTGATTGAAAAACCAGCTGTCGACAGTCAAATATGCCGCTTCTGGCTAGAATGGTACATCGCCCAAAATCCTAATCTATTGAAGTCTCCGGCACTACATTCGTTTATTTTCAATGGGCCCAATATTGAAAACCAAGCTCTAGCTGCAATTACTAACAAAAACGTGGCCTGGGTGCGAAATCACAAAGCGACCGTTTATAATCTTGGCGGAAAGGCTCGCAGAGCCGTTCTAAATTCTTCAAGAGTATTGCCAAGTGATGAGCGCACACACTGGCTTAAATTATTTATCAGCAACTCCCCGGTTTTGTTGGATCGGCTAGTGGCACAATGGGTGCAAAAAACAGCTTGAATTGAAAGGACTTAATTACCACTAATCACTGAAACCTATTTTGCTAAAGAACTTACCCAAAGGCGCCAAAGCCAAATGAACATTGTGCTAGGGCGCTTTTTGCCTACCAGTGATGCGCTCACATTAGCCATCACCATAGGCGTCGCTACTTTGGCCAAGGCAGCTTTGGGTCGTTCTCTGCCGGTCAGGGCTACGAAGCATGCTGGTCAAATCCGATGCAGATGACCGGTCCGGTCGGATGCAAATGGATGGGCAAGTCTCTGCAATTACCCACCTGACTTACGCAAGGTGGGATGGGCTAACACTTGCAGTGGAAAAGCCGGTTTCTCAGCTGTAAGCAACGTGCTTGGCGGCGTCTCCGACTATTGCTCCCCCCTTAGTACGGGGCTGAATACGGGCCCTACGAAATCTACTTCTAATCCTTCTGCACGCGCCTCAATCCTCCCTGCCCGATCTATGTCATCCTCTGTAGGAAAATGCCGTAGCAAAAATTTAGCATCCCGCCGTACCTGGTCAGGTAAAATGTCATTTTTCGCAAGTTCGATAAGAAACTCACGCGTCGCAACGACGGCGCGAGAACGTTCGCGGGGCATGGTCATATCGGCTTATTTCGAGGGTATAGGTTCATCAGTATCTTCCTTCGCACACTTTAAACCAAGATGGACGACTTGGGCTTTTAAAGGGTTTGCGATACGAGGTTCTTTGGCGCATGGCAATCCTGACCATCAGGGCGATAGTGTCCACGAACAATGATTCCCCCTTCTATTATACGGTAGGGACGGGCCTCCACTGTTTGGCACTGCCCCGAATCACACCGAAAGGTCTGCACGTCTGCTCTGACCTTTACACCCTTGGTAGTATGGACATGAATTGATTCCAGATTCAGTTTCAAACTAGGCCAACGTTGAGTGGCCACAGATCCGCCGCCCTCGAAAATTTCATCGCTGGCTCATTGAATAGGGTTGTTTTCATCTGGCTGGCTCGCTTGGTCCACCATTACCAAGCAACACGAATACCGTCAGCAATAGACACCATATTCGAGCTGTGCCAGGAAGTCCTTGACCTGCGGGTAACCTTGAGCACTCGACAAAAGGTAGCAGGGAGCTACATGGCCAAGTCCGAAAGCTCTCTGGGCGAGCCAAAGATCGGCAAGCTTTCGAGTACCAAGCACATTCTACGCCAACGTCAGAATCCGCTCACGCCTTTTCCTGAAGCAACGCTGCTCTTGGCTCCAGCAGCCGTCGGAAGATGAAGGGAAAGCCTCTACATGCATATATATCGCCACCGAAGTACTTTCCGTCATTGAAATGCTACAGCGCTCGTCAACACTGATGCTCTCATCATCGTTGACGACGTAAACGGTCCGATTTTTCAGGCTGTGATGCATTTGGCCGATGCTCTCCAAAGCGGCTGCGGATTGCGTTTTTCAAGTAGACTACGTAGCTCTCAGCATTTCTCTACAAAGCATAACGCTGATTCGTCAAGTTTTCGGGCTCAGTAAACGGAGAGAATTTCTGTTCTGAATCCCGATGACAACTCCATTCGAAACAGGCTATCCACCTCCAAAGCACCTACCACGGTTTCTTCCGCAGGAGTCGAGAACTGATCAACGTGAAGATCGAATGAAGTAACTGCCTTCTCGATAGCAGCTTCTTGTTCGGAAGCAGAGCAAAAATCATCCAAGCGCAAAAGCTGGGTGTAGTCCAGCACTGCTAGGTCATCAGGCAAGTCGTCTGCAACACGCTGCGAGAACTCAAGCAACGAAGGTTCGGCGAGCACGTAAAACCATGCCTGGCAATCTTCGCTCCCGGTGCGTCTCAGCACTCGCCCCAGCACTTGGCGGTAATGCAGCTCAGTACGTATACGGCTCAAATAGCAGCACACCTGCAAACGAGGAATATCAGTCCCCTCGCTGATCATTCCGACAGCAACGATCCATTTCCCCCGCCCTTCTCGAAAGTCATTTATCAGATGCTGAGCCCCTGGTGTCCGTGTGGTGACCACTAAACACTCTTCACCCTGCGATCTGAGCACCTCTGCGATTTGATGGGCATGACGAATATTTGTCGCAACTACTAAACCACCTGCATCAGGAATTTTGCAGCGGATTTCGTCCAAACGGCTGCGCCCCAGATCAACGACTTTCTCAACCATGTCGTGGTGAATGAGAAGGTCCTCAAAAGTCACAGGGGATTCGTTCAATAGCTGAGCGATGCTTGGATAAACGGTAACGATTGGCGCATCATCGACATGCTCAGTGAGCCTGACTGCGCTGTTGTCGATGATCACAATGCGCGGTGAACGGCATACCTTGTCAGCAATAGCCTCTTTTAGACCATAGCGAAAGTCACAGATGAGTCGCCCTTCTGGATCTGAATATCGAGCCAAAGCAATTGCTCTATCATCGGATCGCCAGGGAGTACCTGAAAGCGCTAAAGTAAAGGCAGCCTGGTCTTGCAAACGTTGAAGTATTACCTGGCCCCAAGCATTGCTCAAAAGCGGATCGTGACCGGCACAATGGTGTATTTCATCGAAAACCGCAAACACTCTGTAGTCTTCAACCAACTGCCAAAATGAAGCCTCTCGATAATCCATTGCTTGGTAAGTGGACGCGATACCAAGCGATCCAAGGCGCCCGTCGAATCGGCGGCCTAGTACTGTTGAAAAAGTCCTCTGCAAGCCGTCCACAACCTGACACGAAGGAGCAAAGCAGAGAACAAGGTCGATAAGGTCAGCCTGCAACAAACGGCTTGCAACCGCTGCAGCCATCCTGCTTTTGCCGGCCCCAGGTGTAGCCTGGCAAAAAAAATGCGAGGAAACCTGGTAATGCTCCAACGCAGCTGATACACAGGCATCTTGCCAAACTCGTAAATCCGTCATGCAGCCACCAACATCTTCAGAGTGTTCTCAATCGCCCGAAGATGCCCCAGCAATCGCGAGCTGCGATCTCGCGCCTCAATGTAATCATCTTCAACTCTAGCCCTGAGCACCGGCATTTCGGTGAACAGCTGCTTGTAACGCTCAGCCTCACCCAGGGCAGAAAGCATGTCCAAGCGAATTTCTTTCGCGAGCAATTCTAGCCGCCGCGTCGGACAAGTCTCCGAGCGCGCACGCGATTGAGCCACCCCAGCTCCATCCTCGCTCAACGCATTATGGCAAGCGTTGGAAAAACGGCGGTGGACGAGAGAAAGGCTGATGGCAGCGGGTTTGTCCAGTACGTGAAAAATCTGGCCGCGCCTACGACGTACGGGGTCTTGCTGGACCCAACCTACGCGCTTCAACCGTAGAACCTGATCATAGATGTAGCGCCACAGATCTGTGTCGTTAACCGCCCCGCCTAGCAGAAGGGCATAGGCATCCCTCAGCGAACGAATCGTGAATTGCTGAAAGTCTCCATCCTTGAGCAGCTCGAAGACACGCCTGTCTAGCTTGAATATAGCTGGTTTCATACAGGCACCCAATGCAGCCGGAAACAGACAAAATGCGGATTATAATCCGTCGCCTGGAGTTCAGTAAACGACGGATAGTTCCGCCTTGGTCAATCGAGGCGGTTATGCAGGTGCTGGCAAAGGATCTCGGGCAGAAAATCCGCGAAAGAAGGATATCGATTGGGTTGTCGCAAGACGCTCTGGCTTACGCCTGTGGGATAGATCGAAGCTATATGGGCCGGGTGGAGAGAGGTGAGGTGAACCTCACCGTAGAGAAGCTCTACCGAATTGCCTTTCAACTCAAATGCCAGCCACATACTCTTCTACCCCGTTTGCCGAAATAGACTGAGCATATGCGTCCATACACAGGCAGCAGGCTCTTACTCTCAGTGCCCCCTCAGCTGGGATGAAACAGCAGCGCTCAACGACGCAGGTTTTGCGACCAGAGCGGTTGCCGCGAAGGTTTGAATCGAAACGGCCCCAAACACGACAGCCCTGGTCGAGCTGCCACGCTAGCGGCCGTGGATAGTAACGACTTTTTAACGGTACGTCTTAGCTTCATCTCAGGACCTGACGTTTCCATTCATTGCCTTTGAGGCCCAGAGCTCATGACTTCTTCGGGGTGGTGCTCACACCACACAACACGCACTGTTTGTAAGATTTTTCACAATCAGAACTCTCAACAGACGGACAAATAAGAGCTTGCACATCAATGGAATTCGCCAGCAGAGACTCGATCATGTCAACATATCGCACACGGATAGCTTCATACATCGCCTGAGACTCCGCTAGATCACACTGCAGTTTAAAAACCTTACTCTCAAGATTATTAACCCTAGCATCCTTATCAAAGCTTCTCTTTGGGATATTGTCTGCGGCCAGAAACGCATCAATTTCTTTCTGATACTTTCTCACTGTCTCTCTTGAGACAGAAGCATATGAAGCAAACTCTTTTTGACTATAAATATAGACTTTAGACCGACTAGAGTAAGATGCCACAAGCTCATCCAGCTTACCTTCAAGGTACTCTTTTAGCCGCGCACCCCTGAGTTGCATATTACATTACCCCAACCCTAAGAATTCTTTTTCGAGACTTCTTCAAGCAAATAATTAGCGGACTTCTCTACAGAATCGAAGTGCTGATATTGATGACTAGCTCCTCCACCAGCATTCAATATGTGAACCTTTATAGCTCGAGCATTCTGACTTACCAACTCTATCTCACGCCGCTGAACTGAATCTTGAGAGTCAACGATCAGTGCTTCACATGGCTTTCCGTTGGATCCTTTAGCGAAACAAGAAAGATTATATTCACATGGTTTCAAGGCTAAATTATGTGCACACCCCCCATGAGGCATAGGATTTATTACACGAACTGCAGAATTAAGATATGCTTCAGCTGACTCACGATCTTCTATCTTCAGCTTGTTGAATGTAACTTGAATCAGGCCTACCGCTTTATTATCTCGTACACGCTGCATCATTTGCTGCAGAACACGTGACCTACTAAGCGCAGAAGTGTGATCATATACTTGCGCCTGATTTAATTCAGTGCGACCTAAAATAATATTAACTTGCACATCTGAAAGACCACCCTGCTTATAAATAGTATTTAGCCAATGACGTATATCATGCCATACGAAATTAGCCACGCGACCTGTACGCGGGTCCAGCACATTAAACTTATTAAATACCGACTGCTCATTTCTAGAAGCCTTAACCAACCAACCCTCGAACATACTTTCAGACACCATAGTAAATTCAGAAGTCCGCGTGCATTGATGCTCGGACAGCAGATTGCGTGGCACAACAAATAGTGAGTCTTCAGGTTCAAGGAGAACATCACTACCATTTCGAACAGTTGGCAAGATTTTTCGGGTGTACTCCCGCTCAAGTTCCGGATTGTAAACAAACAAAAAAGGGCTTTCCTCCAATTGGCACTCAAGCGCCTCATCCAATATTTTTCCAACAGCAACTCGTGTTTCACACGTATCTGAAAGCTCGACCTCACAAAGTTCTTCCATTAATGATATCTGGACCGCATGAGGGTGAAACCTTAGTTTTGCCTTCCAGTTCGAAACAGCGCTAGTAAGAGGCACCCATGAGTTTTTAGATTGCAAATACAGAAATACTTTCTTATGAAGCGCCTTTTGAAATCCAAGCAATTTCTTAAATGTTACATAACTCGCACCTAGAAAAGCAGATGCCTTGCAAATACTCCCAAACCTGTCAAACAACTGTATCGCGTCAACGAACTGCCCAGTAGTGCGATACCAAGCACCTTTAGGTGTGTACAAGCTGTAATTTGCCAACCACCCAGCAGCAAACTTCCGCACATAGTATTCGAGCGCAACTGCAGAATTTCGCACCCTAGGCCAGTCAACACCCGGGCTAACTCTCAATCGCCGTACAATTTCTCTGCCCTCGGACGTGTGCTCAGTTATGAAGTCCACAGCTGCCTTAACCGACGGATACATATCTTGAGGGAAGGGCCTGTAAAAGAGTCGCCCCCCCTTCTCTGGAAACAACTTTACGACCCATTTCCCCTCCCGATTTTCTAAACAGTCAAGTGGTAAGCATGCTAGCTCATTGATTCTGCAACCTACAGCGGCATTCAAGACAAGAGCATGAATAAAAAATCTGTCCCTAAATTTAAGCTCAGGATTGTTAGCCAACTTAAATAACTGATTAAGAACTTCAATGGGTAATAATTTTTTCTCTCTTCCCATTTCAGAACCATGCCTCCCGTAGTCAGCGCGCCCTTTTGGTGCGCTATACGAAAGTCTCACTCCTGTTCGCTTATGAAGCCATCTGGAAAAAGCTTGGAGATTTGTCAGTACTGCTACTTTCCCAACGACACCTTTATCTCTATAGGTCCTCTCTACAGCATCAAAATCCGAATTAGTCAGTTGGTTAGTTGTTTTCCCGCCAATAACTGCATCCAATTTTAGTAGCGAGCTGAGTATTGTGTGAGCCCCTCCACTCCCGATGTCCCCTTTAACTCGCTTTGCCGCAATGTATATTTTCGCGATTGTCCGAAGCTCATCATTTTTAAAACGCCCAAAGTCCAGGGATACGCTAGTGCGATTTCCTGGTCTAGCCATCCAACTAATAATCTGCCATGTATCGCAAAAAAAATCTATATTGGGAGACATCGCTTCAACCAACGTCTGGGCAAGCTCGATCAATTTATCAGCCACCCCCAAAGCTGCTAACCTAGTCGCCACATTCATATCATTCTCCATTTTCAATTCTATGAATAACATCCTTCACAGCTTGATAAACCCGTTCCAGGTCCTTTAATACCTTGCTCCTGTCCTTCCCACCTTCCGCAGCCCCCCATCTTGCAAACTCATTCTCTAAATACTTTAGAGACTTCTCATGATCGGCGTCTCTCCAAGCAATGAAATATCGACAGCCGTTGTAGCAATTAAAGAAAGGGTGCTGTCCACACATACCATTTTTCGAGCAAGAACCCACGGCCGCGGGGGCGTTAATTGTAGGAATCAAAACCGGATAGCCAACGCTCTTATCACCGATTCCCCCTGAAAAAAATATTCCATTTAACTCTGTAAATACGCCACCCAACTTCCTGTTAACTCGCTCCAGCAATGGACAAAACTCAGAAGCCAGACAATCGATATAAGCCTTCGCCGCAGTGATTGAGTCATGCTCTAAGATATATTGGAGTTCGTCGCTAGAGGCCCCCTGCGCCGCCATTTGAGTCGCGCCGCTATGACGTATTCTATAAGGTGTCAACACAAGCAGATCATTAGTACGAGGACTGATAATACCCTGTCTGACACACCATCTTGTCATCATCCTCCCGAGAGAAAATTTTTTTCCCTTTCTTAAGGTAACTAATAGTCTTTCAGAATTTTGTTGAGCCTCCACTATTTTGGGGACTGAGGAATAATTCTTAATTTCTTTCGCGAGACGTTCAGTAATAGGCCATAGCTCAGGTTCCTGTCCGATCTGTGCTTTCGCTTTTGGAATTCTGAGAAAGTATTCAATATTCTCTGCATTGGGATCCGGCACCCATAATGAGTCAGCCGTCATCTCAGAAATTTGACCCGGTCGCTTGAGCGTTTCGAACGAAATCCATGTAAATAATCGAGAGGTGTAGTCTGATATCGACTCGGCATCTTTTCCCACAACCATAGCTCGTCTAACTAACTCCTGCTCTGCACTCGTCATGGCACCACGTGTTTGATCCCACTCCAATATGACCCTGGAATCTTTTGATAACTGTATCTTTATTGAGCTTATTTCCAACGCATGTATTTCATCCGCGCCGGCCAAACCATTAGCAGCACAATACTTGTAAATCCTTCTAAACTCATCTACCTCCCCAACACGCCCCCCAATAATTAACTTAAATAGCATACCCAGCGATAGGTCTGAAAAATCCACCCAATCATCACACCACACACTTTCCAAGTAGCGCATATTATTTCTCACTATAAGCAGCAACCTTGGCGTGCCGACCCCCAATTTAAATACTACATACTCCTTAACAGCACTCAATAATGAAACAGGAAGTCTAAAAATCGACAAATCCACCCAATATTTCTGACGTTTCCACTCAGCCTCTATACGGAATGTACTGACATCTATAAAAAATGGATTACGCTTGTCCGCCATACATCTTACATATCTCCTACCACATTCATCTCGATAAACCCCATCCGAATCAATTTCAATAGTCATTTTTAATGGCCCCAGCATTTCGGTCAATCAAGCTACCTCTACTCATGTCCCGAATCGCCCGCCGAGCGTAATGTTTTAAGGACAGAGGACTTGACCAGCCACCTATATAAACAATGTGATCTATTTCGGTGGAGTTATTCGGAGTTAAACTAGCAGCTTCGTACCGCCTGTTAAAATAAGCGTGCCTCAGAATATGCCAGTGAAAACCACCCAGACATAATCTTCCAATTTTCTGTGCCACTTTGCTTGCTGCCGAGGAAGAAAGAGCGCTTCCCTGTGTACCTGCGCCGTGAGCGACAAATAGAAAATCATGATCTAGAAAAAAAGAAGGGCTCACGCCATGTTCAGACTTTTTGAATCGACAAGATGAAATATACTCTTCAATCAAATCAATTAAGCCCTCATCTTCTGGTGCAAAGTACAGCAAGCGACCGAACGTTTTCACCTTAGGACTATTCGGGGTTCTCGGATCTTCATAATCAACTCCACGCTCGTCAATACGTACAACTTCCAACGAGGGATCGGCACCAGTAAATTTTAGGTCCTGAAGGCGCAAAGCCAAGGCTTCGCCAATGCGTAAGCCGAACCCATTAATTAAACGCCATAAAATATAGTTCCTAAGACACACAGCATAGTTGTTATTTAAGTCATACAACTGCCTTTTTAAGAACTGCTCCACTGAATCTAACTCGGCATCAGTTAAATCTGGTGCTACAGAATTTTTCGTTTCGCCAACCATAACCCCAGACCAGCATGCTCTGTGACTATCAATCAGTGCGATATAACTAACATTACTTTCTGCGTCAGCGCTGACAAGCGGGGTATAGTTTCGGACGAACCAGAGAGAAAATGAGCTGCAGCTAGTAAGCACCTTAGTTACATACTGATTCAATATCGCCCCATCGCGAGGTGGCGCAATGACGTGGCCTAACCAATCTGCAAATTTTTTTATGGTTCTAAAGTCAACCCCCTCACCAGAAATCAGCATACGCTCAATATCTACTGCAAAAATTTCACCCCACGTAAAGAGAAATGCGACGTGATACATAATTGTTTGTATACTCGCCTTATACCTTCGGCTTCCTTTGGCGTAACTGGCTTCATAGATACTTGCAGCCACACATGGGTTATAGGTTTTTTTATTAATTAACATATACCTACCTATCCCGCCCCTCCTAAATTTCACAAGTCGAAACTCAAGCTCTACGCATCTCGTAGAAACTTTCATAAGCCCAAGTTCAGACATAGCCAAGCACACTCGACAAGACAATACTTACCCTATTAACAAAGAGCCGTGGCATATATTTAAAAAGCCAAACTATTGCAACCAAATGTGAACAGGGACGAAAGGGAGACACACTGACGCTGTACAACACCATCAGTAAGTTGGTCGTTATGAGATCATTAGATAGGTAGGGATAGTACTTTATTACACTCATAGTTCTGTACCTGACAATGACTAGGTCTTGAGGTACAGATGCGGGCCGCGGATTCTTCCGACGTCCTTCAGCTATCTATGGGCTCTGGGCGCTACGATGGCACCTTCAATGACGATAGCTGAGCTTTGCCCAGTAATAAAGAATTTCTCGCACGCGTGATTCTTCTACTTCGAGATGCTCTGCCCCCGTACAACTGGGCACCCGATGCTCAGCTAAATCATGGATAAAGCCGAAGCAGACCGTCACGACAAGATGCTCGAACTGGCTGAACTGCTGGCCGAGGTCCTGAAGAAAGCCGTGCCGTCGCTGAGCGAGCAGCAGGTCGAGGATGCCGGTATTTACATGGCGAAGAACCGCGACGTCTTCGCCAAGGCCTTCAAGAGCCAGCCTGACGCCTTGTCCGAGCTGCTTGGAGACAGCGCTGCCGAGTAAGCGCAGCTCAACGGTAGATCAGCCCTTCGGCGAGCATTTGCGCCACCCGCGCCGGCGATCGCTTCTCGGCCTGGGCATGGGCAAAGACTTCGGTCAGGCGCGAGGGGATGCGCGCCAGGTGTGCGGTGATAGTGCCCAGGTCTTCCCCACGATGCTTGAGCGCCACGTAGATCAGCCCTCCCGCGTTGATCACGTAATCCGGTGCATAGAGTATCCCGCGGCTTTCCAACTGGTCGGCGACCTGCAAGGTGGTCAACTGGTTGTTAGCCGCCCCCGCCACCGCGGCACAGCGCAGTTGCATCACGCTCTGGCCATTGAGCACCGGCCCTACCCCGCACGGGGCAAAAATGTCACAGGGCGTACTGATCAACATTTCATTGGCCACTGGCCGGGCATTGAACTGCTCGATCGCCAGTTGCACCCGGCCCGGATCATGATCACTGACCAGCAACTCGGCGCCCGCCGCATGCAGTTGCTCGGCCAGCGCATAGCCGACATTGCCCAGTCCCTGCACGGCGATGCGCAAGCCTTCGAGGTTGTCGCTACCCAGGCGCGCCATCGAGGTGGCGCGAATGCCGGCGAACACGCCCATGGCCGCATGCGGTGATGGGTCGCCTGCAGCAGTCGTGCTGGTGACGTGCTGGGTGGTCTGGGCGATGCAATCCATGTCCAGGGTCGAGGTGCCGCTGTCTACCGCAGTAATGAAGCGCCCCTGCAAGGTTTCGATAAAGCGTCCGAACGCTTCAAACAAGGCCGCGCGGTTTTCCACGTGCGGGTTGCGGATGATCACCGCCTTGCCACCGCCAAGGGGCAACCCCGCCAGCGCAGCCTTGTAGCTCATGCCCTGAGCCAAGCGAATAGCGTCGATCATCGCGCTGTCGTCGTCCGGATAGGCCAGGTAGCGGCAGCCGCCCATGGCCGGCCCCAGGTGTTCGCTATGAATCGCGACCACCGCCTTGAGGCCGGTCGGCGGGTCGATGCACAGGTGCAGCGACTGCGTACGGGTGCTTTGCATAAGTGCAAACATCGACGGGCTCCTCGATGAGGTGCTGATCCCAGTATAGGCCGCGCTTCCCCCCCCTGATGACAACACTCGGACCACTGGACGAAAGGCCCCGCCAGCGCTACAACAGAAGCTTGAGCGGAGATTGCCATGAACCCACGTAATGCCTGTCTGGCTTGCCTTGAGCGTGACCCGGTCGCCCTGCTGGAAGCAGCGCTATGGATCGCCGCCGAGCACGACAACAACGTGGTGCCTGCCCAAGTATTGGCCGAAGTTCAGGCCTTGCAACAGGAAGTCAGCGCCGGGCTGCCGATGTTGCCGCTCAGCGAGCTGGCCCAGCCGTTGTTGCGCCGCCTCAATGCCCTGGGCTTCCAGCAGGACGAGTACCATCCCCTGCGCCCCCAAGCTGCGTTACTCGACAAGGTCATGCAACGTCGTCGCGGCCAGCCCCTGGCGCTGGCGCTGCTGACCCTGGAACTGGCCCGTGGCCTGTCGATCCCTCTAGAAGGCGTAAATTTCCCCGGGCATTTCCTCTTGCGCGTTCCCGGCGCCGACCACCTGCTCGACCCCTGCGGCGGACGGCGCCTGTACCCGGCCGATTGCCGCGAACTACTGGGTCGTCAGTTCGGCCCGCAACTGGCGCTCAGTGCCGATCATCTGTTGAGCGCAAGCCCGGCACAGATGCTTCAGCGCCTGTCACGCAACCTGCGCCAACTGCACGCCAGCCATGATGATGACCTGGAAGCCCTCAAGGACGCCGAACGGGTGTTGCAACTGGGCCCTGGTACCGCCGCTGACTACGTGGCACGCGCCACCCTGTATCAACACCTGGAGTGCCCACAGGCCGAGCGCTTCGACCTGGAGCACGCCTTGCTGCTCAGTGACGATCCAATCCAGCGCTTGCGCCTGACCGAGCGCCTGAACCATCTTCCGCCTGCCTCGCCTTTGGTGCACTGACCGCCTCGTCCGGGCTGCGTACCTGGATGATCAGCAATGCAGCCAGCACCGCCGGAATCGCGCAGAAGAAAAATATCTGCTCGACCGGCAAATGCATGGCCAGCAACAGGCTGCCGAACAGCGGCCCGAGGATCGAGCCAAAACGCCCCACCCCCAACGCCCACCCCGTGCCGGTGGCACGCACCTGGGCCGGGTAGAAGTTGCTGGTAAAGGCATTGAGGGTCAACTGACCGCCAATGATGCAAAAGCCTGCGGCAAATACACAGACCACCAGCCAGCGCGGGTTGTCATGGTTCAGGCCGAGCAGCACGGTAAACACCGCTGCCGCCAGCAGCACGGCGCCGAGCAAACGCACCTTGCGCTTGAGGCGGTCGGCGATCCAGGCCATGAACACCGCGCCCAGTGTGCCGGCAAACAGGAACATCGAGGTGACCAGATTGGCCTGGTTCAGGGCCAGGCCGCTTTCCAGCAACAGGGAAGGCAGCCAGCTGATCATGAAGTACAAGAGGATCAGGCTGACAAAGAACGTCGACCAGATCAGCAGGGTCGACCTGGCATAGCCGTCGCGAAACAACGCCAGCACGGTGAGCTTGTTGTGGTTTTCTGCCTGGGCCTGCGTATTGGCCGCAGGCGGCTGCCAGCCCGGGAGCATCTTTGCCGTGACCTTGAGCAAACGCACATAGGGTGGCGCATCGCGCAGTAGTCGCGGCAACGACTCGGGCAGGTACACAAGCAGGAATGGAAACAGCAGCAACGGCGCAACACCGCCAGCGAGGAATACCGCCTGCCAGCCGAAGCTGTCGATAAACCCGGCAGCAACAAAACCTCCCGCTGCGCCACCCAACGAAAAGCCGCAAGCAGCCAGGGTGACCATCAAGGTGCGCAAGCGCGGCGGTGCATACTCGGACATTAGCGCCATGGCGCTGGGCATCGCCCCACCCATGCCGATGCCGCAGACAAACCGCGCCAGCATCAGGCTGTTGAGCGAGTTGGCAAACACCATCAGCAGGGTCAGGCTGGAGTAAAGCAGCACACAACACAGCAGCACCCGGCGCACACCAAAGCGATCTGCCAGCGGCGTCACCGCCAGCGAGCCCAGGGTCAGGCCCAGAAGATTGGCGCTGAACACCGGCCCGAACGCGGCCTTCTCCAGGCCCCAATCCTGGGCCAGGGAAGGAATGACATAACCCAGCACCTGAGCATCATAACCATCGGTAACCAACAACAAAGCGAGTAACAACAGCAATAACCACTGATAACGCGACACGGGCCGGGCATCCAGCGCCGTGCGAAAGCTGGCAATCTGATTGTGCATCGCAAGGTACCTTTTATTGTTATGGGTATCAGGTGCAGGCAGCGCGATTTATGGGGTGTCGGGCTGCCTCGAAGGGTGGGCCTTAACAAACGCCGGGTGCTGCTCGGCCAAGGCGGCGACCCGGCGAATGCGCGGGAAGCCACTGAGGTCGATAGTGAAGCGCTCGGCGGCGTACAGTTGCGGGATCAGGTAGACATCGGCCAGCCCTGGCGTATCGCCGAAGCAGAAGCCTTCGTCACCAATCAACTGCTCGACCGCAGCCAGGCCCTGGCTGATCCAGTGGCCAATCCACTGGTTGACCTGGGCGTCGTCATGGCCCAGCCCGCGCAATTGATTGAGCACGCTGACGTTGTGCAGCGGATGGATATCGCAACCAATCAGCGCTGCCACACCACGGGCCTGGGCCCGGCGAACCGGGTTCTGAGGCAGCAGCGCTGGCTGTGGATAAACCTCTTCCAGGTATTCGATGATCGCTGGCGACTGCACCAGGATCTCGCCCGAGTCGATCTTCAGCGCCGGCACCCGCCCTTGCGGGTTGCGGGACACGAAGGGCTCTTCGCGCTGTTCGCCCTTGAGCAGGTTGACCGGCAGCGACTGGTAATCCAGCCCCTTGAGCGCCAGGGCAATCCGCACCCGGTAGGATGAAGTCGAGCGGTAGTAGGTAAAGAGTTCCATGACCCCGCCTCCTCAGTGCGCCGCAAGGATCTTGCCGCGGCATTCGCCGAAACCGATCGAGGCCACGCCATCGCGCTTGCAACGGGCGCGCAGGATGATCTCGTCGCCGTCTTCGAGGAACTTGCGTACCTCGCCCGACGCAAGCTCAACCGGCTCCTTGCCGCCCTGGGTGATTTCCAGCAGGCTGCCGAACTGACCAGGCTGGGCGCCGGAGAGCGTGCCGGAGCCGAACAGGTCGCCTGGCTGCAACTGGCAACCGTTGACACTGTGGTGGGCAACCATCTGCGCCACGGTCCAGTACATGCTCAAGGTGTTGCTCAGGGTCAGGCGATGGGCTGGCAGGTTCTGCTCACACATGCGCTCGGTCAGCAGTAGCACTTCCAATTCGATATCGAAGGCGCCGCCGGCCTGGTCTCGTTTGTCGAGCAGGTACGCCAGTGGCTGCGGGTCGCCTTCCGGCCGTGCTGGCTGGGCGCAACGGAACGGCTCCAGAGCTTCGGCGGTAACCACCCAAGGGGAGATGGTGGAGATGAAACTCTTGGACAGGAACGGGCCAAGCGGCTGGTATTCCCAGGCCTGGATATCACGCGCGGACCAGTCGTTGAGCAAGCAGAAGCCTGCGATGTGTTCAGCGGCTTCGGCCACCGGGATCGAATCACCCATGTCATTGCCCTGGCCGATCCAGATACCCAACTCCAGCTCGTAGTCCAGGCGCGCGCTCGGGCCGAAGCTCGGCTCATTCTGGCCGGCAGGCAGGGTCTGGCCCTTTGGCCGGCGCACGTCGGTGCCCGAGGGACGAATGGTCGAGGCGCGGCCGTGGTAACCGATTGGCACGTATTTGTAGTTGGGCAGCAGAGGGTTGTCGGGGCGGAACAGCTTGCCGACGTTCTTGGCGTGCTCGATGCCGACATAGAAGTCGGTGTAGTCGCCGATGCGCGCCGGCAGGTGCAACTGGCACTCACTGGCCGCATGCAGCAGCGGCTTGAGCGCCGCCTGGTGTTCGCTGTGCTCGCCGAGCAGTTCCAGCAGGCGCTCGCGCAGGGCTACCCGGGCACCACGGCCCAGGGCGAAGAAGGCGTTCAACGTACCACCACGGGTGGCCTCGACTGCAGCGCGGACCTGACCGTCGAACAGGCCGGCGGCCAGCACCGCTTCCAGGTCGAGAATGGCATCACCGATGGCCACGCCACAGCGCGGTGCCTGGTCCTTGCGGCTGAAGATCCCCAGCGGCAGGTTCTGCAGCGGGAAGTCGCCGTGGCCATTGGCGTGTTCTACCCAACTGCGGGCAAGGGCGGACTGATTCATGGGTTATCTCCGATTCGGGGTGAAGGTGCTCGGCAACGAGGCCCAGCAACTATCGTAGTCGGCCTGCAATTGCGGGCATTCAAGCGCATGGCGGCTCGGACGCAGCACCTGGCTGGTCTCGAACATGAAGGCCATGGTGTTGTCGATCTTGTTCGGCGCAAGCTCCACGGCAATGGCCTTGCCGCAGGTCTCGGCATCGGGGCCATGAGCACTCATGCAACTGTGCAACGAGGCGCCACCGGGGAGAAAGCCATCGGCCTTGGCGTCGTACTCGCCCTTGATCAGGCCCATGAACTCGTTCATCAGGTTGCGGTGGAACCATGGTGGACGGAAGGTGTTCTCGGCCACCATCCAGCGCGGCGGGAAGATCACGAAGTCGAGGTTGGCCATGCCCGGCACGCTGGTCGGCGAAGTCAGCACGGTGAAGATCGACGGGTCCGGGTGGTCGAAGCTGACCGTGCCGATGGTGTTGAAGCGGCGCAGGTCATATTTGTACGGCACGTTGTTGCCGTGCCAGGCGACCACGTCCAGCGGCGAATGCTTGAGCTCGCAGCCCCACAGCTCGCCGAGGAACTTTTGCACCAACTGCACCGGGCCATCGACTTCTTCGTAATGGGCCACCGGGGCCAGGAAGTCGCGCGGGTTGGCCAGGCCATTACTGCCGATCGGCCCCAGGTCCGGGATACGCAGCGGCGCGCCGTGGTTTTCCGCCAGGTAGCCACGGGCCTGGCCGTCGAGCAATTCGACGCGAAACTTCAGGCCGCGGGGCAACACCGCGATTTCCAGCGGCTCGACCTCCAGCCCCCCCAGCTCGGTGACAATGCGCAGGCGGCCCTGCTCGGGCACCAACAACAATTCACCGTCGGCGCTGAAGAACACCCGCTCCATGGAGCGATTGGCGCAATAGGTATGAATGCTGATGCCGGCAGGTTTCTCGCCAGCCGAGTTGGCCGCCATGGCCACCCAGCCGTCAATGAAATCGGTTGGTTCACTCGGAATTGGCTGCGGGCTCCAGCGCAAGCGGTTGGGCGTTACCGAACCCAGTGGGCCGCCGGCCAGTTGACGCTCCAGGCGCTCGAAGCGCGGGTGCAGGGCCGAAGGGCGAATGCGGTACAGCCAGGTGCGCCGTTGTTCGCTGCGCGCCATGGTGAAGGCGGTGCCAGAAAACAGTTCGGCATACAGGCCGTAGGGCGCTTTTTGCGGCGAGTTCTGCCCGACCGGCAAAGCGCCGGGCAAGGCTTCGCTGGCGAATTCGTTGCCGAAGCCGCTCTGGTAATCGAGGACGGGGGTGTTATCGAGGTTCATCGAGCCTCCGGGCCCACTGCAGGCCGGTGATGGCAGTTGGCTGCAGGCCTTGAAGGGAGGCAGCGCTTCTGCGTTATTTTTATCGTAATTACATTACGCATAACGTAATTTGATTGGTGAACAGCGTCAAGTTATAAAGACGCCCACTTGCACTCCCCGGATCAACTGCACCATGGCCAAAGCCAGCTCCCCCGCCGACAGCTCCAGCAAACAGAAGGTCCGCTCGGCCGAGGTCGGTACCGACATCCTCAAGGCCCTGGCGCAGTTGTCGCCCTCCACGTCGCTGTCGCGCCTGGCCGAGCATGTGGACATGCCGGCCAGCAAGGTGCACCGCTACTTGCAGGCACTGATTGCCAGCGGTTTTGCCGAGCAGAACCCGGCCACCAACCATTACGGGCTGGGGCGCGAAGCGTTGCGTGTCGGCTTGGCGGCACTGGGCGGGATGGATGTATTGAAAGAAGCGGCACTGCCGCTGTCGCAGCTGCGCGATGAACTCAACGAAAGCTGCTTTATCGCCGTGTGGGGCAACCAGGGTGCGACCGTGGTCAACATCGAGCCAGCGGTGCGCGCGGTTACCGTGGTCACCCAGATCGGTTCGGTACTGCCCTTGCTGAGCTCATCGACTGGCCTGGTGTTTGGCGCCTACTTGCCAGAGCGCGAAACCATCGACCTGCGCGAGCAGGAACTGGCAGCCTCGAGCCAACGCTTCAGCGACTACGAAGCCTTGTTCACAACAATCCGCCAGCGCGGCCTGCACCATGTTCATGGCTTGCTGATGCCGGGAGTTGATGCTCTGTCGGCACCGGTATTCAATGCGGTGGGCAAGATTGCAGCGGTGCTGACCGTGGTTGGCCCGACATCCATCTTCCATGCCGACGAGCAGGGGCCGGCAGCGCAACGACTGTTGTCAGCGGCCAGGTTGATCAGTTGGCGCATGGGCTACGAAGAAACTCCCGCTGGTTGAACTGCCTGACAGACAATCCCGGCATTTCATCAGGCCTGCGCCTGATCTAACCAATGGCACTGTTACTAGACCTGTAACAGTAAATGTCACAAACGGCTATTTTTCCTCACTGATCAGCGGCTTATCCTGAACTCACTTACCCAGTAACGGCCGATCCCCAAAGGCCAGGTGTCTAGCCCGGACATCTTGGGCCTGAACGCAACGCGCCCGCCAACGGTATGACCGAGTTCACCGACGTTGATTTTGAAGCTCCTTGATCTGCGTCTTACTTGGCCGCTGCACTGCAGCGGCCTTTTTTATGCCTGCGGATCAATCGTCATCGCCGTCGTCAAAATGAAAACGGTGCAACAATCGGTGGGCGATGGGGGCCAGGATCAGGCCGATAGTGGCGACAAACACCAGCCCGACATACAAACCGTAGCCTGCGAAAAACAACTTGCCGCCAATCGACTCGGGGAGAATCACCGGCCCCACCCCACCCAGCAGCAGGGTGGCGTTGAACACCGCGTCGTGCCAGGGCACCTGCGGCTCGAAATACAGATGGCCGACCACCCCGAACAGGATCGAGCCGATTAACAGCAGGCAGGCGGCGATGCCGTGCCACATCAAGCGGTAGCCAAACTGTCGAGTAGAGATGACAGCGTCCGTTCTGGATTCGTACATTCACTGTGCTCCTGCAACCTGGGTGACCGTCCAGCATAGGCAACTTCAGCCGGTGGCCACAACCTTCGCCAGGCTCAGCCCTGTGGGTACTTCTGCAGGTTGGCCATCATCTGCTGCAAGGCTTGCAGGCTGTCTTGCGGATGCACGGCGTTGTCGAAATTGCCAATCTGCTCCCAGTTGGCGGCAACATCTTGTGCGGAAAAACCCTCACGCGGGTCAAAACCGACGCCCAGGCTACGTTCCCAGCGGACCTTGCCGACCCAGCCACCGCCCACTTCATACAAACCACCGCTGTCCTGGCAATCAGCGCTGCCCAGGTACACCACCAGCGGGCTGACCAACTCTGGCTTGAGCTGCTCGAACACCTGCGGCGGAATCAGCCCTTCAGTCATACGCGTGCCACCGGTGGGGGCAATGGCGTTGACCAGGATGCCGTGCTTGCGCCCTTCGATGGCCAGTGTCCGGGTCAGGCCGTAGAGGCCGAGCTTGGCCGCGCCGTAGTTGGCCTGGCCGAAATTGCCGTAGATACCCGAGGTTGAGGCAGTAAAGATCACCCGCCCCCAGTTCTGCTCGCGCAAGTAGGGCCAGGCGGCGCGGGTGACCTTGTAGGCACCCTCAAGGTGAACCTGGTAGACCTGCTCCCAGTCGCTGTCGTCCATCTTGTGAAAGGTCTTGTCGCGCAGGATCCCGGCGTTATTGATCACCACGTCGACCCTACCGAAGCTGTCCAGGGCCTGCTCGACAATGCGCTGGCCATCGCTGACCGAGTCGTGGTTGGCCACCGCCGTGCCACCTTCTTCACGGATCTGCGCCACCACCCGGTCGGCGGCCGAGGCACTGGCGCCTTCACCATGGGTCGAGCCGCCCAGGTCATTGACCAGCACGTTGGCGCCATGCCGGGCAAACAACAGGGCATGGGCGCGGCCCAGGCCGCCACCGGCTCCAGTGACAATCACCACTTTATCGTCCAGGCGAATCGACATGCGCATTTCTCCAGCAAAACCAGGCAGGGGTGGGCCGAGTGTCAGCCAGCAGGGGCCTGCACACAATCAAGCAGGCAGGCGCTGAATGGCAGACGATAAAGACAGGCGATGATGGCGCAAGCCTGGCACTTCAGAACCAGGCGACCTTTTGCGGCACATGCACCAGCGGTCGCTCGCGAAACGCCAGGTAATGGCGCAGCACCTGCACCGGTGCTTCGGTGTGAGGATAATGACCGATGCCCTGGAGCATCACGGTATCGGCGTTGGGCACCAGTTCCTGGTAGCGCTCAACCATGTGCGCGCCGGAAATCGGATCGACCGCACCATTGATCAGCCGCAACGGCACACTGTCAGTTTGTAGCGCAGCGACCCAACGCTCACGGTGTGCAACCCGCTCTGGCAGGTAGGCGATCAGCTTGTGCAGGATCCGCGTGCCACGGTTGGAGGCAATCAGGCTCCAGTAGTCGTCCAGCGCGCTTTCGCTGGGATGGGTACAAGGGCCGTAGATCTGCGTCACGCTGCGAACCAGGTCATCGCGCCCGAACGAGCAACCCACCAGCCAGCCCAGGCGGCTGAGCAGCAATTTCTGGATCAACAACGGGCGATGCCGCTCAGGGAACAGGCCGCCATTGAGGAACACGCAACAGGCAATCTGCGCTCGTCCCTCGTGATGGCGGGCGAGCAATTCCTGGGCGACGCTACCGCCGTAGTCATGTCCGAGCAAATGCACAGGCTGATCGACCTGCAAGTGCGCAAGCAGCGCCTGTTGCAAATCGGCCTGTTCCAGCAGGCTATAGTCATGGCGCAGCGGTTTGGCTGAGTCGCCGAAGCCGAGCATGTCACAGGCGATGACTCGAAAACGCTGGGTCAGGGGCGTCCAGAGGTAATGCCAATCCCAGCTGGCGGTGGGAAAACCATGAATGAGCAGCAGCGGCTCGCCCTGCCCTGCGGTCCAGTAACGGATGCTCTGGCCACGGAACGAGAAATTCAGGCCCCGGGTCCGCCAGACGCACAATGGAATCTCGGCCAAAGGCATCACAGTGGTCCCGTCAGGTGGTAGGTCGTGGTGTTGGGCAAGGCTGCGATCATTGCAATCACCTCGGCACATGCGTGTGCTCTACTGATCGACAGTCTAGTCAGACCCGCCACGGCCGAGAGTTGCATTGGCAGCCAGCTTATTGACCCTGTGAGTCAGCGGGCAAAATAGCGCAGTGCATCACAGCAGCATTGTCAGCAATGGCGCGGCAAACAGATTGAGCAGACCGGTCAGGACCATGACCAGGCCGGCCACCGAGCCCTCTTCACCGCCCACTTCATGGGCGCGGCTGACCCCCGCGCCATGGGCGCCGACGCCAAACAGCGCGCCACGGGCCAGGGGTGTGCGCAGCGGCAGGTACTTGAGCAGCACGCCACCGAACATCGCCCCGAGTACGCCGGTGAACATCACAAACACTGCCGTCAGTTCCGGCACCCCGCCCAAGTCCCTGGCCAGGGGCATGGCAAAGGGCGTGGTGATCGAGCGCGGCACCAGCGACAGGCTGACCGCGCTGTCCAGCGCCAGCACATGCGCCAGCCCCCAGGAACTGCCGATCGAGGCCGCGCTGCCGACCAGCATGCCCAGGCTCAGGGCCGGCCAATGGCGAGCCAGCAAGGCGCGCTGCTGCCAGATTGGCACGGCAAACGCCACGGTCACCGGGCCCAGCACCGACATCAGCCAATGGGTGTTGCGGGCATATTCGGCATAAGCAGTGTGCAGGGGCACGGCGATCGCCAGCAGCACTGCCGGCACCAGGATCAGCGGCGAGAACAGGTAGCGCCCGCTGCGTCGATACAACCAGCGGCTCCCCAGGTAAGCCAGCAGGGTCAGGGCCAGCCAGAACAGCGGCATCGGCTCAAGCGTCATGGCGCAGCCTCCAGCGGCAGATCCACTCCACCGTCAGTGCCGTCACGACCATCACCAGCAAGGTGCTCACAGCAATCACCAGCAAGATACGCCAGCCTTCATCACGCAGCAGGCTGCCGTAGTCGAGTAGGCTCATCAGCGCTGGAATGAAGAAAAGCAGCATCTCGGCCATCAGCACCCCGGCGCCCAACTGCAGCATGGCCGGCTTGAGCACGCCACCGGCGAACAGCAGCAGCAACAGCGCCAGGCCAATAACCCCGCCCGGAATCGGCCAGGCTAACCAGGCGGCCAGCACGCCACCCAATTTATAAAGAGCAAGCAACACCGCAAGCTCGGCGAGCAGGCGGACAAATCGGTTAAACGCAGGGGGTTTCATCGCGGGGTCCTCTGAGGCGTTCATTCTAGAAGCCCGCTCCCCACGCCAAAAGCGAATTGTTAGACTGCCAAGTATTCCATATTGGAATTCAGCTAATGGAATTCAAACAGCTACGCAGTTTTCTTGAAGTGGTGCACCGTGGCGGCTTCACTCAGGCCGCGCAGACCTTGCACATCAGCCAATCAGCCGTGAGCAAGCAGGTCGCGCAACTGGAACAGGACCTTGGCGTACCGCTGCTTGAACGCCAGGGCTCGCAGCTACACCTGACCTCCGCTGGCAAGGTCGTGCTCGAGCGCGGCGAAGCCATGTTGCGCCTGCGCCAGGAACTGCTCAGCGAGCTCGATGACCTCAGCCAGTTGTCACGCGGCGAATTGCGCCTGGGCCTGCCGTTGCTCGGCAGCGACGCACTGTTTGCCCGGCTGTTCGCCGAATACCGGCGGCGCTACCCGAACATCAGCATTCAACTGCTCGAAGGCGGCAGCCGCAGTGTCGAACAGGCGGTACTCAGTGGTGAGCTGGAACTGGGCGGCAGCCTGACTCCTAGCGACCCGGCCTTCGCCTACCAGCCCTTTTGCAACGAGCCCCTCGATGCCCTGCTGCCCAGCGATCACCCGTTGGCCGCCACCAGCCGGGTCAGCCTGGCACAACTGGCCGATACGCCATTTCTGCTCTATCAGCGCAGCTTCGTGCTCAATGACCGGTTACTCAGCGCTTGCCAACAGCTGGGCTTCACCCCCAAAGAAGGCGGGCGCAGTGGTCAGGCCGACTTTCTCGCAGCGTTAGTGGCGGCGGGCCAAGGGGTTGTGTTGCTGCCCCGGGTGGTCGCCCGTGGCCTGGAGCGGCCTGGGGTAGTGCGCCTGGCCTTGAGCGAGGCGACGGACTTGCGCTGGGACATTGCCTTTATCTGGCGCCGCGGCGCCTACCTTTCCCGCGCCGCCCAGGCCTGGCTGCAGCTGCTGCGCGAGCAACCACAGCCGCAGTGATCAGCCGCGCAGTTTGCCGGCCAGTTCAGCCAGCCAAGGTTCGGCATCGGTTTCCGGAGTGACGGTTTCGCTGGCATCCAGGCGCAGCATCGGCTGCACCTCCACCAGGCCCATCTCGGCGAACAGTTCACGCAGCTGCTCACCGCCGCCACAGAAAGTGTCGCCATAGCAGGAATCGCCCAGGCCGATCACCGCGCCAGGCAGTCCGCGCCACTCGGCGGGCAGTTGATCACGCAGGGCGCTGAACAGCGGCATGATGTTGTCCGGAAGCTCGCCCATGCCAGTGGTCGAGGTAACCGCGAGAAACGCCTGCGGGGCAAAGCCCTGGACGTCTTGCAGGGTAGCCCGGTTAGCGTGCCAGGCTTCAAAACCTGCGGCGTTGAGTAATTTTGCGGCGTGCCGAGCAACTTCGTCGGCGGTACCGTAGACCGAACCGCAAAGGATGGCGACTTTCATAGAGGTTTCCGAAACTGAGTAAAAGCGTAGGATACTAGCATCAGGCACTGGCAAAAGGCCTCAATCTGCAGCTGTACAGCGACGGCCAATCCACTAGAATCAGCCAGCATGCCCGATCTACAGCCCTTGCGGACCTAACAAGATGATCAATGCCACACTGCTGCAGCGCATGATTGATGCCTCCAACGACGGGATCGTGGTGGCCGAACAGGAAGGCGACGATGACACCATCCTGCTCTACGTGAACCCGGCCTTTGAACGTCTGACCGGCTATGACGCCAACGACATCCTCTACCGCGACTGCCGCTTCCTGCAGAACGATGATCGCGAGCAGAGTGCCCGCGCCTTGATCCGCCAGGCGATCAAGGATGGCCTGCCAAGCCGGGAAATCCTGCGCAACTACCGCAAGGACGGCAGCGCGTTCTGGAATGAACTGTCGATCACCCCGGTGCTTAATGAAGCCGACAAGCGCAAGTACTTCATTGGCATCCAGAAAGACGTCAGCCGCCAGGTCGAAGCCGAACAGCGAGTGATCGAGCTAGAACGCCAATTGGCCGAGGCGCAGGAACGCATCGCCGCACTGCAAGCCGACCAACGGTCTTAACAAACCCGCCGTTTGGATGTCCATGACGGTGAAGAAACGCATTCACGAGTGTAATTTCGAGTTCGACCATGCAAGCAGATGCCCTTCTGACCCAGGATGAGCTGGATTTCATCCGGTCCATGCAGCACGCGCCTCAGCCCATTGCGGCTGAACCGGTGTCGCGCCTGATGGTCAATGGCGGCAGCGAAATCAAGAACCTGCTGACCCGGCTGATAGCCTACGACCAGGTGACCCTGCAGGCACAGTTCGACAACCAGCAAATGACCTTCCCGCTGCAATTGGTCGAAGACGAGTTCCATGCCCTGCACCTGCAACTGGGTGCGCCGAACATCTACGAAGAAGGCGCCGTGGTTCGCCCCTGGCGCCTGACTCTGGAGCAACCGCTGGCCCTGGAAGACGAGCTCGGGCTGAGCACCGGTCTTTGGGTACGGGAGATTTCCTTCAAGGGTGTGCTGCTGGAGGTCCGCGATCAACCCGAGCCTCCCCGGCACTTCGACCTGTGGTTCAGCCCAGACGGCGATGCCCCTATTGCCCTGCACGGTACCCTGCAGCGACGTACCGGCGAACGCCTGGCCGCCTACAACCTGGGCCAGAGCCTGCCCGGTGAAATCGAGCGGCTACGCGAGTACATCCTCCAGGCCCACCGCCGCGCCCATCCTGAATTGCACCCTTAAGAATCCAGGTGACCGTCCAGGTATTGCTGCAGCCGTTGGCGCATCAAGTGCCCTTCGCTGCCCAGGCACGCCACCTGCGATCCGATCAGACTGTCCTGAGCCAGATCCGCCGCCTCACCCGCCAGCAACAATGGACACTCCAGACTTAACGCCAGGCGCGCCAGACGCTTGGGCAAGTCGCTGGCCGGGGGATGGTTGGAAAACAGCACCAGGGCCTGGGGCATCATGCGCTCACAAACCAGGCTCAGTTCTTCCAGCGGCTGGCCCAGGCCAAGCACGCTGATGGCAATCTCGCTGGTGCCGAGCAACAGCGCCGCCACCAGCAGCTCCAGCTCGTGGCACTGGCCGGGAATGGCCGCCAGCACCACGCGCAGCTCCTGTTGTTCGTGCGCCAGCTGCAGACGCTGCAACACCCGCCCGCGCAGGAAACTGTCAAGGAACAACCATTCACTGGCCTGGCCGAAGGCTTCATGGGTGCAGCGCAGGTCCTGCCAAACCGGCATGAGGATGTCCTGGAACACCACCAGCTGTGGATAACTGCTGAACACCTGGCCGTAGACCTGCTCCAGGCGCCGCTCGTCGAACCCACGCAGGGCCTGGCGCAACTGTGCCTGCCATTGCTTGAAGTCCGCGAGGGATTCGTCGCTGCGCGATGTCAGGTTCTGCTCTTTGCTGTTCAGGCTCTTGGCCAGGATACGCCCAACCTTGCTTACCGCCACGCCCCGCTCGATCCAGCCGAGGATACTGCGTACCTCGTCGATATCGGCTTGTGAGTACAAACGGTGCCCACTTTCGGTGCGCGTGGGCTGAATCAGCCCATAACGGCGCTCCCAGGCACGCAGGGTGACCGGGTTGATGCCGGTAAGACGGGACACCTCGCGGATCGGGAACAGTTCTTCGTGGTCGAGTGCACGCGTACTCATTGACGGCTGGTCTGGTTCGATCATTGCCGGGAAACCGCGAGTTTGTGGGCCTGCGCCCATTCTACTCCGGCCGTGCTCAACGCGACCATTAGCATTTCTATCAGGTCGGCAAACGCCAGCACTGACGGGTCAGCTTATTTAAGGAATAATCCGCGCCCGCTTCTTGCATCGATTCTTGCAAAGAAGCGAATGCCACCCACCACCCCGGGTGGCGTTCAAGCGGCAGGCCTATCCGCCACGCCCAGTTGCCAGGAGATATACCATGTCTACCCCACCCGTAACCTTGATGGTTACCCGCCGCGTCGCCGAGGGTCGCTACCAGGACCTGATGGCCTGGCTGCACGAAGGCGAACAGCTGGCCACCGACTTTCCCGGCTACCTGGGTTCAGGTGTACTCGCCCCGCCCCCACAAGGCGACGAATTCCAGATCATCTTTCGCTTCACCAACGAACAGACCATGCACGCCTGGGAACACTCGGCCTCGCGCAAGGCCTGGCTAGGGCGCGGCAACGGCCTGTTTGCCGAGCCATTGGAACAGCGGGTCAGTGGCCTGGAGGGCTGGTTCGGCAACAACCCGGTGCAGCGCCCGCCGCGCTGGAAGCAGGCGGTCGCCATCTGGCTGGCGTTCTTTCCCGTTTCTCTGCTGTTCAATCTGTTGTTCGGCCACTGGCTGGGCGCACTCGACCTGGTACCGCGCATCCTGCTCAGTACCCTGGGCCTGACGCCGTTGATGGTGTATCTGTTCATTCCACTGTCGACCCGCCTGCTGGCCAATTGGCTGAACGCCAGCCCTGCCCGCCCTGGGCCCCAGGGCGCGCGCAATCCCGCCTAGTTCGGGTATGCTGGGGGTTATCCAAGCGAACCGATAAAAGTTGACCGCCCCCCACCATGAACAGCCCAATTCTTGTCACCGGAGCCAGCCAGCGAGTCGGGCTGGCGCTGGCCCTGAACCTGGCGCAGGCCGGCCATACCGTGGTCAGCGCCAGCCGCAGCATCAGCCCCGAGGCTGCGCACCCGAACATCCACCAGTTCCAGGCCGACCTGTGCCAGGAAGACCAGCGACTGGCCCTGATCGAGCATCTGCAAGGCAACTACGACGGTTTGCGCGCCATCGTGCACAACGCCTCATTGTGGCTCGACGATGACCTGGCCAACCTCAACACCATGTTCAAGCTGCACGTCGAGGCGCCCTACCACCTGAACCTGGCCCTGGGCACGCAACTGGCCAAAGTGGACAAGGCCGACATCATTCACATCTGCGACGAGACCTCCTCACGTGGCAGCGGCAGCCATATCGGCTACGCCGCCACCAAGGCCGCCCTGCAGAACATGGTGCTGTCGTTCGCCGCCAAGTACGCACCGAACATCCGCGTCAACGCGATCTTGCCGGGCTTGCTGATCCTCAAGGAAAACAGCGACGAGGCCTACCGCCAGCAAACCCTGAAAAAGGCCCTGCTGGAGTTCGAACCCGGCGCCCAGCCACTGATCGATGCCGTGCTCTTTTTGCTCGACAGCCAGTACAGCACCGGCAGCAGCCTGGTCATCAACGGTGGCCGCCACTTGAAAAACCGCATCGCGGTAGACTGACCTACCGCTGTCACGAGAACGTCCATGAACGATCAACAGAAACTTGAACTCGAAGCTGCTGCCTTCCGCCGCCTGGTTGCCCATCTGGACAGCCGCAAGGACGTGCAGAACATCGACCTGATGAACCTCGCCGGCTTCTGCCGCAACTGCCTGTCCAAATGGTACAAGGCCGCCGCCGACGAAAAGCAGATCGAGCTGAGCATGGATGAGGCCCGCGAAGTGGTCTACGGCATGCCTTACGCCGAATGGAAATCCCTTTACCAGCAAGAAGCCAGCGCCGAACAGCAAGCGGCGTTCGCCAAAGGAAAGCCCAATGACTGATCTGAACATCCTGCGAGCCAGCCTGAAATCCGGCGAGCATGTCTTCGCCGACACCCTGGCCTTCATCAGCGCGAACTACAGCTACCAGCCACAAGCCTTCAACATCGGCGGCGTGGAAAACGCAGCCGGGCAGAACGAAGGTTCGTGCAAGACCCTGGGCCTGGGCCTGCTCGAAGGCCTGAGCGATGAAGAAGCACTGCTGGCGTTCGGCGAGCACTACCGCTCGGTGCTGGCCACCCCGCAGGGCAGTGACCACGGCAATATCCGCGCACTGATCGCCCGTGGCCTGGCCGGGGTCAAGTTCGCCGAGCAGCCGCTCAAGCGCCTGGGCTGATCAAACGTCCTGGCGTGCCTTCGGCCAGTTGCCCGTGCTGCAACCAGTGCAGGGCAACGGGCCAAAGCCTAGGCTCAAAGCGGCTATGGAAAAAGGCGAAGTGACCGATCCGACTCTCGTCGATATCAGCCGGGGCAATGCGCAGATGACTGCGCTCACTGGCCTGGAAATACGCCAGCAATCGTTCGATGGCAACGACCGTACCGAACGGATCGTCGGTCAGGCTGATGGCCAGGGTCTTGGCCCGAACCCGGGCGAAGGGCCGCTCCCCCAGCGCCTTGCCACTTGGACGCTGCTCGTAGCCTGAGGAGCGCGTGCTCCAGTCCCGCACCACCCCGGCCGGGGTGTCCTCCAGCCAGCCCAGGCGCTTGCCGGGAAAGTAACCAAACACCTGCGTCAACAACGGCATCAGCACATGCCACTTGCCGAACAGTTGCCAGCGACTGTCAGCGGCGTAATCGCGCCAGTAGGCGAACTGCGCACCGACCGTTACCAGCCGGCGCAACTGACCGGCCGAAGGCGCAAGCCCCGCGGCGCACCCACCAAAACTGTGGCCGACCACATCGATGGGTTGGCCGGGAAACTCGCGCCGGGCGCGTTGCAGCATGGCTTCGAAATCCAGCGCGCCCCAGTCGGTCCAGGACGCCTTGAAGTGACGCATGGAGGCCGGGCGCGACTCACCGATGCCGCGATAGTCATAGGTGATGACCTCAAAGCCATGGGCGAACAGGTACTGGGCAAAGCGTGCGTAATAGCTGCAACGCACCGAGGTGGCGGCGTTGATGATCACCAGCGGGCGCGTGGTGTCCGGCTCCTGGTGGCGCCAACAGAAACCGCCGAGGGAGTACCCGTCGGCGGTCGTCTCACGAAAGGCCTGCCCGCTGTTGCTGGCAACGGGCAAAGCCGGGAACGTTTCAAGACTGCTCATCGACCTGTGTCACGCCGAAGCCGCTACCCGCGGTGCAGGGACCTTGCGCAAGCCGCTCAGTCGCGAGCCATCGTAGCGGGTTTCGCGGAACAGGCGCCAGCGTCCGAACAACCCATACACGTGCATGACCCGGCCCTGCTCGTGATAGCCCATGCGCAGGTGCAACTTGAGTGCCGGGATATTGTGGGTTTCACAGACATCCACCACCTTGTGACAGCCCTTGGCACGCATGGCCTCCCACAGGTTGACCTGAGCATCCACCGACAAGCGGGTACCAAAGAAGGCAGGGGTCATCTCGCCGCCGAATTCAAAGAATTCACCAGGTTTGACCGGGAAATTGCAGCCGTAATAATGACGGTCGTGATAGTCGCGCATGCTGGCGAAGATAAAAGCGACAGCGTCGCCCTGCTCGTCCAGGTACATGTGACCGGTATGGCCTTCAGCAGCCAGCTCGCGCATGGTCTGCACGCGGTCGCCAAAGTAGCGGGCAAAGGCGTGGGCATTTTCTTCGGTGATTTCGACCAGACGTACCGGCGCATGGTCACGCAGGTTATGCGCAGGCACCGGGCTGATGAGGTCGCGCTCCATCCACAGCAACTCCCAGTGGAAGAAGATGTAACGCTCACAGAGGGTTTTGAGGACTTTCTGCAGTCCCTTTTGCCTGATCCGCTCTTGTAGCTTTTGTATTCCACTCATGGTGCCTCCTGTCGAAACCTTGGCGGTTTTATAGGGCATGTAGAGAGTGGTATAGAACAGCGCAGCGAGGGAGTAGCAAAGGGCCAGTTATGGACTTGTTTCAAATTGTGTTTCGAGTCTGAAACGGTTGCCGCACCTGGCTAAAAACAGGTGCGGCAACAAGCACTTAGTTAGTGCTGGTTACAGCTCGATGCAGTCGAACCGTACGTCGGTGGCGACATCGGCTTCATAGTCAACATCCTGACGCTCGAAACCGAACAGGTTGAGGAACTGGTGTTTGTAGTCCGCGTAGTCAGTCAGCTCGAACAGGTTCTCGCTGGTCACCTGAGGCCACATCGCCTTGCAGGCATCCTGTACGTCATCACGCAGTTCCCAGTCGTCCAGACGCAGGCGACCCTTTTCGTCCAGCTCTGCAGGCGCACCGTCTGCACGGTACAGACGATCACGGAACAGGCGGTCGAGTTGCTCCTGAGTACCTTCGTGCACGCCCTTCTCTTTCATGATCTTGAAGACCATCGACAGGTACAGCGGCATTACCGGGATGGCGGAGCTTGCCTGGGTTACGACCGACTTGAGCACAGCCACGTTGGCGCCGCCACCGACCTTGCTCGCCAGGCGCTGGGCAGTGTCGTCCAGGTCTTGCTTGGCCTTGCCCAACGCACCATGCCAGTAGATCGGCCAAGTGATTTCGGTGCCGATGTAGCTGAAAGCCACGGTGCGCGCTTGTGGCGCCAGAACACCGGCGGTGTTCAGTGCATCGATCCACAGTTCCCAGTCCTGGCCACCCATGACGGTGACGGTGTCGGCGATTTCCTGCTCGCTGGCAGGCTCGATCGACGCTTCGATGATGGTGTCTTTGTTGGTGTCGATGGCGGTCGACTTGTACGGCTGGCCGATCGGCTTAAGCGCCGAGCGAACCAGTTCGCCAGCGCGCTCGCCGGCAGAAGCAGGCAGCTTGCGCACCGGCGAGGCCAACGAGTAGATCACCAGATCAACCTGGCCACCCATCTCGTTCTTGATCAGCTCGATGACCTTGGCCCGCGCTTCGTCAGAGAAGGCGTCACCATTGATCGACTTGCTGTACAAGCCTTCGGCCTTGGCGAACTTGTCGAAAGCTGCAGCGTTGTGCCAGCCGGCGGTGCCTGGCTTGGACTCTGAACCCGGCTTTTCGAAGAACACACCCAGGGTATCGGCCTTGAAACCGAACGCTGCGGTGATGCGCGCTGCCAAGCCGTAGCCGCTGGATGCACCGATCACCAGGACCTTTTTCGGACCATCCTCGCGCACGCCCTGCTTGCGGGTGGCTTCGATCTGATCACGAACGTTCAGTTCGCAACCTTGCGGGTGCGTAGTGGTGCAGATAAAACCGCGAACTTTAGGTTTGATGATGGCCAATGTCTGTACCTCGTCAGAGAATGTGCTGAGGGAGCCGAATCGCGAGGACTCGAGGTTCCGTTGCTGTGAGGGTGAGACTACCCCCGCAGCGTTGCCGACACATCCGGCCCCCTGGAATCCGTCAGGGCGCTACTTTGTCACAGCGCGGAAAACTTCAGCAACCGCTGATCTCAGACCCGGAATGCACCGATCAGGCGCTTGAGCTCCAGCACCTGGGTCGACAGTTGGCGGCTGGCGTCCTCGGTCTGGTGCGCGCCCTGGGTGGTGTTCTCCGCCGCCCGGTTGATCTCGACGATGTTCTGGTCAATGTCGTGGGCCACCGCTGTCTGCTGCTCCACTGCTGCGGCGATTTGCTGGTTCTGATCGACGATGCTGCCGATGGCGCCGAGGATGTTCTCCAGCGCCTGCTGCACCTGCTGCGACTCGCCGACCGTGCCTGCGGCCATCTGATGGCTGCTGTCCATGGCCTTGACGGCCGCGCCAACCCCGCCCTGCAGACGCAAAATCATCTGCGCGATTTCTTCGGTGGACTGCTGGGTCCGCTTGGCCAGGGTCCGCACCTCGTCGGCAACCACGGCAAAGCCACGGCCCTGCTCACCCGCCCGGGCGGCCTCGATTGCCGCATTGAGGGCCAGCAGGTTGGTCTGCTCGGCGATGCTCTTGATCACCTCAAGCACCTGGCTGATGGCCTGGCTGTCATTGGCCAACTGATTGATCACCGCCACCGACTGATCGATCTCGCCAGCCAGGCGGGCGATGTTGCCTTGCTGGGTTTGCACCAGGCCGCGCCCGCTGACGGTCTCCTGATTGACGCCATGGGCGCTGCTGACCGCCGCCGCCGCGCTGCGCGCCACCTCCTGCGCGGTGGCCGACATCTGGTTCATCGCCGTGGCAACCTGCTCGATCTGCCCGCGCTGGCCGCTGACCGCCTGGTTGCTACGGGCCGACACCGCGTGTACCTGCTCGGCCTGGCGCTCGACTTCGGCGACGGTATGGCCGACTTGCTCGATCAGATCATGGATGCGCCGCACAGTACTGTTGAACACCTGGCCCAACTCGCCCAGTTCATCGCGGCTACTGGCCTGGAAGTTGACCGTCATGTCGCCGGCGGCAACCTTGTCCATCACCGCACCCAGGCTTTTCAGCGTGTTGCGGGTCGAGGCGTAGAAACCGCTGTAGAGGTAGACAATCAGCAGGAACACCGCCGCCAGCGCCGATACCAGCAGAATCATGTGCAAACGGTGTTCGGCCAGGCGCTGCTCCAACTGCTGGCCGAGGAATTCACCAATGCCGGTGTTGAGTTTATAGGTCTGTGCCATCAGATCACTGAGCTGCTTGTAGAACGCAGGCCATGGCGCGTTGAGGGTCTCGGCCACCACAACTTGCTCTTCGATCAGTTCGCTGGCCTGCTTGAGCGACGCCTGGCTGCTGCTGGCCAGGCTGCCAAGCCGCGCTTTCGCGAAAGGTTCAGTGGCCAGCGCATCCTCCAGGCGGATGGCGTAGTCGGCGCCGAGCTTTTCCAGCTTCAGCAACAAGTCGTCAAAACGCGCGCTGGAGGCCGAGTTGACGAAACCCTGGCCCAGTGAATAGGCACCGATGGCCCGCCCTTCGCCGAGAATCTGGGTCACTTGCGGGGTGATGGTGGTCATCAGTTCGCTGAGCTGGCGAATTGCCGAATCACTGTCCTGGCTGAGCCCTGCCTGGCTGGCGATGACCTTGCTCAACACCTGGGCCTGACCCAGCAATTTGTCCAGCAACGCCACTTTGTTGGACAACGACGACTCACCCTGAGCGCTCCTGAGGGTGTCGAGCATTTCGCTGCGCTTGTCGTCGAAGGCTTTGGCCTGGGCCTCATCGGCGACCATCAAGGTCAAGCCGGACAGGCGGCTCTGCACCTGTTGCTCGATGCTGGCGATCTGCACCTCGACATCTTCGGCCTTGCCCGACTGGCCGAGCACGGCGTTGATCTGCACGAGATTGCCCAGGGTTTCCACATCGCCACGCAAGGCCAGGCTGTTGTCCAGCAGCTCCAGGCTCTGCAGTTCGGTGCGGGTGGCATGGAACTGCGCATAGGAATCACGGACCAGGTAGTAGTTGGTCACCAGCATGGGCAGAAAAAACAGAATACTGATCAGGCTGAACTTCATGCCGAAGCTCAGTCGGTTCATCAGCGCGACGGCCGGATACAACAGGCTCTTCACAGGTGGTGCCCTCCGATTCTTATTGTTTTTACGCTTCCTGCCTCTGCACCCTTCCCTGTAGGAGCGGCAATGCAGCACTTCCACAGTGGCACAAGGCCACCGAATGAATTCAGCAACACTTGTATAGCGCATATCGGATCGGGGGTTTGTAACTTAAGGTTAACCGGCAGCGGAGCGACCAGTGGCCGCTCCGCCCAAGGCCTCAGCCGAGCACGGTCCAGAGGGCGAAACAGGCGTACCAGAGCACTGCCGAGCGCAGCAGCAACTCCCACAGGTTATCCAGGCTGAGCAGGCCTTCACTGCCAGCCGGCAGATCCCCGGCGACGCGCCCGACGGCTTCGATCAGGCCGGCAGCACTGATGTGCCAATTCAGCAACTCATGCAACATCACCCGGCTGACCACAACGAAGTTGCCGACCAGGGCAAAACTTGCACCCAGCACGCGCACCGGTGCCCAGTCAAAGGCATGACGCAATTGCAGGGCATGGTCACGCAGCACCGGTGTGCGTGCGTGCTCGGCCGTCAGCGCCAACAACCGATAGGCCAGAGCTGCGGCCGGACCGAGCAGGAAGTACCAGAAGATCACCGCGAAAAAGCTCTGGTAGGCCTGCCACAACAGGTTGGCCTGCACCCGCTCCAGCAAGGCCTGGGCATTGTCGGCGCTCAAGCCCAGGTCGCGTTCGGCCACGTGCACCGCCGCTTGCTCGTCGCCCCGCCGCCAGGCGTCGCGAAACGGCCCTTGCGCAGCCTTGATGTCGCCACGGCCAAGGCAGTAGATCAGCACCAGCAGGTGCACCGGCAAGGCCAGCAAGCCATAGGCCACCGGCTCCAGCACGTGCAGCAGCAAGGCCAGCAGGGCCACCGGCAACACCACCAGGATGGTCAATACCCACCACGGGTGCCGCCTGCCATCTCGCTCCAGGCGCACAAGCTCGGTGACGAAAAAGCCGTCGCGTTGCAAACGCTGGCGCAAGGCGGAAAACTTCTCGAACCACAGCACCAGCAATAACACCAGAAAACTCATGCTCGATCCTCCTTGTCCTTGAGGCCGGCACGGTAGCGCGGCCAGTCAAAAGCGCCGCCGGGGTCGGTCTTGCGCCCCGGAGCTATGTCGCTGTGGCCCTGAATCCGTTCAGTGCCAATGGCCGGCCAGGCAGCCTGGATCTGCCGGGTCAATGTTTGCAACGCCTGGTACTGGGCATCGGTGAAAGGCAGCTCATCGGTGCCTTCAAGCTCAATGCCAATGGAAAAGTCATTGCACGCCTCGCGCCCCTCGAAACTGGACACCCCGGCATGCCAGGCGCGGTCCAGGCAGGAGACAAACTGAGTGACCTTGCCGTCACGCTCGATGAAAAAGTGCGCCGACACGCGCAGGTGCTTGATGCCTACGAAATAGGGATGTTCGGTGGCATCCAGGCGGTTCTGGAAGAACTCCTGGACTTTGCCGGTGCCAAATTGCGCCGGCGGCAGGCTGATATTGTGGATGACCAGCAGGGAGATGACTTCGCCTTCGGCGCGGGCATTGCAGTTGGGCGAAGGACAATGGCGGACGCCGGCGAACCAGCCAGTAGCGCGGTCCAGTTGCATAGAAAATCCTGAGACACGGGGGCACTGGCTCAGTATGCCCCGTGGTGGTTCGGGATGCATCGTTTAAACGCGTAGGAGTTTAGCGGGCTTGAGTCTGGCGCAGTTGGCTAAGCACCGAATCCAGCGCCCGGTCGAACAACAGGGTGTCGTCCAACTGGCGCACATGCCCGCGACGCAGGGCCACGGCCAGGGCCATGCGCGACCATTCACGGACTTTAAGGCCGGTGCGGTTGACGAAGATGAAGCGGTCGCTGCTTTCAATCCGGGCGATCAGCTTGCAACGCTGCACGTCTTCTTCATCGAGCAACTCGACCCAGGCACCGATCCGCAGGCGCTCGACCTGTAGCAGCGCCGGGTCATCATCGGCCAGGCGTACCTGGGGTGCTTGCGGCCTGCAGACCTCGGGGGCGGGCAAGACGATCTCATCAACTACCAGCACCCGCTCGCTGGCATCGTTGTGCCGCGTGCGCCCGCCCACTCTCGGTGAATCGAACATTTGCACATGCAGGGTTTCAAGCTGGGCAAAGAATTCGCTGGTGGCAAACGGATCGAAGGCAGCGCTGGCCAATCCATCACGCAACGCCTTGAGCAGCCCCGGCACCAGCTCCAGCAGGCGCAGGCGTGCCTGCTCTTCAGGGTGCGGTTGCGCACTCCAGATCAGTTCGTCCATGGTTTGCAGGGCGGCGAGCCACTGGCCGGAGGTGTCGCCATGCTTGAGGCACGCCAACAACAGTACCTGGCTCCAGGCCTCTTCGAGCAGGCGCACCACCACCCGTGGCATCGAGCGTCCAAGCAGGCGCCGGTTGAGTTCCTGCTGCACCCGCTGACGAGCCAGCGCGGTGCGCGCACGGCCCTCTTCGGCATCGCGGGTACGCTGTTCGAGCAACTCATTGCGGCGCCGCTCATCAGTGCTGAAGGCGAGAAACTCGGCAAGCAGCTCAGAGAATATCGCCGGGTCATCGCCAAAGTCGCTGAGCAGGCGCTGGACGATTTTTTCAACCCGCAGGTACAGGCTGTCTCGCTGGCAATCATCGCTGGTGCCCCAGCCCATGGCTGCGGTGGCGATCTCGTTGAGCAGGCGCCGGGCCGGGTGGCTGCTGCGGCTGAAGAAGCTCTTGTCGAGTACCGCAACCTTGAGCATCGGGATCTGCATTCGGCCGATCAGCACGCGCAACGAGCGGGGCAGGTTACGGTCGGCGAGAATGAATTCGAACAGCATGGCAATGAGGTTGATGACATCCTCGTCGATCACCTCGATCTTGCGGTAGGTGCCACTTTTGACGCTGACCCGGGTGAGCAGTTGCTCCAACTGCTGATGCAGGTCGAAATCATCGATTTGGGCCGTGGAAGGCACGTAATGCTGCAGGTGCGAGAGCAGGCGCAACAGATCACGGGTGCTGATCGCCTGGGCGTGCTCGCACGCCTCCAGGCGCGGCGCAACTCGCCCGCGTACCGGCGAAAGCAGGGTCTGCAGTGAGGCAAAAACCGCCTGGCCGTTGGCATCCAGCGCGTCATGGTACGAGTCGCTGCCGGCTTCGCTGGCCGCAGCCTCGCGCTCAGCCTGCTGGCGGTCCTGGGCGCGGCGCCGGGGCACGGCCATGAGCCCAGGCAGCACGCCGGTGGCGATCAGCAACTGGTTGGCTTCGCCATACAACTGGTCGGTGTCGTGCAACACGTAGCGTTCGAACAGCTTGAGAATGATCAGCTTGACCTTGATTCCCACGCCCAGGCTGCGTCCGGCGCGCAAAAAGTAATCACACAGCATCGCCGGGCCCAACGGGTTACGCGGATCGTCCAGCGCCTGGCCAACCAGGGCGCCGAAACGCAGGGTCAGCTGATTAAGGGCGATGCCGTCACGGGCCAGCACCCGCGCGACCATGGCATCCAGCGCCACCGTTCGCTCCAGTTCATCATTGGCCATCAGCGCCAGGCGATCAGAGGCATGGCTGTGCAGGGCCGGTAGTAAATCACGCCGGCCGATTTGCACAAAGGCTTCATAGAAGTGGTCCAGATAGCCACGCTCGATATGCTTGCGCTTGAGCCGCAGGTCACGCATGGCTTCGAACAGGATGTTCTGTTCAACGTTGTTGGCGGCCTTGTCGGCCATCTCGAACAGGGTGTCGTCGGCGTTGTCGAACAACGCCTGCAGGCCTTGGCGCAGTTGCAGCGCGGCCTTGTCACGAACCTGCAGAAGCACCACCGGCAGACGAGCGAGGGGCGCATTGTGCGCCTGATCGGTGATGGCCTTGATCGGCACCACCTTCGCGTCGTTGTGCATCCTGGTCTCCTTGCAGGTTCGAATTTGAGCTTCAATAGCGGTCGTCAATGCTATGACGCCAAATACAAGGCGCATTATCGAGCAAAAACCTTTCAGTCGCCAGTGCGCACGTGCTGCTGATAGACCAGTACCTGGGCAAAAAGCTCATTCGGCCTGACCAAAGGTCAAGCTTTGGCCGGCCCTGCAGTGATTGCTGCAAGCACGGGCTGGCCTGCCCTATAATCGCCAGCACTTAGCTTGTGGAGCCCGCCATGCCGAATTTACGCCTCGCCGACCTGACCGCCGAAATCGAAGCCAACGTGCGCCGTGCGTTACTCGAAGACATCGGCAGCGGCGACATCACCGCCCAGTTGATCCCGGCCGAGCGCCTGGCCAAGGCCACCATCATTACCCGCGACGACTGCGTGGTTGCCGGTACTGCCTGGGTCGATGCGGTGTTCCGCCAGCTCGACCCGCGGGTTGCGGTGCACTGGCAGGTCAAGGATGGCGAGCGCGCCAAGGCCAATCAGGCCCTGTTCCACCTTGAAGGGCCGGCACGTTCGCTGCTCAGCGGCGAGCGCTCGGCGCTGAACTTTCTACAGATGCTCTCGGGAGTGGCAACCCACGCGCAGTTCCTCGCCGACCAGGTTGCCGACACCCGGGTCAAGCTGCTCGACACCCGTAAAACCCTGCCCGGGTTGCGCCTTGCACAGAAGTACGCGGTCACCTGCGGTGGCTGTCACAACCACCGCATCGGCCTGTACGACGCCTTCCTGATCAAGGAAAACCACATCGCCGCCAGTGGTGGCATTGCTCAAGCAATTACTGCTGCGCACCGCATCGCCCCGGGCAAGCCGGTAGAGATCGAGGTGGAAAGCCTGGATGAACTCAAAGAAGCGCTGGACGCGGGCGCCGATATCATCATGCTCGATGAACTGAGCCTGGACGATATGCGCGAAGCGGTGCGTTTGAATGCCGGCAAGGCCAAACTTGAGGCCAGCGGCGGAGTGACCCAAAGCACCCTGCGGGTGATCGCTGAAACGGGTGTGGATTACATCTCGATCGGGGCGATGACCAAGGATGTCAAAGCGGTGGACCTTTCCATGCGCCTTAGTCTCTAACAACATCGCGGGGCAAGCCCGCTCCCACGAGAACTGTGGGAGCGGCGGTGCGGCGATCCGACTTGCCCCGCGATAGGCCCTATCAGTGCGCTGCGTTCTGCAGCCCATCCAGATAACGCTCGACGTCCAGCGCCGCCATGCAACCGGCACCGGCCGAGGTGATGGCCTGGCGGTAAACGTGGTCAGCCACGTCACCGGCAGCGAACACGCCTTCAACGTTGGTAGCAGTGGCATTGCCATCGCGACCGCCATTGACCACCAGGTAACCGTCTTTCAACGTCAGTTGGCCTTCGAACAGCGAAGTGTTCGGGGTGTGGCCGATGGCGATGAACACACCATCAACCTTGATTTCGTCGAAGCTGCCATCGTTGTTCTTCAGGCGTGCACCGGTAACGCCCATGTTATCGCCCAGCACTTCGTCCAGGGTGGCGTTGAGTTTCAGTTCGATCTTGCCTTCGGCCACGCGGGCGTTGAGCTTGTCGACCAGAATCTTCTCGGCGCGGAAGGTCTCGCGGCGGTGAACCAGGGTGACCTTGCTGGCGATGTTGGCCAGGTACAGGGCTTCCTCGACGGCGGTGTTACCACCGCCGACCACAGCGACCGGCTTGTTGCGATAGAAGAAGCCGTCACAGGTCGCGCAGGCAGAAACGCCCTTGCCCATGAACGCTTCTTCCGAAGGCAGGCCCAGGTAGCGAGCGCTGGCGCCGGTGGCGATGATCAGTGCGTCGCAGGTGTAGGTGGCACTGTCGCCCTTGAGGGTGAACGGCTTGCTGGCCAGGTCAACGGCGTTGATGTGGTCGAACACCACTTCGGTCTCGAAGCGCTCGGCGTGTTCCTGCATACGTTGCATCAGCGCAGGGCCAGTCAGGCCGTGGGCGTCGCCCGGCCAGTTGTCGACTTCGGTGGTAGTGGTCAGCTGGCCGCCGGCCTGCATGCCGGTGATCAGCAGCGGCTTGAGGTTGGCGCGCGCAGCATAGACGGCGGCGCTGTAACCGGCAGGGCCGGAACCGAGGATAATCACTCGCGAATGGCGTACTTCAGACATGTCACACTCCTGTCGCCGGGATCGCCGGCTGGAATAAAAAAGAACCTGCGAAGCACTTGGGGAAGGCTTTTGGCCGCAGGTCCTGAAAAGCGTTGATGCTTGGCCTTACAGGCTGGCAGCGTTCTCAGCCAGGTAGTCGGCAACGCCCTTGGCGTCAGCCTTCATGCCTTTCTGACCTTTGCGCCAGCCGGCCGGGCAGACTTCACCGTGCTGTTCGGTGAACTGCAGGGCTTCGACCAGACGGATCATCTCGTCGACTTCACGGCCCAGCGGCAGGTTGTTGACCACCTGATGCTGGACAACGCCTTGCTGGTCGATCAGGAACGAGGCACGCAGGGCCACGCCATCTTCGTGTTCGATACCATAGGCACGGGTAATCTCGTGCTTGACGTCGGCGACCATGGTGAACTCGACGGCGCCGATGCCACCCTTCTCTACCGGGGTGCTGCGCCAGGCGTGGTGGGTGAACTGCGAATCGATGGAAACGCCAACCACTTCCACACCCAACTCGCGGAATTTGTCCATGCGGTTGTTGTGAGCGATGATTTCCGACGGGCAGACAAAGGTGAAGTCCAGCGGCCAGAAAAACAGCACGACGTATTTGCCGCGCAGGGAAGACAGGGTGAAGCTGTCGACGATCGAACCGTCGCCCAACACGGCCGCGGCGTCGAAATCCGGGGCTTGCTTGTTGACCAGAATGCTCATGGAAACTCCTTGAAAGTCAGTATTCGAAGGGGTTGAAAAGATGTGCGCACTTTAGCGAGGTGGCAGAGATTAAGGAAATATCCTTAGACAATCCACCTTATAGGCCGGCTCTATTCATACCCCGAGTGCCGGGCTGTTTCTCTATGAAGCCCTGCCAGGAGGCCTGCCGAGGTTTTGTTACAGCCCGTTTCTCGCTCTGCGCCGCGCTTTCGCCTGCCGCGCAAACTCGGTAAGGTCAGCGCGTTTGCCTTTACCCGGAGCCTTCCCTTTTATGCAAGCCCCTGTCCTTTCTGGCCCACAGTACCTGCGTGAAGGACTGAAACTGGTCCTGAGCCCCAGCCTGCGCCTGTTCGTGTTGCTGCCGCTGGTGGTCAACCTGGTGCTGTTTGTCGGCCTGATTTACTTTGCAGGGCATCAGTTCAGCCTCTGGGTCGACTCACTGATGCCCAGCCTGCCAAGCTGGTTGAGCTTTCTCAACTATGTGCTGTGGCCGCTGTTCGTGGTGCTGGTGGGGTTCATGGTGTTCTTCAGCTTCACCATGCTGGCCAACATCATCGCTGCGCCATTCAATGGCTTTCTTGCGGAGAAAGTCGAAGTGGTGGTGCGCGGCACCGATGACTTCCCCGACTTCAGCTGGGCTGAACTGGCTGCCATGGTGCCACGCACCCTGGGCCGCGAGATGCGCAAGCTGGGCTACTTCCTGCCGCGGGCCATCGGCCTGTTCATTCTCTCGTTCATTCCGGTGCTGAACATCATCGCCGCGCCGCTGTGGCTGCTGTTCGGTATCTGGATGATGGCCATCCAGTACATCGACTACCCGGCGGACAACCACAAGCTGAGCTGGCAGGACATGATTGCCTGGCTGCGGGAAAAGCGCTGGCAGAGCCTGGGCTTTGGCGGCTCGGTGTACTTGGTGCTGCTGGTGCCCTTCCTCAACATCCTGATGATGCCGGCAGCGGTGGCGGGCGCCACGCTGTTCTGGGTACGCGAACGCAACTGAGGGATCGCCGCGTAGCCGCCCGGCTACGCGGCCCGACCATCAGGTCGACAGCTGGTTGGAGAACTGCCCGACCGCGTTGACCACCTTCTGTGCGCCGTCCTGAATCTCGACGATCACCGTGCCGGTCTGCCCGGCCAGTGACAGGCCCTGTTCGGCCTGGCGCTTGCTGCTGTCGATGATGTCCACCGCAGCCTTGGCCAGTTGTTCGTTCTGCTGCACCACCCGGGCGATTTCCTCGGTAGCGGTGCTGGTACGCGAGGCCAGTTGCCGGACCTCGTCGGCAACCACGGCAAAGCCCCGCCCCTGCTCCCCGGCCCGTGCTGCCTCGATGGCGGCGTTGAGGGCCAGCAGGTTGGTCTGCCCGGCGATGTCGCTGATGGTCTTGATGATCGAGCCGATTACCTGCGACTGCTTGTCCAGCGCCTCGATGCCTTCAGCAGCTTCCTGCATGAAGGTTTCCAGGCCGCGCATGACATCCACGGTCTGGGTCACCACTTCACTGGCCTTGCGCGCGCAGGCATCGGTTTCCAGCGAGGTGTTGTAAGCGATGTCTGCGGCCTGGGCCACGGCCTCTTCTTGGTTGACCTGATCGGTGATCACCGTGGCGAACTTGACCACTTTGTAGAGCACGTCGTGGGCATCGATGATCGGGTTGTACGAAGCTTCCAGCCAGACGACGCGGCCATGGGCATCGATGCGCTTGAAGCGCTCGGCGACGAACTCACCGCGGCGCAACTTGTCCCAGAAGCCCTGGTAGGCCACCGAGTTGTATTCTTCTGGCTCACAGAACAGCCGGTGATGCTTGCCCACGACCTGATCGAGCTTGTAGCCCATGGTCTGCAGGAAGCGATCGTTGGCGGCCAGCACTTCGCCTTTGAGGTTGAACTCGATCACGGCCGTGGAACGCATCAGCGCCTTGATCAGGCTTTCATGCTCGCGGGAGGTTTCGATGGTACGGGTCAGGTCGCTGGAGTGCAGCGAGAAGTACTTGATCCGTCCTTCATTGTTTTTGACTGGCTGCAGGATCGAGCGCAGCCAGGCCTCCTCACCGTTGCCGCGCAGCAGGCGGAAGGCACCATTGAGGTGCTCACCACGGGCGATGGCATGCTTCATGCGCTGGTAAAAGTCGAGCTGCTTGACGTGCGCCGGAACGATTTCTTCGATGTTGCGGCCAATCAACTGATGGCTGCTGTAGAGCATCTCTCGTTCAAAGTTGTTGTTGACTGATTCGATTCGCCCCTGCGGGTCGAGCTGCAGTACCAGCATCTCACTGTCGAGGCTGCACTTTACTTGTTCCACGGATTGCAGTTCTTCACGCAGCCGGAGGATTTCTTGCTTGAGTTTGCTGTTGAACATGACGCTCTCCCGGAGCGAATTCAGTCATTCGAATGCTTCTGCATCGGCTGATTGCCAGACAATCTTGAGTCGCTTGCCAGGAAAATTTTGGCGACTAAAAACGCCGGTAATCAGGCGTCACCGATCTGTCATTTACCGGTCACAGAGCGGCAATCCGGGCGGTCGACACTGGCGTCATGAGCACACAGTCCTTGCACGTCACCCTGATCAGCGAAACCTTCCCACCGGAGATCAACGGCGTGGCCAATACCCTTGGCCGCCTCAGCGATGGCCTGCGTTTGCGCGGCCATCGGGTCGAGCTGGTGCGCCCCCGGCAAGGCGACGAACTGCCCACTGCCTGCGATGATAACCTGCTGCTGTGCCGCGGCTGGCCACTGCCGGGCTACCCGGGCTTGCAGTGGGGCCAGGTATCCATGCACAAGTTGATTCGCCGCTGGCGCCGGCAACGCCCGGATGTGCTGTACATCGCCACCGAAGGCCCGCTGGGCCTGAGCGCCCTGCGTGCCGCGCAGCGCCTGGGGATTGTCGTGGTCAGTGGCTTTCATACCAACTTCCAGCAGTACTCCAGCGAATATGGCCTTGGCCTGCTGGCGCGCCTGCTGACTCATTACCTACGCTGGTTCCATCGCTGCACCCATACCACCCTGGTACCCAGTGCAAGCCAGCGCCTGGAGCTGGAACGCCGCGGCTTCGATAACCTCAACCTGATGGCACGCGGCGTCGACAGCCAGCTGTTCACCCCGGCCAGGCGCAGCCAGGCGCTGCGCGAGCAATGGGGCCTGGGCGCCGACGATATCGCCTTGCTGCATGTCGGGCGTCTGGCCGCCGAGAAGAACCTCGGCTTGCTGGCCCCCTGCCTGGAAGCTCTGCAGCGGCAATACCCCCAGCGGCGCATCCAGTTGATCGTGGTCGGTGACGGGCCGCAGCGCAGCGTGCTTGAGCAGTGCCTGCCGGGTGCAGTGTTCTGCGGCGCCCAGCGCGGCGAGCGCCTGGCCGAACACTATGCCTCTGGGGATATCTTTTTGTTCCCCAGCCTGACCGAAACCTTCGGCAATGTGGTGCTCGAAGCCCTTGCCTCAGGCCTGGGTGTGGTCGCCTATGACCAGGCCGCCGCCGCCCAGCATATCCGCCATGGGCACAGCGGCGCGCTGGCGATGCCGGGGGATACAGCAGCGTTTATCGATGCCGCCAGCTGGTTGCTGGAAGGGCCGGAAACCTTGCGTCGGGTGCGTCTGAACGCCCGTCAGCACGCCAGCCGCCAAGGTTGGCCGGCCATAGTCGAGCAATTCGAAACCCATCTGCAGGCAGCCTGCCGCCAGGGTCAGGGCAGCGTTGTGCTGCCCCGCCCGGCAACACTTGCGATCAAACCAGGGTCGTCAACGCCTCACGGCTGAACGGCAGGATGTCCTGTTCACGGCCATCGCGCACCTTGGCGGCCCACTCCGGGTCCACCAGCAACGCCCGGCCGACGGCCACCAGATCGAACTCGTCGTTGTTCAGGCGTTGGAGCAGATTCTCAAGGCTCGCAGGCTGGGCCACCTTGTCGGTCGCCACCATAAACTGCAGGAACTCGCCATCCAGGCCGACACTGCCGACGGTGATGGTCGGCTTGCCAGTGAGTTGGCGGGTCCAGCCGGCCAGGTTGAGGTCCGAGCCCGGGAACTCGGGCTCCCAGAAGCGTCGGGTCGAGCAGTGGAAGATATCCACACCGGCTTCAACCAGCGGCTGCAGGAACGCACCGAGAGCTTCAGGGCTTTGAACCAGGCGCGCGTTGTAGTCCTGCTGCTTCCACTGGGAGAAACGGAAAATGATCGGAAAGTCCGGGCCGACCGCCGCGCGAACGGCCTGGACCAATTCGATGGCAAAGCGCGAACGGCCGGCCAGGTCGCCACCGTACTCGTCGCTGCGCTGGTTGCTCGCCTCCCAGAAGAACTGATCGATCAGGTAACCGTGAGCGCCGTGGATCTCGACACCATCCATGCCAATGGCCTGGGCGTCGCGAGCGGCCTGGGCAAACGCCTCGATCACTTCATGAATATCAGCCTGGGTCATGCCGTGCACCACGACCTGGCCATCCTTTAGCCTTTCGCTCGGGCCATAGCCCGGCACGCTGGCATCCGGCTCGGTGCCCAGGCGGCGCACACTGCCCACGTGCCAGAGCTGCGGAACGATGCGTCCACCCTCCGCATGCACGGCGTCGACCACCTGCTTCCAGCCGGCCAGGGCATCTTCGCCATGAAAGCGCGGTACATTCGGGTAACCGTTAGCGGCTTGGTGACCGACAGTGGTGCCTTCACTGATGATCAGCCCCACCCCTGCGGCAGCGCGGCGGCGGTAATACTCGACCACTTGCGCATGGGGCACGCCACCTGGGCAGAAGGTCCGGGTCATCGGCGCCATGACCACACGGCTGGGCAGTTCGAGGGTACCCAATTGGAAAGGCGTGAACAGTGCAGTGGCGGACATGCGGCGCTCCTGGGAAAAGGGGAATGCGCCTGAGGATAGGGTGAGCCGTTCGGGTGGCCCAGTACTATTGATTTGAGTGATTGAACAGCATCGCGGGGCAAGCCCGCTCCCACAGACCGTGTAGGAGCGGGCTTGCCCCGCGATGGGGCCGATCAGGCCAGCGCCTTCTCGATCGCCTGCACCACCGTCGGATCATCCGGAGCGGTACGTGGCGAGAAGCGCGCCAGCACCCGGCCGTCTTTACCGACCAGAAACTTCTCGAAGTTCCACGTGATATCGCCAGGGAACTCGGCACCCTCACCTGCCAGCAGCCGGTACAGCTGATGACGGTCATGGCCGTTGACTTCCAGCTTGCTGCTCAGGGGAAAACTCACCCCGTAGTTGAGGCTGCAAAACTGCTGGATCTCTTGCTCAGTGCCCGGCTCCTGCCCGGCAAACTGATTACACGGCAGGCCCAGCACACTGAAGCCTTGGCCCTTGTACTGCTGATAGAGGTTTTCCAGCGCCGCATACTGCGGGGTCAGGCCACACTTGGAGGCGACATTGACCACCAGCACCACCTGGCCCTTGAATGGCGACAGAGGCAAATCCTGGCCATCCAATGCCTGCAACTTCAGGTCGTGAAATGCACTCATGACGTACTCCCTTTTCCAGATCCCGGTTGCCACTGCGGGCTGCAAGCGTAAAACCAGCCCACTAAAAAGGCGCCCTGCCAAGCCGTCTTCCCCTGCTGGAGTGCGACGGACTTGCCCGGGCGCCTTCGCAACTCTCTGAGCTTAGCGCAGAAAATCAGTGCTGATGGCCACCTTCGCCATGGACATGGCCATGGGCTACTTCTTCTTCGCTAGCGTCACGAATATCGATGACCTTAACCTTGAAGTTCAGGCGCTGACCGGCCAGCGGGTGGTTGCCGTCGACAGTGACGTCGTCGCCGTCCAGGTCACGGATGGTGACGATCTGCATCTGGCCATCCGGCGCCGAAGCGTGGAACTGCATGCCCACTTCCAGCTCGTCGACACCTTCGAACATGCTGCGGTTCAGGGTGCTGACCAGTTCAGCCAGGTATTCGCCGTAGGCGTCTTCCGGCTCAACGGCGACTTCCAGCTCGTCACCGGTGGTTTTGCCTTCCAGGGCTTTTTCCAGGCCCGAGATGATATTGCCTGCGCCATGCAGGTAAACCAGCGGAGCGCCGCCGGCGGAGCTGTCGATGACCTCACCAGCGTCGTTGGTCAGGGTATAGTCGATGGAGACAGCCTTTTTGGCGGCGATCAGCATGGGGCGAGACCTTTTGCATAAGAATGTAGAACGAACAAGTGTAACCAAGGCATCGCCTGAAAGCGAACGCAACCCGGACAAACGGATTGCCCGATGGTTACCGCGGGTGCACTCAAGGGGTCGATAGCGATACCCTTGGCAATTGTTTCTTTTGCACAGCTCATTTCGAGAAGCTCGCATGCAGACATTTTTTATCGCGCCGACTGACTTTGGCGTCGGCCTGACTTCCATCAGCCTTGGCCTGGTGCGCACCCTGGAGCGCGCCGGGCTCAAGGTCGGCTTCTTCAAGCCGATCGCCCAGCCGCACCCAGGCGACACCGGCCCGGAGCGCTCCACCGAACTGGTCGCCCGCACCCACGGCCTGAAGCCGCCACAACCGCTGAGCCTTGCGCATGTCGAACGCATGCTTGGCGATGGCCAGCTCGATGAACTGCTCGAAGAAATCATCACCCTCTATCAGCAGGCCTGCATCGGCAAGGACGTGGTGGTGGTCGAAGGCATGGTCCCAACCCGCCACGCCAGCTACGCCGCACGAGTCAACCTGCACCTGGCCAAGAGCCTGGATGCCGAGGTGATCCTGGTATCGGCGCCGGAAAACGAAGTGCTCACCGAGCTGTCCGGGCGGGTCGAGTTGCAGGCCCAGTTGTTCGGCGGCCCGCGCGATCCGAAAGTGCTCGGGGTGATCCTCAACAAGGTGCGCACCGACGAAGACATGAGTGCCTTCGCCGCCCGCCTGGTCGAGCATTCGCCGCTGCTGCGCGGCGGTGACTTCCGCCTGCTCGGTTGCATTCCGTTCCAGGCGGGCCTGAACGACCCGCGCACTCGCGACGTGGCCGATCTGCTCGGCGCCCAGGTGCTCAACGCCGGCGACTATGAAAGCCGGCGGATGAACAAGATCATCATCTGCGCCCGCACCGTGGCCAACACCGTGCCGCTGCTCAAGCCGGGCACGCTGGTGGTGACCCCGGGCGACCGCGACGACATCATCCTCGCCGTGAGCCTGGCGGCGATCAACGGCGTGCCGCTGGCCGGCCTGCTGCTGACCAGCGACAGCAAGCCCGACCCGCGCATCCTTGAGTTGTGCCAGGGCGCCCTGCTTGCCGGTTTGCCGATCCTCTCGGTGAGCACCGGCTCTTACGACACGGCCAACCAGCTCAACGGCCTGAACAAGGAAATCCCGGTAGACGACCGCGAACGCGCGGAGATCATCACCGATTTCGTTGCCAGCCACCTGGATGCCGACTGGCTGCACCAGCGCTGCGGTACTCCGCGTGAGTTGCGCCTGTCGCCGGCGGTGTTCCGCTACCAGTTGATCCAGCGCGCCCAGCAGGCCAATAAACGCATCGTCCTGCCCGAAGGCGCAGAACCGATGACCGTGCAGGCTGCCGCCATCTGCCAGGCCCGTGGCATTGCCCGCTGCGTGTTGCTGGCCAAGCCTGACGACGTCCAGGCCGTAGCCCGCGCCCAAGGCATCACATTGCCAGAGGGCCTGGAAATTCTTGACCCGGACCTGATCCGCGAGCGCTACGTCGAAGCGATGGTCAGCCTGCGCAAGAGCAAGAGCCTCAACGCGCCGATGGCCGAACAGCAACTGGAAGACCCGGTGGTGATCGGCACCATGATGCTGGCCCTGGACGAAGTCGACGGCCTGGTCTCGGGCCTGGTGCACTCCACTGCCAACACCATCCGCCCGGCCCTGCAACTGATCAAGACCGCGCCGGGCTGCAGTTTGGTGTCTTCGGTGTTCTTCATGCTGTTCCCCGAAGAGGTGCTGGTGTACGGCGATTGCGTGATGAATCCGCATCCGACGGCCAATGAATTGGCGGAAATCGCCCTGCAGAGCGCCGACTCCGCCGAAGCCTTCGGCATTGCCCCGCGGGTTGCGATGATCAGCTACTCCAGTGGTGACTCGGCCAGCGGCGAAGAGGTCGAGAAGGTCCGCGAAGCCACCCTGCTGGCCCAGGAGTCCCAGCGCGGCCTGCTGATCGACGGCCCATTGCAGTACGACGCGGCGGCCAACCTGGACATCGCCCGGCAACTGGCGCCCAACAGCCAGGTGGCCGGCCGCGCCACGGTATTCGTGTTCCCTGACCTGAACACCGGCAACACCACCCACAAGGCGGTACAACGCAGCGCCGATTGCGTAAGCCTTGGGCCGATGCTGCAAGGCCTGCGCAAGCCGGTCAACGACCTGCCTCGCGGCGCCCAGGTCGATGACATCGTCTACACCATTGCCCTGACTGCCATTCAGGCCAACCGCTCACTGGAAAGCTGAACATGCTCGGATTGCTACCCGCGCCGCTGCGCGGGGTTATCGCCTCGCTGCTGCTGGGGCTCAACACCATCGTCTGCTGCACCCCGTTGTTCATTGTCAGCCTGTTCAAGCTGTGCCTGCCGTTCGCGGCGGCGCAGCGGGTCACCGATGAACTGATGCGCCAGATCCACGAAGCCTGGATCAGCAACAACAATGCCTGGATCAATCTGCTGGGCAAGGCCCACTGGCAAGTCGAAGGCCTGGAAGGGCTGGACTACCAGCACAGCTACCTGGTGACCAGCAACCACCAGAGCTGGGTCGATATCCTGGTGCTGCAATACGTGCTCAATCGGCGTATCCGCCCGCTGAAGTTCTTCCTCAAACAGGTGCTGATCTGGGTGCCGGTGATCGGCCTGGCCTGGTGGGCGCTGGGCTTCCCGTTCATGAAGCGCTACTCCAAGGCGTACCTGGCCAAGCACCCGGAAAAGGCCGGCAAAGACCTGGAGACCACTCGCCGCACCTGCGCCAAGTTTCGCGGCAAGCCCACGGCGATCTTCAACTTTGCCGAAGGTACGCGCTTCACCGAGGCCAAGCATCGTCAGCAACAGTCACCGTTCAAACACCTGCTCAAGCCCAAGGCCGGCGGCATTGCCTTTGTGCTGGATGCCATGGGCGAGCAACTGCAGTCGATCGTCAACGTCACCCTTCATTATCCGAACGGTGCGCCGGGCTTCTGGGACTTGTTGTGTGGGCGGGTGAAGCACATCGTCGTGCACCTGGAAGAGCTGGCAATCCCGGCTGAGTTCCTGGGCAAGAACTACGACCAGGATGAGGCTTATCGCCTGGCCTTTCAGCAGTGGATCAATCAGCTGTGGCACGACAAGGATGTTTTGCTGGAACGACTGCGACAAAACAACCCCGCCTGAGTTGGCCAAGAGCATCTATGCTCTTTGCTTCATCAGCCATCACACGGAATGTAAGCCTATGAAACTGCGCCCCCTGACCCAGGCCATCGTCCTTGCTTCGCTTATGACTGCAGCCAGTTTCTCAGCGCAAGCCGAAGATATTCTGATCAACGCTGTTGCTAGTGAAAGCATTGTCGATACCAAGGTCCTGGCCGTTGATGTTGATAAGCGTCTAGTGACCGTTGCTGACCCTAATGACGCTCAGGTGCCGATTCAGTTGAGCGAGAACGCCAAGGACCTGCACAACCTCAAGGTTGGTGACTCGGTTAACATCAAGGTCAACCGCTCGGTGGCGACGGTGTTGGATACGGCGGAGGACGGTGCGCCGGGTGTCAGCAAGGAGGCCGGAGTAATCCGCGCCACCAAGGACAATCCGAATCCGGGTGGCGAGGCGTTCCGTCAGGTCAAGGTCACGTCGAAGATCACCAAAATCGACTTGAAAGCGCACGAAGTCACCCTGCTGCCGCCTGAAGGCCCGCAGAAGGTGGTCAAGGTTGAAGATCCTGAGCTGCAGGAACGGATGAAGAACCTCAAGGTTGGTCAGACCGTCGACATGGTCTTTACCGATATGCTGAAGATCACCACCCAACACTGAAGCTCAATAGCTCTGCCGGCCTCATCGCTGGCAAGAACAGCTCCCACAGGTCTTGTGGGAGCCGGCCTTGCCGGCGATGGCATCACTGCGGTGTCAGTTGAGTAGCACTGCCCGTCCCCCGGCTCTCAAGCCCATCGAGCAACGAATCAATCAGCCCCTTGGCCATCTCTATCGAGTGCAAGGACGACTGGATAAACCCGCGCCCTGGCTCACGGCTGTATTCGACCGCCAATGGGGCCGTCAGGCTCGCGCACTTCAAATACAGCGCCGCATGCACCAAAGCATCTTCGACATTGACCCCGCCACGCACCGCAAATAATGGGGGATGACCGACATCGCAGAGACCGAATGGAGTTTCTGTGGTTTCAAGAAGGTGGAATTCAGGTGGGTCTGGAACGATTTTTTTCATGATGAAGCTCCTTTTGAAATGGAGCGGCCACCGAATCGTCGCCAAACGAATGGGTGGCAGCTGTACGCGGGTTGGCGAACCGAGACAAAAGGAAAACCCGGCAGGGCCAAAGCCCTCCCGCGCACAGCCACCATAAAAACTATGGTGAGATCTTTTGTTCACTCCGAGTCGCCAAACCCGATCGCTGATGTTTCAGCGACCTGGTGAGCCTAGTGGCGTACTTCCCCCGGAGCAATCATCTGCAGGGCGACAGAATTCGTAGGATAGGTCCTAGGACGATCCAGGCACCAGTCCAGAGCTGTTGCAGGATACTTAAAGCCTAGGGACTGTGGGAGCGGGCTTGCCCCGCGATTGCGTCTGCTCAGGCACAAAAAAGAGGAGCCAGGCTCCCCTTTTTCACATCTGCAACTTACTGATACTGCTGCCCGGGAATCGGCTTGAGATTGACCTCTACCCGACGGTTCTGTGCACGACCATTGGCGTCGGCGTTGCTGGCGATCGGCTGGTCCGGGCCCAGGCCACGGGCGCTGACACGGCTGCCATCGACACCTTGGGACGTCAGGTAGGTAACCACCGATTGCGCACGACGCTGGGACAGGTCCATGTTGTGCTGGCGGCTGCCGGTGCTGTCGGTGTAGCCGACCACTTCAATGGTGTTCTGGTTGAACTGCTTGAACGAGTTGGCCAGGTTGTTCAGCGGCGAGTAGAAGCTTGGGGCGATGTTGGCCGAGTCGGTGGCGAAGGTGATGTTGCCCGGCATGATCAGTTTGATCTGATCGCCCTGGCGCTGAACCTCGACACCGGTGTTGGCCATGCTTGCACGCAAGGCGGCTTCCTGTTTGTCGGCGTAGTAGCCGTAACCTGCGGCGGCGGCGCCCACCGCGGCAGCGCCGATCAGCGCACCCTTGCCACGGTTGTTATGGTCGATGGCGGCGCCGGCAATGGCCCCGGCCAGCGCGCCCAGGCCGCCGTACTTGGCGGTTTTACTCATCCCTGTGGAACCCTGCTGCGCCTGACCCTGGCTGTCATACGGGTTGGGGCTGGCACAACCGGACATCAGCGCGGCAGCGGTAGCGACGATAATCAAACGACGCATGGTGAACATGGACAAGCTCCTACTGTAATTCGAAAGTGCAGCGGATCTGATTCGGATCTATGCCAGCCTTGGATTGCAGCAAAGCAAAAAAATTCCCTGATCGCTCAGGCCCGCACAAACGGGTTCTGGCGCATTTCATCGCCCAGGCGCGTATCCGGTCCATGCCCGGTCACCACCGTGGCCTCTTCATCCAGGCTGTACAGGCGCTGCTTGATGGATCGAACGATAGTCGCCTGATCGCCACCCCACAAATCTGTGCGACCAATCCCACGACGAAAAAGCGTATCGCCTGCAATCAGCAGCTTGGCGTCAGCGAACCAGAAACTCATCGAACCCGGCGTATGCCCAGGGGTGTGCAAGGCCACCCCGCAGCCGCAGGCCAGTTCTTCATCGTCGGCCAGCCAGCGGTCCGGCGCCGGTACCGGCGTGTAGGGCACGCCGAACATCTGGCACTGCATTTCCAGATTGTCCCAGAGGAACTGGTCATCCTTGTGCAGGTGCAAGGTGGCGCCGGTCTTTTCCTTCAACTGCCCGGAAGCGAGGAAATGGTCCAGATGCGCGTGGGTATGGATGATGCTCACCACCTTCAAGCCATGGGCATCGAGACGGGCAAGGATCTGCTCGGGGTTGCCGCCCGGGTCGACGACGATGGCCTTTTTGCTGATCGGGTCACCGATGATGGTGCAGTTGCACTGCAACGGGCCGACGGGGAAGGTTTCGCGGATCAGGGCGGGTTTAGCCGGGTTCATCGGAGCAATCCTGTGGCGCAAATGACGGAGTGTCGCACAGGCGGTTAAAGCCTGCGACGACGCTCGTCACCTCAGTTCAAGCACCTGCCCGGTAAGCGTCACGGCAGGTAGAGCCTGAACAGCCCCCCGCCCAGAACACCGCCATTGGCGATTTCGATCCGCCCCTTCACGCCGTTGCGCTCGTGCAGGCCGGCAATTCGCGCCGCGAAGTACAAGCCAAGGCCAGTGCTGCCGCTCTGGCCATCGATACCCTGCACGTACACCTGCTGACGCTCGAGCATGCGCGCCGGGAAGCCCGGGCCGTCATCGTTGATGCTCAGCACCAGTTGTTCACCTTCGTCGCAGACGCTGATCAGCAAGGTATGCCCGGCATAGCGAATGGCGTTGTTGATGATGTTGGCTACCACCGAGCCCACCAGTTCACGATCGAAAAAGCCCAACGGGCTGGCGGTTTCGATTCGGCAACTGGCGAGGATATCGCGGTGTTGCAGCAGGTTCTGCTGGGCTGCCAGTTGCGCTTCGAGAAAGTCATCGAGCTCATGGTAATCGGGGCACATGGGCAACTGGTTGACGCCCAGTTTGTACAGCCCCAGCAACTGCACCAGCATGCCGTTGAGGTGGCTGAACTCATGCTCCATCACCCCCTGCTCACTGCCGCTGCGCAGGGCTTCGGGCAGGCGCGCCAGCCACTGGCTGTGGGCCTGGGTCAGGGCCGCCAGGGAGTTTTTCATATCGTGTACGGTGGAGGCGATCACCGTGGAGAAATCCAGCCCCTGGTTGTCCTGGTTCATGCGCCAAAAGCCCGGAGGTGCAGTTTGCGGTAGCGATCGTAGCGGTTGTCGCTTTTCGGGATGCCGGTGACACTGCCCAGGCAGGCGCGGCATTCGTCCATGATCGCTGCGGGAGGGGTCTCGCCACCGATGCGCAGCAGCGCCTGAGCGGTGTTGAGGGCGATACTGATGTTTTTCGGTTGCAGCGTCAGGGCCCGACGGAATTGCGCCAAGGCTTCGCTGAGCTGGCCGGCCTGGTAGCTGCGCACGCCCTGGCGGTTGAGGTCGACCGCTTCGGTCACCGCCCCCAGCACGTTCGGATCATCGGTCAGTTGTGCCACGCTCTGCATCACCTTGGGGTCGTCACCGTAGGTTTCCACACAGCTTTTCAGGATCGAGGTACCTGCGGATTCCTGCCCGAGCTTCTGCAATTGCGTGGCGACCACCAGCGCCGCTTCCACCGAGAAGAACTGGTCCATTTTCTCCAGCCGGGCCATGGCCTGCTCGGTCAGTTTGGCGGCGGTTTCAGCATCGCCGGCCTGCTGCAGGCTGGCGGCTTTCATCAACCGCGCACGTACCTGCAGGCCCTGGTCCTCGACGTTCTCTTTGGCCACTTCGCTGAGCACGGTGTTGATCTCGACCCGGGTTCGCGCATCCAGGCCGTTGCCAGCGTTCTTGTTCATCAAGGCCTGCACCAGCCCCAGGTTGCTCTCCGGGTCTTTGTAGCGCGAGCTCTGGCCCTGGTTGACCGCATGCCGATAGGCTTTGGACGAGGTGTCGTAGTCGTCGTTGCTCAGGGCCAGCTTGCCCAGCATCATCTGCCGCCGCACGGCCAGCGGCGAGAGGCGCACGGCCTCTTCCAGCACGCCCTGGGCACGCTTGCCTTCACCCAGGGCCACCAGTACTTCGGCGAGGCCGTCGTAAAGCCCGGGCATCATCGGGAAGGCCTTGAGCGCTTGTTCGTAAACGCCCTGGGCCTGGGCCAGTTGGTTGCGCTTGAACAACAAGCCGCCGAGGGCGGCGTAGGCCCAAGGCGTGGCGCGACTGGCGATGATGGTGGTGAGGAATTTCTCCAGCTCATCGAAACGGTTGAGGTCGCGCAGGGCATCGGCGCGGTAGCGCAGGCACAAGGGGGCGAAACGTGGGTCTTTCTTGCACAGCTCGGCGCAGGCTGCCAGCACTTCAGCCGGGCGGCTGCGGTCCAGGGCCTGGAGAATCGGCTTGAGCAAGGTCTTGCGCTGCACCAGCTTTTCCAGGCGCTGTGCCAGGCCGATGCGGTTGAACGGCTTGGTCAGGTAGGCGTCGGGTTCGTGCTCCAGGGCACTGAGGACAATGGCCTGGCTGCTTTCGGCAGTGACCATGAGGAAGACACACTCATGGCTGATCAGTTTGTCGAGGATCAGGTCTTCGAGCACTTGCTGGCCGTTCTTCTTGCCATCGCCCAGGTGAAAATCCTGGAGGACGAAGTCGTAGCGCTTCTGCGCGCACATGCGCAGGGCCTGCTCGCCACTGTCGGCGGTGTCGACATCACGGACACCCAGCTCGCGCAGCATCGAACGGGCCGAGCTGCGAAAATCAGAAAAGTCATCGACAATCAGAAAGCTTTTTTGGCTGTAGACCTGCATCCACGAAACCTGTCATGGCAAATAAAAAAAAGGACGCAGAGACACTTTCACGGACAGGCTCGGCTTCGCGGGTAAAATCGCGGCGACGATGAATCGGGCCGCACTCGCAGAGTATCGGCCGCACACGGCGATAGCTTGAGGCGCGCGCAGCGCCTATTAGCGGGACGTACGTACCAGATTACCGCAGTCTGCCTGGCGCTTAGCTCAGCAGCCCCAAGGCTTGGGCCCGGGCCACTGCCTGGGTGCGGCGCTCGACGCCAAGCTTGCTGTTGATATGGCTGGCGTGGGTTTTCACCGTGTGCAACGAGATAAACAACCGCTCGCTGATTTCCTGGTTCGAGCAACCTTGGGCAATCAGCTCCAGCACGGCCATTTCCCGGGCGCTCAAGGCCTCGCTACCGCCAGCGGGTGGTTCCGTCTCAAGCAGCGGAAGCAGGCCCAATAGGCTACTTTGTGCCGGGCCCTGGGGCTGCAGGCACAGTTGCTCACGCAGCCACTGCGGATGGTCCTGCAGCAAGCGCTGGAAAGGTTGCAGCGCGCCACCGCGGGCCGACTCCAAGGCCAGCACCAGCAAATCGCGGGCCTGGGCTTGGTGATTGCTGGCCAGTAACAGACTTATCCACTGGCACAGCGCGGTGACACAAAGCATCTGCCCACCGTTGCCCTGACCACGCTCGTACAATGCCTGCAAGCGCCTCCCAGCCTGCTCCAGACGGCCCTGGGTACGCTCCAGCAAGGCCTGCTGCAGTTCGATATGCAGAGGCAGCAGCGGATGGAACTCAGGCGCCGCGGCCGCCTGCTCGCCGCCGTAGGTCTGGCCCAGGCGCAGCAACCAGGATTCGGCCAGGTCAGTACGGCCCTGCGCCAGCCACAGTTCGCATTTGACCAGGGTGATCATCGCCAGATAGAAAATCGGCGGCACGTCCCAGATATGCATCAACCGTTCGGCTTCTGCCAGTTCCGCAAACGCTTCGGCAAAGCGCCCCTCGCGCCCCTCCAGCGAAGCGATCACGCAATGGCCGATCAGTACGCTGATATCGCGGCAGGCACGCGCCTCGATCAACCCGGCGCGCAGGCGGCTGCGCCCGGCCTCCGGTTGCAGGCGCGCCACCAGCAGGAACCCTTCGTACAAGGTCAGCCGCGCCCGCGCCGCATACAGCCGTTGCGCCGATAAACCCTGCAAGCGCTGCAGCCCCTGGCGCACTTCGTCCAGGGCGCGCAGTACCTCGCCACGGGCATGCAGCACCCGCGCCCGGTCGTAGTGGGCCAGGGCTTCGAACAACGGATTGCCTACCCGCTGAGCCAACTCCAGAGCCTCGCGGTTCCAGCCACGGGCACGCCAGAAATCGGCATCGGCAATCGCCAGGTTGGACAAGGTCGAGAGGCACACCAGGCGCTGCCCGTAGCGTTTGAACGGCAGGCTTTGAATGGCTTGGGAACAGTATTCGAACGTGCGCCGGCGATCACCGCGACCGCGGGCGATGACACCGCTCAAGGCCAGCCACTGGGCCAGCATGGATTTTTGCGCGGTCGCCGAAGGCGCTGGCAGGAAGCGGCTCAAATGGCTGGCGAGGTCTTCGGCGGCATCCAGTTGCCCAGCCAGGCCCAACGCCCAGCTGTACAGCACGATCAGCCGTGGCGTACTGATCAGCAGGCTGTCGGGCAGGTCCATCTTCCAGCGCAACAACATGCCGACGTTCTGCTCGGCCAGCAGTTGCTCTTCGGACAAGTTCTGCACCAGGTTGGCCGCCACGTCCAGGTGCCCGGCGCGCAAAGCCTGTTCGACTGCTTCATCGAGCAGGCCCTGGCCATGGAACCAGCGACAGGCGCGCAGATGCAGGCTCGACAGCGGCAGGCTGGCCTGGCGCGTGCGCAGCAGGTCGGAGAACAGATGATGGTAGCGGAACCAGCGCCCGTGTTCGTCCAGCGGCACCAGGAACACCTGGTGGGCCTGCAGGTAGCGCAGGATCTCGGCGCCGTCATGGCTTTCGCGCAAGGCATCGCAGAGCTCGGCGCAAAAACGCTCCTGGCAGGCCGTGTCGTAAAGAAAGCCCTGCACTTCGGCCGGCAGCATGTCGATCACCTCTTCAAGCAGGTAATCGCGAATCAGCCCCTCGCCGCCGTGCAAGGCCTGGGGCAAGGCGCTGTCGACGCCCGCTTCATGGGCCGCCAGCAACCAGAATCGCAAACCGGCGACCCAGCCATCACTGCGCTGGATCAGGTTGTCCAGCGCCTGGCCACGCAACACCGTGGGATGCCGGCCAAGCACGGCCAGGGATTCATCCGTGGTCAGGCGCAGATCCTGCTCACTGAGTTCGAGCAACTGGTGTGACAGGCGTAAACGCGCAAGGTGCCAGTCCGGCCGTTGACGGCTGGTGACCAGCAGCACCAGGCCCGGCGGCAGATGATTGAGGAAGAACTGCAGGCAACGATCGAGTACCGGGCCTTGGGCCAGATGGTAGTCATCGAGCACCAGCAGCAAGGGATTATGCGGTTGCAGGTGGCGAGCCAGCTCGTCGAGCAGGCCGTCGAGCCACTCTTCGAAAGCGAAGGGCTGGTGCCGTTGGCGCATTTTCAGCAGGCCCAGGGCCTGGCCGCCAAGCGCCGGGCAATACTGCTGCATGCCTTCAAGCAGGCGCTCAAGGAAACGTCCGGGATCGTTGTCGCGCCGACTCAGCCCCAGCCACAGGCTGCTCCAGTGGCTGGGTAAGCCCTGGCAGAACTCCACCGCCAACGAACTCTTGCCGAACCCCGCCGGTGCGTTGACCAGCAACAGGCGGCCACCGAGCCCCGCGTGCAAACGCTGGCACAACCGCGCCCGTGGCACATGGCCTTCGGGCAATGGCGGGCGAAAGAAGCGACCCTCCAGGATGCTCATGGCCTGGCTGGCGAACCCTTGCGTACGGGACAGATCAGTCATGGCCGGCTCGTTTTAGTTAGAGAATCGTCGGCAGTACGGATCAGGGCAGACTAGCGGGTTAACCCGCACATTTGAAGATGATTGCTTCGCTTTGCAGAAAAAAGACTACAACAAAAAAAGACAACCCTGAGCCGATCAGGGCAGGCAAACAGAAACGCCCCGGCAAGCCGGGGCGTTCTGGGAGATCACACGGAGGGTTGAAACTTAGCGCACACCTGCCTGGCGAAGCGCTGCAGGCTGGAACTCAGCCTTGGAGGCAGTGAAGCCGAAGTCGTAGGCTTTCTTTTCCTCGTTCTTCATGCCCAGGGCCAGGTAACGACCCGACTGCAGGTCATAGATGGCTTCCAGGGTGTACCACGGCACCTGGACGTTGTAGTAGTCCTGGGAGTGGGCCTCGGAAACGCGCCACAGTTGGTTGCGACCATCGTACTGGTCGATCACCGCAGCCTGCCAGGTGTCTTCGTCAATGTAGAAGTCACGCTTGGCGTAGATATGACGCTGACCAGGCTTGAGAGTCGCGACCACGTGCCAGACCCGGCGCAGTTCATAACGGCTCAGGTCCTGGTTGATGTGCCCAGCCTTGATGATGTCGCTGTACTTGAGCTTGGGGTCGTCGAGCTTGTAGCTGTTGGAGGCAATGTACATCTCTTTCTTGCCTTCCAGCTTCCAGTCGTAACGGTCCGGCGCACCGTTGAACATGTCCAGGTTGTCGGACGTGCGCAGGCCATCGGCAGCGGTACCCGGACCATCGTAGGACACCTGCGGTGCCTGGCGCACCCGGCGCTGACCGGCGTTGTAGACCCACGCCTTGCGCGGTTCCTTGACCTGGTCGAGGGTCTCGTGGACCAACAGCACGGTACCGGCCAGACGCGCCGGCGCGGTGACCTCCTGCTTGAAGTAGAACAGCACGTTGCCCGGGTTGGCCGGATCGAAGTCCTTCATTTTGTCACGAAAGACGAACTGGTCCTGGAAGTACACCAGGCTGTAGGAGCCGTTGGTTTGCGGCGTAGCCTGGGTCACCAGGCGGGTCACACTACCGCCGCGATAGCGGGTGATGTGGTTCCAGATGACTTCGACACCGCTCTTGGGAATCGGGAACGGTACTGCAGTGGTAAAGTTTTCCAGTCCGTTGCCGCCGGCAACCAGGTTGGTCTTGGTGGCGTTTTGCTTGATCGCGGCAAATACATCATCCGGCACAGTGGCCCCGCGGTGGGTCGGGTACACCGGGATCTTGAAGGTGTCCGGGTAGCGCTTGAACATGGCGACCTGACCTGGGGTCAGTTTGTCCTTGTACTGGTCGACGTTCTGCGCAGTGATGGTGAACTTGGGCTGCTCACTACCGTAAGGGTTGGAGAGGAAACCCTTGGCGTCGACAGTGCCGGCAGTCTTGCTGAGCGGCTGCCAGGCGCTGATCGAGCCATCAGCGTTGCCGGCCTTTTCCGCGCCCATGGGGGTGAGGCTTGCGCCCAGCTTGGCTGCCTCGTCGGCGGACACCGCCGCCATGACGCCGGTTGCCAACAACGACAGGCCCAACAAACCGGCTTGCAACAGAGTCTTGGTGGTTTTCATCTTTATGGTCGTCCTGAATCCGTGTTCTTAGAAGTTCACGCCGAAGCTGAGTGCGATGAAATCGCGGTCATCCACGGTGGTGTACTTGCCGTCGAAGAAGTTGGTGTACGACAGGCTGGTGGTGTAGGTGTTCTGGTACTCGGCATCCACGCCCAGGCTGATCGCCTTGCGCCCTTCTTCGAAGTTGGCGCCAGGGCCAGGCGAGTAACCGGAGACGTCATGAGACCAGGCGATGTTCGGCTTGAGGTTGACCCCGGCGAACACGTCGTTGTAGTCCCAGATCGCTCGGCCACGGTAGCCCCAGGCGGTGCTGGTGGTGTAACCGTCGTTTTCGCACTTGCGGTTGAGGTTGGCCGTCGAGGTGCCAGGCCCGGCACCGGCAATGGTCCCGGCATTGAGAATCTGCGAACAGGTGTTGGCACCACCGGTAGCCGGCAGCGGGCCAGGGCCGTAGACCGGGTCGCGGCCGTAGCGCATCTTGCTCGAGCTTTCCAGGCCGCCGACATGGGTCACGCCCACTTCACCGACCAGGGTCAGACGGCTGGCGCCCATGACCTGATCGAAGAAGTGCGTGAAGGTGGTCTGGAACTGGGTGATTTCCTTGCGGGTATAACCGTGCAGGTCCTGGCCCGGCACGCCATTGAGCAGCGAAGCGTTGGCCAGCGTCCCACCGATCGGACGCACACCGGCAAACAGGATGTCGGTGGTGTTCAACTGCACCGGCGCGTTCGGCCGGTAGCTGATTTCACCGCTCCAGGCCGTGCCGGTGGGCAAGGTGGTGGAGAAGCTCAAGCCGTACAGGCGGATGTCTTCGGGGTACTCGACGAAGTACTTCGAGTTACCGGCAACAATCAGCGGCGCCAGTGGCCGCAGGTTGGCTGGTAGCCCGGCCAGGCCGGCATACACCGACGGTGCGGCGCCCGTGGCGCTGAAGATCGGCGCACGGCTGTGGTAGTTCATGAAGTAGGCACCGAACTCGGTGTCCAGCGGCTCGAACATGTAGCGCATGGCAACACCGAACTGACCACTGTCGCGGGCATCACGGTCCGGACCGCGACGGACCATCACGCCTTCTTCGTTGATGTCCACCCCGCGGGTAGCGAGGAACTGTCGGGCAGCACCCGGTACCGTACGGCTGCTGTTGAGCACGCGCAGGTTGTCGGTACAGCCGTCGGCAATGATGTCCGGCTGGGAGAAGAAGGTGCCGCAGTTGTCGACGACGGTCTGGTCCCACTCGATCTGGTAGAAGGCTTCGGCCGAGAGGTTGTCGGTCAGGCTCTGCGAGACGTAGAACATGTTGACCGGGATCAGGCCTTCCTTGACCTCGGCGCCAGGCCGGCGGAACGCGGCCACGTCGATCGGGTTGATCGAGTTGATGCCGCCACCGATAAAGGTACTTTCACCCCAGCTGACCACCTGCTTGCCCAGGCGCACCGAACCCGGATGATCAGCGATCGAGTAGTTGTGGTAAACGAAGGCGTCGAGAATTTGCCCGCCGGACGACTTGGCACCCTCTTTGCGGTTGGTGTCGCTGATGTCCTTGAACTCGCGATGCTCATCCTTGAGTTCAAAGTCATACCAGTACTTGCCACGGACGAATACCCCGGTATCGCCGTACTTGAGCTCCAGGTCATGGATGCCCTTGAAGATCTTCGAGAAGGTCTCACCGCGCTTGAAGTTCAGGTGGCCGTCATCGGAGGTTTGCGACAGGCCCTTGCCGCCGTTGTTGACACCGATCAGGTCCCTGTTCGGCTTGGCTGTCGACCAGCTCGCCCCCACCGACAGCGACGAGTCGAACGAGCCTTCGATCTCCCCGATATTGAAACTGACGCCGAATGCAGGACCGGCGAGCGTAGAAGCGAGGCTGACGGCCAGCGGCAGTTTTGCCCGGCGCCAGAACAGATTTGCTGATGTCATCGACGCTACTCCATGTACTTTATTTTTATGGCAGTGAGTCCTTTGCAGAAACGCATCGTCAACCGGTGTGAGCGCACCTGATGGTCGAGCGAGTGGCTGGGCACATGCATGTGCGATCCCCCGTTCCTGAAAATCCCCTGAACCGACTATAGCCAGCAGGTTGAACTGCTTGATCCCTCTAAAGTGTGATTTGCATCCCAACCTCTCTGCGGTGGGCTATAACGACAGGCCACTTCGCTGGCTGGGGAAGAATGGCTGAATTTGGCAAATTGACAAGGCGGCCAAGCGTCTGGCGTGCGGGTCGCGCCCGATTGGACACGACCCGTGAGGTATTACAGGGTCGACAGGAAGGTGCTGTTACTGGCTTGCCACTGGCTGATGTCCAGGCGGATGCGCTTCTTGTCGAGCTTGCCGACACTGGTCTTGGGAATTTCAGTAACAAGGGCGATCTGGGTGGGGATCGCCCACTTGTTGATGTGCCCCAGCTCCACAAACGGCTTGAGGTGTTCCTTGAGGCCCTTGGCATCGATGCTCTGACCGTCATGGATCACCAGCAGGGCAAACGGCCGCTCGCCCCACTGTGGATCGGCGACGCCGACCACGGCCACTTCACGGATTGCCGGATGGCGGCTGATCAGGTCTTCGAGCTCCAGTGACGAAATCCATTCGCCACCGGTCTTGATCACGTCCTTGATGCGGTCGCGAATGTCGATTATGCCCATGCTGTCGAGGGTCGCCACGTCACCGGTGTGCAGCCAGCCTCCCTGCCAGAGCTCGGCGCCCTTCTCGGGCTCGCGGAAGTAGCCCATGCTCAGCCAGGGTGCGCGCAACACCAGCTCGCCCTGGGTCTCGCCATCGGCGGGAAGGAAGTTGCCATTACCGTCGACGGTTGCCGCTTCCACCAGTGGCACCGGCACACCGGCCTTGATCCGGTAGGTGATGCATTCGTCTTCGCTGCCGGCCAGCAGCTCGTCGTTGAGGTGAGCGCAGGCCACCAGCGGGCAGGTTTCGGACATACCATAGGCGGCGGTCAACTGAATGCCGCGAGCCTTGGCCGCCTCATACAAAGCACGGTTCAGCGAACTGCCACCAATGATGATCTTCCAGCCACCGAAGTCCTGCTGCTGGGCGCCTTTGGCGTTGAGCAGCATCTGCAGGATGGTCGGCACGCAGTGCGAGAAGGTCACTTTTTCCTTGCGCCACAGCTCACAGAGCATCTCCGGCTCGTAACGCCCCGGGTAGACCTGCTTGATCCCGAGCATGGTCGCCACGTAGGGGATACCCCAGGCGTGAACGTGGAACATCGGGGTGATGGGCATGTACACATCATTGCTGCCAAGCAGGCGGACGCTGTCGATACTGCCGATGACCGAGGTCGTCGCCAGGGTGTGCAGCACCAGTTGCCGATGGGTGAAATACACGCCCTTGGGGTTGCCGGTGGTACCGGTGGTGTAGAAGGTGGTGGCCACCGAGTTCTCATCGAAATCGGGGAAGTCATACACTGGGCTTGCCGCCGCCAGCAGTTGCTCGTATTCACCGACCAGGTTAGGCAGATCGGCGGTTTTCTCCTCGCCATCGGTCAGCAGCAGGGTTTTCTCCACCGTGGTCAATTGCCCGGCGATAGCCTGGTAAAGGCCGACAAAATCGCTGTTGACCAGCACGAAGCGGTCGTCAGCGTGGTTCATGGTGTAGAGGATCTGCTCCGGCGACAGGCGCACGTTGATGGTGTGCACCACCGCACCAATCATCGGGATCGCGAACATGCATTCGAGGTAGCGATGGCTGTCCCAGTCCATCACCGCCACGGTATCACCGGCCTTGACCCCTGCCGCAGTGAGCACATTGGCCAGCCGCGCGATACGCTCGTTGAGGGTCAGGTAGCTGTAGCGCAACTGGTCGCGGTAGACGATTTCGCGGGTTTTCTCGTAGCGGCTGCCCGACATCAGCAGGCGCTTGATCAACAACGGAAACTGATAGGCGCCCTCGGCGGGAGGAATGACGCGAGTCTGCAACATAGGAGTCCCTTTTCTAGAGTGCACAGGCTGGGCAAGACATGCCTTACTCTAGAACGCCACCGCAGCGGCCAAATCAGCCAAAGGAATGATTTGCCCGGCGCAGGGACAAGTGGCTTTAAAGCTTCAATGCATTTCGGTGAAAGCGATCTTCACTCCCAGGGCAATCAGCACCGCGCCCATGGTGCGGTCAAACCAGTGGCCCATGCGGGCGAAGGCTGCGCGCACCCGTTGCTGGCTGAACAGCATTGCCACCAGGCAGAACCACAGGCCGGTCGCCACGGCCAGGTACGCACCGTAACCGGCCTGGACTGCCAGAGGCGTGTGCGGGTTGATGACCACGGTGAACAACGACAGGAAGAACAACGTCGCCTTGGGGTTCAGGCCGTTGGTCATGAAGCCTGCGACGAACGCCGCCCGTGGCGTACGCTCGACCGTCGAAGCCTGCACGGCCTCACTGCCGGGCGCCGCAGGGCCGGCACGCAGGGCCTTGAAGCCGATGTACAGCAGGTAGGCGGCCGCCAGCCATTTCAGCGCATTGAACAGCATGATCGACTGCGACACGATCAGGCCGATCCCCAGCAGCGAATAACCGACATGCAGGAAAATCGCCGTACCGACGCCAAACGCGGTCCAGGTACCAGCGCGTCGGCCATGGGTAACACTTTCGCGCACCACCACGGCAAAGTCGGGGCCGGGGCTGGCCACCGCCAGCAGGTGAATCAACGCCACAGTCAGAAATTCGGCCCAGTACATGGGGGCTCCTTGCGCCAAAAGGTCAAAACGGGGGCAACACACTACGCCCTCGCAGACCTTTGAAACAATACCTGTGGGAGCTGGCTTGCCAGCGATCGAGCGCGAAGCGCTCGCAACGCCGACACCACCTTTTGTGTTGCCAATACTGGCCCCATCGCTGGCAAGCCAGCTCCCACAGGTGCTTCCGGCAGCCCAAAAAAAGCGCCTTGACTCTCCTCCTAGGGGCAAGCATTAGCCTGCGCACATTTGACCATGGACCTGCCTTCAATGAGCACGCGAATCCTGGTGGTGCTCGGCCACCCCTCCAGCAGCAGCTTCTGCGCTGCATTAAGCAACAGCTACATCGCCAGCGCCCGCGAGCAGGGGCACGACGTCTGCCTGCTGGAACTGGGCACGCTGGCTTTCGACCCGATCCTGCGCGACGGCTACCAACAGGTCCAAGCCCTGGAGCCAGACCTGCTGCACGCCCAGCAGTTGATCCATTGGGCCGAGCACCTGGTACTGGTTTTTCCGGTCTGGTGGGGCGGCATTCCGGCATTGCTCAAGGGCTTTCTCGACCGCATCCTGCTGCCCGGCTTCGCCTTCCAGTACCGCACAGGTTCGCCCTTTCCCGCGCAGTTGCTCAAGGGCCGCAGCGCCGACCTGCTGGTGAGCATGGACACGCCGCCCTGGTACTACCGCTGGGTCTATCGCATGCCGGCCCTGCAGCAGATACGCCGCACAACCCTGGGCTTCTGTGGAATCAAGGCGAAAAAGACGTTAACGTTTGGCCCCATCATCAGCTCGACCCAGCAGCAACGCGATGCCTGGCTGCAACAGGCGCGCATGCTCGCTCGGCGGTATTAACAGGACGTTCGATGTACATCGGCAAAGCCGCGCAGTTGTCCGGGGCAACCATCAAGAGCATTCGCCACTACGAGCGCATCGGCCTGTTGCCGGCGCCCAGGCGCCAGGGCAGCTATCGCCTGTATGACCAGCAGAGCATCGCCCTGCTGAGCCTGATCAAGTGCGCGCAAAAGCTCGGCTTCAGCCTCAAGGAGATGCAAACCCTGGTCGCTGAGGAGCAGGCCGGATTGCCGATAGAAAAGGTCCGCCAGGCCATTGCTGGCAAGAAAGCCCAGGTGCAGGCGCAGATCCAGGCACTGCAACTGCAACATCAAGGCCTGCTCGAACTGGAGATCAGCCTCGAGCACAGCCAGTACGACTGCTTTGCCTACAACGCTTGAGCCCTCACTGGAGCCGCCCCATGCCCACACCCCGTCGCGCCGTGTTTCTCGACCATAGTTCCCTGGACCTGGGTGACCTGGCGCTGGGCCGCCTCAAGGCCTGTTTCGATGAGCTGCAACTCTACCCGACGACCGCCCCCGGGCAGGTCGCCGAGCGCCTGCAGGGCGCAACCGTGGCGATCAGCAACAAGGTCATGATCGACGCCGCCACCTTGGCAGCCTGCCCCTCGCTGAAGCTGATTCTGGTGGCCGCCACCGGCACCAACAATGTCGACCTGCAGGCGGCCCGCGCCCAGGGCGTGCTGGTCAGCAACTGCCAGGGCTACGGCACCCCGTCAGTGGCGCAGCACACCCTGACCCTGCTGCTGGCACTGGCTACGCGCCTGAGCGATTACCAAAAGGCCGTCGCCGAGGGGCAATGGGCCAACGCCAAGCAGTTCTGCCTGTTGGACTTCCCCATCGTTGAGCTGGAGGGCAAGACCCTCGGCCTGCTCGGACACGGTGAATTGGGCGGCGCGGTTGCGCGCCTGGCTGAAGCCTTCGGCATGCGCGTGCTGCTCGGCCAGTTGCCCGGCCGGCCGCCTCGCGAAGACCGCCTGGCCCTGGACGAATTACTGCCGCAGGTCGACGCCCTGACCCTACACTGCCCGCTCAACGAACACACCCGCAACCTGCTGGGTGCCCGTGAACTGGCCCTGCTCAAGCCTGGCGCGTTCGTGGTCAACACCGCCCGCGGCGGGCTGATCGACGAGCAGGCACTGGCTGATGCCCTGCGCGCCGGTCATCTGGGAGGCGCCGCCACCGATGTGTTGAGTGTCGAACCACCGGTCAACGGCAACCCGCTGCTGGCGGCGGACATTCCGCGGCTGATCGTCACCCCGCACAGCGCCTGGGGCGCGGTCGAGTCGCGGCAGCGCATCGTCGAGCAGTTGAGCGAGAACGCCGAAGCGTTTTTCGCCGGCAGCCCGCGCCGCCAGGTCTAAGCCTGGCCCGGCTCTGGTAAACTGCGCCCCTTTTTTCAGGAGTCGCCGTCCATGGACCCGCGCAGTGAAGTGTTGCTTCGTCAGGCTGATCTTTTCCAGGGCTCGCTGTTGCTGGCCGGCTTGCCTGCCGACGACCTGCTCGGCAAGCTTGCGGCAGCCCATGGCTGGAGCTGGCACGCGGGCGACCAGGCGGCGCTCCAGGCACGTTTTGCCGGACGCAGCCACTACGGGGTAGAGGCACCGACCCAGGCCTTTGAGGGCGCCGTGCTGTTCTTGCCCAAGTCCCGTGACCTTACCAACTACCTGCTCAACGCGCTGGCCTCACGCCTGGCGGGCCGCGAGCTGTATCTGGTCGGCGAGAAGCGCGGCGGGATTGAAGGCGCCGCCAAACAGCTGCATGCCTTCGGCAAACCGCGCAAGCTCGACAGCGCCCGCCACTGCCAGCTGTGGCAAGTCACGGTAGAGCACACGCCTGAGGCCAAGCCACTGGAAAGCCTGGCCGAGCATTTCGAACTGCAACTGGCTGACGGCCCACTGCAGATCGTCAGCCTGCCGGGTGTATTCAGCCATGGCCGCCTGGACCGTGGCAGCGCGCTGCTGCTGGAAAACCTCGACCAGTTGCCGGTTGGCCATGTGCTTGATTTTGGTTGCGGTGCTGGTGTGCTCGGGGCTGCTATCAAGCGGCGTTATCCGCAAAGCCGCATCACCCTGCTCGATGTCGATGCCTTCGCCGTGGCCAGCAGCCGTCTGACCCTGGCGGCCAATGGCCTTGAGGGTGAAGTGATCAGCGGCGACGGTATCGATGCCGCGCCGCGCGAGCTGGATGTGATCCTGAGCAACCCGCCGTTTCATATCGGGGTGCACACCAACTACCAGGCGTCGGAAAATCTGCTGAGAAAATCAGCTGATCATCTGAAAAAAGGTGGCGAAATGCGCCTGGTGGCCAACAGCTTCCTGCGCTATCAGCCGCTGATCGAAGAGGCGCTGGGCAATTGCCGGATCCGCGACGAAGGGCAAGGCTTTCGCATCTACCAGGCAACACGCGGTTAAAAAAGAGCGCTTGCCGAAACGGATTTGCCTAGGCAGAATCCGCTCCGTCCTAGGGGAGTAGTCTCCCGCGAGCACCCAGCTCGCCCGGTACGCGTCAACATACTTGGTCCACAGACCATGGCGCGTGCGACCCACGGTCCGCACAGACGGACCCAGGGTTTGACAAGACCTATGACACGCACACCTTACCCGGGGCGGGAAGGTTGTACGTGTCATAGCCGTGTCGACCCGCCCCCGTAGGAATCCTGATGCTGGAATCATTGCTCGTCCCCACCGCGATCGTGGCCCTCGCCGAAATTGGCGACAAGACCCAACTGCTCGCGCTGATCCTTGCCGCCCGCTTTCGCAAACCCTGGCCGATCATTGCCGGCATCATCGCCGCGACCCTGGCCAACCATGCGGCTGCAGGCGCTGTCGGGGCCTGGGTCAGCACCTTCTTCAGCGCCGTCACCCTGCACTGGATTCTCGCCGCAAGCTTTGCCGCCACGGCGCTGTGGACGCTGATTCCGGACAAGATGGATGACGACGACGCCAGCACCGCGCGGCGCTTCGGCCCGTTCCTGACCACCCTGATTGCGTTCTTCATCGCCGAAATCGGCGACAAGACCCAGGTCGCCACGGTGATGCTGGCGGCGCAGTACCCACACCTGATCATGGTGATTATCGGCACCACCCTGGGCATGTTGATTGCCAACGTGCCGGTGGTGCTGGCGGGCAACTTCGCCGCCGAGAAACTGCCGTTGACCCTGATTCGCCGCCTGGCATCGGCGGCGTTCTTCGTCCTGGCTGCGGTGGCGGTGTACTCGGCGATGCAGGTCAGCGGCTGGATCGGCTAATGCAATCGCGGGGCAAGTCCGCTCCCACTGAGGCCTCTGTGGGAGCGGGCTTGCCCCGCGATTCTTACTTGCGAGCCTGCTCGTACAACGGCATCACCTTGGGAATCGCCGCCTGCAACGAAGCCTGGCGGCTGGCCGACGCCGGGTGAGTACTCATGAACTCCGGCTGCGAGCCGCCCGAGGCCTGGGCCATCTTGTCCCACAGGCTGATCGCGGCATTCGGGTTGTAGCCGGCGCGTGCCGCCAGTTCCAGGCCGATCAGGTCGGCTTCGTTTTCATTGGCGCGGCTGTTGGGCAGGGTCAGGCTGTACTGCACCACGGTGTCGGCAATGGCCAGGCTGTCCTGGCCCAGGCCCAGCAAGGCCCCGGCGCCCTGGCGAGCCATCTGCACGCCATAAGCCTTGGACATCGCTTCACGACCATGCTCGCGCAGGGCATGGGCGATTTCATGGCCCATCACCGCGGCGAGTTCGTCGTCAGTCAGCTTGAGCTGCTCGATCAGGCCGCTGTAGACGAAGATCTTGCCACCCGGCCCGCAGTTGGCATTGAGCTCGTCGCTCTTGATCAGGTTCACTTCCCAGTTCCACTGCGCCGAATCCGGGCGGAACTGCGGCGCCTGGGCGATCAGGCGGTTGGCAATGGCTTGCACACGCTTGGCGTTGGCGCTGGTCTTGTCGAGTACACCCTTGCTCGAAGCCTCGCCCAAGGTTTGCTGGTACGACTGGGCGTACATCTGGTTGACCTCATCGGTCGACAGCATGCTGAACATATATTGCTTACGCTCGACACCCACGGCGCCGCCGCTGGTGGTGTTCACCGCCTGGCAACCAGCGAGCAGGACGCTGGCGCTCAATGCACCGATTACAAATGACTTACGCATGAAAACACTCCCTTCGAACATGCCGCGTATCCTAGGCCGACTCGCTTGAGCCCGCCATATCCCTGACGAAGATTTCTCCAGACGGTGCTCATGCTTTCGCAGCAGCAGGCCGATAAGGCAAGGCAGACGCCTTTCCTTGCGCTTGGAGCCCCCTCATGAAGTTCCGGTCGATCCAGTTTTCCGTCGCAGCCCTTGCTGGCGCCATTGTCCTGAGCATTGTTGCCGCCCTGGTGCTCTACGCCGTGTACGCCGGCGAACGTACCCAGGAGCTGGTGCAGACCCGCACCCAGCAACAGTTCGAGGCTGTGATCGAGCAGCGCCTGAGCGCCCTGGCGCAGACCCAGGTCAGCGAGATCCAGCGCGGCCTGGAAGCACCGTTACTGATTGCCCGGGGCCTTGCCACCAACAACGCCATGCTCGGCATGCAGGACGCCAGCGGCAATGCCCTGCTCAAGATCGAACGGCAACAACTGATCGCCCTGCTCAAGCAGACCGCACTGACCAACCCGCTGATCCTCGGCGCTTACCTGGGCTGGGAAAGCAATGCCCTGGACCACGATGATGCGCGCTTCGTCGGTACCTCGGTCACCGGTATCGACAGCGCCACCGGGCGCTTTCTGCCCTGGTGGTTCCGCAACGAAGACGGCAGCCTGGGCCTGGACAAGCTGGCCGACGTCAATGACCAGACCCTTCTCGCCACTGGCGTGCGCGCCAGTGAGTACTACCTGTGCCCGCGGGAGTCGAAGAAAGCCTGCGTGATCGACCCGGCACCCTACAAGGTGGGCAACAAGGTGGTAATGCTCGCCTCGTTCGTCGAACCGATCATGATCGATGGCACGTTCCAGGGCATTGCCGGCGCCGACCTCTCGGTCAACTTCATCCAGGACATGCTCATCAACGCCGACCGCCAGCTGTATAACGGTGCCGGCGAACTGGCGCTGGTGTCCGGCAATGGCCGCCTGGTGGCCTTCACCAAAGACCCGGGCAAGTTCGGCGAGAAAGCCAGCGACGTCCTCGACGCCAATGCCGCCGGCACCCTGGCGCAACTCAAAGGTGAGAACCTGCATTACGAAGTCGATCAGGCCGCTGGCCGCATCGAACTGTACCTGCCATTCAAGATCGCCAATACCGATGCCCGCTGGACCCTGCTGCTGGAACTGCCGATCAGCGCGGTGATGGCGGATGTGGAAAAACTGCAGAACGACCTCGGCGCCCAGCGCCGCGCCGACATCACCGGCATGACTCTGGTCGGCCTGGGCATCGCCGCCCTGGGCCTGCTGGTGATCTGGTTGCTGGCCAAAGGTATCGCCCGGCCTCTGCGGCAGATGGTGGCAATGCTCGATGATATCGCCCAGGGCGAAGGCGACCTGACCCGGCGCCTGAGCAGCGACCGCGCCGACGAGCTGGGATCGATCGCCAAGGGCTTCAACACCTTCCTGAGCAAGCTGCAGGCCATGATCAGCCAGGTGGTGGCCTCGGTACAGAAGGTCAGCGACTCATCGGAGCACACCGCCGACATCGCCATCCGCACCAACCAGGGCGTGCACAAGCAGATGGCCGAAATCGACCTGGTGGCCACCGCCGTGCACGAAATGACCGCCACCGCCCAGGACGTCGCACGCAACGCCACCCATGCCGCCCAGGCTGCCAGCAACGCCGACCAGGCCGCACACAAGGGCCTGGCCATCGTGCGCGATACATCCCATTCGATCAGCGCCCTGGCCGAGGAGATCGGCCGTGCCGTTGGTGTGGTACAGAACCTGGCCCGCGACAGCGAGAACATCAACGCCATTCTGATTGCCATTCGCGCGATTGCCGAGCAGACCAACCTGCTGGCGCTCAACGCCGCCATCGAGGCGGCCCGTGCCGGTGAACAGGGCCGTGGTTTCGCCGTGGTTGCCGACGAGGTGCGCAACCTTGCGCAGAAAACCCAGCAAGCCACCGAAGAAATCCAGCAGATGATCCAGCAACTGCAGCAGGGTACTCGCGACGTGGTGCGGGTGATGGAAGACAGCCAGGGCAAGACCGACGACAGCGTGCAGCAAGCAGCGCGCGCCGCCGAGGCGCTGGAGAGCATCACCCAGGCGGTATCGGTGATCAATGACATGAACACGCAGATTGCCAGCGCCGCCGAAGAGCAGAGCGCGGTGGCCGAGGACATCAACCGTAATGTGATCAACATCGGCCAGGTGGCCAACGAAGTGGCGGGCGGCGCGGACGAGTCGAGTACCGCCAGTGCCGAGCTGACCAAGCTGGCCGAGCAGCAGCGGCGGCTGATCAATCAGTTCAGGGTGTAAGGCCTATCGCGGGTCAAGCCGGGGTCAAGCACTCCGGCCCATTGAGCTTCGGATCATTGACCATATTCGCCAGCACCCGCTCACGCAGCGGTGCCTGGCTGCTCGCCAGCAGCTCGTACAAGCGCGCCGGCGGGGTCTCGGGGTCAAGCCACGCCGCCTGCCCGGCAGCATCGAGAATCAGCGGCCTGCGCTGGTTCATCGCCGCCTGGGTCACCACGGCGGTGCTCAACCAGACCTGATCCTGCACCGGATACGCTTCCCAGATCGCTGCAAAGAACAGCGAAGAACCCTCCCCCGGCGTCAGCCAGTACGGCCGCTTGCGCTGGGTACCGCGCCATTCGTAAAAACCGTTGGCCGGCAACAGGCAGCGGCGCAGGCGAAAGGCTTCGCGAAACATCGGCTGTTCGGCCAGGGTCTCGGCCCGAGCATGGGCCGGGGTGCGTGAAAGGTCAGTGAGCCAGGCCGGGGTCAGCCCCCAGCGCGCCCGTGCCAGCTCCATCTGGCCATCGTCGAGGCGGCGCTGGATCAGCACCGAAGCGCCGGGGGAGATATTCCATTGCGCCTGCTGGTCACTGGGAAATCCCGGCAGGGCAGCAAAGGCGGGAGACCAGCGAAACAGCGCATAACGTCCACACATGAGGGCAAAAACCTAGCAAATCAGGGTTCCGGGAATGTTCTCCGGTTCGTCGCCGGCAAGGGGCTGGGCGCTATTGTACGCGGCGATCAGCTGGCGTGCGCGGCCGGCCTGCTCATCAGCCACCGCCAGGCCCAGCAGGCCGTGCATCGGCAAGTCGCCCATGGCGCCCATGAGGTCGCGGCCGACCAGGTGCACGGTGATGCCTTCACTGGCCAGCATGCCGATGAGCATTTCAGCTTCCAGCAGGCTTTCAGGCTCGTAGATTCGCTGCATCAGTCATTCTCACCATAGATGTCCAGCATCCATTCCTCGCCATGCACCTGCAGCACGAACCTGATCGGCTTGCAGCAAACCTGGCAGTCCTCGATGTACTCCTGATCACCACCGGACAGGTCCACCGTCGTCTCGACTTCTTCACCACAATAAGGACAATCGTAGATCGCTGTCTCCAGCATCGCGGCCTCCTGAGTGACTTGTGCGTATAATTGTCGGTCTATTTACAGGTCCTGAGTGTGTCTGAGCCGTTTTTCAGACCCCGGCCCTACCTATTACCCTAGACGTTTCCAACAAGAGAGCATGATGGGCGAATTCGATGCCATCCGACCGTACGACGACGCTGAAGTCCCTGCCGTTCTGGCACGGCTGCTCAGCGACCCGGCATTCCTCGATATCCTCACCCACTATCGCTTCCCGCGCATGGCCGGGGCTTTTGGCTGGCTGCTCAAGCCACTGATCGCCCGGCGCCTGCGCAAAGAGTTTGCCGGTGTCAGCTGCGTCTCGACCCTGCAGGACAAGGTCGAGTACTACGTCGACCATACCATCGAGCGGGCGACCGACGGCGTGACCTACACCGGTGTCGAGCAGCTCAAGGCCGGTACCGCCTATCTGTTCCTGGCCAACCACCGCGATATCGTCATGGACCCGGCGTTCGTCAACTATGCCGTGTACCACGCCGGCCTGCCGACGCCGCGCATCGCCATCGGTGACAACCTGCTGCAAAAGCCGTTCGTCAGCGACATGATGCGCCTGAACAAGAGCTTCATCGTGCACCGCTCGATCACCGGCCGCCGGGAAAAGCTCGCCGCTTACCAACTGTTGTCGGCTTACATCAACCATTCGATCCGCAACGACGGCCAATCGATCTGGATTGCCCAGGCCGAAGGCCGGGCCAAGGATGGTGATGACCGTACCGATTCGGCGATCCTGAAGATGTTCCACATGAGCCGCAAGGACGAACCGTTCGGCGCGGTCATCCAGTCGCTGAACCTGAGCCCGGTGTCGATCAGCTACGAATATGACCCGTGCGACCAGGCCAAGGCCCGCGAGCTGTACATCCGCGCCACCACCGGCAGCTACAGCAAAGCGCCGGGCGAAGACGACGTCAGCATCGCCCAGGGCATCACCGGCTATAAGGGCCGTGTGCACATCAACTTCGCGCCACCGGTGAGCGCGTTCGTCGAAGACGCCAAGCAGTTGGCAGCGGAAATCGACCGCCAGATTCTCGCCGGTTACCGGTTGTTCCCAGTGCATTACCTGGCGTACGCGCAGTGGGCCGATGCCGACCCGGCGCTGGATGTACCGGCAGCGGCCAAGGTCTTCCCAGCAGATGAACTGGCCCGCGCCCAGGCTGAATGGCAGCGCCGCCTGGATGCGTGCCCGGCCGAGCAGCAGCCGTACCTGGTGCAGCAGTATGCGACGCCGGTACGCAATCAGTACCGGGTCAAGGCCGGGGTGGCGTTGTAAATTTATCGCGGGGCAAGCCCGCTCCCACAGATCCTGTGGGAGCGGCGATGCGGCGACCCGACTTGCCCCGCGATCGGCTTCACACCCAGGTGCTGAACCAGGACAGCAACAGGGCCAGCGCCAAAAAGGCAAAACCGAGAATGTAGTAGAAGCGGTTGATGCGCAGGCTCATGCCCTCGACGACCGCCTCATCGGCGGCCATACCCGCCAGGGTTTGCGCCGCACGACGGCGGGCGCTGTGCAGCAGCAGACCGCCCGGGCAGGTCAGCAGCAGGGCCAGCAGGTTGATCAGCTTGGCCGGATGGGCGGCGAATAGCCCCCAGATCACTTGCAACGACATCACAAAACCTCAAAAAGAAGTACATCGATACATTCAACTCGGCCGGCATTCTACCCAAGCGTCGTGCCCCTGCCTGTGCTTTGCGACAAACGACGATTAATTCCCACCGTCATACGCTCGTCATCAAGACACGCCACTCTATCGGCCGTTATCACGCACCGGAGCTTGTCATGCTGCACGCCGAAAACCAGGACCGCCTCTATCTGATTGCCCAGAGCGACGAGCAGCAGGCGCTGATCGATGGCCTGGCGTTCAACGTCCAGGACCGCCAATGGCTGGTGTACTGCGCCCTGGGCGGGCACGCCCATGACGACCTGCCCGAGGTCGACGGCCCCACCGGCATCAGTATTCTGGATTTCTACGTAGAAGCTGCCTGAGCCCCACAAATGCAAAAGCCCGATGCCTGCCCTGCAGACATCGGGCTTTTTACTGAGCGGGTTTACTCGCCGAGGATCTGGCCGACAGCCTGATCCTTGAACAGGCGGGTCAGTGCGTCGCTGAGCACGTCGCTCACCAGCTTGGTGTTGGTTTCCTGGTTGGGCGCCATGCCGAAGCGCTGGTCAAGCGAGGCGCCATAGCGGCCGCTGTAACGACGGTTGGCATTGGCCACGTCAGCCTTGAAGGTCGCACCAATGGTGGCTTCGGTGACGTACATGCCCTCTTTGGGTGACTGGTACTTGAGTTCGGTCAGGGTCACGGTCAGCTGTGGCGCGTTGTAGGCGTTCGGTGTCGGGGTGAAACCCAGCAGACGCACGGCGGCTTCAGCCTGGGCCTGCAGTTTTGGCAGGATGTCGTTACCGGTGACGGTGATGGCGCTGGTTTCCGGGTACAGGCCGCCACGAGTGCCCAGGGTTTGCGAAGCACGGCCATCGACCACCTTGACCACCACTGGCTGGCCATGACCGACCGGCGCCAGTTGGGCGGTGAGTTTCGGTTGCGGGCTGAGTTGTTGCGGGCTGTGGGCACAACCGGCCAGGGTCAGACTGGTCACCGCGATCAAACCGAACAACAAACGTTGCAACATGCTCATCTCTCCAGAATAGGCAGCAAAGAGCGCCAGTATAACCAGCACGGGGCAGCCCAGCTATCGGCCTGCCATTATCGAATAAGACAGGCGACCCCGGCCCCAGTTCGCTGTCATGAACCTTTCATCACGGCCTGGTTATCCTTGCACCAGTTTCTTCCTACGGGATACCTGCCATGCCCTCGCTTCTGACCCTGCTGTTCAAACGCAACCCGCAACGCTGCTTCGCCCGCCTCGACTCCCTGGGCCATTGCCAGGCTTTCAAACAGTGCGCACAGGCCCCCGCGACCAGCGGCTGGGTGGAAATCAACGAAATTCGTCTGGCCTGGCTCAACCGGCCGCTGCCCGCCAGCGCCCGTGTTTCAAAGCGTGTCAGTGGAAACTGGCTGCAACGTAGCCTCGCCGCCTGAGTTTTGCCTCAATAAAAGTCGCTAATTTAGAGCTTTTCTGCCCGCGACATCGCTATAATCTCCCCCCGATTATAAGGACGTCTCCTGATCGGGCCTCGCAGTACCGCCAATGCACAACATTGCGCATCCCCCGCACCGCCCACAGAGAGCCTTCCACACAGGTCTTGCACCAGCCAGTGTGCCTGCGTCATTCGGCCCCCTGCCCTGCCTGAACCTGCCGGATTTGCCATCGCGCAGTCCATTTTGAGGTTCACGACTCCAAAAGAGCGTGAAAAAACAGGTTTTCACAACTTCACAAGAGTGTGGCGAGCAATGAACAGTCTGGCATGTGCAAAAGCACCTAAAGTGTCCCGAACAGCCCTGAACAGCTGGCAACAGCGCTCATCTCAAATGGGTGCCTGAAGCCGGTCCATAACGCACGACGGATACCTTGACCATAAGTCGAATTGCCGCACCGGCTGTAAAATGCGTTCATAGGCAACGCAAAGCCCGGTTGGTGGTGTCCGCTGAAGTTGCAAAAACTGCGAAGAATCGGACATGGCGATCCTGGCAAGCCAGGGATCCTATGCTGTCAATTTGGTGCTGAAGATTTTGGAGACGCGTTAATGGCGCAGAACGAAGCAGTCGATGTAGTACTGGTAGGGGCAGGCATCATGAGTGCCACCCTGGCCGTACTGCTCAAGGAACTCGACCCGACAATCAAGCTGGAAGTCGTCGAGTTGATGGATTCGGGTGCCGCGGAAAGTTCCAACCCGTGGAACAACGCCGGGACCGGCCATGCCGGGCTGTGTGAACTGAACTACACGCCACAGGCCGCCGACGGCAGCATCGACATCAAGAAAGCGGTGCACATCAATACCCAGTTCGAGGTGTCCCGGCAGTTCTGGGCCTACCTGAGCAAGAAAGGCGCGTTCAGCTCGCCACGGGCGTTCATCAACCCCGTGCCGCACCTGAGCTACGTCGAAGGTGAAAAGGGCATCAGCTTCCTCAAGAAGCGTTTTGAAATGCTCAAGCAGCACCACGCCTTCAGCGAGATGGAATACACCGAAGACAAGGCGGTGATGAACGAGTGGATGCCGCTGATGATGCCGGGGCGCCCTGCCGACCAGCAAATTGCCGCCACCCGCGTCATGAAAGGCACCGACGTCAACTTCGGCGCGCTGACCAACAAGCTGCTCAAGCACCTGGCCAACGCCCCCGAGGCCCATGTCAAGTACTGCAAGAAGGTCACCGGCCTGCGCCGTAACGGCAGCGGCTGGACCGTCAGCATCAAAGACGTCAACAGCGGCAGCAACCGCGAAGTAGACGCCCGTTTCGTATTCCTCGGCGCGGGTGGCGCGGCCCTGCCGCTGCTGCAATTGTCGGGTATCGAAGAGAGCAAGGGCTTCGGCGGCTTCCCGGTCAGCGGCCAGTGGCTGCGTTGCGACAACCCCGAAGTGGTCAAGCATCACCAGGCCAAGGTCTACAGCCAGGCCGCGGTAGGTTCGCCACCGATGTCGGTGCCGCACCTGGACACGCGGGTTGTCGACGGCAAGACTTCGCTGCTGTTCGGCCCCTATGCCGGCTTCACCACCAAGTTCCTCAAGCACGGCTCGTTCCTCGACCTGCCGCTGTCGGTACGCATGGGCAACATCGGCCCGATGCTGGCCGTGGCCCGCGACAACATGGACCTGACCAAGTACCTGGTCAGCGAAGTGATGCAGTCGATGGAACAGCGCCTGGACTCGCTGCGTCGCTTCTACCCCGAGGCCAAAGCCGAGGACTGGCGTCTGGAAGTGGCAGGCCAGCGTGTGCAGATCATCAAGAAAGACCCGAAAAAAGGCGGCATCCTGCAGTTCGGTACCGAACTGGTCGCGGCCAAGGACGGCTCCCTGGCCGCCCTGCTCGGTGCCTCGCCAGGTGCATCGGTGACCGTGTCGATCATGCTGGAACTGATCGAGCGCTGCTTCCCCGAGCAGGCCAAGGGCGCCTGGGCTGCCAAGCTCAAGGAAATTTTCCCGGCCCGGGAAAAGGTCCTGGCCAGCGACGCGGCCCTGTACCACAAGATCAGTGCGTACAACGACGAGGCCCTGGGCCTGGTCGAAAGCAGCCCGGCACAGAGCTACGCGTAACCTGCCGGCATAAAAAAACGCCCTTCGGGGCGTTTTTTTATGGGCGCAGGTTTAGCCGCGCGCCTTGTCGATGATCTCGATGTACTCGGCACTGTTGCGCTGGTCCGCGATGGCTTCGACAAAAGTCTTGCCGTGCTCGTCCTTGCCGTCCAGGTCATGACCTGCTTCGACGAAGAAACCGACATAACGCTCGAAGTCATCGATGCGCAGGCCACGGTAGCCCTTGATCAGCTTGTGATGCGACGGCGAAGTGAGGTTATCGGCCGGCTCGTATTGCAGGAACGACTTGATGTAGTCGTCGCTGATCTCATCACCAATCACTTGCTTCTTGTCTTTACGCATTGCCGACTCCAACTGAACCATCACGGACATTTTCACGGGCCGGCAGTTTACTCCCGGGCAGCACCGGCACTCAACGCGCGCGTACGCTGCCGGTGTGCAGATCAGCCCAGATGTGACCATTGGGGTAACTGAGGAACTGCACATAGACAGTATCGTTGCGCAGCAGGTCGAGCATCACCCGGTATTGAGCCAGCGGGTAGTTCAGCGTCAGGGTCTTGCTCTTGTCGTCGAACACCGGCTTCTTCAGGCTTTTACTTTCGGCATCGAAGCTGATCAGCACCTGATTGATGGTCGCCCCCTTGCTCAACGGCTTGCCTTTGAGGCGCAGGATCAACGGCGAAGTGACAGGAATAGGTTGCTGGTTGGACTGGCGCTGATTGCCGATCACCACCGAGTAACTGGTAACTTGCAATAGCTGCTGGGAATCAGCAGCCTCCTTGCGCACCCCGAGATCATCGGGCGGCAGGAACTGACCGTGCAGGGGCGCCGCGGCAAGCGGCATGCTCAGCAACAACAACAGGGGGAGGATCGCACGCATGTCAGGCTCCTTGGGGGCAGCCTGGCACTCTAGCATGGGATGGCATCTTCGCGGGGCAAGCCCGCTCCTACCTGGTAGGAGCGGCGATGCAGCGACCCGATTGACGCCGTCAGAGACCTTTGACGGCGTAGATACCGTTAGCATTGCGCCAGTAGCCCTTGTAGTCCATGCCATAACCGAACACATAACGGTCGATACAGCTCAGGCCACAGAAATCAGCCTTGAGGTCGGCGCTGGCCTTGCGGTCATGGTCCTTGTCGATCAGTACTGCAGTATGCACGGCACGGGCGCCAGCGTGCTTGCAGAAATCGATAATTGCGCTGAGGGTATGACCCTCATCAAGGATGTCGTCGATAATCAACACATCGCGATCAATGAACGACACTTCCGGCTTGGCCTTCCAGAACAGGTCGCCGCCGCTGGTCTGGTTGCGGTAGCGGGTAGCGTGCAGGTAGGAGGATTCCAGCGGAAACTGCAGGTGGGTGAGCAGTTTGCCAGCGAAGATCAGGCCACCGTTCATTACGCAGAACACTACCGGGTTGCTGTCGGCCAGTACCTCAGTGATTTGCGCGCCCACACGGGCAATGGCGGCCTCGACTTCAGCTTCAGTGTGCAGGCAGTCAGCCTCGCGCATGACTTGACGGATGTGCTCGAGATCGGCGGACATGGCGCTCTCCAAAGGGCGGCAATTGAGAAAAGCGGGCAAAGGTACGCACCCAATCGCATCAGATCAAGTATTTCTGGACTAACGTCCAGTAAGTCTGAGGACATGCATGGCTGAATAGATTAATCTAGCGCGGTTTTTTTGCCCGCCCCCCGGAGCTTTTCCCTATGCCTACCCGTGAGATCCGCCATCCGCTGATCCGCCACAAGCTCGGCCTGATGCGCCGCGCTGACATCAGCACGAAGAATTTTCGCGAACTCGCTCAGGAAGTCGGCACGCTCCTGACCTACGAAGCCACCAAAGACCTGCCCCTGGAAAGCTATGAAATCGATGGCTGGTGCGGCAAGGTCCAGGTCGAGAAAATCGCCGGCAAGAAGATTACTGTAGTACCAATCCTGCGGGCCGGCATCGGCATGCTCGACGGCGTGCTCAGCCTGATTCCGGGCGCCAAGGTCAGCGCCGTGGGCGTAGCCCGTAACGAGGAAACCCTCGAAGCGCACACCTACCTGGAAAAACTGGCACCGGAAATCAACGAACGCCTGGCCCTGATCATCGACCCGATGCTGGCCACCGGCGCCTCGATGGTTGCCACCATCGACCTGCTGAAAAAAGCGGGCTGCAAGGACATCCGCGCCATGGTCCTGGTTGCCGCTCCCGAAGGCATCGCGGTGGTGGAAAAAGCCCACCCGGACGTGCAGATCTACACCGCCTCGATCGACGAGCGCCTGAACGAGCACGGCTACATCATCCCTGGCCTGGGCGATGCCGGTGACAAGATCTTCGGTACCAAGCAGAAGGACGCCTGAACATGCAGGATGAGTTCAACGACCCGCTCTGGCGCCAGGTCGTTTCCGGCGCGCAAATGCTCTTCGTCGCCTTCGGCGCGCTGGTACTGATGCCGCTGATCACCGGTCTGGACCCTAACGTCGCGCTGTTCACGGCGGGTCTGGGAACTCTGCTGTTTCAGTTGGTTACCGGCCGTCAGGTGCCAGTGTTCCTGGCCTCGAGCTTCGCCTTCATTACCCCGATCATTCTCGCCAAGGGCCAGTTCGGCCTGGCCGAGACCATGGGCGGGATCATGGCCGCCGGCTTCGTCTACACCTTCCTGGGCCTTGCCGTGAAGATCAAGGGCACCGGTTTCATCGACCGTCTGCTGCCGCCGGTCGTGATTGGCCCGGTGATCATCTCCATCGGCCTGGCCATGGCCCCGATTGCCGCCAATATGGCCATGGGCAAGGCTGCCGATGGCGCTGAGCTACTGCCATACAGCACCGCCATGATGATCTCGATGCCAGCACTGCTGACCACTCTGATTGTCGCCGTGTTCGGCAAGGGCATCTTCCGCCTGGTACCAATCATCGCCGGCGTACTGGTGGGCTTTGGCCTGTCGTTCTACTTCGGTGTGGTCGACACCGCCAAGATCGCCGCCGCGCCATGGCTGGCCCTGCCGCACTTCACTGCACCCGCCTTCAACTGGCAGGCGATCCTGTTCATCGTACCGGTAGCCCTGGCGCCGGCGATCGAACACATCGGTGGGGTAATTGCGGTGGGCAGCGTGACTGGCCGTGACTACCTGAAAAAGCCTGGCCTGCACCGCACCCTGCTCGGTGACGGTATCGCCACGACCACTGCGGGCCTGTTCGGCGGGCCGCCCAATACCACCTACGCCGAAGTAACCGGCGCAGTGATGCTGACCAAGAACTACAACCCGAAGATCATGACCTGGGCGGCAGTCTTTGCCATCACCCTGGCCTTCATCGGCAAGTTCGGTGCGCTGCTGCAGAGTATTCCGGTACCGGTGATGGGCGGCATCCTCTGCCTGCTGTTCGGCTCGATTGCAGCGGTGGGCATGAACACCATGATCCGCCACAAGATCGACCTGAGCGAGGCACGCAATCTGGTGATCGTTTCAGTAACCCTGGTGTTCGGTATCGGCGGCGTGCTGATCGGCACTGGCACCGGTCCGGATGACTGGGGCCTGAAGGGCATCGCCCTGTGCGCTGTGGTCGCCATTGCCCTGAACCTGCTGCTGCCAGGCAATGATGGCTGGAAGAACAAAGCACTGGACGATCAGTTGCCTTGATCTGAAATCCATCGTGGGGCAAGTCGACTTGCCCCGCGATGAGGCCCTCAAGCCTTTTCGCACATCCCCTTCAACGCCTGCACCCACTGCGGGTGATCATTCAGGCACGGCACCAGCACCAGCTCTTCGCCACCCGCCTCGACAAACTGCTCACGCCCACGATCGCCGATCTCCTCCAGGGTTTCGATGCAATCGGCGACGAACGCCGGGCACATCACCAGCAGTTTTTTCACCCCGGACTTGCCCAACTCGTCCAGACGCGTCTCGGTGTAAGGCTCGATCCACTTCGCCCGCCCCAGGCGTGACTGGAACGACACCGACCACTTGCCGTCGGGGATACCCATCTTCTTCGCAAACGCCTGAGCGGTGCGCAAGCACTGGCCGCGGTAACAGACCGCAAGCATTTCAGGTGAGGCATCGCGACAGCAATCGGCGTCCTGAAAACGGTGATTGCCCGTCGGGTCGAGTTTTTTCAGGTGCCGCTCGGGCAGGCCATGGAAGCTCAGCAGCAGGTGATCGTAATCCTGCTGCAGATAGGGCTGGGCACTGGCCACCAAGGCCTCGATGTATTCAGGCTTGTCATAGAACGGCTGCAGTATCGCCATTTCAAGCGCCAGCTTCTGCTCGGCAATCACCTGTTTGGCTTGCTCCACCACCGTGGTGACGGTGCTGTCGGCAAACTGCGGATACAGCGGCGCAAGGGTGACTTTCTTTACCCCCTGGGCTGCCAGGCGCGCCAGCACGGTGGGCAGCGAAGGCTCGCCGTAGCGCATGGCGATCTCGACCGGGCCGTGGCTCCATTGGTCGCCCATGGCCGCCTGCAAGCGGCGGGTCAGCACCACCAAGGGTGACCCCTCGTCCCACCAGATCGAGGCATAGGCATGGGCCGATTGCTCAGGACGCTTGACCAGGATCAGCGATACCAGCAGGCGCCGCACCGGCCATGGCAGGTCGATGACGTAGGGGTCCATGAGAAACTGATTGAGGTAGCGGCGCACGTCGGCGACGGAGGTGGAGGCCGGTGAACCCAGGTTGACCAGCAGCAAAGCGTGATCGGTCATGCAACGTCCTATTTCAGAGGCGGCTGGACAGTTCATCCAGGGCCGATTGCAGATCATTGAAGCGGAAGGTGAAACCGGCAGCCAGCAAACGTACCGGCCGCGCCCGTTGCCCACCGAGCAACAGGGTCGACAGCTCGCCCAGACCGGCCTTGAGCACCAGCGCCGGCAGCGGCATGAACGCCGGGCGGTGCAAGGCCCGGCCCAGGCGCCTGGCAAATTCGCGGTTGCGCACCGGCTCCGGGGCGCAGGCATTATAAGGACCGCTGGCATCCTTGTGCTGCAAGAGAAAATCAATCAGGGCGATCTGGTCGTCTACATGTATCCACGGCATCCATTGCCGACCATCGCCGATAGGCCCGCCCAGCCCCAATTTGAACGGCAGGCGCAGGCGCGACAAAAAGCCGCCCTCGCTCGACAGCACCAGGCCCGTGCGCACCAGTACCACCCGCACTCCCAGAGGCTGGGCAGCCATGGCGGTTTCCTCCCAGGCGATGCACAGCTGGCTGGCAAAGTCCTCCTTGACCGGCTGCGTGGCTTCGGTGAGCTCACGTTCGCCGCCATCGCCATACCAACCTACCGCCGAACCCGAGATCAGTACCTCGGGACGCTGTTGACGCGCCTCCAGCCAGGCCAGCAGATGCTCGGTCAGGGTGATGCGGCTGGCCCACAACACCGCCCGTCGACTGGAGCTCCAGGGCCGATCGGCGATCGGTGCACCGGCAAGGTTGATGATCGCATCCAGGTTGTCATCATCGCTCAGTTCCTCCAGCCTGGCGATGCCGCGCACCCCAGCACCACACAGCCTGCCCACCTGTTCAGGGCGTCGACTCCAGACCGTCAACCGATGCCCCTGGGCCAGCCAGTGCTGACACAGGTGTTGGCCGATCAACCCAGTACCGCCGGTCAGCAATATATGCATGGCTGTGTCCTCACATGGCGCGCCAGTGGTCTATTTTTAACAACAAGGCACTTTTTTGACCGATCGCTCTCGGATAAACATAGGCCAACCTGTGGTAACGAGCGGAATCATCTTATACACGATTCATGCATTGTACAGGTTTGCCGCGCAGCCCAGTCTGCAACCACAAGGTTCGAAGAGGCCATCATGACTGTACCTATTGCCATCATCGGGGCCGGTATCGCCGGTCTGTCTGCCGCCCAGGCCTTGCAAAAAGTCGGGCAGACCGTTCATTTGTTCGACAAGGGCCACGGCAGCGGCGGCCGGATGGCCAGCAAGCGCAGCGATGCTGGCGCCCTCGATCTTGGCGCCCAGTACTTCACTGCCCGAGACCGACGCTTTGTCGATCAGCTCCAGCAATGGGTAGCGGCAGGTTGGGCTGCAGAGTGGAAGCCACAGTTGTACCACTACCAGAATGGCGTACTCAGCCCTTCCCCCGACGAACAGACACGCTGGGTTGGTGTACCGCGCATGAGTGCCATCACCCGCGGCCTGCTCAAGGACGTCACGGTGAACTTTAGTTGCCGCATCGCCGAGGTTTATCGCGGTCAGAAGTACTGGCACCTGCAAGACACCGACGGTTGCAGCCACGGCCCTTTCAGCCGGGTAGTGGTAGCCGTGCCCGCGCCCCAGGCAACGCCCCTGCTGGCGGCTGCGCCCAAGCTCGCCGCTGCGGCCGCAGGCGTTCAGATGGACCCGACCTGGGCGATTGCCCTGGCTTTCGACACCCCGCTCGACACGCCGATGCAAGGCTGCTTCGTGCAGGACAGTGCCCTCGACTGGCTGGCACGCAACCGTAGCAAGCCCGGCCGCGATGAACACATGGACACCTGGGTACTGCATGCCACCTCAAGCTGGAGCAAAGACCACATCGACTTGCCCAAGGAGGCCGTGATCGAGCAGCTGTGGGGCGACTTCGCCGAACTGGTCGGCTGCGTTGTGCCTGCTCCCAACTTCTCCCTCGCCCACCGCTGGCTGTATGCACGCCCGGCCAGCAACCACGAGTGGGGGGCCCTGGCCGACGCCGACCTGGGCTTGTATGCCTGTGGCGACTGGTGCTTGTCCGGCCGCGTCGAAGGTGCCTGGCTCAGTGGCCAGGAAGCCGCCCGCCGCTTGCTTGAACATCTGGAATGACCACTGCGCGGGGCTGTTTTTGAGCACCCCTACCACTTGCGAGTAACCTGAACGAAAGTTGTACAGCACATTTGACTTGCACAGCTTTATCTCTATGATGAGATTTATCTGTACAGTTTTGTTTGCTTGTACAATATTTCCAGGATCCGCCCCATGGATGCTCTTGAACTGCCGCGTAAGCCCCGTATTGCCGTCAGCGCCTGCCTGCTGGGCCAGGCGGTGCGCTTCAATGGCGGTCACAAGGCTTCGCGGTGGTGCACCCAGGTACTCGGCGAACACTTCGATTTGCTCCCAGTGTGTCCGGAAGTCGCCATCGGTCTGGGCGTGCCTCGCCCACCCATCCGCCTGGTCGGCGACCCTGCCGACCCGCAAGCAGTGTGCAGTCGCGATCCCGGCCTGGACCTGAGCGGCCCGCTGCGCGCCTACGGGCAACAGATGGCCCAGGACCTGGATGACATCTGCGGCTATATCTTCATGCACAAGTCACCGTCGTGCGGCCTAGAGCGGGTCAAGGTCTACCAGGCCAATGGTTATCCAGCACCCGAGGGTGGCCGCGGGCTGTTCGCCGACGCATTCTGCACACTGCGCCCGGACCTGCCGGTGGAGGAAGACGGTCGACTCTTTGATCCGGTGCTGCGAGAGAATTTCATCACCCGCGTGTACGCCTATGCCGATTGGCAACAGCTGCTCGCCAGGGGCCTCAGCCGCGGCGCGCTGATCGCATTTCACGCCCGTTACAAGTATCAGCTGATGGCTCACAACCCACAGCAATACAAAGTGTTGGGCAAGCTGCTCGGCAGCATGACCCGTGATGACGACCCCAAAACCCTCGCCCCGCGCTACTTCAGCCAGTTGATGCAAGCCCTGACCCGTTGCGCCAGCCGTGGCACCCACAGCAATGTGCTGCTGCACCTGAGCGGCTACCTGCGCGACGCCCTGAGCGATGCCGATAAACAGGAGATCCGCCAGCTGATCAGCCAGTACCATGCCGGCGTGGTGCCACTGGTGGTGCCGCTGACCCTGCTCAAACATCACCTGCGCAACCATCCGGATCATTACCTGGCCCAGCAGGTCTACTTGCAGCCACACCCGGAAAGCCTGAGCCTGCGCAATGCCATCTGAAGCGCTGCTGCCGATCCGCGAAGTGACGCGCCTGACCGGCATCAACCCGGTCACCCTGCGCGCCTGGGAGCGGCGCTACGGGTTGATCGTGCCGCAGCGAACCGACAAAGGGCACCGTCTGTACAGCCAGGAAGACGTCCAGCGCATTCAGCAGATTCTTGCCTGGCTCAACCGCGGCGTCGCCGTCAGCCAGGTCAAAAACCTGCTCGAGGCTGCGCCGAGCACACCTCAGACAACGGCAGGAAACACCTGGCACACCCTGCGCGAGCAATTGATCGAAGCCATCGCCAGCCTCGCAGAACGCCGCCTCGATCAGCAACTGAACCAGGTCATGGCCCTCTACCCTGCGGCGACGCTGTGCCAACAGCTGTTGTTGCCACTGCTCGAGGAACTGGAGCGGCGTTGGCAGGGACAGTTCGCCGCAAGCCTTGAGCGGGTGTTCTTCTACTCCTGGCTGCGCAGCAAGCTGGGCGCACGGATTTATCACAACAATCACCAACTTGGCGGCGCCCCGTTGCTGCTGGTCAACGGCTCCGACCTGGCCTTCGACCCGCGCTTGTGGCTGAGCGCCTGGCTGGCGAGCAACGCCGGGCACCCAGTGCAGGTCTTCGACTGGGCGCTACCCGGCAACGAGCTGCCCCTGGCCGTAGGCCGCCTGCGGCCATGGGCGCTGCTGCTGAGTATCGACAAGGCGCTCGATGTGCCGCGCCTGCAACGAAGCCTGGCCAACATCGACATTGCGAAACTCCTGTGCGGGCGCGCAGTCAGCATTCATAAGCAGGCGCTGCAAGCATGGAACGACGAAACGGTATTTGCCCTCGAAACGCCCCAAGCGGCGCTCGAGTGCCTGCACACGCTATCAGGACACACGACATGCAATTGATCTGGTTGCGCAGCGATCTGCGCGTACTCGACAACACCGCCCTGGCAGCGGCCTGCGAACGCGGCCCGACCCTGGCAGTATGGGTGCTGAGCCCAGGCCAATGGCTGGCCCATGACGATGCGCCGTGCAAGGTCGATTTCTGGTTGCGCAACCTGCAAAGCCTGAGTACGGCACTGGCGCAGTTGAACATCCCCTTGCTCATCCGGCATACCGATACCTGGCAACAGGCGCCCCAGGTACTGCTTGAACTGTGCCGGGAGCATCAGGTGCAGGCGGTGCACTTCAACGAAGAATACGGCGCCAATGAAAGCGCTCGCGACCACGCTGTCAGCGCCCGCCTGGAGCAGGCCGGCATCACCACCCACGCCTATCTGGATCAATTACTGTTGCGCCCGGGCAGCATCCTCACCCGTAGCGGCGGCTACTTTCAGGTGTTCAGCCAGTTTCGCAAGGCCTGTCATGAGCGCCTGCACCTGGGCCTGCCACGCCTTGGCCATCCGCCCAAGGCGCAGGCGCCAATGACCATTGCCAGCGACCCGCTGCCCAATGAAGTGACCGGCTTTGAGTTGCCGCCCCAGTCATTGCGAGACCTCTGGCCTGCTGGCGAACAGGAGGCGCAACGCCGACTGCAGCATTTCGTCGAAGAATGCGCCGCCGACTACCAGACACAACGCGACTTTCCCGCTGTCGCCGGTACCAGCCAGCTCTCGGCGTACCTGGCTGCCGGGGTGATTTCGCCACGCCAGTGCCTGCACGCGGCATTGAGCAACAACTATGGCGAGTTCGACAGTGGCAACCAGGGCCTGGTGACCTGGATCAACGAGCTGCTCTGGCGCGAATTCTACAAGCACATCCTGGTTGGCTACCCGCGCGTCAGCAAGCACCGTGCCTTTCGCGTGCACACCGAAGCCCTGCCCTGGCGCCATGCACCAGACGATCTCAAGGCCTGGCAGCAGGGGCAAACCGGCATCCCGATCATCGATGCGGCCATGCGCCAACTGCTCGCCACTGGCTGGATGCACAACCGCCTGCGCATGGTTGTCGCCATGTTCCTGAGCAAGAACCTGCTGATCGACTGGCGCGAAGGCGAACGTTTTTTCATGCGCCACCTGATCGACGGCGACCTCGCTGCCAACAACGGTGGCTGGCAGTGGAGCGCATCGACCGGCACCGATGCCGCGCCTTACTTCCGCATTTTCAATCCGCTCAGCCAGTCGCAACGCTTCGACGCTGACGGACGCTTCATTCGGCAATGGTTACCGGAGCTGGCTGATCTGGATGCAAAAAAAATCCACAATCCAGTGATTACTGGCGATCTTTTTGCTTCTAAACTTTATCCACAGCCCATTGTGGACCTCGGTAGCAGTCGCCAACGTGCGTTGGATGCTTTTCAGAATTTACCCACGCGGCAGGAACAGAGGGCAGCATCGTGATCAATCCCGTCTCGCGCAGAGTGTGGGTCACCGGCGCCGCCAGTGGCCTGGGCCTGGCATTGGTGCAACAGTTGCTTGAGCACGGCTGGAAGGTTGCCGCCAGCGGTCGTGCCTCCCCCGAGCTCCGGGGATTGTCGCTGCAAAATCCCGAGCAGTTGTTACTGCTCGACGGTAACTTGACGGATGCCACGCAAGCAGCGGCGGCCAGCAAGCAGCTCAGCGAAAGCTGGGGGGCGCTGGACTGCCTGCTGGTGAATGCTGGCACTTGTGATTACCTGGACGCCAGCATCGCACCCACCTTGATTTTTGAAGCCATCACCAGCACCAACCTGAGCGCTTCGGTACATTGCCTGCAGGCGGCAACCCCCTTGCTGGAGAAAGGCCAGGCACCGCAGGTCATGGCGATCCTCAGCCGCTACTCCTCACTGCAATTGTTCGAACCGAGCCAGCCAGCGACGCCGAGCAACAATGTCGCGCAGGTGTTTCGCAGCGCCCGGGAAGCCTTGAAAAACCAGGGCATCGACTTGACCCTGATCGCCCCGCAGGCGCTGAAAGTACCCGTGGTGGCGATTCAGGTCATGCCCGAGCAGTGGACACCAGAAAGTGCTGCCGATGTCATCATCAAGCGCCTGCCTGAACGCGCGCCGGAGTTACTATTCGAAGCACTTGACCTCAACAGCCTCTGGCCATTGCCCGAGCAACCGGCAAGCCCTGTGTAAAACACAGGGCGCTGCACCAGGTCAGAGCGGCATGCGGTAGTGTAATGAGTAGCTCTCGACACCATCGTTGGGTGTTTGCAACCCGGCGTTAGAGTAATGAATGGCGCGTACGCCCACTTCATGTCCACCGGCAAAGCGCAAACCGAAGCCAATGCGGTCTTCGAATTGAAAGGAAGAGCCGATTTCGTTGCTCTCGAGTTCAGTACTGGAAAACGCTGCTACACCGATACCAGCTTCGATGTAGGGTTTGACCGACTCGCCGGCGAACTCGTAAACAAACACGGGTGAAAACGACAGGCTGTGATTGCTGGCGGTCTCATCACCCTCCCAGTAGGTGTAAGCACCATCCCAGTAGCCAGTAAGGCGTCCTACGCTAGTTTGCCACCAACTGACATCCCAGTTCGACTGCAGCCCCAGCCGATAGGTCATGGTTGAGTCGCTGGTCTGCCCGACCGAGAACGATACGTCCGCTGCTTGAGTTGTAAGAGATTGCCCCAGGGTGAAGGCTGCAAGTGCAGCCAAGCAAAGCAGTTTCTTCATGAGAAACGTCCTTTTTCCTAATGCTGTTGTTGGTTTTTTGTCTCACCAGACAATAAATAGAAATCGGTAGCGTTGCGTTAGTTCAGCCAATGTTGAGTGCTTTTCACACTTTTCTTACACTGGAAAGCTTTGCACACTGTCAGATTTATTCCACAGAATTGGAAGGATGTTTCTCAAATGTTCGGGGCTGGCACTGGTCCAGAATTGCGTCTCGCGCGCCGGCCTCGCAGCCAGCAACTGACGCTCCCCCAGCAGACGCTGTAGTTGCCGGGCAACGGCGGCCCCGGTATCGATAATTGCCACCGACTCCGGGATCATTTGCGCCAGCAGGGGCTTGAGGAAGGGGTAGTGGGTGCAGCCCAGGATCAGGGTGTCGCAGCCAGCGTCGAGCAAGGGTTTTACATAGCCTTGCAGCAGTTCGCGCACCACCGGACTGCTCAGGTCACCCGCCTCGATGCACTCAACAAGCCCCGGACAAGGCTGGGTGACGACCTGCACATCACTGGCAAAACGATCGAGCAAGGCCGCGAACTTGGCACTTTGCAGGGTACCCGTAGTGGCCAGCACACCGACAACACCACTGCGGGTAGCGGCGGCGGCAGGCTTTACCGCCGGCTCCATGCCCACCAGCGGCCATTGCCGATAGTGCTCGCGCAAGTCAGCCACTGCCGCCACTGTCGCAGTATTACAAGCCAGGACCATGGCCTTGGCACCCTGCTCGCGAAAAAACTCGGCAACCACGCGACAGCGCTGGCGGATGAATTCCGGCGACTTCTCGCCATAGGGGATATGCCCGCAATCGCCGACATACAGCAGCGATTCATTGGGCAGCAGGCGCTGGATCTCGGCCAGCACCGACAGGCCGCCGACCCCGGAGTCGAAGACGCCGACCGGCGCCGCTACACCTTCAGTCATGCTGCCCGCCACAGACACTGCAACCCGGGTCACGCTTGACCCGTAGCTCACGGAAGCGGCTACCCAGGGCATCGATCAATAGCAGGCGCCCTACCAGCGGCTCACCAAAACCGGCCAGCAGCTTGAGCGCCTCCAGTGCTTGCAGGCTGCCAACCAGTCCTACCAGCGGGCCGAGTACGCCGGCTTCGCTGCAGGTCAGTTCGGCTTCGCTGCCATGGCCGTATAAGCAGTGGTAGCACGGGCTGTGGGCAAGACGTGGGTCGAACACCGACAATTGCCCTTCCAGACGAATCGCCGCGCCACTGACCAGTGGCTTGCCCTGGGCGACGCAGGCGGCATTGACCGCTTCGCGGGTGGCGAAGTTATCCGAGCAATCGAGTACCAGGTCCACGGCCTTGACTACAGTGGCCAGGGAGTCTTCATCAAGGGCCGTGCGATGAGCCCGCAGGGTGATTTCAGGGTTGATCGCCGTGAGTCGGGCAATCGCTGAATCGACCTTGCTCAGGCCGACCGAAGCGCTGTCGTGCAATACCTGGCGCTGCAGGTTGGTGACATCCACGGTGTCGAAATCGGCCAGGTGCAACTCGCCGACGCCGGCCGCCGCCAGGTACAGCGCAACCGGTGAACCGAGGCCGCCAAGGCCGACGATCAGCGCCCGGCTGTTTTTCAGACGCAACTGACCGTCGATATCTACCTGCGCCAGGAGGATCTGCCGGCTGTAGCGCAACAGCTCCTGATCGCTCAGCACGACAGCCGTCCCAGAGTGATGCGCTCGTGGCCGTTAAGATCAAGGCGGCTTTCGATCTGCTCGAAATCATGCTTGGCCAGCAGTTCACGCACGGCAGCAGCTTGGTCATAACCGTGCTCAAGCAGCAACCAGCCACCCGGCAGCAGGTGCTCCGGCGCCTGGCTGACAATGCTGCGCAAATCGTCCAGGCCGTCTGCACCGGAAACCAGCGCGCTGCTTGGCTCAAAGCGTACGTCACCGGCCACCAGGTGCGGGTCGGCGGCGGCGATGTACGGCGGGTTGCTGATGATCAGGTCGTAGCGCTCGCCAGCCAGGGCATCGAACCAGTGGCTGCTGCGTACGTTGACGTTGTTCAGTTGCAGGCGCTGGCGGTTGCGTTCGGCCAGGGCTACGGCTTCGAGCACGCGGTCGACGGCGCTGACCTGCCACTGCGGACGCTCACTGGCCAGGGCCAGGGCAATCGCCCCGGTGCCAGTGCCCAGGTCAAGCAGCCTGACCGCACCAGCCGGCAGCAACTGCAGGGCGGTTTCGACCAGCAGCTCGGTTTCCGGACGTGGGATCAAGGTATGCGGGGCTACTTCCAGGTCGAGTTTCCAGAAACCCTGCTGACCGAGAATGTAGGCCACCGGCTCGCCGGCACGCCGGCGCTGCAAGTAGTCGGCGAAAGTCAGCGCAGCTTCGCTGCTGACAATCCGCTCCGGCCAGGTGTGCAGGTAGCTGCGCGACTTGCCGATGGCCGCAGCCAACAGCAGTTCGATATCCAGACGCGCCGTCGGCGAATCCGGCAACTCCGCACCGCGGAGCAAGCTGGCAATAATCGTCATTTACTCACCCAGTGCAGCCAGTTGATCGGCCTGGTACTCGGCCAGCAACGGCTCGATTACCGCGTCGACTCCCCCGGCCAGAACGTCATCCAGGGAATACAGGGTCAGGTTGATGCGGTGATCGGTCACCCGCCCCTGTGGATAGTTGTAGGTTCGAATACGCTCGGAACGATCGCCCGAGCCGACCAGCAGCTTGCGCTCACTGGCCATGGCGTTCTGCGCGGCGCTGGTCTGGATGTCATTGAGTTTGGCCGACAGCCAGGACATCGCCCGCGCCCGGTTCTTGTGCTGGGAACGCTCTTCCTGGCACTCGACGACGATGCCGGTGGGCAAGTGCGTGATACGGATCGCCGAGTCGGTCTTGTTGATGTGCTGACCACCGGCCCCGGAGGCGCGGTAGGTGTCGACCCGCAAGTCCGCCGGGTTGATCTCGATCGCCACCTGCTCGTCCGGCTCCGGCAGCACCGCCACGGTACAGGCCGAGGTGTGGATACGGCCCTGGGATTCGGTTTCAGGTACCCGCTGGACGCGATGGGCACCGGACTCGAACTTCAGCTTGCTATAAACGCTGTCGCCTTCGACCCGGGCGATGATTTCCTTGTAGCCGCCGTGCTCGCCTTCGTTCTCCGAAAGAATCTCCAGGCGCCAGCCGCGCTTTTCAGCGTAGCGCGAGTACATGCGGAACAGATCGCCAGAGAAGATCGCCGCTTCGTCACCGCCGGTACCGGCGCGGATTTCCAGGAACACGTTGCGCCCGTCGTTGGGGTCCTTGGGCAGCAACATGCGCTGCAGCTGGTTTTCCAGCTGCGCCAATTGATCCTTGGCCTCGCGCACTTCTTCCACGGCCATTTCGCGCAGGTCCGGATCGCTGTCCTTGAGCAGCGCCTGAGCGCCGGCCAGGTCATCCTGAACCTTGCGCCACTGGGCATAGGCAACGGCTACCGGCTCGACTTCGGCATATTCACGGGAATAGGCGCGAAAGCGGGTCTGGTCGGAAATGACTTCGGCATCGCCCAGCAGGGCAGTCAATTCCTCGAAACGGTCCTGGAGAATGTCCAGTTTATTGAGCAGCGACGCTTTCATTGCGGGGTTTTATCCGTCGAACCCTCGGAGAGGGCAAAGAGTTCCTGGGCCATGGCCAGCGCATCGAGGCGGCCTTCGGCAGAGAGCTTTTTCAGTTGCACGCTGGGCGCATGCAACAGCTTGTTGGTCAGGCCACGGGCCAGTTGCACCAGCACTTCGTCGGCACTGGCGCCGTTGGCCAGCAAACGTTGGGCCTTTTGCAGCTCCTCATCACGCAGGCGTTCGCTCTGCTGACGGTAAGCCTTGAGTACATCCACTGCGGCCAGCTCGCGCAGGCGCAGCATGAAATCTTCGGCGCCTACCGAGACCAGCTCTTCGGCAGCCTGGGCAGCACCCTGGCGGCTCTTGAGGTTCTCGGCGACCACCTCGTGCAAATCATCGACGGAGTACAGGTAGACGTCATCGAGCTCGCCAACCTGTGGCTCAATATCCCGCGGCACAGCGATGTCGACCATGAAGATCGGCTTGTGCCGACGCTGCTTCAGGGCGCTCTCCACCGCACCCTTGCCCAGAATCGGCAACTGGCTGGCGGTGGAACTGATGACGATATCGCTGTTCACCAGCTCCTGAGGAATGTCAGCCAACAGCACCGCATGGGCACCGAACTGTTCGGCCAGGATACTGGCGCGTTCCAGGGTCCGGTTGGCCACGACGATGCGTCGTACGCCCTGCTCGTGCAAGTGACGGGCAACCAGGGTGATGGTTTCGCCCGCGCCGATCAACAGCGCCTGGCTACGCCCCAGGTCACTGAAGATCTGCTTGGCCAGGCTGACGGCAGCGAACGCCACCGACACCGGGTTTTCGCCGATGGCGGTATCGGTGCGCACCTGTTTGGCGGCACTGAAGGTGGCCTGGAACAGCCGCCCGAGCAACGGGCCGATGGTGCCGGCTTCGCGGGCCACGGCATAGGCCGACTTCATCTGCCCGAGGATCTGCGGCTCGCCCAGCACCAGCGAGTCGAGGCCCGAGGCCACCCGCATCATGTGCCGCACGGCGTCGTGATCTTCATGGATGTAAGCGCTGGCGCGCAGCTCATCCAGGCTCAGCTGATGATATTCGGCAAGCCAGCGCAGCACACTCTCTGCTGCCAGGTGGTCCTGCTCTATATAGAGCTCACTGCGGTTACAGGTCGAAAGGATCGCGGCTTCGCGGCTGGCGGTCAGTCGGCAGAGCTGCTGCAAGGCGTCCACCAGCTGCTCGGGGGTAAACGCCACGCGCTCGCGTACGTCTACCGAGGCAGTCTTATGGTTGATACCGAGGGCAAGAAAGGCCATGCAAGGTCGCTGATTGTGACGAGAAGCCGATAATTGTCCTACTTCGCAGAGCGCAGAACAACCACCGCTCGCTATTGTCTCTATAGTCTACCTCTACCGAGACCTTCGCTTATGGGTTTGCCCTGGCGCTTGTGTCATGATGAGCCGACCGCTGGTAAGCCGCCCAAATCCCGATTATGAATAGATCCTACGCGTTGCTCCTTGCCCTTGCCTTGCTTCAGGGCTGCCAGACCCTGGCTCCGAATTCGACGGATGCCAAGGCGCCTGCAGATGCCGTCCCGGTGCAACCGGCCAAGCCCACCGTCTACGGGTCGTTCAGCCAGGACACCATCTACAGCCTGCTCAGTGCTGAGCTTGCCGGCCAGCGCGACCGTTTCGACATTGCCCTGGACAACTATGTCAGCCAGGCGATCAAGACCCAGGACCCAGGCATCTCCGAACGTGCCTACCGCATTGCCGAATACCTGGGCGCCGACCAGGCCGCCCTCGACACCTCGCTGATCTGGGCCAAAAACGATCCGGACAACCTTGACGCCCAGCGCGCCGCCGCCATCCAGCTGGCCCGCAGCGGTCGCTATGACGAGTCGATGGTGTTCATGGAGAAAGTCCTCCAGGGCCAGGGCGACACCCACTTCGATTTCCTCGCCCTGTCGGCGCTGGAAACCGACGCCGACACCCGCGCCGGCCTGCAGAACAGTTTCGATCGCCTGCTGGTGAAATATCCCGACAACAGTCAGTTGGTGTTCGGCAAAGCCCTGTTGCTGCAACAGGACGGCAAGGCCCAGGCGGCCCTCGACCTGCTCGAACAACACCCGCCCGAAGCTGGCGAGATTGCCCCGGTGCTTTTGCGCGCCCGCCTGCTGCAAGGCCTGGACCGCGGCAAGGAAGCCCTGCCGCTGTTGCAAAAAACCATTCGCCAGTACCCGGACGACAAGCGTCTGCGCCTGACCTACGCACGCATGCTGGTCGAACAGGATCGGCTGGCCGATGCCAAGGCCGAGTTCGTCAGCCTGGTCCAGCAGTATCCGGATGACGACGAGCTGCGTTACTCGCTGGCCCTGGTCAGCCTGGAAACCAAGGACTGGGACGAAGGCGCCAGCTACCTCGAAGAGCTGATCGCCCGCGACAGCCATGTCGATGCCGCGCACCTGAACCTAGGCCGCATCCTCGAGGAGCGCAACGACCCGCAAGGCGCCCTGAACGAATACGCCCTGGTCGGCCCCGGCAACGATTACCTGCCGGCGCAACTGCGCCAGGCCGATATCCTCATCGGCAACGGCCGTAGCGCTGAAGCGTCACGGCGCCTTGCCGCAGCCCGCGAGGCCCAGCCCGACTACGCCATCCAGCTGTACCTGATCGAAGCCGAAGCGCTGGGCAACAACGACAAGGACGCCCAGGCCCTGCAAGTACTGCAGCAGGCCATCAAACAGTATCCGGACGACCTCAACCTGCTGTACACCCGGGCGATGCTTGCGGAAAAACGCAACGACCTGGCCCAGATGGAAAAGGACCTGCGCAGCATCATCAGCCGCGAGCCGGAAAACGCCATGGCCCTCAACGCCCTGGGCTACACCCTGGCTGACCGCACCAGCCGCTATGCCGAAGCCAAGACCCTGATCGACAAGGCGCACCAGATCACCCCGGATGATCCGGCGGTGCTCGACAGCCTCGGCTGGGTCAATTACCGCCTGGGCAACCTAGACGAAGCCGAGCGCCTGCTGCGCCAAGCGCTGGAGCGCTTCCCCGACCACGAAGTGGCCGCTCACCTAGGTGAAGTGCTCTGGGCCAATGGCAAACGCCGCGAAGCCCGCCAGGTCTGGACCAAGGGCTTCGAAGCCCAGCCCGACAGCCCTATCCTGCGCAAGACCGTCCTGCGCCTGACCGGATCCGAGACCCTATAAGCCTATGTTTTTGCGCCACTGCATTACCTTCTGCCTCATCGCCCTGCTTGCCGGCTGTGCTGGCTTCGGCTCCCGTGAGGCCCTGCGGGGCGAGGGTAGCCCGCAGCTGTGGCGCGAACACAAGCAACAACTGAGCACCCTTGATGGCTGGCAGATCAACGGCAAGGTCGGGATCCGCGCACCGAAAGACTCCGGCAGCGGCACCCTGTTCTGGCTGCAACGCCAGGACTACTACGATATTCGCCTGTCCGGCCCGCTGGGCCGCGGCGCCGCGCGCCTGACCGGACGCCCCGGCGGCGTTACCCTGGAAGTCGCCAACCAGGGGCGCTTCGAAGCACAAAGCCCCGAAGCCCTGCTCGAAGAACAACTGGGCTGGGAACTGCCGGTATCGCACCTGGTCTGGTGGATTCGCGGCCTGCCTGCCCCTGACAGCAAGAGCCAGCTGACTCTCGACAGCGACAGCCGCCTGGCCAGCCTCAAGCAAGATGGCTGGGACGTGCAGTACCTGAGCTACGCCGAACAGAACGGCTACTGGTTGCCCGAGCGCATCAAGCTGCACGGGCAAAACCTCGACGTGACCCTGGTGGTCAAGGACTGGCAACCTCGGCAACTGGGCCACTGATTTATGAACACTGCAACCCTGACCCTGCCAGCACCGGCCAAGCTCAACCTGATGTTGCACATTCTGGGCCGCCGTGCTGATGGCTACCATGAGCTGGAAACCCTGTTCCAGTTTCTCGACCATGCGGACGAGCTGTCCTTTGCCCTGCGTGAAGACGGTGAAGTTCGCCTGCACAGCGATATCGACAACGTTCCCCATGACAGCAACCTGATCGTCAAGGCCGCGCGCAAGCTCAAAGCCCTGACCGGCTGCGACAAGGGCGTGGATATCTGGTTGAAAAAGATCCTGCCCATGGGCGGCGGCATTGGCGGCGGCAGCTCCGACGCCGCCACTACCCTACTGGGCCTCAACCATTTATGGCAACTGGGCTTGAGCGAAGACCAGCTGGCCGAACTAGGCCTGACCCTGGGCGCGGACGTGCCGGTTTTCGTCCGTGGCCACGCGGCATTCGCCGAGGGCGTGGGCGAGAAGCTCACCAAGGATTACCCCGAGGAACCCTGGTATGTTGTGCTGGTCCCGCAAGTATCTGTTAGCACAGCAGAAATTTTTTCCGATCCGCTGTTGACACGTGATTCCTTGCCCCTTAAGATGCGCCCCGTTCCCAAGGGAAACAGTCGAAATGACTGCCAACCGGTGGTAGAGCAGCGTTACCCAGAGGTACGCAATTCATTGTATCTGTTAAACAAATACACTGAAGCCCGACTGACCGGAACTGGAAGTTGTGTGTTTGGGGCCTTCCCAAGCAAAGCTGAAGCTGATAAAGTTTTGGCCCTTCTTGCAGAGACCCAAACAGGGTTTGTAGCCAAAGGAAGCAACGTTTCGATGTTGCACCGCAAGCTACAGAGTCTGCTCTAGGAATCGAGTACCAGGTACTCGCAGCAACAGATACAGGGGCGTCGCCAAGCGGTAAGGCAGCAGGTTTTGATCCTGCCATGCGTTGGTTCGAATCCAGCCGCCCCTGCCATTTTCCTATACTCATCCAGGTATACCCTCAGCCTTCAGGTACTGCGCGTGTCCAAGATGATGGTCTTTACGGGGAACGCTAACCCCGATCTGGCTCGGCGTGTCGTACGTCAGCTGCATATCCCACTCGGTGATGTTTCTGTCGGCAAATTCTCCGACGGCGAAATCAGCACTGAGATTAATGAAAATGTTCGTGGTAAGGACGTTTTCATCATTCAGCCGACTTGCGCGCCAACCAACGATAACCTGATGGAACTGGTAGTGATGGCCGATGCCTTCCGCCGCTCCTCAGCTTCCCGAATCACTGCCGTGATTCCTTACTTCGGATATGCCCGCCAGGATCGCCGTCCGCGTTCGGCGCGTGTAGCTATCAGCGCCAAAGTCGTCGCTGACATGCTCACCGTCGTAGGTATCGACCGTGTTCTCACCGTCGACCTGCACGCTGACCAAATCCAGGGTTTCTTCGATATTCCGGTAGATAACATCTACGGCTCCCCCGTTCTGGTGGATGACATCGAAGACCAGCGTTTCGAGAATCTCATGATTGTGTCCCCGGACATCGGCGGCGTCGTGCGTGCACGTGCTGTTGCCAAGTCCCTGGGCGTTGATCTGGGTATCATCGATAAACGCCGCGAGAAGGCCAATCACTCCGAAGTGATGCATATCATCGGCGACGTCGAAGGACGTACCTGTATTCTCGTCGACGACATGGTCGACACCGCCGGCACCCTGTGCCACGCGGCCAAGGCCCTGAAAGAACACGGCGCTGCCAAGGTTTACGCCTACTGCACGCACCCTGTCCTGTCGGGTCGGGCGATCGAGAATATCGAGAACTCCGTGCTGGACGCACTGGTGGTGACCAACACCATCCCGCTGTCCGCTGCAGCACAAGCCTGTGACCGTATCCGTCAACTGGATATTGCACCGGTTGTTGCCGAGGCGGTTCGCCGCATCAGCAATGAAGAATCGATCAGCGCGATGTTCCGCTGAGGGTTTTCCCTCGCGAACCTCTCGTTGACGAAAAGCGCCCCGCCCCAACACTGGTTGTTGGGGCGGGGCTTTTTTGCCCACCCCGTTTGGCGCTGGTCGCAAACGCCTGCGGGAGATGGCTATTTTGGAGATACAAAATGACTGATTTCATCCTGAACGCCCAAGCGCGTACCGACCTGGGGAAAGGTGCGAGCCGCCGCCTGCGTCGTCTCGCCGCCCAGATCCCTGCCGTTGTTTACGGTGGTGACAAAGAAGCTCAATCCCTGACCATCGTGGCCAAGGAAATCGCCAAACTGTTCGAAAACGAAGCGGCCTACAGCCACGTTATCGAACTGAACATCGACGGCAAGAAAGAAAACGTCGTTGTCAAAGCGATGCAGCGTCACCCGTCCAAGCAGTTCATCATGCACGCTGACTTCGTCCGCGTTGTTGCTGGCCAGAAACTGACCGCCAAAGTACCTGTGCACTTCATCAACGAAGAAGCCCCGGTCAAGAAAGGCGGCGAAATCTCCCACGTAGTGGCTGATATCGAAGTTTCCTGCGAAGCCAAAGATCTGCCTGAGTTCATCGAAGTTGACCTGGCCAACGCTGAAGTCGGCGCGATCATCCACCTGTCGGACCTCAAAGCTCCGAAAGGCGTTGAGTTCGTCGCTCTGGCTCACGGCAACGACCTGGCAGTTGCCAACGTCCACGCTCCAAAAGTAGCACCAGAAGCAGCCGCAGAGTAATTCGTTACTCCGCAGGTGTTGCTCGGGCCCCTGATGCGTCAAGCACAGGGGCCTCACAACTCCAAGGAAGAGCCCCTGACGTGACCGCCATCCAACTGATCGTCGGCCTGGGAAACCCCGGCCCCGAATACGAACAGACCCGGCATAACGCAGGGGCTCTTTTCGTAGAACGCATTGCCAGCGCCCAGCGCGTCAACCTGACCGCTGACCGCAAGTATTTCGGCCTGACAGCTAAATTCAGCCATCAGGGCAACGACGTTCGTCTACTGATTCCGACCACCTACATGAACCGCAGCGGCCAGGCCGTTGCTGCACTGGCGAATTTTTTCCGCATCCCGCCAGATGCCATCCTGGTGGCCCACGACGAACTCGACCTGCCTCCGGGCGTCGCCAAGCTCAAGAAGGGCGGCGGCCACGGTGGGCACAACGGGCTGCGCGACATCATCGCCCAGCTCGGTAACCAGAACGACTTTCACCGTCTGCGGCTTGGCATCGGCCACCCCGGTGACAGCAGCAGGGTCTCCGGTTTCGTCCTCGGCAAGGCGCCCCGCGCCGAGCAGGAGAAGCTGGACGCCAGTATCGATTTTGCCCTCGGCGTGCTGCCGGACATCCTCGCCGGCGACTGGACGCGTGCGATGAGAGAGCTGCACAGCCAAAAGGCCTGACTCTTTGAAGAGGGATTCACCATGGGTTTCAATTGCGGCATCGTCGGCCTGCCCAACGTCGGCAAGTCCACTCTGTTCAACGCCTTGACCAAATCCGGCATCGCTGCTGAGAACTTCCCGTTCTGCACCATCGAGCCGAACAGCGGCATCGTACCGATGCCCGATGCACGCCTGGATGCCCTGGCGGCCATCGTCAAGCCGAACCGCGTACTGCCGACCACCATGGAATTCGTCGACATCGCCGGCCTGGTTGCTGGCGCCTCGAAAGGTGAAGGCCTGGGCAACAAGTTCCTCGCCAACATCCGCGAGACCGACGCCATCGCCCACGTGGTGCGCTGCTTCGAAGACGAGAACGTAATTCACGTCTCCAACAGCGTCGACCCCAAGCGCGACATCGAAATCATCGACCTGGAACTGATCTTCGCCGACCTCGACAGCTGCGAGAAGCAACTGCAGAAGGTTGCGCGCAACGCCAAGGGCGGTGACAAGGATGCTCTGGCGCAGAAAGCCATCCTCGAAAAACTCATCCCGCACTTCACCGAAGGCAAGCCTGCGCGCAGCCTGATGAAGAGCATGGCCGACGATGAGAAGGCTGTGATTCGTGGCTTCCACCTGCTGACCAGCAAGCCGGTGATGTACATCGCCAACGTTGCCGAAGACGGCTTCGACAACAACCCGCACCTGGACACCGTGCGCGCCATCGCTGAAGAAGAAGGCGCGGTCGTGGTGCCGGTGTGCAACAAGATCGAAGCGGAAATCGCCGAACTCGACGAAGGCGAAGAGAAGGACATGTTCCTCGAGGCCCTGGGCCTGGAAGAGCCAGGCCTGAACCGCGTGATCCGCGCAGGCTACGGCTTGCTCAACCTGCAGACCTACTTCACTGCCGGCGTGCAGGAAGTCCGTGCCTGGACCGTTCGCGTCGGTGCCACCGCACCACAGGCTGCTGGCGTGATCCACACCGACTTCGAAAAAGGCTTCATCCGCGCCGAAGTCGTCGCCTATGACGACTTCATTCAGTACAAGGGTGAAAGCGGCGCGAAAGAAGCCGGCAAATGGCGTCTGGAAGGCAAGGACTACATCGTCAAGGACGGTGACGTGATGCACTTCCGCTTCAACGTCTGATCCGCCTTCTGGGTCCTGCCGGATCCGGATGAGCCCGAAACCCCTTGAGGCTATGCTTCAAGGGGTTTTTCTTTGCCTGCGCTGCGCCCAAACGCTGGCCAATACCCAGATCTATACTCAAGGCCGCATTCACACGGCTCTCGCCCACAGATCAGGTATCGGTCCATGGCTAAAAAGAAGGAAAAGCAAAGCAGCAGCGAACGCCTCCCCCGCAAAGAGTACGAGCAAGCACTCAAGGCCCTGCACGTCGAACTGGTCAAACTGCAGCAGTGGGTGGTGGCCAAGGGTTTGAAAGTCTGCATCGTCTTCGAAGGTCGCGACGGTGCCGGCAAGGGCGGCACCATCAAGGCCATCACTGAACGCGTCAGCCCGCGGGTGTTTCGCGTGGTGGCACTGCCCGCACCGACCGAGCGGGAAAAAAGCCAGATGTACGCCCAGCGCTATGTACAACACATGCCCTCGGCAGGGGAAGTGGTGATCTTCGATCGCAGTTGGTACAACCGAGCTGGCGTGGAACGGGTGATGGGTTTCTGCACCGAGGAGCAGGCCAGCAAGTTCCTCTCGGTGGCGCCATCGTTCGAGAAGATGTTGGTCGAATCTGGCATCGTGCTCGTCAAGTACTGGCTGGAAGTCAGCCCTCAGGAGCAGGAACGGCGCCTGAAAGAACGCATCACAGACGGGCGCAAGATCTGGAAACTGACGCCGATGGACCTCAAGTCCTTCACCCGCTGGGACGACTACACCCGCGCGCGCGATGACATGTTCGCCGCCTCCGACACTTCCTGGGCGCCTTGGTATGTGGCCGTTTCCGAAGACAAGCGGCGGGTGCGCCTGAACATCATCAGCCACCTGCTCAAACAGGTGCCTTACCAGGACATCACCCACAAACAGAAGATCGAGCTACCCAAGCGCGGCAAGATCGGGCGCTACAAAAGCACCCGCTACACTTCACGTATGGTTCCCGAGCGCTTCTGAAGCGGCAACTGAGCTACGCCGCGCCTTGATCGACACCCTGCGCACGGAAGGCTCGGCGCCGGGCACTACGGGCGAACACCACGAACAGTGCAGCCATGGCCGTCAGTGCCATTGGCAGGCCATGGGGCGCCACCTCCATGGCCGCGCCGCTGATCAGCGGCCCGAGCAGGCTGCCGACGCCCCAGAGCAAACCGACACTGGCATTGGCGGTGACCAGGTCCTGGCCCTTGAACTGTTGGCCGATCAGCACCAGCGCCAGGGTATAGACCCCACCCGCGACCGCGCCGAGTACTACCAGAGCAGGCCACAGCAACCATTGCAGGCCAATCAGCCACGGCAGCGCCAGACCGATCAGCATCGCCACCACGCCGCATACCAGGTGCACGGTGGTGCGTTCGTAGCGGTCGGCCAGCCAGCCAATCGGCAACTGGAACAGCATGTCGCCAGTGAGGATCACCGTCACCATCAACGCAGCCACGCCCACCGCGTAGGCATGATTGGTGGCATACACCGGCAGCAGTGAGAGAATCACCGCATCGAAGAACGAGAAGAACAATACGCCCATGCACAAGGCCGGCGCGACGCGGAAAAAGCCTGCCAGGGAAAAGCTCTTGCCGCCCTCCTCGCCATGCTCGACATGGTCATTGGGTACCGTCAGCACGATGCACAGCAGCGCCAGGCCGTAGCAGCCGGTCACCACCGTGGTCACCCAGGTGCTCTGCGCCCCGAGCAGCGCCAGCATCGCCGGGCCGAGCATCTGGAAACCGGTGAAGGCCGTGGCGTACAGGGCCATGATCTTGCCACGGTTGTGCTCCGGGCTCAGCTCGTTGACCCACGACTCACCGAGGATGATCGCGATGCCCATGCCGATGCCCAGGCACAGGCGCAGCACGCCGAGCCAATAGATCGAAGAGAAGCCCCATTCGAGCAAGCCGATGCTCAGGGTGCACAAACCAAAGCTCAGCAGGTAGATGGTGCGCCGGGTCAGGTGCCGGCAACAGGCATCGACCATGAACGCCGAGAGCATCATCCCCGCCGCCGGAATCGCCGAGACGATGCCGATCTGCAAGGTACTGGCACCGGCGTCGAGCAAGCGCAGCGAGACCAGCGGCAAGCTCGCCCCGAGGCTGAAACCGACTACCGACACCGCAAACAACAAGCCCAGCAACAAACGCGTATTCATCACAACTCCAGACTCACCGGCGCAAGCACGACATCGCACCTGCGCAGGCGCATACATGACCGTAAAGGGATTCGGTTACTGGCATGCCAGCCACGGCAGAACGCCGGGCATGCAGCCGCCAGGTCAGGAGGCGTGACGGTGAGGCGAGAAGGTAAAGGCGAACAAGACGCTGCGCCGACGCTTGAGCACCGTGTCACACGGCCAGTCGCACACAACGGCTGGTAAAACGGCCGGCTGGATTGCGCATGGACGGGAAAAGCACTTCATGGGTCGACTACAGGTAAAAAGGAAGGTCGGCACTCTAGGGGAAGCCCGGGCCAGACGTCAATCTCGCCGTGCTACTCTCGCGCCATCATGGAAGAGGATCAGCGCATGTCCGAGCATCATCAGTTCATATTCCTGCGCTATCGCCACCTGCCCGCGCCGGACTGGAAAGCCCTGGAGCGACAACTGCTGGTGCTTGGCTGGCTTGAGCCCGCTGCGGCCAATGCCCTGGATGAAACGGGTGACTGTGATGACAGCCTCTGGTGCAGCCCGCTGTACCGGCCGAGTGCCGAGCTGTTTCGCCTTCTTGGGGTTGAGGTGGACCTTGCGCAGGTCGTGCGCCTGTTCGAGTTCGAGCCCGGCCAGCCGTTTGTCTGCGCGGGCGAGAACTTCACCCTGCCCGCGCAGTGCCAGCAAGCCCTGATGGACGAAGAAACCTTGATGCAGTTCATGGGCGACGCCATTGAAGCGCCGCACACGACCTGGTGCAGCCCGCTTGACGGTACCGCGCACTACCTGATGGACCTGGACTGGGACTTCAGCTTCGGCGCCGGCGAGCAGGTATTGCGCAGCGACCGCCTCAACCGCGCACAAACCGAACGCCTGGCCGCGCTAATCGGCGAACTGGTCGACCAGCCGATGAGCTGCGCCCATCGGCATCGCTGAGCGGTCTCAACGCTTGCCGGTAGACGGCAGCAGGATCGCCAGCAGGCCAAACAGCGGCAAGTACGAACACAGGCTGTATACGTACTCGATACCCTTGAGGTCAGCCAGGTAGCCCAGCGCCGCTGCGCCAATACCGCCAAAGCCAAACATCAGGCCAAAGAAGATCCCGGCGATCATGCCGACATTGCCCGGCACCAGTTCCTGGGCGTAGACGACAATGGCCGAGAACGCCGAGGCGAGGATAAAGCCGATGATCACACTGAGCACGCTGGTCCAGAACAGGTCGACATAGGGCAGCAACAGGGTGAACGGCGCGACACCCAGTATCGAGAACCAGATCACCGCCTTGCGCCCGATACGGTCACCGATCGGCCCGCCAAAGAAGGTCCCGGCGGCCACCGCGCCGAGAAACAGAAACAGGTGCAACTGCGAGCTAGCCACCGACAGGTCGAATTTCTCGATCAGGTAGAAGGTGAAATAGCTGGTGAAGCTGGCCATGTAGAAATACTTGGAGAACACCAGCAGGCCCAGCACCACCAGGGCACCGATCACCCGCTGGCGGGAAAGGCCGTGGGTGGCACGCTGGCCCTGCTTGGCCTTGAACAGGCTCAGGTGCTCCTTGTACCAACGGCTCAAGCCATAGGTGACCAGTACGGCGCAGACCGCGAACAGGCCGAACCACACCACGTTGCCCTGGCCGAAGGGAATGATGATCGCCGCCGCCAGCAACGGTCCGAAGGCCGAGCCGGCATTGCCACCGACCTGGAAGGTCGACTGTGCCAGGCCAAAACGCCCGCCCGAGGCCAGCCGGGCGATACGCGAGGTTTCCGGGTGGAAAGTCGACGAGCCGATGCCCACCAGCGCCGCCGCCAGCAAAATCATCGGGAAGCTACCGACATAAGCGAGCATGACGATACCCACCAGGGTGCACAGCGTGCCCAGCGGCAGCAGGTTCGGCATCGGTTTGCGGTCGGTGTAGAAGCCCACCCAGGGCTGCAGCAGCGAGGCAGTGACCTGGAAGGTCAGGGTAATCAGCCCGACCTGGGTGAAGGTCAGGCCATAGTTGGCCTTGAGCAGCGGATAGATCGACGGCAGCACCGCCTGGATCAGGTCGTTGATCAGGTGCGCCAGGGCGCAGGCAGCGATGATGCGCATCACCAGCGGGCTGCTCTGGGCAGTCGCGGTGCTGGCAGATGACGTTGACGAGGCAGTGCTCACAGCCATGACAAAAGCTTCCATCCGGTAGGCGGGATCCAATTATCCAGAAATCGTTAGCAAGCGCACTATTCTTTTCGACCAACGTACTTTTGACGTACTTGTTAATAATTCTCAATAACGCTAGCATCGCCTGCGTTTCAATGACTCCACTGCCTGCCTATTCGAGACCCGCATCCGCCATGTCCGACGATCAGGACAATCGCAGCCTGTCGCTGCTCTATCAGCATCACCGCAGTGAACTGCTGGCGTTCCTGACGCGCCGCGTACGTTGTCGGGAGACCGCCCGCGACCTGCTGCAGGATGCCTTTGTGCGGCTGATGCACAGCGAACGTGGCGAGGTTGGCAACTTGCGAGCGTTTTTGTACCGCATCGCCAACAACCTGAGCATCGACCATGCTCGGCGCAGCCAGGTACGCGGGATCAATGACCAGCAGGCATTGGAGCAACTGCTCAACGAAACCTCACCCGAGCGCAGTGCCGTGGCCGGAAATACCCTTGACCATCTTGAACGCCTGATCGACGGCCTGCCTTCGCCGACCCGCGAGGTGTTCTTGCTCGCCCGGGTCGAGCAGCTTAGCTACAAGGACATCGGCGCACGCCTTGGGCTGGACCCGCGTGCGGTCGAACGTCATCTGAACAAAGCCCTGAGCCATTGCGCCGCGGCTGCCCTGCATAACCGAAACAAGACTGACTTGCCATGAACCCATCGCCCAATACACCTCATCCAAGCGAACCTGGCGACCGGGAACAACAAGCCCTGGACTGGTTTACCCGGCTGCGTGCCAGCGACCTCAGCGCCGAAGAGCGCCAAGCCTTCGAACAGTGGCGCCTGGCCCCCGAAAATGCCCAGACCTATGCCGAGGTCGAGCTGTTCTGGCAACAGCTGGAACTGCCAGCGCGTCGCCTGCACAAAATCGAACGCCGCGCCGCGCCGCGCTCCTGGGGCGGTTGGGCAGTGGCGGCGAGCATCTTGCTGATTAGTGGCCTGGTAATGCTGCAACTGCCGTTGCTACAGCGCCTGAACAGCGACGTTGCCACCGCCGTCGGCGAACGCCGGCAGATCCAGCTGGCCGATGGCTCGCGGCTGACCCTGGACAGTGCCAGTGCGGTGGATATCGACCTACGCGGGCCGGTGCGCAAGCTGCGCCTGGTGCAAGGACAGATGTTCATTGAAGTGACCCACGACGGCCGGCCTTTTGTGGTCGACATCGATGACGCCCAGGTGCAGGTATTGGGGACGCGCTTCTCGGTCAGCCGCGGTCGCGACCACGATGAAGTCGTACTGCTCAAGGGCAAGGTCGAGGTCAGCAGCGCCGGTGACAAACGCATGCTCGCCCCAGGTGAACGTGTGACCTTGAGCGGCAGTCGCCTGGACCAGGTCGAGAAGGTCGATGCCGATCGCTTGCTGGCCTGGCGCGAAGGGCAACTGCGGGTGCGCGAAGTGCCGTTGCGCCAGGTGCTGGAGCAACTTGCCGAGTACCAGGGCAGCCGCCTGCTGTACATCGACGAACAGGTCGGCCGGCGCCGGGTCAGCGGCAGCTTCAACCTCGACCAGGCCGGCAGTGCCATTGATGCCCTGGCGCGCACTCAGAACCTGAATGTGAGCAACCTGGCCGGGCAATGGATTATCGTCCGCTAAGCCTGTGAAAATTTATTTTCCGGGCATTCGGTAATTGCCGTTTCTGCTGCGTCACACCTCCACATAAGAAGCATTATCGTTTGTATTCTCTGGGGGAGGACACATGCAGTACCCACGCGACTTCCGATTCAGCCGTCTGCCGCTGGCCCGAGCCATTCTTGCCGCCAGCTTGTTTAGCGTAACCCTGAGCCTGCCGGTACAGGCCGCCGAGTCAGCCCAGGCACAGGTGCAGAACTTCAACATCCCGGCGCAACCCTTGGCCGATGCTCTGGACCAGTTCAGCGCCCAGACCGGGCTGCAGGTGATCTACGACACCCATCAGTTGAACGGGCGGGCATCGCCAGGGGTGAAGGGCCAAATGAGCCCGACCCAGGCACTGCAAGCACTGACTGCCGGCAGCAACGCGCGCCTGAGCCAACCTAACCCCAGCAGCTTTGTCATCGAGCTGCCAATGGAGCTGGGCAGCGCCCTGCAACTGGACGCAGTGAGCATTTCCGGCAAGGCCCCGGGCTCCACCACCGAAGGCACCGGGCTGTACACCACCTACTCATCCAGTAGCTCGACGCGGCTCAACCTCACCCCGCAGGAAACCCCGCAGTCGCTGACCGTCATGACCCGTCAGCGCCTGGATGATCAACGCTTGACCAACCTGAGCGACGCCCTCGAAGCGACCCCGGGAGTAATTGTTGTGCGCGACGGCCTGGGTGCCGAGACCGACAGCTACTACTCGCGCGGCTTCGTCATCCAGAACTACGAGATCGACGGCGTGCCGACCGTCACGCGGATGGACAACTACACCCAGAGCATGGCGATGTACGACCGTATCGAGATCGTCCGCGGCGCCAGCGGCCTGATCAGCGGCATGGGTAACCCGTCGGCGACCATCAACCTGATCCGCAAGCGCCCGACCGCCGAAGGCCAGGCCAGCGTCACCGGCTCAGCGGGCACCTGGGATCGCTATGGCACAGGCTTCGACGTCGCCGGGCCGCTGACCGAAAGCGGCAACGTGCGTGGCCGCCTGGTGGCCGACTACAAGACCGAAGGCGCCTGGGTCGACCGCTATAAGCTGGAGAGCCAACTGCTGTATGGCATCACCGAGCTCGATCTGAGCGAAGACACCCTACTGACCATGGGCTTCAGCTACCAGCGCACCGATGTCGACTCGCCGCTGCGCACCGGCCTGCCGACCCGCTTCAGCACAGGCGAACGCAGCAACCTCAATCGCTCGATCAACATGGCCCCGGACTGGTCGTACAACGACCACGAACAGACCAGCTATTTCGCCTCGGTGGAGCAGCAACTGGGCAATGGCTGGAGCGGCAAGATCGAGTACAGCCACTCCGAGAACAAGTTCGATGAAGTGTTCGGCTTTCTCATGGGTAACCTGCAGCCCGACGGCAGCGGCCTGAGCCAACTGCCGGTGCGTTTTTCCGGTACACCACGCCAGGATAACCTTGACCTGTACCTGACCGGCCCATTCAACCTGTTCGGTCGCGAGCATGAACTGATTGGCGGCGTGACCCTGTCCAAGTACAACGAAAACGTACCGAGCTGGGGTGGCTGGCGCTACGACTACAATGCAACCCCTGGGGCTGCGGTTGATAACATCTTCGACTGGGACGGCAAGCAGCCCAAACCGGACTGGACCATCAGCGGCAAATCGTCGATGGAAGAAACCCAGTACGCCGCTTACCTCACCTCGCGCCTGCACCTGACCGACGATCTCAACCTGATTCTCGGCAGCCGGGTAATCGACTGGAAGCGTGACACCGAGGATCGCCCGTACGGCGGTGAAAAGACCGAGGTCAACCGTAAAGAGACCGGTGTGTTCATCCCTTATGCCGGGGTGGTCTACGACCTTGATGAAACCTGGGCGCTCTATGCCAGCTACACCAAGATCTTCAACCCGCAAGCCTCCTGGGTCACTGACGAAAGCAACAAACCGCTCGACCCGATGCAAGGCATCGGTTACGAGCTGGGGGTCAGGGCAGTCATTTCGACGGCAAGTTGAACTCAAGCCTGGCGCTGTTCAAACTCGAACAGGACAACCTGGCGATCTGGGTGCACGACAACGTCTACGAGGCCAAGCAGGACACCACCTCCAAAGGCCTGGAGATGGAGCTCAACGGCGAGCTGGCCGAGGGCTGGCAGGCGTCTGCCGGGTACACCTACACCCTGACCACTGACAATCAGGATGAGCGCATCGCCACCGTGTATCCGCGTCACAGCCTCAAGACCTTCACCAGCTACCGCCTGCCCGGGGTGCTCGACAAAGTCACCGTGGGTGGCGGCGTCAACTGGCAAAGCAAGGTTGGCACCGACCTGCACAGCTTCGACCAGGGCAGCTACGCCTTGGTCAACCTGATGGCGCGCTACAACATCAGCGAAAACCTCAGTGCCACGGTCAACCTCAACAACGTCTTCGACCGCGAGTACTACTCCATGGCCTCGTCGTACGGCAACTACGGGGCGCCACGTAACCTGATGACCACGTTCAAATACGACTTCTGAGCCCGTTTACGGCTAAGCGGTTGATCGCGCGTTAATTTTTTTGAAAAAGAGTGTTGACACAAATCCGTTTCAGGCGAATAATGCGCGCCACTTGGCTACATAGCTCAGTTGGTTAGAGCATAGCATTCATAATGCTGGGGTCCGGGGTTCAAGTCCCTGTGTAGCCACCAAGTACCGATCCATAGATGTCTACAGCAGTCTATGAATCACCTCAAGAAGCCCGCCTAGTGCGGGCTTTCTTGTATCTGGCTATCTACCTCTGTTCACCCCTATACCTTCCCACCGTGTATCCCCTTGTGTATCCTTGACGAAAAATCGAACCGAAGGGATACAAGCCAATGAAGCGCTCAGAGATCAAGCGCCGCCCCTTGTCTGACACCACCCTGGCGGGGCTGGAGCCCGACACCAAGGAGTACCGGGAACAGGATGGAAACGGCCTGTACTTCCGCGTCAAGCCTGACGGCCAAAAGTCTTGGCAATTGCGCTACAAAACCACGGCGGGCACATGGAGTTGGCTGGGGCTCGGGGGTTATCCAGAGGTAGGCGGTGCATTGGCACGACAGAAGGCAACCGAACTGCGTAACGATGCCGCCGAGGGCAAAAACCCGATGGCAACGAAACAGGCCCGTCAGGCTGCCGAACTTGAAGCGAACAACAGCACCTTCGAAGCATTGGCCCTTGAATGGCACGCGTCTCGACTCAAGGCATGGGATGCAGGCACCGCTAAGCGAGTCATGGGCGCTCTGGAGCGCCATGTGTTCCCCATCTTCGGCAAGCGCCTGTACACCGGCATACTCTCGATGGAGTGGATGGGCCTACTACGCGGAATGGAACAACAGGGCATCCTTGAGCAAATGAGCCGGGTCCGAGCCTACTGTAAGGATGTGTATGACCTGGCGCGTGTAACGGGGCGCGCAGTAAACAACCCGCTCGATGGCGTGCATAAGTTCCTTTCCACCGGGAAGGCCGAGAACTATGCCCATGTCAGCCTTGAGGAGTTACCTGCCCTGCTCCGGGCTATCCGCTCCTACCCCCACGCCAAAGATGTACAACTTGGCTTGCGCCTGCTGACCCTCATAGCCGTGCGTCCTAGTGAGCTGCGCGAAGCCCGCTGGGAAGAATTCGATCTCGATAAGAAGCTGTGGACGATCCCGGTAGAACGCAAGGGCCGCAAGAAAGGGCTTGAACACCTGGTGCCACTCTGCCGTCAGGCCGTTGAAATACTGGAAGAGCTGCGCGCTCTGACCGGCGCCTACCCGCTGCTGTTCCCTGGAAGAAGCGATCGCACCAAACCCCGTAGCGATACGGTGTTTCTAATGGCCCTGCGTCGTCTGGGCTATGAGGGCCGACAGACCGGCCACGGCTTCCGCCATATCGCCAGCACCATCTTGAACGAACACGAATTTGATGCCGACCACGTCGAAGCCCAGCTCAGCCACAAGGCCCCCGGTGTGCGCGGGATCTACAACAAGGCTCAGTACCTGACGCAACGTACAACGATGATGCAGTGGTATGCCGATTACTTGGATGGGCTGGAAAAAGGGAACGTTGTTCAGGGCCAATTTGGCAAGGCTGTTTGATGGTGTGTTTCCGTACCCCATCAAAAACCGGTGTGACAGGTGTAACCCGTGTAACGGAATCCATCAAACCATTGAAAGTATTGAATATTTTCTGCGCTACACCATGTGCGAGCTTCGCGTACACCGCGTGTAACAAGGCCAATCGGTGTAACAGCCAAACCGCCCCGCACTTCCTGCTGGCCGCTCTATCGTGCATAGCTCAACGCCTTATACGGCGCGGGTTCCAAGCCAATGCCTTGGGGCTAGGGGTGGCATGATGCAAGAGGATGCGCTGAACATCGGGGGGCTTGCGATACACCCGACACATACCAAAAGCAGCTCCATTCGAGAGTACTTAAAAGGTCTTTCGATCTTCGACGGTTACGCTTTTGAGATTGATGCAGCATTGAATATCATGGAGCACTGCCGCCATTGGCTACCTGAAGAAATCGGCGCCCAGCTAAGCAATGCTGCACTGCAACACAATGACGCGATCTATCAGGTAGTTTCCTACTATGGGGCTGAACATCTGGCTGCCCGGTTTCGCAGTGACACCGGCGTAGAGACGGCGACGGATGTGCAGGCCATTGCCGCCTTTGCCCTGGCAAATGCGATACGGGCTTTATGCGGCTTAGCCGATCACTTACAGGGCGCGGACGGTCAAGAAATACCAGCCCTTGAGTATTACCAGATGCACCTTGAATGCATCGATGAATGCGTTCCTGGCGCCAGTGCCTGGTTAGATCCCGATGAAAACGAGGCATGCTGCAAGATCGGGGACTTGGCTAGTGCGGCGTCGAAACAGGTAGACAACAAAATAGACGGAATATTGAGTGGCATTACCAGGCGCAAGGAACTCGCCAATCGCGACCTAGCCATCACCAAGAAAGCGCTAGACCTCTATTTCGCTGGTACGCCCTTCCGCAACCTGAACAGCAAGCTGCGCGCCTGGCAGCACCGAGAAACAGGAAAATCATTATCGAAGGTCCAGATGGGCGAGATTCTAAAACGCGCCGGACTCTCGCTTTAAATCTATCCAGTTCACCAGCGAAAAAAGTAAAGTGAACCTGCCCGTCTAAATTTTTTAGTCATACCGTGCCGCCCTGTCCATACCAATACAGGGAAACAGCTATGACAACTTCACCAGCGATCAAAGCCAGCGAGATTGACCTTGGTCGCTTTGATCCTGCTAAAACACTCATCCGCATAAACGATGTGACCTCCATAACGGGCATCGCTCGCGCCACTGTCTACAAGCTGATGGGCCAGTCCGAAAGCGGCTTTCCACAAGCCGTGAAACTCACTGACAGCACCGCCCGTGGTGCTCCCGTCGCCTGGGTTTTGTCTGAAGTTTTGGATTGGACTCACGCCCGCATCACCGCTCGCAACAAGGTGGCGGCATGACACCTATCTTCCTGCCGCACACCACCCTCGACGCCATCGGAGTACTTGAAGGCGCCCTGCCTACAGTTGCCCTGGGCCGTGATCGCCTGCGCGCCTTACGTGATCGTGCCATTGCCGAGGGCGCCCATGTTCTGCTCTTGGCCTGGCCGACGCTGGAATGGGTGCTGCTGGCCGTCGAAGTGCCGCCAGGTGTGGTGATCGAGGATGCACAACAGCTCATCCCCAACCTGCTGGCCAACCCCGTCGCCCTGGAGCACATGCGCTCAGAGTCCCGCAATGGTCAGCACCTGAGCTGGTTGTCTCTGAACCGCCCCGCCACTGCTCAGCACTAACGAAAACGCCCCCGGCTGCAACCGGAGGCGTTAGAGGTAGATTCGTATGCCCGATCAATTTATGACGCATTGCGCAATCGCGCAAGTGACGCTTGTTGCTCTTCTCAAATCGAGACGCTATGCTTTGGCCGTCGCTGCAAATTCAGCGACCGGGTTTGACGGCCCGATCAACAATAGGCGCACAGGCGCCCCCCATTACGATTGCAGGCGCTTTTTTTGTGCCCGCATTCCCGTTTTATGGTGGCTGTGCGTGGGAGACCTTCGGGTCTGCCGGGTTCCTATTGTCCCGGTCCGTCAACCTGCGCACAGCTGCCACCCTGATTCGTTTGACGGCGAACCGTGGCAGCTCCTCAACAATAGGAGTTTCGCCCATGCACGCCCTCAATCCGTCCAAAATTCGCGCCGCCGCCCACCGCGCAATGGCTCTCGCCGCCCTTCACGCAAACTCCAGCCTTTCCACTCGCCTCACCCGCTACAACCAACACATGAGCAAAGCCCGTGCCCTGGAAACCATCGGGGGTGTGCAATGAGCCCGGACAAAAACCCTGCAAAAACTGCGGGTGTTTCTGGCTTCGCACCGATGGATTCAGGGGGCACTCCGCTATTTAGCGTTACCCCTGGTGTCTGCGTTGAGGATGCACTGGAGCACGCTTCATGCCTCATGAGCTGCATCAATCAGTTGACCTTGAGTGCCGCCACCGATGACAACACTGGTCATGCGACCTGGTGCGCCCACTACATGGGGGAAATGGTAAAAGCGATCATTGATGATGTGGCTGCCGGTCTATTTCGCGCGAGGGACCACGCATGAGCCAGAATCAGAATCGAATCCAAAAACGACCTAGCTTTTCCGAAGTGAAACGCGCCGCCCTTCAGTCGATTGACCGGGTACTTTCCCACTGGTTGCCCAGTGGCAAACGGGTAGACGGCGGCAAGGAATACACCGCCCCCAACCCGACGCGAGCGGACAAACGCGCCGGCTCACTCAAGGTCAACTTGGCTAAAGGCACCTGGGCTGACTTCGCTACCGGCGACAAAGGCGGCGACCTAATCGACCTGGTGCGCTATCTGGACGGCTGCACCGAAATACAGGCTTGCAACAAACTCGCGGAGTTCCTCAGTGTGACCGCGAGTAGTAGCCATGAACCGGCCACCTCCAGCAAAACCAAAGCGCCCGAGTGGGTGCCGGTGCTGCCGATCCCTGACGACGCGATGCGTAAAGTTCCGGCCAAACATCGCCAGCACGGGACACCTTCAAAGGTGTGGATCTATAAAAACACCGAGTCCCTGCCCCTGATGGCGCTCTATCGCTTTGATCTGGGGCCTGACGAGAATGGCGTCCCGCGCAAAGCGTTCGCGCCACTGACCTGGTGCAAAGACGAGTCAGGCACGCACCAATGGCGGTGGCAGAATCTGCCAGAGCCGCGCCCGCTGTTGCACCTCGATCAACTGGCACAGCGGCCTACTGCGCCTGTCGTGGTTAGCGAGGGCGAGAAGTCCGCCGACGCTGCCGCGCAGTTGCTTCCGGGGCATGTTGCAACCTGCTGGCTCAACGGCACGAACTCGTGGCGCAAGGCAGACTTTGCCCCACTGATTGGACGTGATGTGCTGCTATGGCCTGACAACGATGCGCCCGGCGCTAGTTGCATGGTCGCACTGGCCGATCATCTGCGCGATCTAGGCGCGGCCTCTGTTCGTGTCCTGGCGTTGACTGTATTCAGCAAACGTCCGGGCCTTGATGGGCAAGCGCCCACTTTTGCCGAGGGTGGCGAATGGGCCGAGGGTGATGACGCCGCCGACGCACTGGCAAAAGGCTGGACCGCCGCACATCTGGCCGAATTGGAGAGCACCGGGGATCTGTTCGCCCCGGCATCTACAGTGCCCGACACCAAGCCAGTCAACGCCGAACCCATCAGCAGCCGCAAGACCACCCGCAAACCCAAAACAGCAACCTTGCCGGGTGGCTTTCGCCTCACCCCCGAGGGCGTTTTTTACGCGGGTGATGATGGTGAAGCGCGCCCGGTGTGCTCTCGTCTGGAGATCCTCGCACGCACCCGCGACGACAAGGGCAACAACTGGGGCTTACTGGTTGAACTGGACGATCCCGACGGCGATAAAAAACGCTGGAACATTCCCGCCCGAAGCATGGCCGGTGACTTCGGCAAGGAAGTATTGGGGCCGCTGGTGGACATGGGCCTACGGTTGGCGGGTAGTCGCTCTGGCCGCAACACGCGCAACGACTTACAGAGCTACCTACAGGGTTTTGATAGCGCCGAACGTGCCCGGATTGTCACTCGCCTTGGCTGGCATGGTCCCGCCTACTTGCTCCCTGACCAACAGATCGGCGTCAGCCCCGAACACCTGTATTTCTATGATGCAGGTGCTCAGCTTCCACCCATCAGCGAGGCCGGGACATTGGAGCAATGGCAACAGCAAATCGGCGATTTGTGTGTCGGCAATCACCGCCTGACATTCGTTGTCTGCACGGCCTTTGCAGGGCCATTGCTGCACATGCTAGGGCATGAATCGGGTGGTTTTCACTTGTACGGCGACAGCTCAGGCGGGAAAACCACACACTTGCAGGTTGCCGCCTCGGTGTACGGGGGCCAGCGCTTGGTGCGATCCTGGCGCTCGACCGACAATGCGCTGGAGTCCATCGCAGCATCGCACTCGGACGGGCTCTTGGTACTCGATGAAATCGGCATGTGTGACCCGCGCATCATTGGCGAAACGGTTTACATGCTGGGCAACGGCACCGGCAAAGCCCGCGCCAACGACCGAGGCCAGGCAGGCCGACAGGTTCAAGAATGGCGTTTGCTGTTCCTTTCGACCGGCGAAAAGACTTTGGCGCAGCACATGGCCGAGGCCAACAAAGACCTCAAAGCCGGTATGGAAGTGCGCATGCTCGCCGTGCCCGCCGACGCCAGCAAAGGGCTGGGCATGTTCGACACCCTAAGTGGCTTTGAGGATGCCGCCGCACTCTCGGACGCGCTCAAGGCCCGAGTTGCCAAGTATTACGGCACACCGCTAACCGCCTTCCTGTCGGCCCTGTGTGAACCTGGAAAAATGCTTGGTTGGTCAACAATCTTGCGCCACACCATCGAGCGTTTTGTCTCATCCGCGCTACCCGCTTCGGCCAGTGGTCAGGCGCAGCGCGCCGCCACTCGTTTTGGGTTGGCCGCTGCCGCTGGAGAACTAGCAACTGCCCTGGGCGTCACAGGCTGGCCCGAAGGCGCGGCCAACACTGCGGCCAAGGTTTGCCTGAACGCTTGGCTGAATGAACGGGGCGGTGCTGGAAATATGGAGAGTGACGCCATCATTTCCCGTCTGCGCCAGGTGATCGAGCGCTTCGGAGAAAGTCGTTTTACTCGCTGGGAATCGACCGCCGCCAAAATCGACGAACACGGCCCCCGGACCATTGACCGGCTGGGCTTTCGCAAGTCGCTGGAGCACGGCATGGGCGACACGTTGCACACGACGACTACTTACTACGTGCTGCCCGAGGCATGGCGCTCCGAAGTGTTCAGGGGAATGAACCTGAACGCTGTGAACAAGGAACTTTTGCAGCGAGGCGTGTTAGAGCCCGGAAAGGATGGCAAGGCTGCCCGCACTGTACGTCTGCCAGGGCTCGGTTCACAGCGCTGTTATGTCGTTGTGGCAGTCCCTGAGCAAGGTGAAAGCGAAGCTCAAGCCGCTTGAGCTGCTACCCATCCACTGAGGTAGCGTCGGCAACTTTCGGCCTCGCCAGCCACGCACACAACCAATACTCATTTTAGGAATTGACCATGAACGAATTGAAGCAAAAGCACGCGGACCTGATTGCCGAACGCGACGCCTTAGAAAACAGTATTCCACAGCTCGAAGCTGCCTGGCACAACGCGCCGAAAAACTGGAATCGCTTTGGGAGCATGATCGGAAGCCCTGAGAGTACCGCGGCTAGGGATAAGCTATCCGAAGCTGAATCCCGCCTGCGTGCAATTCCCGGCAAGCTGGAGCTTATTGAACAAAAGTTGGCCTATGTCGAGCGGTGCGCCCGAGTTGAGCAGGCCAAATCGGAATCCCTCCAGATCATGTCTGACTCAGCGGCCACCGTCGAAGCGCTGGAGCGAACACGAGCGCACTTGACTGAGCGCTTTCAGGCGATTCAAACAGAGTCAGAACAGGCCCTTGATAAGGCCCAACAGGCCGAACGGGATGCCGCCAGCTTCTACGCCCGAAGCCTTGCCAGTGGTGACACTGAAGGCGAGAAGGCCGCTAACAACGAGATTCAGAAAGCCGCCAAGCAACTTGCGACCACAGATGAGCAGGTGAGACGCCAAGAGCTGATCCTTGATGCTCTGCAGGCCGAACTCGACTCCATTGAGAACCAAATCACCACCATTCAACAGCAAAGCGATGAGGCAAGAAAAGCGGCCTTGAGCGCGATCGGCTTAGCGCTGGGTGAAGAATGGAACGCCGTGGTTAAACAGCTGGCCGTTGTGGGCTCGCAGATTCTTGCCGTGAGTTATCAGCAGGGAGGATGGGGTTACGCTTTGCCGAGTTTCGACGTGCCACGGTTCGGGCCAAGCGCATCAAGTCTCCGTCGCGAAGATCTGGAACGTGACGCCCATGGTATTTCCCTCAAGGACTTGCTCACCGCATAACTCCCCGAAACAGCCCACGCTCGTGGGCTGTTTGCTATCCCCGACTGTTACACCGATGGGCCTTGTTACACCCGGTGTACGCTTTCGTCGCGCACGGTGTAACAAAGATAAACTCCAGTATTTTCAATAGGTTAAGTTAAGTCGCTACACGAGTTACACCTGTTACACCGGTTTTGAGCCGACGCCAGATAGCACACCCCGCACCCCATCCGTTGTGATGCCATCAGCGACAGAAACCATCCCCTCTCTTCAAGCCGCACAAGCTTGGTGCACTGCCTAAAACCTGCCAGGGACCCTGACACTAATAGCCAGGTACGGGGTCGGAAACCCGCGAGAAAGAGTTAGCGGAAAAGTGCACAGCTTAGTGAACAGGTGAACTCGGTGAACTGCGGTTCACCAGTGCATTTGCCCAATGGCTTGGGATGTCGTCGGGGACCCTGAGCAATTTCGACTGGTACGGGGCAAAGAACCCGCGAGGTTTTGTTAGCGGCTGGATTTTCAAAGTCGGTTGACAGGTTGACTCGGTTGACAGTGGTTGACGTGCACTTTACCGAACGTTTTTCTTGATCCTTACCAATCGGGTAATGATCCGCCATTTCTGCTTATTTTCTTTCAATTTCAACCATTGAAATTTCAGTAAGTTGGTGGACCTGCCACTAATTCTTTCTCGCGGGTTTCCGACCCCGTACCGGATAAAAAGTGCCAGGGTCCCCGGCTGAATTGCGGCCAGGTGAAGCCCCGTCAGGTCACCTAAATTGCTCCAGCAGCGGGCGCCGTGTATCCCCTGGTGTATCCCTAACCGACACAACAACAAAACCCTTTAAATACAGCAACTTCAGCATCCAGTTCAAATGACTGTGTACCACCAAGTACTAAAAAGGGCTTACCGCAAGGTAAGCCCTTTTTTCTTGCCTGCGATTTTTATCCTCCCCGCTTAGCGCACATTGGCGAACACCACCGCCAGCCCCAGGCCAATCAACGCCACGCCAATCACCCGGTCGACCAGGCGCTGCCGCTCGAGCATGGCCCGGCGCAACCCTGCACTGGAAAAGAACACCGCCACTAGGCTGAACCACAGCCAATGGGCAACCGACATGAACGCGCCATAACCGAAGTTGATCGCCAGCGAGCTGCCCGGCTGCACCACCTGGGTATAGGCACTGACCACAAACAGCATGGTCTTGGGGTTCAGGGCATTGGTCAGAAAGCCTGAGCGCAAAGCCGCCAGCACGCCGAGCTGGCTGGCGTTAGCCCCCTCAAGGGAAATCCGCGCGGTATTGGTCAGTGACTTGTAGCCAAGATAAATCAGGTACCCCGCCCCCAGCACCTTCATGGCCAGGAACAGCGCCGGGCTCTGACTGATGATCACCGCGATGCCCAACACGGTGTAAAGCACATGCACCTGCACCCCCAGAGCGATGCCCAAAGCTGCCGCCAAGCCCGCTCGCCGGCCAAAGGCGTAACTGCTGCGGGTGACCATGGCAAAGTCGGCGCCTGGGCTGATCACCGCCAGCACGGTAAAAAGGGCAACGGCTATGAGTTCATTCACGTAAAGCTCCTCGATCTGCTAGGTAAATGCACAGATAGCTCTGCGCGCCGTCATTATCGAAAGCTTCGGGTAAGGCAAAAAGCGATTTATAGTGAAGCAAATCCGCTAGTTTTCCTCACAAATATGAAACTGCCTGCACTGTCCGCCTTTCGCTATTTCGACGTTGCCGCACAAACCCAGAGCTTCGTGCGCGCCGCCGAGTTGCTCAATGTCACCCACGGCGCGGTGAGCCGGCAGGTGCGTCTGCTGGAGGAGTCGCTGGGGGTGCAACTGTTCGAGCGACGCAACCGGGCCATCTTCCTCACCGCCGCCGGACGCGCCCTGCACGGCACCACCCTGTCGATCTTCGAGCAACTCGAAGGTGCGGTGTACCGCCTGCAGCAGCAAGCGCGGGAGAACGTGCTGGTGCTGTCGTGCGAACCGACCATCGCCATGCGCTGGTTGATACCGCGACTGCCGGCCTTTCATGCCGCACACCCGGATATTCACCTGCACCTGGTGGCGGCGGGCGGGCCGATTGACTTTGCCCGTAGCGGTGTCGACCTGGCCCTGCGCCGCGATGACTTTCACTGGGACGCCAACCTGCATGCACTGAAGATCTGCGACGAATGGGTCGGCCCGGTGTGCAGTGCCGGGCACGCCCTGCCCGAGCACGGCCTGGCCGGCCAACGCCTGCTGCACAGCGGCTCGCGCCCCCACGCCTGGAACACCTGGCTGCGCCAGGCTGGCGAATCGGCCAAGGGCAGCAGCCGCGCCGATTACGAACACTTTTACCTGTGCATCCAGGCAGCCGCGGCAGGGCTGGGCGTGGCCATGGCCTCGCGCCTGATGGTCCAGGATGAAATCGACAGCGGCCAGTTGCAGGCGCCGCGCGGTTTTATCCAGGACCAGTCGGCCTATTACCTGATCAGCCCCCAGGCGATTCTTGCCGATGACAAAAGCCGCTGTTTCGCCCAGTGGGTGATAGAACAATCACACACCTGCCTGGCTCACCTGGCCTGAGCCTTACCGGCCACCGCCGGGGCGCAAAAGGAGGAACCGGCACTGAAATCGCCACCCCAGGTGCGGTACCCCGCCGTGTCGATATGAATGCGCCCTGAAGGGTAACGCCCCAGGCCCATGCTCCAGTCCTTGCCATGTACTTGCCAGAAGCTACACAGCGGAGTCGGATCGGCCCAGTTCGCCAGCAACAGGTCGACCGCAAAGGCACGGGTATGGGCGCTGGCCTCGGCACCACCGGCGCAACGGTTGAGCACCGGGTTGCGGTAAGCCGATACCACTTCGTACTGCTTGAGCACGCCCTGCTCGCCCAGGGTCTTGAGCAACAGCAGTGTCGAGCGTACCGCCGGCCACTGCGTCGTTGGCGCTACCGCAAACGGCTCGGCCTTGCACAAGCGCCAGTCACTGGCCGAGCGTAGCAGCTGATGAATCGGCACCACGCCATACAGGCGCGCATCCACCAGCATCTGGCGAAACGGCCGGGTCTGGTGATCGCCCGCCCACTGGGCAAACAGGTACAGGTCACGCTCCTCGGCCCGGACCGGGATAGCAGCGAACACTGTCAGTAAAAGCCCTGCTCCGATACCAGCTTTGCACCACACATTCATCAGCCTGCTCCCCTTCCCAATCCCCGGGAAATTCCTCCAGTATGGCAAGCCTCCCGACTACGGGGAGGAACTGACAAGGAGTTAAGCATGCACACGACTGCTCCACTGGCCTTCGCCCTGGCCACACTGGCCTTCAGCAGTGCCATCCAGGCCGACGCCCAAATCGACCTGGGCGACCAGGCACGGGTGACCCGGCTGTTTGCCTACCCCAACAACTGCAACGTCATCTGCTTTCGTGACTGGACGCTGGAGCAGACCGTGGAGCACTACCTGACCCAGAGCGTGCGACGCGACGGTTACGCTGGCGCGACCGTGAAGGTCAATCGCGACAACGACAAACTGCATGCTGATATCCAGGGTGTCCCAAGCGACTACAGCAAGCCACTGCAGGCGCTGCTCGACACCGGCGAGCTGGCCTATCAGGGCGCTACCCAGCTCAATCGCGACGGTAAATGGGCCTACAACTGGAACCTGTTCCTGCCCCTGGGCATGGCCCTGGAAAAGCGCCGCAGCATCGAGCTTCTGCACTTCCCGCCCGACTACTCGCTGACCCAGGCCCAGGACTACCTGCGCTCCAACACCACCGATCGCTGGGCCACGCTGCTGACTTTCAACGGCGTCCCCGCCGAACACACCCCGGCCTACCAGACCATCGTCGACATCGCCCCGATCGCCGCACCTGCCAGTGCCGGCAAGGATCTGGAAGGCGTATACGGTTACTTCAAGGATTATCAGGTGCAGATGGTCAAGGAAGTGACCCGCACCGGTGATGGCGCTTCCTTACCGATGGTTGCCTTCGGCTCGCCAGTGCGCAGCTGGATCGAGCAGCAGTACGGGCCCAAGCTCTATGTGCTGGGCCTGGCGACCATCAGCCCGACGCCCGGGCAGAAGGTGCCGGTGCTGGGCGCCAACCACCCGAGTGCGATCTGGTATGCGGCGGACAAAACCAATTATGGCGGAGACCAGGACAAAGCCGATCAGGCCGGGTTGAAAATGATGGGCCAGGACTTGAGCGCTGCCTGCTGGCAAGCAGGCATGGGCCGTAACCCGGCGGCGGATGCCAAGACAACATTGGGCGCCTGTACCCAGAAGTGGCAGGTGACGGCGAAGAAGCAGACGTGTGAGCTGTACTTCCGCACGATTCGCAACATGACCCCGGAGCAGGCCAGTGCCAAGTGCAATACCGGGGCGGTGACGCGGACGTTGCGCGATTTGCAGAAAAGTTGAGGTGAATTCATCGCGGGGCAAGTCGGGTCGCCGCATCGCCGCTCCCACAGGGATTATCTAAATCCTGTGGGAGCGGGCTTGCCCCGCGATAGGCTCAATCCTGCGGACGCAACCGGTACTGCGGCGGCAACTGGTCGATGCCGCTGATGGTCGCATTCAAGCTCTTCCAGCGCCCATCCTTGATGCCGTAGATGCAACCATGCACCGACAGGCTCTGCCCACGGTGCCAGGCATTCTGGACGATGGTGGTATGACCGACGTTGGCCACCTGCTGGATCACGTTCAGTTCGCACAGGCGATCTACCCGCTCCTCCTCGGTCGCAAGCTTGGCCAGCTCCACGCGGTTGTCGTAGTACAGGTCGCGTATCGAGCGCAGCCAGCCATCGATCAGGCCCAACTGACGATCCTGCATCGACGCCCGCACCCCGCCGCAACCGTAGTGGCCGGTGACCAGGATATGCTTGACCTTGAGCACATCCACCGCGTACTGGATCACCGACAGGCAGTTGAGGTCGGTGTGCAGCACCACATTGGCGACATTGCGGTGAACGAACAGGTCGCCCGGCAACATGCCGACAATCTCGTTGGCCGGCACCCGGGCGTCCGAACAGCCAATCCAGAGGAACTCCGGGGCCTGCTGACGCGCAAGCTTGGCGAAGAAATCCGGATCTTCCTGCTTGATCGCATCGGCCCAGCGCGCGTTGTTATCAATCAGTTCTTGTAGATCGTGCATGCTCAGGCCTCATGGTTGATGCGCATCGTGTGACAGGCGGCGAGCCCGAGCGCTGTTGGCTTACTCAAACAGGGTGCAGGCCATGACCAGGGCGTCTTCGCGACCACCCGCAACCGGGTAGTAGTCACGACGACGGCCAATTTCATTGAAGCCGTAACGTTCGTAGAGGCGATAAGCCGACTGGTTGCTGGCACGCACCTCCAGGAAGCATTCGCGGCCATTGCTGGCGTAGGCGCGCGTCATCAGTTCTTCCAGCAGGCGTAGACCGAGGCCGCGACCCTGGCTTTCCGGCTTGACGGTGATGTTGAGCAGGTGCGCCTCGTCGATGATCACGTTGATCACGCCGTGGCCGACCTGCTGCTGGCCTTCGAACATCAGCCAGATTTCATAGGACTTGAGCCCGTCGAGGAAAATCCCACGGGTCCAGGGGTGGCTGAAGGCTGCGTATTCGATCTTCAGTACGGCATCCAGATCCGCCTCGGTCATCCGGCGGAAGCTGATTGTGTCACTCATCACGTGGTTTCCAGCGCGCCATCAGCCGGCGCATGGCTTGCCAGACGTCCGCTTTGCGCTGCGGCTCGTCCATCAACAGTTCAAGCCCCGGCAAGGCCCAGGCAGTACCCAGCCCTTCAACCGGCAACTCGCGGTAATAAGCTTCGGCGTCGGCCTCACCGGCAAAACGCACGGCAGGCAGGCCGATCAGCCACAGACAGACACATGGCGCCTCTTCAAGCCGGGCCTGGATAAAGCCCTGGACGAAATCAGTCGCAGCCTGTGGCCCCTGATCAAGGTTGCCACGCACCAGCAGCGGCCAGCGCACCGGCTCGCCGATGATCTGCGGGCTGTCCGGCAGGCCCGCGGCGCGCAGCATGTCCTTGAGCAGCAGATAGGAAGGGTCGCGGCTCTGGAACGCCTCACCGGTGGCAAGCTCCACCAGCAGCAAGCAATTGCCGGCACGCAGCAGTTGCAGGGCAAAGCGCGGCGGGGGCACGGGGACGGGCCTGGCCGCGACAGGTGGCTTTTCGGCCTCTTGCGCAGGTTTGGCGGCCGCTTTTGGTGTACTGCCGGGGCGCGGGATTTCGATCTTTGGACGCTCGCCGGTGCGCACCTGCGGCGCACTTGGTGCGACAGTAGCCGTCGCTGGTTCCCGCTGCTGCGGTTCGAGTGCCGGCTCCTCCAGCGGCGCCACCGGCAGCAACAGCTCCGGGCGCGACGGTGCGGCGAACGGCAATTCGGCACGCGGCAGCCAGTGCACCACTTGCATGGCGTTAAGGTAAGCGCGGCGGCGGGACTCGATTAACAAGAAGGATCGGCCATCTGTGGGTAAGTCAGGGGCGATATTCTAACGTTGTTCGCCGCTCGGCGCCGCTGTTGATCGGCAGAAAACCGCCCGACAGCAGTTTGAAGCGATCAGGGGGTGAATCGACAGGCGTCTGATGCAGTACAATCGGCGCTTTTATTTGGCAACGAGTCGACCCGCCAATGATCGAACCCAAGCGCGTCCTGCGCGCCCTAGCCGAACACTGGGCCCTGCTCGAGCCACTGTGCGAGCGCTTCGACGGGGGCACCCTGAGCCTGGCCGAGCTGCGCCAGCAACTGGCCAGCCAACAGCTGGAAAGCACGCCCCAGGACATCACCAGCCTGCTTGATGTGTGGATCCGCCTGGATATCCTGGTGCCTGTGGCAAAAAGCCCGAACCGTTTCGAGCTCAACGCCCAGATCCACGACTTTCTCGCTTACCTGCGCCGCGAGCACCGCCTGGGCCTGTGCCTGGAGATCGAAGCCTACCTGCGCCACCTCGAGCGTCTGGCCGGACACATCCAGGATGCCTTCGAGATTCGCGACGGCAACGACCTCGCGCGCCAGCTACGCCTGCTCGACATGCGTGTGCGCGATGTCCTGAAAAAGCTCGACAACGACGAGCAGGCGCTGGTCGCCGTGGCCGAACGGGCCAAAACCAGCGACCGGCAGATCCCCTTGCGCCAGCGTTATGCCGAAGTCCTGGCGACCTGGGATGAATACGTCGAGCCGATGATCCAGTTGGTCAACGCCGATGGCGCCTTCGAGCAAGGCGTGCGCAAGGTCGAGACGGTACTGCTGCGCTTGCTCGGCGAGCAGGCCCGCCTGGGCCATCTGGTCGACGACGACATGCTCCTGCGCACCCATGCGCGCATCCTGGAAATGCAGACCAGCGCCCAGCTGACCCTGCGCCATGCCCGCGAACTGCTGTTGCCGCTGCGTGAAGAAGCCCGCCGGCACAACGCCGTGACCCGCGGCGCCGCCCTGGCGCTGTCGGTGATCCGTCGCAAGGGCCTGGACGCCGTGCCACAAGCCGCCATGCCGCTGTTCACCCGCCCGCAGAGCACCTTCCTCGGCAGCGCCAGCCAGGTCGAAGCCTACGTCTATGCCCTGGCCCGTTTCGAGCCCAAGCCTGCGCAGTTTCCCAAGGCCCACAAGAGCCACAAGGGTGACGCCCCGCGCGCGCCGCGCACGGTCAAGGAGATGCTCGAGCGCTGCGAAGACGCCCTGCCGCTGCCGGACCTGATGGTCTGGCTGCTCGATCAGGAGCCCGAAGGCGCCACCGACGAGTTGCTGTACTGGTTCTCGCGCCTGTCGCGGGAAAAACGCTTTAACCGCGAGCGCCTCGAACGCTGCGAATACATCACCCGCGAACACCTGGTCAGCCTGCGCTCCTTCGCCCTGACATCGAGCCGCGAACCATCGCCTGAGCCTACTGCGAGCCCTGCCCATGCATCTTGATCTCTCCGAACTGCCTCAGCTCGCACCGATCTTTCGCGAGCTGTTCAAGGGCTTCCACATCAGCCGCCGCGACCCGGAGCTGTACGCCCAACTGTCGAACTTCCAGGACCAGTACCGTGGTCTGTTCAAGGCCCTGGGATTTGAACTGGTGTGTGACACCCGAGGTTTCTACTACTTCGTTCCAGACCTGGCTGCCGCCCAGGTCAACAAGACCGCCCAGCGCCTGTCGCTGTTCACCTTCATCCTGGTCGAACACCTGGCCGACCAGGGCCGCGACCCGATGGCGGTGCTCGACGGCGGCAGCCTGGGCCGCGACGAGCTACCTTCGCTGCTGGAAAAATACCGCGACCTGTTCATCCAGGCCGAAGTGCAAACCCCGGATGAGCTGGAAGAAAAAATCATGCGCCGCATGACCCAGCTTGGCTTTGCCCACGAAGAGAACGGCATCTACCGCTTCCTGCCGCCGATGCACCGCTTCCTCGATGTCTGCCTGTCGGTCCAGCAGGACCGCGACCTGGCCGCCAGTTTGCACAGCGCCCTGCCGCTGCCAACACCGGTGCTGGTCGAAGAAGAGAGCCCGGAACAACTGAACCGTACCGACGACCCGCTCGACCTGAGCCCGTTCGAAGAAAGCGAAGAAGACGCCTTGGCCCGGGCCATTGCGCAAGAGCAACAGGAGATTGACGCATGAGCCAGGAACGCTACGGTATTCGCCGCTTCGCACTGCTCAACACCGCCGGCTACAGCCTGGGCCTGTTCCCCCTGGAGCACCCGCTGTCGGTCTACGGTGCCAACAACCTGGGCAAGAGTGCCTCGATCAACGCCCTGCAGTTCCCGATCCTGGCGCGCATGTCCGACATGAGCTTCGGCAAGTACAGCCTGGAGCAGTCGCGGCGCTTCTACTTTGCCAGCGACACCAGCTATATCCTCTGCGAGGTCAACCTGCCCCACGGCCCGCACGTGATCGGCGTGGTCGGCCGCGGCCCGGGTGGCGGTTTCGGCCACCAGTTCTTTGCCTATGCCGGCGAACTGGACCTGGCCCACTACCAGAAGAACGATACCTGCCTGCGCCAGAAAGAGCTGTTCAGCAACCTTGAGCGCAACGGCCTGAAAGCCTACGAACTCAAGCCTGACGAACTGCGTCGCCTGCTGGTCGGTGGCCATACCTCGATCCCGCTGGACCTGACCCTGATCCCGCTGCGCTCCACCAGCGAGCAGAGCCTGAAGACCTTCCGCGCGCTGTTCATCAACCTGCTGCACATGCGCGAGATCACCGCCGCCAAGCTCAAGCAACTGTTCCTCGATGCCTTCGAGCACAGCCTGCGCTCGGGCAGCGTCGACTACATCGCTGCCTGCGAAGAAGCCTTCCGTGACGTGCGACGCATGGAGCAGGACTACAACTCGCTGGTCGCCGCCGGCCCCTTGGTCGAGGCCCTGGCCAATGGTGTGGCCCAGCGCGAGATCCTGCGCGGCAAGCTGCACCGCCTGTCGCCACTGCTCGACTCGCTGCTCGGCACCTGGCAAGACTACGCCGGCGCCCGCAAAGAAGAGCTGGTGATTCAGGCCGAGCACTACAAGAACGAACAGGACAGCCTGCAGAATGACCAGCGTGGTGGCACCCAGGAGCTGATGCGCCTGGAGCGTGAGATCACTGGCGTGCAGCGCTGGCTCGGCGAGCTGTCGGTACTCAAGCACCGCTTTGCCCTGGTCGATGACGTCAAGGTCCTGGAGCAGCAACTGCTGGCCGCCAAGGACGCCCACGACGAACTGGCTGGCGCCCTGGCGCAGTCACGCCAGTTCAGTGCCGAAGACCTCGAGGAGCGCCTGCGCGAGCTGGAGAAACGCCTCAAATCGGTCAAACAGCAACTCGACCACGCCGACAACAACAGCTATGCACGGCTGCGTGAAGAGTTCTCGCAGCAGGACGTCGAGCGCCTGATGCGCCTGTTCAACGGCGCACTGTTCAGCCTGCCGCTGGGCGAGCGCGGCATCGAACTGGACGACAGCGACGTCTGGGTCAAATCCCTGGAAGCGGTGCTCGACGGCTTCAAGGGCGAGCGCTTCGAAGCGCCGGGCCTGTCCATCGACCTGACGCACATCGAACCCCCTGCCCTGCAGGCCCTGGCCGACCGTGCGGCCCTGCGCGACCAGAAAGAGCGCCTGGACAAAGAGCTCAAGCAGCTCAAGACCCAGCAGGCCGTAGCCGCCGACCGCGCCGCGAGCAAGACCCAGACCGAAGCCCTGTACCAGCAGGTACTGGATGCCCAGAAGGCCCTGGAAGACTTCCGCCGCAGTGAGACCCTCTCCGCCGAAGAGGGCGACAAGCTCGAGCAACTGGCGCAGATGGAAGCCGCCCAGGACGAACTCAAGCGCTCCAGCGACGCCTTCACCGAACGCGTCCAGCAACTGTCAGCCAAGCTGCAACTGGTCGGCCGCCAGATCGCCGACATGGAAGCCAAGCAACGCACCCTCGACGACGCCCTGCGCCGTCGCCAACTGCTGCCTGCCGACCTGCCGTTCGGCACGCCGTTCATGGAGCCGGTCGACGACAGCATGGATAACCTGCTGCCACTGCTCAACGACTACCAGGACAGCTGGCAGGGCCTGCTGCGCGTCGATGGCCAGATCGAGGCACTGTACGCCCAGGTTCGCCTCAAAGGCGTGGCCAAGTTCGACAGCGAAGACGACATGGAGCGTCGCCTGCAACTGCTGATCAACGCCTATTCGCACCGTACCGAAGAAGCGCTGACCCTGGGCAAGGCACGCCGCGCCGCGGTCACCGACATCGCCCGGACCTTGCGCAACATCCGCAGCGACTACGACAGCCTCGAGCACCAGCTGGCGCTGTTCAACCGCGAGATCAACAAGCGCCAGGTCTCCAACCTGCAGAGCTTCCGCATCGTCCTGGCGCCGAACAAGGAAGCGCTCAAGCACATTGACCAGATCATCCACAGCGCCGGCCAGTACGAGGAAGGCGAGACCCTGTCGGTGTTCGACCTGAGCCAGAGCGCCGAGCAGGACAACAAGAACGAAGAGGCCAAGGAATACCTGGCGCGGCTGGTGGCAGCCAACCACAACCAGCTGGGCCTGAAGGACCTGTTCGAACTGGCCTTCGAGATCACCAAGGTCGGTGGTCAGCCGGTGATCCACACCGACATCGACGGCGCGGCGTCCAACGGCACCACCATGACCATCAAGGCGCTGACCAACATGTACTTGTTGCTGCACCTGATGGACCGCGACCTGGCCGGTCGCGTACGCCTGCCGTACTACCTGGACGAAGCGGCCGACATCGACGAACGCAACCAGGCAGCACTGCTGGAAACCAGCTTGCAGCTGGGCTTCGTACCGATTCTGGCAAGCGTGAAGCCGCAGGTCTCGGCGCATGTCGCCATCGACCTGGAAGGCGGCAGCGGGCCGAACGGGATCTACATCGACGAGGCGGACTGGAAGTACATCAGCCGCCGGGATGTGGAGAAGGCGGTGGTGCGGGTAGAAGAGGAAGAAGCTTCGGTTTGAGGCTTGTTTTTGGGGCCTTTCAGGCCCCATCGCCGGCAAGGCCGGCTCCCACAGGGACTGCATGCACAGGACTTTGTGGGAGCCGGCCTTGCCGGCGATGAATTCAACTCGGTGTTACTGGGCCCACGGCAAGATAGGAATCGCCGTCACCGCATTCTGCGGGCTACCTTCGATGATCCGGTCGGAGTACACCAGATAGACCAGGGTATTGCGCTTCTTGTCGAGGAAGCGCACCACCTGCATGGTCTTGAACACCAGCGAGGTGCGTTCCTTGAACACCTCGTCACCGTCCTTGAGCGGCTCCTTGAAGCGAATTGGCCCAACCTGGCGGCAGGCGATCGAGGCTTCGGCGCGGTCCTCTGCCAGGCCCAGGCCGCCTTTCAAACCGCCGGTCTTGGCTCGCGACAAGTAGCAGGTCACGCCCTCCACCTTCGGATCATCAAACGCCTCGACGACAATACGGTCATTCGGCCCGACGATCTTGAACACCGTCGAAACCTGGCCGATCTCCTCGGCCGACGCCAGTACCGGCAATGCCAGCAGCGCTGCTGCAACTATCCCTTTGAACACGCGTATATCCTCAGACCAGAATCAGGTTGTCGCGGTGCACCAGCTCCGGCTCGGCGATATAGCCCAGCAGGCCCTCGATCGCGTCGGACGGCTGGCCAATGATTTTCTGTGCTTCCAAGGCGCTGTAGTTGGCCAGGCCACGAGCGACCTCGAGGCCATCCGGGCCAACGCAGACCACCATCTCACCACGGCGAAAGCTGCCCTGCACGGTCTTGACGCCCACTGGCAACAGGCTCTTGCTGTCCTTGCGCAGCGCCTTCACCGCGCCATCGTCGAGCACCAGGGTGCCACGGGTCTGCAGGTGCCCGGCCAGCCATTGCTTGCGCGCGGCAAGCATGCCGCGCTCGGGCGACAGCAGGGTACCCAGGCGCTCACCGGTCTTGAGCCGGTCCAGCACGCGCTCCAGGCGACCACCGACGATGATCGTGTGTGCACCGGAGCGGGCTGCCAGGCGCGCGGCTCGCAGCTTGGTCTGCATGCCGCCACGGCCCAGGGCGCCACCGGTGCCACCGGCCACGGCATCGAGGCTCGGATCATCGGCGCGAGCTTCGTAGATGAGCTGCGCATCAGGGTTGTTGCGCGGGTCGGCATCGAACATGCCGTCGCGGTCGGTAAGTATCACCAACAGGTCGGCCTCCACCAGGTTGGCCACCAGCGCCGCCAGGGTGTCGTTGTCGCCGAAGCGGATCTCGTCGGTGACCACCGTGTCGTTCTCGTTGATCACCGGCACCACGCCCAGCTCCACCAAGGTGCGCAGGGTGCTGCGGGCGTTGAGGTAGCGCTTGCGGTCAGACAGGTCGTCATGGGTCAGAAGGATCTGCGCGGTGTGCCGGCCGTGCTCGGCAAAGCTCGACTCCCAGGCCTGCACCAGGCCCATCTGGCCGATGGAGGCCGCAGCCTGCAGCTCGTTCATCGCACTCGGTCGCTTGGCCCAACCCAGGCGGCTCATCCCGGCGGCAACCGCCCCGGACGACACCAGCACCAACTCGACACCCGCCTCATGCAACGCCACCATCTGCTCGACCCAGACCCCCATGGCCGCGCGATCCAGGCCCTTGCCATCCGCTGTCAGCAGGGCACTGCCGATTTTCACCACCCAGCGCTGCGCACCCGTCACCTTGCTCCGCATCTTCTTCCAACCTATTCAGATCTTTAGATACCAAAACGCCGCTCCTGAGAGCGGCGTTTAGTGTACTGCAACGAATCAGTCGCGCACGTAAATGATTTCCGGACCGTCTTCGTCTTCCTCGTCCCAATCATCGTCATCGTCGTCGCCGATGTCGTGCACGCTCTTGACGCCGCTACGGCGCAAGGCGCGGGCGTCGTCCAGGGCCTGCAACTGGGCACGGGCTTCGTCTTCGATACGCTGATCCAGGTCGGCCAGCGCTTCGGCGTAGGCCGGATCGTTGGCCAGGCGGTCGGCGCGGTCTTCGAGGTAGCGCATGATGTCGCGGCTGAGCTGCTCGGTGCCCTGCTTGGAGATGGCCGAGATCACATAGACCGGACCTTCCCACTGCAGACGCTCGACCACTTCCTTGACCCGCTCGTCACGCTCGTCGTCCATCAGCATGTCGGTCTTGTTCAGCACCAGCCAGCGGTCACGCTCGGCCAGCGACGGGCTGAACTGGGTCAGCTCGTTGACGATGACTTCGGCGGCATCAGCGCTGCTGCTTTCATCCAGCGGCGCAAGGTCGACGAGGTGCAGCAGCAGGCGGGTACGCGCCAGGTGCTTGAGGAAGCGGATACCCAGGCCGGCACCGTCGGAAGCGCCTTCGATCAGACCCGGGATGTCCGCGACAACGAAGCTCTTCCAGCGGTCGACACTGACCACACCCAGGTTCGGCACCAGGGTGGTGAACGGGTAGTCGGCAACTTTCGGCTTGGCGGCCGAGACCGAGCGGATGAAGGTACTTTTGCCGGCGTTCGGCAGACCGAGCAGGCCAACGTCAGCAAGCACTTTCATTTCCAGCTTCAGGTCACGTTGCTCACCTGGCTTGCCCGGGGTGGTCTGGCGTGGCGCACGGTTGGTGCTGGATTTGAAACGGGTGTTGCCCAGGCCGTGCCAGCCGCCCTGAACCACCATCAGTTTCTGGCCAGGCTTGACCAGGTCACCGATGACTTCCTGAGTGGCGGCGTCGATCACCGTGGTGCCGACTGGCACGCGCAGGATCAGGTCTTCACCTTTCTTGCCGGTGCAGTCGGTACTGCCACCATTGGAACCGCGCTCAGCGTCGAAATGACGGGTGTAACGGTAGTCGACCAAGGTGTTCAGGTTATCGTCGGCGACCATATAGATCGAGCCACCGTCACCACCATCACCACCGTTAGGACCACCGTTCTCAATGAATTTTTCGCGGCGGAAGCTCATGCAACCGTTACCGCCATCACCGGCCTTGACCCGGATCGATACTTCGTCAACAAACTTCATAAAAACCGCCTCTCGTCAGCTGGACGAGCTGAGTGACACAAAGACATAAGGCTCTTGCAAAAGTGAGCGCGGCGGCCCCGTCACGACAGTAACAACCCACGCCGGCAGCCCATACAAACAGCTTTGCAAGAGACTCACCCCACAAACGAAAAAGCCCCGTCGCGAGACAGGGCTTTTCCAGCGTTCGCGCGATTACTCGGCGACAACGCTCACGTAACGACGACCGAAGGCGCCTTTTACTTCAAACTTGATCTTACCCGCGATCTTGGCGAACAGGGTGTGATCTTTACCCATGCCAACGCCGTAGCCAGCGTGGAATTGGGTGCCGCGCTGACGCACGATGATGTTGCCAGGAATGATAGCCTGGCCGCCATACATCTTCACGCCAAGGCGTTTGGCTTCTGAGTCGCGACCGTTACGGGTACTACCACCAGCTTTTTTGTGTGCCATGGTTCAATTCTCCAGAAATGGATTCAGGCGATTAAGCCGAAATACCGGTGATCTTGATTTCGGTGAACCACTGGCGGTGGCCCATACGCTTCATGTGGTGCTTACGGCGGCGGAACTTGATGATGCGCACTTTGTCGTGACGACCTTGGGAGATCACTTCAGCAACAACTTTTGCACCAGCAACGACTGGAGCGCCGATGTTCACGTCGTCGCCATTGGCAACCAACAGAACGCGGTCGAAAGTCACGGATTCGCCAGTGGCGATTTCCAGTTTTTCGATTTTCAGGTATTCACCTTCGGCGACTTTGTACTGCTTGCCACCGGTAACAATTACTGCGTACATGGGTATTTCTCCGATAATCCTGCTCACCCAGCTCTTTATAGGAAGAGTATTGGCTGGCATGGCTGCATAGGGCTGGAACGGCCCAGTGCAATTGCGTAAGGCAGGTGCTGCCCAGGAAGTTCAGGGTGCGCGATTGTACGCAAGCCCCGCTTTGCTTGCAAGTCCCACCCCCGGCCCGCGGGCAGCGTGCCTTGACACGCCGGGACCCGCGACCTAGCATGCCGCGCAACCTTTATGGAGCACCTGTGGCCGATGCAACCCCAAGCTTTCTACCGTGCGGTAGCGGACGACTTCAGCGCCGTTGACGAGATTATCAAGAAACAGCTGACTTCGCGTGTACCGCTGGTATCGAAAATCGGCGACTACATTACCTCGGCCGGCGGCAAGCGCCTGCGTCCGTTGCTGGTGCTGCTGTGCGGCAAGGCCCTGGGCCGCGAAGGCGACGATTTGCGCCTGCTGGCTGCCACCATCGAATTCCTGCACACCGCGACCCTGCTGCATGACGACGTCGTCGACATGTCCGGCATGCGCCGTGGCCGCTCCACTGCCAACGCCCTGTGGGGCAACGCGCCAAGCGTACTGGTGGGTGACTTCCTGTACTCGCGCTCGTTCGAGATGATGGTCGAACTGGGCTCGATGCCGGTCATGCAGATCCTCTCCAAGGCCACCCGGGTTATCGCCGAAGGCGAAGTCCTGCAGCTGTCCAAGGTCCGCGACGCCAGCACCACCGAAGAAGTCTACATGGACGTCATCCGCGGCAAGACCGCGATGCTGTTCGAGGCCTCGACCCACAGCGCCGCAGCCCTGGCCCAGGCGACTGAAGAGCAGAGCGAAGCCCTGCGCACCTTCGGTGACCACCTGGGCGTGGCCTTCCAGTTGGTCGACGACCTGCTCGACTACAAGGGCGATGCGCAAACCCTGGGCAAGAACGTCGGTGACGACCTGGCCGAAGGCAAGCCGACCCTGCCGCTGATCTATACCATGCGCGAAGGCACCGCCGAACAGGCTGCACTGGTGCGCCAGGCGATCCAGAAAGGCGGCATCGAAGACCTCGAAAGCATCCGTGCGGCCGTAGAGGCCTCAGGCTCGCTGGACTACACCGCCAAGCTGGCCCGCGACTACGTGGCCCGCGCTATCGCCTGCCTGGATGTGCTGCCGGCCAGCGAGTACCGCGATGCACTGGTGGAACTGAGCGAATTCGCCGTCGCCCGCACGCACTGATTCGCCATCTCCCCGATCGCGGGGCAAGCCCGCTCCTACAGCAGTAGGAGCGGGCTTGCCCCGCGATTGCATTCACCCCTCAACAACAAAACCTTATACAATGTAGGTTTTGTACCTGTACGTCTTGAGGAACCTTAGTGAGCACTTTGCCACCCTGCCCCAAATGCAACTCCGAATACACCTACGAAGACGGCGCCCAGCTGATCTGCCCCGAGTGCGCCCACGAGTGGTCGGTTGCCGGTGAGACTGAAGCGAGCAGCGACGAAACGGTGAAAAAGGATGCAGTGGGCAACGTCCTGCAGGACGGCGACACCATCACCGTGATCAAGGACCTCAAGGTCAAGGGCACCTCGCTGGTGGTCAAGGTCGGCACCAAGGTCAAGAACATCCGCCTGTGCGACGGCGACCACGACATCGACTGCAAGATCGACGGCATCGGCCCGATGAAGCTGAAATCGGAATTCGTCCGCAAGGTCTGATTCTTCAGGGTTTCGGGGCCCTCCCGCGGCCTCGACAACCCACAGGCGGAAAAAAACCGCCAATAGGCACTTGCTATTTTGATAATAAGAATTATTCTCATTGAACGCTTTCAAGGAGAATAGCCATGACTTATCTGATAGACGCCTGGCTTGACCGCCCCCATCCGTACCTGCGCATCCTGCACCGGGAAACCGGCGAGGTCTGTGCCGTGCTTGAAGAAGAAGCACTGGACGAACTGCGCGACCAGGGTGACCTGGACCTCAATGGCCTGAATTCGAGTGAGCCGGGTGTGCTCAAGGAACTGGTGAGAAACCTGTTCCTGTTCTGCTATGCACGGGCGTTGCGCCCTGGCGGCGGGACCGACTGGAACTGAACAGCATCGCGGGGCAAGCCCGCTCCTACCCAAATTGTGTAGGAGCGGGCTTGCCCCGCGATAGGTCTTACAGAACGTCCAGCAGCTCGACGTCGAACACCAGCACGCTGTGCGGCGGGATGCTGCCAACGCCCTGAGCGCCGTAAGCCAGCTCGCTCGGCACGTACAGGCGCCATTTGCTGCCGGCGTTCATCAGTTGCAGGGCTTCGGTCCAGCCGGCAATCACGCCACCGACCGGGAATTCTGCCGGCTGACCGCGATCGTAGGAGCTGTCGAACACAGTGCCATCGATCAGGGTGCCGTGGTAGTGGGTGCGCACGCTGTCGTCACGGCTTGGCTTGGCGCCTTCACCTGCGGTCAGTACTTCGAATTGCAGGCCCGAAGCCAGGGTGGTGATGCCATCACGCTTGGCGTTTTCAACCAGGAAGGCCTTGCCTTCGCCAGCGGCGGCTTCGGCCTTGGCAGCCGCTTCGGCTTGCATGATTTCACGGATGACCTTGAAGCTGGCCGACAGGTCGGCTTCGCTGACGCGGCTGTCCTGGCCGTTGAAGGCATCGGTCAGGCCGGCCAGGATGGCGTCCAGGTTCACGCCCGGTGGCGGGTTGTCGCGCAGTTGGCCACCCAGCTGACGGCCAATGCCGTAGCTGACGCGCGTTTCGTCGGTAGACAGATTGAGTTCGGACATTTGCTTGCTCCGCTGCAGGGCGCACAACAGCCGCGCCCTTTATGAAAAGGGCGAGCAGCCTAGCACACTGCGGTTACGCAGATCAGCTACCAGGCAGAACGGCGTGGCATCGGTAGTTTCAGATCGCCGTAGCTGGCCTCGCTACCGCCACACATCTCGTCATCCATCGACCAGTGCACCAGGTGCACCGGCACTGCTGGCAAGCCTTCAAGCAAGCGTTGCGCATCGACTACCGAATGCACTTTAAGACGCTGCCCCCGGGTATCCGACAGCGGATGAGCATGGCCTTTTACCCGTGCTTCGAGAATGAAGTCGCCACCTTCGATGGCGATCAGGTTGAGCTCTTCGACATGACCGGCCTTGGCCTCGGTGTTCAGCTGTTGAAGGTTCATTGCGATACCTCGTGCCTGGCACTTCGAGTGACCGTTCATTTTTTGTACAGCCGCACACAAAGCACAAGGCAAAAACGCAACCGCCCGTCCGTTTTGCAACGGACGGGCGGTGCTTGTTCGGCAAAAAACCCGAATCAATGCTTGGTGAGCTTGTCCAGATAACCCATGGCGAAGGCCGAGACCACGAAGGTCATGTGGATGATCACGTACCACATCAGGTACTGGGGCTCGATGTTGCGCGCATCCATGAATACCCGCAGCAGGTGGATCGAGGAAATCGCCACGATCGAGGCGGCAACCTTCATCTTCAGCGAAGACGAGTCCATCTTGCCCAGCCAGCTGAGCTTTTCCTTGTCTTCATCGATGTCCAGTTGCGAGACGAAGTTCTCGTAGCCAGAGATCATCACCATCACCAGCAGGCCGCCGACCAGGGCCATGTCGATCAGCGACAGCAGCACCAGGATCAGGTCGGCTTCAGCCAGGGCGAAGACGTTGGGCAGGACGTGAAAGATCTCCTGGAAGAACTTCAGTGCCAGTGCCAACAGGCCCAACGACAAACCAAAATAGATCGGCGCGAGCAGCCAGCGCGAGGCATACATCGCATTTTCGATAATACGTTCCATTGAAAACTCGTCAGGTTGGCAAAAAAGCGAGCGCGAGTATAACAGCCAGCCATGACAGAAAAAGCCCGTGGCACGCTGCCACAGGCGCGACGCGGGCGCCTCAGGTTTCCGGATGGAACTGAAAGTCGCCGACGTGATGGACTCGTTCGCCGTTGATCCGGCGCAACTGGGCCTGCAGGTGGACAGACCAGATCTGCGGATCGTCGGCCAGTTGATAACCGTGCAGGGTCAGGCTATCGACGATGGCGTTCAGTACCGATTCGGCCACGAACGGGCCATGGAACGGCCCCTGGGCCTTGATCGCCGAAGGTTGCTCGCCAGCCATGCCGGCGGCGAACAGCAAAGTCCACATACCGTTGTCGCCGGCCAGTGGGCGTATGCTGCATTCAATGCGGGTCACCAGGCCCAGGCATTGACGGGTGAGGCTGAGGCTGCGCGGCATGGCGAAGGTCCTCGGTAAACCCTGGTTCAGCCCTGCAAACAAGGCTGTTTCTTTCCTGACCCTACGACTGTCCCTGAGTTGAAGGATAGGCGAAATCCGCCAAAGCGTGAAAAAACCGGCGCCGAATGGTCATGCTCCATTTAGCGCCGTTTTTTTGACTCGTACCACTTGAATCAGGACGGTTTGACTTGGGCCAGGGCTTGCTCGGCCAACTCCTTCTCCGCCTCCTTCAAGTCCTCTTCGCTGATCATTTCGGCAATCACCCGCAGGCGTTCAACCACCCGGGCGTTGACACTGCCTTCAGGAAACTGCCCTTCTGCATCCGGCTCGCCAGCAGGCTCGCCAACCAGCAGGCTCAGCGCCTCGTCAGCCTGGCTTACCGCATACACGTGGAACATGCCGGCACGCACCGCCTGCAGCACCCGCTCATCGAGCATCAGCGTGGCAACGTTGGCACGCGGGATGATCGCACCTTGTTCGCCAGTCAGGCCGCGGGCCTCGCAAAGCCGGAAGAAGCCTTCGATCTTCTCGTTGACCCCGCCCACCGCCTGTACTTCACCGAACTGGTTGATCGAGCCGGTGATGGCAAAGCACTGCTTGAGCGGCGTCCTGGACAATGCCGAGATCAGCGTGCAGGCCTCACCCAGTGACGCGCTATCGCCGTCCACATAACCGTAGGACTGCTCCAGGGCGATACTCGCCGAGATCGCCAGGGGGAATTCCTGGGCATAACGGCTGCCCAGGTAACCGGTGAGGATCATTACCCCCTTGGAGTGGATCGGCTGGCCGAGGTTGACCTCACGCTCAATGTCGACGATACCACTGCCGCCGGGGTAGACCGTGGCGGAAATCCGCGCTGGCACACCGAAGGCCGAATCGCCGACTTCCAGCACCGTCAGGCCATTACACTTGCCCACAGCTGCACCGTCGGTGTCGATCAGGATGATGCCGGCCAGCATGTCGTCGAGAATCCGCGCCGACACGCGCCCGGTACGGGTGGCCTTGGCCTTGAGCGCACGCTCGATGTGCCCGGCGTCAGTCATCTCATCGTTGGCCAGGTGGCGGATGAAGTCTGCCTCACTGACCAGCTGGAACAGGTCGCCGATACGCGCCGACAACCGTCCCTGATGTTCAGCCAGGCGCGCACTGTAGGTCGCCAGGCGCGCCACAGCATCAGCGCTCAACGGCGCCATGCCCTCCTCGCTGGTGCGGGTCTTGAGCAACTGGGCGAACTGCTCCAGGCTCTCGTCGACCATGGGGATGTCTTCGTCGAAGTCGACCAGCACCCGGAACATCTCCTGGAAGTCCGGGTCGTGGTCCTGCAGGGCGTAATACAATTGCCGCGCCCCGATAATCACCACCTTGATGTTCAGCGGCAGCATTTGCGGGTTGAGGGTCACAGTGGCCAGCCGGCCGAACTCGCCCAGGGGCGATTCCATTTTCAGCTTGCGCGACTGCAGGGCACGCTTGAGGGCGTCCCAGACAAACGGCTCGCTTAACATCTTTTCGGCTTCAAGAATCAGAAAGCCACCGTTGGCCCGGTGCAAAGCCCCCGGGCGCAACTGCCGGTAAGTGGTGTACAACGCGCCCTGGTCAGTGCTGTATTCGATACGACCAAACAGGTTGTCGTAGGTCGGGTGCGGCTCGAACACCACCGGCGCACCGCCGCTGGCGTGGTGGCCGACGACCAGGCTCGGTGCGTACTGCTCTTCGAGCAGTTTGCGCGCCTGGGCATCGGTCTTGCTGTCATCGACCAGTTGCTCGACCACAGTGCGCAGCAGGTTGACCTGCATGGCCTGCAGATAGCCGCAGACAGCAGCGTTTTCTGCATACTTTTCAGACAACGGTGCCAGCAATGGCTGCAAGGCCAGAGTGATGGTTTCTTCGTTGAGATGACGCAGCTGGTTGTTCGATTCGCGCTTCCACTGCGGCAGGCTCGCCAGTTCTTCGTTGAGGCGTTCCTCCAGAATGGCAATGTCGTCGTGAAAACGCTCCCGCTCGGCTTCCGGCAACTGGGCGAACTCGGCCTCATCCAGCGCCTTGCCGTCTGCCATCGGGGTGAAGGCGACGTTACTGCTGTCGCGGTACAGGGCTACGTCCTTTTCCAGCGAAGCACGCTCGATCACATCCAGGGCACGGTCGTATCGCTGGTTGAACGCGCGGTCGATGGCGCTTTTCTTCTGCTGGTAGGACGGGTGCTCGAAGACCGCCGGAAAGGTCGCCAGCAGGTTATCGATCAGGCCGCCGATGTCGCTGATGAACGCGCCGGCGCTGCCCGGTGGCAACTCCAGTGCGCGCGGCTCCCGCGGCTCGTCGTAATTATTGACATACACCCAGTCCGACGGCGTTTGCAGGCGCTTGCCTTCGGCCTTGAGGTAGCGTTTGACGAACGAGAAGCGGCCCGTGCCGGGCTCGCCCATGACAAATACGTTGTACCCAGGACGCGGCATGGCGACGCCGAACTGCAAGGCTTCGACAGCACGTTCCTGGCCAAGCACACCGCGAAAAGGCTCCAGATCATTGGTAGTGGAAAAGGCGAACTGTTCAGCGGAAAACGGCCGGGTCAGGGCTTCGGGCGCAAGACGCAGGCTCGCAGCGACAGGATCGGGCATCGGGCTTCCTTACTTCGGCGGGGCGATGTCAGCATTCTGGCGCCGTGCGCGTGCGCCTTGCAAGGCTCATTGCTGCTTATTGTCACAGGGGCGAAAAGTCGATCCACGTCAATAATTTCAGGCAATCTTTCGCAATAAACCACGGAACCCTTAGATCGTGCCTAAACTCCAAACTGCGCGGCTGGGTATATAACCGACCCGCCCTGGCAACTGGCTCTGCAGATATGCCAGACAACCCTGACCTTTGGTTTGCACTTCGACAAAGAGAACAATGCTATGAAACGGATTCTTCTGGGTACTCTGTTCACCGCGGTCTCCCTCAATGCCATGGCCCAGGCGCCGGGTGGTCCGGACTGCGGCTGGGGCAACATGCTGTTCGAGGGCCAACGCGGCACACCGGCCCACTTCCTTGCATCCACCACCAATGGCACCTCCGGTAACGCCACGTTCGGCATGACTTCGGGCACCAACGGCTGCTCGACCAACGCTGCACTGACCTATGGCGGTAAATCATGGATCGCCATGAACGGCATGATGAACGAACTCTCCGAAGACATGGCCAAGGGTCAAGGTGAAGCCCTGACCACCTATGCCGTGGTGCTGGGCGTCGCCCCGGAAGATCGCGCGCACTTTGCCGCGGTTACCCATCAACACTTCCAGGACATCTTCAAGACCGTCGATGCAACGGCCGAAGACGTTCACAGCAATACCCTCGCGGTACTGAAAAGCGATCCGCGCCTGGCCAAATACGCCACCCAGGCTTAAGCTCGGCCCACCCGCCCCTTCACCGGGGCGGGGTGTTGTCCGCCTCTATCGGCATCATTCAGACTTAGTTGCCCGACATGCTCAAACGCCTTGCTTACCTGGCGCTGTGTGCCTGCGCCCCGTTGCATGCTGCCCCTTCATTCGATGACCCACGCCTTGCGCAACTGGCAGCCGAGCGCTACTGGATCGCCCTCGGTCATTACGAGACGGCCAAGCTTGGCGGCTGGCGCAGCTATGTCGACGACACACGCTTTTTTCTCGCCGACGACGGCGCCCACCACCCGGAGCAGGAACTGCGCGCCACCGTCAGAGCCCTGTATGCACCGGCAAGCCTTGGCGACCGCCATGCTCAATGCGTGTTCCCGGCGCGTACCCGCTGGCTGCGCGAGCAATTGCAACTGAACGACCTACCGAGCCCGGACTGCAAGGAATACACCCAGTGGTTCAAGGACGTCTCGCCGCACAGTGCGGTGATGATCTTCCCGGCCGCCTACCTGAACAGCCCCTCGTCGATGTTCGGCCACACGCTGCTGCGCATCGACCAGGCCGACGTGCAGAGCAACAAAACCGCCCTGCTCAGCTACGCGATCAACTTCGGCGCCTACATCGAGGGTAGCGACAACAGCATCCTGTATGCCTGGAAAGGCCTGATGGGTGGCTATCCGGGACTGTTCGCCCTGGTGCCGTACCAGGAAAAACTCTCCGAATACCGCAGCCTGGAAAACCGCGACCTGTGGGAATACCGGCTGAACCTGACCCCGGAAGAAACCGGGCGCATGGTCGAACATGTCTGGGAACTCAAGCAAATCCAGTTCGACTACTTCTTCTTCGACGAGAACTGCTCCTACCGCTTGCTAGAACTGCTGCAGGTGGCACGCCCGAGCCTGGACCTGACCTCGCAGTTTCCACTGACCGCCATCCCTACCGACACGGTCAAGGCCGTCAAGCAGGCCGGCCTGGTCGAGCGTATCGACTACCGGCCATCACGCGAACGTGAACTGCTGGAGCGGGCCAAACCGCTGGATGCGGGCGAGCAACAGCAAGTGCTGGCGCTCAGTGCTGACACCGCACTGCTGCAAGGCCCCGACTTCAACGCGCTGCCCCGTGAGCGCCAAGCCCTGGTGCAAGACGCTGCCTATCGCCTGGAACGCTACCGGGCCAACGGCCAGGAGCGTGATCCGGCGCGCAGCAAACGCAGCTTCGAGTTGCTGCGGGCGATCAACCGCAACCCACCGCCGGAACTTGAAATCGAACGCCCGGGATTGCCTGAAGACGGCCATCAATCGCGTACCTGGCAGTTGGGCATGGGCAGCCGCGATGATCGCGCCTTTGCCGAATATGGCCTGCGCATGGCGTATCACGACCTCAACGACAACGCCTACGGTTTCCCCCTCGGCGCACAAATCGAGATCCTCCAGCTCAAGCTGCGCCAGTACGAGGGCAATGACTGGCAGGTACAGCGCCTGGATCTGGCTACCATCCGCTCGCTGACCCCGCGCAATGCCTTGCTGCAACCCTGGTCGTGGCAGGTGGCCGGGGGGCTTGAGCGAGTACTGGGCAAGCATGGCGACGAGGTGTTGGTCAGCCATGTCAACGGAGGCGCCGGCGGCACCTGGCAGCTGGCCGATGACCTGCTGGGCTTTGCCCTGGGCACCGTGCGGGTCGAACACAATAATGACTTCGCCGCCTTCATTGCCCCGGCGGCGGGTTTCAATACCGGGCTGTTGTGGCGCAATCCGCTGGGCAACCTGAGTGTCGAGGCCAAGGCCGACTACTTCACCAATGGCGAAGTGCGCCGCAGCCTGAGTCTGAACCAGCAGTGGGAACTGTCCCGCGACCTGGGCCTGCGCCTGAGTGCCAGCCGCGACTTCAGCAAGCTGACCTCGGCGCAGAACGAGGTGATGCTGGAACTCAAGTGGTATCAGTACTGAGGGCCTCATCGCGGGGCAAGCCCGCTCCTACAGGATCTGTGGGAGCGGGCTTGCCCCGCGATGCACCCCAACTGTTTCACACGGTTTTGACACGCCAGCAACCATTGCTCGCCTAGACTTTCCCTGGCAAGCGGAGAGTCTGAACATGCGGCGGTATTGGCTGGTAGTGGTGCTAATGGGTGTACTTGCGGGTTGCCAGACAACCCATGAGCAATTGATCAATCAGGGTTATCCACCGGCCTACGCCGATGGCTTCCAGGATGGCTGCAGCAGCGGTCGCCAGGCTGCCGGGGTGATGGCCGGGGACTTTCGCAAGGACGTGCCGCGCTACCTGCGCAACCGCCAGTACGAATCCGGCTGGGACGATGGCTTTCGCCAGTGCCACGCCATGCAGGAGAACCAGGACCTGCAGGAATATCGCGCCCGTCACTGGGACGAGCGCGATGATCAGTGGCAACAGGAAAAGGACCGCGACGCCGCGCGGGCCTATCACCGCTAGGTCAAACGACGCCCTGGGCCAGCATGGCGTCGGCAACCTTGACGAAGCCGGCGATGTTGGCGCCTTTGACGTAGTTGATCTTGCCGTTTTCCTCACCGTAGTGCACACAGGCGTGGTGAATCGACTGCATGATGTTGTGCAGCTTGCTGTCCACTTCACCGGCGGTCCATAGCAGGCGCATGGCGTTCTGCGACATCTCCAGGCCACTGACGGCAACACCACCCGCGTTGGACGCCTTGCCCGGGGCGAAGAGGATGCCAGCTTCGATGAGGACGTCCACAGCGTCGAGGGTGGTCGGCATGTTGGCACCTTCGGCCACGCAGATGCAGCCATTGCCCAGCAGGGTACGGGCGTCTTCGCCGTTCAGTTCGTTCTGGGTCGCACAGGGCAAGGCGATGTCACACGCCAGGGTCCAGGGGCGCTGGCCTTTGCGGAACTCCAGGCCAAAGCGCTCAGCCAGCTCGCTGATCCGCCCGCGCTTGACGTTTTTCAGCTCCATCAGCGCATCCCACTGTTCGTCGCTCAAGCCGGCTTCGCAGTACAGGGTGCCTTCGGAGTCGGACAGCGAAATCACCTTGCCACCCAGGTCCATGACCTTGCGCGCAGCATACTGGGCGACGTTGCCGGAGCCGGAGATGGCCACCCGGCGACCATCGATACGCAGGTCCTGACGCTTGAGCATCTCTTGCGCGAAATACACACAGCCGTAGCCGGTGGCTTCCGGGCGGATCAGGCTGCCGCCGTAGGCCATGCCCTTGCCGGTCAGCACCGAGGTGAACTGGTTGGCCAGGCGCTTGTACTGGCCGAACAGAAAGCCGATCTCGCGGGCACCGACACCGATGTCTCCGGCCGGCACGTCGAGGTCGGCGCCGATATGACGATAGAGCTCGCTCATGAATGCCTGGCAGAAGCGCATTACCTCGGCATCACTCTTGCCCTTCGGATCGAAGTCCGAGCCGCCCTTGCCACCGCCCATGGGCAACGAGGTCAGGGAGTTCTTGAACACCTGCTCGAAGGCCAGGAACTTGAGCACGCCAAGGTTGACCGACGGGTGGAAACGCAGGCCGCCCTTGTACGGGCCGATGGCACTGCTCATCTGGATACGGTAACCGCGGTTGACCTGGACCTTGCCCTGGTCATCGACCCACGACACGCGGAACAGGACCGCCCGCTCCGGCTCGACCATGCGTTCGAGAATACCGGCCTGCAGGTAATGCGGATTGGCTTCAAGGAACGGCCAGAGGCTGCGCAGCACCTCTTCGACCGCCTGGTGGAACTCAGGCTGGGCCGGGTCGCGTTGCTTGAGGCGAGCAAGGAAATCTTCGACAGATTCGATCATTAGACATTCACCAGATCAGAGAGGCTTATTGGTTTTTTCCCCGACTCTACCAAGAAGCACGCGCACCGGAACAGGGCGAAATGTCGTTTTTATGAAATTAAATGGTGCATTTGTATAAGTGTATACATGTTGTGCCGTGGTCGCGGGGCAAGCCCGCTCCTACAGGGACGAGGGAAACTTCGGGTAAAAAAAACGGGGCCCGAAGGCCCCGTTCCAGTGCAACCCCGTGCGGGTTATGCCAGTTTCTTGTGCCGTACCCGATGCGGCTGGGCAGCAGCTTCGCCCAGGCGCTTCTTGCGATCGGCTTCGTACTCGGTGTAGTTACCTTCGAAGAACACCGCCTGCGAATCGTCTTCGTAAGCCAGGATGTGGGTCGCCACGCGGTCAAGGAACCAGCGATCGTGAGAGATCACAATGGCGGCGCCCGGGAAGTCCAGCAGGGCTTCCTCCAGCGAACGCAGGGTTTCCACGTCCAGGTCGTTGGACGGTTCGTCGAGCAGCAGGACGTTGGCGCCCTCTTTCAGGGTCAGGGCCAGGTGCAGACGGCCGCGCTCACCACCGGAGAGGTCCTTGACGAACTTCTGCTGATCGCCGCCCTTGAAGTTGAAACGACCGACATAGGTGCGCGACGGAATCTCGTAGGTGCCGATGCGCAGTTGGTCGGAACCGTCGGAGATCTGCTGGAACACGGTCTTGTTGCCGTCCAGGTCCTCGCGGCTCTGGTCGACGCAGGCCAGTTGCACGGTATCACCGATCTCGATGCTGCCCGAGTCCGGTTGCTCTTTGCCCATCAACATGCGGAACAGGGTCGACTTACCGGCGCCGTTACCGCCGATAACGCCGACGATCGCGCCTTTTGGCATAGAGAACGACAGGTTGTCGATCAGTACGCGATCGCCATAGCCCTTGCTGACGTTCTTGAACTCGATCACCTTGTCACCCAGGCGCGGACCGGCCGGGATGTAGATCTCGTTGGTCTCGCTGCGCTTCTGGAATTCCTGCGACTGCATCTCTTCAAAGCGCTGCAGACGGGCCTTGGATTTGGACTGGCGAGCCTTGGCGCCTTTGCGCACCCACTCCAGTTCTTCCTTCATGGCCTTTTCGTGGGCCGACTGCTGCTTGGATTCCTGGGCCAGACGATCGGACTTGGCTTCCAGCCAACCCGAGTAGTTGCCCTCATAAGGAATACCGGCGCCGCGATCGAGTTCGAGGATCCAGCCTGCGACGTTGTCGAGGAAGTAACGGTCGTGGGTAATGGCTACCACGGTGCCCGGGAAGTCGTGGAGGAAGTGCTCAAGCCAAGCGACGGAGTCGGCGTCCAGGTGGTTGGTCGGCTCGTCGAGCAGGAGCATGTCGGGGGCCGACAGCAGCAGGCGGCACAGGGCCACACGGCGCTTCTCACCACCGGACAGGTGCTCGACCTTGGCGTCCCAGGCCGGCAGGCGCAGGGCGTCGGCGGCCACTTCCAGCTGGCGCTCGAGGTTGTGGCCGTCGCTGGCCTGGAGGATGGCTTCAAGCTTGGCCTGTTCGGCGGCCAGCTTGTCGAAGTCGGCATCAGGTTCGGCGTAAGCGGCGTAGACTTCGTCCAGGCGGGCCTGGGCGTCCTTGATCACGCTGACCGCTTCCTCGACCACTTCACGCACGGTCTTGGACGGGTCCAGCTGCGGCTCCTGGGGCAGGTAACCGATATTGAGCTCCGGCATCGGACGGGCTTCGCCGTCGAACTCGGTGTCTACACCCGCCATGATTTTCAACAGAGTGGATTTACCCGAGCCGTTGAGGCCGAGCACGCCGATTTTGGCGCCGGGGAAAAACGACAGGGAGATGTTCTTCAAGATTTCCCGCTTCGGCGGGACAACTTTGCCCAGCCGATGCATGGTATAGACGTATTGAGCCATGGAAAAACCTAGCGTCAGAGACGAAAAGATGAAAGCTAAACAGATAAAGGGCGCCGTAGCGCCCAGGAAAGGGCCAAAGCTACCGTAATGCGCCGGGTTGGGCAAACCGCCGACGAACAGGGCTGGCACTTTGCCACGTTTGCGGGCATGCTAGCCGCCCTTCGGGCGTCCAGCTTATAGTGCGCAACCGGAGCCGTCGCCAGGAACGCGGCGCTTGCCAATCAGCAGCTCTAAACCTGCCATCCAGCCATACCGCAGGATCAACGTTTGACCAATCTCACTCAGCCGTCATCCCTGCGCAAGCCGGCCAGTGCGCCAGGCTCGCCATTGCGCGGCTCATTGAAAAGCGCGCTGGCGGTGTTGGTGCTATTGCTGCTCGGCCTGCTGCTGTGGCAGTTGATCGCCCAATTCCGTCATACCCAGGCCGACCAATACCAGCACAGCCTCAACGCCAGTGCCGAGCTGGCCGATCACATGAGCCTGAACATGACGCTCAAGGCCCAGGTAGCCTTGAACCAGGTCCAGCAGTACCGCTCGTCGCCTGGCCCTGAGCAACTGCCGCAGGTCATCGCTCGGTTACAGCAGCAACAGCCGAAGCTGCTTAGTGTTGCCTGGATCGGAGCCGACGGCAGCCTGCAGGCCGACAGCTTGAACGGCACGCCCGATTATCAGGCGCTGGACGAACTGCTGCGGCTGAATCAGGGACGCGATTTCTATTACAGCAACAGCGCCGACAACCAGCAGGTCTACCTGCTGCTGCGTCAGCCGGGCGACGCGCCCAGCGGCTACTGGTTCCTGCGCCTGGCATCGAGCTACTACAACGACCTGACCAATCATCTGGACCGCCCCAACCATCCTTTGTGGTTGCTGGAAAACAGCCGCACTGGCGACATCATCAACCGCCACCAACCGACGTCCGGCAGCGATGAACCGTTGCAGAGCGTGATGCTGGCGTTCCTCGACAACAGCACCTGGCAATTGCGCGGGCTGTTCGACGCAGGCCTGGCGCGCCAGCAATTACTGCCGGCGCTGATCGGCAAATGCATGCTCGGCCTGTTCTGCGCGCTGGTCCCGCTGCTGGCGCTGATCAACATGCGCCGCCGTCACCGCCTGCTGCAGGAAAGCCGGCGGCGCTACCACGATATTTTCGAAGGCACCGGCGTTGCCCTGTGCGTGCTCGATCTCTCCGGCCTGCCTGGCCAGTTGGAGCGTTACCGCCTGCGCAGTCGCCCTGCCCTGGAGCAGCGCCTGGCCTTCGACCCGCCACTGCGCCGACTGCTGCTGCAGGAACTCAAAGTCACTGAAGTCAACCAGGTGGCTTTGCAACTGCTGGGCGTCAACTGCTGCGACAGTGCCTGGCAACGCCTGGTGGAGGGTGAGCAGAGCGGCAACGAAGGCATCGGCATCCAGTTGCTCGGGGCAATCCTCGACAACCAGCAACAGCTTGAACTGGAGATGCGCCTGCCCACCGCCGATGGCCAGGACTTGCACCTGTGGCTGATGGTGCGCTTCCCGCAACAGCGCCGCGACTACCAGGCGGTCATCCTCAGCATCAGCGACATCACCAGCCGCAAGCAGGTCGAGCTGTCATTGCTCGAGCGCGAGAGTTTCTGGTCGGATGTGGTGCGTACCGTGCCCGATCAGCTGTACGTGCAGGATGTACAGAGCCAGTTGATGATCTTCAGCAACCGCAACCTGGGCCAGACCCTGGGTTACAACCGCACCGAGCTTGCACAGATGGGCGACCACTTCTGGGAACTGTTGCTGCACCCGGACGACGCCGAACTGTACCGGCAGATGCGCCTGCAACAGCGTGCCTCGGGTTACGTCGAGCAGTTGCATTGCCAGTTGCGTTTTCGTCATCACGACCAGAACTGGCGCCGCTTCGACATCCGCGAGCAGGCCCTGACCCGCGATAACGCCGGTTGCGTGACGCGGATCATCGGCGTCGGCAAGGACGTCACCGAACAGATCGAGGCCAGCGAATCCCTGCGCGACAGCGAACAGCGCTACCGCATGCTCGCCGAAAGCATCAGCGATGTGATCTTCTCCACCGACAGCCAGATGCAACTGAACTACGTCAGCCCGTCGATCCAGGCAGTACTGGGCTTTGAAGTGCAGTGGATCTTCGAAAACGGCTGGCACTCGACCATCGCCAACCCGGCCCAACTCACCGGCATCTACAGCCTGGTCGAACGGATCAACAAGGCCCTGACAGATCCTGAACAACTGGAGCAGTTGCGTACCCAGTTGCCGCCCCAGCTGTTTCTGTTCGACTGCCTGCGCGCCGACGGCCGCAAGATTCCCATCGAACTGCGCCTGGTGCTGGTCTGGGATGACCACAACCGTTTCGAAGGCATCCTTGGCGTCGGCCGCGATATCAGCCAGCAACGCCGCGCCGAAAAAGACCTGCGCATGGCCGCCACGGTATTCGAGCATTCGACCTCGGCCATCCTCATCACCGACCCGGCAGGTTACATTGTCCAGGCCAACGAAGCCTTCAGCCGCGTCAGTGGCTACGACGTGGCCGATGTCCTCGACCAGTTGCCAAGCATGCTGACCGTCGATGAGCACCAGGAAGCGCATCTGCGCTACGTGCTCAAGCAATTGCACCAGCGCGGCACCTGGGAAGGCGAAGTGTGGCTCAAGCGCCGCAACGGCGAGCATTATCCGGCCTGGGTCGGCATTACGGCGGTGCTCGATGACGAAGGCGACCTGGCCAGCTACGTGTGCTTCTTTACCGACATCAGCGAGCGCAAGGCCAGCGAACAGCGTATCCATCGCCTGGCCTACTACGACGCCCTGACCCACCTGCCCAACCGCACCCTGTTCCAGGACCGTTTGCACACGGCGCTGCTGCAGGCCGACCGGCAGAAGGCCTGGGTGGTGTTGATGTTCCTCGACCTCGACCGCTTCAAGCCGATCAACGACTCCCTTGGCCATGCTGCGGGCGATCGCATGCTCAAGGACATGGCCGAGCGTCTGCTCGACTGCGTGGATGACGACGACACCGTGGCGCGCATGGGTGGCGACGAGTTCACCCTGCTGCTGCAACCGCGTGCTACCCGCGAAATGGCCCTGAACCGGGCCATCCACGTGGCCGAACAGATCCTGGGCAGCCTGGTGCGGCCGTTCGTACTGGAGAACCGTGAGTTCTTCGTCACCGCCAGTATCGGCATCGCCCTCAGCCCGCAGGATGGCAGCGAGCTCAGCCAGCTGATGAAGAACGCCGACACCGCCATGTACCACGCCAAGGAGCGCGGCAAGAACAACTTCCAGTTCTACCAGGCCGACATGAACGCCAGTGCCCTGGAGCGCCTGGAACTGGAAAGCGACCTGCGCCATGCGCTGGAACAGAACGAATTCATCCTCTACTACCAGCCGCAGTTCAGCGGCGACGGCAAACGCCTGACCGGTGCCGAGGCGCTGCTGCGCTGGCGCCATCCGCGGCGCGGGCTGGTGCCGCCTGGGGACTTCATCCCGGTGATCGAGGAGCTGGGCCTGGTGGTCGATGTCGGCGACTGGGTGCTCAAGGAAGCCAGCCGTCAGCTCAAGGCCTGGCACCAGGCCAAGGTGCGGGTGCCGAAGGTCTCGGTGAACATCTCGGCGCGACAGTTCTCCGACGGCCAGTTGGGCGAACGCATCGCCACCATCCTCCAGGAGACCGGCCTGCCGCCGGCTTGCCTGGAACTGGAGCTGACCGAAAGTATCCTGATGCGCGAGGTCAACGAGGCCATGGTGATCCTCGACAGCCTGAAGAACCTCGGCCTGAGCATCGCGGTCGACGACTTTGGCACTGGTTACTCCTCGCTCAACTACCTCAAGCAGTTCCCCATCGACGTGCTGAAGATCGACCGCACCTTCGTCGACGGCCTGCCCGAGGGTGAACAGGATGCGCAGATCGCCCGGGCAATCATTGCCATGGCCCACAGCCTGAACCTGGCGGTGATCGCCGAGGGTGTGGAAACCCACGAGCAACTGGAGTTCCTGCGCGAACATGGCTGCGACGAGGTCCAGGGCTACCTGTTCGGACGGCCGATGCCGGCGCATCAGTTCGAGGCGCAGTTCAGCAACGAAACCCTGTTCATGTTCGAGTAACCCCCATCGCGGGGCAAGCCCGCTCCCACTTGCCCCGCGATGAATCCGCCACCTGTCCCTGAATGAAGCCCACTTGTCTGCGACATGATGCCCTTTCATATGCCAGACAAAAGCTGATGAGGTAGAATGCCCGCCTATTTCAGCACGATCCTTGAGGACCGCCATGTTCAGCCGTGATTTGACCATTGCCAAGTACGACGCCGATCTCTTTGCCGCCATGGAGCAAGAAGCCCAGCGCCAGGAAGAACATATCGAGCTGATCGCCTCGGAAAACTACACAAGCCCCGCCGTCATGGAAGCCCAGGGCTCGGTGCTGACCAACAAGTACGCCGAAGGCTACCCGGGCAAGCGCTACTACGGCGGTTGCGAATACGTCGACGTGGTCGAGCAACTGGCCATCGACCGTGCCAAGGAACTGTTCGGCGCCGACTACGCCAACGTCCAGCCGCACGCCGGCTCCCAAGCCAACAGCGCCGTCTACCTGGCCCTGCTGTCGGCCGGTGACACCATCCTGGGCATGAGCCTGGCCCACGGTGGTCACCTGACCCACGGCGCCAACGTCAGCGCCTCGGGCAAACTGTACAACGCCGTCCAGTACGGTATCGACGCCAACGGCCTGATCGACTACGACGAAGTCGAGCGCCTGGCGGTCGAGCACAAGCCGAAGATGATCGTTGCCGGTTTCTCGGCCTACTCGCAGATCCTCGACTTCCCGCGCTTCCGCGAAATCGCCGACAAGGTCGGTGCCTACCTGTTCGTCGACATGGCCCACGTAGCCGGCCTGGTCGCTGCAGGCGTGTACCCGAACCCGGTGCCATTCGCCGACGTGGTCACCACCACTACCCACAAGACCCTGCGCGGTCCGCGTGGCGGCCTGATCCTCGCGCGTGCCAACGCCGAGATCGAGAAGAAGCTCAACTCTGCCGTCTTCCCGGGCGCCCAGGGCGGCCCGCTGGAGCACGTGATCGCCGCCAAGGCCATCTGCTTCAAGGAAGCGCTGCAGCCTGAGTTCAAGGCCTACCAGCAACAAGTGGTGAAGAACGCCCAGGCCATGGCCGGTGTGTTCATCGAGCGCGGTTTCGACGTAGTGTCCGGCGGTACTGAAAACCACCTGTTCCTGCTGTCGCTGATCAAGCAGGAAATCTCCGGTAAAGACGCCGACGCCGCCCTGGGTCGCGCTTTCATCACCGTCAACAAGAACTCGGTACCGAACGACCCACGTTCGCCGTTCGTCACCTCCGGCCTGCGCTTCGGCACCCCGGCCGTGACCACTCGTGGCTTCAAAGAGGCCGAGTGCAAAGAACTGGCCGGCTGGATCTGCGACATCCTGGCTGACCTGAACAACGAAGCGGTGATCGACGCCGTTCGTGAGAAGGTCAAGGCCATCTGCGCCAAACTGCCGGTATACGGCAAGTAAGCTCAGTTGCGTTGACAAAAAACCCGGCCATGCGCCGGGTTTTTTTCCGTCTGTGAGTCACTGCGGTACAGCGTCAGGGTTGGCCGGGAGGAATCCACCTCAGGTACTCATGGAGAACCCCCGATGGCTACACACCGACAGCAGTCGTTCATCGCCCAAGTCGATACCCCGCGCTTGCCCCTGCACTTTCTGGAAACTCTGACAGGTGGCCCGGTACGGATCACCCAGGCGCGCACCGGCGGCGGACTTTTCAGCGGCCGTCCGCAGCAACGCGACGACTCCCACCTACTGGGCCACCAGCCCAGCGAAACTGCCGCCGAACTCTTGCTGCTCTACTTTCGCAGCACCGATGACGGCTATGCCCTGTACGTCCGCACACCCGGCGCACACTTTGGCAAGTGCCTGGGCATGGACACCCATGAGGACCTGGAGCGCTACGCCGGTGGTGCCATAGGCGCCTTTGCGCCCGATAGTCACGCCCCCTTGAAGGTCAACCTCATGGGCGCCAAAGGGCCGATGCAGTTGCTCGACTTCAAGAGCGACAGCCTGATCATCCACCTGCAGGACCGTCGTTCCGGACAAACCTGGCACCGCTATCGACGCCATGACGCCCCCCACCTCTACATCGGCGCCAAAGGTGGCGAAGCACTGCCGCTGCGCTTGCGTATCACTGAGCGCAATGCCGCTTATTTGAGCAATCCTGACGAAGTCTAATGAACGGCAATCACAGGGCCTGCTACCTTGTGATTGCACCTTCGATGCGAGGCTTGGCTTAACACCTCCTGATCATATAGTAACTGCTGCCGCCCCCCTTTAGTTTAAGCCAAAGGATTTGACTTACTGACTTTCGGCCTCCTGCCGTTTTTTCTTCGAAAGTTGTGCTCTCGAAACGCAATGTTCAAACGCAAATCGGAAAGTAGGATCATTCTCTTTTTGCAAGAGAAGATTCCCCGTAAAACACAATCCATTTCCTGCAGATCCCTACCCTCACATAGAAATAAGCTGAAAGCCCAACCACAACATGGAGCTGTCCAGCCGATGAAAATCAACCGAAACCTACATACCAACTACAAAAACATGATTACACTGGCTGAGGATGACTGGAACACATCACAACACAGCAAACTTTCCGACCTGAATGTGGAGGTCACCGACACAAACCACCTGAAAGACCAATACGGCAGATACTTCCATCATTTTTGCACCACCTCATACCTGGGCCTCGACTATAGCCCCGCGCTACTTGAAGGCGCTGTACGAGAAATCAGAAATGCAAAAACCCTACGCATTGCAAACTCCAAAAACAGATGCAAGTTAAACGCCCTCGATCATTATGAATCAGCTCTCTCCGACCCTTTCAACTGTCATGCCTTGGCAACGCTTTCCTGCAGCGCTGCCAGTTCCGGTATTCTCCCTTTACTGGCAGCAGGCGTACTTACAGGCAATCAAGCACCCACCATGGTATTTGACAAACACGCTCACTACTCCATGAACCATATCAAAGCAGCGTGTGCAGATGAAACAGAAGTCATCACAACCCCTCACAATGACATGAACCAACTTGAAGCACTGTGCAAAAAACATAAACGCATCGCTTATATTGCAGATGGTTTTTTATAGCATGGGTGGGAAAGCCGACATTGAAAATCTACTGTACTTGAAAGAGCGCTATGGGCTTTTCCTTTACCTTGATGATTCGCATGCACTCTCTGCGCTTGGGGAGCATGGCAAAGGGTTTGCACGCACCCATATAGCAGAACTGGACGATATGACAATAGTCGTTGCCTCATTAGGAAAATCCTTTGCTGCCGGTGGCGGATTGGCCATGCTGGGAAACAAGGAACAGAAAACACTAATCCATCGCTACGGAGGGCCGACCAACTGGTCCCAAAGTTTGAACGTTGCGGCTATTGGAGCCGGCAATGCGTCGATAGCTATACACCGTACCCAGAGACTCGAATATCTTCAGAAAAAACTGCAAGCTAACATTACACTGTTTGACCAGCTCATTCCCTCTGAACACTCTGGATCCCCATCACCCATTCGCCTCATTCACTTGGGAGATGCTCACTTGGCCAACAGGGCATCAGACTATCTCGCACAAAACGGCTTTCTTACCTCAGCGGTCTTCTTCCCTGTAGTCCCAAGAAACAGGGCAGCCTTGCGTCTCACCCTTCGCGCGGATATGCCGCCAGAAACCATCAACAAATTCTGTGACCATCTGGCTTACTTCCTAACCCTCCATCAGGCTGCGACCACGCCGGTTGAACACTTCTGATGAGCAAACTCAGCTCACTGGCTGTTGCCTGCCTTGCAGTACTACTCACTCAGGCAGGCATTACTCTCTATCTACCGTCTCTGCCCGTGATCATTCAAGAGCTGAACACTGACGCATACTTTGCCCAATTGAGCCTGAGTCTGTTTCTACTGGGCATGGCCATGCCAATGTTGCTATGGGGCAAAGTAGCCGCACACTTGGGGTCTCATAACATGCTGATCGGTGCGCTGCTCCTGTATGGCGTCTGTGGCTTGGCGCTCACGGTGACATCCAACGACCTGCAATTTCTGGCGCTGCGCCTGGTTCAAGGTGCGACAGCCGGGGCCCTCTCGGTTGCTGGCCGAGCCTTGCTGCCTGAGCGATTTGAAGGGAAAAGGCTGACACAGGCATTTAGCTGGTTGTCACTATGTTTCGTCCTGTCCCTGGGAGCCGCGCAATTTCTGGGAGCACTGCTGGCCACCTTCGCGGGTTGGCGCTCAACCTTTGCCGTGCCCGCCATCGCCAGTGTTCTACTTGGCCTCGGATTGAGCCGACTCACACAGCCACATCAACACCCCCATCAAGCTACAGCCTTCTGGACTGATTACATTGTCCTACTGAACACCCCTTCTTTTATTCGTCCAGTGCTGGCAGGAGGCTTTGGCTATGCAATTATCGTCGTGTTCAATGCCCATGCTCCGCTCTTGTTCCAACATCAGTTCAACTGGACCAGCCTTGAATATGGGCTTCTCGGCTGGCCCATCAGCATTGCGTACCTACTAGGTACACGAATAGCTCACCGAACGGCATCCACTCAAAGTGAATCAGCCGCGCTCAGTCGTGCAATGTTGTTGCTGGTGGTCGCTGCCGGGATGATGAGCACTGCAAGTGCAATGGATGGCAGCAGCGCTATCTGGGTAGTACTACCCTACTGCTTGATACTCGTTGGCCAAGGCATCGGCTATCCACTGTGCCAATCACTTGCCAGTCGGCAGACCGTTGGCCACAGCGCTCAAGCCATGGCATTGGTGGGTTTTGTTCATCAAACGATGGCAGCCCTGGCCGCAGCCGGCTCCAGCTTAATGCACTTATCAACAGGCGCTTTGCTAGGGCTGACCTGCTTGGCCCTGGCAATCGCCGCGAAGCTCAGCGCCAGGCCGAAAAAAGAATAAAGTCAGTGATGCACTCCAAGCACATCACTGTGGTTACTCCAACGCTGCACTTACAACTTTGGGGGTGTAGCTGATCTCCCTCAGGCAGCACAAGCGATCACGCTTACTCACAACCAGTATCGAACAAGCGAGCAAAACCCGCCCGAATCTTCGCCTCTGGCAAGTCATCAGCAATAAACACCATCACGCTCTCGCGCGCCTCCCCCTTTGCCCATTCGGTATCCCAGTCAAAACCGTAAAGCATCAACACCCCTTGGAACACCAGGCGCCGATCCTCACCGGCGATGCTCAACACGCCCTTGTAACGCAACAGTTGCTTGCCGTGGTCTTCAAGCAACTGATTCATGAAGTCACTGAGGCGATCGATATCCAGTGGCGTTTCGCTACGCAGTACCAGGCTGGAGATGCGGTCCGGGGTCGCTGTCTGGCCGGCCGGACGCAGGCGCAATCCGCCGCCCAGGTCGGCATTGAGGTTGAAGCCGCGGACATCGAGCAGCTCGGCCAGATCGATCTTGCCGTTGTCCACCACACGAATCGGCGCCCGGCGGTTGATCCGCCCCAGGCGCTCGCTCAGGGCCTGGAAGCTGGCCTCATCGACCAGGTCGGTCTTGCTCACCAGCAGGCGGTCGGCAAAGCCCACCTGGGCCTGGGCGATGGCCTGGGTCAGGTGCAGGTCGGCATGCGCCGCATCCACCAGGGTGATGATGCCGTCGAGGAGGTAGCGCTCGCGCAGCTCTTCATCGATGAAGAAGGTTTGCGCCACCGGTGCCGGGTCGGCCAGGCCGGTGCACTCGATCACCAGGCGGTCGAAGGCGATTTCGCCGCTGTCCAACCGCTCCAGCAACAGGAACAGCGCCTTGGTCAGGTCGGTGTGGATACTGCAACAGACGCAGCCATTGGCCAGGGTCATGACCTGCACCGGTTCATCACCCAACAGCTGGGTATCGATGCCGGCATCACTGAATTCGTTTTCGATGACGGCAATCTTCAGGCCGTGCTCGGCCTTGAGCAGGTGGCGCAGCAAGGTGGTCTTGCCGGCACCGAGAAAGCCGCTGAGCACGGTAACGGGAATTGGAGGTAACAAACCGAATACTCCTGAACGCTGAAAATGACTGTGGGAGCCCGGCGCAAACCGGGCTCCCACAGCTTTGTCACTTGCCTTTCGTGCGGTCTTTCAACAGCACTTGGGCCCACCCTTGCCGCCGTAACGAGCCTCCTGGCGTTCGCGAAAGAACTCCTCGTAGGTCATCACCGGCTTGTCCGGGTGCTTGGTTTGCATATGCTCGACGTAGTTGTCGTAGTCGGGCATGCCGACCATCAGGCGGGCTGCCTGCCCCAGGTACTTACCCAGTCGACCGAGATCGTTGAACATCACTGCATTCCTCTTGGTTTATGCATCCGGCAGGGCCTGGAACGGGGACTCTTTGTCAGTCCGCTCTTTTTTGTTCAAGGCGGCAATACCGACCTTGAGGGCGAAGAACAGAATGCTGAAGACCACGAACAGGAACAGGCCGGTCAGGGCCGCGTTGGTGTAGGCGTTGAAGATCACGTGCTGCATCTGACCGATGTCTTTGGCCGGGGCCAGCACCTGACCGGCGTCGAGCGCCGTGCTGTACTTGTTGGCCAGGGCCAGGAAGCCGACGGCCGGGTTCGGGTCGAACAGCTTGATGAAGCCGGCGGTGGTGGTGCAGATCAGCAGCCACACTGCGGGCAGCAAGGTGACCCACATGTAGCGTTGACGCTTCATCTTGATCAGCACAACAGTACCAAGCATCAGGGCGATACCGGCGAGCATCTGGTTGGAGATGCCGAACAGCGGCCACAAGGTGTTGATGCCGCCCAGCGGGTCGATCACGCCCTGGTACAGCAGGTAGCCCCACAGTGCCACGCAGCCGGCCGTGGCGAGCAGGTTGGCGCCCCACGACTCGGTACGTTTGAGTGCTGGTACGAAGCTGCCCAGCAGGTCCTGGAGCATGAAGCGCCCGGCACGGGTACCGGCGTCCACTGCGGTGAGGATGAACAGCGCCTCGAACAGGATCGCAAAGTGGTACCAGAAGGCCATGGTGTTCTCACCCGGCAGCACCTGGTGGAGGATCTGCGCGATACCGACCGCCAGGGTCGGTGCACCACCGGCACGGGCCAGGATGGTGTGCTCGCCGATGTCCTTGGCTACTGCTTCCAGAGCATCAGGGGTAATGGCAAAGCCCCAACTGCTGACGGTCTGTGCAACCGAGACAACATCAGAGCCGACCACTGCGGCCGGGCTGTTCATGGCGAAGTACACGCCAGGCTCGATAACCGAAGCGGCAACCATGGCCATGATCGCCACGAACGACTCCATGAGCATGCCGCCGTAACCGATGTAGCGGGCGTTGACTTCGTTGTCCAGCAGCTTGGGCGTGGTCCCCGAGGAGATCAGTGCGTGGAAGCCGGACACCGCACCACAGGCGATGGTGATGAACAGGAACGGGAACAAGGTGCCCTTCCACACCGGGCCGGAACCGTCGGTGAACTGGGTCAGCGCCGGCATTTTCAGCTCTGGCGCGATGATCAGGATGCCGATGGCCAGGCCGACGATGGTGCCGATCTTGAGGAAGGTCGACAGGTAGTCACGCGGCGCCAGCACCAGCCACACCGGCAGCACGGCGGCCACAAAACCGTAGCCCACCAGCATCCAGGTGATCTGCACGCCAGTGAAGGTGAACGCCGGGCCCCACACGGGATCAGCAGCAACCTGGCCCCCCAGCCAGATCGACAGCAACAGCAGCACCACGCCAATCAGCGAAATCTCGCCGATGTGGCCCGGGCGGATGTAGCGCATGTAGATACCCATGAACATCGCGATCGGGATGGTCGCCATCACCGTGAACATGCCCCATGGGCTCTCGGCCAGGGCCTTGACTACGATCAGCGCCAGCACTGCCAGGATGATGATCATGATCAGGAAGCAGCCGAACAGGGCAATGGTGCCCGGAATCCGGCCCATCTCTTCACGGACCATGTCGCCCAGCGAGCGACCGTTGCGGCGGGTGGACAGGAACAGGATCATGAAGTCCTGCACCGCACCGGCCAGCACCACCCCGGCAATCAGCCAGAGCGTGCCCGGCAGGTAACCCATCTGCGCCGCCAGCACGGGGCCGACCAGGGGGCCGGCACCGGCGATCGCGGCGAAATGGTGACCGAATAGAATGTGTTTGTTGGTCGGTACGTAGTCCAGACCGTCGTTGTTAACCACCGCCGGGGTGGCCCGACGCGGGTCCAGCTGCATCACCTTGGTGGCGATGAACAGGCTGTAGTAGCGGTAGGCGACCAGGTAGATGGCCACCGAGGCGACGACGATCCACAAGGCGTTGATGGCCTCGCCACGACGCAGGGCGACCACACCCAGCGCACAGGCTCCTATGACTGCCAGCGCCAGCCACGGAATGTGGCGTAGCAGGCTATTATTGTTGTTCATGGTTTGCTTCCAGCTAGTGGATAAAAGACAGCCTTTCGAGTCTAGCGATACTGGCAGGAAAGGCCAGCCCCCACGTTGGTCTAGAGCCTTCAGCGTGGGCTGGACAGACCTCGTTATGCGCCCTTGCGTGGGCCTTGGCAAGTGCTGAGCTATAGTCAGGAAGAACCCCGGAGTGCCTGAACATGAGCGACCATCAAGAACGCCGACGTTTCCAGCGAGTTTCCTTCGATGCTCCCACCGAACTGCGCCAGGGGGAGCGAAAGTGGCCGGTTGAACTGCTTGATCTGTCCCTCAAGGGCTTGTTGATCAAATGCCCTGAGCCCTGGGACCCGGACCTGACCCAGGATTTCGAGGCCATTGTGCACTTGGGCGAGCAGGCCAAAGTGCAGATGCTGGTCGAGCTACGCCATGAAGAAGGCTGTCAGCTGGGCTTTGTCTGTTTGTACATTGACGTCGACTCAATGAGCCATTTGCACCGTTTGGTAGAGCTGAACGTGGCCGACAGCACCGAAATGATGCGTGAGCTGCGAGAACTGATCGAAGATTAGAATCTGTTAGGCCCCTAACCACTCCCCTCGCTTGCGACTTTCTGTCCATCTGGACAGCTTTTTCAACCCTTCCACCTTTGTCACGCAGCCTCGCGAGGGCTGCGCGCGGCTGTTGGAACGATCTCTGCATCCAGCCCTGAAGCCAAACCGTTGGCAGGACTGTTCCTACGCCAATCTAAAAATTGTATACAATTGTTCTGGCATTCCCGTGTAGGACTTGTCTACAGTAGCGCCACAACAATAAAACTGAGAACTAGCCCCATGAATACGTCCTCCCCTAGCACGTCTTCAGCCCAGCGTCCCGAAGACGAGAACCTGGGCCTTGGCGCCAACCTGGCTTATGGCCTGCAGCATGTTCTGACCATGTACGGCGGTATCGTCGCGGTACCTTTGATCCTCGGCCAGGCGGCTGGCTTGGGCCCTGCCGACATCGGCCTGTTGATCGCCGCGTCGTTGTTTGCCGGTGGCCTGGCGACCCTGCTGCAAACCCTCGGCCTGCCGTGGTTCGGTTGCCAGCTACCGTTGGTGCAGGGCGTGTCGTTCGCCGGGGTGGCGACCATGGGCGCAATCCTCAGCAGTGAAGGCGGCGGCGGGTTGCCCGGAGTACTGGGCGCGGTCATGGCGGCTTCGCTGATCGGTTTTCTGATCACTCCGGTGTTCTCGCGGATCACCAAGTTCTTCCCGCCGCTGGTGACCGGTATCGTCATCACCACCATCGGCCTGACCCTGATGCCAGTGGCTGCGCGCTGGGTCATGGGCGGCAACAGCAAGGCCCCGGATTTCGGCAGCATGGCCAACATCGGCCTGGCCGGCCTGACCTTCCTGATCGTCCTGGTGCTGAGCAAGCTGGGTAGCGCGGCCATCTCGCGGCTGTCGATCCTCCTGGCCATGGTCATCGGCACCCTGATCGCCTGGTCGCTGGGCATGGCCGATTTCAGCAAGGTCCTCGACGGCCCGCTGGTCGCGATGCCAACGCCGTTCCACTTCGGCATGCCGACCTTTCACATCGCCGCGATCCTGTCGATGTGCATCGTGATCATGGTGACCCTGGTGGAAACCTCGGCGGACATCCTCGCCGTCGGTGAAATCATCGACACCAAGGTCGACTCCAAACGCCTGGGCAACGGCCTGCGCGCCGACATGGCCTCCAGCATCCTGGCGCCGATCTTCGGCTCCTTCACCCAGAGCGCCTTCGCCCAGAACGTCGGTCTGGTGGCCGTGACCGGGGTCAAGAGCCGCTACGTGGTAGCCACCGGCGGGGTCATCCTGGTGGTGCTCGGCTTGCTACCGATCATGGGCCGGGTGATTGCCGCAGTGCCGACCTCGGTACTCGGTGGTGCGGGCATCGTGCTGTTCGGCACCGTCGCCGCCAGCGGGATCCGCACTCTGTCCAAGGTCAGCTACAAGAACAACGTCAACCTGATCATCGTCGCCGCCTCGCTGGGCTTCGGCATGATCCCGATCGCCGCGCCGAACTTCTACGCGCAGTTCCCCTCCTGGTTCGAGACCATCTTCCACTCCGGAATCAGCTCGGCGGCGATCATGGCGATCGTGCTCAACCTGGTGTTCAACCACTTCACCACCGGCAACTCCGACCAGCAATCGGTCTTCGCTGCCGCCTACGAACGCACCATCCACTACTCGGACATCTCCGCCCTGCGTGATGGCGACTACTTCGAAGACGGCAAGCTGTTCAACGCCGAAGGCAAGGAAGTGCCGGTAATGAGCGAAGGCGAACATGGAGAGCCGCCGGCGCGACGAGAGGCGGTTTCGGAACACTGAGGGAGGTTGCACAAGCATTAAAGACCGGGGCGAATGCCCCGGTCTTTGCTATTGAGCTGCTACTGTCGCGCCGAAGACAACTGCTGGGTAATGAACCCTTCGGCCGTCAGGGCACGAATCACCCCGCGCAAAAGGTAGCTGTGCGAAAACCCCAGGGTGTATTGACGGGCGTTGGGTTTGATCGGTACCAGCATGCCACGCTCAACCAGCTTCTTGATCTGATACGTACGTTGAGGGCCCTTCAGTCCTGGCATCGCAGCGGCCAGATCACTTGACCTGGCAATGGCGCTATCACTGTCGAGCAGCAGCCGGAGTACGCCGTACTCAAGTTCGGTAAGCAATGCCCGTTCACGGGCGTGGGCCAGTGCTGGAGACAGGATTGCCTGTTTCAGATAGCTGTAATCCAGTAATCGATCAAGCTTCCTGAGCTCGTCCAGAATGCCCCGCAGAACATACTCGCACCACCGCTCCAGCCCTTCGGACGTGCCCGCATCCGCTTGAGCAAGCATTTCGTAGTAGCGTTCACGGTCATTGCAGAATACTGCCGTTGGATTGAGCAAACGCCCGCCAGCAGCGACGTTGAATCCGTACTTGATCAACATCACATAGGTCAGCAGACGCACCACACGGCCGTTGCCATTACTGAATGGGTGAATCCAGCCGAATCGATGATGAGCGATTGCCACCTTCATCAGATCGTACTTTTGCGGATCCCTTCGATTAATGAAGGCAACCAGTTCCTCCATGTAACCTTGAACCTGCACCGGATCGGGCGGGAGATGGTTCGACTGGGCGATTCGTACGTGGCCAGCGCGAAAACTGCCAGGGGTTCGATCACCTTCCCTGTCCAGGTCATCAACTGTGATGGCATGCAGTTCACGCAGCAGATGCAAACCGACGTCATCCGCCTCACTGAAGTGATCCTCGACGAAAGTCATCGCCTTTTCGATATTGGATATCTCGCGAAGCTGGTCCGAGGTTGAATCGGTCCCCTCCACTTTGCTCTCGACATAGTCCGCAAGTGTGGTGTGGTTACCTTCGATGCGTGCCGAACCCAAGCTCTCCAGGAGGTGGAAAATGCTCTTGAGCTGGAAGAACAGACTGGAAGGCGTGGTGCCAGCAAGCCGGTAGCGACGTAGGTGCTCAAGCTCCGTCAAAACATCCACCAGCGGCGAGTCGAAGGAAGGGTTAAGCAGTGCCAGTTCGTGGTGTTTGAAAGTCGGCATGTCCAATCATCTCAAAAGCATTACCTCAGCAAGTCAAAACATAGCATACGAAAGCCAAGTAAATACTGGGCTTACCAAAAATTCATCTCAGCAACTATGTCAAAACCTAGCAAGCGACCAAGTCAAACGCCTGCTTGCTGTAAGTCAAAAGGCAAACTGAACTCAGCGGGCAGCCAAGCCCCCTGAGCGACTAGCAAAGTATCCATTCAATTGCTGCAAATCCTGCGGCTCCAGCACACCGGCCAGATAGCGCAACTGCAACCAAGCACGCAGGTAGTCGTAGCGGGCCTGGGCCAGGTCGCGACGGGCGCTGAACAGTTGCTGTTCGGCATCGAGCACGTCGAGGTTGACCCGCTCGCCACCGGCCACGCTCCTGCGGGTCGCTTCGATCAGGCCACTGGCCGATTTGACTGCCAGCTCGTAGGCGCGAATCTTCGCCGTGCTGCTGGCGCAGAGATTGAACTGCTTGCGCAACTGATTGAGCGTATCGGCAAGCTGCCCGTCCAGGCTGAAGCGCGCACTGTCACGCTCGGCCGCAGCCTGGCGGGTAGCCGCCGAGACCCCGCCACCGGCGAACAACGGCAGGCTGACCTGGAGGCCAATGCTGTCGGTGTCATAGCGCTGGTCGTAGCTGCTTTCGGAGCTGGAGCTGGATTTACCGGTGCTGGCGTAGGCGCTCAGGGTCGGCAAGTGGCCGGCACGCTGACGCTCGACGGCATAGTCGGCGGCAACCAGGGCGTGGCGCTGGGAAGCCAGTTCGGCGTTGTGGGCCACGGCCAGATCCCGCCAGCTTTCGAAGCGCAATGGCTGCAAGGGCTGAACACGGAAATCGCCACTCAAGGGCGCAAGGTCAGCGACCTCCAGCGGCTCGCCGATGATCGCCTGCAGCACGCGCAGAGCGGCATCAAGGTTGTCGCTGGCTTCGATTTCCTGCGCCTGGGCCAGTTCGTAACGCGCCTGGGTTTCCAGCACGTCGGTACGGGTGCCCTCACCGCCCTTGAGCAGGCGCCGGTTCAATTGCAACTGTTCGGCATAGGCCCGGCGCTGAGCCTGGGCCAGGGCGATCTGCTCGTCGGCGAACAATGCCTCGCTATAAGCGGCGAACACCCGTACCGCCAACTCCTGGCTGCGGCTGCGAAAGCGCTCATCGGCCAACAGCGCCTTGGCCACGCCCTGGCGGTACTCAGCCCAGGCGCCGTAGTCGAACAGCGGCTGTTGCAAAGTCAGGGTCGAAGAATAGCTGCGGTAGTCCCGCTGGCTGGTGACATTGCCGCGGACGTTGGTCTGGGTCACTTCGGAATCGTTGCGGGCATTGTTGTAGCGGTACGACAGGTTCGGCAACAGCGCCGCCCGGCCGATGGCGCGGCTCTCAAGGCCGGCATCGCGTTCGGCGATGGCGGCGTGGAAGGTCGGATCGTTGCGCAGGGCCAGGGCATAGGCATCGCCCAGGTCGACGGCGGCGGCCGACAGGCTGGTGCCCAACAACAGCAGGCAACACATCACACGCATCGACATCATTCCTCCGCCAGGGCGACATGCACCCGGTCGGTCAACGGCTTGAACAGATAATTGAGCATCGAGCGCTCGCCGGTACGCACGAAGGCTTGCACCGGCATGCCGGGGCGGATGTCCTGGCCGGCCAGTTGCTGCAAGCCGGCATCACTGACCTTGGCGCGTACCTGGTAATAAGGCTGCTGGGTTTTCTCATCGAGCAGGCGGTCGGCCGAGACCAGGGTCAGCTCGCCGTCGACCCGTGGCGTCTTGCTTTGGTTGAAGGCGACAAACATGATTTCCACCGGCAGGCCCGGACGCAGGCGGTCAACCAGTTCCACCGGTGCGCGGGCATCAATCAGCAAGGGTGCATCGCTGGGGACGATCTCCATCAGTTGCTGGCCGCGGGCGATCACCCCGCCATTGGTGAACACGCTAAGGCCCACCACCGTGCCGCTGGCCGGTGCACGCATCTGGGTGTTGGCCAGTTCGAAGGCTGCGCTGCGCAGGCGGTTGCCGAGGTCTTCGGCATTGGATTGCATGTCGCTCAGCTGCTGGCCGACTTCGCGCTGGTATTCCTGCTGGCGCTGGGCCATGCGCAGTTTCAGCTCCAGCACCTGGCGGCGAGTGCGGCCGATATTGCCCAGGTCTTCCGAGATCGCGCCGTTGATCTGCGCGTACAGACGCTCGCTGTCGAGCAGGCGGTTGCGGGGGATGTAGCCGTCACGGGCCAGTTCGCGCAGGCCTTGAAGTTGTTCGTCGAGCGCGGCGCGTTGCTCCTGCTTGTGGCTCATCGAACCCTGCACGCCGGCAAGCATGGCCTCTGCGCCAGCGATGTTCTCGCGCAGGCCGGCCAGTTCCATGTCCAGCGACTGACGCCGGCTGTTGCGCAACTGGCGCTGCAATTCAAGGGCGGTGGCGACCCAGGGTTCGCTGGCCAGGGCCTGCACATCGGCCGGGAAGCTGATGCTTGCCAGCCCGTCACGCTCGGCTTGCAGGCGCGCTTCACTGGCCCGGGCGTTGACGTACTGCACCCTTAACGAATCATGCTGGGCCTGGGCCTGGGTGGCGTCCATCTGCACCAGCACCTGCCCGGCACTGACGCTGTCACCATCACGCACCAGCAGGCGTTCGATGGTGCCACCCGTAGGATGCTGCACCGCCTGACGGCTGCCGGCGACCACCACGTTGCCCGACACCGGCACGCCCTTGTCCAGCGGCGCCAGGGCCGCCCAGAGGATGAAACCGCCAAAGCCGCCGATCACCAGCCAACGGCCCAGGCGGCTATGGCGCCGGTCATCGAGGGTCAGCAGGTTGTCGGGAACAGCTTGCGCGTGATGCGACTGAGGAGCGGTCATGGTCAGGTTCTCGGGGTGCCGTAGCTCATGCTGACGCTGGCGGCGCTACGCAGTGCTGGAGTGGGGGTGGGAACACCGGCCGGCTTGTGGCTGCGCTGCAGGTCCTGCAACACCCGCGCGGTCGGGCCAAAGGCCTGCATCTGGCCGTTCTGCAGCACCAGCAACTTGTCCACTACGGCCAGCAAGCTGGATTTGTGGGTGATCAGGATCAGCGTGCGTTGCTGCGCCTTGACCTGCTTGATCGCCTCCAGCAAGGCGCGCTCACCGAAGTCATCGAGGTTGGAGTTGGGCTCATCGAGCACGATCAGTGCCGGCAGACCATACAAGGCCCGGGCCAGGCCGATGCGCTGGCGCTGGCCGCCGGACAGCCCTGCCCCACCTTCGCCCAGCTGGGTGTCATAACCGTTGGGCAGTTTCAGGATCATCTCGTGCACACCGGCCAGTTGCGCGGCGACTACCACCTGCGGCGAATCAACCGCGCCCAGGCGAGCGATGTTGTCGGCGATCGTACCGGCGAACAGTTGTACGTCCTGGGGCAGGTAACCGATGTGGGCACCGAGCAGGCCCTTGTCCCATTGCTGCAATTCGGCGCCATCCAGACGCACCTTGCCCGCTGTCGGGGTGGCGGCGCCGACCAGCAAACGCGCCAGGGTCGACTTGCCCGAACCGGATGCGCCAATGATGCCGAGGCTGTCGCCAGCCGCCAGCTCGAAACCCAGGTTGACCAGGCACGGCTTGCGTGTGCCCGGCTGCACAGCGCTGAGCTGCTCGACCAGCAGGCGCCCGGTCGGCGCCGGCAGCGGCATGCCAGGCGCTCGCGCAGGCTGTTCGCTGAGCAAGGTGTGCAGGCGCTCATAGGCCTGGCGCGCCGAACCCCATTGGCGCCATACGGCGATCAACTGGTCGATCGGCGCCAGCACCCGGGCCATGAGAATGGAACCGGCGATCATCATCCCCGGGGTGATCAGTTGCTCGATCGCCAGCCATGCGCCCAAGCCCAGCACCAGCGATTGCAAGGCCAGGCGCAGGCTCTTGGACACGGCCGTTACCGCCGCCGTGCGCTCGCTGCCCAGGTTCTGGCGCAGCAGAAAACCGTGGTGCAACGTGGCCCAGCGCTGACGGACTGCCGCCAGCATGCCCATGGCCTCCATCACTTCGGCGTTACGCAGGTTGGCTCCGGCCTGTTGCCCGGCCTGCTGCGACAACTGCCCGGCTTCGGCAAACGGCGCCTGGGTCAGGCGCTCGTTAACCCAGGCCAGGATCGTCAACAGCACCGCACCCACCAGCGCCATCAGCCCCAGCCATGGGCTGAACAGGAACATCACCAACAGGTACACCGGGAACCAAGGCGCATCGAAAAAGGCGAACAGCGCCTGGCCCGTGGCGAACTGGCGCAAGGTGGTCAGATCGCTCAGCACCTGGTTCGCCGCGCCCTTGTGACCCGCCAGGCTGGCCTGGTAGGCGGCCTCGAACACCCGCGGGTTGAGGCGCATGTCCATCTGCGTGCCGAGGCGGATCACCACCAGACTGCGCACCCACTCCAGCAGGCCCATGAAGGCGAACAGGCCCAGCACCATCAGGCTGAGCATCACCAAGGTCATCTCGTTGCCAGAGGACAGCACCCGGTCGTAGACCTGCAACATATACAGCGCTGGCGCCAGCATCAGCAGGTTGATCACCGCAGTGAACAGGCCGATGTTGGCAAAGCCGGCACGGCAGGCCTTAAGCGCCTGCAACACCTCGTTGCCAGGGCGGGAGCGGGTGGCTTTCATGATGGTCCTCAACAGAGCAAGCCTGCGGACGATTGACCTCGCCGGCGCAGGCTCGCAGAATTCGCACCACCGCCGCCTGGGCCCGGCAAAGACGCAGACGGTGGGGTAAGCAAGCAGCGAATGGAGGAGCGATCTTCCATTCGCTTTTTTTTGCCTGGGGTCAGGCGGCCAGGGCGAAGTCCTCGGCCAGGGCCTGGACACCCACCACATCGGCCGACGCCACGCTCAGCGGGCCGCCAGCCAGCGCAGCGCTGACCACGTCGAAGCTGTCGTCGGTGGACACGCCATAACCGGCCAGCAGGTTGTCCAGCACGCCTTCCAGCGCCGAGGTGTTGCCCTGCATCAGGCCGTAGATCACGCTCTGCACTTCGTTGCCGGCACGGCCAGCGCCCAGTACCGAGTCCAGGTCCAGGCCGTTGAAGTTGACCACGTAATTGTTCAGGGTGAAGTCGCTACCGCCACCGCCACCCAGCACTTGGCCCAGGGAAACGTTGTCCAGCTCACCCCACAGGTAGTGGTTGAGGTTGTCACCGGCTGGCAGGCCACGGTCGAACACGTAGTGCAGACCATTGCTGGTGTTGCTGTCGGCAATGAACGCGTAGTCGGAGCCCTGGCCACCGTGGGTAGCGTACTGGTCGCCGCTCAGGCGGCCGTTGCTGAAGCCGCCGGTATTGCTTTCGCCATGACCTGCAGTGGCGAAACCCGCGGTCCAGAACGCCAGGTAGTCATCGATCGACGAGCTGGAGAAGGCGGCATCGTAAGTAACGGAAAGAGTCATAACGGTTCCTCGTTGCATTGCGTGATTGCGAAGGCGTGTTCCCTGCCTTCGTGTCGCCCGAGATGGGCAAACCCGGTGTGGATCAGAATTTGTATTCGAGCATCCCGCTCAAGGTCCGGCCGCGGGCCAGCGACAGGTTGTCGGTGTCGCCCATGGCCACGAAGTAGGCTTCGTCGGTGGCGTTCTCCAGCGACAGCGCCAGGTTCAGGCTCGGCGTCATCCAGTAGCTGGCGTACAGGTCGTAGACCTTGTATTTAGGCCACTGCGCCTGGTCGATCAGGCGATAGCCGTGGTCATTTAGGTTCTCGCCATTGCCTTTGCTGTAACGCAGACGGGCGCCAACATCGAGGGTGCGGTCAAGAAAGCGCATACCGACCGTCAGCGAGCCACGGTCTGCCGGCATGTAGCTGGCGTTGCCCATGATGTGGCCGCAGCTGACGGTCTGGTCGAGGTCGGCGGCGTCTTCGGCACGCGAAACCTGCACTGGCAACATAATGATGCGGTTGCCAACCTGGACCGGGCGCATCACTCTTCCAGCGTTAACCAGGCGCTGCCCGCCGCCCATGTAGAGTTGCTTCGAACAGAAGTCATTGCTGCCAATCATGTGGGTGTAGGCAAGTTGGCCGTAATAGCGACCCGCGTCATAGTCGAGGCTGTACTCGACGCCTCGAAAGCGCGTCTGCTCAAGGTTGTTCTGATAAGCCGAGCGGCCCAGGGACGTGCCAAGTACAGAGCTTCCCGGAAGGTCAGCATTGACGTCCATGAATGAAAAGTTATCGATCCGGGTATCGAAATAGGCGACCTTGGCGCCGAAGCGATCACCTTCCTGCAGCAGCGACTCCTTGAACAGGTTCACCCCCAGTTCCCAGTTGTGCGACTCTTCCGCTTTGAGGAACGGGTTGGGATAGAGCATCTCGCTGCCTCCGCCATGGGGGCGGCCGCTCATGAACACTTCGGTCACTGACGGCGGACGCCAGCCACGCCCCCAGCGGGTATAGACCTGCATCCAGTCGACTCCCGGCTTCACCGCGATGCCGAAGGTGGGCGAGAAGCGGCCCTGCTCCTGATCCTCGTCGAAGATCAAATGCGTCTGGACCCTGCGCAAGTTGGGCTCGGTGACACCGCGTGGATACATCCAGGTAGTGATACCTGTCTCACCCGTCAGGCGGTAGCGGTCGTAGCGCAGCCCGGCATCAACTTCCAGCCAGTCGCCATGCTCATATTTGGCGTCAGCAAAGAGGCTGGCCATGATGCGCTTACCTTCTGGCGTGGCGCCCTGGACATAGGGCAGGTTGGTTTCGAAAGCCGCCGGAACACGGTTTGTGCTGGGCTTGAAGCGGTCCTGAAACAGTTCGGTACCGTAGTTGAGGGTGACCTTGTCCGAATCGTTGAAGTAGAAACGCGAGCTGTTCTGCAATTGCAGGCCCCAGGTATCGGTCTGGAAGCGGTCGTCATACGCTGCAACCCGGTTGCCAGCCACCGAACTGTCATCGTTACCCACATTCCAGCGATCCTGCCGGGTCGAGACGAAGTACAGCTTGGCCTTCAGATCGACCAGGTCGTTGTCCGGGCTGAAGCTGTAATCGAGCGAGGCATTGCGAGCGTTGAAATCACTGCTGCCGGTGCGTTTGTAATAGAACTGGCGGGTCTGATTGTCGTAGTAGGTCCAGGCATCCTTGCTGTCGGTGTCGGTTTCCATGTAGTTGAGCTGCAGGCGCTGGTCATTGGGCAGATTCAGGCCAAGCTTGAGCAGTTGCGAGCGGGTGACACTGCCAGTCTCGCCGACTTCGGAGTGCAGCCAGTCTTTCCAGGCTTCGGGATAACTGGTCTTGCCGCGAATCTGGGTGCCGAGGTTGTCGGCATTGTTGGTCCCGGCCCGGTAGTCACCGAAGTGCCGCTCACTGACGCCCAGCAATACGTCGCCCAACTCGTTGCCGAAAGCAAACAGAGCACTGCCATTGAAGTTTGTACCGTTGCCCAGCTCACCGATGCCATTGCCTGCGCGCAACCGGCCGCCGTACTCCTTGTCGGGGCCGAGAAAATCACTGGCCTGCACCGTGTTGAAGCTGGCGATACCGCCAATAACGCCAGCACCGCCCATGCCCGACTGAGTACCTTTTTCGATCTCGATGGAGCTGATGAACTCCGGGTCGACGAACATCACCCCGTTGCGCTGCTGGTGGCCGTTGACGTTGAAGTTCTGGCGCATACCGTCGATGTTCATGTTGACCCGACCGTAGTCCTGCACGCCGCGAATGTTCACCGACAGGCCGGGGTCTCGCTGGTTGACGGCGGTGTAGACGCCAGCGGTCTCTTCGAGCATGTCGGCGGCATGACGTGGTGGGCGCTTGTCGATCTGCTCGCGGGTGATGACGCTGACCGAGCGGGGCGTCTGGTAGACCCAGTCGGCATCGCTGCTGGAATCGACATGGGTGGTGCCCAGCTCCATCGTCTGGCCATCGTCGCTGACGCGTTCAAGGCCGACCCGGTCAGTGCCACTGAAGCGATAGCGCACGGGCGAGCCGCGCAACAACAAGCCAAGCCCTTGCTCTGCCGAGTGCTCACCGCGCAAGCCTTCGCTGCGCAGGCCAGCCAGCTTGCGGCTGTCGAAAAACACCTGGACCCCGGCCTGTTCGGCAAAAGCCAGTACAGCGCTGTCCAGGGCCTGGGCGGGAATGTCGAAGTGAATCAGTGCGACGCGCTGGCTTTTGGTCGCGGACTCGGCCGCCTGCACGCTGGCGATCCCCATCGGCAACATCCAGGGGCCCAACATCAGGCTGCTGGCAAGGGCGACCCGAGCCAATGGCCGGGTGCTTCGTTGTTGTTGATTGCTCACGTCTGGTGCTCGCTGTGTTGGCATTTTCTAGTAATGAAAATCAATCTCAACAAACAGACGTGCAACCCAGGAAAAGTCAGTAAAGAAAATTCAAAAGAATTTGCAGCGGCGAATTTCAGATGCCGCAGGTGAGCGCCGACAGCCCTTGTTCGCGCGCTTTTTCGCTGGTTTCGATGATCGAGGCCGTCACCGCGACCTCATCACCGCTGGCTGACATGTCACCGTCTTCGGCCACGCGGTAGCCCAGTTGGCGAAACAGCGAGCGCACCTGATCGGGCGCAGCATCGAAGTAGATCCCGTGCCATTCGTAACCGATGAATACCGCCGTGACCTTGATGCCATGGAAGGGCAGATCGACCGGGTAGCTCACCTCTTCTTCCAGCGCCTGGACAGATAGCGCATGACGTTTGGCAATGGCCTTGGCGTAGTACGGCTCAAGCTGTGCACCGAACTCGCAAGTGGCAGGGTTGAATTGCACCAGGTTGTCATCGACCGCCAGCACCGGCGTGCTGCACAGTCCGAGCAGCAAGGCGCCGCAGATGGATGAAGCAATACCCGAGAGAAAACCATTGGCCATATCCGGCGCCTTCAAATCGTTGTGAAAACACCAGTTTCGGGGAAAACACCGCTACCGACAATCCAGCGCTCGCGCAGCGATCAATAGATCAGGGTCAGCCCCGGTAGATCGAGGCGACTGGCCTTGAGTTCATCAGTCAGCATGGCCAGCGCGGCGTCCAGGTTATCCAGGCGAAACATGCCACTGACTTCACGCCGGGCCAGGGCCTGGTCGGTGATCAGCACGTGGCCGGCACGGTAGCGATTGAGTCGCGTGGCCACCTGCGCCAGTGGTTCGCGCTCGAACACCAGCACGCCGCGCTGCCAGGCGCTGGCGCGACGCACGTCCTGTTCGGGCCACAGGCGAATGCCGTGGCGTGTGTCGTAGCGCAGGCTCTGACCTTCCTTGAGCACTTGCTCGGCGCTGCCGGTTGGCGGGGCGGCCTGCAAGGTGACGGCAACACTGTGTTCGAGCATGCCGACCCAAGTGCCGCCACCAGGCTCGAGGCCCACCACGAAACGCGTGCCCAGGGCACGGCTGCTGCCCCCTGCCCGCTCGACCACGAACGGCCGTTGTTCATTACCAGAGAGCGGCGCGACGGTAAACACCGCTTCACCGGCCAGCAAACGCACGCGGCGTTCGTTGTCGCTGTAGGCCAGTTCGATGCCACTCTGACTGTCCAGGTCAACCTGACTGCCATCGGGCAGGGACACCTGGCGCACCTCGCCTTTGGCCGTGGCGTAGTCGGCACGCAGTGCCAGCGAAAGGCTGGGCGCCTGCTCCACCCCGACCACCGCCAGCACCAGCGTTGCCGCCGCACTCAAGGTCCAGCGCAGGCGTGAGTGGCGTCGGCGCCCAGCCAGTGGACGGGCTGCGGGCAGTGACGCAACAGGCGCCAGCGGGTCCATGGCGCCAAGGCGGCCAAGATCGGCCCAGGTCTTCTGGGCGAACGTCAGTGCTTGGGCGTGGCGCGGATCACTGGCCAGCCATCGCGCCAGCGCCTGTTCCTGCTCGGGGGTCAAGGGGCCGGCACTGCGCAGCACCGCCCACTCGGCGGCCTGCTCGCGAATGGCTTGCTCAGGCGAGTTCTGGCTGGTCACACGGTTCTCTCGAATTCTGGTTATGTGAGTGCTGACGTCTGAAGGCGCATTTCCCAGTAAACCGTTCGTCATCCTGGTTCCTGCAGACACTGCATCACATAGGCCAAGGCCTTGGCCAGATGCTTCTGTACTGAGCTGTCAGAAATGTCCAGCGCCCGTGCCACTTCGGCGTGGGTCATGCCCTCAAGCCGATTGAGACGGAATACTTGCTGGGTACGCGGCGGCAAGTCGGCCAACGCTCGGCGCAGGCGACGCATGTGCTGTTCGGTGGCAGCACTTTCATCCAGGCCTGGGCTGTCTTCGACAATGGTTTCCAGTGCTTCGTGCGGCACCGAGTCGGTTTTGCGCCGCCGTTGCTGGCGGACATGGTCGATCATCAGGTTGTGCGCAGTGCGGTAAAGGTAGGCCGGGGTGTTGTCGATGCGTTCACGGCCCTGTTGCTCGGCCAGGCGCAGGAAGCTTTCCTGCACCAGATCAGCGGCCAGTTGCGGATCACGGACCTTGCGTGTCAGCAATCCCTGCAAGGTTTTGGCGTGCTTGAGGAACAGCCGCTTGAGGTCGGACTCCGCCACGCGAACTCCATGTGGATGGTCGGAAAGAAGGCGGTATGCTACTCGCTAGTGAGAATCAGTTGCAAACCCACCCCGGCAAGCCTTGTCCTTACCGAGGTACTTCAGTCATTCGAACAGGGCATCCAATGCCTGTTCCAGGCGTGTCACGGCAATCACCTGCAAGCCGGGCGGGGCCTCCTTGGGCGCATTGCCCTTGGGCACGATGGCGCGTTTGAAGCCGTGCTTGGCCGCTTCCTTCAAGCGTTCCTGACCACTGGGTACCGGTCGCACTTCGCCCGACAAACCCACCTCGCCAAACACCAGCAGGCCGTTATCCAGCGGGCGGTTGCGCAGGCTGGACATGATCGCGGCCATCAACGCCAGATCCGAGGCGGTCTCCAGGACCTTGACCCCGCCGACCACGTTGAGGAACACATCCTGATCATGGGTAGGAATACCACCATGGCGATGCAGCACCGCCAGGAGCATGGCCAGGCGGTTCTGGTCCAGGCCCAGGGTGACCCGCCGCGGATTGGACAGGTGGCTGTCGTCGACCAGCGCCTGGACCTCGACCAGCATCGGCCGGGTACCTTCCCAGGTGGCCATGACCACACTGCCCGGAACCTCTTCCTGGGCACGCGTAAGAAAGATCGCAGAGGGGTTGGAGACTTCCTTCAAGCCTCGGTCAGTCATGCCGAACACGCCCAACTCGTTGACCGCGCCAAAGCGGTTTTTCACCGCGCGCAGCAAACGCAGGCGCCCATCGGACTCCCCTTCGAAATACAGCACGGTATCGACCATGTGCTCGAGCACGCGCGGCCCGGCCAAGGCACCTTCCTTGGTCACGTGACCAACCAGGAAGATCGCCGTGCCGCTCTGCTTGGCATAACGCACCAGCAAGGCCGCGCTTTCACGCACCTGGGAAACCCCACCGGGCGCTGACTGCAACTGCTCGGTGAAGATGGTCTGGATCGAGTCGATGACCATGACCTTGGGCTTTTCGACCCGGGCAGTGGCGATGATGGTCTCGATACAGGTTTCGGTCATGACCCGCAGCTTGTCCTGGGGCAGGCCCAGGCGCCGGGCACGCATGGCCACCTGCTGCTGGGATTCTTCGCCGGTGACGTACAACGCCGGCATACGCGTGGCGATATTGCACAAGGTCTGCAAGAGGATGGTCGACTTGCCGATGCCCGGATCGCCACCGATCAGTACCACCGAACCGTCGACAAGGCCGCCGCCCAGAACCCGGTCGAGCTCGGCACTGGCGGTGGTGAAGCGCGGGATCTCTTCGACGCTGACTTCGGCCAGAGTCTTGATCTGCGCCTGTTGCCCGGCCCAGCCGGTACGCCCACTGGGAGCTGCTGCCGCACCGCTTTCCAGCACGGTCTCGACCAGGGTGTTCCAGGCGCCGCATTCACCGCATTGCCCGGCCCATTTCGGGAAGGTCGCGCCGCACTCGGTGCAGCCGTACATGCGCTTGGCCTTGGCCATGGGACGGTCCTCTGGAAAAAGGCACCATCATAGCCGACCTCAGGCACCTGGGCGGCCACAGAAAACGACAAAACTATTCGGTATAACCGCAGTCTGCTGCAGCAGCGCGGAGCATGAAGCGCATAGCTGATTTACACTGCATTTACCAAACTCATCTGTTACAAGGAATAAACCATGGGCGTGCTCAGTGAATTCAAGGCCTTCGCGGTCAAAGGGAATGTCGTCGATATGGCTGTCGGTATCATTATCGGCGCCGCCTTTGGCAAAATCGTTTCATCGTTCGTCGGTGACGTGATCATGCCGCCGATCGGTTTGCTGATTGGCGGTGTCGATTTCAGCGATCTGGCGGTAACCCTCAAGGCCGCTGAAGGCGACGTCCCGGCCGTGGTCATGGCTTATGGCAAGTTCATCCAGACCATCCTCGACTTCATCATCGTCGCCTTTGCGATCTTCATGGGCGTCAAGGCCATCAACCGCCTGAAACGCGAAGAGGCCGAGGCGCCAACCCTGCCGCCGGTGCCAACCAAGGAAGAAGAGCTGCTGAGTGAAATCCGCGACCTGCTCAAGGCGCAGAATCGCCAACCCTGAACACCGGGATAAAAAACGGCGCCTGCGGGCGCCGTTTGCATTGTGCCTTACCAGTATGTCTCCACCGCCACCTGGCCTGGCCTGCGGCTCAGGCTAAGGTTCATCTCGCGCTGCTTGAGCACCTTGCGGGTGTCATCGACCATCTGCGGGTTGCCGCAGAGCATGACCCGCGAATGCTCAGGCGTCAGCGCCAGGCCTGCCGCGCGCTCCAGTTCGCCATTCTCGATCAGGGTGGTAATGCGCAGGTTTAGGGCACCGGGGTGCTGCTCGCGGGTAACAACCGGAATGAACTGTAATTTACCGGCATGTTCGGCCAGATAATCACGTTGTTCCAGCCCGGCGATCAGGTCCAGGTACGCCAGCTCCCGGGCTTCGCGCACGGAGTAGACCAGCTTGATCGACTCGAACCGCTCCCACACCTCAAAGTCCTGCAGGATCGACAAAAACGGCGCGATCCCCGTACCGGTCGCCAGCAACCACAGGTCGCGGCCGTCGACAAAGCGGTCCAGGGTCAGGTAGCCGAAGGCCTGGCGATCGATCAGCAGGCTGTCACCTTCTTTCAGGCGGCTCAGTTCACTGGTGAACTCTCCCCCCGGCACCACGATGGAAAAGAATTCCAGGTGTTCGTCGAATGGCGATGACACCATCGAATAGGCACGCCAGACCACACTACCGTCGGCTTTGCTCACCCCCAGCCGAGCAAACTGCCCGGCGCGGAAACGAAAGCCCTGGTCGCGGCTGGTACGCAGGCTGAACAGGCTGGGGGTCAGCGGCTGGACGTCAAGCAGCGTCTGGCGGGTGAACTTTTCAGCACTGGCAGTCATGATTTACTCCAAAGAACAGATGCCCCAGTGTGGCGCAAACGCCGCAGGAGAAACACCGCTGGTTTGTAGTGGCATCGGTCGCAGGCGAAATTGAAACAGAAGTGCGCTAGCGACCAAACCAATGATTTCAAACCGATATCACATCGCCACGATCACGGTTTTTAAAGAACAGCCTTGCAGAAATGTTTACATTTCTATAGCCAAAAAACCCAACAAAAACGTCGGACATTTCCTACACTACGGTGCACCCATTGGGTCTTGGATCCACCCTCTTGAGATTGCTCCCATGCCGCACTGGAAAGAACAGCAACTCGAACAGTTGCTTGCCGAAACCGACGAACAGCGGATGTTCAACATCGCGGTTTCGCTGGCCGAGCAATTGGAGATGGAATTTCTGGCGTTCGGCATGCGCGTGCAGATCGCGACCCAGGCGCCTCAAGTGAGGTTTTTCAACAATTATCCCGCTGCCTGGAATGAACGCTATCAAGCGTGCAACTACCTGGATATCGACCCCACCGTGGCGCACTGCCAACGCTCCTTGATGCCGCTGCTGTGGAGCGACGCGGTATTCCACGAAACCCCTCATTTGCGCGAGGAGGCCAAGTCTTATGGCGTGTGCCATGGCTGGAGCCAATCGGCACACGATATGCGCCATAACCTGAGCATACTCAGTGTCGCCCGCAGCCAGACGCCAATCAGCCTCGAAGAACATTACGACAAGGCCGGCCAGACCATCTGGCTGTGTAATCTGCTACATACGATGATGCTCGACCGGCGCCCCGGGCAAGGCACACCGTCCTACAAACTGTCCGACCGCGAAAGCGAAGTGCTCAAGTGGTCCGCCGCCGGCAAGACCGCCGCCGACATCGCCTGCATCCTGTCGCTGTCGCAGAGCACGGTGAACTTCCATATCCGCAGCATCATCATCAGTAAAACCAACGCGAGCAACAAAGCCGGCGCAATTGCCATTGCGGTGATGAACGGCCTGATCTGAGCCGCCCCCCGCAGCCCCTCAAAGCACGGTAGAATCACGGCCCTGTAAAACGCGCCACGCGCGCACGTCAATGCCTCAGAGCCATAAACAATGCCCCTGCTGACCAGCCCCTTCACCGAACTTGATCTGCTTCGCCAGCCCGAACAAGCCAACGATCCTCTGCAAGCCTTCGATGCTGCCGACGAGTATTTGCTGGAACACCTTGCCGAGCAGGCACCCTCGGCAACGACTCGGGTGCTGGTGCTCAATGACAGTTTCGGTGCCCTGGCCATCAGCCTGGCCCGCCACGTTTGGGTGCTGAGCAGCGGCGACTCGCACCTGGCTCAGCTGGCCCTGGAAAAAAACCTGGTACGCAACGGCCTGGCCTTTGACTCGGTACCGTTCGTTGCGGCCAGCGCTCCATGGCAGGGCCCGTTCGACCGCGTGCTGGTACGCGTGCCCAAAACCCTGGCCTTGCTCGAAGAACAACTGATTCGCCTGCAGGGCCAGTTGGCACCCGGCGCGCAAGTGGTTGCCGGCGCCATGATCAAGCACCTGCCCCGCGCGGCGGGTGACCTGCTGGAGAAGTACATCGGCCCGGTCCAGGCGTCGCTGGCACAGAAAAAAGCCCGCCTGCTGATTGCCACCTTCCAGGAAAAGCCGGCATTCGTCTCCCCCTACCCGACCCGCTATCAACTCGACGCACCACGCCTTGAGCTACTCAACCACGCCAATGTGTTCTGCCGAGAAGGCCTGGATATCGGCACCCGGGCGTTCCTCCCGCACCTGCCCAAAGACCTCGGCAGCGCCCGGGTCGCGGACCTGGGCTGCGGCAACGGCGTGCTGGCCATCGCCAGTGCCCTGGCCAACCCGCAAGCGCATTACACCCTGGTGGATGAGTCGTACATGGCGGTGCAGTCTGCCCGGGAGAACTGGCAAGCAGCGCTGGGTGAGCGGGAAGTGACCGTGCGCGCCGACGACGGCCTGGCCGGGCAAGCGCCGCAGTCGCTGGATGTGGTGCTGTGCAACCCACCGTTCCACCAGCAGCAGGTGGTCGGTGACTTCCTCGCCTGGCGCATGTTCCAGCAAGCCCGCGAGGCCCTGGTGGTTGGCGGCGCGCTGTACATCGTCGGCAATCGTCACCTGGGTTATCACAGCAAGCTGGCACGCCTGTTCCGTGGGGTTGAACAGGTGGCAGCGACACCTAAGTTCGTGGTGCTCAAGGCGCGTAAATAGCCCACTTCCACAGAGCAAAAAAAACCCTCCGCAACTGACGCTGCGAAGGGCTGTAAACCGCCGCAAGGCGGGATGGGAAATAACGTTTAGTGCGTGCTCAATCCGGCCGCACTCATGAACAGGCGCATCAGCCAGGCGACCAGTGCCAGGCTCGCCACGCTAGCGGCCCAGATCAGTGCCAACCAGCCCAGACGCTGCCAGAGCGGTTTCTTCTCTTCGTCAATCGAGCCTTTACCAGTCATTGCCATGCTCCCCTAGTGGTAGCCATCTTCGTGGGTCACCTTGCCGCGGAACACGTAGTAGCTCCAGAAGGTGTAACCGAGGATGAACGGGATGATGAACAAGGTCCCGACCAGCATGAAGCCCTGGCTCTGTGGTGGCGCCGCAGCCTCCCAGATCGAAATCGACGGTGGGATGATGTTCGGCCACAGGCTGATACCCAGGCCGCTGTAGCCGAGGAAGATCAACACCAGGGTCAGCAAGAACGGGGTGTAGTGGGCATTGCGCGCAACGGCCCGCAGCAAGCCGTACAGAGTCACCAGCACCAGGATCGGTACCGGCAGGAACCAGAACAGGTTCGGCAGGCTGAACCAGCGGGTGGCGATATCCGGATGGGCCAGCGGCGTCCAGATACTGACGATACCCGTCACCGCCAACAGCACCAGGGCCAGGGGACGCGCCAGGTCGTGCATCTGCAATTGCAGCTTGCCTTCGGTTTTCATGATCAGCCAGGTGCAGCCCAACAAGGCGTAGGCGACAACCAGACCGAGGCCGCAGAACAGGCTGAACGGGGTCAGCCAATCGAGGCTGCCGCCAACGTAGTTGCGATTGACCACCTCGAAACCTTCGATGAAGGCACCCAGGGCCACACCCTGGAAGTAGGTTGCCACCAGCGAGCCGCCGATGAACGCCTTGTCCCACAAGTGGCGCTTGGCAGCAGTCGCCTTGAAGCGGAACTCGAAGGCCACGCCGCGGAAGATCAAGCCGACCAGCATCAGCATCAACGGCAGGTACAGCGCCGACAGCACCACGGCATAGGCCATCGGAAAGGCGCCGAACAGTGCGGCGCCGCCCAGTACCAGCCAGGTTTCGTTACCATCCCAGACCGGTGCGACGGTGTTCATCATCACGTCGCGGTCCTGCTCGGCCTTGACGAACGGGAAGAGGATGCCAATGCCCAGGTCAAAGCCGTCCATGACCACGTACATCATGATGCCGAAGATGATGATCACGGCCCAGATCAGCGGAAGATCAATACCCATGATTCAGTTCCCCTTGTTCAGGCTGGCGTGATCGCCATGCTCATGCGCGTCATCGGCGGCCGACAGCGGACGGGCCGGCGTGCGTTGCTGGCCCGGGCCACCTGGAGTGGTCTCGTCCCCTTCACCGGTCTTCGGACCTTTGCGCACCAGGCGCATCATGTAACCCAGGCCGGTACCGAACAGCGCGAAGTAGACCACCACGAACATCACCAGCGTCAGGCCGAGCTGGCCGTAACTGTGGTTGGAGACACCATCGGCGGTGCGCATCAGTCCGTAGACCACCCAGGGTTGGCGACCGATTTCAGTGGTAAACCAGCCGGCGAGGATGGCGATCAGGCCGGACGGGCCCATCCACAGGGTCAGGTACAGGAACGGGCGCGAGCTGTAGAGCTTGTCGCTCTTGCGCAGCCACAGGCTCCAGAGGCCGACAAAGATCATCAGCATGCCTAAGCCAACCATGACCCGGAACGACCAGAACACGATGGTCGAGTTTGGCCGGTCTTCTTTCGGGAACTCCTTCATCGCCGGCACTTGCTTGTCCAGGCTGTGGGTCAGAATCAGGCTGCCCAGCGCCGGGATCTCCACCTTGAAGCGGGTGATTTCGGCCTCCATGTCGGGAATACCGAAGAGGATCAGCGGGGTCGGCTCGCCCGGCTTGTTTTCCCAGTGGCCCTCGATTGCAGCGATTTTCGCCGGCTGGTGCTTGAGGGTATTGAGGCCATGGAAGTCGCCAATCACGGCCTGCACCGGCGCCACGATCAGGGCCATCCACATGGCCATCGAGAGCATCTTGCGAATCGCCGGGTTATCACGGCCGCGCAACAGGTGCCAGGCTGCCGAAGCGCCGACGAAGAACGCGGTCGCGACAAAGGCTGCGGTGGCCATGTGGGCCAGGCGGTAGGGGAAGGACGGGTTGAAGATCACTGCGAACCAGTCGACCGGGATCACCACACCGTTGACGATTTCGTAGCCCTGAGGAGTCTGCATCCAGCTGTTGGAGGCGAGGATCCAGAAGGTCGAGATCAGTGTGCCGATGGCGACCATCACCGTGGCGAAGAAGTGCAGGCCACGGCCGACACGGTTCCAGCCAAAGAGCATGACACCGAGGAATCCGGCCTCGAGGAAGAAGGCAGTCAGCACTTCATACGTCAGCAGCGGCCCGGTGACGGAGCCGGCGAAGTCGGAGAACTTGCTCCAGTTGGTGCCGAACTGGTAGGCCATGACCAGGCCCGAGACCACCCCCATGCCGAAGTTGACGGCAAAGATCTTTGACCAGAAATGGTAAAGGTCACGGTAGACGCTGTTGTTGGTTTTCAGCCACAGCCCTTCGAGAACAGCCAGGTAACTCGCCAGGCCAATGGTGATGGCCGGGAACAGGATGTGAAAGGACACGGTAAACGCGAACTGAATTCGGGCGAGATCTAGAGCCTCTAATCCGAACATAGTGCTTCCTCTGTCAGGTAATCCGGCGTCAGGCGGTGGCCTTGGCGCCAACTGCCCCCACGGTAGTTGAGTGCGGCAAGTTGGAATTGTTCTGTAAACATCACATCGCAGGGAATTCGGCCGTCTGGCCATACCGTTGCAAATGAAACTATTGATCCAGATCAACGGTTGCATGAAAGGATAGTCCTGAACGGTCCTGGCGCTTGTGTGGTTGATTGCCGCGTGACCAGTTGTCTCACCCCCTTGCCACGCCCCAAAACAGTGCGCCCGCCCCGCTACAGCGGAATGCTTCGCAACCTAGTGTTACAAAGTGGTGATAATCTGCACCGCTTCCCCTCGCCGAGGCTCTGTTTCGCCGATGTCAGACCCAACTGCGCTGTTGCGCCATCACCGCCCTTTCCTGGCCTTCTGGCTGGCCCGGGTGTTTACCGCCAGCGGCTTCCAGATGCTCACCGTGGCGATCGGCTGGCACCTCTACCAGTTGACCGGCAGTGTCCTCGACCTGGGCCTGGTGGGGCTGGTGGAATTCGCCCCGCGGGTGCTGTTCATGCTGCACACCGGGCACGTCGCCGACCGTTATGACCGGCGTCGGGTCGCCGCCCTGTGCCAGAGCGCCCAGGCCATGATCGCCCTGGTACTGGTGGTTGCCAGCAGCTCTCACAGCGTCAGCCGCGAACTGATCTTCCTGCTGGCGTTTTTGCTTGGCAGTGCACGCTCTTTCGAGATGCCGGCGACACAGGCACTGCTGCCGAACGTGGTGCCTGCTGCGCTGTTTCCCCGCGCGGTGGCGGCATCGGCTTCAGCCATGCAGGCAGCGACCATCGTCGCACCGGCGGTGGGTGGTTTTCTCTATGCCATTGACAGCGTCTGGGTGTATGGCCCAACGGTTGCGCTGTACTTGATTGCCTGCGCCCTTACCCTGGGCCTGGTGTCGCGTCAGCAACCGGCCATACAGGGCCGCGCCAGCCTCGAGTCGCTGCTGGCTGGCATTCGTTTTATCCGCAGCCGCCCGGACATCCTTGGTGCGGTCTCCCTGGACCTGTTCGCCGTGCTGCTGGGTGGCGCTACCGCACTGTTGCCGGTGTTTGCCAAGGACATCCTGCTGACCGGACCCTGGGGCCTTGGCCTGTTACGCTCGGCACCGGCGGTGGGCGCCTTGTTGATGTCACTGTGGCTGGCGCACTTTCCGGTAGAGCGCAAGGTCGGCCGGGTGATGTTCACTGCGGTGGGGGTATTTGGTGTGGCGACCATCGCTTTTGGCCTGTCTACCTCGTTCTGGTTCTCCCTGGCGGTGCTGGCAGTGCTAGGCGCGGCCGATATGATCAGCATGGTGATTCGCGGCGCCTTCGTGCAACTGGAGACACCGGATGAGATGCGCGGCCGTGTGAGTGCGGTGAACGGGCTGTTCATCGGAGCGTCGAACCAGCTTGGCGAGTTCGAATCAGGGGTAACCGCGCACTGGTTCGGCACGGTGCCGGCGGTGGTGCTGGGCGGGGTCGGGACATTGGTGGTGACCGGGGTGTGGATCAAGCTGTTCCCGACCTTGGCTGGGCGCGATCATATGCATAAGCAGTGAGCGCATCATCGCGGGGCAAGCCCGCTCCCACTCTGGGAGCGGGCTTGCCCCGCGATAGTCACACCCCCAGCTCAACCGCCACCCGCTTGCGCACCACCTTGCCTGCCACCTGCTCAACCAGTACCAAGGCGAACTCCAACGCCGCCGCCGAACCCTGCGCGGTGATGCAATTACCATCCACCACCACTGGCTGATCGACAAAAGTGCACCCGGACAACTGGTGGCTGGCATCCGCATCACAGGTCATGCGCCGCTGGCGCAACACGCCATAGTCCTGCAGGGCCAACGGCCCCTCGCCAATCGCAGCAAAAAACTTACCGGCCCTGGCCTGGTCCTTCACTTGCTGCGCCAAGGGTTGGTGTACAGCCATGTGCTGCACACCCTTCTCGCCCCCGGGCAAGACCATCAGGTCAAACGGCTGGGCCAACAGATCAACCAGCATGCCGTCGGCAGTCAAGCGCGTGCCTCGGGCGCAGGTGAGCATGCGCCGGCCTTCGATACTGGCCACCACCACCTCTATCTCGGCACGGCGCAGTATGTCGATCAGGGTCACGCTTTGCAGGTCGTCCACGCCTTCGGCAACTACGATCAGGGCTCTGTGGGTCATCAATAGCTCTCCGCCAGGGTCTTCAGAAAGTCTAGTCGCTCACAGCGCCAGGGTCAGTTGACACTCGTAGCCCTTGCGCGCCCGGAAGCCATCACCGCTGTCGACCCAGCCAGTGCCGCGGTAAAGCGCCAGGGCGGCGTGATTGTCAGGGTCTACCGACAACTGCAGGCAGCGCACCTCGGGCCACAAACTGCGAACCAGGTCTGGCAACGCTTGCATGCAAAATCGTCCCAGACCATGGCCCTGTCGCCGCCGATCCACCTGCAGGGCATTGATGATCGCGGCATCAATCCTGGCCCAACACGGCAGGAACGCCCCACGCTGGAGCAGCAGGAAGGCTTGCGGCACGTTCTCCACCAGCAGCGCCACACCACGTATGTCGGGGCTGTCACTACTGAACAGGGTGTACAGCGCGCAGGTCATGTCGCCGGCATATCGCTGCTGCCCCGGCAGCAGCTGGATCTCGAGCAGTTGCTCGCGCTGGGCCGGGGTAAGGTCGCGGTGGTCGGTCAGTTGCACGGCATGGTTATCTCGAGATGGCGGGATCGGCGCAGAACCTGCAGATATCTGCAGTGTATCGCGACATTAATTACCGCAGCCCGAGCATGCTGGTATGATGCGCGGCTTTTTTCCGGCCCAGGGAAAAACCACAGTCTCCCGGTACAGTCTGTGCTTTGCTAACTGGGTCGATACATTCACGGCGCCGGGAGCGCCACGGGGAGCAGGCATGCTGGAAAGGCTGTTTCAACTAAAAGCACACGACACTAATGTCCGCACTGAGATTCTCGCGGGCGTGACCACCTTCCTGGCCATGGCCTACATCCTGTTCGTCAACCCGAGCATCCTCGGCGAGACCGGCATGGACAAGGGTGCGCTGTTCGTCGCCACCTGCCTGGCAGCGGCCATCGGTTCGACCACCATGGGCCTGATCGCCAACTACCCGATTGCCCTGGCACCGGGCATGGGCCTGAACGCCTTCTTCACCTACACAGTGGTCCTGCACATGGGCCACACCTGGCAGGTGGCCCTGGGCGCGGTGTTCATCTCCGCAGTGTGCTTCTTCCTGCTGTCGATCTTTCGCATCCGTGAATGGATCGTCAACAGCATCCCGCTGCCGCTGCGCTCGGCGATTGCTGCCGGTATCGGCCTGTTCCTGGCGCTGATCGCCCTGCACAACGCGGGCATCGTCGTCGACAACAAAGCTACTTTGGTCGGCCTCGGCGACCTGAAGAAACCGGCGCCGATCCTCGCCACCCTGGGCTTTTTCCTGATCGTTGCGCTGGAGGCCATGAAGGTCCGTGGCGCGGTACTGATCGGGATCCTGGTGGTGACCGTGGCCTCGATCGCCCTGGGCGTCACCCCGTTCAATGGCGTGGTGTCGATGCCGCCGTCGCTGGCACCGACCTTCCTGCAACTGGACATCAAGGGCGCCCTGGACGTTGGCCTGATCAGCGTGATCTTCGCCTTCCTGTTCGTTGACCTGTTCGACAACTCCGGTACCCTGATCGGTGTCGCCAAGCGTGCCGGGCTGATGCGCAAGGACGGCCACATGCCAAAAATGGGCCGCGCGCTGATCGCTGACAGCACCGCCGCCATGGCCGGCTCCCTGCTGGGCACCTCGACCACCACCAGCTACATCGAGTCGGCTGCCGGTGTCAGCGCCGGTGGCCGCACCGGCCTGACCGCCATCGTCGTGGCCATCCTGTTCCTGTTGGCGCTGTTCTTCGCCCCGCTGGCCGGTAGCGTGCCAGCGTTCGCCACGGCCCCTGCGCTGTTGTTCGTCGCCGTGTTGATGGCTTCGGGCCTGGCTGAAATAAACTGGGACGACATTACCGAAGCCGCACCGGTGGTTGTCACCGCTCTGGCCATGCCGCTGACCTACTCGATCGCCAACGGCATCGCCTTCGGTTTCATTGCCTGGACTGCGATCAAGCTGCTCTCCGGCCGTGCCCGTGACCTCAACGCGGCGCTGGTGATCCTCTCGATCCTGTTCGTCATCAAGCTGGGCTGGTTCAACGCATGAGTGCTGTCTTAGACCCTTCGACCTACACCCAACAGCTCGACGCCAAGGTCGCCCGCCTGCGCGAGCTGCTGGCACCGTTTGCGGCACCCGAGCCTGCGGTATTCGACTCGCCGCGCGAGCACTATCGCCTGCGCGCCGAGTTCCGCCTGTGGCGCGAGAACGAGCAGCGCTTCTATGCGATGTTCGCCCCGGGCGAGAAGTACACGCCGATCCTGATTGAAGACTTCCCGATTGCCAGCCTGCAGATCAACGACCTGATGCCGCGGCTCAAGGCCGCCTGGCAGGCCAGTTCGGCACTGAGCTTCAAGCTGTTCCAGGTGGAGTTCCTCACCACCCTGGCGGGTGATGCGATGATTACCCTGTGCTATCACCGCCCACTGGACGAGCACTGGCAAGCCGCCGCGCAGCAACTGGCCAGCGACCTGGGCGTGAGTATCATCGGCCGCTCCAAGGGCAAACGCGTGGTCATCGGTCGCGATTACGCGGTCGAAGAACTGCAGGTTGCCGGGCGCACCTTCCGCTATCGCCAGCCCGAAGGCGCCTTCACCCAGCCCAACGGCGCGGTCAACCAGAAGATGCTCAACTGGGCCTATGAGGCCCTCGGCGAGCGCCAGGACGACCTGCTCGAGTTGTACTGCGGCAACGGCAACTTCACCCTGCCCCTGGCCACCCGGGTACGCAAGGTGCTGGCCACCGAGATCAGCAAGACCTCGGTGAATGCTGCCCTGCACAACCTCGACGACAACGCTGTGGATAATGTGCGCCTGGTGCGCCTGTCGGCTGAAGAGCTGACCGAGGCCCTCAACGAGGTCCGCCCGTTCCGCCGCCTGGAAGGCATTGACCTGAAGAGCTACCAGTTCGGCAGCGTGTTCGTCGACCCGCCACGCGCCGGCATGGACCCGGACACCTGCGAACTGACCCGGCGCTTCGACAATATCCTGTACATCTCCTGCAACCCGGAAACCCTGGCGGCCAACATCGCCCAGCTGAGCGACACACATCGCATCGAACGGTGTGCGTTGTTCGACCAGTTTCCGTATACCCATCACATGGAGAGTGGGGTGTTGCTGGTTCGGCGGTGAAGCTATCGCGGGGCAAG
>NZ_JAMDGZ010000023.1 GCF_028656935.1 Pseudomonas rubra
ACACGGGGGGTGGAAAAAGTAAGCAAAACCGCTCGCTCAATCATCCGGCCCTGCGCTGCGCTCCGGGTTCCCTCCTTACGCACCGACTCCGGGGGCCGCGCCGAAGGGACATCCATGTCCCTCGGCGCTTTGCGGCCCATCCATGGGCCTCCACCCCCTCCATCGGTGCTCCACTCGGCCTCCTGAAATCGCGAAAAAATCAAAAGCCAGATCAACAGCACAATTCGCTTCGCTCTTGCTGGGTGAGGTCGCACACCACATTTGTGATCACACCGCGCTGTTGATCTTGATCTTGATCTGCAGCGACTTCAGTAGGCCGAGTGGAGCGCCGATGGAGGGGGTGGAGGGCCATGGATGGCCCGCAAAGCGCCAACGGGCCGGCAGCCTCGCCACATCAACTGGATAAGCACACATGCGCAGACCACCCCTGAGCCATCTTCATAGATCAGGATTAGAGATGTGTAGATACCGATGGCCATCGCGGGGCCCGCTCCCACAGGTTGCCGCTAGACGGGCTGCCGTCGGCTTTCAGACTCGGTTATACTCTCCGGCTTTTCTACAGAATACGCACGAGAGCTGCCCGCCCATGGAAATCCAACCGATCCTGAACACCATCAAGGACCTGACCGAGCGTTCCGAGTCCATTCGGGGGTATCTTTGACTACGATCACAAGCATGAGCGCCTGATCGAAGTTAACCGCGAGCTTGAAGACCCAAACGTCTGGAACAAGCCCGAATACGCCCAGGAACTGGGCCGCGAACGTTCTGCGCTGGCACAGATTGTCGAGACCCTGGATGAGATGTCCAGCGGTCTGGCCGATGCTCGTGATCTGCTCGACATGGCCGTTGAAGAAGACGATGAAGGCGCAGCGGACGATGTCGTCGCCGAGCTGGCTCGTCTTGAAGAAGGTCTGGCGAAGCTGGAATTCCGCCGTATGTTCAGCGGCGAGATGGACCCGAACAACGCCTATCTGGACATCCAGGCCGGTTCCGGCGGCACCGAAGCCCAGGACTGGGCCAACATCCTGCTGCGTATGTACCTGCGCTGGGCTTCCAAGCGTGGCTTCGACGCCACCATCATGGAGCTGTCCGAAGGTGACGTCGCCGGCATCAAGGGTGCCACCGTGCACATCAAGGGCGAGTACGCCTTTGGCTGGCTGCGCACCGAGATCGGCGTGCACCGCCTGGTACGCAAGAGCCCGTTCGACTCCGGCGCGCGCCGCCACACTTCGTTCTCGGCCGTGTTCGTGTCGCCCGAGATCGACGACAAGGTCGAGATCGAGATCAACCCGTCGGACCTGCGCATCGACACCTACCGCTCCTCGGGCGCCGGTGGTCAGCACGTAAACACCACCGACTCGGCGGTGCGTATCACCCACGTGCCGACCAACACCGTGGTCAGCTGCCAGAACGAACGCTCCCAGCACGCCAACAAAGACACCGCCATGAAAATGCTGCGGGCCAAGTTGTACGAGCTGGAAATGCAGAAGCGCAGTGCTGCCTCCCAGGCTCTGGAAGACAGCAAGTCGGACATCGGCTGGGGTCACCAGATCCGTTCGTACGTGCTCGACGCCTCGCGAATCAAGGACCTGCGCACCAACATCGAGCGCAGCGACTGCGACAAGGTGCTCGACGGTGATATCGACGAATACCTCGAGGCCAGCCTCAAGCAAGGCCTGTAAGGCGACCGGCCCGTTCCCAGAGGGAGCGGGTTTGTCCCGCGATCCCCTGCCACAGGCAGGGGAGACTGAATCCAGATGGAAAAAATGACGACATGAGCGACGTACAACTCGACCCGCAAGACCTGCAACAGGAAGAAAACAACCTGATCGCGCTGCGCAAGGAAAAACTTGCAGCCGAACGCGCCAAGGGTAATGCCTTCCCCAACGACTTCCGCCGTGACAGCTACTGCAACGACCTGCAGAAACAGTATGTCGACAAGACCAAGGAAGAGCTGGAAGCTGCAGCGATTCCGGTCAAGGTTGCCGGCCGCATCATGCTCAACCGTGGCTCGTTCATGGTGATCCAGGACATGACCGGGCGCATCCAGGTCTATGTCAACCGCAAGACCCTGCCTGAAGAAACCCTGGCTGCGGTCAAGACCTGGGACCTGGGCGACATCATTGCCGCCGAAGGTACCCTGGCTCGTTCCGGCAAGGGCGACCTGTACGTCGAGATGACCAGCGTGCGCCTGCTGACCAAGTCGCTGCGTCCGCTGCCGGACAAGCACCATGGCCTGACCGACACCGAACAGCGCTATCGCCAGCGCTACGTCGACCTGATGGTCAACGAAGAAACCCGTCACACCTTCCGCGTCCGCTCGCAGGTCATTGCGCACATCCGCAACTTCCTGATGGCCCGCGACTTCCTTGAAGTCGAGACGCCGATGCTGCAAACCATCCCTGGTGGCGCCGCGGCCAAGCCGTTCGAGACCCATCACAACGCGCTGGACATGCAGATGTTCCTGCGTATCGCCCCGGAGCTGTACCTCAAGCGTCTGGTGGTGGGTGGCTTCGAGAAAGTCTTCGAAATCAACCGCAACTTCCGTAACGAAGGCGTTTCGACCCGGCACAACCCCGAGTTCACCATGCTCGAGTTCTACCAGGCCCATGCTGACTACGAAGACAACATGGACCTGACCGAAGAGCTGTTCCGCGAACTGGCGCAACTGGTACTGGGCAGCACCGACGTGCCGTACGGTGAGAAGGTGTTCCACTTCGGCGAGCCGTTCGTGCGCCTGTCGGTGTTCGACTCGATCCTCAAGTACAACCCCGAGCTGACCGCTGACGATCTCAACGACATCGACAAGGCCCGCGCTATCGCCAAGAAGGCCGGTGCCAAAGTCCTTGGCTTTGAAGGCCTGGGCAAGCTGCAGGTGATGATTTTCGAAGAGCTGGTCGAGCACAAGCTGGAGCAGCCGCACTTCATCACCCAGTACCCGTTCGAAGTCTCGCCGCTGGCCCGTCGCAACGACGACAATCCGAACGTCACCGACCGCTTCGAGCTGTTCATCGGTGGCCGCGAGATCGCCAATGCCTACTCCGAGCTCAACGATGCCGAAGACCAGGCCGAGCGTTTCATGGCCCAGGTGGCCGACAAGGACGCCGGTGACGACGAAGCCATGCACTACGATGCCGACTTCGTCCGCGCCCTGGAGTACGGCATGCCGCCAACCGCCGGTGAAGGCATCGGCATCGACCGCCTGGTGATGCTGCTGACCAACTCGCCGTCGATTCGCGACGTGATCCTCTTCCCGCACATGCGCCCAGAGGCCTGAGTGAACTGAACAAGCCGCCTTCCGGGGCGGCTTTTTCATGCCTGCAAGAAATTCATTTATCGGATCCAAGTTTTGGGGTAGACCAGCAGTGACTCCCGCAATGACTCAACAAGGTGCCGCCGGCGTGGCTACAGCGGTGGCCGAAAGCGTGCAGTACCAGGGCCGCAAGGCCAGCCGTGAAGGCAGCGAGCTGCGCCGCCAGCAGATTCTCGACGCGGCCATGCGCATCGTCGTACGTGACGGGGTACGCGGGGTACGCCACCGCGCAGTGGCGGCCGAGGCCGGGGTGCCCTTGTCGGCCACCACCTATTACTTCAAAGACATCGAAGACCTGCTCACCGACACCTTCGCCCAGTACGTCGAACGCAGTGCCGCGTACCTGGCCAAACTCTGGGAGAACACCGAGGTGGTGCTGCGCCAGTTACTCGCCCAGGACGATGGCAGCTCGCAGTGGCGGGCGCGCCTGGCCGATGAAGTGGCGAAGATGACCTGCGACTATGTGCAGCGCCAGTTGCATAACCGCCGCGACTTTCTCATGGCCGAGCAGGCCTTTCGCCAGGAGGCGCTGTTGTGCCCGCGCCTGGCTGAACTGGTCAAGCTGCACGAGCAGATTCTGCTGCGCGGCGCGGTGCAGATCCTGCAAGTGGTAGGCTCGTGTCAGCCACAGCAAGATGCCCTGGTGTTGACGGCGATTATCGAGCAGATGGAATATCAGGGCCTGCTCGACGCTGAACAGGCCCAGGCTGAAGCGCCGAAGCTCGCTATTCTTACCCGGTACCTGCATCTGGTACTGGCGTCGGTGTAAGGCGCGAACCTATTTCAAGGAGAGGTTGATGAAAGCCAGAACCCTGCTGTTGGCATTGTCGTTCTTGCTGCTGGGCGGTTGTCTGGTCACCTTCAACGAGCCGATTCCCAGCAACGAGGCGGCGCCCCGGGTGCTGCTCGGCAAATGGACCAGCAAGGACGCCTGGGGCGAGCCGCTGACCCTGCAGATCAGCCGTAGCGGCGGCAATGCCTACAAGGCGGTGACCACCGGCAAGGACAAGAAGCGCGACGAGTACGCCTTCACCGTGTCCCGGCATGGCAATCGCTGGTACCTCTCGGCCGGAGTGCCCAAGCGTCTGGGCGGCAACTTCCTGATCGGCGGCTTCGACGTCATCGACGGCAAGCAGTTGGTGATCTACAACCTCGACGTCGAACAGGTCAACCAGGCCGTGCAGAAGAAAGAGCTCAGCGGCCGTAGCTACACGGTGCCAGAGGACAACGGCGATGGCGTGCTGATCGACAGTCCGGTGGAGCGGGTCATGGCCTACCTGGATGACCCGGCCAACTCCGACCTGTTCATCGAAGTGGCGCGCTTTACGCGGGCCGGCAAGTAATAGAACCAATCAAGGAGTGTAGGGTGGACGAGTACCAGCAGACGATACGTGCCCTGTCAGACCGCATTGTCCTGGCGCAAACGCCCATTCGCGTGCTCGATGCGGTGAAGTGGGACGACAGCATCCGCCACGGGTTTCTCAAGGCCAAGGGCAAGCAGATGCCGGCGGTTGACCGCGCCTACTATCAAGGCCGGCCGTTGTCGTTCGACTCGGCGGCGGTCAAGCTCGAGTTCCAGAACATCGAGCGCGACATCACCCGCCAGCTTGGCCAGTTCAACCCGGTCGGGCAGATCATGCGGCGCATGTGCAAGGAATACCGCATGGTGGTGCGCATGCTGGAGGCGCGCGGCACCGAGGATTTCGGCCTGATTTCCCAGGAGCTGTATGGCGCCGCCTCCGACGCCTTTCATGCCGGGGACCCGACCCTGGCCGACCTGGGCCTGATGCTCTCGGACTACCTGAACAACATCGATGGCCGTGGCGACCTCAAGGACGAACCGAAGAACCTCACCGCCAAGCAAGCGGTGGAGCTGCTTCAGGGCCGTCTGAACAAGGTGTTCAACGAGGCCGAGGACACCATCCGGGTGTTCGAGTCCGACGGTATCGTTGCCGACGCCGCCGCCGGTGCCGACTATATCAAGATCCGCGCCGACGCCATGTTCAACAGCCGTGATGTGCGCGCGCTGGAGGTGCATGAAGGCCTGGTGCACGTCGGTACCACGCTCAACGGCCTGAACCAGCCGATCTGCACCTTCCTGGCCAAGGGCCCGCCGTCATCGACCGTGACTCAGGAAGGCCTGGCGATTCTCATGGAGGTGATCGCCTTTGCCTCCTATCCCAGTCGCCTGCGCAAGTTGACCAACCGCACCCGCGCCATCCACATGGTCGAGGAGGGGGCGGACTTCATGCAGGTCTACGAGTTTTTCCGCGCCCAGGGCTTCGAGATGGCCGAGAGCTACGGCAACGCAAGCCGGGTGTTCCGTGGATCGGTGCCCAACGGCTTGCCGTTTACCAAGGACTTGTCCTACCTCAAGGGCTTTATCATGGTTTACAACTATATTCAGTTGGCCGTGCGCAAGGGCAAGCTCGAACAGATCCCCTTGTTGTTCTGCGGCAAGACCACCCTTGAAGACATGCGCACCTTGCGCCAACTGGTCGATGAAGGCCTGGTGGAACCGCCCAAGTACCTGCCGGAGCAGTTTCGCGACCTCAACGCGCTGTCGGCCTGGATGTGCTTCTCCAACTTCCTCAACCACCTGAGCCTGGACCGGATTGAAGCCGATTACTCGAACATTCTCTGATGCATGGCGCAGGCCCCTGGGCCTGCTGCTGGTGCTGCTGAGTCTGGGTGGTTGCAGTTCGCTGTTGTTCTATCCCGAGCCTGGCCAGCCGTTTACCCCCGAGAAAGCCAAGCTCGCGTACCGCGACATTCCCCTTACGGCGGCCGACGGCACCCGCCTGCACGGCTGGTGGCTGCCGGCCAAGGCCGGTGTCGAGGTCAAGGGCACGGTGCTGCACCTGCATGGCAATGGCGGCAACCTGGCCTGGCACCTGGGCGGCAGTTGGTGGTTGCCCGAGCAGGGCTACCAGGTGCTGTTGCTCGACTACCGTGGTTATGGCTTGTCCGAGGGCAAGCCCAAGCTGCCTGAGGTGTATCAGGACATCGCCGCCGCGCTGGACTGGCTGGACAACGCGCCCGAAGTGCAGGGCAAGCCACAGGTCCTGCTCGGCCAGAGCCTGGGTGGTTCGCTGGCCATCCACTACCTGGCCGAACATCCGCGCCAGGCCGAGCGTTTCAAAGCCATGGTCTTCGATGGAGTGCCGGCCAGCTATCGCCAGGTCGGGCGCTTTGCCTTGAGCAACTCGTGGATGACCTGGCCGCTGCAGGTGCCCTTGTCATGGCTGGTGCCCGATGGCGACAGTGCGATTCATTCGATCGCGCGGCTCAAGACTCCACCCAAGCTGTTCTTTCACAGCATCGATGATCCTATCGTGCCGCTGGTCAACGGCATCCAGTTGTATCAGGCTGCGCCACCGCCAAGGGTGTTGCAGTTGACCCGTGGCGGGCATGTGCAGACCTTTGCCGACAAGACCTGGCGCCAGGTCATGTTGCGCTTTCTGGACGACCCGAGCCATTTCAACGGGCTGCGGCGCCTGGCCGAAGTCCCCAATTACCCTGACGAGAAGTCGCAATGAGTGAAGAACGCAACGCCATCCCGCTGATCATTACCGGTGTCTGCAGCATCATCGGTACCGTAGGTGCCCTGTGGTACTACGGGTACCTGCATTTCGCCAAGCCGGAGGATGCCTTGCTGTTGTCCGACTTCACCATGCTCAAGACCATTCCGGGTGAGGATTACAAGATATCCCTGCAGCCGGCTACTCAGGTTGCGCAATGCGTTGATGGCGTACTGGTGTTGTTCGACACCGCGCAGAAGGGCCTGACCGGCGTACTGGTGAATAGCAAGAAGCAGGCGGTGCGCTGCCTGGGGCAGGAGACCCCGCAAGAAATCCAGGAGTAAAAGCATCGCGTCACACTGTGGGAGCTGGCTTGCCAGCGATGAGGCCCGCAAGCCAAACAAGAATCCCGCCATACTCGGCGGGATTCTTGTTACTGCACAGCAACCCTCAATTCAACTGGCTGACCGAGCGCGGCGCCACCGGCTGGTTGTCGTTGGAGATGGTCACTTCCACCCGACGGTTCTGCGCACGCCCCGAGTTGCTGGTGTTATCGGCAACCGGATACTCCTTGCCGTAACCCTGGGCAACGATCCGCGCCGGATCTACCCCCGCCCGTACCAGCGCCATGCGCACGGCAGCCGCGCGCCGCTCGGACAGCGACTGGTTGTAGTTGGCGCCGCCCTTGCTGTCGGTGTAACCCTCGACGATCACCTTGCGGTCAGGGTTTTCCTGGAGGAACTGCGCAAGCTTGGTGATGTTCGGGTAAGCGCTGCTCTTGAGGGTGGCCTTGTCGAAGTCGAACAGCACATCACCAAAGGTCACCAGGGTGCCACGGTCGGTCTGTTTGGCATTGAGGCTGTCCTGCAGCTTCTTGATCTGTGCATCGCGGGCATCGAGGCGGGCTTGGGCACGCTGGGCCGCAGCGTTTTTCAGGTTGCCTTCGGCGGTGCGCAGGGCAATGGTCTGCTTGGCCACTTCAACCCGCTGGTTGGTCAGGTAGGCGAGTTGGTCGACCTTCTTCTGATCCTCCTTGTCCATGTAGGCCTTGTCGGCCTTGTTCAGCCAATCCTGGGCCTCCTTGGTTTCAAGGGCTGCGACCTTGGTCGCCTGGGGGTTGCTCTGCAGGGCAGAGAAGTTGTTCCGGGCCGACTCCAGGTTGGCGTTCGGCTGCGTCGAGCAGGCGGCCAGGCCAATGCTCAGGGCCAGAAGGGCTGGGATCATCACGTGGTTACGCATAATGGTTCATCCTTTGATCGATGACGAATACACGGGGCGGTTGGCGGGCGTCATTCGACGCTGCGCATGCCTTCCTCACGCAGGTCCTGAACTCCCTGATGGGCGTCCTGCACGGCTTTCTCGGCCTTGGCCGCCAGGGCCTTGCGCTCGGCGACGCGGGCATCCCACTCGGCCTGCTCGGCCAGGCGCTTGGCGTCGTCGTAGTGCTTGTCGTGCAGGGCTATTTCCGCCTGTTTGAGCTTGTCCTGCGCGGCCTTCATTTCGACGGCGGCGAATTCGGTACCGCCAGCGCTGACAGCGGAATTGACCGCCGATTGCGTGACAGCGTACTGCTCGGTGGGAGGGTTACCGGCACAGCCGGCCAGGACCAGGCTGCTGCCCAGTGCCAGCGCGGCCAGCTTGAGCCCGCGCAGGTGGGTGGATGAAGGGGGTGAGGTACGGGTCTTCATGGTGGTCAGCTCCATTGGATCACTCCTGATGAACAACGAATTCCGTAACAGTCCATCGGCGCGACCGATCAGCTTCCGGGGCTGCTCTGACCCGGTTCTGAGTGGGTTTTGCCGTGATGGCTATTGGCTGTGACCGAAGGGTTTTTTGAATAGTTCAGAAAAAATCACCGCGTGGTTGCGGCTTTTTCTGACTGATCGGTCAGTTGGTTTTTCGTTGAACTTTCAGGCGTGCCCGCGGTTCGCGAGCGCCTGCGCAGGCGCCCGCAACGCGGCTGGAGGCGGGATCAATCAGGGCTTTTTGGCATCCCCGGTGCTGCTCATCGTGTGCAGGTAGCGGCGTGACAGCGCGAGAAAACGCGGGGTCGGGCCGATGTCTTCATACAGCGGGTCACCTTCTTCGTCGCTGGCAATCACTTGCGAGCCCTGGACATAGGGAAAGCTGGCTTCCAGCTCTTCAAGCGCTGCCCCCAGCAGTTCGCCGAGCAGTTCCTCGGGCTGGCGCTTGGGGTACATCTCGGCCAGGGCCGCCAGGCGCGCCGCCGCTTCCATGTCCAGGTGCAGGGCATGGCCGGTAGGGCTCAGCGAGCCTTTGGCGTGCTGTTCCCAGTGCCGGGCAAGATCACGGATTTTCATGATGTTCTCCTGTGTGCCTGCGTTGAGCTTAGTTCAGCCATGGCTCTGCCTTGAAGCGCAAGCGCGACTGCGGCACTCTGGACCCAGAGCGGTTTTCCCGAATGCCGGAGACAGGGCTGATGACTGATATCGATGTGCGCTTGCGTGAAGATGTTCATTTGTTGGGCGAGTTGTTGGGCGACACCGTGCGCGAACAGCATGGCGAAGCGTTTTTGCAGACCATCGAGGACATCCGCCGCAGTGCCAAGGCCGACCGCAGCGGCGCTGCCGAGCAACTGAGCTCGACCCTCAATGACCTGGCCGAAGAGCAACTGCTGCCCGTGGCCCGGGCCTTCAATCAGTTTCTCAACCTGGCCAACATCGCCGAGCAGTACCAACTGATTCGCCGTCGCGACGCCGGCCAGCCCGAGCCCTTCGAAGCCCGGGTGCTGCCCGAGCTGCTGGCGCGGCTCAAGGCCGCCGGGCACAGCGACGATGCCCTGGCCCGGCAACTGGGCAAGCTCAGTATCGAACTGGTGTTGACCGCCCACCCCACCGAAGTGGCGCGGCGTACCCTGATCCAGAAGTACGACGCCATAGCCGCGCAACTGGCGGCCCAGGATCACCGCGACCTGACGCCCGCCGAGCGCGAGCAGGTCCGCGAGCGCCTGCAGCGGCTGATCGCCGAAGCCTGGCACACCGAAGAAATTCGCCGCACCCGGCCGACCCCGGTGGATGAGGCCAAGTGGGGCTTTGCGGTGATCGAGCATTCGCTCTGGCAAGCCATCCCGCACCACTTGCGCAAGGTCGATAAAGCCTTGCACCAGGCCACCGGCCTGCACCTGCCACTGGCAGCGGCGCCGATCCGCTTTGCCTCATGGATGGGCGGCGACCGTGACGGCAACCCCAATGTCACCGCGCGCGTCACCCGCGAAGTGCTGTTGCTGGCGCGCTGGATGGCTGCTGACCTGTTTCTGCGCGATATCGATGCCCTGGCTGCGGAGCTGTCGATGCAACAGGCCAGTGAAGCGCTCAGAGCCCAGGTGGGCGAGTCAGCCGAGCCTTACCGGGCGTTGCTCAAGCCGTTGCGTGAACGCCTGCGGGTTACCCGGGCCTGGGCCCATGCTTCGTTGACGGCCGCGCAAGCACCTGCGCCCGAGGTGCTGCAAGACAACCGCGAGCTGTTCGAGCCCTTGCAGCTGTGCTTCGAGTCGTTGCACACCTGTGGCATGGGTGTGATTGCTGACGGCCCGCTGCTCGATTGCCTGCGCCGCGCCGTGACGTTCGGCCTGTTCCTGGTACGCCTGGACGTACGTCAGGACGCCGCGCGGCACACGGCGGCGCTGAGCGAAATCACCGAATACCTGGGCCTTGGCCGTTATGCCGAGTGGGATGAAGAGGCGCGGATCGCCTTCTTGCAGCAAGAGCTGAACAGTCGCCGGCCGTTGCTGCCAGGCCATTTCCAGCCCGAGGCTGACACCGCCGAAGTACTCGCCACCTGCCGTGAGATTGCCGCCGCACCGGCGGCTTCGCTAGGCTCCTACGTGATCTCCATGGCCGGCGCCGCTTCCGACGTGCTGGCGGTACAACTGTTGCTCAAAGAGGCTGGCGTGCTGCGGCCTATGCGCGTGGTGCCATTGTTCGAAACCCTGGCCGATCTGGACAACGCTGGTCCGGTGATGGCGCGCCTGCTCGGTCTGCCGGGATATCGCGCCGGCCTGCATGGCCCGCAGGAAGTGATGATCGGTTATTCCGACTCGGCCAAGGATGCCGGTACCACGGCTGCGGCCTGGGCCCAGTATCGCGCCCAGGAAACCCTGGTGCGAATCTGTCGCGAGCAGCAGGTCGAATTGCTGCTGTTCCACGGTCGTGGCGGTACCGTTGGCCGTGGCGGCGGCCCGGCCCATGCGGCGATCCTGTCGCAGCCACCGGGTTCGGTGGCCGGGCGCTTCCGTACCACCGAGCAGGGCGAGATGATCCGCTTCAAGTTTGGCTTGCCGGATATTGCCGAGCAAAATCTCAATCTCTACCTGGCGGCGGTGCTGGAAGCCACCTTGCTGCCACCGCCGCCGCCACAACCGTCCTGGCGTGAGCTGATGGACCAGTTGGCCGCCGATGGCGTCAAGGCTTATCGCGGTGTAGTGCGCGACAACCCCGAGTTCGTCGAGTATTTCCGCCAGTCCACCCCTGAACAGGAACTGGGCCGCTTGCCGCTGGGCAGTCGCCCGGCCAAGCGGCGTGCTGGCGGCATCGAAAGCCTGCGGGCGATCCCGTGGATTTTCGGTTGGACCCAGACCCGCCTGATGTTGCCGGCCTGGCTCGGCTGGGAAGCGGCATTGAACAACGCCCTGGCTCGTGGGCAGGGGCCCTTGCTGGCCGAGATGCGCGAGCAGTGGCCGTTTTTCCGCACACGCATCGACATGCTGGAAATGGTCCTGGCCAAGGCCGATGCCGATATTGCCCGCTCCTACGACGAACGTCTGGTGCAACCAGAACTGCGACCTTTGGGTGCACATTTGCGCGACCTATTGTCGCAGGCGTGCCAGGTGGTACTGGGGCTGACCGGGCAGCCGGTGCTACTGGCGCACAGCCCCGAGACCCTGGAATTCATCCGCCTGCGCAACACCTATCTGGACCCGCTGCATCTATTGCAGGCCGAACTTCTGGCGCGCTCGCGTGGGCGTGAAGCCGCTCTGGATAGCCCGTTGGAGCAGGCCTTGCTGGTGACCGTGGCCGGGATCGCGGCGGGGCTGCGCAACACCGGCTGAGTGCTGAAGCCGACCGCGCGCGGCTTGCCACATGATAGGCAGAGTGCTTGTAAAGCAACAGGTTGCGCCCGGCGCAACCTGTGCTCAAGACGGTTACTGTGCACGGGTTTATCCGACTTTCGAGCGCTTGTGTGGCTTGCGGGCGCTGTGTATCTTGAGCAGCCTTTTGATCGAAATTACGATCATCACCCAAATTCCGGGATTGGCCCTGTGTGGCAAACCCACTGATTTGCTTACAAAAAAATGAGGAGCACAAGATGCGCGTAATTCTGCTGGGAGCTCCCGGGGCCGGTAAAGGTACTCAGGCAAAGTTCATCACCGAGAAGTTCGGCATTCCACAGATTTCCACCGGCGATATGCTGCGTGCAGCGGTCAAGGCCGGCACCCCGTTGGGCCTGGAACTGAAAAAGGTCATGGATGCCGGCCAACTGGTCTCCGACGAGCTGATCATCAACCTGGTCAAGGAACGCATCGCCCAGCCTGACTGCGCCAACGGCTGCCTGTTCGACGGTTTCCCTCGCACCATTCCACAGGCTGAGGCCATGGTGGCTGCGGGTGTCGAGATTGATGCCGTGGTCGAGATCGCCGTCGACGACGAAGAGATCGTTGGTCGCATGGCCGGTCGCCGCGTGCACCTGGCTTCGGGTCGTACCTACCACATCCAGTACAACCCACCGAAGGTGCAAGGCAAGGATGACGTCACCGGCGAAGACCTGATCCAGCGCGATGACGACAAGGAAGAAACCGTGCGTCATCGCCTGTCGGTCTACCACGACCAAACCAAGCCACTGGTGGACTTCTACCAGAAGCTCTCGGCTGCCAACGCTGGCAAGCCGAAGTACAGCCACATCGAAGGCGTGGGCTCGGTTGATGCCATTACTGCCAAGGTCCTGGCCGCACTGAGCTGATCGACGTTCGGTAGTGCAGACAACGGCCCGCTTGCGGGCCGTTGTTGTTTATAATGCCGCTCTTTTTTCTTGCCCCTGGAAGCCCCGATGACCACCTTGCTGGCCCTCGATACCGCCACTGAAGCCTGCTCCGTCGCCCTGCTGCATGATGGCAAGGTTTCCAGCCACTATGAGGTGATCCCGCGTCTGCACGCGCAGAAGCTGCTGCCGATGATCCAGCAACTGCTGGCCGATGCCGGCGTCACCCTGCAACAGCTCGATGCCATCGCCTTTGGCCGCGGTCCGGGCGCCTTCACCGGCGTGCGCATTGCCATTGGCGTGGTCCAGGGCCTGGCCTTTGCCCTGGAACGTCCGGTATTGCCGGTGTCCAACCTGGCGGTGCTGGCCCAGCGTGCCCTGCGTGAGCAGGGCGTGCAGCAAGTGGCGGCGGCGATCGATGCACGCATGGACGAGGTCTACTGGGGTTGCTATCAGAACGTCGACGGTGAAATGCGCCTGCAAGGCCTTGAGGCAGTGCTGCCGCCGGAGCAGGTCGCCTTGCCAACCGGCGCCAGCGGCGACTGGTTCGGTGCTGGCACTGGCTGGGGCTATGCCGAGCGTCTGGCGGTCAAGGTCAGCGGTCAGGATGCCAGCCTGTTGCCCCACGCCCAGGACCTGCTGAGCCTGGCGACTTTCGCCTGGCAGCGTGGCGAAGCGATTGTGGCCGACCAGGCACAACCGGTGTACCTGCGCGACAAAGTTGCTACGCCGAAAGCGCGCTGAGTGCAGTTCGTCGGTTATTCCCAAGCCAAATAAAACCTTTTGCCCGATCTGTGGTCCAGTTATCAATCGGGCATTAGCGAAGGATCAGCGATGCTGCTAAATTGCCATCATTGTTCCTGAGTAGATCGCCATGCGTATCGACGGTTTTTCCTCACAGTCCTACCCCATCAAGCGAGCCCCGCGCAAAGCGCCGCTGCGTAGCGATGACGTGGACGATGAGGCACTGCCGGGCGAATTCGAAGTGCAGGCGCAAACCAGCGCCAGTCATGGGCAGGCGCGTACTGGCGGCTTGCCAGCGCGACCTCAGGACATGATTTTCCCGCGGGCGCGCAACAAGCGTACCGCCCATGCCCTGGCCAGCTACCTGGCCACTGCCGGTTTCGTCGACTGGGAGATGGAAGTGCTGGGGCTGGACCTGTACATTTGATGGATGAGTCTGTCCACACTACCCTATTTTGTCGGTTGTCCGTCCTGGAGTGAAAACGCCTGGCGCGACTACCTGTATCCGTCTGACGCTAAAACCAGCGACTTTCTAGGCCTCTACAGCCAGGTCTTCAATGCCGTAGAAGGCAACACCACTTTTTATGCCCGCCCGGCGCCAGCGACCATCGAACGCTGGGCGCAGGTGATGCCTGCGCATTTTCGTTTTACCGCCAAGTTTCCCGGTGATATCAGCCATAGCGGTGACCTGCACGGTCAGTTGGTCGCAGCCCAGGCCTTCATCGAGTTGCTCAAGCCCCTCGGAGCGCGCGTTGCGCCGTACTGGTTGCAGCTGCCCGCAAGCTTCGGCCCGGCGCGCCTCGGCGAGCTGATGAGTTTCATCGACGAGGCAGGCGTGCCGGTCGCTGTCGAAGTACGCAACGCGGCGTTCTTCAGCAAGGGCGATGAAGAGCGCCTGCTCAACCGTTTGCTGCTCGAGCGGGGCGTGGAACGAATCTGCCTGGATCCCCGGGCCCTGTTCAGTTGCACCTCGCGCAGCCCCGAGGTGCTCCACGCCCAGTCGAAAAAGCCGCGGGTGCCGCCACGTCCAACCGCCTTTACCCAGCACCCGCAGATCCGCTTCATCGGCCACCCCGAACTTGCGGCCAACGAGCCGTTCCTGTTGCCATGGCTGGACAAGGTCGCGGCCTGGATCGAGGAGGGGCGTAGCCCTTATGTTTTCCTGCATACTGCCGACAATCGTCAGGCCGCAGCGCTAGCCCGGCGTTTTCATCAGGGCCTGATGGAACGCCTGCCGGGGCTTGCGGCCTTGCCTGAACTGGACCGGACGCCTGAAGCCGAACAACTCGGCCTGCTCTAAGCGTCCTGCCGCCTGCCCGGAAGTCGTGATCATGGATATGCAAACCCTGCTCGCCGAAGCCTTCAAAGCCCTGCATGAGCGCGACGGCGCCTTCGTCATCCCCAACCCCTGGGATGCAGGCTCCGCCAAGTTGCTGGCCAGCCTCGGCTTCGAGGCGTTGTCGTTCGCGCAACTCAACCAATTGTTCAGGCGTTGATCGATAATGCGCAAAGGATTGCTCGCTGTACTGTGCCTGCTGTTGATAGCCCTAAGCGTCGCTGCCTGGCGTCTGCCCGATGCCTGGAACCCCTGGGCTGCGCTGGATGTCCGCCAGCCGCCGAATCTGCTCACGCCGTACAAGCTGAGCCGTCTGGAGGATGACCCGCAGTTGTGTGCGCAGGCGCTGGCGACCTCTGATCTACGTTACCGCAAGCAGGCCGACAGCCCGGCCAATGTCCCCTGCCCACTGGAAAACGTGGTGCGGGTCGAGGGCTCGTCGGTGCGCCTGAGTAGCAGTTTCGTTGCCAGTTGCCCGTTGGCGGTGGCCTATGCGCTGTTCGAGCGCCATGCGCTGCAACCGGCGGCGCAGCGTGCCTTTGCCCAGCCGGTGGTGCAGGTCGATCATTTGGGTAGTTTTGCCTGTCGCAACATGTACAACCGCAAGATTGGCCGTTTAAGCCAGCATGCCACGGCCAATGCATTGGATATTGCCGGCTTTCGCCTGGCCGATGGGCAGCGTATTCAGTTGCTCAAGGACTGGCCGGGGGAAGGCGTCAAAGCGAAGTTTCTAAAGGATGTGCACGCCAGCGCCTGCGACAGTTTCAATACCGTGCTGGGGCCCGACTACAACGCCGCGCACCGTAATCACTTTCACCTGGACATGGGCTTCTGGCAGATCTGCCGTTAACGATCAGGCCGCGACGCGCACGTTGTTCAGCACCACCGGGCGGGCCCAGCGGTTGTCGAAGTCCAACTGCGATTGCTGCACGGCCATGGTCGCTTCGTCGAAGGGCTCGGCAGCCTTGTCCAGCAGGTCCATGTCGAACTCGGCGATCGGCAGGTAGAGCGGCTTGGCCTGTGGTGCCGGGCCAGGCTCGGGCAGCGGATGGCCCTGGCTCATAACGGTTGGGCGAACCCAGGTGTTGCTGATGTCCAGTTGGCGCTGTTGCTCGATCAGTTCGGCGGCGCTGAAGGGCGGGGCGAGTTTTTCCAGCAGCTCAGGTTCGAACTCGGCAATCGGCAGGAACAGCGGTTCAGGCGGTGCCAGTTCGGTGTCCTGCACATCACACAGACGCTGGTTGTGGATCTGCGCCAGCACCTGAGCGCCACCCAGCGGCTCGCCGGTGACCTTGTCGAACTGCTCGGCGGCCACGCTGGTTGCCGCGCCTTCTTCACCTTGCTGCTCAGCCAGGGCGCGGGCAAAAAAATCCTGCCACAGGTGGCTGACGCCACCCAGTGCCTGGGTATTGTGCCGGCCATAGTCGCCGACGGGCGAGATATAACCTGAGTTGAGCTGAAGAATGTCGGTCATGGCAGTCGCAGAGGGTGCTGGTCTGGCAAAATAGCGAATACTTCGTATATCGGCCGCGGCCGACGATCATTTAATTTTTTTGAGTACAGGATTTGATGGTGGAGCAACTGGCGGACAGCGGCATCCGGGTCGAGGCGTTGACGGCCGATTTTCAGGCTAAGGCTTGCGAGTGGGCGCAGCGCCTGGCGTTGCCACTTAGCGACGACAGCGCAGGCTTTGCCGTGCAGGTCGGCGCCGACGGCCTGCAGATTCAGCAGTTGGGCCCGCACGCACCGGGGCCGGTGCGGGTGGATTTTGTCGAAGGCGCGGCGGCCCACCGGCGGGTGTTTGGCGGCGGTAGCGGGCAGATGATCGCCAAGGCAGTGGGTATCGCCCAGGGTGTACGCCCGCAGGTGCTCGACGCCACGGCGGGGTTGGGTAAGGACGCTTTCGTGCTGGCTAGCCTGGGCTGCCAGATGACCCTGATCGAGCGCCAGCCGCTGGTTGCCGCCTTGCTTGAAGACGGCCTGGCCCGCGCTCGCAGCGATGCCGAGGTCGGCCCGATCGTCGCGCGTATGCGCTTGCTCACCGGCAACGCCATCGAACACATGCACAACTGGCAGGGCGAGCCGCCTCAGGTGATCTACCTTGATCCGATGTTCCCGCACCGCGACAAGAGCGCGTTGGTGAAGAAAGAGATGCGCGTGTTCCGCCCGCTGGTCGGCGATGACCTCGATGCCCCGGCGCTGCTCGAAGCGGCCCTGGCCCTGGCCAGCCACCGGGTGGTGGTCAAGCGCCCGCGCAAGGCGCCGATCATCGACGGGCCCAAGCCCAGCCACTGCCTGGAAGGCAAATCCAGCCGCTACGATATCTACCCGAAAAAAGCCCTCAAGGCTTAAGGCCGGTAGGCGCGCATGAACAGCGCCACCACTTCCTGTACATGGGCCTCGGCGGCTTCGGCATCCAGCGCCGGGGCATAGCCGAGCAGCAGGCGGAAGTTGGCCGCGCCCTTGAGCAGGCAGAAGAAGTGTTCGGCGGCATTGGCCGGCTGTTCGATACGCAGGACCCCGCGTTCATCGACCTGGCGCAGCAGCGCCTCCATCTCATGCAGGACCCGCATCGGGCCTGCCTCGAAGAAGATCTGGCTGAGCTTCGGGTCCTGGTTGCCCAGGGCCATGATCAGCCGGTGCAGCTTGACCGACAGGTCGCTGCTGATCAGCGCCTGAAAACCTCGACCGATCTTGAGCAGCACCTGATCCAGCGGCACGCCCTCGGGCAGCTCGAAAATCAGTTCGGGCAACTGCGCGGTGCAGGTGGCCACGACGGCCGAGGAGAACAGCGTCTCCTTGTCGGTGAAGTGGCTGTAGACCGTGAGTTTTGACACACCTGCCGCTGTTGCGACTGCATCCATGCTGGTGTTGGCATAGCCAAGGGTGAGGAACAACGCTTTGGCAGCGTCAAGAATGGCCTGGCGTTTTGCCAGGTCCTTGGGCCGGCCGGGGCCGGGAGCAGCGGTGACGTTAGGCATGAGTGAAAAATTACAGATTCCAGTAAGTGCACATGGTACATCGCGACCGGCTTTTCGGCGGGCAAATATCGACGCGCTGCTCTCGGGAAAATATGGGATTTCTCGCGCAGTGCTGCTTCCCCGGTCCGGCTCCCTGATTTAATATACCCGTCAGTATAAATATTCAAAGCGCCATTCGCGAAAGGTCATTCATCATGTTGCGCCATGCCTTGCCCCTCGCTTTGCCCGTCGGTCTTGTGCTGTTGCTTGCTGCCTGTGGGCAGGAAAGTGCACCGCAGACTTCCCTTCGTCCCGCCATGGTGGTGCAGCCGCAGCCGGCCAGCGCCGCCGCCGACAGCTACCCCGGCGAGGTGCGTGCGCGCTTTGAGCCAGAGCTGGCTTTCCGGATTGGCGGCAAGGTCAGTAAACGCCTGGTCGAGGAAGGGCAGCGGGTCAAGGCCGAACAGGCGCTGGCCGAGCTTGATCCCCAGGATGTTCGCCTGCAACTGGAAGCCAGCCGCGCCCAACTGGCTGCGGCCGAAGCCAACCTGACCCTGGTCAAGGCCGAGCGCGACCGCTACAAGACCTTGCTTGACCGGCAAATGGTCAGCCATTCGCAATTCGACAATGCCGAAAACCTCTACCGCGCCGGCCTGGCCCGGCTCAAGCAGGTGCGCGCCGAGTTCGATGTGGCGGGCAACCAGGCCGAGTACGCGGTACTGCGTGCCTCCCAGGATGGCGTGATCGCCAAGCGCCAGGTCGAAGTCGGCCAGGTGGTGGCCGCCGGCCAGACCGTATTCACCCTGGCCGCCGACGGCGAGCGCGAGGTGCTGATCGGCCTGCCGGAGCAGAACTTCGGGCGTTTCAAAGTCGGCCAGACGGTGTCGGTGGAGCTCTGGTCGCAACCGGATCAACGCTTCAACGGTCGTATCCGCGAGCTGTCGCCGTCGGCTGATCCGCGCTCGCGGACCTTCGCCGCGCGGATTGCATTTACCGCTGGCAAGGTGCCAGCCGAGCTTGGCCAGAGTGCCCGGGTGTACATCCAGCACGCCGAGCAGGTGCCCCTGGCGGTGCCGCTCTCGGCCCTGACCGCCGAGAACGGCCAGACGTTTGTCTGGCGTGTCGATGCCAATAACACCCTCAAACGCGTTCCGGTGCGGGTGGGTGCCTATGGCGAAAATACCGTACCGGTGCTCGAAGGCCTGAATGCCTCGGACTGGGTAGTGGCTGCCGGCGTGCATGTGCTCCAGGAGGGGCAGCAGGTGCGTCCGGTAGATCGGTCCAATCGCGTGGTGAATCTGGCGGCCAAGGAGTAAGTCCCGATGGGTTTCAACCTTTCCGCCTGGGCCCTGCGCAATCGGCAGATCGTGCTGTTCCTGATGATTTTGCTCGCTGTGGTCGGCGCGCTGTCCTACACCAAGTTGGGGCAGAGCGAAGACCCACCCTTTACCTTCAAAGCCATGGTCATTCGCACCCTTTGGCCTGGCGCCAGTGCCGAGGAAGTCTCGCGCCAGGTGACCGAGCGCATCGAAAAGAAGCTTATGGAAACCGGCGAGTACGAGAAGATCGTCTCGTTCTCGCGGCCTGGTGAATCGCAGGTTACTTTCATGGCCCGCGACTCGATGCATTCGGCCGATATTCCCGAGCTCTGGTACCAGATCCGCAAGAAGGTCGCCGACATTCGTCATACCTTGCCGCAAGGTATTCAGGGGTCGTTTTTCAATGACGAGTTCGGTACCACTTTCGGCAATATCTACGCGCTGACCGGCGACGGCTTCGACTATGCGGTGCTCAAGGACTACGCCGACCGGGTACAGATCCAGTTGCAGCGGGTCAAGGACGTCGGCAAGGTCGAACTGCTCGGGCTGCAGGACGAGAAAATATGGATCGAGCTGTCCAACCTCAAGCTGGCCACCCTCGGCCTGCCGTTGGCGGCGGTGCAGCAGGCGCTGGAAGAGCAGAACGCAGTGAGCACCGCAGGCTTCTTCGAAACCCCGAGCGAGCGTTTGCAACTGCGGGTCAGCGGGCGCTTTACCACGGTCGAGCAGATCCAGCAGTTCCCGATCCGCGTGGCTGATCGCACCTTCCGCATCGGCGATGTGGCCGATGTGCGCCGCGGCTTCAACGACCCGCCCGCACCGCGTATGCGCTTCATGGGCGAAGATGCCATCGGCCTTGCGGTATCGATGAAGGCCGGCGGCGATATTCTGGTACTGGGCAAGGCCCTGGAGAGCGAGTTCGCCCGCATCGCCCACAACTTGCCGGCCGGCATGGAGCTGCGCAAGGTGTCTGATCAACCCGCTGCGGTGAAGACCGGCGTGGGTGAGTTCGTCCAGGTGCTGGTCGAGGCCCTGGCGATTGTTTTGCTGGTGAGTTTTTTCTCCTTAGGCATGCGTACCGGCCTGGTGGTGGCCCTGGCCATTCCGCTGGTGCTGGCGATGACCTTTGCCGCCATGTACTACTTCGGCATCGGCCTGCACAAGATCTCCCTCGGCGCGCTGGTGCTGGCCCTGGGCTTGCTGGTGGATGACGCGATCATTGCCGTAGAGATGATGGCGATCAAGATGGAGCAGGGCTTTGACCGGCTCAAGGCGGCCAGCTACGCCTGGACCAGCACCGCCTTCCCGATGCTGACCGGCACCCTGATCACCGCCGCAGGCTTCCTGCCGATTGCTACCGCGCAGTCCGGGACAGGTGAGTACACCCGCTCGATCTTCCAGGTGGTGACCATCGCCTTGCTCGCCTCGTGGATTGCTGCCGTGGTGTTTGTGCCCTATCTGGGCGAGCGCCTGCTGCCGGACCTGGCCAAGCTGCATGCGGCCAAGCACGGCACCGCCGAAGGTGGCCCGGACCCTTACGGCACACCGTTCTACCAGCGTGTCCGCCGTGTGGTCGGCTGGTGCGTGGAGCGGCGCAAGACGGTGATTGTGGCGACCATCGCGCTGTTCATCGGCAGTATTCTGTTGTTCCGCTTTGTGCCCCAGCAGTTCTTCCCGGCCTCCGGGCGCCTGGAGCTGATGGTTGACTTGAAACTTGCCGAAGGCGCCTCGCTGAGCAATACCGCCGAACAGGTCAAACGCCTGGAAGGCATGCTCAAGGAGCGCACCGGCATCGACAACTATGTGGCCTATGTCGGCACCGGTTCGCCGCGTTATTACCTGCCGCTGGACCAGCAACTGCCGGCGGCGAGTTTCGCCCAGTTCGTGGTGCTGGCAAAAACCATCGAGGAACGCGAGCAACTGCGCAGTTGGTTGATCACTACCCTGGATGAACAGTTCCCCGACCTGCGTTCACGGGTCACGCGCCTGGAAAACGGCCCGCCCGTGGGTTACCCGGTGCAGTTCCGGGTGACCGGCGAGCACATCGAGCAGGTCCGTGCCCTGGCCCGCAAGGTGGCCACCAAGGTCCGCGAGAACCCCCATGTGGTCAACGTCCACCTGGACTGGGAAGAGCCAAGCAAGGTGGTCTACCTGAACATCGACCAGGACCGCGCCCGTGCCCTGGGGGTGAGTACGGTGAACCTGGCCAAGTTCCTGCAAAGCTCGCTGACCGGTTCTGCGGTCAGCCAGTTCCGTGAGGACAACGAGCTGATCGAGATCCTCCTGCGCGGCACTCCCCAGGAGCGCAGCGAGCTTGCCAACCTGCCGAGTCTGGCGGTACCGACCGACAACGGCCAAAGCGTGGCCCTGTCGCAGGTGGCAACCCTGGAATACGGCTTTGAAGAAGGCGTGATCTGGCACCGCAACCGCCTGCCCAATGTCACCGTGCGCGCCGATATCTACGGCAAGGAACAACCGGTGACCCTGGTTCAGCAGATCCTCCCGACCCTGGACCCGGTGCGCGCCGAACTGCCTGATGGCTATTTGCTGGAAGTGGGCGGCACGGTGGAAGACTCCACCCGCGGGCAGAAATCGGTGAATGCTGGCGTGCCATTGTTCATCGTCGTGGTGCTGACCTTGCTGATGTTGCAGCTGCGCAGCTTCTCGCGCACGGTGATGGTGTTCCTTACCGCACCGCTGGGGCTGATCGGCGTGACCCTGTTCCTGCTGGTGTTCCGCCAGCCGTTCGGCTTTGTTGCGATGCTGGGGACCATTGCCCTGTCGGGGATGATCATGCGCAACTCGGTGATCCTGGTCGATCAGATCGAGCAGGACATTGCCGCCGGGCTGGATCGCTGGCAGGCGATTATCGAGGCGACAGTAAGGCGATTCCGGCCGATCGTGCTGACCGCGCTGGCGGCGGTACTGGCGATGATCCCGCTGTCACGCAGCGTGTTTTTCGGCCCGATGGCGGTGGCGATCATGGGCGGCTTGATCGTGGCGACGGCGTTGACCCTGTTGTTCCTGCCAGCGCTGTATGCGGCGTGGTTCAGGGTGAAGAAGGCCTGAGGGCCTCATCGCGGGGCAAGCCCGCTCCTACTGTAGGAGCGGGCTTGCCCCGCGATGCATTTAGAGCGCGCCAAACACCTTCTTGGCAATGCTGGTAGCTGCAGCCGCCGGGTTCTGGCGGATGGTTTCTTCCTGCTTGGCAATCATCTCGAACAGGCCGTTGAGCGCCTGTTCGGTCACGTAGCCTTCGACGTTGGCGTTCTTGGCATCCAGCACACCCAGGGTCGCCGCCTGGCCGGCAAAGCTGTTGTATTGCTGGGCCAGGCCGACCTGATCGGTGGCCTTTTTGACGATCGGCAGGAACTTGGCGCGGATCTGCTCGCGGCTGGTCTTGCTCAGGTACTGGGTAGCCGAGTCGTTACCACCGCTGAGGATGCCCTTGGCATCGTCCACGGTCATCTTCTTCACGGCATCGACCAACAGTGCCTGGGCTTGTGGCACGGCGGCTTCGGCAGCCTTGTTCATGCTGGCTTCCAGTTGATCCACCTGAGCACCCATGCCGAAGGTCTTCATCTTCTTGGCCACTTTGCCAAGGTTGCCCGGCAATTCGATACGCACATCCGGGTTGTTGCTGAAACCACCCGGAGTGCCCAGTTGCTTCACTGCAACCTGGGCACCTTGGGTCAACGCATCTTTCAGGCCGGAAGAGGCATCTTTTTGCGAAAGATCGCCCAGCGACAGTGCCAGGGCACTGGCGGACAGCAGCAGGCCGGCGCACAGGCCGGTGAAGGTTAGAGCAGGGCGGAACATGGCAGCATCCTTATGCGAAGGAAAAACAATCAATCAACGAACGGCATCGACTTTGATCTGCAGCGGTTGCGGATCGTTGCCATCAAGCTGTACGCCATGGTGTTCGGTGTTGATGAACAGCAGCTTGCCGTCCAGTTCAATCCGCGCGCTGATCGCATAGCGGTGGCCGGGCTTGACCTGGGCCGGGTCGTAGCTCAAATGAAAGGGCAGCGGAACATTGCCTTTGACCGGGCCGCTCTGGCTGGCCAGGGTGATTGCCGGGGCGTCCATCAGCGAGACGTCCTGCAGGGCGACGCTGAGGGTCGCGGCGGGTGGTAGGGCCATGCGCTGCAAGTAGAAGACTTCGCCATCCAGACTGGCTTTGCCGCTGGGCGCAGATGTGGAACAGGCTGCGAGCAGGGAGGCGCAACACAGCATAAAGAGTTTTTTCATGGATTCTCCGTAGTCCGTACGTTTGCCAGGTGGGCAAGCGTACGGACTTTAACGGATTTTTCAGCGAACTTGTTTCAGTAGCATGGTCACATCGCCTTCAGAGCCATCCAGCACGACGGTTTGAGCATCGGTATTGGTCAGCAGGAGCTTGCCTTGGTGTTCAATCCGCGCCTGCAGGGCATAGGTATTGCGTTCATCCACCAGGTGGCTGTCGTAATGTAACTGCATGTTGAATGAGGTGGCGCGTCGGGCAGCAATCAGGGTCTGCTCGGCAAGCATGATAGCCGGGGCGTCTACCTGGGAAACATCAGCCAGGTTGAGGCTGACCTTGACGCCTTCGGGTAAGCCCAGGCGAGTTGCCGCAAACAGCAGGGTGACATTGAGGGTATTGAAATCAGTGTTGCTCATCGCAGGTATCTCCAGGAGGGTTGAATGCACGCGCATCCTGAGCCTCCTGGGGTTTACCGGGCAGGGAGAAGGATTACACCGTGGCAGGCTCCTGGCTGTCTTCGCGGTGCAAGGCCACCTGGCGAATCGACAAGCGCACTTCCGCTGACAGCACGCGCTTGGCTGCGCCTTCGGCCAGTTCGCTGAGTTTTTCGTGGTAGCCCAGCTTGCCGTTGGCGTCCGGGTGCAATACCCCTTGCTCGATCTGGGTCTGGATAAAGTGACGGAACAGGGTCTTGTCGAAGAACTCCGGCGCGTTCAGGCCATGCAGGATCGACAGGCGCTGGGCCATGATCACGCACAGGTCTTCCAGCGCTTCGGCGCTCAGGGTGTGCTGGCCGCTGTTGAGCAGCAGGGCAGTGGCCATGTAGAAACGCTGCAGGGTCTGGGTGATGGCCCGGGCCAGCAGGGTCAACAGCACGAACTGCCGCGAGCTCGGCGCCGGGCGCAGGTACACGCCGTTTTCGAAGCGCAGCAAGCCTTGTTCGACAAAGGCTTCCAGCCACTGGTCGATGATCGCGTCCAGTTCTTCAAGCTCCCAGCGAATGAACAGCTCCGACTGCAAGTACGGGTACAGGGCACGGGTGTACTGCAGGATCAGCTCGCGGCTCATCCGTGAACTGCTCTGGAAGAAACTCGCCAACAGGGCCGGCAGGGCGAAGATGTGCAGTACGTTGTTGCGGTAGTACGTCATCAGGACGGCGTTTTGCTCGTCCAGGTAGAGGATCTTGCCCAATGCATCGCTCTGCTCGGCCAGCAGGTCCATGCCCTTGACGTGGCTGATCAGGGCCAGGCCGTCGCCCTCCGGCAGGGTGGTGTGTGGCGAGTAGGGCACCTTGCGCAGCAGTACCAGGTACAGGTCCAGTACCCGCGCCAGGGCGCGTTCATCCAGGGCCAGGCGGCTGGTGGAAAGCAGCGCCAGGGCCACTAGGTTGACCGGGTTGATCGCCGCAGCCTCATTCAGGTGTTGGGCTACTTTCTCGCCCAGGCGCGAAGTGGTCTCGTTGAGCCAGGCTGGGCGGAATTGCGGGCCATGTTCCTGCTCGCGCCAGCCCGGTTGCTGCTGGTCGAGGAAGGCGCCGAGGCGGATCGGCTCGCCAAAGTTGACCGCCACCTGGCCAAAGCGTTGTTTGAGTGCACCGACGACCTTGAAGATGTCGAAGATCGACTCTTTCTTCTTGCTCGCCCCGCGCAGTTCGCCCAGGTAAGTGCGGCCTTCCAGGACCCGTTCATAACCGATGTACACCGGCACGAAGACGATCGGCGTGCGCGATGAGCGCAAGTAACTGCGCAGGGTAATCGCCAGCATGCCGGTTTTTGGCTGGAGCATGCGTCCGGTGCGCGAGCGACCGCCTTCGACGAAGTACTCGACCGGGAAGCCCTTGGTAAAGAGAGTGTGCAGGTACTCGTTGAACACTGCGGTGTACAGCGGGTTGCCCTTGAACGTTCGGCGCATGAAGAACGCCCCGCCCCGGCGCAGTAGGCCGCCGATCACCGGCATGTTGAGGTTGATCCCGGCGGCAATGTGCGGCGGGGTCAGGCCGTTGCGAAACAGCAGGTAGGACAGCAGCAGGTAGTCGATATGGCTGCGGTGGCAGGGTACGTAGATCACTTCGTGGCCCGGGGCAATGCCCTGTACCTGCTCGATATGGTTGACCTTGATGCCGTCGTAGATCTTGTTCCAGAACCAGCTGAGCACGACTTCAAGGAAGCGGATCGCGGTGTAGGTGTAGTCCGAGGCGATCTCGTTGCCGTAGCGCAGGGCCTGGGCTTCGGCTTTGGCCAGGGGGATCTTCTCGCGCTCGGCTTCATCAAGGATGGCCTGGCGTACCAGCGGGTCGTGAACCAGGCCCTTGACCAGGTTACGCCGGTGAGAGATGTCCGGGCCGATAACGGCGGTCTTGAGGTTGCGAAAGTGCACGCGTAGCAGGCGCTGGGCCATGCGCACGGTGCGCGCGTGGCCTTTGTTGTGTTGCACCAGCTCGCGCAGGTGGATCGGTGCCGAGAACTGCACGCGGGTCTTGCGCCCGAGGATCAGCACGGTGAGCAAGCGGCGCAGACGCCCGGTAACCGCCCAACTGTCGGCAAACAACAGTTTCCAGGGGCTGGATTCGCTGGCAGGCGACTGTCCCCAAAACACGCTGACGGGAATGATCTGCGCGTCTTCTTCCGCGTGCTGGCTTACAGCGTTGACCAGCCGTGCCAGGGTCGGTGGTGCGCCACGTTTGTCCTGGCGGCCGAGCCAGTCGGGCTCGGGAGTCAGGTAGAAGAACGCGGCGGGCTCGTGCAGCGTGCCGACGGCCACGGGCAGCACCGGGCGTGGCAGCCCGGCTTTGGTGCACTCGCGATCAAGCACGACCAGGTCGGTCAGCGATGGCGATTGCAGGGCATAGAACACCGGCCGGCTACGGTCCAGGTTCAGAGTGAAGGACGACTGGTTGATGGTCTCGGAGCGAACCCACAGGTACAACAGGCGACGCAAGGCGCCGAAAATCAGGCGGCGCAAGGGGGAACGGGTCATACGGAGTGTGCTCTGGATGAGATTTTCGAGTAATTGCTCAGGGCGTTAGTGTGCCGTATCTGCGCAAGTTCAGCAAAAAGCGCCCCGGTCATGAAAAATAATTTAAGTGTGGCATATACTCGGTCCGCCGCTTGCAGGAGCTTTGCGCAAGCTGCGCCCGCAGAGGGTGGTGACCCCTTTGCAAGCAAGGCGATTCCAAAATAAAAATCCGGAGTAGTTCAGATGTCGTCTCGTGAGACTGGAAGTGTGAAGTGGTTCAATGACGCCAAAGGGTATGGCTTCATTCAGCGTGAAGATGGCGCCGATGTGTTCGTTCACTACCGCGCTATCCGGGGTGAGGGGCATCGCACCCTGATCGAGGGGCAACAGGTCGAATACAACCTGACCCAAGGGCAGAAAGGCCTGCAGGCTGAAGATGTAGTCGGCCTGTAACGCTTAAAGCCCCAAGCTGCAAGCTGACCGTGCCAGGCTTGTAGCTTGAGGTTTATGGTGTGTGGTTATTGAGTGCGCCAGGTGATTTCTTCTTCACCGTCGGCACTGATGCGGATCCAGCGATCGGCATCTTCTTCACCTTCTTCCTCGACCCAGCTGCCCGGTGCGCAGCGCACTTCGACGTTCAGCGCGGCGAAGGCGGCGCGGGCGCATTCGATGTCGTCAGCCCAGGGTGTCTGGTCGCTTTCCAGGTAAAGACTGTTCCATTTACCCACAGCCTTCGGTAACCAGGTAACCGGAATGTTACCGGCCTTGCACTTGTAGGTCTGGCCTTTCTGTTGCCAGTCGCTGCACGGGCCGAGTGCTTCACCGAGCCAGGCAGCAATCTGCTTGTGATCGACATCAGCGTCTTTCAGGTAAATCTCGATATCGGGTTGGCGCATAGGGGCTCCGGGTACGCTCAGTCTTGGCGCACAAAATAATCGTAACGCATCGATACCGTGACCTCGAAAGGTTCGGCCTGTTCGATGACACGCGCGCGTTTTTCGGCACTGGCACGCCAGCCATGGGGGGTCATGGCCAGTAGGTCGGCGCGGGCCTTGCTGTCGGCAAGGCTCAGGCGGAACACGAGGGTTTCGCTGTGGGCGTGCTGCATGCCCGCGGGCACCAGTGCCAGATGCTTGTCGTCGGCATAGTCGCGCACTTCATCGTAGAGCTTGTGGCGCAATTCGATCAGGTGCTCGCTGGTCGGGCCAACGCGCATCAGGCCGCCGCCAGGGCTCAGCAGGCGCAGAGCCTCTTGCCAGTCCAGGGGGCTGAAGACACTGGCCAGGAACTGGCAACTGGCATCGGCCAGCGGCACCCTGGCCATGCTTGCCACCAGCCAAGTCAGCGCCGGGTCGCGCTTGCAGGCACGCTTGACCGCTTCGCGGGAAATATCCAGGGCGTAACCGTCGGCTTGCGGCAACGCTTGGGCGATTTGCGCGGTGTAGTAACCCTCGCCACAGCCGATGTCCAGCCAGCGCGCGGGTGCGCGTTCGGCGGCAAGTTCGGCCAGGCGTCGGGCTACAGGCGCGTAATGGCCAGCGTTGAGAAAGTCGCGACGCGCCTCGACCATGGCCTGGTTGTCGCCCGGGTCACGGCTGTTCTTGTGCTGCACCGGCAACAGGTTCAGGTAACCCTGGCGGGCACGGTCGAAGCGATGGCCGGCGGTGCAGGTGACGCCGTTGTCGACGGTGCTGAGGGCGGCGCCGCAGATCGGGCAGGTCAGCATCAGGCAAGCAACCGGGTCAGGGTCTGGTAGTAGATTTCGGTCAGCACATCGAGGTCGCTGGCCAGGATCCGCTCGTTGACCTGGTGAATGGTGGCGTTGACCGGGCCCAGCTCGACCACCTGGGTGCCCAGGGTGGCGATGAAGCGCCCATCGGAGGTGCCGCCGCTGGTCGAGGCCTGGGTTTCACGGCCGGTAACCGCCTTGATGCTGGCCGCGACCGCGTCGAGCAAATCGCCCGGTTCGGTGAGGAACGGCAGGCCCGACAGCGCCCAGTCCACGTGCCAGTCCAACTGGTGCTTGTCGAGAATGGCGGCAACCCGCTGCTGCAGGCCTTCGACCGTCGACTCGGTAGAGAAACGGAAGTTGAACAGCGCAGTCAACTCGCCCGGTACCACGTTGGTGGCGCCGGTGCCGGAGTTGAGGTTGGAGATCTGGAAGCTGGTGGGCGGGAAGAACGCATTGCCTTCGTCCCAGTGCTCGGCTGCCAGCTCCGCCAGGGCCGGGGCGGCCAGGTGGATCGGATTTTTCGCCAGGTGCGGGTAGGCGACATGGCCCTGGACGCCGCGCACGGTGAGCTTGGCGCCGAGGGAGCCGCGACGACCGTTCTTGACCACGTCACCGACCAGCGTAGTGCTCGAGGGTTCGCCGACGATGCACCAGTCCAGGCGCTCGTTGCGGGCGGCCAGTCGCTCGATCACGGCCTTGGTGCCGTGGTGGGCGGGGCCTTCCTCGTCACTGGTGATCAGGAAGGCAACTTTGCCACGATGGTTCGGGTAGTCCGCGACGAAGCGCTCGGTGGCAACCACCATGGCTGCCAGGCTGCCCTTCATGTCGGCCGCGCCACGCCCGCAGAGCATGCCGTCGGCATCGATCAGGGCGTCGAACGGATCATTCTGCCAGGCCTGTACCGGGCCGGTCGGGACCACGTCGGTGTGGCCGGCGAAGCACAACACCGGACCTTCCTGGCTGCCATGGGTGGCCCAGAAATTGTCGACGTCTTCGATCCGCATCGGTTCAAGCATGAAGCCAGCATCGCCCAGGCGTTGCATCATCTGTTTCTGGCAGTCGAAGTCCAGCGGGGTAACCGATGGACGGCGAATCAGGTCGCAGGCCAGTTCAAGGGTAGGCGAGAGGTCGGCTGGGGCCGTCATGGGGAACTCCGGGGCAAGGCAGGGCACGAATTCGAGGGGGGTTATCTTATAGCAAAAGCGGGGGCTGAGGACCTTGGATCTGTGCTGTTTGTCAGGGCCTCATCGCTGGCAAGCCAGCTCCCACAGGTATGTGGGAGCTGGCTTGCCAGCGATGGGCTGCAAAGCAGCCTGGGGGTCAGGAGACCTGGGCTGGCTGCGCGGCGTCCACAGGCTTGGGCAGCGACGACAGCATGGCCATGATCAGCGCCGCCAGGTACGGCAGCGACTGCACCAGCAGCATGGTTACCCAGAAGCGCATGTCGTTGCTCGGCAGGCCCTGGACCAGGTAGATCCCGGCCGCCGCGCCCCACAGCAGCAACATGATGAACAGCTCCTCACGGGCTTCGGACAGCGCCACCAGCAGGCCATGGCTGTCGGCGTTCTTTGGCGTGCGGAAGAACGGGATGCTGCTGGTGAAGAAGCCATATAGCACGGCCTTGGCAATGGTGTGCGACAAGGCAAGGCCGGCCAGGGCCGCGGCGAAGGCGTCCTTGAGGTTCACACCTACCGCGCGGCGGTAGAGGAACACGATCTTGCCAACCTTGAACACGAACAGTGCCAGCGGCGGAATCGCGAAGATCAGCAGCGGCGGGTCGACCCGTTGCGGCACGATGATCATTGCCGCCGACCACAGCAGGGCGCCGACGGTGAAGAAAATGTTCATGCCATCGGCGATCCACGGCAACCAACCGGCAAGGAAGTGGTAGCGCTGGCCACGGGTCAGCTCCGAGTCCTTGCCGCGCAAGAGGCTCGCGGCGTGGCGCTTGATGATCTGGATGGCGCCATAGGCCCAGCGGAAGCGCTGCTTCTTGAAGTCGATGAAGGTGTCGGGCATCAGGCCCTTGCCATAGCTCTCGTGGGAATATGCGGCCGAGTAGCCTTTCTCGAACACCCGCAGGCCAAGCTCGGCGTCTTCACAGATACACCAGTCGGCCCAGCCCAGCTCTTCGAGCACCGAGCGCCGGGTCATGGTCATGGTGCCGTGCTGAATGATGGCGTCGCGGTCGTTGCGGGTGACCATGCCGATATGGAAGAAGCCCTTGTACTCGCTGTAACACAGCTTCTTGAAGGTACTTTCGTACTGATCACGGTAGTCCTGGGGCGATTGCACCACGGCGATTTTCGGATCGGCGAAGTGCGGCACCATGTGCTTGAGCCAGTTGCGGTCGACGCAGTAGTCCGAGTCGATCACCGCGATCACTTCAGCATCCTTGGCGGTATGCGGGATCAGGTAGTTCAGCGCACCACCCTTGAAGCCGGCCAGGGGTGCGACATGGAAGAACTTGAAGCGCTCGCCGAGCATCTCGCAGTGAGCCTTGATCGGCTCCCAGACCGCCGGGTCCTTGGTGTTGTTGTCGATGATCAGGACTTCGTAGTCCGGATAATCCAGCGCCGCCAGGGCATTGAGGGTCTGCTTGACCATCTCCGGCGGCTCGTTGTAGCACGGCACGTGCACCGAGACCTTCGGCCGGTAGGCGGCGTCGGCCTGCACTGGCAGGAACTCCCGGCGGCGCTTGTGAATCCACACCGCTTCCGCCAGTTCATGGGCCTCGGTCAGCAGTACGATAAACACGCCGAGGGCACCCAGGGCGAGCAAGAAGCCCACGGTCAGGCTGAACCAGGTGCTGTATTGCTGGCTGTAGTCGTAGCCGATCCACACCAGTACCGAGCCGCAGAGAAAGGCGATGAAGGTCAGGAAGGTTCGCCCGCGCTGGCGCAGGGCCGAGCCGTCGATCAGCAGCAGGGTCAGTGAAAGCATCGCCAGTACCACCGAACCGACCGCCAGCACGCGCCACTGCGGAATGGCTACCACCGGGCCTTCGAAGTTGAATTTCTGTTGGCGGGCGGCGTTGAATACGCCCCAGTAGGCGCCTACCGAACCTTCGTCGCTGGCCTTCCACGGCTGGTCGTAGGCTTCGATGACAAAGTAGTTGTAACCCTGGCGGTTGAGCTTGTTGACCAGGGTACGCAGGTAGATGGCCTGGTCGGCCTGGGTGGCCTCGGCGCCGCCACGCATGCGGCCGTTGCTCGGCCAGCCGACTTCCGACAGCAGCAAGGGTTTGCGCGGGAATTGTTGCTTGAGGTCGCGGGCGCGGTCCAGCACGAACTGGCCGGCATCCTTCATCGGGATGAATTCCCAGTACGGCAAGATGTGCGCAGCCACAAGGTCCGCGTGCTTGGCCAGCTCTGGATTCTCTTTCCAGATGTGCCACTGCTCACTGGTGGTCACCGGCACCTTGACCGCCGCGCGCACCCGGTCCATGTACTGGATCAAGGCTTCTGGGGTGATCTCCTTGCGAAACAGCGCTTCGTTGCCGACCATCACCCGCACGACACTGCGCGAGCTGTTGGCCAGTTCGATGGCTTTGGCGATTTCTCGCTCGTTGCGCTCAAGGTCCGGGCTGATCCACACCCCCAGGGTTACGCGCAGGCCGAACTCTTCGGCCAGGCGCGGAATCTCTGCCTGGGTGCCTTCCACCGTATAGATGCGGATGCTGTCGGTCAGCTTGCTGAGCTGCTCCAGGTCCTGGCGCAGTTCATCCTCGCTGGGGTACTGGCCCTTCTGCGGGCTCTCGCCCAGGCGGAACGGCGAGTAGGAGAAACCGGAAATCTGCTCCGGCCAGTTGGGGGCGGAAACCGGGCGGTTGATCAGCGCCCAGAACCCGGTGAATAGCGCGGCGATTGCCATGACTATGACCAGGTTGATACCAAATTTACGCGATGACATAGATAGTTGGGGTTCCGAAAGGTGGAACGGGCTGGCGCCCGAGGGCGCGAATCCTGTGTGCTTCCTGCCCAGGCAGCGTGGGAACAGGTTGGCGCAGAAGATTGGATTGGCTTCAGCGCTTGAAGTTCTCAGCCCGTACTTTTGTCGTCCAAGTCTTTGGATTGCATAGGACATTAAAGCAGGATTACAACTACCTTGACCAATCCACGGCTCAGGCGTTGGTCGCCCGTGGGATGCCATTACGCCGCAAGGGGCCTATAATATGCGCCGGTTTTTTCGGGGTTGGGCCATGAGTACAGAAGATCCACGCTTTGCCGGTGTTGCCCGGTTATACGGTGACAACGGCCTGCAGCGCCTGCGCGAGGCCCATGTGGCGATCGTCGGCATCGGCGGGGGCGGCTCCTGGGCGGCCGAAGCCATGGCCCGTAGCGGCGTGGGCGAAATTTCCCTGTTCGATCTCGATGATGTTTGCGTCAGCAACACCAACCGGCAGTTGCATGCCCAGGAAGGCAATATTGGCCGGGCCAAGGCCGAGGTGATGGCCGAGCGCCTGCGGGCGATCAACCCGGCGTGCAAGGTGCATGCGGTGGTCGACTTCGTCACCAAGGAGACCCTGCCCGAGTACATCGGCGAGCATATCGACTGCGTCATCGACTGCATCGACAGTGTCATGGCCAAGGCGGCACTGATCGGTTGGTGCAAGCGGCACAAAGTGACCATTATCAGTACCGGTGGCGCCGGCGGGCAGATCGACCCGACCCAGATCCGCGTCGCCGACCTGAACAAGACCTTCAACGATCCGCTGGCCTCGCGGGTGCGTTCCACCCTGCGCCGTGACTATGGGTTTTCCCGCACGGTGACCCGTAATTACAGCGTGCCGTGTGTGTTTTCCACCGAACAGCTGCGCTACCCCAAGGGCGACGGCAGCGTCTGCCTGCAGAAGAGTTTCGTTGGCGAAGGGGTCAAGCTGGACTGCTCCGGCGGTTTTGGCGCGGTGATGATGGTCACTGCAACCTTTGGCATGGTCGCCGCCAGCAAGGCGGTGGAGAAGCTGGTGGCTGGCGCCCGTCGCCCGTCCGAGCGCAAGGCTCAGGCGTCGGCGGCGAGTTGAGCCATGCGTTGCAGCACGGCATTCAAGCCGTTGCTGCGTGATGGCGAGAGCTGGCGGCCCAGGCCCAACTGATTGAACCAGGCGGGCAGGTCCAGTTGCTTGAGCTCGGCGCTGGACAAGCCTTCGACCCGCACCAGCAGCAGCGCCAGCAAGCCACGGATGATCCGTGCGTCACTGGCGCCCTTGAAGCGCCACTGGCCATCCTGTTGCTCGGCCACCAGCCAGACCTGGCTTTCGCAGCCGTGCACACGGTTGGGCTCGGACTTTTCCTCTTCGCTCAAGGGCGCCAGGCGCTCGCCCCATTGCATCAACAGCCGTGCGCGCTGTTCCCAGCCAGCGGCTTGTTCGAAGGCGTCCAGAGCTTGCTGCGCGGCTATCGGTGGGCTCATCGCAGCAACTCCAGGGCCTGGTCCAAGGCTTCAAAGAAACGCTGCAGGTCGTCGGAGTCGTTGTACAGTCCCAGGGACACGCGGATCGCGCCGTCCAGGCCGAGGCTTTTCAACAACGGCATGGCACAGTGATGACCGGCGCGCACGGCAATGCCCTGCTCGGTGAGCATATGGGCCAGATCAGCGTTGTGCACGCCGTCGATCACGAAGCTGGCCAGGGCCACGTGCGGTTGGCCGAGCAGGCGGATGCCTTCGCGATCGTTCAGACCGCGCAGCAGATGGCGGTGCAGGCCGGCTTCATGCTCGGCGACAGCGTTGGCATCGAGCCCGGCCAGGTAGTCCAGGCTGGCGCCCAGACCGATCACGCTGGCAATTGGCGGGGTGCCGGCTTCGAAACCCAGTGGCGCCGGGCGAAAGCTTGCGCTGTGGTAGTCGGCGACTTGCACCATCTCGCCGCCGAACTGCCAGTGGCGCAGGCGCGCCAGGGCTTCGGGGCGGCCGTAGAGCACGCCGACACCGTCCGGGCCATACAGCTTGTGGCTGGAAAATACATAGAAATCGCAGCCCAATTGGCGTACATCGTGGCGGCCGTGGACCACCCCCTGGGCGCCATCGACCACGGTCAGCGCGCCTTGGGCCTGGGCGTGAGCCAGCAGCGGCTCCAGCGGCTGCCAGGCGCCGAGTACGTTGGATAGCTGGCTGAGCGCCAGCACCCGGGTGCGCGGGCCAATCAGTTGCAGGGCGATGTTGAGGTCGATCAGGCCGCGACTGTCCAGGGGCAGGACCACCAGCTTGAGGCCGCGGCGCTGCGCCAGCTGTTGCCAGGGCAACAGGTTGGCATGGTGCTCCAGGGCGCTGATGGCAATCTCGTCACCGGCCTCGAACAGTGGCTCAAGCCCGTAGGCGAGCAGGTTCAGGGCCGAGGTGGCGCCATGGGTGAAGACAATGTGTTGCGGGTCGGCGGCATTCAGCCAGCCGGCGACTTTTTCCCGGCTGCGTTCGAAGGCCTGGGTTGCCAGGGCGCCGGGCAGGTGCTGGGCACGGTGCACATTGGCAGCACCATGGCCGTAATAGTGGCTCAGGGCATCGAGCAGGACTTGCGGTTTTTGCGTGGTAGCGGCGCTGTCCAGGTAGGTCTGGTACTGCCGTTGCAGGGCGTCGATGGCTGGAAAGTCAGCGCGCCAGGGAGAGGGCTGGAACATGATGATCGGACCTGAAAATCGGGCCTGGCGTTAGGCCAGACCCGATGGTACCACTTAGTTGTGGGCGTGCAGCGCTTCGTTCAGCTCGATGGCCGACTTGTGGGTTTTGCACTCCACGGCGCCATTGAGCGAGTTGCGGCGGAACAGCAGGTCGGTCTGGCCAGCCAGGTCGCGGGCCTTGACCACCTTGACCAGCTGGTTGTTCTCGTCCAGCAGGTTCACCTTGGTGCCGGCGGTGATGTACAGGCCGGCTTCGACGGTGTTGCGGTCGCCCAGCGGGATGCCGATACCGGCGTTAGCGCCGATCAGGCAGCCTTCGCCGACCTTGATGACGATGTTGCCGCCACCGGACAGGGTGCCCATGGTCGAGCAACCGCCGCCCAGGTCCGAGCCCTTGCCGACGAAGACGCCCGCCGAGACGCGGCCTTCGATCATGCCCGGGCCTTCGGTGCCAGCGTTAAAGTTGACGAAGCCTTCGTGCATGATGGTGGTGCCTTCGCCGATGTAGGCGCCCAGGCGCACGCGGGCGCTGTCAGCGATACGCACGCCGGCAGGGACTACGTAGTCGGTCATCTTCGGGAACTTGTCTACCGAGAATACTTCCAGCAGTTCGCCCTTGAGGCGCGCTTCGAGTTGCTGTTCGGCAAGCTCTGCCAGGTCGACGGCGCCCTGGCTGGTCCAGGCCACGTTCGGCAGCAGCGGGAAGATGCCAGTCAGGTTCAGGCCGTGCGGCTTGATCAGACGGTGCGAGAGCAGGTGCAGTTTCAGGTAGGCTTCCGGCGTGGACGTCAGGGCGGCGTCTTCGGCCAGCAAGGTGGCCACCAGTGGCTTGTTGCTTTCGGCCAGGCGGGTCAGCAGCGCGGCTTGCGCAGCATCGACTCCCTTGAGGGCTTCGGCCAGCTGGGCGGCCTGGCTGGTGCTGAAGGCGATCGCCTGGTTGCCGCCTTCATAACCCAGAACCGGGGCGATGGCCGCGACCAGTTCGGCAGCCGGGTTGACCAGCGGTTGCGCGTAGAACACTTCCAGCCAGGCGCCTTGACGGTTCTGGGTGCCGACACCGAAGGCCAGGCTGAACAGGGTAGTGGACATGCAGTTACCTCTTGCGAAATTGAATGAAAGCTCGGCGCCGGGTTACTGAAGGGCGGCCGCGTACAGATCAGGCTTGAAGCCGACCAGGGTCCGCTCCCCGAGATCGAGCACGGGGCGCTTGATCATCGACGGTTGGGCCAGCATCAGTTCGATGGCTTTGCCCTGGTCGAGATCGGCCTTCTGGGCGTCTTCGAGTTTGCGGAAGGTGGTGCCAGCACGGTTGAGGACTGTTTGCCAGCCATGCTCATCGCACCAGCGCTCAAGGCTCGCACGGTCGATGCCCTGGGTCTTGTAGTCGTGGAAATCGTAGCCCAGGCCTTGGACTTCAAGCCAGGTGCGGGCTTTCTTCATGGTGTCACAGGCCTTGATTCCATAAAGGTGCAATGGCGTGTCGCGTTTGGTCATGTCTTGCCCCTCCTGGGAAAAAATGGTGAAGGATTATGCCACGGTCCACGGCTTTGGGTTGGCGCCACCCAGTCTCTTTGTAGCATTGTGTTACAGCTTCTGTGCAGTTCTGCGACTTTTGTGCAGCGGTGCGCCGGCAGCCTAAGCGGCTAATATGTCGTTTCAATGGCAGTGCCGCGCCCAGGCCAGCATCGGCTATTGAAAGCGTTTGAATTGAACAGGACTCGCTGCATGCAATCAGCCTACACCGTGCTCATCCTGCTGATGCTGGTGAGTGTTTCCAAACTGGTCGGGCGCATGATCCCGTTGCCGTTGCCGTTGGTGCAGATCGCTGCAGGTGCCTTGCTGGCGTGGCCGACTCTGGGCCTGCACGTAGCCCTGGACCCGGAACTGTTTCTGTTCTTGTTCCTGCCGCCATTGCTGTTTTCCGATGGCTGGCGGATGCCAAAACGTGACTTCTGGCGGCTGCGGGGGCCGATCCTGACCCTGGCCGTCGGCCTGGTGTTGTTTACCGTGGTCGGTGCCGGTTATTTCATTCACTGGATCCTGCCCAGTATTCCGCTGCCGGTGGCCTTTGCCCTGGCTGCTGTACTGTCGCCGACCGATGCCGTGGCGGTTTCGGCCATTGCCCAGGACCGCCTGCCGACGCCCTTGATGCACATGCTCCAGGGGGAGGCGCTGATGAACGACGCCTCGGGCCTGGTGACCTTCAAGTTCGCCCTGGTGGCGGCGATTACCGGCGTGTTTTCTCTGGCCGAAGCCAGCCTGACCTTTGTCCTGGTCGCGGTGGGCGGCCTAGCCATTGGTGTGGCCCTGAGCTGGCTGGTCGGGCGTCTGCGCGCCTGGATGATCGCCCGCGGCTGGGATGACCCGGCCACCCATGTAGTGTTCATGTTGCTGCTGCCGTTTGCCGCTTATGTGCTGGCCGAGCGCCTGGGCGCCTCCGGCATTCTTTCGGCGGTGGCGGCGGGGATGATGCAGAGCTGGCTCGACCTGCTGCCTCGGCAGACCAGCACGCGCCTGCTCAATCGTAGCGTTTGGTCGCTGCTGGAGTTCGCTTTCAATGGCCTGATCTTCCTGCTGCTGGGCTTGCAGTTGCCCGACATCATCAAGGCGGTGACCAGCCACGAAGCCTCGCTGTGGCCGACCTTGCTGTGGCGCTGCCTGGATGTGGTGGCGATCTTCGCGGTGCTGCTGGCGTTGCGCTTTATCTGGGTGCAGAGCATCTGGCGCTTGATTGGCGTGATCCGTCGCTGGCGCGGCAAGGAGAGCCTGGTGCCGGTGGCTAACGCCCGTTCCTGCTGGTTGTTGACCGTCGGCGGCGTACGTGGGGCAGTGACCCTGGCCGGTGTCATGTCGGTGCCGCTGTTGATCAGTGCCGGCAAGGATTTCCCTGAGCGCGATTTGCTGATTTTCATCGCTGCCGGGGTGATTCTGTTGTCGCTGGTGTCAGCGTGCATTGCCTTGCCGCTGTTGTTGCGTGGTGTCAGCAAGAGCCCTGACGACGCCCTGCGCCAGGAGGCCCAGGATACCTGGCGACGCACCGCCGAGGCGGCGATTCACGCCCTGGAAGCTGAAGATCTGACCGAAGCCGGTACCGCGCTGGATGCTTCCCAGGCGGCGTTGGCGGCTGAGCTCAAGGCGCGGTTGATGGCCGAGTACCGGCATCAGCTCGATACCTTCAACGACAGCGCCGAAGCCCAGGCCCTGGCGGCGCAGATGGACCAGCTGGAGCGGCGCTTGCGCCTGCGCGCGCTGCGAGCCCAGCGCCTGGAGCTGTACAACCTGCATCGCCAGCACCAGATCGGTGATGACGTGGTGCGTCAGGTGCTGGGGGAGCTGGACATGAGTGAGGCGAATCTGGGGCCGGTAAAGTAATTGGCCGGGCCGGGCAAATGAAGAAGTATGCAGTTTATGTAGTCATTGTCTGAAGACTGTATGGGGTGCATTGGTTCCCCGGCTTTGCCCCGATAGGCTTCTTTTCAACGCTGTTTCATTGAAAAGAAGGGGACTGTCTTTTGATATTTCGATTCCGCCACGGATTGGCACTGGCTCTGCTGATGGTCGGTATTGGGCTGTTCTTTGCCAGCACCCACTTCCCTGTGTTCAAGGATGCCGAACGCATCGCGGGTTTCGGCGTGTACGACGCCTCCGCCGATTACCGAGCGGCAAGCGCGCTGTTCAAGCAAGCCGTGCGCGAAGAGCTCGGCGCAAAACTCAGGCTGGAGGGGGACGCTGCCTGCGCCGTGCTGCTGGCCTTGTGGCTATGGCTGTTGCCTGTGACCCGTGTTGGCGGCGCCTGGGTGCTGAAGGTGGCAAGTCGCAGGCGGATGTTTGCCTATGGGCTGACCCTGGTGGTAGGTGCCCCGGTGCTGTGGGCGGATAGTGCCCTGCGTGATTACGATCGAGGATTGTACCCGCACTGGGCAGACAGCATGGGCATCGAGCTGTTCTATGCGCTGGCGCTCGGGCTGCTTCTGTTGCTCCTGCTGGCACCCTTTCTGATCAGTGTCGGGCGCGGCTTTGGCGGTGGTCGGCAGTGCCGCTTGCTGGCGCCGTTTTCCCGCTGGCAGGTGCTGGCGCTACACAAGCTTGCAGCCGCTATCTTGCTGTTGACGGTTCTGGCTTGGGCCGCGGCTTCGCTGCTTGCAGGCGACTATGTGGGGGTGGCGTTGGCCCTGACCCTGGTGTTGTTCTTTCTTAACTACCTTTATGGCAGTTGAATAAATCGCGGGGCAAGCCCGCTCCCACAGTGGGAGCGGCGGTGCGACGCCTCGACTTGCCCCGCGATGGGGTCGAAGTTACTTCTGCAGGAACGTGCGAATCCGCTCGGCCGCCTCGACACACTCGGCCAATGGCGCCACCAGCGCCATGCGCACACGCCCGGCGCCCGGATTGACGCCATCCACCTCGCGGGACAGGTACGAACCCGGCACCACGGTTACGTGCTGGGCTTGGAACAGATCGCGGGTGAACACCGCGTCATCGCCTGGCACCTTGGCCCACAGGTAGAAACCACCGTCCGGGCGCTGTACATCGAGCACCGGGGCGAGGATTTCCAGCACAGCATCGAACTTCTCGCGGTACAGGTCGCGGTTGGCCAGTACGTGTTGTTCATCGTTCCAGGCAGCAATGCTCGCCAGTTGGGTTTGTACCGGCATGGCGCAGCCGTGGTAGGTGCGGTAGAGCAGGAACGGCTTGATGATCTCGGCGTCGCCAGCCACGAAGCCTGAGCGCAGGCCCGGCAGGTTGGAGCGTTTGGACAGGCTGTGGAACACCACGCAACGCTTGAAATCGCTGCGGCCCAGCTCCACGCAGGCGCTGAGCAAGCCGGGTGGCGGGCTTTGCTCGTCGAAGTACAGCTCGCTGTAGCACTCGTCGGCAGCGATCACGAAGTCGTACTGGTCGGCCAGGGCGATCAGCTTTTTCAGGGTATCCATTGGCACCAGGGCGCCGGTGGGGTTGCCTGGTGAGCAGAGGAACAGGATCTGGCAGCGTTGCCAGGTTTGCGCTGAAACGGCGTCGAAGTCCGGGTTGAAACCGTTGCTGTCCAGGCACGGCAGGTAGTGCGGGGTCGCACCGGCCAGTAGCGCTGCGCCTTCGTAGATCTGGTAGAACGGGTTGGGGCTGATCACCAGGCCATCGTCGCTGCGATTGACCACCGCCTGGGTGAAGGCGAACAGCGCTTCGCGGGTGCCGTTGACCGGCAGCACGTGCTTGTCGGCATCCAGCCAGCCGGCCGGTACACCAAAGCGCTGCTCGCACCAGCGGGTGATGGCCTGGCGCAGGGCCGGCAGGCCTACGGTGCTCGGGTATACCGCCATTTGCTGGAGGCTGTCAGCCAGGGCCTGGGCGACGAACGCCGGCGATTCATGCTTGGGCTCACCGATCGACAAGGCAATGGCGCGTTTGTCCGCCGCAGGCGTGACGCTACCGAGCAGCGCGCGAAGTTTCTCGAACGGGTAGGGCTGAAGCTGGTTCAAAGCGTTGTTCATCGGCGCAAGGTCTCGTCAAACGGTCATATGGTCAGGCGGGTCAAAGGCACCCCGGTCGCCTGGTCGACACGCAGTTGCTCGACGATCGCATCCTGCAGGCGGCTGCACAGCTGCGGGTCGGACAGGGGCTGGTTGTCGGCGTCGGTAATGAAGAACACGTCTTCGACCCGCTCGCCCAGGGTGGCAATCTTGGCATTTTGCAGCGACAGGTCGAACTCCAGGAAAATCTTGCCGATCCGCGCCAGCAAGCCGGGGCGGTCGGGGGCGCTGAGTTCGAGGATGGTCACCGGGCGCTGGGCATCGTTATGGATGGTCACCTGCGGGGCGAAGGTAAAGTGCTTGAGCTGGCGCGGCACCCGGCGCTGGATGATGGTCGGGTAGTCGTCGGGATTGCGCAGGGCATCGGTCAGTCCGTCGCGAATCTGCTTGACCCGCACGGGATTGTCGCCGATCGAGCCGCCATCGTTGTCGAGCACGATATAGGTGTCGAGGGTGAACTGGCTGCTCGAGGTGATGATCCGGGCGTCATGGATGTTCAGGTTGAGCTGGTCCATGGCCGCTACGGTCACAGCAAAGAAGTCGTGCTGGTCGGGGGCATAGATGAAGATCTGCGTGCCGCCCTCGAACTCACGCTGGGTGGTTTCCTTGATCAGCACCAGCGGCCCGCCATCTGCCGGCTGCTGGAGGATGGCGTCGCTGTGCCAGGCCACGTCGGCGGCCGTATGGCGCAGGAAGTAGTCATCCCCCAGTTGCGACCACAGTTGCTCGACGTCGTCCGGGTCGGTGCCTTCGCGAATGAGGATGTCCAGGGCTGCGGTCTGGGTCTGGCGGATCTGTTCTTCGCGATCCAGCGGGTTTTCCAGGCCGCGGCGCAGGGCACGCTTGGTCTCGGTGTAGAGCTGGCGCAGCAGGCTGGCGCGCCAGGAGTTCCACAGGCTCGGGTTGGTGGCGTTGATATCGGCCACGGTCAGCACGTAGAGGTAGTCCAGGCGGGTTTCATCACCCACCAGCAGGGCGAAATCGTAAATCACCTGCGGATCGGAGAGGTCCTTGCGCTGGGCGGTGGTCGACATCACCAGGTGATGCTGGACCAGCCAGACGATCAGGCGGCTGTCCCAGTTGGGTAGCTGGTGACGCAGGCCGAACGCCTGGGCGTCTATCGCACCCAGCTCGGAGTGGTCGCCCTGGCGGCCCTTGCCGATGTCATGGTAAAGGCCGGCCAGGTAGATCAGCTCCGGCTTGGGCAGGCGGCCCATGAGCTTGCTGGCCAGCGGGAACTTCTCCGATACCGGCGTGTACTGCAGCTTGCGCAGGTGCTTGATCAGGTTGAGGGTGTGCGCGTCGACCGTATAGATGTGGAACAGGTCATGCTGCATCTGCCCGATGATCAGGCCGAACTCCGGCAGGTAGCGGCCGAGGATGCCGTAACGGTTCATCCGCCGCAGGTTGCGGTGGATGCCGATCTCGCACTTGAACAGCTCGATAAACAGGCTGGTGTTGCGGATATCGTTGCGGAACTCGTCGTCGATCAGGTGCCGGTGTTCGCGCAGCAGGCGGATGGTGTCGGCGCGCACCCCCTTGATTTCCGGGTGCTGGGCCATCAGCACGAAAATCTCCAGCATGGCGAACGGTGTGCGCTTGAAGACGTTGGTGCGCACCGCTTCGATATAGCCGTCGTGCACCTGGAAGCGCGGATTCAGGGGCTGGGTGCTACCGCTGTCGTCCTCCAGGATGACTTCTTCGAAGTGCTGGATGATCAGGTCGCTGAGCTCGGCGATGCTCATGACTACCCGATAGTACTGCTGCATGAATTGTTCGATGGCGCGCTTGGGGTTCTCGTCGCCAAAACCAAGCAGGGCGGCGATGCTGCGCTGGTGGTCGAACAGCAAGCGGTCTTCGGCGCGCCCGGCGAGCATGTGCAGGGCATAGCGCACTTTCCACAGGAACTCCTGGGACGAGGCCAGCAGGTTGTTCTCGCTTTCCAGCAGGAAGCCTTCGCCGGCCAGGGCGTGCAGGTTGAGGGTGCCGTACTGGCGGCGGGCGATCCACAGGACCGTCTGGATGTCGCGCAGGCCCCCGGGCGAGCCCTTGACGTTGGGCTCCAGGTTGTACTCGGTGTCGTTGTACTTGTGGTGCCGGGCCTTTTGCTCGGCGCGCTTGGCCAGGAAGAATTCCTTGCTCGGCCACATATGGGCGGTGCTGGTGACCTCGAGCATGCGCTGGCGCAGGTGCTCGGGGCCGGCGATGGTGCGGCTCTCCATGAGGTTGGTGACAACCGTCAGGTCGGCGCGGGCTTGTTCGGCGCATTCTTCGACCGAGCGTACGCTTTGACCCACTTCCAGGCCGATATCCCAAAGCAGGGTCAGAAAGCGTTCGATCGAGTCACGAAAAACCTCGTGATCGGCGCTGTCGAGCAGGATCAGCAGGTCGATGTCGGAATAGGGGTGCAGTTCGCCGCGCCCATAACCACCGGTGGCGATCAGGGCGATGTCGGCGTCTTTGCTCCAGGTGAACTGGTTCCAGGCCTGTTGCAGGATGTTGTCGACGCACCAGGCGCGGTCTTCGATCAGCCGGCGGATCTCGCGACCGCTGCGAAAGCGGTTGTCGAGCACCTCGCCGGCCTGGCGGATGGCTTTCTTGAAGGCAGCGATGGGGCTTGCCTTGAGGGCCAGTTCCGCCTGGAACTGGCCGCGATCGAACAGCTCGGGATCCACCTGGGGCATCGAGGGGGTTTCCTGTAGGTCAGGCCGATGTGCGAGGAATGGTGTCGTCTTTGCGTAGGGTGAAGATCTCGTAACCGGTCGCGGTCACCACCAGAGTGTGTTCCCACTGGGCCGAGAGCTTGCGGTCCTTGGTGATGGCGGTCCAGCCGTCGCCCAGTACCTTGGTGTCGGCGCGGCCCTGGTTGATCATCGGCTCGATGGTGAAGGTCATGCCTTCTTTTAGCTCTATGCCAGTGCCAGCGCGGCCGTAGTGGAGGATCTGCGGCTCTTCGTGGAACACCTTGCCAATGCCGTGGCCGCAGAATTCGCGCACCACCGAGAAGCCGTTCTTTTCGGCGTGCTTCTGGATCACTTCACCGATATCGCCCAGGCGGCAGCCCGGCTTGACCAGTTCGATGGCCTTGTACATGCATTCCTGGGTGATCTGGGACAGGCGCTCGGCCCAGACTGGCACATTGCCGACGTGGAACATGCGGCTGGTGTCACCGTGGTAGCCGTCCTTGATCACCGTGACGTCGATGTTCAGGGTGTCGCCATCCTTGAGCGGCTTGTCGCCCGGGATGCCGTGGCAGACCACATGGTTGACCGAGGTACAGATCGACTTGGGGAAGCCCTTGTAGTTGAGCGGCGCCGGGATGGCCTTCTGGGTGTTGACGATATAGTCGTGGCACAGGCGGTCGAGTTCTTCGGTGGTGACACCGGGCTTGACGTGCTCTTCGATCATCTCCAGGACTTCGGCGGCCAGGCGGCCGGCGATGCGCATCTTTTCGATGTCTTCGGCGGTTTTGATGGTAACGGTCATTGCAGGCTCTCTACGGCGCAGCGAGGCGCTAATAATCTGGGGAAAGGCCGGATTCTAACAGAGCCGGGCGCGGTTCAGGCGGCCATGGCGCTGATACAGCCTTTATATAGGGGCCATTCTGGCGCCAATGGGCGGCATGTGCAAAAGCCTGTGCGGTTCGATGGTAATTCGGGTTTCGTTTGGCGGGCGTGTGTGGTATAAAATTCGCCGCTTTGCCGGGGATAGCCTCTGCAAGCACTAAACCCACACACGTGTCGACACGATGGCCTGGGTGCCTTCGATCTACGGATCGCGGGTTGGTCATTGGGATACGTGGAGGCCCAACCCGACTTATCAAGGAACTATCATGTCCCAAGTCAACATGCGCGATATGCTGAAGGCCGGTGTGCACTTCGGTCACCAAACCCGTTACTGGAACCCGAAAATGGGTAAATACATTTTCGGCGCGCGCAACAAGATTCACATCATCAACCTTGAAAAAACCCTGCCAATGTTCAACGAGGCACTGACCTTCGTAGAGCGTCTGGCCCAGGGCAAAAACAAGATTCTGTTCGTCGGCACCAAGCGTTCGGCTGGCAAGATCGTTGCTGAAGAAGCAGCACGTTGCGGATCGCCTTACGTCGATCACCGCTGGTTGGGCGGCATGCTGACCAACTACAAAACCATCCGCGCTTCGATCAAGCGCCTGCGCGACCTGGAAACCCAGGCCGAAGACGGCACTTTCACCAAGCTGACCAAGAAAGAAGCGCTGATGCGCTCCCGTGATCTGGAAAAACTGGATCGCAGCCTGGGTGGTATCAAGGACATGGGCGGCCTGCCTGATGCCCTGTTCGTGATCGACGTTGACCACGAGCGCATTGCAATCACCGAAGCCAACAAGCTGGGTATTCCGGTCATCGGCGTTGTCGATACCAACTCCAGCCCGGAAGGTGTTGACTACATCATCCCAGGTAACGATGACGCCATCCGCGCTATCCAGCTGTACATGGGTTCGATGGCCGACGCCGTTATCCGTGGTCGCAACAACGTTGCTGGCGGTACCGAAGTGTACGCCGAAGAAGCAGCACCAGCTGCTGAGTAATTGACGCCTGGCGTCTACTCGGCACGCGAAAAGGGGGCTTTGCCCCCTTTTTGCCACCTTGAAATCCTCTTGTCAGCATCGCCGTTGCAATCTTGTTACCGCATGAGTGCTGATGAGTGGATTTACAGAATTGAACGCCCGTCAAGTATCGGGTGGAATGGTTGAAAACCTATCCAAGAGGAATTTGAAATGGCAGCAATTACTGCAGCGCTGGTCAAAGAACTGCGCGAGCGTACCGGCGAAGGCATGATGGATTGCAAGAAAGCCCTGGAAAAGGCTGACGGCGACATCGAAAAAGCGATCGACGACATGCGTGCTTCGGGCGCCATCAAGGCCGCCAAAAAGGCTGGCAACGTTGCCGCTGAAGGCGCCATTGCCATCAAGGCCGACGACAAGTCCGCCGTTCTGCTGGAAGTCAACTCGCAGACCGACTTCCTGGCGCTGCAAGATGACTTCAAAAACTTCGTCGCTGAAAGCGTTGAACAGGCTTTCGCCGAGAAGCTGAGCGATGCCGCTCCGCTGATCGCTTCCCGTGAAGCGGCTCGTGAAGCCCTGGTTGCCAAGGTTGGTGAGAACGTCAACATCCGTCGCCTGGTGCGCGTTGAAGGTGACGTTGTCGGCACCTACCTGCACGGCAACAAGATCGGTGTTGCTGTTGTCCTGAAGGGCGGCGACGTCCAGCTGGCCAAAGAAATTGCCATGCACGTGGCTGCCAGCAACCCAGAGTTCCTGAATCCATCGGAAGTCTCCGCTGAAGCAATCGAGCGCGAGAAGGCTGTATTCATGCAGCTGAACGAAGAGAAGATGAAAGGCAAGCCTGAGAACATCGTCGCCAACATGATCGACGGTCGTATCAAGAAGTTCCTGGCCGAAGCTTCGCTGGTCGAGCAAGCCTTCGTCATGAACCCGGAAGTCAAGGTCGGCGAGCTGGCCAAGAAAGCCGGTGCTGAAATCGTTTCCTTCACCTACTTCAAAGTAGGCGAGGGCATCGAGAAGCCAGTCGACAACTTCGCTGAAGAAGTTGCCGCACAGCTGGCTGCTGCCAAGCAGTAAGACAGACTCACCTCTGTCGCCCCCAAGAGGCTGCCCGCTTACGCGCGCAGCCTCTTTGTCAAAGCGCGAGCGGTTTACGAGACCGCTTGGCGCTGGCGCAGTCGCTGCGCCACGCTACAGTTAGCAGGCTGAAAACAGCCCGCCCAGATTTTTATACAAACGCCGCAGGAGAGATTCGCAATGGCTCAGCAGGGCAGTGGTTATCAAGCTCGCTATAAACGCATTCTACTCAAGCTTAGCGGCGAGGCCCTGATGGGCTCGGAAGAGTTCGGGATCGACCCCAAGGTCCTGGATCGCATGGCGCTGGAAGTCGGCCAACTGGTCGGCATTGGTGTTCAGGTAGGCTTGGTGATCGGTGGTGGCAACCTGTTCCGTGGCGCGGCGCTCAGTGCAGCCGGCATGGACCGCGTCACTGGCGACCACATGGGCATGCTGGCGACCGTCATGAACGCCCTGGCCATGCGCGATGCGCTGGAGCGGGCGAACATCACCGCGATCGTCATGTCGGCAATTTCCATGGTAGGCGTTACCGATCACTATGATCGTCGCAAAGCCATGCGTCACCTGAACGCCAAAGAAGTTGTGATCTTTGCTGCCGGTACCGGCAACCCGTTCTTCACTACCGACTCCGCAGCCTGCCTGCGTGCCATCGAAATCGATGCTGATGTGGTATTGAAGGCAACCAAGGTCGATGGTGTATACACTGCAGATCCATTCAAAGACCCGCATGCCGAGAAGTTCGATCATCTGACCTACGATGAAGTACTGGATCGCAAGCTGGGCGTGATGGACCTGACGGCAATCTGCCTGTGCCGCGACCACAAGATGCCTCTGCGCGTCTTCAACATGAACAAGCCCGGCGCCCTGCTGAACATCGTGCATGGCGGCGCTGAAGGAACTCTGATCGAGGAAGTTCAAAAATGATCAACGAAATCAAGAAGGACGCGCAAGAGCGCATGCAGAAGTCGCTGGAATCCCTGGCGCACGCCTTTAGCCGCATTCGTACCGGCCAGGCGCACCCTAGCATTCTGGAAGGCGTCATGGTGCCTTACTACGGTGCCGATACGCCGATCAAGCAAGTGGCCAGTATCACCGTGAAAGATGCGCGTACCCTGCAGGTCGTGGCATTCGAGCGCAACATGCTGGGCGCTGTCGACAAGGCAATCGGCAGTGCGGGCCTGAACCTCAATCCGACCAACCTGGGCGAATTGCTGCTGATTTCCATGCCGGCCCTGACTGAGGAGACCCGCAAGGGCTTCACCAAGCAGGCGCGTGACGCTGCTGAAGACGGTCGTATTGCCGTGCGCAACATCCGTCGTGATGCGCTGAGCCAGCTCAAGGATCTGGTCAAGGAGAAGGAAATCAGCGAAGACGACGAGCGTCGCGCCGCTGACGACATCCAGAAGCTGACCGACAAGTTCGTGGCCGAGATCGAAGTTGCCGTCAAGCAGAAAGAAAAGGACCTGATGGCCGTTTAAGGGCCGGGACTTTTTTTAATGGAAAAGACCAAGCAAGGTGTGTCCCCGACGGTGCCGCGCCATGTCGCGATCATCATGGATGGGAATAATCGCTGGGCGAAGAAGCGTCTGTTGCCCGGTGTAGCCGGGCACAAGGCCGGTGTGGATGCGGTGCGCGCGGTCATCGAGGTGTGCGCCGAGGCCAAGGTCGAGGTGCTGACCCTGTTCGCCTTCTCCAGTGAAAACTGGCAGCGCCCGGCCGAAGAGGTCGGGGCGTTGATGGAGCTGTTCTTCTCGGCCTTGCGCCGGGAAGCCAAGCGACTCAACGACAACAACATCAGCCTGCGTATCATCGGTGATCGCTCACGCTTCCACCCTGAGCTGCAGGCCGCCATGCGCGAGGCCGAAGCGCTGACCGCAGGCGCTAACCGTTTTATCCTGCAGATCGCCGCCAACTATGGCGGTCAGTGGGATATCGCCCAGGCCGCCCAACGCCTCGCGCGTGAAGTCCAGGCCGGTCACCTGCGCCCGGAGGACATCACCCCCGAGCTGCTGCAGACCTGCCTGGCCACGGGTGACCTGCCGCTGCCCGATCTGTGCATTCGTACCGGTGGCGAGCGTCGCATCAGCAACTTCCTGTTGTGGCAACTGGCCTACGCCGAGTTGTACTTTTCCGACCTGTTCTGGCCGGACTTCAAACACGAGGCCATGCGCAACGCGCTGGCCGATTTCGCTTCGCGCCAGCGCCGCTTCGGGAAAACCAGCGAGCAGGTTGAAGCTGGAGCCCGTGCTTAATGCTTAAACAACGCATTATTACTGCGCTGATCCTGTTGCCGATCGCCCTGGGTGGTTTCTTCCTGTTGAGCGGTGTTGATTTCGCCCTGTTCATCGGTGTGGTGGTTACCCTGGGTGCCTGGGAGTGGGCGCGCCTGGCCGGCCTGGTCGCGCAAACCCTGCGGGTCGCCTACGCGGCGGTAGTCGCCGGGTTGCTGATGCTGCTCTACCTGATGCAAGAGCTGGCGCCCTGGGTGCTGGGGGCTTCGGTACTGTGGTGGGGGCTGGCAACCTGGTTGGTGCTGACCTATCCGCGCAGCAGCGAGCTGTGGGCCAGTGCTGCCTGTCGCCTGCTGATCGGCCTGCTGATCCTGCTGCCGGCCTGGCAAGGCCTGGTGCTTCTCAAACAATGGCCGCTGGGCAACTGGCTGATCATGGCGGTGATGGTGCTGGTTTGGGGGGCGGACATCGGTGCGTACTTCTCCGGCCGCGCCTTCGGCAAGCGCAAGCTGGCCCCGCAGGTCAGCCCGGGCAAGAGCTGGGAGGGCGTCTATGGCGGCCTGGCCCTGAGCCTGGTGATCACTGCGGCAGTGGGCCTGTACCGCGACTGGAGCGTTGGCGAGTTGATGCTCGGCCTGTTCGGCGCCGCCGTCGTGGTGCTGGTCTCTGTGGTCGGCGACCTGACCGAAAGCATGTTCAAGCGTCGCTCGGGGATCAAGGACAGCAGTAACTTGCTGCCTGGCCACGGTGGCGTACTGGATCGCATCGACAGCCTCACAGCGGCGATCCCGGTATTTGCGGTACTGCTCTGGGCAGCCAATTGGGGCGTGATGTGAGCGGCGTGCAGCGTATTACCGTACTGGGTGCAACCGGCTCGATCGGCCTGAGTACCCTCGATGTGATTGCCCGTCATCCACAGCGCTACCAGGTGTTCGCCCTGAGCGGCTACTCGCGCCTGCAAGAGCTGTTGGCCCTGTGTGTGCGCCACGTCCCGGCGTTTGCCGTGGTGCCCACCGCCGATGCTGCGCAGCAGTTGCGTGAGGGCCTGCGCGGTGCAGGTTTGCGCACTGAGGTGCTGGTCGGCGAAGAGGGCTTGTGCCAGGTGGCCGCTGCTGCCGAGGTCGATGCGGTCATGGCCGCGATCGTCGGTGCTGCGGGCCTGCGCCCAACCCTGGCGGCGGTCGAGGCAGGCAAGAAGGTGTTACTCGCCAACAAGGAAGCGCTGGTGATGTCTGGCGCCTTGTTCATGCAGGCAGTTCGGCGCAGTGGCGCGGTGCTGCTGCCGATCGACAGCGAGCACAACGCGATCTTCCAGTGCCTGCCGGGTGATTATTCCCGTGGCCTGGACCAGGTTGGCGTGCGCCGCATTCTGTTGACCGCCTCGGGTGGGCCGTTTCGCGAAACACCGATGGCCGAGCTCATGGATGTCAGTCCGGAGCAGGCTTGCGCCCACCCGAACTGGTCCATGGGGCGCAAGATCTCGGTCGACTCGGCCAGCATGATGAACAAGGGGCTGGAGCTGATCGAGGCCTGCTGGCTGTTCGACGCCCAGCCTGGTCAGGTCGAGGTAGTGGTGCACCCACAAAGCGTGATTCACTCGCTGGTCGATTATGTCGACGGTTCGGTGCTGGCCCAGTTGGGCAATCCGGATATGCGCACGCCGATCGCCAGTGCCCTGGCCTGGCCGGAACGTATCGATTCGGGTGTGGCGCCACTGGACCTGTTCGCGGTTGCGCGCCTGGACTTCAAGGCGCCGGATGAGCAGCGTTTCCCTTGCCTGCGTTTGGCCCGTGAGGCCGCCGAGGCGGGTAACAGCGCGCCGGCCATGCTCAATGCGGCCAATGAAGTGGCGGTGGAGGCTTTTCTCCAGCGGCGCATCCGCTTCCCAGAGATCGCGAGTATCATCGAACAAGTGCTCGATCAGGAGCCGGTGGTTGCAGTCGAGTCGCTCGATGCGGTGTTTGTCGCCGATCAGCGCGCGCGCCAACTGGCCGGACAATGGTTGGCTCATCACGGCCGCTGAGGTCTGGCGCTTTAGTGCGTCGGGCCCGGTGCCGCTGAACGTCATTCGGAGAAAGACATGAGTGCGCTCTACATGATTATCGGCACCCTGGTGGCATTGGGTGTGCTGGTCACCTTTCACGAATTCGGCCACTTCTGGGTGGCCCGGCGTTGCGGCGTCAAGGTTTTGCGTTTTTCCGTAGGTTTTGGCCCGGCGTTGCTGCGCTGGCATGACCGCTACGGCACCGAGTTCGTGGTCGCGGCCATTCCGTTGGGCGGTTATGTGAAGATGCTCGACGAGCGTGAAGGTGAAGTGCCTCGCGATCAGGCCGATCAATCCTTCAACCGCAAGAGTGTGCGTCAGCGTATTGCGATCGTTGCTGCGGGGCCGGTGGCCAACTTTCTTCTGGCCATTTTCTTCTTCTGGATCCTGGCCATGGTCGGTACCCAGCAGGAGCGCCCGGTCATCGGTGGGGTTGAGGCCGGCAGTATCGCCGAAGTGGCCGGGCTCAAAGCCGGTCAGGAAATTGTTTCGATTGATGGCAAGCCAACCAGTGGCTGGGCTGCGGTCAATCTGCAGCTCATCCGCCGCCTGGGCGAGAGCGGCCAGTTGCACATCAGTGTGCGTGAAGAGGGTGCGACGGTCGACAGCCCTCATGTGCTGACCCTGAACAACTGGCTCAAGGGTGCCGACGAGCCGGATCCGATCCGTTCGCTGGGCTTGCGCCTTTGGCGCCCGGCGTTGCCGCCGGTGCTGGCCGAACTTGATCCAAAAGGTCCGGCCCAGGCGGCAGGGCTTAAGACCGGCGACCGCCTGCTGACCCTGGATGGCCAGGCGTTGAATGACTGGCAGCAGGTGGTTGATACCGTGCGCGGTCGTGCGGGCAGCAAGATCGTCTTGGGTATCGAGCGTGACGGTGCGCCACTGCAACTGCCGGTCATTCTGGCCAGTCGCGGTGAAGGTGATTCGGCCAAAGGTTACCTGGGGGCGGGGGTCAAGGCGGTGAAGTGGCCGGATGCCATGCTTCGCGAGGTCAGCTACGGGCCGCTGGAGGCCGTAGGGGAGGGGGTTTCCCGGACCTGGAGCATGAGTGTTCTGACCCTCGAATCGCTGAAGAAAATGCTGTTCGGCGAGCTCTCGGTAAAAAACTTGAGCGGACCGATAACCATTGCTAAAGTGGCGGGCGCTTCGGCCCAGTCCGGCGTTGGAGATTTCCTGAATTTCCTCGCCTACCTGAGCATTAGCCTGGGGGTTCTTAACTTGCTGCCCATTCCTGTACTGGATGGGGGGCATTTGCTGTTCTACCTGATTGAGTGGGTGCGTGGTCGTCCGCTCTCGGATCGGGTGCAAGGTTGGGGGGTCCAGATCGGTATCAGTTTGGTAGTCGGGGTGATGTTGCTTGCCCTGATCAACGATTTGGGTCGACTGTAACGCTTCGCTCAATTGCGAACCTGTCGCGTCCCGCGACGGGTCGTTTATTGCCAGTTGGAATAAGAAAGGACTTCATGAAACGTCTGCTGCTAACTGCGGTTCTCGCCGTACTGATGATCGCTGAAGTTCACGCCGAGTCCTTCACCATCTCCGATATTCGTGTCAATGGTCTGCAGCGGGTTTCCGCGGGCAGCGTTTTTGGTGCCTTGCCATTGAACGTCGGCGATGAGGCCGATGACCGGCGCTTGGTGGAATCCACCCGGTCCCTGTTCAAGACCGGTTTCTTCCAGGACATCCAACTGAGCCGGGACGGCAACGTCCTGATCATTACCGTGGTCGAGCGTCCTTCGGTGTCGAGCATCGAGATCGAAGGCAACAAGGCCATCAGCACCGAAGACCTGATGAAAGGCCTGAAGCAGTCCGGTCTGTCCGAAGGTGAAATCTTCCAGCGTGCCACCCTTGAAGGTGTACGTAACGAGCTGCAACGCCAGTATGTCGCCCAAGGCCGCTACTCGGCCGAGGTTGACACCGAAGTGGTGCCGCAGCCGCGCAACCGTGTGGGCCTGAAGATCAAGATCAACGAAGGCACCGTTGCCGCGATCCAGCATATCAACGTGGTCGGCAACACCGTCTTCCCTGATGAAGACCTGATCGGCCTGTTCGAGCTCAAGACCACCAACTGGCTGTCGTTCTTCAAGAACGATGACAAGTACGCCCGCGAAAAACTTTCCGGCGACCTGGAACGTCTGCGTTCCTACTACCTGGACCGCGGCTACATCAACATGGACATCGCTTCCACCCAGGTGTCGATCACCCCGGACAAGAAGCACGTCTACATCACCGTCAACGTCAACGAAGGAGAGAAGTACACCGTTCGTGACGTCAAACTCTCCGGTGACCTCAAGGTGCCTGAGGACCAGGTCAAGTCGCTGCTGCTGGTGCAGCCGGGCCAGGTGTTCTCGCGCAAGGTGATGACCACCACGTCCGAGCTGATCACCCGCCGTCTGGGTAACGAAGGCTACACCTTCGCCAACGTCAACGGCGTGCCACAGCCGCACGATGACGATCACACTGTCGATATCACCTTCGTGGTCGACCCAGGCAAGCGTGCCTATGTCAACCGCATCAACTTCCGCGGCAACACCAAGTCCGAAGACGAAGTGCTGCGCCGCGAAATGCGCCAGATGGAAGGCGGCTGGGCTTCGACCTACCTGATCGACCAGTCCAAGACCCGTCTGGAGCGCCTGGGCTTCTTCAAGGAAGTCAACGTCGAAACCCCGGCCGTACCGGGTACCGACGACCAGGTCGACGTCAACTACAGCGTCGAAGAGCAAGCCTCCGGTTCGATCACCGCGAGCGTCGGTTTCGCCCAGAGTGCGGGCCTGATCCTCGGTGGTTCGATCAGCCAGAACAACTTCCTGGGTACCGGTAACAAGGTGTCCCTCGGCCTGACCCGTAGTGAGTACCAGAGCCGCTACAACTTCGGCTACGTAGATCCCTACTGGACTGCCGACGGCGTCAGCCTGGGCTACAACGCCTTCTATCGCACCACCGACTACGATGACCTCGACGTCGACGTGGCCAGCTATGCGGTCGACAGTCTGGGTGCCGGTGTCAGCGTCGGCTACCCGATCAGCGAAACCTCGCGCTTGACCTTTGGCCTGACCGTACAGCAGGACGAGATCAAGACCGGCAAGTACACCGTTGATGAGATCTTCAAGTTTGTCAACGATGAAGGCGACAAGTACCTGAACTTCAAGGCGTCGGCCGGCTGGTCCGAGTCGACCCTGAACAAGGGTGTACTGGCTACTCGTGGTCACTCGCAAAGCCTGGTGCTGGAAGCCACCACCCCGGGTAGCGACCTGTCGTTCTTCAAGCTGGATTACCGTGGCCAGCTGTTCAAGCCGATTACCAACGATTACACCCTGCGCCTGCACACCGAGCTGGGCTATGGTGACGGGTTTGGCGGTACTTCCGGCCTACCGTTCTACGAGAACTACTACGCCGGTGGTTTCAACTCGGTACGTGGTTTCAAGGACAGCAGCCTGGGTCCACGCAGCACCCCGAGCCGTGGTGCAGCTGTGACCGGTAACCAAGGCACTATCGCCGACCCGGATCAGGATCCGCTGCCGTTCGGTGGTAACGTCCTCGTTCAGGGCGGTATGGAACTGCTGTTCCCGCTGCCGTTCGTCAAGGATCAGCGCTCGCTGCGCACCTCGGTCTTCTGGGATGTGGGTAACGTTTTCGACACCAACTGCGGTTCCAAGCCGGACTGCGAGAAGGTCGGCCTGTCGGGCTTGGCCAGTTCCGTCGGCCTGGGCGTAACCTGGATTACCGCACTCGGTCCGCTGAGCTTCAGCCTGGCAATGCCGATCAAGAAGCCAGACGAAGCCGATACCCAGGTGTTCCAATTCTCTCTGGGTCAGACCTTCTAAGGTCTGCCCCTTGCTAACGACAACGGATTCTGTAGGAGTGCATCGTGCGTAAGTTGACTCAACTGGCAGTACTGGCTGCGACCCTGATCGCAACCCCGGCTTTCGCCGAAATGAAGGTAGCGGTGCTGAACTATCAAATGGCCCTGCTCGAGTCGGATGCGGCGAAGAAGTACGCCGTCGATGCCGAGAAGAAGTTTGGTCCGCAACTGACCAAGCTGAAAAACCTGGAAAGCAGCGCCAAGGGCATCGCCGACCGCATTCGTGCCGGTGGTGACAAGATGGCTCAGCCTGAGCGCGAGCGCCTGGAGCTGGAATACAAGCAGAAAGCCCGTGACTTCCAGTTCCAGTCCAAGGAACTGAACGAGTCCAAGGCCGTAGCTGACCGCGAGATGCTCAAGCAACTGAAGCCAAAACTCGACGGCGCGGTTGAAGAAGTGATCAAGAAAGGCGGTTTCGACCTGGTTCTCGAGCGTGGCGCGGTCATTGATGTCAAACCTCAGTACGACATCACCCGCCAGGTCATCGAGCGTATGAATCAGTCCCGTTGATCATGACCGTGACCATGAAACTCGGCCAGCTGGCCGAGTTCCTCGGCGCCACCCTGAGTGGCCCCGAGGAGCTGGAAATCACTGGCCTGGCGACCCTTCAGGAAGCCGGGCCGGGGCAGTTGAGCTTCCTCGCCAACCCGCAGTACCGCAAGTACCTGGGCGAAAGCCACGCGGCAGCGATTCTGCTCAAGGCAGATGACGCCGAAGGTTTTGCCGGCAATGCGCTGATCGTTCCCGACCCGTACCTTGCCTATGCGCGCATCTCCCACCTGTTCGATCCGAAGCCCAAGGCTGTAGCGGGAGTCCATCCCAGCGCCGTGGTAGCCAGCGATGCCCAGGTGGATGTCAGCGCCAGCATCGGTGCTTGCGCGGTGATCGAGAGCGGTGCGCAGATTGGCCCGGGCGTAACCATCGGTGCTCAGTGCTTCGTCGGCGCCCGTTGCGTGATCGGTGAGGGCGGTTGGTTGGCCCCGCGAGTAACCCTGTACCACGATGTGCGCATCGGCAAGCGCGTGGTCATCCAGTCCGGCGCGGTGATCGGGGGTGAAGGCTTCGGCTTTGCCAACGAGAAGGGCGTTTGGCAGAAGATCGCCCAGATCGGTGGCGTGAGCATCGGTGACGATGTCGAGATCGGGGTCAACACTGCAGTTGACCGCGGTGCCCTGGCCGACACCCGCATCGGTGACGGGGTCAAACTCGACAATCAGATTCAGATCGCCCATAACGTGCAGATCGGCGATCATACAGCGATGGCGGCGTGCGTCGGTATTTCCGGCAGTACCAAGATCGGCAAGCATTGCACCATCGCCGGCGGTGTCGGCATGGTTGGTCACATTGATGTCTGCGACAACGTTTTCGTATCTGGCATGACCATGGTCACCCGCTCGATTACCGAGCCGGGCGCTTATTCTTCCGGTACGGCGATGCAACCGCTGGCTGAGTGGCGCAAGAGTGCCGCACGAATTCGCCAGTTGGATGAGATGTCAAAACGCCTTCAACAGCTGGAAAAGCGTATCGCCGCCGTGACCTCCGGCGATAATGCTTCATCAGAAGGCTGATACCATTTCCTGATCAAGCGTGAGCAGCCCTAGACTGTCTCTTTGATTTGCTAAAGGAGCGCCGTGTGAAAACCGGCGCTCCCTATCTTTACTACAGGCTTCCCCCCGAAATGATGGACATCAACGAGATTCGCGAATACCTGCCTCACCGTTACCCGTTCCTGTTGGTGGACCGGGTTGTGGAACTGGACGTCGAGGCTCAGCGCATTCGTGCCTACAAGAATGTCAGCATCAACGAACCTTTCTTCAATGGTCACTTCCCGGCGCACCCGATCATGCCGGGCGTGCTGATCATCGAAGCCATGGCCCAGGCGGCCGGTATCCTTGGCTTCAAGATGCTCGACGTGAAACCTGCGGACGGTACCCTGTACTACTTCGTCGGTTCCGACAAACTGCGCTTCCGCCAGCCCGTGCTGCCAGGTGACCAGTTGATCCTCGAGGCCAAGTTCATCAGTTGCAAGCGCCAGATCTGGAAGTTCGCGTGCCAGGCGTCGGTCGACGGCAAGCCGGTATGCTCGGCCGAGATCATCTGCGCGGAACGTAAACTATGAGTTTGATTGACCCTCGGGCAATCATCGACCCCTCGGCAAAGCTTGCCGACGGTGTCGAGGTAGGCCCTTGGTCGATCATCGGTGCCGGGGTAGAGATCGACGAGGGGACCGTCATTGGTCCGCACGTGATTCTCAAGGGGCCGACCCGCATCGGTCGGCACAATCGCATCTACCAGTTTTCCTCGGTGGGCGAAGACACCCCTGACCTCAAATACAAGGGTGAAGCCACGCGCCTGGTGATTGGCGATCACAACGTGATCCGCGAAGGCGTGACCATCCATCGTGGCACCGTGCAGGACCGCGCGGAAACCACCCTGGGCGATCACAACCTGATCATGGCCTACGCCCACATCGGCCATGACAGCGTCATTGGCAACCATTGCATCCTGGTCAACAACACCGCATTGGCGGGCCATGTGCACGTGGACGACTGGGCGATCCTCTCCGGGTTCACCCTGGTGCATCAGTTCTGTCATATCGGCGCCCACAGTTTTTCCGGCATGGGCACGGCGATCGGCAAGGATGTACCGGCCTACGTCACCGTATTCGGCAACCCGGCCGAGGCGCGCAGCATGAACTTCGAGGGCATGCGTCGGCGTGGTTTCAGCGAAGACGCCATTCATGCCCTGCGCCGGGCCTACAAGGTGGTCTACCGCCAGGGCCTGACCGTCGAGCAGGCAATTGCCGAGCTGGTAGAGCCGGCTAGCCAGTTCCCTGAAGTCGACGTGTTCCTCAAGTCGATCCAGAACTCCACCCGCGGCATCACCCGCTGACATGGCCGAGCTTTGTGTAGCGCTGGTGGCGGGAGAGGCCAGCGGCGATATTCTCGGCGCCGGGTTGATGCGCGCGCTCAAGGCGCGCCATCCGCAGGTACGCTTCATCGGTGTGGGTGGGCCGTTGATGCAGGCAGAAGGCCTGACCTCGTACTTCCCGATGGAACGCCTGGCGGTGATGGGTCTGGTGGAGGTGCTAGGGCGCCTGCGCGAACTGCTCAAGCGCCGCAAGGAACTGATCCAGACCCTGATCGCCGAGCGCCCGGACGTGTTCATCGGCATTGATGCGCCGGACTTCACTCTCAATATCGAACTGAACCTGCGTAAAGCCGGGATCAAGACCGTGCATTACGTCAGCCCGTCGGTGTGGGCTTGGCGGCAAAAGCGTGTGCTGAAGATTCGCGAAGGCTGCGACCTGATGCTCACCCTGTTTCCGTTCGAAGCCAGGTTCTATGAAGAGAAGGGCGTGCCGGTGCGCTTTGTCGGCCATCCGCTGGCCGACAGCATTCCGCTGGACGCTGACCGTAACGCTGCCCGTGAACAGCTGGGTCTGGTCGAGGGGCCGTTGGTTGCCCTGATGCCCGGCAGCCGTGGCGGTGAGGTTGGTCGCCTGGGGGCGTTGTTCCTCGATACTGCCCAGCGTCTTCGTGAACTGGTACCTGGGGTGCATTTCGTTTCCCCTTGCGCCAATGCCGAACGCCGTGCCCAGCTTGAGCAGATGCTTCAGGGCCGCGACTTGCCGGTGACTCTGCTCGATGGTCGTTCGCACCAGGCCCTGGCCGCTTGCGATGCGGTGCTGATTGCCTCTGGTACCGCGACCCTTGAAGCCTTGCTGTTCAAGCGGCCGATGGTGGTGGCCTACCGTTTGGCGCCGCTGACCTACTGGATTTTGAAACGCCTGGTTAAAAGCCCGTACGTCTCCCTGCCCAACCTGCTGGCCCAGCGCATGCTGGTGCCCGAATTGCTGCAGGAAGCAGCCACTGCCGAGGCCCTGGCCCAGACCCTGGCGCCACTGGTGCAGGGCGGTGTGCAGCAGACCGAAGGTTTTGACCAGATCCACCGTACTTTACGCCGCGATGCCTCGAATCAGGCAGCTGACGCGGTGCTGACCCTGCTGGAAAGCCGATAGATGCAAATGGGATTGGACTTCAACCTGGTCGAGGACCTGGTCGCCGGTGTCGATGAAGTGGGCCGTGGCCCGCTGTGTGGCGCCGTGGTTACCGCCGCCGTGATTCTCGACCCGCAACGGCCGATTCTGGGGCTCAACGATTCGAAAAAGCTCACTGAAGCCAAGCGTGAAAAGCTTTTTGACGAAATTTGTGAAAAAGCCCTGAGCTACTGTATTGCCCGTGCCGAGGTCGAGGAAATCGACCAGTTGAACATTCTTCACGCCACCATGCTGGCCATGCAGCGTGCGGTTGAAGGCCTGAGCGTGACGCCAAAATTGGCGCTGATCGACGGTAATCGCTGCCCGCAGTTGTCGGTGCCAGCGGCGCCGGTGGTCAAGGGTGATAGCCAGGTACCGGCGATTGCTGCGGCATCGATTTTGGCCAAGGTCACCCGTGACCGGGAAATGGCCGCCTTCGAGTTGATTTACCCCGGCTACGGCATTGGCGGGCACAAGGGCTACCCGACGCCGGTGCACCTCGAAGCCCTGGCACGCCTGGGGCCGACGCCGATTCATCGGCGCTCCTTTGCACCGGTGCGCGCCGCCTTCGAGGCCCGCGATGCGCTCAGTGGCGGGTTCGCCGAGGTCTGACCGGGCGAGGCGGGCGTCACGCGTCAGGACTGCCCCACACTGGCTGTTGTTTTGATCAAGGCCCGGTACAATCCGGGCCTTGTTGTTTTGTGCTGCTATAGGATCATCATGTCGGCCTCTTTCGTTCATCTTCGCCTGCACACCGAATTCTCGCTGGTCGATGGCCTGGTGCGGATCAAGCCGCTGGCCAAGGCCTTGGCGGCGATGAACATGCCGGCGGTCGCGGTTACCGACCAGAGCAACATGTGCTCGCTGGTCAAGTTCTACAAGAACGCCATGGGCGCCGGCATCAAGCCGATCTGCGGCGCCGACCTGTGGCTGGCCAACAGCGATCCGGATGCGCCGCTGTCGCGTATCTGCCTGCTGGCCATGGATGCCCAGGGCTACCGCAACCTGACCGAGCTGATTTCTCGTGGCTGGGTCGATGGCCAGCGCAATGGCCTGGTGATTATCGAACGCCCGTGGATCGCCGAGGCCAGCGAGGGCCTGATTGCCTTGTCTGCGGCCAAGGAAGGCGACATCGGCATGGCGTTGCTCAATGGCAACCCGGATGAAGCTGAAGCTTTGCTGTGCGATTGGCTGCAGATGTTCCCGCAACGTTTCTACGTCGAGGTACAGCGTACCAACCGCGCCGGTGACGAGGAGTACCTGCACGCTGCCGTGGCCCTGGCCGACAAGCTCGACGCGCCGCTAGTGGCGACCAACGATGTGCGCTTCATCAAACAGACCGACTACGACGCCCACGAAACCCGCGTCTGCATCGGCGAGGGCCGGGCCCTGGATGACCCGCGTCGTTCGCGCAACTACAGCGACCAGCAGTACCTGAAAAGCCCGGAAGAAATGGCCGAGCTGTTCAATGACCTGCCCGAGGCGATTGCCAACACGGTCGAAATCGCCAAGCGTTGCAACATCCAGGTGCAATTGGGCAAGCACTTCCTGCCGGACTTCCCGACGCCCAACGGCATGGGCATCGATGATTACCTGCGCCACGTCTCCCACGAAGGCCTGGAAGAGCGCCTGGCGGTACTGTGGCCAAAAGAAACCACGCCGAATTATGAAGAGAAGCGTCAGGTCTACCTCGACCGGTTGAAGTTCGAGCTGGATATCATCATCCAGATGGGCTTCCCCGGTTACTTCCTGATCGTTATGGACTTCATCAAGTGGGCCAAGAACAACGGCGTGCCGGTCGGCCCGGGCCGGGGTTCGGGTGCCGGTTCGCTGGTGGCCTACGTCCTGAAGATTACCGACCTCGACCCGCTGGCCTATGACCTGCTGTTCGAACGCTTCCTCAACCCGGAACGGGTATCGATGCCCGACTTCGACGTCGACTTCTGCATGGACGGTCGCGACCGGGTCATCGAGTATGTGGCCGACGCCTACGGGCGCAACGCGGTGAGCCAGATCATCACCTTCGGCACCATGGCGGCCAAGGCGGTGGTGCGTGATGTGGCGCGGGTGCAGGGCAAGTCCTACGGTCTGGCCGACCGCCTGTCGAAGATGATCCCCTTCGAAGTCGGCATGACCCTGGACAAAGCCTACGAGCAGGAAGAGATCCTGCGCGATTTCCTCAAGACCGACGAGGACGCCAAGGAAATCTGGGACATGGCCCTGAAGCTTGAGGGTGTCTGTCGCGGTACCGGTAAACATGCCGGTGGTGTGGTTATCGCCCCGACCAAGCTCACCGACTTCTCGCCGATCGCCTGTGATGAAGAGGGCGGCGGCCTGGTCACCCAGTTCGACAAGGATGACGTCGAGGCCGCGGGCCTGGTGAAGTTCGACTTCCTCGGCCTGCGGACCCTGACCATCATCAAGTGGGCGATGGAAACCATCAACCGCGAGCAGGCCAAGCACGGCCTGGAAGACCTGAACATCGATTTCATCCCGCTGGATGACAAGAAAACCTACGAACTGCTGCAAAAAGCCGAAACTACGGCGGTGTTCCAGCTTGAATCGCGGGGCATGAAGGAGCTGATCAAGAAGCTCAAGCCTGACTGCCTGGAAGACCTGATCGCACTGGTGGCGTTGTTCCGTCCCGGCCCGCTGCAATCGGGCATGGTGGATGACTTCATCAACCGCAAGCACGGTCGTGCCGAACTTGCCTACCCGCATTCGGACTACCAGTACGAAGGCCTCAAACCGGTTCTGGCGCCGACCTACGGCATCATCCTGTACCAGGAACAGGTGATGCAGATCGCGCAGGTCATGGCCGGTTACACCCTCGGTGGTGCGGACATGCTGCGCCGGGCCATGGGTAAGAAAAAGCCCGAGGAAATGGCCAAGCAGCGCGGTGGCTTCATCGAAGGTTGTGCCAGCAACAATATCGATCCGGACCTTGCCGGTAACATTTTTGACCTGGTAGAGAAGTTCGCCGGTTACGGGTTCAACAAATCTCACTCCGCCGCTTACGGCCTGGTGTCCTACCAGACCGCCTGGCTCAAGACGCACCACCCGGCACCGTTCATGGCTGCGGTACTGTCGGCGGATATGCACAACACCGACAAGGTCGTGACCTTGATCGAGGAAGTGCGCAGCATGAAGCTGCGCCTCGATGCGCCGGATGTGAACACCTCCGACTTCAAGTTCACCGTCAATAACGATGGCCGTATCGTCTATGGCCTGGGTGCGATCAAGGGCGTGGGCGAGGGGCCGGTCGAGGCCATCGTCGAAGCCCGGGCAGGCGGTCCGTTCAAGGACCTGTTCGACTTTTGCGAGCGGGTCGACCTAAAACGCATCAACAAACGCACCCTCGACGCACTGATCCGCAGTGGCGCGCTGGACCGTCTGGGCCCGTACTTCCACGACGAGCTCAAGGCTTATCAGGCCAACATCGACCGCAATCGCGCGGTGCTGCTGGCGGCGATGGAAGAAGCGATCAAGGCTGCCGAACAGATCGCACGCACCGCTGACAGCGGCCACGCCGACCTGTTTGGCGGGCTGTTCGTCGAAGAAGACGCCGATGTCTATGGCAATCACCGCAAGGCCCGCGAGCTGACGCTCAAAGAGCGCCTGCGTGGTGAAAAGGACACCCTGGGGCTGTACCTGACCGGTCACCCGATTGATGAGTACGAAGGCGAGATCCGCCGTTTTGCCCGCCAGCGCATCATCGATCTCAAGCCTGCGCGCGATACTCAGACCGTTGCCGGGATGATCATTGCCCTGCGCGTGATGAAGAACAAGAAGGGCGACAAGATGGGCTTCGTCACCCTCGACGACCGTTCCGGGCGTATCGAGGCGTCGCTGTTCGCCGATGCCTTCATGGCCAACCAGGCCTTGCTGCAGACCGATGCTATGGTGGTGGTTGAAGGCGAGGTCAGCAACGATGACTTCTCTGGCGGCTTGCGCCTGCGGGTCAAGCGGGTGATGAGCATGGAAGATGCGCGCACCAACCTGGCTGAGAGCCTGCGCCTGAAAGTACACAGCGACGCCCTCAAGGGCGACCGGCTGAACTGGTTGGGCGAGCTGTTCAAGCGCCACCGCGGTGCCTGCCCGATCACCATGGAGTACACCGGCAGCGATGCCAAGGCCATGCTGCAGTTCGGCGAAAGCTGGCGTATCGACCCTGCCGACGGCCTGATTCAGGCCCTGCGTGACCAGTTCGGACGTGAGAACGTCTTTTTGCAATATCGATGAATTTTTAATCTCGACCTGAATGCGCCTGATCCCTTAAGGTAGGGCGCCAAACGGATCAACCGGCCGGCCGCCTGGCCGTAGACCCAAGACGGATGCCTATGAACCCGAATTTTCTGGATTTCGAACAGCCGATTGCTGACCTGCAAGCCAAGATCGAAGAGCTGCGCCTGGTTGGCAATGACAACTCGCTGAACATCGGCGATGAGATTGCCCGTCTGCAAGACAAGAGCAGCACCCTGACCGAGAGCATTTTCGGCAACCTGACCAGCTGGCAGATCGCCCGCCTGGCGCGCCACCCGCGTCGCCCGTACACCCTGGACTACATCGAGCACATCTTCACCGAGTTCGACGAACTGCACGGCGACCGTCATTTCTCCGATGACGCCGCTATCGTTGGTGGTATCGCGCGTCTGGACGACAAGCCGGTGATGGTCATCGGTCACCAGAAAGGCCGCGAAGTGCGCGAAAAGGTTCGCCGCAACTTCGGCATGCCGCGCCCTGAAGGCTACCGCAAGGCTTGCCGCCTGATGGAAATGGCCGAGCGCTTCAAGATGCCGATCCTGACCTTCATCGACACTCCGGGCGCCTACCCAGGCATCGACGCCGAAGAGCGCAACCAGAGCGAAGCGATTGCCTGGAACCTGCGCGTCATGGCGCGCCTGAAAACCCCGATCATCGCCACCGTTATCGGTGAAGGTGGATCGGGCGGTGCCCTGGCCATTGGTGTCTGCGATCAGCTGAACATGCTGCAGTATTCGACCTACTCGGTGATCTCGCCGGAAGGTTGCGCCTCGATCCTGTGGAAGACCGCCGAAAAGGCCTCGGATGCTGCCGAGGCCATGGGTATCACCGCCGAGCGCCTGAAAGGCCTGGGCATTGTCGACAAGGTCATTGCCGAGCCTCTGGGCGGCGCGCACCGTGATCCGGCGAAGATGGCCGGCAACGTTCGCGGCGAGCTGATCGAGCAACTCGACATGCTCAAGAAGTTCGACAACGACGCGCTGCTCAAGCGCCGTTACGACCGTCTGATGAGCTACGGGCTCTGATCAATCGCGGGTCAAGCCCGCTCCCACAGAGTGCTAGGCAAACTGTGGGAGATTCTATGGTTTT
>NZ_JAMDGZ010000024.1 GCF_028656935.1 Pseudomonas rubra
TTATCACGGGACAGGCCCAGTACTTCAAAAGATTTCTCCTAAGTTCACAACCCGAGTACCAAGTTGTAGTTCTATCGGCTTTCCATGCGACACCGAAGTGTTTAAATCTTTGACGTTGTCGGTTACCTGAACCAGAACCTGTCCACGATGACGCCAAGCATGAATAGCCAGAAGGCATTCGACTTATAGGTCACCAGGAAGTCACGAAGGGGCAATCGTGCTGACAGTTCAGGTGCAGACGGAGGAAGAGACTGCTCCGTTTGCAGAGGCTGGATTTGAAAACTCTGGATAAACTCCAGTACCCGTTGCAGGTCTGGACGCTGAAGATTGGTGAGCTGAGTGCGCCCAAAAGTGACATCGCAGAAATTACTTAATTCGACTCTGGCGTCTTTTTCAGCAGCAGTCCGAAGAATCTTACCCACAAGCCGTCTTCTATCGGCGTCATCCATGAGCCGCTCTAAAAGGCAGGTGATTACTCGCCGTGCTTCACCGAGCTGATTCGACTGGATCTGATCGATGGACTTGACTGCCAGCTGAGCGTGCACGGCACGCCATACATCTCTGGGGTCTGCACCAAGCTCTTCGCACTTGGCCCGGAGTTCATGCAGCTCAGCCCGTTGAGCAGGCACCAAGACCTTGTCCTCTGGCCTTCCAGGGACTTGAATCTTGATATCCAAATTCTGGATATCTCCCGCAGCTACCTGCCCGACATGTCCACGAAACTCCTGACTCATGGGCTACTCCTTAGCCTTGTCATTCCCGACATTGAACACAACACCAGCAGTGTTGGTGACCCCGCCTTCAACAGCCTGACCTACCGGGCCATGAAAGGTCTGTTTAGCTGGCGCTGAGCCTGCAGTTACAACAGCGATAGCTGCAGCCTTAACAGCCAAAGGTGCCGCTCTGAATCTCTCCAGAAGCCTTGACTCATCTGGGGATAGCAATTCAGCGGACCGACTGCCGGTGACAATGTAGAGAACGTCTGCTCCCACCTTAGCAACCGCTTCCAGGTAATCAGCCCCTGGATATCGCTCTCCTTGCTCGTACTTCAGCTGGGCGAGTTTCTTCACTCCCCCGATGGCTCCGAACGCGGACTGACTAAACCCCAGCCGTTCTCGTTCCTGCCTCAACCGCTCACCGGTATTCAAAAGCATAACGCACCACTTGACAGGTATCTTTTTCGATACCATCATGATTGCCACAAACACACATTATCTTTGCATCACAGGAGCCACCACCATGGCCACCCATGCCAAAGCCCTAACCGCCGACCAGGTGAAAGAGAACTTTCGCCGGTCAGGCAAAACCATCACTGACTGGGCTACTGAGCACGGCTACACCCGCAACGAGGTGTACCGCGTCCTCAATGGCCAAGCCAAAGCTCACTACGGCAAAGCACACGACATCGCTGTAAAGCTTGGCCTCAAAACCAACGCTGCCCTTGCAGCATGAGGCCGCCCATGAAAGCAGAAGATATCCCGTATGGGTTCATCGTGACTTCCGCCGCCATTGGCTCGGGTTACGTTCGCGAGCCTTCACGTATCGATAATCAGCCAGCAGTTGATCAGCCAGATCTTCCAGTGTCCGAACCGCTGCTGCCCGACCAGTCAATTCAGGGTGCAGCCCCTGCGCAGCAATCCTCAGGTCTGCCTGCAGGCGCTGCTCATCCAACAGCGTCTGCCGTTGAAGCGTCCCGGCCAGAATCATCACGCTGCGGGCAATGCCCTCAATGCGGCCAGCCAGTTCATCAAAATCTTGCGTGGTCATCGCTATGACTCCGGTTGTCAATTTACAGCAAAAGTTTGCACCGGCAGTAATCCTTTTGCCCATGTGCAAAACCGCTATTTGTTTGGAAACACTTCCGCAAGGGGGCTTCCAATGAGCCGTCGTCGCTGGAAAGGCCTGCGCCCAACTTCGCTACGCCACGCACTAGAGCTGTGCAAGGACTATGCGCGGGAGAACCACAGCAAGGGGGTCGAGCGCATCGCCGACGAGATGGGGCTTGCCGATCACTGGGCTCTTTATAAGTGGTTACAAAGTGGCCGCATGCCCGCCAACCTGATCCGCCCCTATGAGCAGGCCTGTCGCTGTGACTATGTCACACGCTGGATAGCAGCCAGTGCCGGGCGGCTGACCATCGACATGCCGACTGGGCGTCACTGCCCAGCGCAGGACATGCACGCGCTGCAAGAGCTACTGAACACCGCCGCAGGCAAGTTGTTGGCGTTCTACGCCAAGCACAGCGAGGCCGACGAGACCTTGGCCGCTATTCAGGCAGCAATGGAGGGATTGGCCTGGCATCAGGGCAACGTCAGCCAGAGCCAACACCCACAACTTGAATTGGAGGGGCAGCCATGAGCCGCACCGTCTCTGCCGCTGCACGCGTGCTGCGTGTGCTCAAGGCGCTTAAAGGCCACACCGTGACCGGGTTGAGCAATACCGAACTGGCCCAGTTGACTGGGGATAGCCCTAGCAACATCACCCGTGCCATGCAGACCCTGATCGAGGAAGGCTTGGCGGTGAAGCTGGATAACGGGCGCTTTGCCCACTCAGTCGGGGTGTTACAGATCGCTCAGGCCCACGCCGAACACATGGCCCGCTTGCAGGGCCGGATGCAGGAAATCAATCAGCGTATTGCCGCTGGCTCGATGAACTAAGGGGATAGATATGGCACGTACTAAAGCTGCAGTACCAGAAGCGATTGAGCTGCCGGTGCTGGATGGGGAAATGCTGACTGCAAATCAGAATGCCATGGCAACGATGGCCGCCTCGCACAGCGAAGAGCGCGATTGGGTAAATCAGCTTCTTGGTCAAGTTCAGATGGCCAGGTCCTTCGCCCGTTTTGCCGACGTCGTCAGTTTGACTAAGTTGAAGCACGTCAAGGAAAGCAAGCTGTACCGGGCCTTGGCGGGCAAAAAGGCACTCGATCCCGATGGGAATGAAATTGCCGACGTCGGCACTTGGGACGGATTCTGTCAAGCGCTTGGCCTATCGCGCTCCAAGGTCGATGAAGACCTTACAAATCTATCCGCTTTTGGAGAGGAGGCTCTTAAACAACTTTCGGCTATTGGTGCGGGCTACCGCGAAATGCGCCAATACCGCCGCCTGCCCGAAGACCAAAAGTCGGCCCTGATCGAAGTTGCCAAGACCGGCGACAAGGACGCCTTTGTCGATCTGGCCGAAGAAATCATTGCCAAGCATGCCAGGGAAAAGGAAGAGCTTACTCAGCGCCTTGATGAAACCAATGCTGACTATGAAGCCCAGGCCGAAGTCATGGCCAAAAAAACCACCGAGCTGGACAAGACCAAGCAGGAGCTTGAGAAAACCCGCAAACGCATTCAGTCGATGCCTGCCAATGAGGCCGTGAGCGAGCTGCGCCAAGAGCTTGCGGCGGTGGCCTATGAGGCCGAAGCCACCATCCTGGGCGCGCTGCGCGAAGGCTTTACCAAGCTGGCTGAACACTCCATTTCCGGTGGGGAAGATCAGCGCCTGTTCAAGGCGAACCTGATCCGCCAGCTCGAAACCGTCTTGGCCGAAGTCCGCAGCGAGTTCCACTTGCCTGCAGAACTGGACGTCAATCCAGCCTGGCTAGAGCAGGCCTAAACCATGACGCCCATCCAAACACAACTTCTGGTCCAGATCGCACAACGGGCAGCCGATGCACCGCACGGCCAGCGCACTGCTGTGTACCAGGCGGGTGCGGTGGAACTGGGCGTGTCCGTACAGACCCTGCAACGCAAACTCAAGGAGGTCACTGTGGGTAAGCCACGCAAGCGCCGCAGCGATGCGGGCAACAGCGCGCTGCCCCTGGATGAAGCACGACTAATCTCGGCGGTGTTGCTGGAGTCGATCCGGGCCAACAACAAGCAACTCTCAACGATCGAGCGGGCCGTCGAGCGCTTGCGTAGTAACAACATGGTTCTGGCCGGTCGAGTCGATGAGGCAACCGGCGAGCTCCGTCCGTTAACCAGTGGCGCCATTGCCCGCGCTCTGCGGGCCTACAAACTTCATCCTGAACAGTTGCTACATGACGCGCCTGCAGTATCGCTGGCGAGCAAGCACCCCAACCATGTCTGGCAGGTCGATGCGTCGATTTCCACGCAGTTCTACCTGGCCGATGACGGTGCCCAAGCGATGAACAAGGCAGAGTTCTACGACGGCAAGCCGGGCAACCTGAAGAAGATCGAACGGCAACGGCTGTGGCGCTATGTCGTCACTGACCACACCAGCGGCACGTTGTACCTGGAGTACGTGTTGGGTGCTGAATTGGCTGAGAACCTTTGCTCGGTACTGATCAACGCTATGCAGAAGCGGCATGCCGTCGACCCATTCCATGGCGTGCCATGGATGCTGATGACCGACCCCGGTGCAGCCATGACCAGCGGAATATTCCGCAACCTGTGCCGGGCGATGAGCATCGAACTGATCATTAACCAGGTCGGCAACGCCCGCGCCAAGGGCCAGGTCGAGCAGGCGCACAACATTGTTGAGCGTGAGTTCGAGAGTGCTTTGAAGTTTCAGGCTGCTGAAAGCTTGGAGCAGATCAACGAATGGGCCGGTAAGTGGATGCGTTACTACAACGCAACGTCGATCCACACGCGGACACGCCGTACCCGCTTCGGCGTCTGGCAGATGATCACGGCTGAACAGTTGCGTCTGGCCCCCAGCGTTGAGGTTTGCCGTGACCTGGCCGTCAGCACGCCGGAACACCGCAAGGTCAGCACCTTGTTGCGGGTGTCGTTTCGGGGCGCGCAATTCGATGTCGGTTCGGTACCTGGCGTGATGGTCGGTGAACAGCTGTTGATTACCCGCAACTGCTGGCGCGATCAGGACACCGCCATTGCCGTACTGATCGGCGATGACGGGCGTGAGCACTATCACGTGATCGACAGGATCGGTGTCGATCAGTTCGGCTTCGCCGAGACCTCGGCCACTATCGGCGAGCAATACAAACGCCACGCCGAGACCCCGGCGCAGGTTTCACGCAAAGTCCTGGAGCAACTGGCCACGGGCACCACCAGTGAGGCTGATGCCGAGGCTGCGCGCAAGGCCAAGGCGGTGCCATTCGGTGGTCGCATTGATCCGCACAAACACGTGACCGACACCGTGCTCCCAGCCTACCTGCCACGTCGCGGTACCGAACTCAACGTTGGGGCACCCACGGTTGAGCTGGCGCCTCTGACACACGTCGAGGCAGCCAAAGTGCTGCGCCCTCGACTGGCCAATCTCTGGTCGGCTGACACCTTCAGCTGGCTGCAGCAGCGGTACCCACAGGGAGTACCTCAAGAACAGCTCGACGCTATCGAGGCCGAGCTCAAGCGACCTATGGAGGTCATGCGCACACCGCTGAGCCTGGTACGGGCAGCGGCTGGAGGTGAGTGATGTTGAAGTTAAAGCAAGTACTGCAAGACGTTGGCCAGCGCCAAGCGGCCTTGGCCGAATCGCTGAAGCTGAGTTCGGCAACGGTGGCTCAGTTGCTGAATCACGGCCAGTGGCCACGCAGCCTGGACAAGGCCGAGCTGCAAGCACGCATTAGCGTGTTCCTGGTCGATGTCGGTGCCAACGATGCCGATATCGCCAAAGCCTTTGAAGAAGTGGACCTGCCGTGCGCCAACACGGCAGATCCGGCCCTTTCGCAAGAGCCGTCCGGGGAGGACGAAACTATGTTACTGCCAAAGCAAACCCTGCTGCCAACTACTCGCAAAATGTTCAGCCTGTTCCGCGATCCGTTTGATGAGCTGCAAAGCGCCCAAGACATGTGGGTTAGCCCGGATATTCGCTACGTTCGGGAGGTGATGTATCAAACGGCGCGCCACGGTGGATTCTTGGCGGTCGAGGGGGAATCGGGCGCAGGCAAGAGCACACTGCGCCGTGACCTGGTCAACCGAATTGCTGAGAACAATGACCCGGTGATCATCATCGAGCCCTATGTCTTGGCCTCGGAAGACAACGACACCAAGGGCAAATCGCTGAAGAGCACTCACATTGCCGAGTCGATGATGGCGGCAGTGGCGCCCCTGGAGAGGGCCAAGAGCAGCCCTGAGGCACGCTTTGCCCAGTTGCACCGTGCCCTCAAGGAATCCCACGCGGCAGGCTATCGCCACTGCCTGGTGATCGAAGAGGCCCATAGCTTGCCGATTCCCACCCTCAAGCACCTCAAGCGCATTCTCGAATTGGAAGTCGGTTTCACCAAATTGGTCAGCATCATCATGATCGGCCAGCCAGAGCTGGGGGTGAAACTCAGCGAGCGCAACGCTGATGTGCGGGAAGTGGTCCAGCGCTGCGAGCGGGTGATCCTGGCGCCAGTTGAAGGTAGCCGCCTCGAAGAGTTCCTGAAGTTCCGCTTCGAGCGCGCAGGCAAGGCACTGGCTGAAGTGATTGATGCTTCCGGTATTCAAGCAATTGCTGCTCGACTTTCCCAACCGTCCCGCAGCGGTGGTCGGGATAAGCAGGTCTCGCTGTTGTATCCACTTGCCATTGGCAACCTGATGACCGCCGCGATGAACCTGGCAGCAGAGCTCGGCGCACCTGTAATCACTGCCGACGTCGTGAAGGGGGTGTGACATGCCAGCCATTAATGACATTCGCCCCCAAGGGCATGCGTCGATCAGCATTTTGGCCGAGGAGTTCCCGGTCAAGTTGTCGGCCTTCAATGAGCTGACCCGTGACATACGAGAAAGCGGCATTGAGGTTCTTCGCCTGGAGTTTGCAGACAACAAGATCTTCATCAGCCCGTTGAGCGTGGATCTGATGTCGCGCCGCTTCGGACATGAACTACGCGGGGTGCGCTACGCCACGGTTGGGCGTCGCACGCGGAACACTGTGACGATTCGAGGTGTGGATGTGGTGTGGCTCAGCTTGGTGAAGGAGCAGGATCAATGATCGCGCTCTGTTGGTTCACATACGTGTACGTGCTGGGCGGTCACGCCCCAACACGTCGGGTCAAGTTCAATGGAGCACATCATGTCTGACAAACAACAAACCGCAGTACCCGAAGGGTTCTGGCTTGACGCTCAAGGACGCTTGGTACCCGAAAGCATGGTCAAGCCTATCGACCAGGAGCGGGACCGTCTGGTGAAGCAGTTGGTTGACCGCGCCAGCAAACTCAGCACCGAGCTCGCAGACTTCAAGGCAGTGGCCTTCGGTGACATCGAGGCCTTCGTTGAGCTCAGTGCCGAGCAGTACAGCGCCAAGGTTGGCGGGAAGAAAGGCAACGTGACGCTGTACAGCTATGACGGGCGCTTCAAGATCCAACGTGCGGTGCAGGAGTCCATTGTGTTCGACGAACGCCTGCAGGCTGCCCGCGCCTTGATCGACGATTGCTTGCGTGATTGGACCCAGGGCGCTCGACCTGAGGTCGTTACCCTGGTCAATGATGCGTTCCGCACTGATACCAAAGGTGAGATTCGTACCGCCCGTGTGCTGGCCTTGCGCCGCCTGGAAATCCGCGATGAGCGTTGGCAACGTGCGATGACTGCCATCGGAGAGGCTTGCCAGGTGATTGGCTCGAAGTCCTACATCCGCGTTTATGAGCGGATCGGCGACTCGGACCAGTACAAAGCCATCAGCCTCGATATCGCGGGGGTATGACATGGACGACAACCGCATTCTCGACAAGATCAAAAAGTGCCTGGAGATGGCCAAGTCCAAGACCAGTAACCCCAACGAAGCCGAAATCGCATTGCGCCAGGCACGCAAGCTGATGGACCTGTACAGCCTGGAGATGGGTGATGTCATGGCCAGCATGGCTTCGGAATCCACCTTCCCAGCAGGCTCAGAAGGTAAGCCGCCTGCGTGGCGAGTGCGCCTTGTTGGCGTTTGCGGTGAGGCGTTCGGTACACGCCTGATCATTTCCCAACGTTGGCAGGGTGCGTACTTCATCATGGTTGGCTGTGGCCCAGCTCCAGAACTGGCTGGCTATGCGTACCAGGTACTGGGGCGCCAGCTCCAGAAAGCACGACGCGATTACTTGGCAACGCAAACTCGCTGCAAGCGATCAACCAAGGTCGCCCGTGGTGACCACTTCGCCAATGCTTGGATCGACGCGGTATATGACAAGGTCGCGGCCTTTGCCGGAGTTGAAGACAACATCGCCGAGGCCATTGAAGCCTATATGGCTAAGCACCATCCAGACCTGGGCACGTTCGAGATGAAGCGCCGCAAGCTCAAGGTGCGTGATGAAGGTGCTATTGATGCCGGATATGAGGCGGGCAAGTCGGCGAAGTTGCACCAGGCTGTGAGTCATACACCGCTTGTCCGCCTGACTGCCGGAGTCTAGGCCATGCGTATCCAATGCCCATGCTGCGGCGAGCAGTTTCCGCTAGAAGCCGGGTTTCTTGACGATGAGGGCAAGCGCTTGGCTGCCCAGTTCGCGGGGATGGAGCCGCGATTGGGCCGGGCTGTACTGGCGTATCTGCGTTTGTTCAGCCCGGCCAAGCGTGGCTTGCGGACCTCTCGGGCGATCAAGTTGGTTGAAGACCTGGTGCACCTGGTGGACTCCGGCAGTGTGACCCGCGACGCTCGCACCACTGATAGCAAACCGGCGACCGCTGTCGTCTGGGCTGCAGGTATTGATCAGATGTTGGCCCAGCGGGAGCGGCTCACACTGCCGCTGGAGAACCATCACTATCTGCGGGCCGTGGTGTACGGCATCGCCAGTGACCCACAGCAGGTTGCCAAAGTGCAGCCCCCGCGCCCCAGTAAGCCGCGCTCAAGGATGACCGCGCAGCAGTTACACCAGGAGCAGATCGGACGAATCAACAGCGACGTACTGCTCGGCATCCTGAGTAAAGAGGATGGCGAGCAACGCATTGCTGAGTTGGGAGCATCGGTATGACGAATGACAAAAGGAAGAGCCTGATCAAACTGATCCATGTCGCACGGCGTGAGTTGCAGATGGAAGATGACACCTATCGGTTGATGCTCGCGGGTATGCGGGAACTGGACGGCGCAACCTCGACCGCCGATTTGAGTGTTCCAAAGCTGATGAAGGTTTTGGAAGTACTTAAACAGAAGGGATTCAAGGTACGTCCAAACAAGGTTGGAACACGGCCAAAGGCAGATGATGGTCAGTCGAAGAAAATCCGCTCACTGTGGCTCGCGCTGCACGACATCGGGGCGGTTCGTAACCCATCAGAAGAAGCCCTAGCCAAGTTTGTCCAGGGCCGAACGGGTGTCGCTGCCTTGCAATGGCTGTCCACTGCGCAGGCCAGCCAAGTGATCGAACACTTGAAACAGTGGCAAAGCCGCATGACGCCAAAGGAGGTTGTATGAAGGAGATCAGCAGCACCGCTGGTGACTTGCTCCAGGCCTTAGCTGATCACGTGTCCCAGTCAGCAAAGGAAACTCTTCAGATCAGTGACGAGCAGGCTGAAGCGCATGGCATTGAAGTGGCGATGCAGATGGCATCTGTCTGGGGGGGCCAGCAACTGTACATTCCCAAGGGCATCCACCTGCAGGCGTCGAAACTGCATCAGCAGATCTTTGACGAATGGAAAGGACGTAACCAGCGCGAGATCGCCATGAAGCACGGCATCTCATTGGCGTTCGTTTACAAGGTGATCAAGCGGATGAGGCTGGCGGTCATCGCCCGCGATCAGGGCGACCTTTTTCACACCCATCTTGAAGAATAGGGCCAGGGGCAGTGATGCCCCAACCCTTGCACCACTTGCAACGTTATTGCAGTCTCTATCCCACCATGCCCCATCGTCTACCGGTTTGTCCCGGATTTATCTCAAGCCTTCCCTAGTATTTATCTCAGTCCTAAACACGAGACACTCAAGTTCCGCTTCAAGGGGACTGATGTGAGCGCAACTCATGAGCTTCGCAAGGGGGGTGAGCGCGAGATGCCAGGGCACAACATTCCAATGACTATCACCCTGAACAAAGCCATCGCACTGCACAAGGGGCTGCGCTTTTCTGTCCGTGCAGGGGAGCACACAGTCGGCATTGGCGTGGTAACCGAAGTCATCGAGTAGTTCGTCCTCCAGCGCTTTCCACTCGCCGAAAACTCCGTGCGTTTCGCCAAAGGTTGAGTACAATCATCGGCTTTTACCCGGGCCTTACCAGTGCTCGGCCTACGGGTTGTGGAAGGCCTCATGCTGATCGGTAGTTACTCGTCTTCGCTGGTGTTGATTTCGCTGTGCGTGGCCATCCTTGCTTCCTATACCGCCCTTGACCTGACCGGCCGGATCACCACCGCCACGGGCCGTGCGGTGTACCTGTGGATCGGTGGCGGGGCCATGGCCATGGGCACGGGGATCTGGTCGATGCACTTTATCGGCATGCTCGCCCTTAACCTGCCGATCGAACTGGGCTATGACATCACCCTGACCTTGCTGTCGCTGCTGATCGCCGGGCTGTCGTCAGGCTTTGCCCTGTGGCTGGTCAGCCAGCCGACCCTGCCCTGGCTGCAATTGGGCTTTGGCGCGCTGATCATGGGCACCGGCATCAGCAGCATGCACTACACCGGTATGGCCGCGCTGCGCATGGCGCCGGGCATCGACTATGACCCGACGCTGTTCAGTGCCTCATTGGTGATTGCCGTGGGGGCGTCGGCGGCGGCCCTGTGGATCGCCTTTCGCCTGCGCCAGCAAACCCTGTACGTGCGGCAGATCCGTGGCGGCGCGGCAATCATCATGGGCCTGGCGATTGTCGGCATGCATTACACCGGCATGGCGGCGGCGAATTTCCCTGAAGGCAGCTATTGTGGCGCCTTGGGCAGCGGCCTGAGCGGCAACGGCCTGGACTACCTGGTGCTGATCACCACCCTGGCGGTGCTGGCCGCCGCCTTGCTGACCTCGGTGCTGGATGCGCGCCTGGAAGCGCGTACCGCCGAGCTTGCCCGTTCGTTGACCCTGGCCAACCAGGAGCTGACCCAACTGGCCCTGCATGACACCCTCACCAGCTTGCCCAACCGTACGCTGCTGGCCGACCGCATCGACCAGGCGATCAACAAGGTGGCGGAGCAGGGCGGTTGTTTTGCCTTGATGTTCATTGACCTGGACGGTTTCAAACCGGTCAACGATGCCTTCGGCCATCACACCGGCGACTTGCTGCTCAGGGAGGTTGCCCTGCGTCTGCGCGGCCATCTGCACAGCCAGGACACCCTGGCCCGGATCGGAGGCGATGAGTTCGTGCTGCTGGTCGAGCTGCAGGAGGCCGATGACGCCGTGGGCGTGGCGGCCAAGCAGGTCAACCTGATCTCGCGCAACTTTCGCGTCGCCGAGCATAACCTGCAGATTTCGGCCAGTATCGGGATCGTCTTGTACCCAGGCAATGGCATCGACCAGCATGAACTGCTGCGCAACGCCGATGCCGCCATGTACCACGCCAAGAGCGCCGGCAAGAACGGCTACAGCTTTTTCGATGTGTCGATGAACAGCAACGCGCGCCTGCAGTTGCAACTGCTGCAAGACTTGCGCATAGCACTGGAGCAGGGCCAGTTCCGCCTGTATTACCAGCCCAAGTTCGATGCCCACGACTGCCAGCCAATCGGCGCCGAGGCGCTGCTGCGCTGGGAACACCCGCAGCATGGCCTGCTGCTGCCGGACCGCTTTATCGTCCAGGCGGAAAAGACCGGGTTGATTATCCCCATCGGCGAGTGGGTGCTGGATGAGGCGTGTCGGCAGATGCGCCTGTGGATCGACCAGGGCAACAGCAACTGGCGCATCGCCGTGAACCTTTCGGCTATCCAGTTCTGCCATACCGGGTTGGTCGAGAGCGTGGCCAGGGTGTTGGCCCGGCACCGCTTGCCGGCCAACAGCCTGACCCTGGAAATCACCGAGACCACCGCCATGCGCGACGCCGATGCCAGCCTGCAGGTGCTGCAGCAGCTCTCGGACATGGGTGTGGACCTGTCCATTGATGACTTTGGCACCGGTTACTCGAGTTTGATGTACCTCAAGCGCCTGCCGGCCAACGAACTGAAGATCGACCGTGGCTTTGTTCGCGACCTGGAGCAGGACAGCGACGATGCCGCCATCGTCTCGGCCATCGTTGCACTGGGCCAGGCACTGGGATTGCGGATTGTTGTTGCCGAAGGGGTGGAAACCGATCGCCAGCAGAGCTTTTTGACCCGCCTGGGCTGCGATTCGTTGCAGGGTTACCTGCTCGGCCAGCCGCAGCCGGCCGAGCGCTTCATCGCCGATATCGAACGAGGGCGCAAGGCCCAGGCCGCCAGCTGATCAGCCGACGGCGTGGAGGTTGCAGAGTGGCTGGAAGGCATCGAGTTCGGCCTCTACCGCCTCGATGATGCGCTCGACATCGGCCGCCGGCATCACGGTCGCACAGGGGATGCCGGCGATTGCCAGCAGGGTTTCGCCACTGGCCCGGTCGAACAGGCGCGCGACCATGCTGCGCGGCGCATCCATGCTGGCTTCAAAGCCCAGCGGATGAAAATGCCAGCGCATCATCTGGCAGGCGTTGGGGAACGTCAGCTTGTTCATGCCGGCCTCCTTGTACGGTGAACCTCACGCAAGAGTGGGCGGGTCACAGTGACCCGGACAGAAACCTAAACATAGCAGTACTGGCGCCAGTGTCCGGCGCCGATCATGACGGTTTTTCGATTGTTTGACCCAGGTCACGCCCGGTCGCGAAGGGTGGGAACAACTGCTCGTCCGGAGCAAACGTTTGCCGGGAATATTTCCCCGCCTGCAGCCTCGGCGTTCTGCTACTTTTACCGACAGTCGGCTGGGATGCTTGCCTGGGAGTTTCGGACCAATGGCACGTCCAGGTTCAGTCAAGGAGACCGTGATGCGTTATTCCGCGCTTACCCAACGTATCGCCGGTGACGGTGCTGCGGCCTGGAACATCCACTACCGCGCCGTCGAGCTGCAAGCCCAGGGCCGGGATATCATCCTGCTGTCGATTGGCGACCCGGACTTCGATACGCCAGCGCCCATCGTCGACGCCGCCATCGCCAGCCTGCGCGCCGGTCACACCCACTATGCCGACGTGCGCGGCAGTGAAGCGTTGCGCCGCGCCATCGCCCGCCATCACACCCGCCACAGCGGCCAGCCGGTCGACCCGCTGGAGGTGGTGGTGCTGGCCGGGGCCCAATGCGCGCTGTACGGCGTGGCCCAGTGCCTGTTCGATCCGGGTGACGAGGTGATCGTCGCCGAGCCGATGTACGTCACCTACGAGGCGGTGTTCGGCGCGTGTGCGGCCAGGGTGATCCCTGTACCCGTGCGCCCGGAGCAGGGTTTTCGGGTTGACCCGGACGACGTCGCCCGGTTGATCACGCCGCGTACCCGTGCGCTGCTGCTCAACAGCCCGCACAACCCCTCAGGCGCCAGCTTGCCCAAAGCCACCTGGCAGCGCCTGGCGAAGTTGTGCATCGAACACGACCTGTGGCTGATTTCCGATGAGGTCTACAGCGAGCTGCTGTACGACGGTGAGCACTTCAGCCCGGCCAGCCTGCCGGGCATGGCCCAACGCAGCGCAACCATCAACAGCCTGTCCAAGTCCCACGCCATGTCTGGCTGGCGGGTGGGCTGGGTGATCGGCCCGCAACGGCTCGCCGAGCACCTGAGCAACCTGGCCCTGTGCATGCTCTATGGCTTGCCCGACTTTATCCAGAACGCTGCCCAGGTAGCCCTGGAGCAGGACCTGCCGCAGGTGCGGCAGATGCGCGATACCTACCGCCAGCGCCGCGACCGGGTCTGCGCCAGCCTTGGGGGCTGCCCGGGCATTCGCGTGCACAAGCCCGATGGCGGCATGTTCGTGATGATCGATATCCGCGAGACCGGCATCGGCGCCCAGGCCTTTGCCGAGCGCCTGCTGGAGGAGCATGGCGTGTCGGTGCTCGCCGGTGATGCCTTCGGCCCCAGCGCCGCCGGGCACCTGCGCTTTGGCCTGGTGCTCGACAGCGAGCGCCTGGTGCAGGCCTGCCAGCGCATTGCCCGCTGCGCGGTGCAGGTGCTCGAAGGTGTGCCGTCAGTTCAGCAAGCCGGCGGCAATGTTGATGGTAAAGCCCAGAATCGCAGTGTTGAACACGAAGCCTACCAGTGAGTGGGCCAGTACAATGCGGCGCATCTGCCGGTCGGCAACGCCGACGTCCGAGGTCTGTACGGCAACGCTGAGGGTGAAGGAGAAGTACAGAAAGTCCCAGTAATCAGGGTTCAGTTCACCGTCGGCAAATTGCAGCAACGGCGCTTTGCTGCCAGTGGTGTAGTACAGCCTGGCGTAATGCAGGCTGAAGATCATGCCAATCATCAACCATGAGCCGGCCACAGTGAAGCCGGTATAGAGGTAGTGCAGCAGTTGCGGGCCGCCGCTCAACCCGCGGCTGGCCGCCAGTTGCAAGGTGACCGCGGCAAGGCTGGCGACTGCCGCGATGCTGACGGTCAGCAGCACCAGCCCGGCGTTTTCATCCTCGATGCAGGCAACTTTGCGCACCTTCTCGGGGCTGGCGCGCAGGGTCAGCCACAGCACCAGCACCAGGTACAACCAGACACCGACGTTCCAGCCAGTAAGGATCTGCTGAACCAGGCCCTGGGCCGGGATCAGCCAGCCGGCCAGGCCGCCAACCACGGCAGAAAAACTCAAGCGCGGGTGAGTGCGGGTCAGTCGATGGAGAGCCATGGTGCCTCAGGTCAGGGAGTACCTGGGCAACTGTAGCCCATCAAATCGCCAGCAGCGCGCGGAAGTGCTTGCTGACCGGCCTTGCCTTGGGCATCCTGCGCGCCTTGCTCGTTCATGGATGACGCCTTCTTTGTTTGCCCCCTCTTTACGCCTGGCCGCTTGCGCCCTGGGTGCTGCCCTGACCCTCGGCGGTTGCACTCACGGTATCGACTCGATGCCGCTGGAATTCAGCTCGTTCACTTACAACAACGGTGCCTACTACCTGCGTTTTCGCAGCGACGAGGAGATTGTCAGCCTGTTCGAACGGCACACCGGTGATGGGCAGATTGGTGAGTGGTTTACCTGCGCCCTGGACGATGACCAGGATTTCACTGTTGGCCATGCGATGATCTACAGCCTGGTCGGCGGCGTGGACTTTGAGGGCATCTCCGAGATCAAGGGCTACAACTACGTGGTCCAGGCGAGCTTCTACAAGACCACCCCGGACCGCACCACCCGCACCGATCTGCTCAAACCGGCGATTCATCGGCTGCTCGAAGGCAAGACCCACATCCCCTGCAAGCTCAGCATCACCGCCTTTCTGTACAACGCCTACTACTCGAAAACCCTGCAGTTGCCGGTCAACCAGGTGCTCGCGGAAGTGGCCAGGCATCGCGACCGCCTGCCGGAGTGGGTACCCGACCCCATAGTGATCGGTCGTCCGCCACTGGTGCCGCAGATCGAGGCGCTGCCGCTGTACACGGCCCGACTGCAAATCATTGATAACGACACCGGCAGGCCACGCAGCTACGCGTCGTATTCGGTCAAGCGCGGTGACGGCTACCTGGAGTACGGCAAGGCCGATTTCGACGGCATGACCCATGAAGTCCTGTCGCTGACCCGGGAAACGATAAAGCTGTACGTGGAAGATCCGGTGCCATGAAATTGCCCTCAATCGATTCCAGGGGCATCAATGAGGTACTATCGGGATTCTTGCCGTGGCTAAAAAGACTTGCCAATCAATGACCTGATTGTGATGCAGGTCAGTGGCCACGGTGTTGTCATGCGTCAGACTGGCCCGTTGCAGGCCCACTGACCACTGCTGTGCCCTACAGGATTTCCGGTTTGTCCGATTCACTGCAAAACCCCTTGCTGCAATACCTCGCCCGCCTGGCGCCTTCCAGCCAGTTGACCATGAAGTACATCCTTCAGGACGCCGCCGACCGCCTGGATTTTGAGGATTGCGACATCGCTGAGGTGCCCTGGCACCAGCTCAAGCCCGGGCATGTCACTGGCCTGGTGGCAGCCTTGCGCGCCGATGGCTTTGCCCCCAACACCTCATCGTTGTATGTCAACGCGGTGCGCGGGGTGATGAACGAAGCCTGGCGCCTGGGCCTGGTCAGCCAGGAGCAGCTGTTGAGAATACGCACGGTCAAGCCGATCCAGGGCACGCGCCTGGCGGTCGGGCGTAACCTCAAGCGCAGCCTGATCCGCGAGCTGATGGAAGCCTGCGCCGCCGACCCTCGGCCCCAGGGCCTGCGTGATGCGGCGGTGATTGCCTTGTTGTACGGCACCGGCATGCGCAAGTCCGAGTCGGTCAATTTGAGCCTGAGCCAGGTGGATTTCGACGAGCGCAGCCTGCAAGTGCTGGGCAAGGGCAACAAGCAACTGATCAAGTACGCACCCCCCTGGGCCTTCGAGAAACTCAATGCCTGGCTTGCGTTTCGCCGCGAGCAACTGCCTGAAGGGCAGGCGGATGATGAGTTTCTGTTCAACCGCATCCGCCGTGGCAGCCACATCACCCGCGAACGCATCACCAAGCACGCGATCTACTACATCGCCCGCCAGCGCGGCACCCAGGTTGGGGTAAAGATCATGCCCCATGATTTTCGCCGCTCGTTCATTACCCGGGTGATCGAGGAGCATGACCTGTCGATTGCGCAGAAGCTTGCCCACCACAGCAACATCCAGACCACCGCCAGCTACGACATGCGCGACGACAACGAGCGGCGGCGGGCGGTGGATCGTTACGATTACTGACTGTATGCATGTTTCTATGCCGGGGGCGGCGGTGGGAGCGGGCCTTGCCCCGCGATTCGTGCGCGCAGCTGTCGCAATCTGGTCAGCATGTACAGGTCTCATCGCGGGGCAAGTCGGGTCGCCGCATCGCCGCTCCCACAATGAGGCTTTTCCAGGGACTATAGAATCTCCCAGAGTAAGGACTGTCACCCAAAAGCGCTACTCGCGGCCGCGCATGAAGAACCCGGCCACGTATTTGCGGAAGGTGTCCAGGCTCTTGAAGTCGGCATAGCGTTTGAAGGTCTCGCCTTCAGGCTCAGGCCCCAGCGGTTGCTCGGTCAGCGATACCGACAGGACCCGGTCCTGATCGGAGCTCAGTACTAGCGCATCCATGCCCTGGCCGCCCAGCACCGGCCTGCGCATGATCACCTTGACGCCCTTGCTGGCCATCCAGTCGATCAGTGACACGAGCATCTTCAACGGCTCGCGCTCTTCATCGCGATACACCGGGAACATCTGCCCACGGGACAACACCGGCACGCTAGCGACATGGATCAGTTCGTAGAAGTGACTGCCGGCGCTGGCCGGTGAGTAGATCGCCAGAGCCAGCAGCGGCCCCGGCGTCTTGCTGCCGCCCCAGAGCAGGTGATGGCCCTGGAAGTCGAAGCCGTCCGCACTGCGTTCGTTGAACACCTTGCGCGCTTTGATCTGGCTGACGCAATCGAGCAGCAAACCATGCCGGCGATGGTTGCCAAAGGCGCTGGACTCACGCAGCCGTGCCTTGAGCATCATCATGTGCTTCATATCCAGGCGGGTTTCCAGGTAGTTGCTGGCCGGCACCCGCTCGATCAACGGGTAACGGCTGGCCACCCCGCGCAGTTCGGCGAACTGTCCGGTCAGGTCCTTTTTTAGCTGCGTGGCGTATACGTTCAGGCCGCTGGCCTCGATCAGGGTCAGCAGCAGCGACAGCAACCGCTGCTGTTCGCGCTTGTCGCCCGTGCCTGGTGACTCGCTGCTGGTGTCGCTGGCACGCCTGAAGTCGCCAATCAGGCGCAACGGCGCATCGGGCACAAGCCAGGCCGCGGGTGGCGCGTCGTGGTCACTGTCGCGGTTGCCGCTCTCACGCTCATCCTTGATGAATGCGCAGTCAGGTGCGTGCTCGGCGGTACCGGGGTTGTTCTTGAGGAACAGGGTGCCGGTACTGCCATTGAGGTTGACGTTGAGCACCGGCAGGGCCTTGGGCTGGCAATCGCAAGCCAGCCAGTGGCCATTGGCGCGCACTTTCGTCAGCAACTGGTTGGCCTGCAGCAGGCGCGGGCCTTCGAGGTTGCCCTGGACAAAACCACGCAGCAGCTCGTCTTCGGCTGGGGTGAGGGTGCGCACCAGCGCGGTGTTTTTTTCGATGATTCGCATGGACAATCCTGGCCAGCCTTCCTTTGCCTGCCACCTTAATGCAAAGCCCGGCTGACGAACATGCCCGCCAGCCGAACCAGGCGCTGTTTACTGGCCGCCGAACAGCTTGGCGGCGCGGGCGCGGATCTCTTCCACGCTGAGGTCTTCCTTGTGGGTGGAGACGTACCACAGGTTGCCGAACGGGTCTTCGAGGCTGCCGCTACGGTCGCCGTAGAATTGGTCCGTGACTGCAGTGAGCTGCTTGGCGCCGGCAGCGATGGCCTGGGCGAACACTTTGTCGGCGTCCTCGACATACAGGTGCAGGCCGATACCCACGCCTTTGCCCGGCTGGTTGCCCTTCAGATTGCCAGACTCTGGGCACGGCTCGGCGAGCATCAGCGAGGAGTCGCCGATTTTCAGCTCGGCATGGCCGACGCGCCCATCAGGGCCGTCGAGGCGGAACATCTCGACCGCACCGAAGGCTTTTTTGTAGAAATCGATGGCCTCGGAGGCCCCCTTGATGCCCAGGTAGGGGGTAATGCTGTGCTGCCCTTCGGGGATTGGTTTGACTGCCATTTTATGGATCCTCCTTTAACGCGCCGCAGGGTGAGTGGCGCGAGGCTGTATATTTGTACAGTTTCGGCCATTGCGCAAATCAAAACCTGCGGCGCGGGACGGACGGTGCTCAGAAAATGTAGTCGGTGGTCAAAAAGCTCGACTCGCGATTGCGGATGATGTCGCTGATCAGTTGCTTGTTGCTGTCCTGGAACTTGGTCGCCACCAGGGTGCGGATCGAGAACACCCGCAGCGCGTCATGCACCGACAGGGTGCCTTCGGCAGAGTTTTTGCGGCCGTTGAACGGGTAGGTGTCCGGGCCCCGCTGGCACTGGGCGTTGAGGTTGATGCGGCCGACCTGGTTGGCGAAGGTGTCGACCAGCCGGCCAACCTCTGCCGAATTGTTGCCGAAGATGCTCAGCTGTTGGCCGAAATCGGAATCGAGCACGTAATCGATCACCGTCTGCAGATCGCGGTAGGGCACCACCGGCACCAGCGGGCCGAACTGTTCTTCCTGGTACACACGCATCCGCGCATTCACCGGGTACAGCAGAGCGGGGTAGAAGAATGAACCCCGGCTGGCGCCACCGCCTTCATTGAGGACCCTGGCGCCTTGGTCCACGGCATCGGCCACCAGGCCGTTGAGGTAGTCGATCTTGCCGGCTTCGGGCAGCGGCGTCAGGGCCACGCCCGGCTCCCAGGGCATGCCTGGCTTGAGCGCGGCCAGTTTGCGCTGGAATTTTTCCAGGAAACTGTCAACCACGTCTTCATGCACGAACAGGATCTTCAGCGCCGTGCAGCGCTGGCCGTTGAACGACAGGGCGCCGGTGACCGATTCATTCACCGCGTTGTCGAGGTCGACCTCGGGCAGCACGATCCCCGGGTTCTTCGCATCCAGACCCAAAGCTGCGCGCAGGCGGTGCGGGCGCGGGTGGAGTTTTTTCAGGTCGCTGGCGGCCTTGTTGGTGCCGATGAAGGCAAACACGTCGATCTTGCCACTGGCCATCAGCGCACTGACGGTCTCGCGGCCACGGCCATAGATGACGTTGATCACCCCGGCCGGGAAACTGTCGCGGAACGCTTCGAGCAACGGCCGGATCAGCAGCACGCCGAACTTGGCCGGCTTGAACACCACGGTGTTGCCCATGATCAGCGCCGGGATCAAGGTGGTGAAGGTTTCGTTCAGCGGGTAGTTGTAGGGGCCCATGCACAAGGCCACGCCCAGTGGCGCGCGGCGGATCTGGCCAAGGGTGTCCTGCTCCAGTTCGAAGCGGCTGGAGCGCCGGTCCAGTTCCTTGAGCGCGCCGATGGTATCGACGATGTAGTCGCAGGTGCGGTCGAACTCCTTTTCCGAGTCTTTGAGGTTCTTGCCGATCTCCCACATCAGCAGCTTGACCACCGCCTCGCGCTGCGCGCGCATCTTGCCCAGGAAGGTTTCGACATGCTGGATGCGCTCGGCCACGCGCATCGTCGGCCAGGCGCCGCGGCCCTTGTCGTAGGCCTGCACGGCGGCGTCCAGGGCGGTGAGGGCGGTGTCGGCATCGAGCAGCGGGGTGTTGCCGAGGATCACCTGACGCTCGTCGTCGCCCTCCTTGAGCCACACCGGGCTGCGCACCGTGGCCAGCGGCCCGTCCCAGCGCTGCAACTGGCCATTGACCAGGTACTCGCGTTGCTCCAGCGGTTCACCCAGGCGGTACGCCTCGGGAATCTGGTTGGCAGTGGGAAACAGCGAATCGAGCAGACGGTCCATGGGCGCAGCACCTCTTTTTCTGTGATGGGTGAAACGTTTCAGTTCGAGCATAACGCCAGCTTGCCAATAAAAGCCAGCCCGGCTCAACATTGCGCCCAAGACGCCGATAACGCAGTAATGCGCTGCGAAATAACGGACCCATGAGCACAAGAACCCTCGCCCTCGATGACCGCCTGGCCTTGCCCACACATCTGCGCACCACCCTCAATCGTCTGTTGCCGGTAGGCTTTGCCCTGGTCGGCATCGGCCTGTCGGTGGTGCTGGGGCGCCTGGATGTGCAGCGTCAGGAAGCCGAACTGATCGCCAACGCCAGCGCCCGGTTGTCTGGTGTGCGCGCAAGCCTTGAAGCGCAGTTGCGCTCGGCCTTCGGCGAAACCGAGGGGATTGCCCAGCTGATCAGCACCGACGGAGAAATCAGCCCCGCGCACTTTCATGACATGGCCCGCCAGGCGATTGCCTCGGTGCCGCATATTCGTCATGTGTCCCTGGCCCCGGGCGATGTGATCGCTGACATCTACCCCCTGCACGGCAACCAGAGCGTGCTTGGTGTCGACTATCGCCACCTGCCCGACCAATACCCGCTGCTGCAACGCGCCCGCGACAATTCCAGCGCGGTACTGGCCGGGCCGGTGCAGTTGTTCCAGGGTGGACGCGGGCTGATCTACCGCCGCCCGGTGTTCCTCAAAGGCCACAAGGGCGTGAAGCTGTACTGGGGCAATGTTTCCATCGTCGCCGATATCGACCGCTTGCTCAGCACCGCCGGCCTCGACCTTGACCCGGGTTTTGAACTGGCCTTGCGCGGCGCCGACGGCCAGGGCTCGGCGGGCGGGATGATCTGGGGCGACCCGGCGCTGTTCGCCCAGCACCCGGTGACAGTCAATGTCGATGTGCCGGGCGGGCTCTGGCAACTGGCGGCGAGCCCCTTGGGCGGCTGGCCGTCAATGAGCCTGTTCGCCTCGCCACTGTTCCTCTTTGCCCTGACCTGCACCGGGCTGTTCAGCGTATTCGTCGCCCAGCTCAACCGCAGCAACCACTTGATCAACCTGCGCAACCATGAACTCAGGCAGTCCCAGGCTGAGCTCGAACGCCTGGCCCATTACGACGGCATCACCGGCTTGCCCAATCGCCTGCGCTTTCACCAGCAGCTGCTTGAGGCGATCAATGGCGGTGAACGCCTGGCGGTGCTGGTACTGGACATCGACGGCTTCAAGCAGGTCAACGACAGCCTCGGTCATGCCATGGGCGACTTGTTGCTGCAGCAGGCCACCGCCCGTTTTCTGCAGGTCAACGAAGATCGCGACAGCGTCTGCCGGCTGGGGGGCGACGAGTTCGCCTTTGTCCTCAAAGGCCCCGAGCCGCGTTGCCTGGCCCAGGTGCAGGCCTTGTTGCAGACGTTGCAGCAACCTTTCGACCTCAAGGGCAGCGCCGCCCTGGTCACCGGCAGTATCGGCCTGGCCTGGTGCCCCGAGCATGGTCAGAGCAGCGACCGCCTGCTGCGCCATGCCGACACCGCGATGTACGCGGCCAAGGAGAGCGGGCGCAATGCCTACCGCCTGTATCACCCGGACATGACCCAGCGCCTGCAAGCGCGCCTGGCCCTGGAACACAACCTGCGCCGGGCTTTGCGGCACAACGAGTTCGAGCTGTGGTTCCAGCCCAAGGTCGACCTGTTCAGCGGCCAGGTGCAGGGCGCCGAGGCCCTGGTGCGCTGGCGCGACCCGGAGCATGGGCTGATCTCGCCGGGCGAGTTCATCCCCCTGGCCGAGCAGACCGGCCTGATCATCCCCCTGGGCGAGAAGATCCTGGACCTTGCCTGTGCCCAGATCGCCGCCTGGCGCGCCGCCGATTGCCTGCCGGGGCCGGTGGCGATCAACGTCGCGGCCTTGCAGATCGAGCGCAGCGACTATGTCGCCAGCCTGTCGCGGGCCTTGCAGCGCTATGACCTGCCGCCGACCCTGCTGGAAGTGGAAATTACCGAGAGCCTGCTGATGGAAAGCCAGCAGCATGCCTGTGCGGTGCTGGCGCAGTTGCAACAACTGGGGGTGACCACGGCGGTGGACGACTTTGGCACCGGCTACTCGTCGCTGGCTTACTTGAAGATGCTGCCGATCAACCACCTGAAGATCGACCGTGCCTTCATCAAGGACCTGCCCGATGACGATGATGGCGTGGCGATCACCCGGGCGATCATCGACCTGGGCCACGCCCTGGGTTTTCGCATCACCGCCGAAGGCATCGAAACCCGCGAGCAGTACGCGTTCTTGCGCAATGCCGGCTGTGACCAGGGTCAGGGTTTTGTCATCGGCCGACCGATGCCGGCCGAGCAGTTCCAGCAGTGGCTGGCGCAGGGGCGGGTGTGCCTGGCGTAGTGGCGGTGATGTGGTGGTGGGAGCGGGCTTGACCCGCGATGCGATGTGGCTGCCAGGCCTCAATCGCGGGGCAAGCCCGCTCCCACTGGGTCAGTTCGCAGACTCGCGCAACTGAGCGGCCAAACAGGTAATGGGTGATCGATGAGTCGACCCTTCACCCAGCGCGATCAGGATCACATCCCTGACCTTTTCGCAGTAGGCGGTCAGCGATCCATTCGCCCCTCTGATGGACACTTCATTCTTTTCAAGGCAGTGGTATTCAGTGTTGTTCAGATAAAAGCGTGCTGGCAGTTCGCTCTGCCCGGCAAAAAACCGAGCGATTGAATGTACTTCTGCTTGCGTGGCGAAGAAGCCGGAGGAGTGGCTGTAGACCCTGCCGTCCAGCCCGGCTACGGCAGCTTCCGATAGATCGGCGCGGGTCATCTGGTCGACGTACAGTATCCAGTCCCACATGCTTGTCTCCCTACGCTTACTGACTCTGTTGCCATTAGTACAGGGCGCTTGCTGTTTGCATTCTTCAGGCGCAAATCAAACTTGTCACCTGATAAAAATGGTAGTTGTTAACAGCAAACGCCTGTTTTGATTAAATACGTGGAGGTTGGTCACCCACCGGCAATGGCAACTCCAACAACTCGCCTGCTGGCCGCCCCAGGGCCTGGGCGCGGAACGCCGGGTCCTGGTCCATGCGTTCGAGCCGTTGCCACAACCGCTGCTGGGCCTGCTGCGGATCGCGCGCGAAGGCATCGTCCAGGGTCAGTACCCGCAGGTCGCGCCGGTAGCCCAGGGGCAAGCGGTTCCACACCTGTAACTGCGTAGGTGTGATGCCGTAGAGCAACTCTTCGTAGTCGCCCTCGGCGACCAGCAGGTCGATGCCGTGTTCGGTGTAGTAGGCCTCGATCTGCTCCAGTACCTGTGGGCGTAACCAGGGGCTTTCCAGGCACATGACCCGGGCGACCGGTTCGGGTATCAGCAAGGGCTCGGGCAGGTGGGTGAACTGGTTTTCACCCAGCTCCAGGGAGAAGGGATGGTCCAGTGATGCCAGCCCGGTCGGCAGCTCCGTGAGGCTGCAGTGGGTCAGGTTGATGCCGCGTAGCTCCGGCAAACCGCCAAGGTCCGGTGCTTGCAGCAGTGGATTGTTGGAAAGCTCGAGCAAGCGCAAGCGGGTGAAGCTGCGCAAGGTGGTCTGTGCTTGGGCGTCCCAGGTCAGGCGATTGTTTTCCATGTCCAGGGCTTGTAAGCGTGCCGGTTGCACCAGATCGGGCAACTGGTCGAAGCGGCAGCCGTCAAGGTACACCCGCTCAAGGCCGGGCAAGCGTGCCAGCAAACCGGCTGGAAGTTGACTCAACTGGCGGTTGCCACCCAGGTCGAGGTCGCGGATATGGGCGAAGCGATCCGGTAGCAGCAGGGATTGCAGGTCATGGTTTTCCAGTTCGAGATTTGACAGGTTCAGGCTCGGCAGAGGCTCACCACTGCTCAGCAGGCGCAGGGTGTTGTGGCGCCAGGCCTCGACTAACGGGTTGATCGCCCGCTGCCGGCGCGGGGCTTGCCCGGCCCAGGCCTGCAGGTCGCGGCGTAGCTGCTGCAGGGCCTGCTCTTGGGCGCGTACTTCGAGGATCACATTAGCGCCCTCTGCGTGCCATTGCTGCAAGGTATGGACGATGTCGCGCTCAGAAAACGAGGGATACAGGCGGCGCATGCGCCTGGTCAGGTAGGGGATGGACAGCGGCTGGTCCGGGTAATGGAAGTTGTCCCCGGACGGCAATCCGCCGAGCAAACGGGCGCGGGCAGGCGCGCTGCGCGCATGGCCCCATAGCCAGCGTGCGGCTTGCTCGCGCGAGGCCGTTGCCCGGGCCTGGATGGCCAGGCGCAAAGGCTCGACAGCGCCCGGCATCAGGCCCAGTGCCTGGCGCTGGGTGGCAGGCAGGGCTTCGAACAGGGCTGCGTACAGGTCGGCATGGACTGTGCCCGGGGCCGGGCGCTCAACGCGCCAGGCCTCATAGCCCAGGGCGCTCTTCAAGACCGTGCAGCGCTGCCCGGCAGTTACCTCGCCGATGCTGGCCAGCAGCGGGCCCTGGGGGCTGGCGGCGCGCAGTTCCAGGCGCAGTGCAGGCGACCAGCCGGGCAGGCGTTGCAGGCAAGCCAGCAGCAGATGTTCACTGTCGCGGCTGACCAGGCCAGGCACGAACAGCCCTTCCAGGGCGCGGCTCAGCGGCACCTCACTATTGATCTGGCGCGCCAGCACGCTGAACCAGGCGGGCAGGGGCTCACCCGCCTGCCAGGCGCTGATTTCTTCGGGCTGCAAGCGCCGCAGCAAGCGTGCCGCCAGCGGCCGGCTCAGTTGCGGGTAGTCCACGCGCAGTTGCAGCGATGCGCTGCTTTGCACACCGCTGCCTTCATACAGGCGGGGCAGATCAATGGCAGGTGTCGCTGCCTGCTCGGCCAGCGCCAGGCGTTGCAAGGCATCGGCCAACAACGGCGGGCACGGCTCGCCGCGCAGGTGCACCTGGCGCAGCGCGGTGCGCTCGACGCCGCTGATTTGTCGCGCTGTTTCCAGCTGGGTGTCGCTGTAACCCTGGTACGCCTCGCTTAATCGGCGCACCAGCGTCGGGTAGGACCAGTCTAGTGGTTGCTCATGTTCTGCACGCCAGGCCCCTTCGCCGTTGTGCAGCAACGGTGGTTGGTAGCCCTGCGGCTGTTGCGGATGAACCATGCGCCATTGCTCGCCACTGGCATCCAGGCGCTGCTCGTACAGTTGGCCCTCGATGCGGATGTAGTGCTTGCCAGCCAGCAGGTACTGGCCCTGTTGATTGGCCTGCAGGTCATCAGGCAGGGCGATGTCGCTGCGGTAGGGCGCCAGGTCCGGTTGCCAGAGGCGTTCGCTGCCGTCCGCCAGGGTCACCTCGTCCAGGCGCTCCATCAACGGGCTGTTGAACAGCCGGGTGGCGAGCGTGCCGGCCACGGCAAAGCCGGCAATCAGGCCCAGGTTCAGCCCCACCGAGGCCGCGTGCTGCAGCGCCGTGTCGCGGTCGCCATGCTGCCAGGCCTCGACGCCTTCGATGCACTCATGGAGCAGTTGCCAGGCCGTGACCGCGAGCATGATCTCACCGAGCCCGGGGATGAAAAAACTGGCCAGGTTCAACACATTCAGGCCGAAATTTTCCAGGCGTTGCACCCGCTCGTCACGGGCGCGGGCATCGGCATCGGCCGTGGGCACCGCCACCTGCTGGGCCTCGGCCTTGAGGCGCTCCAGGTGGCGGTCTTGCAGGTAGCCGAACAGCGGCTCGACGATGCGGCTGCGGGCCAGTTGCAGGTCGGCATTGGCCCGTGGCTGCCAGTGTTGCTGCGGGTTGCCCTGGTCGCTGGCATCCAGGCGCTGGCGCAGTTTGTCCAGCACCGTGGCACGTTGATCCAGCGGCACCCGGCCAATGAACAGGCGGCGAAAGGCCGGTGCCAGCAAGCGGCTGCGCAGCGCCTGGCAGGTACAACAGCACGCCGGCGTCGGCGGCGTCGATCACCAACGCATCGTGCAGGGTCACGTCCAGCACGCCCAGCAACCAGCAACGGCCGGGCGTGCCGTCGAGCAATTGGCGTACCGCAGCGATTGCCGGACGGTCCAGCTGGTGACGCAACTCGGCCAGGGCCAGGGCTACGCGTAACTGGTCGCGGTACACGGCAATGCCCTGTTCACGCACCTGATCGCGGTTGGCCGGGTTTTCATACAACGCTTGCAGGTGGTTCTGGTACTGGCGCCCCAGGTCCAACTGGCGACAGCTTTGCGCAAAGGCTTGCGGCGACAACGCCAGGCGCTTGATGCGGTAGCGCTCTGAGGGCAAGTGCAGTGCGTGGGCGGGCAGGTCGGGGCTGATGGTGACGAAGCTCGACACGGTGATCGGTTCCACCTCGATGTCTGCGCTCAAGGCCAGCGCACTGTCGGCGCTGAAGCTCACATCGTCGCCGAAGTTATGCAGGGCGGCTTCCAGCAGCGGCTGACGGTCATGGCTGTAAAGGTAGCGCGAGCCGATCCAGTGGTACTCCTGGTACACGCGAACCAGCTCGCTGGCGGGCAACGATGCATTGAAACCATGGTCAGCCAGCAAGCGGGCGCGCAACAGCGGCTCGGCAAACCCGGCGATGCTCTGCAAGCCCTTGAGCGAACGGGCCAGGGCCTGCTGAGAGCGGTGCAACTGCGCTTGGCTGTCGAGCAGTGCGTCCTTGAGGTACGGCGCGGCATTGGCGAACCAGTCCGCCTCGCTGCCCGGCAGGCCCTGGGCCGGGTGCAGGCTGCTGCGCAGCGCGGCCCAGTGGTCGTTGCTGAAATGCTGGACATCGCCGGGCAGGCGTTGGCTGAGCAGGGCGTGATGGGGGTTGTCGGTGGAGAGGGTGGGCATGGTTAGGCTCCGGTTGAGGGAGCGCACAGCAGGCAACTAACCGGGGCACGACGGGTGGTAGTTATTGCTGGTTAGTGGCGGCCCCTCGCGGGGCAGCCCCGCCTTGCACCAAGGCTGACTACGCCGCTCCTACAGGCCATGGCACGTTGCAACCAATGTGGGGGCCGGCCTTGCCGGCGATGCGCCGCGCGGGCGGCGCTCGATCTCGAGCCCGCCGAAAGCCTTGCGGCGTACACCCGCTGAGCATCCCCATCTCAAGCTGCCCCTCGCCGCCATCACCCAACATCAGCACATCAAGACTGGCCAGAGCAAGTCCTAGGAATTACCCTACACAACCTGTCGACTCCATCTGCTTGCCCGGGGAAAAGCTGCGCACTAGGCTCGTTCGTTCACCTGATTTCTGGGTGATTGGGTTTGGCGACCTGGCAAAATGATACTGACAGAGTGCTTCCATTTGTTAATGGTGGCCATGTGCGGGAGGGTTTCGGCCCTGCCGGGTTTCTCCAGTGTCGTCCCGGTTCGCCAACCCGCACATGGCTGCCACCCATTCGTTTGGCGACGGTGCGTGGTAGCTCCAATACGACCTGGAGTTGACCATGAAAAAGCCCGTCCCCGATCCCCCGCGCGTCACCTTCACCCGCACCGCCGAAACCCGCGTGCTCAGTTGCCCCGACCACCCACCGTTGCTCTGCGTACTGGGCGGCGTCAGCGCCGAAGATGCCCTGGTGCATGCGCTGATGTACCTCAAGGCTGCCACGGCCACCTTTAGCCAAACCATCGAACATACCGAAGCTTGCGGGCGCGGCCACGCCTGGGCGACCCAGCACTCGCTGGAGATCGCCACGGCGCTGGTCGAGGCGGTGCTGGATGGAAATGAGGCCGGGTAATAGCAGTTGCGAGCTGAACTTTCTCCCTCTCGATGACGCTGGCAAACGCAAGTGATCACGACACTGTTTTGATCGCATGGATCTGTGCTCAAACAAGTGCGACCTGACATTTTTGTTAGTAGACGGCGATCGTGAAGTGGGTAGCATTGCAACTGATGAACTACGGGTGCCGTGGTTTTGCGTGCACTTATCTATGAGAGGTGAGTATGAAGAGTCCAATAAATGTGATGGGTGTTAAGCCAGCCGTTAATGACGATCCTGAAGTTTTCAATACCACTAACCAAAAGTGCAGGCATGTCAATACGCGCACAGGCTTGTTTGAGGCCTATATCCCGTTGCCTTCGGTGACCGCCAACGCGTTGCGGTGATGGCGAGGATGACACCGAATGGCAAGAGGTATGTTCGTCCGAGTGTGATACTCGCCCGTGGAAAATTTTTCCGTTTGGGCCGGATACAACAGAGTTTTTTGTCAGTGATGAGGACCGCGCCCGGGTTATCGTGCTCAACGACGCTGATGGGTATATCTTCAATGATGAAATCAAGTTTGTCTCGGATGAGAAGTACAGGATGACATTCTTTGCCCGTGATCGCGAACACAATGGGAGCTCTTTTTTGACTGCGGGGGGCGTGGGCGTTCGTACGGCGCTGCCTGTTGAAATAATCGGGGACTGGAAACAGGAACCGTATTCTGTTGTGTTCACTGACGCTGCGGGCCGATCAATCAGCCATGGCAAGCCAATGGCTAATTGATCGGCATATTCTTGGAAGGCCTCAAGGATCTTCAATGCGGGTCGCATTTTTGTTCCACGGCTGTCGCGTGGTCAACATAGGGACGGAACGGTTCTAACGTCCAGACGCTCTCGTCCCTGGCGATGACGAAATGGCAGACCAGCTGGCGTTGTATGCTGGCATCGACGTCTTTGTTCTGGTCCAGGGTCCACTGGGCGTTGTGCGCGTATTTACTGCGAAGTTCCTTGTAGAAGGCTTCGCTTTGATCGATCTGGGCATTGCGGCCACACTCGGTGGGTTTGACTGACAAGGTCGTTTGCTCTTTATCCGTGCCAGGGTCGTAATGACGCGACCACTCTGCTGACGCGATGTATCGGGCGCAATTGGTGGAGGATGGCGTTTCCTCAGGCGCTTTGACCGCTTGTTGGCTGTCGTCGTAACTGAAGGTGGTCGTGCCAGTGCCGTCAGTGGCCAAGGTCAGTTTGACGATGGGCACAAAACTGCCATAGCGTTTGTACCAGTCTTGCTGGTCTTGTTGGGCATTTTTCAATCCAGTCGTTTCATCGGTGTAAAAAAACGATTGCACGGGGATGGTGCCGGCCTGTTCATCGGGCCAAGAGGCAATGATGATTTCGTTCCAGGTGAATTTCCCCTGGCCCGCCGGCATGCTGTTGCGCGCAACAATACTTTGATAAAACGCCTGCGCTCCCAGCTGATCCTGGGTGTTCTTGATATTGAAGGCGCACTGCCGGGTGTAATCCTGCTTGGTGGCGTTGTAGTGCTCGACCCATTGTAAGGGCTCCATGAACC
>NZ_JAMDGZ010000025.1 GCF_028656935.1 Pseudomonas rubra
CGAGCGCCGCCCGCGCGGCGCATCGCCGGCAAGCCGGCTCCCACAGTTGTTGCAACGTGCCATGGCCTGTGAGAACGGCGTTGTCAGCCTTGGTGCATGGCGGGAGTGCTTGTCGAGGCCACAAACCGGCGGTCTACACGCAATCGCGAGATGTGTAGATACCTATGCCCATCGCGGGGCAAGTCGGGTCGCCGCATCGCCGCTCCTACAAGGGTAACAATCAGGACGTAATCCCGCGCAACGACAGATGCCGCGCATACCACGGCCGCTGCGGCACCCGCCGCAGCAGGTCAGCGATCTTGTCGTCCTCGCCGAAGGTGATGCGCAGGGCCAGTTTCATGGTCTCCACATCCATCTCCACCGACTTGCCAGGGAACATCCCCGGCGTGGTGCTGCAACCGTGCGTGACCGCCCCCAGCCACGGGTCATCGACCTCGACCCAGCGCCCCGGAGCGAACCACGGCACGCCATTGACCTCAAGGCGCCGTACCTGCCCCGGGTGGTAGCGCTCATGAGCCCGGTACCAGTCGTCGATGCGATCATCGATCCAGCCATGAAAACCCCAGAACACTGGGCTCACATGGGATGAGAACGGATCGCCGAGAAAGTCGTTCTGCACCTCGTACCAGCGCCCGGCAAAGTCGGCCGGATCACGGGCAAAGGGCACTGGCGCGCCGTTGACCGGATCACGCGGCACCGAGGCCCAGCACATGTGCAACCAGTCGTGCAGGTTCATTTCCAGCTCCGAGCCGAACGCACCGAGGGTCAGCTTCGACAGGTACAGCGGGTCCTGGTATTGCGACTCCCAGACCTGGAAGTTGCTACAAAAGGTCTCGCCTGCCTTGATCGCCGACACCCACTGGCCATAAGCCTCATCACCCGGTGCTCGCCAACCGGGCGGCACGCAGTAACCGTCGTGATTGTCGTGGTAGCGAGCAAAGCCCTGGCGATCGTGCTCAACGCTCGGTTGCGGCAAAGGAAAGTGCGGCCATGATGGCAAGGGCTGCATCGAGCGGGCTGTGCCGAGCATGTGCCGGTGCATGAACAGAAAGTCCACGCCAGAGCCGTTGCGATGCTTGCGCGGCCCACGGGCATCGCGTTCCTTGTCCCGCGGCCCCGGCTGCCAGCCCAGACCACGCAAGGCACCGTGCTTCTCTGGTGACAGCTTGTGCCATTTGTCACGGGTCGCATGCCAGAGCTGATGGAACAATCGGTGTTCGGCGCTGATCAGCCAGGCCTGCAACTGCGGGGTGTAGGGCAGCCGCTCACGGGCCTCGGGGAACAGGCGCTTGAGCGCCACAAAGCGGCTGTCGACCAGTGGCAAGGCCATGGAGCGATCCAGCGGCTGCAAGCGACCACTGAGCGTGCCACTGCCGGCGTTGGCAAAACTGCCCCAGACTTCGTCCAGGCTGGCCGTGCATTCATAGCCGGGGCCGCCCTGAGTGTCCAGCAGCCGCCAGCGCACCGTGGCGCTGGAGGCGCCCACCAGGTCGCCCAGCACCCGATAGGCTGCCGGGCCGTCACCACGCAAGACGCTTTCACGATCGACGTAACCACGCAGGCCACGGCCCTTGGTGGCAACGTCCAGGTACATCACCACGCCTTCCTTGGGCAAACCGGCCAGGCCTGCGTCGGCACCGCTAAAGCGCAGTTCCCAGACCCCGCGCAACTGATCCGCCAAATGCTGGCCGGCCGTATCGGCCAGCTCGACGCTGGCCTCGCCAGGGGTAACGATGTCGTCCTCGGGATCATGGGTCAGTTGCTTGTGCGCGTAATAGGCTGCCGGCACGGTCGCGCCCGCCACTGCCAGGCCTGCTATGAATCCTCTTCGCGAAATCGTCATCGTCCTACCCGTATCAGCCATGAAGCAGGCTTTATCCAAGCTAGGACGTATCGGCGAGGGGGAAATTTAACCCGCGCGGCCCAGGGCTAATTCAGCAGCCCGCGCCTTCGTTTCCAAGGTATCCCCCTTGTCAGAGGTACCGCCCATGTCCGCCTCCACTTCCCTGACCAACGCCTTGGGCAATGGTCTGCGCAAGCTGGTCGGCAAACCCGCCAAAGCCAGCGCCTACCGCATGTTCGATGTGCAGCTCAAAGCCATCGTGCCGCTGAGCCCGTCCCTCACACGGTTCGTGTTCGGCGGCGAGGATGTCGCGCAGATGCACACCCTGGCCGCCGACCAGCGCATCAAGATGTTCTTCCCCTCGGCAGATGGCCAGCCACCGCAGTTGCCCAAGCATGGCGCCTGGCAGGATGCCCGCCGGGCCTTGAGCGCCGAGCAGAGCCCGCCCATGCGCACCTATACCATTCGCCAACTGCGCCGCGAGGCGCGGGAGGTCGATGTCGAATTCGTCCTGCACGGCGTCAATGGCCCGGCCTCGGCCTGGGCGACCCAGGCCAGGGTTGGCGATCGCCTGCAGATGGTCGCGCCGAACCTGGCCTACGACGGCGATCCAGGCGGCTACGAATGGCGCCCACCCAAAAACTTGCGCAACCTGCTGCTGATCGGCGACGAGACCGCCCTGCCCGCCATCGCCGGGATCCTCGAGCAACTGGCCAGGGACCTGCCGGAGGTCCCGGTACAGGCCTTCATCGAGGTCCCTGGCGAAGCCGATTGCCTTGAACTTACCTGCAGCCCGGCAACCCGACTCAACTGGTTGCCGCGCGATGTGCTGCATTGCACCCACGGCGAGGCGATGATCCATGCCATCCGCGAGCTGGCACAGCTGCCGCCAACAACGGCCGGCGTGGGTCATAACGTCAAACTGGAAGAGGTCGACATCGACCGGCAGATTCTCTGGGAGCTGGCCAAACCCTGCAACGGCGAGTTCTATGCCTGGATTGCCGGCGAGTCGGCAGCGGTGATGAACATCCGCCGCTACCTGATCAGCGAACGCGGGCTGGACCGTAGTGCTTTGACCTTGATGGGGTACTGGCGCGCAGGGCGAACCTTCGACTGAGCCGCAGAAAAGCCCGACGCAACGCGCCGGGCCTGGGCCTGCCTTGAACCTTTACAGACTGGCAACCGCCGCCCGCACCGCCCGGGCAAAGCGTGCAGCGACTTCGTCAATCTGCTCGGCCGTGATGATCAGCGGCGGCAAAAAGCGCACCACCGCTCCCTGGCGACCACCCAGTTCGAGAATCAGGCCGCGCTTGAGGCATTCGCGCTGCACCAGCGGCGCCAGGCGCGGGCAAGCTGCGGGGTGGCCCTGGGCATCCACCGCACTTACCGGATCGACCAGTTCGACCCCCAGCATCAGGCCCCGGCCACGGATATCACCCAACTGCGCGAACTCCTGCTGCAAGCGGCGCAAATGCCCGGCAAGCCGTTCACCCATGGCCTGGGCATGGGCGCACAGGTCATGTTCCTTGAGGTAATTGATGACGGCCGAACCCGCCGCCATGGCCATCTGATTGCCACGGAAGGTCCCGGCGTGGGCGCCCGGCTGCCAGGTGTCGAGCCACTGCCGATACACCACCACCGCCAGCGGCAGGCTGCCGCCGATGGCCTTGGACAGCACCACTACGTCTGGGGTGATGCCGGCGTGTTCAAAGGCGAACATCTTGCCGGTGCGGGCAAAGCCACTCTGGATCTCGTCGACGATCAACGCCACCCCGGCCTTTTCGGTGATGCGCCGCAGGCCGCGCAGCCATTCAATGTCGGCCGGGATCACGCCGCCCTCGCCCTGGACCACTTCAACGATCACCGCCGCCGGCAACTGCACGCCGCTTTCCGGGTCGCTGAGCAGATTCTCCAGGTAGTGCAGGTTGACCTTCACCCCCGCTGCGCCGCCGAGCCCGAACGGGCAGCGGTAGTCATACGGGTAAGGCAGGAACTGCACGCCATTGGCGAGCAATGCGGCCAGAGGCTTTTTCGGCCCCAGGCTGCCCATCAGGCTCAGGGCCCCCTGGGACATGCCGTGGTAGCCACCCTGAAACGACAGCACGGTGTTGCGGCCGGTAGCCGTGCGTACCAGTTTCAACGCGGCCTCCACCGCATCGGTACCGGTCGGCCCGCAGAACTGGATCTTCGCTTCGCTGCGCAATGCATCCGGCAGCAGGCTGAACAGGTCCTGGACGAACTGGTCCTTGACCGGTGTGGTCAGGTCCAATGTGTGCAGCGGCAGCTCATCGGCCAGTACCTGCTGGATCGCCTCGATCACCACCGGATGGTTGTGCCCCAGGGCCAAGGTGCCGGCACCGGCCAGGCAATCGATAAACTGACGCCCTTCAACGTCCTCGACATAAATGCCACGCGCGCGCTTGAGCGCCAGCGGGATACGCCGCGGGTAGCTGCGGGCATTGGACTCCTGCTGTTTCTGCCGCGCCAGCAGCGGCGACTCATCGAACTGGTACAGTGTTTCAGCTGCATCGGCTGACGACACCGGCAGGGCCTGGGCAAGGCTGATAGCGACTGACATCTGGGGAAACCCTCGCAAGCAAGCGGATGTGCCCGTCACGCGCCTGTCACCAGATGTGTGCGGGTTGTTATCGCTTGAAAAACGCTTCAGCGCCCCGCGGATTTAGCCACCACCCCTGCTCTGCCGAGGTTTTTTTCAACAGCCCGGCGCACGCGGGCCGTCATCAGGGGGTTGCCCGCAGCGGTATGTGCAAGAGCACCCGCAAGCCATCGCTGCGGCTGTCGAAGCGCAAGCTGCCGGCGCAACGCTGGACAATCGCCTGGACGATCGCCAGGCCCAGCCCGCAACCGCCGCTCTGGCTGTTGCGCCAGAAGCGTTCGGTCAGGTGTTCCAGGTCCTGCTCGGCAATGCCGGGGCCGTGATCGCGGACCATGAACGCGACCCGGCCCTGCTCCATCTGTACCGCCAGCTCCACCGGCGCCGTGCCACGAGTATGACGCAGGGCGTTGTCGAGCAAGTTGCGCAAGGCCGTCACCGCCAGTGGCGTCGGCATGCCCAGGTAAACCTGGGCCGCACCCGGCGCCAGGTGCAGATCGATACGCCGGGCGTTGTCGATACCGGTGTCCTGGATCGCCTGGCGAGCGATCTGTTCAGCGCTGCACTGCAGGCCGTCCTCGAACGACAACCGGCCCTCCACCCGCGCCAGCAGCAACAGCTGCTCAAGGGTCCGGTGCAGGCGGTCAGCGCCCTGTTCGGCGTGCTCGAGGGCCTGCTCGCGCACCTCGCCATCGGTCATGCGCGCCACCTGCAAGTGGGTCTTGATGGCGGTCAGCGGACTGCGCAGTTCATGGGCGGCGTCATCGGTGAGACGGCGCTCTCGCTCGAGGGTCTGGCCGATCCGCAGGAACAGCTGGTTCTGGGTGTCCAGCAAGGGTTGCAGTTCACTGGGCAGGCCGCGCACCTGCAGCGGCTCGAGGGCGTCGGGGCTGCGCCTGCGCAAGGCATCGCGCATGCGGTTCAGCGGCTCCAGGCCCTTGCCGACCCCCAGCCAGAGCAGGCCGAGGCTGCCGAGCAGGGCCATCAGTACCGGCGCCGAGGCCGCCAGCAGGATTGAGCGGTTCAGGGCTTCGCGCTCCTGATGACGGTCGGCGGTAGTGATGCGTACATCGCCATGGGCATAGGTGAAACTGCGCCAGCGGGCACCGTCGATGGTCTGGTCGTGAAAACCGCTGCGCTGATCGTCGAGGGTCTGTTCATTGTTATGACTGCGGGCGAGAATTTCGCCACGCAGCGAGCTGACCTGGCAGGCCATGCCGTCCACGCTCAGCTGGTCAGCGCTCAGGCGTGTGCCCTCGCCTTTGCTCGACAATGGCTGCGGCAACTGGTCGACCAGGCCGGCCACCATGCGCGCCGACGCCACCAGGCGCTGGTCGAGGGAGAACATCATCTGCATGCGCAAATCACGCAGCATCCACGCCGCTGCCAGCACCCAGATGACGATGAAGGCGGTGCCCAGGATCAGGGTCAGGCGCAAACGCAAGGTCATGCTCGCGGCTCCGGCGGCACCTGCGCAGGCCCCAGGCGATAACCCAGGCCGCGCACCGTTTCGACGATACCGTTGCCCAGTTTGCGGCGCAGGTGATGGATATGCACATTCAGCGCATTGCTCTCGACCTCGTCGCCGAAGCCGTAGACGCTGTCCTTGAGCTGCTCGCTGGAGAGCACCCGGCCACGGTTGTGCAGCAGTGCCTGCAGCAGCGCCTGTTCACGCCGCGACAGGTCGACCGGCTGGCCAGCCAGGCAGGTTTCGCGGCTGCTGGGGTCATAACTCAGCAGGCCATGCTCGATGACATTGACCGCCCGCCCAGCGGCGCGGCGCAGCAAGGTATGCAGGCGCGCCGCCAGCTCGCGCAGGTCGAAGGGCTTGAGCAGGTAGTCGTCGCCTCCCGCCTGCAGGCCGTCGACCCGGTCGGTGACGGCATCGCGCGCGGTGAGGATCAGCACCGGCAAGGTCTGGCCTTGCTGGCGCAAGCGCTGCAACAGCTTGAGGCCGTCCTCGTCGGGCAGGCCCAGGTCGAGCACCATGACATCGAAACTTGCAGCCTGCAGCAAGGCCTGGGCCGCGCCAGCGCTGGCCACCCGATCGACAGTCATGCCCTGGGCGGTCAAGCCGGCGCTGATGCCGCTGGCGATCAGGTCATCATCCTCGCAGAGCAGTACGTGCATGGTCGGGTCTCAATCATGAAAGGCGTTATTCAAGCCCAGGCGGATTAACCCAAGATTATGCCGCGCCAGGCCGCAGCCGTCGCGGCCTTGGCGACAGCCGTTGGCCGATTGGTTAACTTTCGGTTAATCGGGCTGGGCCAAGCTTTGCCCTTCATCGCATTGCCAAGGCTTCGACATGCGCGTTTTTCTGTTTGCCCTGATGTTCCTGCTAAGCGGCCTGAGCCAGGCCAACCCCTTTGCCCAGAGCGATTTCCTGCCGGTAAACAAGGCCTTCGTGTTCAGTAGCGAACGCCTCGACTCCGGGCAGATGCGCCTGCACTGGCAGATTACCGATGGCTACTACCTGTACCAGAAGCGCCTGAAGTTCGATGGCCTGATGCCCGAGCAGCACCCCCAGTTGCCCGCCGCCCTGCCGCACAGTGACGAGTATTTTGGTGAAACCCAGGTGTACCGCGGCGAGCTGGAGCTGATCCTGCCGGCCAGTGCCAGCGGTGAACTGCGCATGGGCTGGCAGGGCTGCGCCGATGCCGGGTTGTGCTATCCACCACAAACCAGCCCGGTCAGCCTGGGCGGCAATGCCGTCGATACCCAAGCCAGCGACCAGGCCCTGGCCGGCGGCTTGCAGCAGTCCAACCTGGCCTGGAGCCTGCTGGCGTTCCTCGGCCTGGGCCTGCTGCTGGCGTTCACCCCTTGCTCGCTGCCCATGCTGCCGATTCTCGCAGGGCTGGTGCTGGGCAGTGGTGCCAGCACCCGCCGTGGCTGGCTGCTGGCCAGCGTGTATGTTCTGAGCATGGCCCTGGTGTATGCCGCCCTGGGAGTGGTCGCGGCGCTGCTGGGCGCAAGTTTCCAGGCCTGGCTGCAGCAACCCTGGCTGCTGGGCACCCTGGCCGGCCTGTTCGTGCTGCTGGCCCTGCCGATGTTCGGCGCCTTCGAACTGCAACTGCCGGCATGGCTGCGTGACCGCCTGGAGCGCGCCGGCCACGGCACCCGCGGCGGCAACCTGTATGGTGCGGCGCTGCTCGGCGCCTTGTCGGGCCTGCTGATGGGTCCGTGCATGACCGCACCGCTGGCCGGTGCACTGTTGTATATCGCCCAGAGCGGCAATGCCGTGCACGGCGGCCTGGTGCTGTTCACCCTGGGCCTGGGCATGGGCTTGCCGCTGCTGTTGCTGGTGACCCTGGGCAATCGCTACCTGCCGCGCCCGGGTGCCTGGATGAACCGGGTCAAGGGCCTGTTCGGTTTCGTGTTCCTGGCCATGGCGCTCTATACCTTGCGCGCCGTGCTCGCGCCTTCGCTGTGGCTGGGGCTTGCCGGTGCCTGGCTGATTGCCCTGGCCTGGGCCGCGTGGCCAGCCTTGCAGGCACTGCGTCCGTTGCGGGCGCTGTCACTGTTGGTGGGTTTGTGGGGCAGCCTGTTGATCGTCGGCGCAGCCGCTGGCGGCGATGACCCGTGGCAACCACTGCAACCGTTCATCGCCGGCAGTGGCGCGGCCCCGCTTGCCGCACACCGCGACGCCTTCACCACTGTCAGCCAGCCGGCTGACCTGCAGCGTGAGCTGGAGGCGGCCAAGGCCCAGGGCCAATGGGTAATGCTCGACTACTATGCCGACTGGTGCGTGTCGTGCAAGGTCATGGAAAAACAGGTCTTCGCCCGCGCCGATGTACTGGCAGCACTGGACGGCGTACGTTTGTTGCGCCTGGATGTCACCGCCGAAGGCGCCGCCAGCCGTGAACTGCTGCAGCGTTACCAGGTACCAGGGCCGCCCAGCCTGATTTGGATCGGCCCGGAAGGCAACGAGCGCCGGGGCCAGCGCATCACCGGCGAAATCAATGCCACGAACTTCCTCCAACACTGGACCGCCACACGGAGCCAAGGCTGATGCTGACTGTCTCGCTCGGACCGCTGACCATGGCCCTCAGCCATCTGCTGCTGATCTGCGCCCTGACCCTGGCCAGCCTGGTCGGCTGGCGGGTGGCCAAGCGCGGCGGCGACAACCCGGAGTCGGTGTTGTTCGGCCTGTTTTTGCTTGGCCTGCTCAGCGCCCGCCTGGGCTTTGTCATCAGTTATTGGTCGATGTACCGCGAAGACCTGGTGCAGATCATCGACCTGCGCGATGGCGGTTTCCTGTTGTGGCCAGCACTGCTGGCGGTTGCCCTCGGCGCCCTCGCCCAGGGTTATCGGCGCCCGGCCATGCGCCGGCCACTGGCCTGGGGGCTGGTGAGCGGCGGGCTGTTCTGGTTGCTCGGCAGCCTCGCCAGCCACCTGTATGACCAGGGCACGCAACTGCCCGAAATGAGCCTGCGCAAGGCCAACGGCCAGGCCGTGCAACTTGGCGAGTATCGTGGCAAGCCACTGGTGATCAACCTCTGGGCGACCTGGTGCCCACCGTGCCGACGGGAGATGCCAGTGTTGCAACAAGCCCAGAGCGACTACCCGGACATCACCTTTTTGTTCGTCAACCAGGGCGAGGCGCCACAAACCGTGGTGACCTTTCTTGCCACCACCGGTCTGAACCTGTCCCACGTGCTGTTCGACAGCGGTGGCCAGCTGGCGCAAAAGGTCGGCTCCATGGCCCTGCCCACCACCCTGTTCTACAACACCGAAGGCCGCCTGGTCGGCAGCCACCTGGGCGAGCTGTCGCGGGCCAGCCTCAGCCACGCCCTGCAATCCTTCGAGCGCCCACCCGCGCCTTCCGCCCCCTCTCCCACAAGGAACGTTGCATGCGATCTGTGCTGAAACTGCCACTCACCCTGGCCTTGGGCCTGCTCACCAGTCAGATGGTGGTGGCTCAAGAGCTGCCCAAGGCGATCCAGCAGATGGAAGCCAAAGGCGCGAAAATCAAAGGCAGCTTCGACGCGCCCGATGGCCTGCGTGGCTACGCTGCCGAGTACCAGAACCGTGGCCTGGCACTGTACCTGACGGCCGATGGCAAGCATGTGCTGGTGGGCAGCTTGTTTGACGAACAGGGCAAGGACCTGAGCCAGGCGCCGCTGGAAAAGCTGGTGTATGCGCCGATGGCCAAGGAAGTCTGGGCGAAGATGGAAAAAACCGCCTGGATTGCCGACGGCAAGGCCGATGCACCGAGAATTGTCTACCTGTTCAGCGACCCCAATTGCCCGTACTGCAATATGTTCTGGCAGCAGGCGCGGCCTTGGGTCGAGTCGGGCAAGGTGCAATTGCGCCATATCATGGTCGGTATCATTCGTGAAGACAGCCCCGGCAAGTCCGCCGCGTTGCTGGCCAGCAACGACCCGGCCAAGGCCCTGGCGCAACATGAGAAAGCCGGCAAGGCCAGCACCCTCAAGGCCTTGGACAAAATTCCCGAAGCGGTGCAAGCCAAGCTCGACGCCAACCTTGCGATCATGGAAGAACTCGGCCTGTCAGCGACACCGGCAATCTTCTACCTGGACGAACAGCTGCAACTGCAAACCCAACAGGGTGCCCCACGACCGGAGCTGCTGGGCAAGATCCTCGGCAAGCGTTAAGCACCGACCGATGTAACAACAGGGCGGTCACGGCGTCTGGAGGATACCTGCCTCATCCACCTACAGGACTTCGCCATGACCCGCCCTGCCTACCTTGACCGTTTCATCCATTCCTCCCTGGACATCCAGCTGCTGCGCTGGAGCCTGATCCTGATCTTCTTCGGCTTTGGCTATGCCAAATGGTTCGACTACGAAGCCCAGGCATTGATCCCGCTGATCGATAACAGCCCGATCCTTTCCTGGCTGCATCTGGCCTTTGGCGTCCATGGCGCCAGCTATGCGCTGGGCGTGGCGGAATGGGCGATTGGTGCAGCCTTGCTGGCCGGTATCTGGCAACCCAGGATAGCGGTGATCGGCGCGCTCGGTTCAACCCTCACCTACCTGACCACCCTGACCCTGATCGTCACCACCCCAGGCGGCTGGGAGAATAGTGCCGGGGGCTTTCCGGCCATGGGCGGGGCGACGTCCTTTCTGATCAAGGACGCCGTACTGCTGGCCGCCTCCATCGCCTTGCTCAAGCACGATCTGCTGCGTACCCACCCCGCCCCGGCCGACAGCCCTACAGCGCTTCCAGCTCAGCCATCAGGTCACTGAGCCGGTCGACCTTGTCGTCGCTCAACTCACTGGCCTTCAGGCCCTCGACATAGGTTGCCAACGCCTCGACCGTGCTGCACTCGAACATGGCCCGTAGCGGCACGTTCAGTTGCAGCACCTTCTGCACCCGCGAAGCAATCTGGGTCGCCAACAGCGAGTGCCCGCCCAACTCGAAGAAGTTGTCGCGCACCCCGACCCGTTCGGCCTTGAGTACCTCGGCCCAGATACCGGCCAGGGTCGTTTCCAGTTCGTTACGTGGCGCAAGGTACGCCTGGCTGTGCTGGGCACCAATATCGATGGCCGGCAAGGCCTTGCGGTCGAGCTTGCCATTGGCGTTAAGCGGCAGTTGCGCAAGCCAGGCCCAGTGCAACGGCACCATGTACTCCGGCAACTCAGCACGCAAGCGCTGCTTGACCTGCTCCAGCAACAAGCTGGTATCGACGCCTGCGTTGCTGGCCACCAGGTAGCCGACCAGGTGCTTGCCATTGACCCCTTCCTGCACCCCGACGGCGGCATGACGAATCTCGCTTTGCTCGTGCAGGCGCGCTTCGATTTCGCCCAACTCGATGCGGTAGCCGCGAATCTTCACTTGATGGTCGATACGCCCGACATATTCCAGCACCCCGTCGGCACGTCGGCGCGCAAGGTCGCCAGTACGGTACAGACGCTCACCTGGCGCCCCGAATGGATGCGGGATAAAAGCTTGCGCAGTGCGCAGCGGGTCGCCGACATAGCCACGGCCAACGCCGGTACCGGCCACACACAGCTCGCCCACGGCGCCCAGCGGCACCAGTTCCTGGTCATCACCGATCAGGTACAGGCGGTTGTTGTCGGTCGGCGTGCCGATCGGCAGGTAGCTGCCACGGGTCGAGGCGGCATCGACGCGGAAGAACGCCACGTCATCGGAGCACTCGGCCGGGCCGTAGGCATTGACCAGGCCGATCTGCGGATAGCGTTGCAGCCACTGCCAGGCCAGCTCCGGCGGCATCGCCTCACCGGTCGGCAGCATCCAGCGCAAGCCATCGAGCGGTTGCTGTTCGTTGGCAAGCATGCCCTGAATCAGTGACGGCACGCTTTCCAGCACGGTGATGCCGGTCGCCTGCACATGATCCAGCAACCCCTGGGGGTCGTGGGCAATAGCGTTCGGCACAATCGCCACCTGGGCACCGAACAGCGGCGCGGCGAGGAACTGCCAGACCGAAATGTCGAAGCTTTGCGAGGCGGTCTGGGCAATCACATCCTGCTCATCCAGTTGCAGGTACGGCACCTTGCTCAACTGGTTGTTGAGCATGCCACGCTGCTCGACCATCACCCCCTTGGGCAAACCGGTGGAGCCTGAGGTGTAGATCACGTACGCAAGGTTTTCCGGCCCGCTGTAGATACCGGGGTTGGCGTCCGGCCCGGCGGCGGCCTGGATCGTCTCCCAGACCAACAGCTTCGGCCGCCCGCCACACGGCAACTCGTCGAGCAAGGCCCGCCCCTGCTCGGCACAGGCCTGGCTGCACACCAGCACCGGGGTGCGACTCAGTTCGACGATACGTTGTAGACGGGTGAGCGGCAGCCCCGGATCCAGCGGCAGGTAACCGGCGCCGGCCTTGAAGCTGCCGATGATCATGCCCAGCAGCGGCAGATCGCGTTCGGCCAGCAATGCCACCGGCTCATCGACCGCCACCCCGGCAGCAACCAGCACATGCCCCAGGCGGTTGGCCTGGCGGTTGAGCTCGGCGTAACTCAGTGATTGCTCAAGGCAGCGCGCGGCAACGCGCTGTGGATGCGCTACGACGCGTGCTTCGAACAACTCAACGTAACTCTGCTCCAGGCTGTAGGCCTGCTCACTGCGGTTGCAGTCCTCCAGCAGGAAACGTCGCTCCGTTTCACCGAGCAATGGCAGTTCACTGACCTCGCCGTGGAAGCCTTCGGCCAAGGCCAGCAGCAGGCGTTTGAACTCGGCCAGCAAGCGCTCGACCGTGGCGGTGTCGAAATAGCGCTGGTCGAAGGACAGGTGCAAGCCCAGGTCGTCGCCCGGATAACAGACGGCGGTCAACGGGAAATTGGTATGGGTACGCCCGGAGTCGGAGCTGGCGTTCAGGCTCTGGGCACGGTCGAGGACGGCGACTTCCACCGGCGCGTTTTCGAACACGAACAGGCTGTCGAACAGCGGCTGGCCTTTGGGCAGCTCGCTGCATTCCTGAATGCCCACAAGGGGCAGGTATTCGTACTCGCGCAACTCCATGTTGCGTTCCAGCAAGCCTTGCAACCACTGGCGCACGCTGCAGCGCTCGCCCGCTGTGGGCAGCTTCACCCGCAAGGCAATGCTGTTGATGAACAGCCCGACCGTGCGTTGCATCTGCGGCATGCTCACTGGCCGCCCGGCCACGGTGACGCCGAAGACCACGTCGCGATCACCGCTGTAGCGACTGAGCACCAGGGCCCAGGCCGCTTGCGCAAAGGTGTTGATGGTCAGTTGATGGGCCTGGGCCAGTTCCCGCAGACGGGCGCCATCGACGGCATCGAGGCGGGTGTAGCAGTCGCCGACGACCATCCCGGCGTTCTCCACCGCGTGGTCACGCAGCAAGGGCCGGTCGGTAGGTACCGCTGTGCTGCGCTCAAAGCCTTCGAGGTTGCTGCGCCACCACTGGCGCGCGGCATCCAGGTCCTGATGCTGCAGCCAGCTGATGTAGTCGCGGTAGCGTGGCGGCACCGGCAATTGCGCTTGGCGGTCCTCGCCCATGGCCAGGTAGATCTCGAAGAAATCATTCATCAGCAGCGAACGGCACCAGGCATCGATGAGGATGTGGTGGTTGCTCATCATGAACCAGTAGCGGTCCTCGCCCACTCGCACCAGGCGCAGGTGGAACGGTGGCTGTTGGAGCAGATCGAAACCGGCCTCGCGCTCCTGCTTATGCAGGGCTTGCAGGCGCGCTTCCTGATCAGTGTCAGGCATATCCGACCAGTCCTGATAGTCGACCGGCGTCGAGCCAGGCTTGTGAATGATCTGCAGCATGGCCTCGCCGGCGCTCCAGCTGAACGAGGCGCGCAAGGCTTCATGACGGCCGACCACGGCCTGCCAGGCGGCGGCGAAACGCTGCGGGTCGAGTGCGCTGTTGATCCGGTAGCGGTCCTGCATGTAGTAGATGCCGGTACCAGGTTCCAGCAGGGTATGCAGCAGCAGGCCCTCCTGCATCGGCGTCAGCGGATAGACGTCGTCGATCTGGGCCGCAGCGACCGGCAAGGTATCAATCTGCTCCTGGCTCAGTTGCGCCAGCGGGAAGTCCGAAGGCGTGAAGCTGCCGGCATCCGGGCTCAGGCAATGCTCGATCAGGCTGATCAGTTCACGTCGATAGGCCTCGACCAGCGCCTCGAGAGTCTGTTGGTCATAGCGCTCGCGACTGAAGGTCCAGCGCAATTGCAGTTCACCGCCATACACCTGGCCATCGACGCTCAGCCAGTTGGGCAACGGTGCCTCCAGGTCATGGGCTAGCCCGGCGCTTTCGTCCACCGGCTGGTACAGCGCATCGGCCTGGAACTGCTGGTCGAACTGGCCCAGGTAGTTGAAGGTGATACGCGCCTGGGGCAGCGCGGCCATGGCCTCGCGCACCGGCGCATCGGCCAGATAACGCAACACACCGTAGCCCAGCCCCTTGTGCGGCACCGTGCGCAATTGCTCCTTGATAGCCTTGATCGCAGCGCCCTGCCCCGTGGCCAGCTCAAGGTTCAGCGGGCTCAGGCTCAGCGGGTAGGCACTGGTGAACCAACCAACGCTGCGCGTCAGGTCCATGTCCTCGAACAGGTTCTCGCGGCCGTGGCCTTCCAGTTGCACCAGCACCGAGCTGTCGCCGCTCCAGCGGCACAAGACCCGGGCCAGGGCGGTCAGCAGCAGGTCGTTGACCTGGGTGTGATAGACCCCGGGCGCCTCCTGCAGCAGTTGCCGGGTACGGGTCGCGTCCAGGCGCACACTGAGGGTCTGCGCCTGCTGGTGCAGGTTCGCCCCTTGTGGATGATCGCACGGCAGTTCGCGGCTGGCGCTGCTCAGTTGCGTCTGCCACCAGGTTTGCTCGTCACGCAAGGAGTCACTGCCGGCATAGGCCACCAGGCGCGCCGCCCAGTCGCTCATCGCACGGGTCTTGGCCGCCAGTGATTGGCCGCGATATAGCGCTTGCAGGTCTTCGAGCAACACCCGCCAGGAAACGCCGTCGACCACCAGGTGATGGATCGCCAGCAGCAGGCGCTGTTGACCCTCGCTGTCTTCAACCAGCAAGGCGCGCAACAATGGCCCCTGGGCCAGGTCGAGGCTGCGCTGTACATCGTTGTACAACGCCTGGCAGTCGCCCAGCTCGGCAACCGAGGCCTGCCAGAGCAGTTCACGGTGCTCGCCTTGAGCGTATTCGCCCAGCCACTGGCCAGCCATCTGATCAAAGCGCAGGCGTAAGGCATCGTGATGCTGCTGCAAGTGCTGCAGCGCCTGCTCCAGAGTCTTGCCATCCAGGCGCTCGACCGGCGCCAGCAACACCGCCTGGTTCCAGTGTTGGGGTTGCGTCACGTCGCTGTCGAAGAACCAGTGCTGGATCGGCGTCAATGCCGCACGGCCGGTCAACGGCCCCTGATCGACCTGGACAGTTTCACTGCAGCTGACCACTGTCGCCAGGGTCTGGATGGTCTGGTGCTGAAACAGGTCGCGCGGGGTGAAATGCAGCCCGGCCTGACGTCCGCGGCTGACCACCTGGATCGACAGGATCGAGTCGCCGCCCAGTTCGAAGAAGTTGTCCTGCAGGCCAACCTGCTGCACGTTCAGCACTTCGCGCCAGATCGTCGCCAGTTGCTGTTCCGGCTCGCTTTGCGGCGCTTCATAGTGCTGGCGGCCCTGCTCCAGGTCCGGCGCCGGCAAGGCGTGGCGGTCAAGCTTGCCATTGCCGGTCAGCGGCATGTTCGCCAGCAGCACCAGGTGGGCAGGCACCATGTAGTCCGGCAGGTGCAAGCGCAGTTGCGCCTTCAGCGCATCGCGCAGGGCCGCCTGTTCGGCGGCATCGGCCAGCACCTGATCGCAGAGCAGATAGCCAGCCAGTTGCTTGCCACCGGGCATGTCCAGGGCCAGCACCACGGCCTCGCGCACTGCCGGGTGTTCGAGCAGACGGGTTTCGATTTCGCCCAACTCGATGCGGAAGCCGCGAATCTTCACTTGATGATCGATACGCCCGACATACTCCACCAGACCATCGGCTCGCTGGCGCACCAGGTCACCGGTGCGGTACAGGCGCCCGCCCTGGTTGCTGAACGGGTCGGCGACAAAGCGCTCGGCGCTCAAGCCCGGACGCTCGTGGTAACCCTGGGCCAGCCCCGCGCCGCCGACATACAACTCGCCTGTACCGCCTTGCGGCAACAGGGCCAGGTTGGCATCGAGAATGTACGCCACACGGGCACCGACCACGCTGCCGATCGGCACGCTGCCAGCGCCGGCTTCAAGCTGCTCCGGGGCCAGGCATGCCAGGGGCATGACCACGGTTTCAGTCGGCCCATAGGCATTGAAGAACTGCTGCGGCGTGAACGCCTGGCGAATGCGCTGCAGGTGCTCACCGGTCAGTGCCTCGCCACCGGTGATCACCAAGCGCACCGGCAACTGCTCGTTGCGGCTGGCCAGCCACTGGGCCAACTGGCTGCCGTAGCTTGGGGTAAAGCCGAGAATCGACACCCGCTGCTCGCGGATCAGTGTGCAAATTTCTTCTGCGCCCCACTGCCCCTGCCCACGCAGAACGACGCGCGCACCGCAGAGCAACGGCACCAGCAACCGCTCGGTGGCCGCGTCGAAGTTGATCGAATAGAAGTGCAGCTCGCAATCGTCACTGCGCATACCGAAGCGCTCGATCACCGCCTGGCAGTGCATGGCGATTTCGCCATGGCTGACCACCACGCCCTTGGGCTTGCCAGTGGAGCCGGAGGTGTAGATCAGGTAGGCCTGATGGCCGGGCAAGGTCAGCGATGGCAAGGCTTGGCTACTGTACGCCACGAGCGCATCGCGGTCCTCTTCCAGGCACCAGCGACCGACCTTGGCGGGCAACTCACCGAGGGTTTCGAACAAGGCCCGCTGGCCCAGCAACAGCGCGATGCCGCTGTCCTCGATCATGTAGTGCAGGCGTTCCAGGGGGTATTCCGGGTCTAGCGGCACATAGGCGCCACCGGCCTTGAGGATCGCCAGCAGGCCGACCACCATCTCCAGCGAGCGCTCTAGGGCCAGGCCGACGCGTACCTGCGGACCAACGCCGCGCTCACGCAGCACCCGGGCCAACCGATTAGCGCGGGCATCGAGCTGGGCATAACTCAGGTGCTGGCCGGCGAAGGTCAGGGCCAGGGCATCGGGCTGGCGCACCGCTTGTTCGCTGAACAGCTGGTGAATATTGTTCTCCAGCATCAAGGTACTGTCGCCCTTGAGCGAATCACACAGCGCCTTTTGCTCGACAGCCGCCAGCAATGGCAATTCACCCAAGCATTGCTCGGGATCGCCCAGCACGGCCAGCAACAGGTTCTGCCAGTGCGCGGCCATTTGCGCGATGCGCGGCGCGTCGAACAGGTCACGGCTGTAGGTCAGGCAGCAACCCAGGCGACGGTCGAGGTCGGTGACTTCCAGGTTGAGGTCGAACTTGGTCGCACGGGCATCGTTGACCAGGTACTCCACCTGCATCCCAGCCAGGCTGCGGCTCTGCTGAAACTCCCAGCGCTGGACGTTGCACATCACCTGGAACAGCGGGTTGTAGGCGCTGCTGCGCGGCGGCTGCAGGGCCTCGACCAGATGATCGAAAGGCAGGTCCTGATGGGACTGGCCATCGATCACGGTCTGGCGCACCTGCTCGAGCAATTCGCCGACACTCATTTGGCCATCAAGTTGGCAACGCAGCACCTGGGTATTGAGGAAGGCACCGATCAGGCCTTCGCTTTCCGGGCGAATGCGGTTGGCCACCGGTGCACCGATGCGCAGGTCGGTCTGGCCGCTGTAGCGGTAGAGCAGCGCGGCCAGGGTTGCGGTCATGGTCATGAACAGGGTCAGACCGCGTTCGGCGTTGAAGGCACGTACTCGCGCGGCCAGTTCCGGACTCAGGTCGAAACGATAGAGCTCACCACGATGACTCTGCACCGCCGGACGTGGACGGTCGGTGGGCAGCTCGAGCAGCGGATGTTCAGTACCCAGCTTGGCTTTCCAGTAGTCCAACTGACGTTGACGTTCACCGTTCTCCAGCCACTGCCGTTGCCATACGCTGTAGTCCAGGTACTGCACCGGCAAGGCTTGCAGCGGCGATTCGCGCTCGTCGACAAAGGCCTCGTAGAGCTCGCCCAGCTCGCGGGCGAAGATATCCATGGCCCAGCCTTCGGTGACAATGTGATGGAGGGTCAGGACGAAGTAGTGTTCACGCTCGCCGGCCTTGACCAGGCAGGCGCGCAACAGCGGCCCGCGCTCAAGGTCGAAGGGTTGATGCGCCTGCTCGTCGGCGAAGGCTTGCAACTGTTGCTCGCGGGCCTGCGCGGTGACGCTGGAGAGGTCCAGCCAACTCATGCGCAATTGGCTGTCTTCGGCCACGCACTGGTACGGCACGCCATCGATGCTCGGGAAGGTGGTGCGCAGGGTTTCGTGTCGCACGATCAACGCTTGCAGCGCCTGCTCGAAGCGGCTGACATCCAGCACCCCGCGCAGCCGCGCCATACCGCCAACGTTATAGGCCGGGCTGTCCGGCTCCATCTGCCAGAGGAACCACATGCGCTGCTGAGAGTAGGACAGCGGCACCGCCTGGCGCCGGTCGATGCGCAAGATTTCACCTTGCAGGTTGTGAGCGCCACTGTGCTGGATCGCTTCGACCGCAGCAGCGAAAGCACCCAACTCACTGGCCTCGAACAAGGTACGCAAGGGCAACTCGACGTTGCATGCCTGGCGGGTGCGGGAAATGATCTGAGTGGCCAGCAGCGAGTGGCCACCAAGGGCAAAGAAATCGTCCTGCAGGCCGACCCGCTGGCTGCCCAGTACCTCGCGCCAGATCGCGGCAATCTGCTGTTGCAGGGCAGTACCCGGTTCCAGGTGCTCACGTGATTGCCACTGCGGCTCGGGCAAGGCCTTGCGTTCAATCTTGCCGCTCGGGCCCAGCGGCATCTGCGCCAGGTGGATCAACTGCGCCGGCACCATATAGGCGGGCAGAAGCGCAGACAGTGCCGCCAGTAACGGGGCATCAGCCTGGACACCGCTGTAGTAGCCGAGCAACTGCGGGCCGGCGACGGTGTCGCGTACCATCACCAGGGCCTGTTCGACGCCCGTTTGCGCCAGCAGGCAGGCCTCGACTTCTTCCGGCTCGAGCCGAAAGCCGCGCAGCTTGACTTGCTGATCGAGGCGGCCGAGGTACTCCAGCGCCCCCAGGTCAGCCAACCAGCGCGCCCGGTCGCCACTACGGTACAGACGCTGGCCGTCGCCATCGGGCTGCGGCACGAAACGTTCGGCCGTCAGCCCCGCGCGCCCCAGGTAACCCCGGGCCAGGCCGTTTCCGCCCAAGTACAGCTCGCCGGGTACGCCGGGTGGAGTCAGTTCAAGCTCATCATCGAGCACCCGGCACAGCACATTGGCCAATGGCCGGCCGATAGGTGAGCGCGCACCATCGGCATCGCTGCACTGCCAGTGGGTGACGTTGATGGCGGTTTCGGTCGGGCCGTAACGGTTGTGCAGGGCCACCTGCGGCAATACCTGCAGTACCCGATCACGCAGGGCCGCCGACAGTGCTTCACCACCGCTGAACAACCGGCGCAGGCTGCTGCACTGGGCGGCCAACGGTTCCTGGACAAACACCTGGAGCAAGGCCGGGACAAAGTGCAGCGTGGTCACGCCATGTTCGCGGACCAACTCGGCGATGCGTTGCGGGTCGCGGTGCTCGCCGGGGCCGGCCAGTACCAGTTGGCAACCGTTGAGCAACGGCCAGAAGCACTCCCACACCGATACGTCGAAACTGATCGGCGCCTTTTGCATCAGCACGTCGCGCTCGTCCAGGGCATAGCTGTCCTGCATCCACTGCAGGCGTTCAGCCAGTGCCGCGTGGGTGTTGCCGACGCCTTTGGGCTGGCCGGTGGAGCCTGAGGTGTAAATCACATAAGCCAGGTTGTCGCCGTGCAGGTGCAGGCCCGGCGGCTGGCTTGGCCAGCTGTCGAGCTTGAGACGATCCATGGCGATGGCACTCACTTGCGCCGGTAGGCTCAAGCGTTCCAGTACATCGCTATGGCTGAGCAGCAGGCTGGCGCCACTGTCGGCGAGCATGAAGGCCAGGCGCTCGGACGGGTAATCGACATCCAGCGGTACATAGGCACCACCGGCCTTGAGAATCGCCAGCAGGCCGATCAGCAGTTGCGGCGAACGCTCGGCGGCGATGGCTACGCACACATCCGGGCCGACGCCCTTGTCGCGCAGGTAATGGGCCAGGCAGTTGGCCTGCTGGTGCAGGCTGGCGTAGTCGAGGCTGCCACCCTGCCACACCAGGGCGGTGCGCTCCGGGGTCAGTCGCGCTTGTGCATTGAGCTGTTCGACGATCCACTGCCGAGCCTGCGGTGCCGGGGCCTGGCCCCAGTTGCGCAGTTGCGCCAGGCCATCATCATCGAGCAGTTGTACCGCACCGATGGCCAGCTCGGGTCGGGCACTGAGCTGTTCGAGCAAACCGACCAGCTGGGCGCTGAGCCGCTGCACGGTCGCCTCCTCGAAGAGCGCCACGGCGTAGTCGAACGACAGTGTCACCCGCCCCTGATGGTCCTCTTCGCTGTGCAACTGCAAATCGAACTTGGCTTCGCGACTGTGCCACGGCAGCTCTTCGGCGAGCAGGCCTGGCAGTCGGCGCAGGGCACTGAGGTCGCGCTGCTGGTGGTTGAACATGACCTGGAACAGGCCCTGATCGCGGGCCTCGGGAAAGGCTTCGAGCAGTTGCTCGAACGGCAGGTCCTGATGAGCCTGGGCTTCGAGCGTGGCCTGACGTACCTGAGCCAGCAACTGGGTGAACGGCAAACGCCCGTCCAACTGCGCAGACAACACCTGGGTATTGATGAAAAAGCCGACCAGGCCCTGGGTTTCCAGGCGCGCGCGGTTGGCATTGGGCACGCCGACGCGGATTTCGGCCTGCCCGCTGTAGCGGTGCAACAGGCTCTGGAAGCTGGCCAGCAATACCATGAACAGCGTCGCCTCATGGGCCCGGGCGACACTGCGCAAGGCTTCGGCCAAGCTCGGCTGCAGGCGCACGCTAAAACGCGCAGCGGCGTTGCTGGTTCGCGATGAGCGCGGGTGGTCGGTGGCAAGGTCGAGCACCCCTGCCTGCTTGCCCAGTCGGTCCTTCCAGTACAACAGTTGCCGGGCCGCCTCGCCCTCGGCCAGCCATTGGCGCTGCCAGTTGCCGTAGTCGGCGTATTCCAGGTTCAGAGCCGGCAAGCTGGCCGGCTGGCCCTGGCAGTGACCGGCGTACAGGCGCGAGAACTCGTCGATGAGAATGTTCATCGACCAGCCGTCGGCGACGATGTGGTGCATCGTCACCCACAGCTGATGGTCGTCGCTGTCCAGTCGCACCAGAGTCACCCGCAGCATCGGCCCCTGTTGCAGGTCGAAGGGCTGCATGGCTTCGGCTTCGCGCTGCGCCAGCACTTCTTGCGCACTGGCAGCGGACAGATCCAGGCGTTGCAAGGTAAAGCCCAGGCTCGGCAGGATGTGCTGCAGCGCCTGGCCATCCTTCTCGGCGAACAACGTGCGCAGGGATTCGTGACGCTCGACCAGCGCCTGGAAGCTGGCCTGCAATGCCGCCTCATCCAGTTCGCCACGCAGGCGCAGGGCGCCGGGAATGTTGTACGCCGCGCTGTACGGCTCCAGTTGCCAGGTCAGCCACAGGCGGTTTTGCGCCAACGATTGCGGCAAGGCCTGCGCGCGGTCGAGGCGGCTGATTGCGCCACGGGTGACACCGCCCTCGCCCTGCAACGCCGCCACTGCCGCACTGAATGCGGCTAGGGCAGGTGACTCGAACAGCACCCGTACACCCAGCTCAAGGCCCAGCTCATCACTCAGGCGTGCGCAGACCTGAGTCGCGGCGATAGAGTTGCCACCGAGCAGGAAGAAGTGCTCGTCACCGGCAATCTGCTCAAGACCCAGCACGTCGCACCACAGGCGGGCAATCCGGGCCTGCATGGCGCTCGTCGACACATTGTGATCGGGCACGGCCACGACATGCTGATCGGGGAAGCGGGCGTAGCAATCGAGGGTGCCGTCGTCCATGCGCAAGCGACAGGCCGAGCGTTGCAGCTTGCCGCTGGAAGTCTTCGGCAAGGCGCCGGGGTTGAGCAACAAGACCACGGCCGGCGCCTGCTGGCAGGCATCGGCGATGACCTGGCGCAGGGTCTTGATCAGGTTCGCCGGCGTGATGATCTTCTGCACGTTACGGCTGACCTCAACGGCAACGCCGATGCCCTCCTCGCCCCGGTCATCGACGGCGAACACCGCCACCCGGCCTTTACGCAGAACCTCGACTTCACGCTCCAGGGTCTTTTCCAGGTCCTGCGGATAGAGGTTGTGCCCGCGCACGATCAACAGGTCCTTGAGGCGACCGGTGACGAACAGTTCGCCCTCGCGCAAAAAGCCCAGGTCACCGGTACGCAACCAGGTCCGTCCGCCCTGCTCTACAAAGGTGGCGGCTGTGGCTTGCGGGTTGCGCCAGTAGCCTTTGGCGATGCTCGGGCCGCTGGCCCAGATCTCACCGACCTGGTTATCGGCCAGCAACGTCAGGTGCTGCGGCTCGACAATCTGCAGCGCATGCCCGGGCTGGCTGCGTCCGCAACTCATCTGCACCGTGCCCTTGCCGGCTTCGGCGTTATTGTGCGCCAGGGCCAGGGTATCCAGCTCCAGCACGCCGATCCCTTGGCCGCGGGTGCTGCCGCTGACGAACAGCGTGGCTTCGGCCAGGCCGTAACTGGCGAAGAAACTCTGCGGCACAAAACCACACGCCGCGAACTTGTCAGCGAAGGCCTGCAGGCTGTCCTGGCGAATCGGCTCGGAGCCGGAATAGGCCACCCGCCATTTGCTCAGGTCGAGGCTTGCCAGTGCCGCGGCGCTGACCCGTTCGCTGCACAAGCGGTAGGCGAAGTCCGGCCCGCCGCTGATGGTGCCGCCATGATCGCTGATCGCCTGCAACCAGCGCTGCGGCCGGGCGAGGAAATAAGCGGGCGCCATCAGCACGCAGGGCACGCCGCTGAAGATGGGTTGCAGCAACCCGCCGATCAGGCCCATGTCGTGATACAGCGGCAACCAGCTGACGATTACATCGTCCGGATTCACATCGATGCCAAAGCCACGGCGAATCAGCACTTCGTTGGCAACCAGGTTGCCATGACTGACCTGTACGCCTTTGGGCAAGGCGGTGGAGCCGGAGGTGTACTGCAAAAAGGCAATGTCATCGGCCTGCACATTCGGCATCTGCCAACTGTCGGCACGCTCGGCGGCCAGGCCATCGACCGCCAGCAGTTGCGGGGCGCCGGGTTCGCCCAGCACTTCGAGGGCCTGCAGGCTGTCGTGCAGGGCGCTGGTGGTCAGCAGCAGACGCGGCTCGGCATCGTCGATGATCGACAGCAGCCGTTCCTGGTGATGACGGCGCGAAGACTCTGGCGGGTACGCCGGCACAGCGATGATCCCGGCATACAGACAGCCGAAAAACGCTGCGACGTAATCCGGGCCGCTGGGGAACAACAGGATCGCGCGATCGCCCACCTCGGTGCACGCCTGCAAGGCGCCAGCAATGCTCCGTGCCCGCTGGTCGAGGTCACGATAGCAAAGCACGGCTTCGTCACACGGGTCCTCGGCCAGAAAGCGCAAGGCTACCCGATCCGGGGTTTTGGCGGCACGTTGAGCCAGTGCCTGGACCAGCGTAACCGGGAGTTCGAAGGCGTCCGTCATGGGGTTCCTGCCAGAGTCTGTACTTGAAATCAGGTCTCGGTTGGCGTGCAGGGAGGGCATGCGGGCGGCCAATTGCGCCTTGCCAGAGCCGAGGATGTACAGAGAGGAACGGATGGCCGGAGGAAATAATTAATGCCCGGGCCGTGCATCGGGCTGGGTGAGAAAACACGAAGTTTGAAGAGGGTCACAAAGCGGCAGCTTAGAACCAAAAAGCATAGAGTCTTATTAACTTTCGCATTTGACAATAATTATCATTACGAATAATTTGTCGCACGTCGTAGGAAGCCTCCGGATTTGGAGTGCTCCACTTCCCTCTTAGAGATAAGGTGATTTCCATGGCGGAACAACTATCCACAAGTAAGTGCGATTCACCGTTACTCCAGGCGTTTGTCGACAACCGTAGCATCCTCGTGAAGATTGCCGCTCGTATCACCGGCTGTCGCTCACGGGCCGAAGATGTGGTCCAGGATGCGTTCTTCCGGCTCAGTTCAGCGCCGCAGATCACCTCCTCGTTCAAGGCCCAGCTTAGCTACCTGTTCCAGATCGTGCGCAACCTGGCCATCGACCACTACCGCAAACAGGCGATGGAACTGAAGTATTCCGGCAGCGAAGAGGAGGGCCTGAATGTGGTCATTCAAGGCGCCTCGCCAGAAGCCACGCACATCAACTTCGCCACCCTTGAACATATTGCCGACGCCTTGGGCGAACTGCCTCAGCGCACCCGCTATGCCTTCGAAATGTATCGCCTGCATGGCGTACCGCAAAAGGACATCGCCAAGGAACTGGGCGTCTCGCCGACCCTGGTCAACTTCATGATCCGCGATGCCCTGGTACATTGTCGCAAGGTCTCAAGCCAGAGGGCTTGAGCGCGGCAAGCTTCAAGCGGCAAGAGGGCTGTGATGCCGCTTGCCGCTTGCGGATCAGACCAGCTTGCAGTCCTCGAAGAACCGCTCCCGCCCCAGAATCATCAGTGCCGCGCGCTTGTGCGGAAAATCGAATTCCTTTTCGCAGTGAAAGCACTGGTCGTGCATGTAGCCGATCATCTTGCCGTTGTCGGCCCGTGGCTCGGCGACCACTCGCTGGGTACGCGGATCATCGAGAAACAGGTAGTGCACTAAAGCTGACAGCCAACTGGCCACCTTGTGTGGGCCACGGTGCTGCTCTTCTCCGACCAGCATGTGAATGCCACGATCGTAATCATCCACCGCATAGAACGGCGCGATGCGGTCTTCCTTGGCCCAATACGCCTCGAAATAGGCGAACGGCTGATCATCGAAACAGCCGATCAAGGTCAGGTTGTGCGGATCGGCTTGCAGCTTGCCCAGGTAGTCCCGATGTTGCTCGAGGCTACCGCCCTCCTGCCAGAAGTTCAGCACCCGCGGGTTGTTCTGCCAGCGGTTGAAACGCTCCAGGTCCTGGTCTATTTCCAGGGTCCGCAAGGATATCCAGGCCCCCAGGCGCGCATCGAAACGCCGGTACACCTCACCACGGGGCTTGGGCGCACGCCGGGGATGACGCTTGCCATCACTGATCTGCATCTGCTGCGGGTACACCCCTTCGAACGGCTGGCCAAGCCAGGGCTGGGGCAACTGCCAGAACAAACTGCGTTCGCACAGGTACTCGCCCGACTTCGTTGCGCTGACCAGCAGGCCGCTGCTCAAGGCTGAATGCGGCGGCTGATCGAGCTGCCAGGTCAGGCGGGCAATGCCTGGATCGCGCGCGAACAACCAGTAACAGACGGCCCACAGGGCTTGTGGCACACGCTCGCGATCAACCTCTTCAAGCCCGACCTGCAAGGTTTCGCCGCGCTGCAGGCGTACACGCGCCAACGGCTTACCCTCGAGCACCAGGCTCAAGTGGCACTCCCCTTCATCGGCGCTAAGGTTGCGCCAGCGTGGCAAGGACAAAGTCGGCGTAGCGGAATCGAATGGCATGATCTGGGCTCACGAAGGGAATGTTCGGCTCACCCTTGTGAACGTCGCCGGCATCGGCAAATTTAGTCGTGCTTGGGGGCGCTGACCGTGATGCGGTAGGGCTGGAAGATTTTCAGCAACTCGCCCTTGTTGCGCAGGGACTGCAACAACCTGGAAAATTCTGGTCCGCCGATCGGCGCGCCAGGGCGCAGGAGTGCGTAATGATGGTAGACCTGATCGACGCGGTCGGATGCCAGCAATTGTTCGGCGCTTTTCGGGTTACGCGCGAGGAAATCGCTGAAGTAGGAACGGGTCACCAGGGCGATATCAGCGCGGCCACGCTGAACCATCAGCAGGTTGCTGTCATGTGAATAGGTCAGGGTCGCGCTGTAAGTGTCGGCCAGGTACTTGGGGTCAGGATTGAAATTGGCGAAGGCGTAGTGATAACCGCTGTATAAAGCCAGACGCTTTCCCTTGAGGTCAGTGAAATACTCCTGACCGCGTCCGGCCTGACGATGGGTAACGAAGACCTCGGCGTCTTCCAGGCCCATATCGACACTTTGATGGGGAATCTGCTGCCATCCCCACTCAGGGTTCTCGAAGATCGCCATGTCGGTGCGCCCCTGCTGGAAGTCGCCAAAACGACGGGGGATCGAGGTCGGCACGAGGACGAAACGATAGCGCTGCTGGGTTGAATTGAGCGCCTCGATCAACTGTGGCAACAGACCAGTGTCGGCGCCCTGTTCGGGGCGCACGGTGTAGGGAGGGAAATGCGCCGCGCCGACCTTGACTTCGATTTCCGCTGCCGCCCAGGCCGAAGGCGCCAGCCCCATCACGGCAAGCATGAACAGCAAGGGCATCTTCTGTGGCATGGGCGTTGAACTCAAAGCAACACACTCTTTGCGGATTGAAACCGGAATCCGCTTAAGCTAGGCGTTTTCAGGGCGTTGCACAACTGCCGGTTGCGCCAAGCTGCACAGGCAAAATGCCAGGGATACCCGATGCGCCCGAGTTTGGCTACGCTCTTGGCAGTCTTGCATGGGAGCCTACTATGGGCCATTGGCTGGTGATCGACCTTGAAGCAACCACAGATGATGGCGGCTGGCCGGTCACGGATATGGAAATCATCGAAATCGGTGCAGTGCTGGTCGACCGCCAGGACCGTGAACTGAGTCATTTCCAGCGTTTCGTACGCCCTCGGCGACGCCCGCAACTTACCCCGTTCTGCCGCGAACTGACCCACATCAGCCAGGCCAATGTCGACACAGCCCACCCCTTGCCCGAGGTCTGGGCACAGTTCGAGCGCTGGCTCGGGCATCATGCCCAGCACCTGGAGGGCTGGGTCAGCTGGGGCGACTATGACCACAAGCAACTGCTGCAGGAGTGGCGACAGTATCAGCTCGCCAGCCTGCTGCAGACCCTGCCGCACATCAACCTCAAGCAACACTTTGCCAAAGCCCGCCAGTTGCAACGCCCGCTGGGCCTCAGAGGCGCCTTGCAACTGGCTGGCCTGCAGTTCAGCGGCCGCCAGCACCGGGCCCTGGAAGATGCCCGCAATACCGCGCGCCTGCTGCCGCTGACACTGCCGGCCTAGGGTGCCTGAAAGCGGATGACGGCGCTCCGGGGCTTGGGCATACTGGCCAGCCTTTTCAGCCCCTTTTCCAGGAGTCGCCCATGTTTAAAGTCAACGAGTACTTTGATGGCACGGTCAAGTCGATTGCTTTCGGTACCGCTGAAGGTCCGGCCACTGTTGGCGTAATGGCCCCGGGCGAATACGAGTTCGGTACTGCTCAACGCGAAATCATGCACGTGGTCTCCGGCGCCCTGACCGTCAAGCTGCCTGAGAGCGACAACTGGGAAACCTTCAGCGCCGGCAGCCAGTTCAATGTCCCGGCCAACAGCAAGTTCCAGCTCAAGGTGGCGGTTGATACGGCTTACCTGTGCGAGTATCGCGGCTAAGCAACTGAACTCATCGCGGGGCAAGCCCGCTCCCACAGGTGTTCACTGCAATCCTTGTGGGAGCTGGCTTGCCAGCGATGGGCTGCATAGCAGCCCCGCTACTTCAGAAACGCCACAATCCTGTCCGCCGCCGTCGCCAGATGATCGCCATGACTGAACCCGGAAGCCTTCAGCGGCTTCAAGTCATGATCCCCCGCCGGCAGCCAGTACAGCTCGATCGCTGACGACAGCGCATAACCCTCCACCGTCTGCCGATTGCCCAGGGCATCGCGTTCCCCCTGAACGATCAGGGTCGGCGTCTGCAGTTCGGCCAGGTGCGCCACCCGTGGTTTTTCCGGTTTGCCTGCGGCATAGAACGGATAGCCCAGGCACACCAGCGCATCGGCACCCAGCTCATCGGCCAACAGACTGGCCATGCGCCCGCCCATGGACTTGCCGCCGATGGCCAGCCCCCCAGTGACCAATGGTCGCACCTGCGCATACACCTCGCGCCAGCACTCCAGCAGCTTTGCCTGGGGGTTTGGCGGCCTTTTGCCACCATCGAGGCGGCGCTGGGCCATGTAGGGAAACTCGAAGCGCAACACGCCCAGCCCTTGTGCTGCCAGCCTTTGGGCCATTTCTTCCATGAACCCGCTGTCCATCGGCGCACCCGCGCCGTGGGCCAGAATCAGGCACCGCGAATGCTGGCCATCCCCCTGATTTTGCGGGGCATTCCACAGCCAGCCACAACTTTCGACCAGCCGCGCCCATTGATCCCCGTCAATACCGGCCAGTTGCCCATTACTCATGCTTGCCTCGCTGTTTAGTCTGCCTATAACCGTGGATGGGAACCCATACATGAACACAACCAGCAGTACCGCCTACAACTACAAGGTGGTCCGCCAATTCGCCATTATGACGGTGGTGTGGGGAATCGTCGGGATGGGGCTCGGCGTTTTTCTCGCCGCGCAACTCGTCTGGCCTTCGCTCAACTTCGACCTCCCCTGGACCAGCTTCGGCCGCCTGCGACCGCTGCACACCAACGCGGTGATCTTCGCCTTCGGTGGTTGCGCACTGTTCGCCGCTTCCTACTATTCGGTCCAGCGTACCTGCCAGACCACCCTGTTCTCGCCACGCCTGGCGGCTTTCACCTTCTGGGCCTGGCAATTGGTGATCCTGCTGGCTGCCATCACCCTGCCGCTGGGTTATACCAGCACCAAGGAGTACGCCGAACTGGAATGGCCGATCGACATCCTGATCACCATTGTCTGGGTGGCCTATGCCGTGGTGTTCTTCGGCACCCTGATGAAGCGCACCACCAAGCACATTTATGTGGGTAACTGGTTCTTCGGTGCATTCATCATCACCGTGGCGATCCTGCATATCGTCAACAACCTGGAAATCCCGGTCAGCCTGACCAAGTCCTATTCGCTGTACGGTGGCGCCACTGACGCTATGGTCCAGTGGTGGTACGGCCACAACGCCGTAGGCTTTTTCCTGACCGCAGGCTTCCTCGGCATGATGTACTACTTCGTGCCCAAGCAAGCCGAACGTCCGGTGTATTCCTATCGCCTGTCGATCGTGCACTTCTGGGCGCTGATCACCCTGTACATCTGGGCCGGCCCTCACCACCTGCACTACACCGCCCTCCCCGACTGGGCACAGTCGCTGGGCATGATCATGTCGCTGGTCCTGCTGGCACCCAGCTGGGGCGGCATGATCAACGGCATGATGACCCTCTCCGGTGCCTGGCATAAGCTGCGCAGCGACCCGATCCTGCGCTTCCTTGTGGTCTCCCTGGCGTTCTACGGCATGTCGACTTTCGAAGGTCCGATGATGGCGATCAAGACCGTCAACGCCCTGTCGCACTACACCGACTGGACCATCGGTCACGTCCACGCCGGCGCATTGGGCTGGGTTGCGATGATTTCGATTGGCGCCCTGTACCACATGATCCCGAAAGTCTTCGGTCGCGAGCAGATGTACAGCCTCGGCCTGATCAACGCGCACTTCTGGCTGGCGACCATCGGCACCGTGCTCTACATCGCTTCGATGTGGGTCAACGGCATCGCCCAGGGCCTGATGTGGCGCGCAGTCAACGAAGACGGCACGCTGACCTACTCCTTCGTCGAAACCCTGGTGGCCAGCCACCCTGGCTTCATCGTGCGCTTCGTCGGCGGGGCGATCTTCCTCACCGGCATGCTGCTGATGGCCTACAACACCTGGCGCACCGTGCGTGCTCCGGTGGCCGCGACCGCCCCTGCCGCCGCGCAACTGGCCTGAGGAGACCCTGATGAAACATGAAGTAATCGAGAAGAACGTCTTCCTGCTGGTGCTGTTGATGGTGTTTGCCGTCAGCATCGGCGGCCTGACCCAGATCGTCCCGCTGTTCTTCCAGGACGTTACCAACAAGCCGGTCGAAGGCATGAAGCCCTACACCGCGCTGCAGCTGGAAGGCCGTGACATCTACATCCGCGAAGGCTGTGTGCAGTGCCACTCGCAGATGATCCGTCCATTCCGCGCTGAAACCGAGCGCTACGGCCACTACTCGGTCGCCGGTGAAAGTGTTTGGGACCACCCGTTCCTCTGGGGTTCCAAGCGTACCGGCCCGGACCTGGCCCGCGTCGGCGGCCGCTACTCCGATGACTGGCACCGTGCGCATCTGTACAACCCGCGCAACGTCGTGCCCGAGTCGAAGATGCCGGCCTATCCGTGGCTGGTTGCCAACCCGGTCGACAGCAGTCACACCGAGACCAAGCTGCGCACCATGCGCACCCTCGGCGTGCCGTACACCGATGCCGACATCAGCGGCGCAGTGGAGTCGATCAAGGGCAAGACCGAAATGGACGCGCTGGTCGCCTACCTGCAGGTGCTCGGCACCGCGATCAAGAACAAGAGGTAAGCGCCATGGACTTCACACTGGATATCGGCCAAGTGCGAGGCCTGGGCACCCTGCTGGTGGCCATTGCCTTCATTGGCCTGTCGCTGTGGGTGTTCAGCGGCCGGCGTAACCGTGAATTCGCCGAAGCCAGCCTTTTGCCGTTCGCCGACGAGCGTCTGGCACCTGTCGCCAACGAACCCGAACCGAGGAGTAACGGGCAATGACCACCTTCTGGAGTACGTACATCAGCGTACTGACCATCGGTAGCCTGATCGGCCTGACCTGGCTGCTGCTGGGCACCCGCAAGGGCGAATCCAAAGGCACCACCGACCAGACCATGGGCCACAGCTTCGATGGCATCGAGGAGTACGACAACCCGCTGCCCAAGTGGTGGTTCTGGCTGTTCGTCGCCACCTTGGTGTTTTCGGTCGGCTACCTGATCCTCTACCCGGGCCTGGGCAACTGGAAAGGCATCCTGCCGGGCTATGAAGACGGCTGGACCCAGACCAACGAATGGCAAAAGGAAATGAACAAGGCTGACGCCAAGTTCGGACCTATCTTCGCCAAATTCGCCGCCATGCCGGTGGAAGAAGTGGCCAAGGACCCGCAGGCGCTGAAAATGGGCGGCCGTCTGTTCGCCTCCAACTGCGCGGTCTGCCACGGTTCCGACGCCAAGGGCGCCTACGGCTTCCCCAACCTCACCGACAAGGACTGGCGTTGGGGCGGCGATCCGGAAACCATCAAGGCCACCATCATGAGCGGTCGTCACGGGGTGATGCCGGCCTGGGCCGATGTGATTGGCGAGCAAGGCGTGGCCGACGTCGCCGCGTTCGTGCTGACCAACCTCGATGGCCGCAGCCTGCCCAAAGAAGCCAAGGCCGACGCGGCCAACGGTGAAAAACTCTTCGCCACCAACTGCGTTGCCTGCCATGGCCCGCAAGGCAAGGGCACCCCGGCCATGGGCGCACCGGACCTGACCCATCCAACCGCGTTCATCTACGGTTCGAGCTTCGCGCAACTGCAGCAGACCATCCGTTACGGCCGTCAGGGCCAGATGCCTGCCCAGGAAGCGATTCAGGGCAACGACAAAGTCCACCTGCTGGCGGCCTATGTCTACAGTTTGTCCCAGGACCAGGCAGCGCAAGGCGAAACCCTGTCTGCCAAGTAAAATGAAGAGGTAACTGAGCCTTGACTCAAACCGCCGCATCAGCACTGATGCGGTGGTTCCCCTTCCCTGTTGCGACCAAGTGTCGCACCCCGCCCTGCCCGCGCCTTGCACCCCCTTCGATCACAACTAAGCTTGTTGCCACAGCGACTGAAATAGCCGGTGTGTTTGCACCTTTTTAGGGCATTTTTCGCCAGCGGTTCTGCGCAAAGGCTGATGGGGCCGACTCAAGCGCCGATAAGCGCGTGATGAACGGCACTGAGCAAGGGCTCAGCAGAAGTCTTTGTCCTGGACGAAAAACAAACTTTTCGTACACATATAAAATAATTAATTGTGTACAATTCGCCCGCCACAAAGGCCCGAAACCGCTGTGGAACAGGCTTTGGCAAGGATCGGCGCGGGCGCCATCGCGTTGCAATAACCACACGGTTTATACATACTTGCGCCGATTTTTACCCTATAAAAACACCCAAACCGTGGAACCTTAGAATGAGCACAGCAATCAGTCCGACTGCTTATAACTATAAGGTCGTCCGCCAGTTCGCCATCATGACGGTGGTCTGGGGGATCCTTGGCATGGGGCTTGGTGTCTTCATCGCCTCGCAACTGGTCTGGCCCCAGCTGAACCTGGACCTGCCGTGGACGAGCTTCGGACGCCTTCGCCCCTTGCACACCAACCTGGTGATTTTCGCCTTCGGTGGTTGTGCACTGTTCGCCACTTCCTACTATGTCGTGCAGCGAACCTGCCAGACGCGACTGATTTCCGACAGCCTCGCGGCCTTCACCTTCTGGGGCTGGCAAGCGGTGATCGTCGGCGCACTGGTCACCTTGCCGCTGGGTTACACCACGACCAAGGAATACGCAGAGCTGGAATGGCCGATCGCCATTTTGCTGGCGATTGTCTGGGTCACCTACGGTGTGGTGTTCTTCGGCACCATCGTCAAGCGCAAGACCAAGCACATCTATGTGGGTAACTGGTTCTACGGTGCCTTCATCGTGGTGACCGCGATGCTGCACATCGTCAACCACGCTTCCTTGCCGGTCAGCCTGTTCAAGTCCTACTCGGCGTACTCAGGCGCAACTGACGCGATGATCCAGTGGTGGTATGGCCACAACGCCGTGGGCTTCTTCCTGACCACCGGCTTTCTGGGCATGATGTACTACTTCGTGCCGAAACAGGCCGAACGTCCGATCTACTCCTATCGCCTGTCGATCGTGCACTTCTGGGCGCTGATCACCCTGTATATCTGGGCCGGCCCTCACCACCTGCACTACACCGCCCTGCCGGACTGGGCACAGTCGCTGGGCATGGCCATGTCGATCGTTCTCCTGGCGCCAAGCTGGGGCGGCATGATCAACGGCATGATGACCCTCTCGGGCGCCTGGCATAAGCTGCGCACCGACCCGATCCTGCGTTTCCTCGTGGTTTCCCTGGCGTTCTACGGCATGTCGACCTTCGAAGGCCCGATGATGGCGATCAAGACCGTCAACTCGCTGTCGCACTACACCGACTGGACCATCGGCCACGTCCACGCCGGCGCCTTGGGCTGGGTTGCGATGATCTCGATCGGCGCTCTGTACCACATGATTCCGAAGGTCTATGGCCGCGAGCAGATGCACAGCACCGGCCTGATCAACGCGCACTTCTGGCTGGCGACCATCGGCACCGTGCTGTACATCTCCTCGATGTGGGTCAACGGCATCACCCAGGGCCTGATGTGGCGTGCGATCAACGATGACGGCACCCTCACCTACTCCTTCGTCGAAGCCCTGCAAGCCAGCCACCCGGGCTTTATCGTCCGTGCCTTGGGCGGTGCGTTCTTCGCCTCCGGCATGCTGCTGATGGCGTACAACGTTTTCCGTACCGTACGCGCCTCGAAGCCGGCCGAAGCTGAAGCCGCCGCTCAGATCGCTGTAGTTGGAGCTCACTGATGAAGCACGAAACAGTCGAGAAGAATATCGGCCTGATGGCCTTCTTCATGGTCATCGCCGTGAGCATCGGCGGCCTTACCCAGATCGTCCCGCTGTTCTTCCAGGACGTCACCAACAAGCCGGTCGAAGGCATGAAGCCGCGTACCGCGCTGGAACTTGAAGGCCGCGACATCTACATCCGCGAAGGCTGCGTACAGTGCCACTCGCAGATGATCCGTCCGTTCCGCGCCGAAACCGAACGTTACGGACACTACTCGGTCGCCGGTGAAAGCGTCTGGGACCACCCGTTCCTTTGGGGTTCCAAGCGTACCGGCCCGGACCTGGCCCGTGTTGGCGGTCGTTACTCCGACGATTGGCACCGTGCTCACCTGTACAACCCGCGCAACGTTGTGCCCGAGTCGAAGATGCCGTCCTACCCATGGCTGGTGGAGAACAAGCTCGACGGCAAGGACACGAAGAAGAAGATGGAAGTCCTGCGTACCCTCGGCACGCCGTACACCGATGAAGACATCGCCGGTGCCCGCGACGCGGTCAAGGGCAAGACTGAAATGGACGCTCTGGTTGCCTACCTGCAAGGCCTGGGCACCATCATCAAAAGCAAACGGTGACATTGATGGATATCGGGATGATTCGTGGCCTGGGCACCGTCGTGGTGATGGTGGCCTTTATCGGCCTGGCGTTGTGGGTGTTCAGTTCTCGGCGCAAGTCCGAGTTCGACGAAGCGACCTTGCTGCCCTTCGCGGATGATCCCGAAGCCAGCAAGCACGTCGAGCAAGCGAAAGCGAAAGCGTCTAGGAGTAACAACGAATGACTACCTTCTGGAGTCTGTACGTCACCGTTTTGAGTCTGGGCACCATCTTCGCCCTGACCTGGCTGCTGCTGTCCACCCGCAAGGGCCAGCGCAGCGAAACCACCGAAGAAACCGTGGGCCATGCCTACGACGGCATCGAGGAATACGACAACCCGCTGCCAAAATGGTGGTTCATGCTGTTCGTCGGCACCATCGTTTTCGCCCTTGGCTACCTGGTGCTGTACCCGGGCCTGGGTAACTGGAAAGGCCTGCTGCCCGGCTACCAATACCTGGACAGCGACAAGAAAACCGAGTTCGCCAACGGCGAAGCTGGCTGGACCGGCGTGCACGAATGGGAAAAGGAAATGGCTCGCTCGGACGCCAAGTTCGGGCCGATCTTCGCCAAGTTCGCCTCGATGCCCATTGAAGAAGTGGCCAAAGACCCTCAAGCGCTGAAAATGGGTGGCCGCCTGTTCGCCTCCAACTGCGCGGTGTGCCATGGCTCCGACGCCAAAGGCTCCTACGGCTTCCCAAACCTCACCGACAACGACTGGCGCTGGGGCGGCGAGCCGGAAACCATCAAGGCCACCATCATGGGCGGTCGTCACGGGGTGATGCCGGCCTGGGCCGAAGTCATCGGCGAGCAAGGCGTGGCCGACGTTGCAGCCTACGTGCTGACCAACCTCGATGGCCGCACCCTGCCTAAAGATGCCAAGGCCGACCCGGCCAACGGCCAGAAGCTGTTTGCCGCCAACTGCGTGGCCTGCCACGGACCTGAAGGCAAGGGCACCCCGGCCATGGGCGCACCGAACCTGACCCACCCGACCGCGTTCATCTACGGCTCGAGTTTTGCGCAACTGCAGCAGACCATCCGTTACGGCCGTCAGGGCCAGATGCCTGCCCAGGAAGCAATCCAGGGCAACGACAAGGTCCACCTGCTGGCGGCCTATGTCTACAGCCTGTCGCACCAGCCTGAGAAGGCCGCCCAAGCGAAGTAATTCGCCCAGCTGGCAAACGCCCCGTCAGTGAACCTGACGGGGCTTTTTTATAGACCCGCCCCTACCCATGACCTGCGTCAATTGACATGGGCCAATACACTATTACCCGCAATTCCCCAACGCGGCCAAAGGTCGCACCCCTCCCCCCTACCCGCAGGACAGGCGTATCATGCGCCCTAGAGCAGCAAGCTTTCGACTGCGGCCGGCATGTACTGGCCGCGGCACTTCTCCACTGCCGTGGGACTCAATGATGAGCAAGCAGATTCCGGTACATGACGTCACCCCGCCTGCCAGTAAAGACAACAGCAGCGTCGATCTCTACGCCTCCCGAGAAAAGATCTACACCCGAGCCTTCACCGGCGTGTTCCGCAACCTGCGCATGGTCGGCGGCGCCGTCCTGTTCCTGCTGTATTTCGGTACGGTCTGGCTGAACTGGGGCGGCCACCAGGCCGTGTGGTGGAACCTGCCGGAGCGCAAGTTCTATATTTTCGGTACCACCATCTGGCCCCAGGATTTCATCCTGCTCTCGGGCCTATTGATCGTCGCCGCCTTCGGCCTGTTTTTCATTACGGTCTACGCTGGCCGCGTCTGGTGCGGCTATACCTGCCCGCAAAGCGTATGGACCTGGATTTTCATGTGGTGCGAAAAAGTCACAGAAGGTGACCGCAACCAGCGCATGAAACTCGACAAGGCGCCCATGAGCGCCAACAAGTTCCTGCGCAAGCTGGCCAAGCACAGCCTGTGGCTGAGCATCGGTTTTGTCACCGGCATGACCTTCGTCGGCTACTTCTCGCCGATCCGCGAACTGGTGATCGAGTTCTTTACCGGCCAGGCCGATGGCTGGGCGTACTTCTGGGTCGGCTTCTTCACCCTCGCCACCTACGGCAACGCCGGCTGGCTGCGCGAGCAGGTGTGTATATACATGTGCCCCTACGCGCGCTTCCAGAGCGTGATGTTCGACAAGGACACCCTGATCGTCTCCTACGACCCGCGCCGCGGCGAGACCCGTGGACCGCGCAAAAAGGACATGGATTACAAGGCCAAGGGTCTGGGCGACTGCATCGACTGCACTATGTGCGTCCAGGTCTGCCCGACCGGTATCGACATCCGTGACGGCCTGCAAATCGAGTGCATCGGCTGCGCCGCCTGCATCGATGCCTGCGACACCATCATGGACAAGATGAACTACCCCAAAGGCCTGATCAGCTACACCACCGAGCACAACCTGTCGGGGCAGAAAACCCACATGGTGCGCCCGCGCCTGATCGGCTATGCCGTGGTCCTGCTGGCGATGATCGGCCTGCTGGCCACCGCCTTTGTCCTGCGCCCGCTGGTCGGTTTCGACGTCAGCAAGGACCGCGTGCTCTATCGCGAGAACGCCCAGGGGCGGATCGAGAACGTCTACAGCCTGAAGGTCATGAACAAGGACCAGCGCGACCACGTCTACGTGCTCGAAGCCGGTGGCCTGCCAGACCTCAAGCTTGAAGGCGCGCGGGAAATCCGCGTCGCCGCCGGTGATATCGTCAGCCTGCCGGTGCAGCTGTCGATGGCCCCAGAGCAACTGCCGTCAACCACCAACGAAGTCATCTTCACCCTCAAGGACGCTGACGACAGCGCCTCCCAGGTTGAAGCCAAGAGCCGCTTCATCGGCCCGCAAATTCGATAAGAGACTGAGCCTATGCCTTCTGCAACTGCCGCTAGCCCCTGGTACAAGCACCTCTGGCCGTGGATCATCATCGGGGTGCTGGCCACCTCGGTGACCCTCAGCCTGACCATGGTGACCATCGCGGTGAACAACCCCGACAACCTGGTCAACGACAACTACTACGAGGCCGGCAAAGGTATCAACCGCTCGCTGGACCGCGAACTGCTGGCCCAGACCCTCAACCTCAAGGCCAGCGTGCACCTGGACGAGCTGACCGGTGAAGTCGACCTGCGCCTGACCGGCAACAGCCAGCCGCAGACCCTGGAACTGAACCTGATCTCGCCGACCCAGCCGCAGAAGGACCGCAAGATCGTCCTGACCCGCAGTGACAGCGAAGCCGGGCGCTACCTGGGCCAGCTCAGCGACAAGGTCGAAGGCCGGCGCTTCGTCGAGCTGCTGGGCAGCCAGGATGAGCATGTATGGCGCCTGTTCGAGGAAGAAGAAGTTGCCCACGACAAGACCCTGGTACTCGGTGACGAGGCGCTGCAAGGGGCTGAACACCTCGATAAATGAGTCGCCCCTATCGCTGGCAAGCCAGCTCCCACAGGTTGCACTTAGCCTGTGGGAGCTGGCTTGCCAGCGATGCTGGCCACCCTAAAACCTGCGACGACTACCATGACCAGCCCCACGCCTTGCTACCACTGCGCCCTGCCCGTACCTGCCGGCAGCCACTTCACTGCCGTGGTGCTCGGCCAGCCACGGGCGTTTTGCTGCCCCGGCTGCCAGGCCGTTGCCGAGGCCATCGTCGCCGGCAACCTGGAAAGCTATTACCAGCACCGTAGCGAAGCCAGCGCCAACCCCGATGCCCTGCCCCAGCAACTGGTCGACGAACTGGCCCTGTACGACCGCGCCGACGTGCAAAAACCCTTCGTCCGGCACAGCGGCGAGCTGGCCGAAACCACCCTGCTGATCGAAGGCATCAGTTGCGCAGCCTGCGGCTGGTTGATCGAGAAACATCTGCGCAACCTGCCGGCCGTGGCCGAGGCGCGACTGAACCTGTCCAACCACCGCCTGCAGGTGAGCTGGGCCGACAGTGAGCTGGCGCTGTCGAAACTGCTCGCCGAACTGCGCCATATCGGCTACGCCGCCCACCCCTACCAGGCCGATCGCGCCGCCGAACAGCTGGCCAGCGAGAACCGCACGGCCCTGCGCCAGCTCGGCGTCGCCGGGCTGCTGTGGTTCCAGGCGATGATGGCGACCATGGCCACCTGGCCGGAATTCAACATCGACCTTAGTCCCGAACTGCACACCATCCTGCGCTGGGTGGCGCTGTTCCTGACCACACCGATCGTGTTCTACAGTTGCGCGCCATTCTTCCGTGGCGCCGCCCGCGACCTGCGCACCCGCCACCTGACCATGGACGTGTCGGTATCCCTGGCGATCGGCCTGGCCTATGGCGCCGGGATCTGGACCGCGATCACTGGCAGCGGCGAGCTGTACTTCGACGCCGTGGGCATGTTTGCCCTGTTCCTGCTGGCCGGACGTTACCTTGAACGCCGCGCCCGCGAGCGCACTGCCGCTGCCACCGCGCAACTGGTCAACCTGCTGCCGGCCTCGTGCCTGCGCCTGGGCGCCGCCGGGCAGAGCGAGCGCATCCTGCTCAGTGAATTGCACCTCAAGGACTGCGTGCTGATCCCGCCTGGGCATGTAGTCCCCGCCGACGGGCGTATCGTCAGCGGCCAGTCGAGTATCGACGAATCGCTGCTGACCGGTGAATACCTGCCGCAACCGCGCAGCGCTGGCGACGCGGTCACTGCCGGCACCCTCAACGTCGAGAGCGCACTGACCGTCGAGGTCCAGGCCCTGGGCCAGGACACGCGCCTGTCGGCGATCGTGCGCCTGCTGGAGCGGGCTCAGTCGGAAAAACCACGCCTCGCGGAAATCGCCGACCGCGCCTCGCAATGGTTCCTGCTGTTTACCCTGGTGGCCTCGGCGGCCATCGGCCTGCTGTGGTGGCAGATAGATCCGTCGCGGGCGTTCTGGATTGTCCTGGCCATGCTGGTTGCCACCTGCCCCTGCGCCCTGTCGTTGGCCACCCCGACTGCGCTGACTGCGGCCACCGGCACCCTGCACAAACTCGGCCTGCTGCTGACCCGTGGTCATGTGCTCGAAGGCCTGAACCAGATCGACACGGTGATCTTCGACAAGACCGGCACCCTCACCGAGGGCCGGCTGACCCTACGGGCGATCCGCCCCTTACGCGATAGCGATGCCGACCGCTGCCTGATGCTCGCCGCCGCCCTCGAGAACCGCTCCGAACACCCCATTGCCCGTGCCTTCGGCCGCGCCAGCCAGGCTGCCGACGAGGTTCAGGCGATACCCGGCCTGGGCCTGGAAGGCAAGGTTGGCCAGCAGCACTTGCGCATCGGCGAGGCAGGTTTCGTCTGCGCCCTCAGTGCCACCAACGCCCCGGCAATGCCCGACGAAGCCGGGCAATGGCTGCTGCTCGGTGACCAGCAGGGCCCGCTGGCCTGGTTCGTCCTCGATGACCGTCTGCGCTCTGACGCCGCCGACCTCCTGGCCGCCTGCCGCGCCCGCGGCTGGCACACCCTGCTGCTGTCCGGCGACAGCTCGCCGATGGTCCACAGCGTGGCTGCCGAGTTGCAGATCGACCAGGCCATCGGCGGCCTGCGCCCTGACGACAAGCTGGAAAAACTCAAGGCCCTGCAGCAGCAAGGGCGCAAGGTGCTGATGCTCGGTGACGGGGTCAACGATGTGCCGGTGCTGGCCGCCGCCGATATCAGCATCGCCATGGGCTCGGCCACCGACCTGGCCAAAACCTGCGCCGATGCGGTCCTGCTGTCCAATCGCCTGGAAGCACTGGTGCAGGCCTTTAGCCTGGCCCGCCGCACCCGGCGGATCATTATCGAGAACCTGCTGTGGGCCTCGGCGTATAATGGCGTCATGCTGCCGTTTGCCGCGCTGGGCTGGATCACGCCAATCTGGGCGGCGGTCGGCATGTCGGTCAGTTCGCTGATCGTGGTCCTCAATGCCCTGCGCCTGACCCGCGCCAGCGGCCTGCCGGCCAACTACACGCCAGCCCCCGCCGCGCATCCCGCGACGGCCTGACCAGGAGCCTCCATGCCCGCGCTTTACATCATGATCCCGGCCGCCCTGCTGATCGTCGCTATCGCCATCTACATCTTCTTCTGGGCAGTGGACAGCGGCCAGTACGACGACCTCGACGGCCCGGCGCACAGCATCCTCTTCGACGACCAGGATCCGCAGCACACCGCCGCCATGGATGAGGCCGACGGCAAGAAACCCGACAACGGCAAGCCGCCCCGTGACTGACCTTTTACCCCTGCTCAGCTCGGCATTGATCCTCGGCCTGCTCGGCGGCGGTCACTGCCTGGGCATGTGCGGCGGCCTGATGGGCGCCCTGACCCTGGCCATCCCCAAAGAGCAACGTAGCCGCCGCTTTCGCCTGCTGCTGGCCTACAACCTGGGGCGCATCCTCAGTTATGCCCTGGCCGGCTTGCTGCTCGGGCTCGCCGGCTGGGCAGTCGCCAACAGCCCGGTGGCCACCGCCATGCGCGTGCTCGCCGCACTGCTACTGATCAGCATGGGCCTGTACCTGGCCGGCTGGTGGAGCGGCCTGACCCGCATTGAGGGCCTGGGGCGCGGCCTGTGGCGGCATATCCAGCCCGTGGCCAACCGCCTGCTGCCGGTCTCCAGCCTGCCTCGCGCACTGCTGCTAGGTACACTGTGGGGCTGGTTGCCCTGCGGCCTGGTGTACAGCACCCTGCTCTGGGCAGCGAGCCAGGGCAATGCCGCCGACAGCGCGCTGTTGATGCTGACTTTCGGTCTTGGCACCTGGCCGGTGTTGCTGGCCACCGGCCTTGCCGCCGAACGCACCAGCGCCTTGCTGCGCCAGCGCAGCGTGCGCGTCGCCGGTGGCGTGCTGGTGATGCTGTTCGGCCTGTGGACCCTGCCAGGCCCGCACCAGCACTGGCTGATGGGCCACTGAAGCGGCGTTGATACAAATCAACACGGGGTTGCCCCGCGCTCCCTAGACTCCGGACACTGCTGCTCTTTCTGGGGACTGCCCGCATGCTCGACGTTCTTCGTTGGGACTCCGACCTGATTCACCGCTACGACCTGGCCGGCCCACGCTACACTTCCTACCCGACCGCGGTGCAACTGCACAGCGAAGTCGGCTCCTTCGACCTGCTGCACGCCCTGCGTGACAGCCGTCGCGCCGTACGCCCGCTGTCGATCTACGTGCATGTGCCGTTCTGCGCCAACATCTGCTACTACTGCGCCTGCAACAAGGTCATCACCAAGGACCGGGGCCGCGCCGCGCCCTACCTGCAACGCCTGGAGCAGGAAATCCAGCTGATCGCCTGCCACCTGGACCCCAAGCAAACCGTCGAGCAACTGCACTTTGGCGGCGGCACCCCGACGTTCCTCAGCCACGTAGAACTGCGCCAGCTGATGGCCCACCTGCGCCAGCACTTCAATCTGCTCGATGACGACTCCGGTGACTATGGCATCGAGATCGACCCACGCGAGGCCGACTGGTCGACCATGGGCCTGCTTCGCGAGCTGGGCTTCAACCGCGTCAGCCTGGGCGTGCAAGACCTCGATCCACTGGTGCAACGGGCAATCAACCGCCTGCAAAGCCTGGAGCAGACCCGGGCGATCATCGAAGCGGCGCGTACCCTGCAGTTTCGCTCGATCAACCTTGACTTGATCTACGGCCTGCCCAAGCAGACCCCGGAAGGTTTTGCCCGCACCGTCGAAGAAGTGATCAAGCTGCAGCCGGATCGTCTTTCCGTATTCAACTACGCCCACCTGCCCGAACGCTTCCTGCCGCAACGACGCATCGACAGCAATGAGTTGCCGGCCCCGGCTGCAAAACTGGAAATGCTCCACAACACCATCGAACAGCTAACCGCCGCCGGCTACGTCTACATCGGCATGGACCACTTCGCCCTGCCCGATGACGCGCTGGCAATTGCCCAGGAAGAGTCGACCCTGCAGCGCAACTTCCAGGGCTATACCACCCATGGCCATTGTGACCTGATCGGCCTCGGCGTCTCGGCCATCAGCCAGATCGGCGACCTGTATTGCCAGAACAGCAGCGACCTCAATACCTACCAGGACACCTTGTCCACCGCCCAGCTGGCCACCAGCCGCGGGCTGATCTGTACCCAGGACGACCGACTGCGCCGGGCGGTGATCCAGCAGTTGATCTGCCACTTCGAACTGGATTTCCAGACCTTCGAGCGCGATTTCACCATCGATTTTCGTGGCTACTTCAATGATCAGTGGCCTGCCCTGCAAGCGATGCACAAGGACGGACTGATCGAACTGAGCAACGAGGGCATCAAGGTGCTGCCCGCCGGACGCTTGCTGGTGCGCTCGGTGTGCATGGTGTTCGACGCGTATCTGGACCTGCACAACCGCCAGCGCTTTTCCCGGGTCATCTGACTGCTGAGGTTTTTTGTCGCAGCGCACCTGGGTTTGGGCCAATGAAACCGGGACCAAACAGCACTGAACGGCTCTACAGCGCACAGGCTGCGCACCTTCAAGCACATCGCGGTTTTTCTGGCGCCAGCGTACGCCACTAGCGTACAAGCTGGCCGAAACACCCTGCCCTGAGTTACCCTTACGGCTTATGTGTGCTTTCCCACAAGGATTGAAGAAATGTCCGAGCCAGTCAAACTGCGCCCCCACAACCAGGCCCATTGCAAGGATTGCAGCCTGGCGCCGCTGTGCCTGCCCTTGTCATTGAACTTGGAAGACATGGATGCACTGGATGAAATCGTCAAACGGGGGCGTCCGCTGAAAAAAGGCGAGTTCCTGTTCCGCCAGGGCGACAATTTCGGCTCGGTCTACGCGGTGCGTTCCGGCGCTCTGAAAACCTTCAGTCTCAGCGACAGTGGCGAGGAGCAGATCACCGGCTTCCACCTGCCCAGCGAACTGGTCGGCCTGTCGGGCATGGACACCGAAGCCTACCCGGTGTCGGCCCAGGCCCAGGAAACCACCTCAGTTTGCGAAATCCCCTTCGAACGCCTGGATGAGCTGTCGGTGCAACTGCCACAGCTGCGCCGCCAGCTGATGCGGGTCATGAGCCGCGAGATCCGAGACGACCAGCAGATGATGCTACTGCTGTCGAAAAAGACCGCGGACGAGCGCATCGCCACCTTCCTGGTCAACCTTTCGGCACGTTTCCGTGCTCGCGGTTACTCGGCCAACCAGTTCCGCCTGAGCATGTCGCGCAACGAGATCGGCAACTACCTGGGCCTGGCGGTCGAAACCGTGTCTCGGGTGTTCACCCGCTTCCAGCAAAACGGCCTGATCCAGGCCGAGGGCAAGGAGATCCACATCCTTGACCCGATCCAGCTGTGCGCCCTGGCCGGCGGCTCGCTGGACAGCTGAGCCTGCGCATAACAGGTATACTGGCGGGCATTGGTTTTTCAGGATACTCGCCTCATGCCCAGCGCCACTTTCGACCTCAAAGCCCTGATCCGCCCGGTACCGGACTTCCCCAAGCCGGGCGTTATCTTTCGCGACATCACCCCGCTGTTCCAGTCACCGCGGGGCCTGCGCCATGTCGCCAATGCCTTTATCGAACGCTATGTCGAAACCGACTTCAGCCATATCGCTGCCATGGATGCGCGCGGCTTTCTGATCGGCTCGATCATCGCCCACCAGCTGAACAAGCCACTGATCCTGTTTCGCAAGCAAGGCAAGCTACCGGCCGACGTGCTCGCCGAAGGCTACCAGACCGAGTACGGCGAAGCCTTCCTCGAAGTGCACGCCGACAGCCTCTGTGAAGGTGATTCGGTACTGATTTTCGACGACCTGATCGCCACCGGGGGTACCTTGCTGGCCGCTACCAACCTGGTACGGCGCATGGGTGCGCAGGTGTTCGAGGCGGCGGCAATCATCGACCTGCCGGAGTTGGGTGGTTCACAGCGGCTGAATGAGGCCGGTGTGCCGACCTTTTGCCTGACCGGGTTTTCGCTGAGCGAGTATTGAAAGCATCGCGGGGCAAGCCCGCTCCCACCGGACAGGTAGGAGCGGGCTTGCCCCGCGATTGAAGTTCGATGGTTACAGCGAGATTGGTTTGCGCCCGGCGAACGAGTGCGCCAGGGTGCCGCCATCGACCAGTTCCAGCTCACCACCCAGCGGCACACCATGAGCAATTCGCGAAGCGACCAGACCTTTGTCGGCCAGCAACTGGGCGATGTAATGGGCGGTCGCCTCACCTTCCACCGTCGGGTTGGTGGCCAGGATCACTTCGGTAAAGCTGCCCTGCTCCTGGATCCTCGCCATCAACTGCGGGATGCCAATGGCGTCCGGACCCAAGCCATCGAGCGGCGACAGGTGCCCCTTGAGCACAAAGTAGCGGCCACGATAGCCCGTCTGCTCCACGGCATAGACATCCATCGGCCCTTCCACCACGCACAGCAGGGTATCGTCCCGACGCGGGTCCGAACATTGCGGGCAGAGTGCCTGCTCGGTCAGGGTCCGGCACTGGCGGCAATGCCCAACACCTTCCATGGCCTGACTCAAGGCCTGAGCCAGCCTGGTACCGCCACTGCGGTCGCGCTCAAGTAGCTGCAAGGCCATGCGTTGGGCGGTTTTCTGGCCAACGCCGGGCAGAATGCGCAGTGCGTCGATCAACTGGCGGATAAGTGGGCTGAAGCTCATGGAAAAAGGCCTGGATGCAAATAAAGGCGGTTTATACCCCCCCCATGGGCCAGCGTCAAACCCATGCCCATGCTGCCTTTACATTCTGCACTTCCCAGCAAAAACACGCCTGGATATAAGCTACCGCTCAAGCACCGGCATTAGCATCAACACGGTATTACAACAACCGTTAATACGCTCCTTTATTCCTACAAACACTGACAATTCAAGCCACAGTTTCTCACCGAGGCGCTCCTACATTAAAACCGTGCGCCCAGCCCCATAATCACCGCACTTTCAACCTCTACAACTTTTACGGGTTGTTTACTTGAAAGCCAAACCGGATTACTCAAACACCCATTAAACATCGCTATACGGTACCCACATGATCACATCCAAACTTGGCGCAGTACTTGCCCTGTCACTGCTTGCAGGCATTACAACTACCGCCCAGGCTTCAGACGGCCGCATCGAGTTCACCGGCAACGTGTTTGCTCAGACGTGCACGATTAACGGCGGTTCTGGCGCCAACAACTTTACCGTCCCCATGCGCCCGGCGCGCACCGATGACCTGGGCTCCGCGGGCAACACCTACCTGGGGAGTGCATTTCAGATCAGGCTGACCGGGTGCAACCCACCTGCCGGGCGTATCGACATCGAGTTCCTCACCGGCAGCAGCGTCGACCCTGCCAGCGGCCGCTTGAAAGCCGATGCCGGTGGTGCCGCCAACGTCCAGGTACAGCTGCGCAACGCCAACAATGGTGCAATCCATATCGGCCGGCCACAGGGTGAGCAGAACACCATCCCTGTCCAGTTGGCCAACGGCGCAGCCACCTTCAACTACTCGGCCCACTACTACGCCACCGGCACAGCCAGCGCCGGGCCAATCGCTACCCGGGTGGAATACCTGATCCGCTACATCTAAGCCATGCGGGCAGCAGCCCCGGCAGCTGCCCCACTCCTCTCGACGGCCCTCACGCGACTGATTGCACATGACCTCAATCACCAAACTGTTACTCCTGGCAGTGACCTGGCTGAGCTGCATCGCCACCGTTCAAGCCAGTGTTGTCATCTCCAACACCCGCATCATCTTTCCAGCCGAACAAGGTGAAGCCACCATTGGCCTGGAAAACAAGGCAAAGAATCCGACCCTGGTTCAAGCCTGGCTCGACGACGGGGACAGCAAGGCAACCCCGGAGACCATCCAGGTACCGTTCATCGTCACGCCTGCCATAGCCCGTATCGAGGGCGGCAAGGGACAGACCGTCCGCCTGCTGCACAATGGCACGAAAATGGCGCAAGATCGCGAGACCCTGTACTGGTTCAACCTACTCGAAGTTCCTCCCAAGGCAGAGGGCGAGAATTACTTGCAATTTGCCTTTCGCTCCCGCATCAAAGTGCTCTATCGTCCAGCCAAATTACCAGGTCATGTTAACGAATCAGCCAACGCCATCAATTGGACGTTAGTTAGAAGCAACGACAAATGGACATTGAAAGCAGACAACCCCACTGCTTACTTCGTCAATATCGGTCATATTGAAATTGATTCCAACGGCCATAAGCTGGCATTTGGAAGTGGTCATATCGCGCCCTTTGCCAGTGAAACTTTCAGTGCATCGGAACAACTGAAAACACCGCCAACCAGCCCCATCAAGGTGAACTTCACCAGCATCAATGATCACGGTGCCGGCGAAGACAATGCTGCTACTGCGGTTTATTCAAAACCCCTTTGAACCCTATGCGCCCGGCGGTTGAACTCCCCGCGACCACCGCGCGGGCACGCTACTGACTGCGGCGCGCTTTTATTACTGTTTAATATTACAGACCCCCATGACTCGCACTTGCCCACTTTTTGACTTCCCGGGCGGGTTGACCCGTGGGCGAACCACTATATTCCTGGGTTCGCTCAGCTTCGTCAGCCTGCCGCCGTTAGCCATGGCCGAGACACCGGAACCATTGGCAATACAATTTGAATCGGCGTTTCTCAGCAACGGCACCGCCTTGGCGGTTGACCTGTCGCGCTTCGAGAAGCGCAACATCGTTGCCGCTGGCGCGCACAACGTTGAAGTGTTCATCAACCAGCAATGGCAAGGCCGCCTGGATGTTGCTTTCGAAAGCCAAGGGGCAGGCCAGGATGCTTTCGCCTGTTTTGACCAAGCCTTGCTGCACAGGCTGGGCATTGCCACCGACCGACTTGCCAGCGAACACGTTGTGCAATTAGCGAGCGGCCATTGCCTGCACATCGAGGCCATACTGGCCGATGCCTTCAGTGAGTTCGACTTCAGCCGCCAGCAGCTCTCCCTGAGCATTCCACAAATCTGGCTCAAACGCGCCAGCCTCGACTATGTCGACCCTGGCCAATGGGACAGCGGCGTCTCCGCAGGCTTCATTGGCTACAACCTGAACGTCTACAACCTCAAACCCCGCAACCAACAGGAGAAACTACAAACCCAGGGATACTTGGGCCTGAACAGCGGGGTCAACCTCGGCAACTGGCGCCTGCGCCATGATGGTGCCCTGAGCTGGAGCAACCAGGGCCTACAACACTACCAGAGCCATTCCAGCTATGCGCAGCGGGACATCACCCCCTGGTCATCACAACTGACCCTGGGAGAGACCTACACGCCGGGCGATCTTTTCAATTCGGTCAGCTTCATAGGGGCGCGCCTGGCCAGTGATGACCGTATGCTACCCCACTCGCAAAGCGGTTTTGCTCCGGTGGTCCGAGGCGTTGCCAACAGCAATGCGCGGGTAGTGGTGCGCCAGCGCGGGGTCATTTTGCACGAGTCCACCGTCGCACCTGGCGCATTCGAGATCGACGACCTGCAAGCCACAGGTTACGGCGGTGACCTCGGCGTCGAGATTACCGAAGCCGATGGTCAGGTGCGCAGCTTCTCGGTTCCCTATACCGCTGTGCCGCTGTCATTGCGCCCTGGGCAGCAACGCTACAGTACAACCTTCGGCACCCTGCAGAACCCACTTCTGGTGAGCGAGCCGGTATTCGTTGAAGGCAACTGGCAGTATGGCCTGAACAATCTGCTCAGTTCCTACAGCGGTCTTACTTTCGCCTCCGGTTACGGCGCGCTCCTGCTGGGAGGAGCACTGAACACCAGCCTGGGTGCCTTCGGCCTGGATGTCACCCAGGCTCGTACCCATCTACCAGGACTGGGCAGCCAACAGGGCCAAAGCCTGCGCGTGAGCTATGCCAAGACCCTGAACGCTACCGATACGCAAGTCGCCCTGGCCACTCACCGCTATTCCACCCAAGGTTACTTCAATCTCGAAGACGCCTTTCTCAACCGCCAATACTGGCGCGGCACGAGCCACAGCCTGGACTTTCTCCATCAACGCAGCCGCAGTGCGCTGACCCTCGGCCAGCCCCTGGCTGAGCGCTATGGCCAAGTGCACCTGACAACCTCGGCAACGCGTTACTGGAACTACTCCGGCACCGACGTCAACTACTCACTGGGCTACAGCAACCACTTCAAACGTCTGACTTATGGGCTGTCAGCCGCGAGGGAGCGCAGCGCCTCCGGTCGGCGCGACAATGTTCTCAACCTGACCTTCTCCCTGCCACTGGGGCCCGATCGGTCCAAAACCCTCAACACCAGTGCCTCACGCAGCCAGCAGGGCCACAGCCAGATGCAGACCACCTTGAGCGGCATTGCCGACACAGAGAATCGACTGAGCTACGGCGTGACCGCCAGCCACGACCGCCATCATGGCGAAGGCAACAGCAACCTGAGCGGCAACTTGCTTTACCGCAGCCCGGTCGCGGAATTAAGCGGCTCCCTCAGCCACGGCAAAAACCTCGCACAGAGCTCATTCGGTGCCCGTGGCGCCGTTGTCGCCCATGAGGGCGGTATCACGCTGTCCCAGCCTCTGGGCGAAACATTTGGCCTGGCCAGAGCTGAGCATGCCACTGGCGCCCGACTTAGCTCGTTCACGGCAGCCACTGTCGACCGCCACGGCTACGCGGTAATACCAAGCCTGACACCGTATCGAAGCAACAGGGTCGAGCTCGATCCCAAGGGACTGTCGACCGATATAGAACTACAGGGCACGGTACAACAGACCGTACCACGGGCAGGCGCTATCCCCCTGCTGGAGTTTCAGACCGTCTCAGGGCGTTCCGCCGTGATCCACCTGCTCAAACCAGATGGCCGGGCAATTGCTTTTGGTAGTGTCGTGAAGGATGAAGACGGGATTGAACTAGGCATCGTCGGCCAGGGTAGCCAAGCGTTCGTACGCGGGCTGAAGGAGCGCGGCACTCTCGGGGTAAGCTGGGGAAACAGCCCGCAACAGAGCTGTACTGCTACCTACAGCCTGACGCAGCACTCACCCTCAGGCCTGCGCACTGCCGCAGCCACCTGTGAATCTTCCCAAGGCAGGGAGCCTGACGCCAATGAATAAGTGCACGACTGCTGAACGACTTCTCCGGGTAGCACTGGCCCTTCCGGTCATCACCACCCTGCAACAGGCCCATGCCGATGACAGTAAAACAACCTGTCGCTATACCGGCAGTTCCCGCCCCCAGCTGGTGAGCATCAACCTGCCTACGCAACTGAGCGTTCCGGCAAACGCCGCAATTGGCAGCGTGCTCTTCGAGCGCAGGCAAAGCGGTGCTCTCATGACGCTGAACTGTGCGTCACGCGTGCCCTACTCCCTGGGTTTCTCCAACCCGATCAACCGGCACAATGGTTACATCTATCAGACAACGGCACCCGGCATCGGTATTCGCGTGCTGATCGAGGGTGGGGACTACGAATACATGAGCTGGCCCAGATTCAATGGCACCACTCCCAGAGGCGGCAACAGCTCCTACACGCCAAGCTTTACCCTCAGCCTGATCAAGACCGGCACAGTCTCAGGCGGCAGTATCCGTTTACCCTCCCAATTGGCACATGGAACTCTGGCCAACCTGATACCGGAAACCCTGATACTTCCCAATACCCAAGTACAGATCGTCACGCCCAATCCAACCTGTAGCGTGGCCCCAGACTCGCAGAACCCTCGAGTAGCACTGGGCAGCCACGCTCAACAGTTTTTCAATCAGGTCAACAAAACCACCGCCCCTGTTCCCTTCAATATTCGCCTGAACTGCTCAGGTGGAGGATCGGGTGGGCGACTTTCCGTCAACTACACCCTCAGGGACATCCATGCGGCGAACAACAATTCCAGCATCCTCAGCCTGGCGCCAGGCTCTCAGTCAAGCGGCATCGGCATTCAGGTACTGAAGGCCGATAACAATGTGATTTTCCTCGGTCAACAGCAGCACGCCGGGACAGTCGCTGTCGGCACGTCCAGCTTCAACATCCCCTTGCGCGCCCGGTTCATCCAGACCGGCTCGCAGGTTCGGCCCGGTAACGCCCAGGGCCAGGCCAGCTTCACCATGACCTACAACTGAAAACACGGGCAAAAAAATGCCAGGCACAAGCCTGGCATTTTCACTGAAGCAGCGCTTCAGAACGGCATTTTGAAGCCCGGCGGCAGCTGCATGCCGGCGGTCATGCCGCCCATTTTTTCCTGGCTATTGGCTTCGACCTTGCGCACCGCGTCGTTGACAGCGGCGGCGATCAGGTCTTCAAGCACTTCCTTGTCTTCCTGCATCATGCTGTCGTCCAGGCTGATGCGCTTGACGTCGTGACGACCGGTCATTACCACGCTGACCAGGCCGGCACCGGATTGGCCGGTCACTTCGGCGTTGGCCAGTTCTTCCTGCATCTTGGCCATTTTTTCCTGCATTTGCTGGGCCTGCTTCATCAGGCCGGCCATGCCACCTTTCATCATGGGGATCACCTCAAGTATTACGTTACGGGGTGCAGCGCGGGCCTGGCCCGGGCCACTGGTGTTATTCGGTCATTGGAACCTGGACATCGACAGGTTCGATTGTATCGTGGCGGACCATGGCGCCGAACTGCTGGATCATCTGCTGGATCAACGGATCATCCTGGATCGAGGCTTCGGCCTGGCCCTGACGCTCGGCACGCTTGCGCGCCGCAGCCTGGGCTGGGGTCTCCTGCTCCGGACGAATCAGCTCGATGCTCAGTTTGAGCGTACGGCCCAGGTGCTGGTTCAATGCATCGTTCAGGCGCCGCTGTTGGGTGGCATTGAACAGGGCGCTGTGGGCCGGATCCAGGTGCAGCAGCCAATCATCGCCCTCGGCGCTGATCAGCGTGCAGTTGGCGGCGATACTGCCGGTCATCCCGGAAATCGGCAACTGCGGGAACAATTCCAGCCATTTCAGCGCAAGGCCCGTGGCCGGTTGCGCAGCAGGCAACGGCTCGGCCGGCGGCGCATCGACCTCATGGGCATGTTCAATGGCCAGCTCATCCAGATAACTGTAGCTGGCCGGGTCCATTTCCGGCTCGTAATAGTCTTCATCCAGCGGTGGTTCGTCGTCGCGGTCCATGCCGGCCGGGCTGTAGCCGATGCCATCGTCGGGCGCAGGCAGGTCCGGTGGCGCAACCTTCTGAATTGGCGCGGGCGTTGCGGCGAGTTCGGGCGGCGGTTCGACGGCATCCATCGCCGGCTCGACCTCTGCCTCGTCGGCGGCGGGATCGTTCCAGGGCAGATCGACCACCGGCTCGGGCGCCTGGGCCTCTGCGGGCTCGGGCTCAGGCTCTGCAACGGGCTCTGGCTCGGCAACCACTGGCGCTGGCACCGCAACCGCCACGACCGGCGCGGCCTCGGAGGCTGCTGCCACTGCGCTTGCAGAATCAGCTGTGGCCTGGCTGATCCCCACCGGCTTTAGCAGTGGTTTGGGCGCATCGTCGGTATCGGCGGGCCGGAACGCCAGCATGCGCAGCAGGACCATTTCAAAGCCGCCACGCGGATCCGGTGCCAAGGGCAGGTCACGTCGACCGATCAGGCCCATCTGGTAGTAGAACTGCACATCTTCGGCCGGCAATGCCTGGGCCAGGGCAAGGACCCGGTCACGATCGCCCTGGCCGTTGTCGACGGCCTCCGGCAACGCCTGGGCAATGGCCACGCGGTGCAGCACGTTGAGCATCTCAGCCAGCACCCCGCTCCAGTCCGGCCCCTGCTCGGCAAGATGCCGAACGGCTTCGAGCAAGGCCCGTGCATCCCCCTCCAGCAGTGCCTGGAGCACACCGTAGACCTGGCCATGATCGAGCGTGCCGAGCATCGCCCGCACATCGGCAGCCAGCACCTTGCCTTCACCGAATGCAATGGCCTGGTCGGTCAGGCTCATGGCGTCGCGCATGGAACCGTCGGCCGCACGGCCCAGCAGCCACAGGGCGTCGTCCTCGAACGGAACGTTTTCAGCGCCGAGCACATGACTCAAGTGCTCGACCACCCGCTCAGGGGTCATGTTTTTCAGGGAGAACTGCAGGCAACGCGAGAGGATGGTCGCTGGCAACTTCTGCGGATCAGTGGTGGCAAGGATGAACTTGACGTAGGGCGGCGGCTCTTCCAGGGTTTTGAGCAAGGCGTTGAACGAGTGGCTGGAGAGCATGTGCACTTCGTCGATCAGGTAGACCTTGAAGCGTCCACGGCTCGGTGCATATTGCACATTGTCGAGCAACTCGCGGGTGTCTTCGACCTTGGTGCGGCTGGCGGCGTCGATCTCGATCAGGTCGACGAAGCGCCCCTCGTCAATCTCCCGGCATACCGAGCAGGTACCGCACGGGGTCGAGGTGATGCCGGTTTCGCAGTTGAGGCACTTGGCGATGATCCGCGCAATGGTGGTCTTGCCCACCCCGCGGGTACCGGTAAACAGGTAGGCGTGGTGCAGGCGCTGGTTGTCCAGCGCGTTGATCAAGGCCTTGAGCACATGGGCCTGGCCGACCATTTCGCGGAACGAGCGCGGACGCCATTTACGTGCAAGAACCTGATAACTCATCGAAAACCGTCGCGCCTGGCAAGCTGGAAAGGGCTAATGCTAGCGGAGCGGGGGCAAAATTGCACCCCGCCCTTGCCAGCCGCCCTCTCAGGCCGACCCGCGCGACGGTAGGCCAGGCAAGCCCAGGGCTTCACGGGTCAGGCGCCTGAGCAGTTGCCATTCGGCATCCGCCTGGCGCTGCTGCTGCACAAGCTCCAACTCCGCGCGTTGCGGCGCAGGCAAACCGGCCCAATTCGCACGCTCGAGGCTAAGCCTGGCCTGGAATCTGGCTTCCAGATCATTGAGGTTATGCTGGCGGGTTTGCAGGATGTACATGATCCAGTAGTCCTGTTGCGCCAGGAACTCAACGAACTGCTCATCGGTGGCCGCCCGCACATGTTCGATGGCGCGGGTCAACTGCGCGCTGTCCAGCACCAGGCCCTCGAGGCGGTCGACCAGACGCGTGCCCGGCAGGTCGAGGCGATCATGCAACTGATGTCGATAGGCCAGGGTGACATCTTCACCCGCCTGGCGTAGCGCGGCACTGGCCTGCACCTGCTGGCGAACGAATGCATCCAGGCGCCGCTGCCTGAACCAGGCTCGGGAAAAGGTCAGCAATGCGGTTGGCGCGCCACTTTGAATACCCTCATGCAGGGCGCGCAACGCCAGCACGCGGTTTTCCAGGCTCACGAAACTGCGCAGCGGGCTTTGCCCTGACAACACCGGCTCAGCCGCTATGATCATCAACTCGCGACCCAGGCCATGATCGACCGCCGCTTGCAGCAGTGCCCTGACCCGGGCACGCAGCGCCTCGGTGTAATCCAGCGCCTGGTCCGTGGTGGACAACTGGTCGAGCAAGCGGAACAGCGCCTGGCTGCCAGGCTCCTGCTCGAGCAAGTGCCAATGCTCCCGAGCCCGGGGATGCAAAGCCACCGGGGCGATCCAGAACTGCTCGCTCAGAGAGCCCTGACGCCCTGAACCTGCCGGCACCGACTCCATGGCCTGCAAACGCAAAAACTCCCGGAAAGTGCCCGCGGCCAAGGGATTGTTGTCGAGACTGATACTGCGCAGGAACGCGCCAGGCTCCTCCAAATAGGTCGCTGGCAGCGTAGTGATTTGATTGTCGCGCAGATCGATGCTGCGCAGTTGTGGCAAGTCGCGCATACCCGCCGGTACTTCGCGCAACGCCGTATAGCGCAACTGCACGCGGTGCAATTGCACCAGCAGACTGAAGTCCGGCGCTTGCGCCAGGGACGTCCCGGTCAGGTCCAGGGTTTCGAGCATGCTCATGCGCTGCAATTGCATCACCCCGGTTACATTCAAGCCGCCACCATTGTTGCGCAGGCGCAGGTTGCGCAACGCCACTAGCTGTTCAAGCCCCGGCGCCAGCTCAGTAAAGTGGTTGTTGGACAGGTCGAGCATACGCAAACGTGGCAACTTCTGGATAAAACCATCGATGCTCGTGGCCAGGTTCATATCCGACAAATCGAGTTCGACGACATGACTGAGGTCCACCCCCGCCAGGCTGGGCAATTCACCAACATGCAAGCCTGACAGCGACAACGAATAACCCAGGTGCTGACCGAAGGCCGTATTGATCGAGCGCCCCCGGCGTCGCCAGACATCCTCCAGACGTTCGGCGAATGCCTGTCGATAGGCACCCTGGCGCACGGTACCGGGCTGCGCCTGCCAGCGCGCCAACGACTCACGCAAGCGCAGCAACTGGCTTCTTCGCGTTGCCAGCAAGGTATGCAGCGCCCGAGGACGTGTCGCGTAAGGCTGGATAAAGGCACTGATATCCCGCTCGGTGAAGTCTGGGTACAGCTCCAGAATCAGCTCGCTGACATCACCACTACCTCCCAGCGGTATGCCGTTGCCACTCAGTGCATAACCCAATCGTCCATCGTCGAATCGTTGCAATGGTGTCCACCATTTGCGCTCACCGATGGCCAGTACATTACGACTGGTCTGGCGCTGAGCAGCGGCCTGCAGCCCCAACTGCCGACGCAGATTTTCCACCCCTTGCGGCGCGGTCATGCCACCCAGTTCCAGGGCAAGGTCCAAGAGGCTTTTGGGCCGGGCAGCCGGAGTACCCGCAGAGACGAACAGATCGCCACGCCGCAACAGCTGGGTGGCACCATCAGCCGTGCCGTCGAGCGTCAGCTTCAATGCCCATGGCCAGCGCGGGTCCAGCGCAAGAAAGTGCAGCAACAAGCGATGGTTATCCTCATTGGCCAGGCGCGGCCAGAAGAAGCCTTCCAATGCCCGGCCCAGGCGCTGATCACGCAACCCGGTGCGCGCCAGCTCGCCCAGGCGCAGCGGCAGACGCCGGTCACTGTTCAGGCGCTTGAACTCGGGTGCATCCAGCGATGCCTCCAGTGCCGCCGCCCGCGGCGCCGACAGCCCGGGAAAGAAGCTGCGCAGCACGCCGGGAGCAGTGCTGGCCTCACCTTCCAGGCAACGGTCGAAGAACAGCTGCCAGTGACTGCCCAACCAGTCGCTCATGCTGAAACCCAATTGCTGCGCTGTCCGTCCGGCAGCATCGACAGTGGGCATCAGCAGCGTTCGCTCACGCTCATCCAGCACCGCCAACAGGCTCGCCAGCAGGCCGTCACGCTCGACATTAGCCTTGAGCAACTGCACGCGCTGCGACGTTTGCTCGGCCAAGTGTTCGACCAGCTCGAACGTGCGCGCCGCACGCCCCTCATGCATCGCTTGCATCAAGCCCCTGACCAGTTCGACATCCACGGCCTCGGCCGTAGTCGCAAGGTCGGCGTTGAAGTGCTGCAGGCGGCGATACCAGCGCAAGCGTGCACAGGCATCAAGCAGGTCGCCATCGAAGGGGCGACGCCGTTCGAACAGTTGCCGTAAATGTGCATCATCGCGTCCGGCAATGGCCATGAGCGCTTCGATCTCCTGATCACTCAAGCCCTCGGCCACCGGCCCTGCGCGACGAAACAAGGTGGCCCCGCCAGGCCACTGCCGCGGGCGTTCGCAGGCCGCCCACCAGCCACCCTGGCCGTTGTCCAGCATCGGCGGCGCCCAGGCCTTGTCGCGCGAGGGATGACGCAGGCGCAAACCGCCGGTTTGTTCATCCTTGTACAGGTTGTAGTAACGACCCTGTACATTGATGAACTGCTCGCCTTCCAGCCGGTAGATGCCACGACTGTCCGCCGCGCCCAGCTCTTGCGCATGCAGGTTGCAAGCATAGGGCTGCAGGTCAGGCTGGCAGAGATAGGCGCGGTCACCGACCTGGACCTGCAACAAGCGTTGGAACAATGCCGAACGCCGAACCAGCGCCGCAGCCGAACTGACCACCAGCGCACCTGCCGCCAGCCCGGCCAGCTCCGCCGCCACCTGGGACAAGCAGTGAGCGGCCTCGTAGTGGTCGCCTTCGGCCCAGTCTTCGACGCCGGTAAACACCTGGCTCATCAACTGGGCCACTGTCACCCCGAACAGCACCTCGCCCAAGCCAGGCATAAACAAGGCGCCGACACTGAGGATATCCAGGCCGATTTCCACTGCCTGCTCCAGGGCAGCCCGACGTTGCGCCCTGTCCTGCTCTGCGGTCGGGACTGCACAGAAACGCCCATCGTCCTGCAACTGTGCCAGACGCTGGGCAAAGACGTCATTGAAGTAGTCCTGCGTACGCAAGCTCGAATCCAGTGACAGGTCAGGTGCAAACCGCAGCTGCATGCCATCGTCTTCAATGATGAACCGCGCGCCTTGCAGGTGCCGCAACAACCCAGGCTGGTCGCGTTTACGTGCGAAGTTGAGGAAGAACCGCCGGTACTCATGATCCGCCAGCTTGTGCAGCAGATCTTTGGCAAACGCTTGCCAGCTGTCGTACTCCTTCAAGGGCGACTGCGGGTCATTGGGGATATGCACCAGCAACCGGGTCCAGGGCGACTGCGCGGCGGCCAGCGGCCCGAGCGGGGTGAAGGCGAACTCAAACACGCCGATCCCCGGCAGCTTGATACCCTCCAGCGCCAGGCAGCGTAACCGCAAGGGCAACGCCTGGAAGGTGATGCCTGGCTTGCCAGCACACACCTCCATCATGCAGGTATGCATGGCATCGCTGATGCGTTTGTTCATCAACGCCAGATGCGCATCGACTTGCAAACCGTAACGGTCGCAATCGGTGAACAACTTGCGTGTGACCGACGCCACCTCTGCCTCGCCCCCAGGCTTGAACAGCGCATCGATATGCTTCTGATACTGCCCGCCCAAATCCAACTGCCGGCAGAACAACACGAACTCCGCCGCGCTCACGGCCTCGAGCGGCCAGCCTTGGCGCAACAAGCGTGCCTTTTGCGACAACTCGCTGTCCTGGGCGCCATCCGCCTCGCTGAAATTATGCAAGGCGGCCTGCAACAGGCTTTGCGAGCTGAAGGTTCGCTTGAATACCGGCTGGCGCACGGCAAAGCTGAAGCTCTTGAGACTCAGGTGGGACTGCGACCAGACATCCGCCTGCGCATCCAGCCTGGCACCGAAATGCGCCGCCAGCGCCTTGTTGAAACGGGGCTCGACGAACACCTGCAGGGGCTCAAGCCGCTCAAGAAACGCCCGGCGCCGGGCATGGCTTTGCAAGCTATTGAAGAGGCTGTCGGACAGCTGTTTCAACAATGCCGTGTCCGCGCCGTGCAAGGCGACCCGCAGTCGCTCACGAATGAATGCCAGGTTGTGATTGGCAGCGGAGAAATCCGTCGTGGTGTCGTCCGCTGTAGCGGCATCCTGAACGGTGGGGGACTCTGTCATGGGGCTACTCCTGAACGAGAAAGGCTCAGGAGCTTAGGATGACGACGGGCACTGACTGCGCTACAAGAGTACTACCGCTTCAGGTCACACCGCCCTGAAGCGCGAGCAGGCCCACAATCCGTGGATTTGGACAAAGCGGCATGCACAGGGAAGCCATACAGGTATCGTTTACCTGAACGCTTGCGTACTTCAAGAATTTTTTGACAATGCCTTGAGGACTCAAGGACTTGGAGATGGGTGGCAACCCCACCAGCCACACCCCGGCACTCGATGTTCCCGCTGTGGCTGCTTCCTTCCGGATCTGACCAGGTTGACGGGTAATCAATGCGGGGGGACCGATGGGGCCACCATAACGCAGCTCATCTGGTGATGAGCCGCGCCATTGTACCGGCATCAAGCCAAGTTACAACCACTAATTCACAAAAAATCATCACGACTCAATGACTTGGCAAAGTGTCGAGACTGCTGCGCTCATCCGCAGTCAGCTCCCGAACCAGGTCGGTGATGGCCTGTTCCCGCGCCCGGCTGATCTTCGTTACCTCGTTGTAGTACTGGACGTCTTCCTGCTCTGCCACCTCAAGTTGTCGATGGAACGGTTGCTCCAGGCTTGAGAAACGTGCGTCATACTTGCAGCGCAGGAACCGGCGCCAGAAGTCACGCGAGACGATGAAGTCCGACAGACGTTCGGTCTTCTCATCCGCCAGCACCTGCACACGAGCCTGGTTGATCAGTTCGGTGGTCACCCCTGCCCAGTCGGCGTACAGCATCGAGCGTGGCTGCCCCGGCAGTTCCAGGGCCCGCGCCAGTGCCAGGCGATACGCCAGGCGCACCTCAACCTGATCCCGTGCCCGGTCCGGCAGTAGCGGCCTGCCTGCCAGTTCCTGATCGGCAAAGGCATCGAGACGCTCAAGACGGAACAAACCCTGCGCCAGCTTGAGCAGTGGCACACCGTCGCGGTTATCGAGGGCATCGACACTCGCCTTCTGCACCAGCACCCTGACCTCCAGGGCACTGAAATGCAGGATCACACTGTCACCGCAGGTCACATCGCTGGCTGCCAGGTCGAACAGTTCACTACGCAGCTCGGCACTGGCCCAAGCCTCATCGAACACGTCCCAGACCCGCCGCTGCAGGTCGCTTGAAGTCAACCTGAAGTCAGCCGTTGCACCCAGCCGGGCAAGCAAATCAAAGAAGCCCAGGGCACCGTTTTCTTGCTCCAGCAATGCCCACTGCTGCTCGCGCTGGACCCGGACATCGGCCGGTAACGGATCCAGCCAGTATCGGGCAGCCCGGCGCAGGGCTTGCTCGCGAATCGTCAAGCCGCCCAGATTGGCGCCGGTGCGCAGACTGAAGTTTGCCAGCAGCAGCCGACTGTCGGCATTGAGCGGGTTATCTGCCAGCAGCACCCGGTGAGCAAAACCGGCTTGAATGCCAAAAACCTCCGCCGGCAGTTGGGCAATCCGGTTGTTACGCAGATCGGCCACCTCTAGCACAGCACGGGTGGCCAGCCCAGAGGGACAACGGTCCAGCTGACAGTTCTGCAAGTGCAGCTGACGCAACAGCGGCATGGGTTCCAGCGACGGCGCCACCGCCAGTGGATTGTCGGCAAGCTTGAGTACCTCCAGCCCCGTCAGGGTCGCCAGTTCCTCAAGCTGCCCCTCGGCAAGGCTCAGGCGGTTATGCGACAGGTTCAGGTACTTCAATTGCGTCCGTGCGCCGAGCCCCGCCGGCAGTACCTGCAGCTCGTTGTGATCGAGGGACAGGTGCTGAAGGTCGGGAAACTGCTCAAGGAAGTCCTCGGGCACTTCAGATAAGGCGACGTCGGTCAAGACCAGCTCAACCACCGACTCGAACGGGCAGTCCTCCAGCAGCGGCAACGCGCCAATACGTGAGCCCCGCAAGTCCAGCTTGAAGCCGTAAGGCCTGCCCTGGTTGTCGTAGGCGCGTTCTGTCTGGCGGCCCCAGGCCCGACGCATGCGCCAGGCCGCACCCTTGCGTGCGCTTTGCAGCGCCTCCTCTGCTGCCATTTCCCATCTGCGCAACCTGTCGTCCAATTGTTTGAACTCAAGCTTGCGTCTGGCCAGGTAATCCCCCAGGGTCACTCCCCTTGTGTGCAGTTGCGCTATCAATGTATTGATTTCTCCATCCTGCATGCTCGGATAGAGCGCCCGCACCTGACCGGAACGCGAAGGATGAATCGCGGCCAGGCGCCCTCGCCCGCTCAGTGGATAGCCGAAGCCACCTGTCACCAGGCGTTGCGGCGCGCGCCACCAGAGCGCGCTCGCCTGGATACCCAGCACGCGGGCACATTGCCCGCGCTGTGCGACTGCCTTGGCAGCCAGCGCCTGGGCCAATCCAGTAGGGCTACCAAGACTGCCCTGCAACGCGGCAGGGATCTGCCGATAAAGCCGTACAAACAGATCATCACCCCGACCAATCCCCTGCACCAGGGACGCTGGCGTAACGCTCAGCGCTGCATCGCCTGGCCAGCCTTCCAGTTGCTCAACGAAGTGAATCGCCAGACGCGCCGTATCAGCCTCCGCCATCGGCGCTTGATAGAAGCCGAGCAAGGCCCGGCTCAGGCGCAACTCGCGCAACATCCGCAGCGCTCTTTCAGCAAGGGTCGCCGGTAACTTCCCAAAGCGCGTGACAGTCTGGCGCTCGACATCGCTGGCCGAATCAGCCAACTGCCGGGCAGCCCGTGCCGATAGCCCCGGAAAGTCACGACGCAGCAAAGCGGCCGCCGGACCAGGACTGTCGACCTCCAAAGGCCTCGCGCCAGCCATTCGCTCCAGTGCATCAACCAGCACCGCAGACACCGACTCATGCTCCAGCGACAGTTGACGAAGCGCCATGAGGTCATAGCCGGACGCCGCCAATGCCTGGCGGACCAGGTCGTCAGACAGCGCCTGGGGGGTTACCCCCAAGCGCCGGGCAATCTGCACCGAATCCGACCATTGCCAGGGTGATTCGCCGCTGCTCAGCCAACCACCATCGCCGTTGTGCGCAAGAGCCGGAGCAAAACCCTGGGACGGATCGACGGGCTGTAGATGCCAGCCGTCAGCCGTGTTACTCACCGCGTAGTGATGCCCTTGCAGGTGTAGAAAATGACGTTCCTGATCCTTGAACAGGCCAGGATGCTCCTGGGCATTGCCAAGGCCGCTCAAGGGTGGTTGGCGATAGGCTTCCAGCCCCGGGTGCCACAACCGGCTCTGGCCATCTTCCAGGCGAACCGCATGCAAGGCCTGGGTGAACCCCGAGACGCGCAACAGTCCTTGCAGGGCCAGGCCGACCCCGGCCATTGCCGCGACACCGGCCACTTGTTCCAACGCACGTTCCAAGTGTTGCAGGGCCTCATCTCGATGACCGACATGCCAGGCGTGAAAGCCGTCGTAAACCTCATGAGCCAGTTCGACCGCAGCAAACGCCAGCATGACCTCACCCAACCCCGGAATCAGCAAACCTGCAACGCCCAGCACATTCAGCCCCGCATCCTCATACCACTCCAGGCGGCGCTGTCGAACTTCTGCATCGATCTGGGCTGTCGATACCGCCAGCTTTCCCGCATCTTCATACAGTGCCGTCAACTGTTCCTGCACACGGTCGTTGATCAGGTTGCCATTGAAGGCCAGTTCGAAGTAAGCGATGTCCAGCTCCGGCGTCGAGGATGCAGTGTGCAGGTACGACTGTAACTGGGCCTGTAGCTTGGTACGCCCATGAATGGCCGCAAAACGCAGCAGAAACTGCCGATAGCCAGGCTCGGCCAAACGCGTGCGCCAAACCTCGAGCAACTCGGCGCTGCTGGCATATTCGCTCACCACCCCATGCCGATCACCAGGAATCCACAGGATGACACTGTCGGCCTGTTCAAGATCGGTACAACCCTTTGGCCCCTGAGCGATCACCAACACCTCGCGCAGCCGCACACCCATCAGACTCACAGCGAACACACGGACCTGGAGGTTTTTCACCCGCAAGTCACCCGCGTTGGCAGTGAGGTTCTGCATCAGTTGAAACCCCCACTGGGTCAGATCACCTTTGAGATAGGCCAGATAGGCCGCCACTCGCAGATCAGACCTGCGCTGCTTCTGAAGCATCTCGTGCACAGCCTTGGCCGCTGCTCCCTTGGCCTGCCCGGGCTTGTCGACCGGTTCGAACTGTTGCCTGAGGTGCGCCTGAAAACGTGCACCCAGATCCAGCGTGCGACAACGCCGGGCAAAGTCCTCGGGGCGCGCGCTTACCCGGGCGTTGTTGATTGACAGGTAACTTTCCGCGCTGAAGGCGCCGGGCTGCTCTTCGTCCATCTCAAAGTTGTCCAGCGCGGCCTCCAGCAGGCTTCGCTGGGTCTCCTTGCGCTCGAGCGTGACCTCGAATGGCCGCAGCGGCACTAACACGGGCGTGAAGACCACCAGGCAGATCTGATCGCGCAGCGGGTCGAATGTGCCCCCATAAACCGGAGCAAACGCCTTGATCATCTCGGTACGGGCGAACTCAGGCAACTGCGTCAGAGGGCTCAACAGTTGCTCGACTTGCACACGATGCAAGCGGCTCTGGCGCATGGCGTAGGCCAGCTCCGCCAGCAGCCTGGAATCAGCATCGCGAAGCCAGGAAGGCAAGGTATCTTGCAACGCCTGGTGAAAGTCCAGTGCGTTTTGAGGATCGGGGGAATCGGGCATGCTGCTTTCTCCGTTACACAGTAGAAAGCACTACGCTAAGACCCAGGCGAAAATGCCTGGGGCCAAATAGATACCTCCCCAGCCCCGTCCTGTCAGGCTCTACCCATGACGGTCACACCTCAAGAGGTTGGCAGGCTGTGACCCGCAGATGGATGAAATGCAGCTTGGCCACCACTGCCGACGGCAGCACGAACGGATAGAAATCCACCTGGCCCATGCTGCGCGACAGTTCGTTGAGCATCGCCGACAACTCTACCCAGGCATTGACGAAGGCCAGAAAACCCTTGGCCCCTGGGTCATCCGGGCGGTACAGGTCCTGTTGCCCGAATGGCGGGTAGTCGAGCTCCAGGCCACGGGCATCCATGCCAAGGGCCAGGGCAGTGTCGACGGCATCGGTCATGTGCAGGTAATGGGCCCAGGTTTCGGCCCAGTCTTCCCAGGGATGCATGGTGGCATAGGCACTGACATGAGCCGCCGCCCAATCGTTTGGCGCGCCCTGCTGGTAATGGCGCTCCAGCGCCTCGGCGTAACTTGCACGCTCATCGCCAAACAAGTCGCGAAAACCATCGAGCCAGTAGCTGTCGGCAATCAGCCGGTCCCAATAGTAATGCCCCACTTCGTGACGCAGATGGCCCAGCAGGGTCCGGTAGGGTTCGTGCAACTGCACCCTGATCTGCTCGCGCCAGTCATCGTCGGCCTCGCGCACATCCAGGGTAATCAGTCCATTGGCATGGCCGGTAACCGGGGCCTTGCCCTCAAGGTCGACGCCAATGAAGTCGAACGCCAGGCCCGCCCCGCCCTCTTCGCCCTTGGGTTCTACCGGCAAGCCCAGGTGCAGCAGTTGCGCGGTCAAGCGCCGCTTGGCGGTTTCCAGCTTGCGCCAGCGCAGGTGGTTCTCGGCAAGGGCAAGGTCCGGGATGGTACGGTTCAGACGGCAGGCCAGGCACAAACTGCAGGGGTCATCAGCAGCCAACAGCCAGTTGCAGGCCGCCGCAGTGTCGAGGTTGGCGCAGCGGCGCAACGGCCCGGCAGCAGCCTCGCCCTCGAGCAGCCAGAGCCCCTCTGCCGGCCCCGGCAACAAGCTTGCCACCCGGTTGCCAGGCGGCCAGTAGCCCAATGCCGACTGGCAGGCCAGGCACTGACTGTTGCGAAAGAACACCGACTGGCCGCACTGGCACTGCCAAACCCGATCCGGGCGTTGCGGCTGGCTGGCAAAGGGCGCCGCGATCCTGGCGCCCAGCTGTTCGAAAAAGCGGTACATGGCGATCCCTCCTGGCTGCCTGCCAAGACTAGCCCATGGCCAGGACCGCGCGCGGCGCCTTTACACCGCGATACCGTGCCCGGCCAGAAAGCCGACGAAAGCCTCTTCATCGAGCACTTTCAGGCCCAGCTCGCTGGCCTTGGCCAGCTTGGAACCGGCACCGGGGCCGGCGACCACGCAGTGGGTCTTGGCCGACACCGAGCCTGCGACCTTGGCACCGAGGCTTTCCAGCTTGTCCTTGGCCACATCGCGGCTCATGCGCTCCAGAGAGCCGGTCAGCACCCAGGTCTGACCCGCCAGGGGCAAGCCTTCGGCGATCTTCTTCTCGCTCGACCAGTGCATTCCGAAGTCACGCAGTTGCGCTTCGATCGCCAGGGCCAGGGCGGCGTTTTCAGGCACCTGGAAGAAAGCGCGCACTGCTTCGGCTGGCTTGGCCGCCAGGGCCTGACGCAGGTCGATGCCGTCGGCGGCAATGATCTTCTCCAGGCTGTCGAGCTTGGCCACCAGCTTTTGCGCTCCGGTTGGCCCAACCGAGGGGATATCGAGCTTGGCAATCAGCCCGGCCAGATTCGTGCTGGCCGCGAACTCGGCGCTCAGCTCGCCCTCGTCCTGCAACTGCAGGCCGCGCTCAAGCAACTGGGCAATCACCGTGCGGTTGTGTTCGTCTTCGAAAAAGCTGTGGATCTCGTGGGCCACTTCCAGGCCGACGTCCGGCAGGTAGGTCAGTACCTGCGGCAAGGCCGCCATGACCCGCTGCAGCGAGCCCAGCGAGCGGGCCAGTACCTTGGCGGTTTCCTCGCCGACATCAGGAATGCCGAGGGCATAGATGAAGCGCGCCAGGCCCGGTTTTTTACTGGCCTCGATAGCGGCCAGCAGATTCTTGCTCGACAACTCGGCAAAACCCTCGAGGTCGACGATCTGCTCGAAGGTCAGCTGGTATAGGTCGGCTGGCGAACGGATCAGGCCTTCATCGACCAACTGCTCGACACTCTTCTCGCCCAGGCCGTCGATATCCATGGCGCGACGCGACACATAGTGGATGATCGCTTGCTTGAGCTGTGCAGCGCAGGCCAGTCGGCCGACACAGCGGTACACCGCGCCTTCGCTGACGGTCTCTTTGCCTTTGCTGCGCTTGACCAGTTGGGTCCGCTCGACCTGCGAGCCGCACACCGGGCACTGCGTCGGGATGTGCACCGGGCGGGCATCCTCCGGGCGACGCTCGCTGACCACCTGCATGACCTGCGGAATCACATCACCGGCACGGCGGATGATCACGGTATCGCCGATCATCAGGCCCAGGCGCGCCACTTCATCCATGTTGTGCAAGGTAGCGTTGGACACCGTCACCCCCGCCACCTTGACTGGCTTGAGCCGGGCCACGGGCGTCACCGCGCCGGTGCGGCCGACCTGGAACTCGACATCCAACACTTGGGTCAGCTCTTCCATGGCCGGAAACTTGTGGGCAATCGCCCAGCGTGGCTCACGGGCACGGAAGCCCAGCTCGCGCTGAGAGGCCAGGCTGTTGACCTTGAACACTACGCCATCGATCTCGTAAGGCAGGTCATTGCGCCGCGCACCGATGTCGCGGTAGTACGCCAGGCACTCGGCGACGCCGGCAGCATGACGCAGCTCGCGGCTGATCGGCATGCCCCAGGCCTTGAGCTGCTCCAGGGTGTCGATATGGGTGTCGGCAATCGGCGCCGAGACCTGGCCCACGCCGTAGCAGCAGAACTCCAGCGGGCGGCTGGCGGTGATCTTCGAGTCCAGCTGGCGCAGGCTGCCGGCGGCAGCGTTGCGCGGGTTGGCGAAGGTCTTGCCGCCGGCTTCGATCTGCGCCTGGTTCAGGCGCTCGAAACCGGCCTTGGACATGTACACCTCGCCACGCACTTCAAGCACCGCAGGCCAGCCTTCACCTTGCAGCTTCAGCGGAATGTTGCGCACGGTGCGCACGTTGACGCTGATGTCTTCGCCAGTGGAGCCATCGCCACGGGTGGCACCCTGCACCAGTTTCCCGTCACGGTACAGCAGACTGACCGCCAGGCCGTCGAGCTTGGGTTCGCAGCTGTAATCGACTGCGGCGCCATCACCGAGCAGGTCAGCGGCAGGCAGGTCCAGCCCCTCGACCACACGGCGGTCGAACTCGTGCAGGTCGTTCTCTTCAAAGGCGTTACCGAGGCTGAGCATCGGTACTTCATGACGCACCTGGCTGAACGCCGACAACGCCGAGCCACCGACGCGCTGGGTCGGCGAGTCAGCAGTCACCAGGTCTGGGTGTTCGGCTTCCAGGGCCTTGAGTTCGTTGAACAGGCGATCGTATTCGGCGTCAGGCACGCTCGGCTCATCGAGCACGTAGTAGCGATAGTTGTGCTGGTCGATCTCAGCGCGCAGTTCAAGGATTCGGGATTCGGCGGTCATGGTGTGCAGTCTCTTGCAAAGCAAAAGAGCAGCCTGGGCTGCTCTTGCGTGTTTCTTATCGCGGGGGCAAGCCCGCTCCTACTAGCGCTTCTGAGTCAGCGCGCGGCGCTCGAACTCGACGATGCGCTGGCGGTAGTGCTCGATGGTCTGCGCGGTCATCACGCTGCGCTGGTCATCCTTGAGCTCGCCATTGAGCTCATGCGCCAGTTTGCGCGCCGCGGCCACCATCACGTCAAAAGCCTGCTTGGGATGACGCGGGCCTGGCAAGCCAAGGAAAAAGCTCACCGCACGGGTGCTGAAGTGGTCGATGTCGTCGAGATCGAACACCCCCGGCTTGACCGCGTTGGCCATCGAGAACAGCACCTCGCCATTACCGGCCATGCTTTCGTGACGGTGGAAGATGTCCATCTCACCGAAACGCAGGCCGCTTTCAAGAATGTTCTGCAACAACGCCGGGCCCTTGAAGCCACCTTCGTCGCGGGAGATCACACTGATCACCAACACTTCTTCAACCGGTGGCAAGTCCCGGCCTTCGCTGGAACCAAAACCTGTAGTTTTCGGGCTTTCGTCCGGGAAGTCTTCGTCGGCATTGCCGAACAGGTCAGGCTCGCGAGGTTCAGCGGCCAGGTTCAGGTCGCCCTGCTGGGGCTCGCCACCGCGCTTGTTGCGCTTGCTCTTGCCGACCTTGGGCTCGCGCTGTTCACGTGGCGAGGCGCTCATCGATGGCAAATCGTCTTCATCCAGCCCCGGCTCCTTGTGGGTGTCGAGTACGCGTGGCGAGCCGATGACTTCGTTGCCACCGCTGTCCTCGTCCGGCAGGTTGGAAAAGCTGCGATCCAGACGGAATTTCAACTTGCCCTTGCCGCCACGCATGCGGCGCCAGCCGTCGAAAAGAATACCGGCAATGACAATAATGCCGATGACGATCAGCCACTCGCGCAGACCGATTTCCATGTAATCCCGTGCCTCTGTAAAAAATGCTGAAAAATAAAGGGTTTAAACCCCTTTAACACGTGGCGCCAACTCTATGTTCTGACAGGCGTTTTACCCACGCAAAAAATAAGTGACATTAAGCTAGCACGACCAAAGATAACTTTACACCGTCTGTCGCAACTGACAGGGCCATTTACCGCAGGTTCACGCCTTATTGCCTCGAATCAGGCGTCGACCATGGCCATCGCCTCCTCCACATCCACCGCCACCAGCCGCGAACAACCCGGTTCATGCATGGTCACACCCATCAGTTGATCGGCCATTTCCATGGCGATCTTGTTGTGGGTGATATAGATGAACTGCACTGTCTGGCTCATCTCTTTCACCAGCCGGGCGTAACGCCCGACGTTGGCATCGTCCAGCGGCGCATCGACTTCATCGAGCATGCAGAACGGTGCCGGGTTCAACTTGAAAATGGCAAACACCAGGGCCAGGGCCGTCAGCGCTTTCTCACCGCCCGAGAGCAGGTGGATGGTGCTGTTCTTCTTGCCCGGTGGCCGCGCCATGATCGTCACCCCTGTATCGAGTAGATCTTCGCCCGTCAGTTCCAGGTAAGCGCTGCCACCACCGAAAACTTTTGGGAAAAGCGCCTGTAATCCGGCATTTATCTGATCAAAGGTATCCTTGAAGCGGTTGCGGGTTTCCTTGTCGATCTTGCGGATGACGTTCTCGAGGGTATCCAGGGCTTCGACCAGGTCGGCATCCTGGGCATCCAGGTAGCGCTTGCGCTCGGACTGCTGCTGATACTCGTCGATGGCCGCCAGGTTGATCGCACCCAGGCGCTGGATGCGCGCATCGATACGCTCGAGCTCCTGCTCGGCCTCCTGCTCGCTGGCCAGTTCGCCCAGGGTTGCCAGCACGCCGTCAAGGTCGTAGCCGTCAGTGTGCAGTTGCTCTTGCAGGGTTTTGCGCCGCACGCTCAGCCCCTGCCAATCCAGGCGGTACTGCTCGAGCTGCCCGCGCAGCAGTTGCGACTGCTGTTCGGCCTGACTGCGGCGCTTCTCGGCCTCACGCAGCTCACGGTCGGCTTCGTCCATGTGCAGGCGCGCCTGACGCATTTCGTCGTCAACGCTCATGCGCTTTTCCAGCAACTCTTCGAGCTTGAGGCGCAGCTCTTCCAGCGGCGCCTCGCCCTCCTCCAGGTTCAGGCTCAGTTGTTCGCGCTTCTCGCTCAGGCGCTCTGACTGCAGCTCAAGGCGTTCCAGAGCCTGGCGGGTGGAGTCATGCTGGGCACGTAACGAGCCCAGGCGCACGGCCAACTGGTGCGCGTGATCCTTGTGCTGACGGGCTTCCTGGCGCACCCGGTCGAGGCGCTCGCGCAGGCTGTCGCGCTGGGCCAGCAGCAACTCGCGCTGCTCGGTGTCCTGCTCCATCAGGTCGAGGGCCTCCTGCAATTGCAGGCGCGACTCGCCGAGGTTCTCGTGCTCGATGCTGCGCTGCTCGAGCAACTCGGCAAGCTCTTCTTCCAGACGCAGGCGGCGCAGGCTTAATTGTTCGGCGCGCGCCTTGCCGGCCGAGAGCCGGGCATTGATCTCACTTTGCTGACGGGCCTGCTCCTGAGTGCTGCGGCGCAGTTGCTCGCGGCGCTCCTCGCACGTTTGCTGCTGTTCACGCAGATCCCGCAACGTGGCGTCCAGCAGTTCCAGCGCCGTTTCCTGCTCCTGCTGCTCCAGGCCCAGGCGCTCAAGCTCCTGGCCGCGGGCCAATACGCCGCCTTGGGCATCGCTGGCACGGCTGACGCGCAAAAAATGCCGGCCGATCCAGTACCCGTCACGGCTGACCAAGCTGTGCCCATCCGCCAGCTGGGCGCGCAGGGCCAAGGCCTGCTCCAGGTTTTCTACCGGCTTGACCTGACCGAGCCAGGGCGCCAGGTCGATGCGCCCTTCAACCTTGTCGAGCAGGCTGCCGGGGCTACCCAGGCCTTCGCCACGGCTGTCGAGCAGGCGCAGCTCGCCCTGATCGAAAGCGCTCAGGTCCAGGCCGTTGAAATCATCAACCAGCACCGCCTGTAGATCGGCGCCGAGCACGGTTTCCACCGCCAGCTCCCAACCCGGCTCAACGCGCAAGCCTTCGGCCAGACGCGGACGCTGATCCAGCCCTTGTTCAAGCAGCCATTGTGCGGTGCCAGTGCCGGGGTCGAGCGCTGCCTGCTGTAGGGCCTCCAACGAAGCCAGACGGCCGCCCAAACGTTGCAGCTCGCCCTGGGCTTGCTGCTGGGCCTGTAGCGCCTGCTGCAGTTGTTCGCGCAGGGCTTCAAGTTGCTCAACCACCTGCAGCTCTTCTATCTGTAGCTCCTCGAGTAGCAGCTCGCTGCTGGCCACTTGCTCGCTCAGTTCGAGGATCGCTGCATCTTCCGGATCAGCACTGAGCTGGTCGCGCTCTTCAGCAAGCTTGCGCTGGCGCTCGGCAAGACGCTCGAGGCTGGTTTCCAGTTGTTGGATACGCGCCTGCTGCACTTCGGCCTGGCGTCGCGGCTCGGCCGAGCGGGTGTTGAAACTGTCCCACTGCTCCTGCCAGCCGTGCATGGTGGTTTCAGCGTCTTCCAGGGTGGCGGCGGCTTCTTCGGCGGCGGCCAGGGTCAGCTCCTGCTCGGGCTCGAGCCGCTCAAGCTCTTCACCCAGGGTCGCGAGCAAGGTGCGATCGTGACCCAAGTGCGACTCGGTCTCCAAACGCGAGCGCTCGGCTTCCTTGAAGTCATCCTGCAACTGGCGCAGGCGCTGCTGGCCATGCTGGATACTTTGCTCGACGCGGGCGATATCGCCGCCCACCGAGTAAAAGCGCCCCTGCACCTGGTTGAAACGCTCGGACAGCTCATGATGGCCATCACGCAGGCGCTCGATGCTGGCATCGGCATTGCGCTGCTCGGCCACCAGGGCCTCGAAGGCCACTTCCTGGTCGCCGATCACCGCTTCACGCTGGCCCACCTGATCATCCAGGGCCTGCCAGCGCAGCGCCGCCAGTTGCGCCTTGAGCTGACGCTCCTCGGCCTTGTACTCCTTGTACTTCTCGGCGGCCTGGGCTTGCCGGTGCAGGCGTTCGAGCTGGCGCTCCAGCTCCTCGCGCAGGTCGGTCAGGCGTTCGAGGTTTTCATGGGTACGGCGAATACGGTTCTCGGTCTCGCGCCGGCGCTCCTTGTACTTGGAGATGCCTGCCGCTTCTTCGATGAAATTGCGCAGGTCTTCGGGCTTGGCTTCGATCAGCTTGGAGATCATCCCCTGCTCGATGATCGAGTAGCTGCGCGGGCCCAGGCCGGTGCCGAGGAAGATGTCGGTAATGTCCCGACGCCGGCATTTGGCGCCGTTGAGGTAGTAAGTATTCTGTGCGTCGCGGGTGACTTTGCGGCGAATGGAGATTTCCGCATAAGCCGCGTATTCACCCACCAAGGTGCTGTCGGAGTTGTCGAACACCAGTTCGATGCTGGCCTGGCTCACCGGCTTGCGGCTGGTCGAGCCGTTGAAGATGACGTCGGTCATCGACTCGCCACGCAGGTTTTTTGCCGAGCTTTCGCCCATCACCCAGCGCACCGCATCGATGATGTTGGACTTGCCGCAGCCATTGGGCCCGACCACGGCGGCCATGTTGCTGGGGAAGTTGACCGTGGTGGGGTCGACGAACGACTTGAACCCGGCCAGGCGAATGCACTTCAGGCGCATGCTCAGGCAGTCGCCAGCGCCGCCAGCACCAGCTCGCAGCTGCGCTGGCAATACTCGCCCAGCACCGTGCGAATACGCTGCTGGTCACGGGCCACCACGGCTTCGAGCAGGCTGGCAAACAGCACCAGGAAGTCGTTCATGTTGGCCTTGCGCTGGTCCAGCGCCAGGTAATAGGCACGGCTCATGGCCGGCTGCAGGTTCTCGACGGTCTCCTGCAGGTAGGGATTGTTGGCAAACGGATAGGCAGCGCGCATCACCGCAAAGCTGTCTTCGACGAAAGCGCGGATGTCCTGGCGCTCGAAAGCACCGGTCAGACGCTGCTGAATGGCGAGGAACGGCAGAAGGTCGCCGTCATTGCGCCAGTGCTGCGCCACGGCATTGCCAAGCAAGGTGTACAGCTCGCCCATCAGCGTGCACAGGCTGCGCACGTTGTGTTCGTCGAGCTCGGTCACGTGGGCGCCACGACGCGCGAGGATGGTCACCAGATGACGGCGCTCGAGGATCAAAAGCGCTTCACGCACCGAGCCGCGGCTGACATTCAACGCCTGGGTAACCTTCTGCTCCTGGATACGCTCGGCGGGCTTGAGCTCGCCGCGGATGATCCGCTCGGCCAGGTAGTGGGCAATTTGCTCGGAGAGGCTGTCCGGCGCCTTGAACGTCATGGTTTTCCTTCAAAATCATTGAACTGTGCACAAGCGCCGAATTGTAGCGCACTTGCCCCCTCGCCGCGCAGTGGCCACGTAGCAGAAGTTGGCACGATTGACGCAAAAGATTCGGATCACCCAGGGCCAACTATGCTCATAACAGAGCACCTGTGAAAGGGCGGAAGCGTTATGAGAAATTTCCTGACCCAAAGGTCAGAAAATTGTTGACCTGAAAATCAAGTCTGCATACAGTCCGCTCAACAACAATAAGTCGCTTGTGAGGCCTTCGTCGTGATCCAGTTTCTATTTAACCAGGAGCTGCGCAGTGAGCATGCCCTGGACCCCAACCTGACCGTGCTCGAGTACCTTCGTCAGCACTTGGGCAAATCCGGCACCAAGGAAGGCTGCGCCAGCGGCGATTGTGGCGCCTGCACCGTGGTGGTCGGCGAACTGGCCGAGAGCGAGGATGGCCGCGAGCATATCCGCTACCGCAGCCTCAACTCGTGCCTGACCTTCGTCTCCTCGCTGCACGGCAAACAGTTGATCAGCGTTGAAGGCCTCAAGCATCAGGGCAAGCTGCACAGCGTGCAGCAGGCCATGGCCGATTGCCACGGCTCGCAATGCGGCTTCTGTACCCCAGGCTTTGTCATGTCGCTGTTCGCCCTGCAAAAAAACAGCGCGGCACCCGGTCTGCACAAGGCCCAGGAAGCCCTGGCCGGCAACCTCTGCCGCTGCACCGGCTACCGGCCGATCCTGGCCGCCGCCGAGCAGTCCTGCTGCAAGGCCCAGCCTGATCAGTTCGACAACAGCGAAACCCAGACCATCGCCCGTCTCAAGGCCATCGCCCCGAGCGAAACCGGCGAGCTCAACAGCGGCGACAAGCGCTGCCTGGTTCCACTGACCGTGGCCGACCTGGCCGACCTCTACAGCTCGCACCCTGAAGCCCGCCTGCTGGCCGGTGGCACCGACCTGGCGCTGGAAGTCACCCAGTTCCACAAGACCCTGCCGGTGATGATCTATGTCGGCAACGTCGCCGAACTCAAACGTATTCAGACACAGGAGCAGTACCTTGAGATCGGCGCGGCCACGCCGCTGACCGATTGCTACGACGCCCTGAGCCAAGAATACCCGGATTTTGGCGAGCTGCTGCACCGCTTCGCCTCGCTGCAGATCCGCAACCAGGGCACCTTGGGCGGCAACATCGGCAACGCCTCGCCGATTGGTGACTCGCCGCCCCTGCTGATCGCCCTGGATGCGCAGATCGTGCTGCGCAAAGGTGAAAGCACCCGCACCCTGGCGCTTGAAGACTACTTCATCGACTACCGCATCACCGCACGCCAGGAAAGCGAGTTCATCGAGAAGATCATCGTGCCACGGGCCCGGGCCGACTGGGCGTTCCGCGCCTACAAGGTGTCCAAGCGCCTGGACGACGATATCTCGGCCGTGTGCGCAGCGTTCAACCTGCGCATTCACAACGGCGTGGTGGAAGCGGCGCGCATCGCCTTCGGCGGCATGGCCGCGATCCCCAAACGGGCCCGCGCCTGTGAAGCGGCGCTGGTCGGCAAGGCCTGGAACCAGGCCGGCATCGAGCGCGCCTGCCAGGCCCTGGCGCAGGACTTCACCCCGCTTTCGGACTTCCGCGCCAGCAAGGAGTACCGCCTGCTCAGCGCGCAGAACCTGCTGCGCAAGTACTTCATCGAACTGCAAACGCCGCACATCGAGACTCGGGTGACCGCTTATGTCTAACCATCACGTCGCCAAAAGCCAGGCCGAAATGGCCGAACTGTTCAGCCAGGACCTGAGCACCGGGGTCGGCCGCAGCCTCAAGCACGACAGCGCCGACAAACACGTGGCCGGCGAGGCGGTGTACATCGATGACCGCCTGGAGTTCCCCAATCAACTGCACGTCTATGCACGCCTGTCCGACCGCGCCCACGCCCGGGTGCTGAGCATCGACACCAGCCCCTGCTACGCCTTCGAGGGTGTGCGCATCGCCATCACTCACGAAGACGTCCCCGGCCTCAAGGACATCGGCCCACTGCTGCCCGGTGACCCGCTGTTGGCCATCGACACCGTCGAGTTCGTCGGCCAGCCTGTGCTTGCCGTCGCCGCCTGCGACCTGGACACCGCGCGCCGTGCGGCCATGGCCGCGATCATCGAGTACGAAGACCTGGAACCGGTGCTGGACGTGGTCGAGGCGCTGCGCAAGAAGCACTTCGTGCTCGACAGCCACACCCACCAGCGCGGCGACTCGGTCAGCGCCCTGGCCAGTGCTCCACACCGCCTGCAAGGCACCCTGCACATTGGCGGCCAGGAGCACTTCTACCTGGAAACCCAGATCTCTTCGGTGATGCCCACCGAAGATGGCGGGATGATTGTCTACTGCTCGACCCAGAACCCCACCGAAGTGCAGAAGCTGGTGGCCGAAGTGCTCGACGTGCCGATGAACAACATCGTCGTCGACATGCGCCGCATGGGCGGCGGTTTTGGTGGCAAGGAAACCCAGGCGGCCAGCCCCGCCTGCCTGTGCGCGGTCATCGCCCACCTCACCGGCCAGCCGACCAAGATGCGCCTGCCGCGGGTCGAAGACATGCTGATGACCGGCAAGCGTCACCCCTTCTATATCGAGTACGACGTCGGCTTCGACGACAATGGCCGCCTGCACGGCATCAACTTCGACCTGGCCGGCAACTGTGGTTGCTCGCCAGACCTCTCGGCCTCGATTGTCGACCGGGCGATGTTTCACGCCGACAACGCCTACTACCTGGGCGATGCCACCATCCATGGCCACCGCTGCAAGACCAACACCGCCTCCAACACCGCTTACCGTGGCTTTGGCGGCCCGCAGGGCATGGTCGCGATCGAGGAAGTGATGGACCATATCGCCCGTCATCTGGCCCTCGACCCGTTGGCGGTGCGCAAGGTCAACTACTACGGCAAGACCGAGCGCAACGTCACCCACTACTACCAGACCGTCGAGCACAACATGCTCGAAGAGATCACCGCCGAGCTCGAAGCCAGCAGTGACTACGCCGAGCGCCGCGAATCGATCCGCCGCTTCAACGCCAACAGCCCGGTGCTCAAGAAAGGCCTGGCGCTGACTCCGGTGAAGTTCGGTATCTCCTTCACCGCCAGCTTCCTCAACCAGGCCGGTGCCCTGGTGCACATCTACACCGACGGCAGCATCCACCTGAACCACGGCGGCACCGAAATGGGCCAGGGCCTGAACACCAAGGTGGCGCAGGTGGTGGCCGAGGTGTTCCAGGTCGATTTCCAGCGCATTCAGATCACTGCCACCAACACCGACAAAGTGCCCAACACCTCGCCGACCGCCGCCTCCAGCGGCGCCGACCTGAACGGCAAGGCGGCGCAGAATGCCGCCGAAATCCTCAAGCAGCGACTGACCGAATTTGCCGCACGGCAATACAAAGTCAGCGAAGAGGACGTCGAGTTTCGCAACGGCCATGTACGTGTGCGCGATGAAATCCTCAGTTTCGAAACGCTGGTGCAGCAGGCGTATTTTGCCCAGGTGTCGCTGTCGAGCACCGGTTTCTACAAGACCCCGAAGATCTACTACGACCGCAGCCAGGCCCGTGGCCGGCCGTTCTATTACTTCGCCTTTGGCGCAGCGTGCGCCGAGGTGATCGTCGATACCCTGACCGGTGAGTACAAGATGCTGCGCACCGACATCCTCCACGACGTCGGCGCCTCGTTGAACCCGGCCATCGACATCGGCCAGGTCGAGGGCGGCTTCATCCAGGGCATGGGTTGGCTGACCACCGAAGAGCTGGTGTGGAACGCCAAGGGCAAGCTGATGACCAATGGCCCGGCCAGCTACAAGATCCCGGCGGTGGCCGACATGCCAGTGGATTTGCGCGTCAGGCTGGTGGAAAACCGCAAGAACCCTGAAGACACGGTGTTCCACTCCAAGGCCGTGGGCGAGCCGCCGTTCATGCTTGGCATCGCCGCCTGGTGTGCGATCAAGGATGCCGTGGCGAGCCTGGGCGATTACCGCGTGCACCCGCTGATCGATGCGCCGGCGACACCGGAGCGGGTGCTCTGGGGCTGTGAGCAGATGCGCAAGGTGGCGGCGGCGCAGCAACCTACTACCGAAGTTGAGACAGTGACACCGTGAGTCCGCTATCGCTGGCAAGCCAGCTCCCACAGGATCTGGTGGGAGCTGGCTTGCCAGCGATGAGGCCAGAACAGGCACCACATAGGTAACTGAACATGCACACCTGGATCAACGCCCTGTCCGACCTGCAGTCGCGCGGTGAACCCTGCGTACTGGTGACCATCATCGAAGAACGCGGCTCGACCCCACGCAATGCCGGCTCGAAAATGGTCGTCAGTGCCGAGCAGCTGTTCGACACCATCGGCGGCGGCCACCTGGAATACAAAGCCATGCACATCGCCCGACAGATGCTCGCCGAGCACCGCGAAGCGCCGCACCTGGAGCGCTTCAGCCTCGGTGCCAGCCTCGGCCAGTGCTGCGGCGGCGCCACCGTGCTGCTGTTCGAGCCGATGGGCCAGGTACAGGCGCAGATCGCTGTGTTCGGCGCAGGCCATGTTGGCCGCGCTCTGGTACCCTTGCTCGCCGCCCTGCCCTGCAAGGTGCGCTGGATCGATTCGCGCGAGCAGGAGTTCCCTGAGAACATTCCCGCCGGGGTCAGCAAGATCGTCAGCGAAGTGCCGGTAGATGAAGTCGATGAGCTGCCCGCTGGCAGCTACTGCATCGTCATGACCCACAACCATCAACTGGACCTGGAACTGACCGCAGCAATCCTCAAGCGCAATGACTTCACCTGGTTCGGCCTGATCGGCTCGAAGACCAAACGCGTCAAGTTCGAGCACCGCCTGCGTGAACGCGGCTTTGCCGAGGAGCGCCTGCAACGCATGCGTTGCCCGATGGGCATCGCCGAGGTCAAGGGCAAGCTGCCGATCGAGATCGCTGTGTCGATTGCCGCAGAAATCATTGCCACCTACAACGCAAGCTTTGGCCAGCACAACAACGCTGCCAACGCCGGCCCAATTGCCCAATTGCTGCCGCCGTCACGGCGCAGCCAAGCCATATGACGAGAGCCCTATGAGCGCAACCCGCAAAGCCTACCGTGCCGCCATCCTGCACAGCATCGCCGACCCTGCCGAGGTGGGCATCGAAGCCTCCTACGAATATTTCGAAGACGGCCTGCTGCTGATCGACAATGGCAAGATCAGCGCCCTGGGCCATGCCCACGAGCTGCTGCCGACCCTGGCCGCTGACATTGAAGTCGAGCATCATCAGGACGCCCTGATCACCCCGGGCTTTATCGACACCCATATTCATTTCCCGCAGACCGGCATGATCGGCTCCTACGGCGAGCAGTTACTGGACTGGCTCAACACCTACACCTTCCCCTGCGAGAAGCAGTTTGCCGACAAGGACCACGCCGACAAAGTGGCGAAGATCTTCGTCGAGGAACTGCTGCGCAATGGCACCACCACCGCCCTGGTGTTCGGCAGCGTGCACCCCGAATCGGTCGACGCCTTCTTCGAAGAAGCCGAGCGCCTGGACCTGCGGATGATTGCCGGCAAGGTGATGATGGACCGCAACGCCCCCGACTACCTGACCGACACCGCCGAATCCGGCTATATCCAGAGCAAGGCGCTGATCGAGCGCTGGCATGGCAAGGGCCGCCTGCACTACGCGGTGACCCCGCGCTTCGCACCGACCAGCACGCCGGAGCAATTGACCCTGGCCGGCCAGTTGTTGAGCGAATACCCCGACCTGTACCTGCACACCCACCTGAGCGAAAACCTCAAGGAGATCGACTGGGTCAAGGACCTGTTCCCTGAGCGCAAGGGCTACCTGGACGTCTACGACCACTTCAAGCTGCTCGGCCAGCGCTCGGTGTTCGCCCACGGTGTGCACCTGTGCGACGAAGAGTGCGAGCGCCTGGCCGAAACCGGTTCGGCCGTGGCATTCTGCCCGACCTCCAACCTGTTCCTCGGCAGCGGCCTGTTCAACCTGCCGCAGGCCGAGAAGTTCAAGGTCAAGGTCGGCCTGGGCACCGATGTCGGCGCCGGCACCAGCTTCTCGCTGCTCAACACCCTCAATGAAGCCTACAAGGTCATGCAGTTGCAGGGTGCACGCCTGAGCCCGTTCAAGTCACTGTACCTGGCGACCCTGGGCGGTGCCCGGGCGTTGAGCCTGGAGGAGCGTGTCGGCAGCCTGCGCCCGGGCAACGATGCCGACTTCCTGGTGCTCGACTACAAGGCCACGGCACTGATGGACTACCGCATCCAGCAGTCGAACAGCATCGACGAGACGCTGTTCGTGCTGATGACCCTGGGCGATGACCGTACCGTCAAGCAGACCTTCGCCGCCGGCCGCTGCGTGCACCAGCGCTAAGGCTCGCGGAACAGCCCCTTGTACAAGGCGCCGCCGATCACCGCCCCGATCAGCGGCGCCACCCAGAACAGCCACAGCTGCTGCAGCGCCCAGCCACCGACGAAAAGCGCCGGCCCGGTGCTGCGCGCAGGGTTCACCGAGGTGTTGGTGACCGGAATCGAAATGAGATGGATCAGGGTCAGGGCCAGGCCGATCGCGATCGGTGCAAAGCCTGCCGGGGCGCGGCTGTCGGTGGCGCCCATGATGATCAGGATGAACATCGCGGTCATCACCACTTCACTGGCAAAGCCTGCCGCCAGCGAATAGCCTGCGGGGGAGTGCTCGGCATAACCGTTGGATGCCAGCCCGGACGCCACGTCGAAGCCTTCCTTGCCACTGGCGATAAAGTAGATCACCGCTGCGGCAATGATCGCCCCGACCACCTGGGCGATGATGTAGGGCAGCAACTCTTTGGCGGGGAAGCGTCCGCCCACCACCAAACCGACAGAAACGGCCGGATTGAGATGGCAACCAGAGATGTGGCCGATGGCGAATGCCATGGTCAGGACCGTCAGGCCGAAAGCCATGGATACCCCGACCAAGCCGATTCCCGCCGGCAACGAGGCCGCCAGTACCGCACTGCCGCAGCCACCCAACACCAGCCAGAACGTCCCGATCAGTTCAGCACCCATGCGTTTGCTCAGGGGCATCGACATATACCTGTCCTCAAGTAGTTGAAGTTCAACGCATAGCGCGCAAGCCCAACTGCTTGATGAAGGTTTGCGGTGGATCAGGTGAGAATCTAGCAGAGGCTGGATGAACTGCCAGTGGCCGAAAAGCATCGCGGGGCAAGCCCGCTCCTACAACAATGGTAGGAGCGGGATTGCCCCGCGATGTACTGTAACTGGACCTCAGCCCTTGAGCGGCGCAACCCCACCGCGCTTCTTGGTCTGCAGCAGGTGCGAGAACACAGCATGCAGATCATCCGAAGCACTGTCTTCGTCGAGGTTGAGTTTGCTGTCGATATGGTCCATGTGGTGCATCATCAGGCTGACCGCCTGGTTGACGTCACGGGCCTCGATGGCATCGATCAGTTGCATGTGTTCGTCGTAAGAGCAATGCGAGCGGTTGCCACTTTCGTACTGGGCAATGATCAGCGAGGTTTGCGACACCAGACTGCGCTGGAAGCTGATCAAGGGCGCATTGCCCGCAGCCTCGGCCAGTTTCAGGTGGAACTCGCCGGACAGCCGAATGCCGGCGCCGCGATCGCCACGGGAGAAGCTGTCGCGCTCTTCGCGAACCATCTGGCGCAGTTCGTTGAGTTGCTCGGCGGTGGCGTGCTCGACCGCAAGTTCGGTGATCGCGCGTTCGACCATGCGCCGCGAGAAGAACACCTGCCGCGCCTCTTCTACCGTCGGGCTGGCCACTACCGCACCGCGGTTGGGCCGCAGCAGCACCACGCTTTCGTGGGCCAGGCGCGACAGGGCGCGACGGATAATGGTGCGGCTGACACCAAAGATCTCGCCCAGGGCCTCCTCGCTCAACTTGGTACCCGGCGCCAGGCGCTGTTCGAGGATGGCCTCGAAAATGTGCGCGTAGACGATATCGTCCTGGGTTCCGCTACGACCGGCCTTGCCGGCACGCACTGGTTTCTTGAGAGGTTGCAGCTGTTCGTTCATGGGCGCTCGAGCACGGAAATCCACCAGTCGGACCCTGACTGTAATACCAGCCAGTGGGGCGATGGCAAGTCCTGGAAAGAAAATTAAACGTTTAAGGTATTGGCACATTGTACACAGCCGCAGGGATTTCTGCAGGGGGCGATGGCCTTTATAGCTGCACGGGCAAATTATCTGGGCACAACAAAGAAAACATTATTTGCATTCTTTGTATACAAACGCATAATCCACCCGTGCAACTTCCTGACCCAGAGGTCAATAAAAGGTCCGGTGGCCTGCCATCCCATCCGCCTCACAGAGCCCCCCAGTGCGTGCGCAGGACTGGTTCTGGAAAACAAGAAAAGACTTGAGGAGTACACGCTGTGGAAAGCCGCAAATCCGACGCCCCTACGCTGGATCTTGCCCCACCGCTCGAAACGAGCTGGCTGGAGCGGATTTTCAAACTCAAGCTACACGGCACTACCGTCAAAACCGAAATGATCGCCGGGTTGACCACCTTTATCACCATGGCCTACATCATCTTCGTCAACCCCAACATCATGGCCGATGCCGGTATCGATCACGGCGCGGCATTCGTTGCCACCTGTATCGCAGCGGCTCTTGGCTGCCTGCTGATGGGCCTGTACGCCAACTGGCCAGTTGGCCTGGCGCCGGGCATGGGGCTCAATGCCTTCTTTACCTACACCGTGGTCGGGACCATGGGCTACACTTGGGAAGCAGCGCTCGGCGCGGTGTTCGTCTCCGGCGTGTTGTTCATGCTGCTGACCTTGTCGCGGGTGCGCGAATGGCTGCTCAACAGCATTCCGGTGAGCCTGCGGCATGCCATGGGCGCCGGCGTCGGATTGTTTCTCGGACTGATCGGTCTTAAAACCGCAGGGATTGTCGTCGACAGCCCGGCAACCCTGATCAAGCTCGGCTCGCTGCACGAACCTGGACCACTGCTGGCGGCCATCTGCTTTCTGATGATCGCGGTGCTCAGCTACCACCGGGTGTTCGGTGCGATCCTGATCAGCATCATCAGCGTCACCCTGGCCGGCTGGGGCCTGGGCCTGGTCGAGTACGGCGGCCTGTTCTCGCTACCACCGAGCCTGGCGCCAACCTGGATGGCCATGGACGTTGCCGGGGTGTTCAACGTCAGCATGATTGCCGTGGTCTTCGCCTTCCTCTTCGTGCACATGTTCGACACTGCCGGCACCCTGATGGGCGTGGCCCAGCGGGCCAACCTGGTGAATGCCGACGGGCGCATCGAGAACCTGTCGCGGGCGCTAAAAGCAGACAGTGCCTCCAGCGTGTTTGGCGCCGTGGTCGGCGTACCGCCGGTGACCAGCTATGTGGAGAGTGCGGCGGGGGTTGCCGCCGGTGGCCGTACCGGGCTCACCGCCGTGGTGGTCGGCCTGTTCTTCATTGCCGCGATGTTCTTCGCACCGCTGGCCGGGATGATTCCTGCCTACGCCACGGCCGGCGCGCTGATCTACGTGGCAATGTTGATGATGGGCAGCATGGCCCATATCGACTGGGATGAAGCTACCGACAGCATCCCGGCAATCGTCACCGCGATCATGATGCCGCTGACCTTCTCGGTTGCCGACGGTATCGCCCTGGGCTTTATCACCTACGTGGTGCTCAAGGCCGGGACCGGGCGCTACAAGGAGATCTCGGCCAGCCTGTGGGTGCTGACGGCGATCTTTATTGCCAAGTTCGTGTTCTTGTAACACGGCATACTGGTACAACAGAGCCTCACCTTCGGGTGGGGCTTTTTGTTGTTTGTGAAGGCCTCATCGCGGGGCAAGCCCACTCCCACAGAAGGCAAAAAGCCCAGGCAAAAAAAAGCCCGCAGTGTGAGCGGGCAAGGACCTACGAAGATTCTTCTAGCGACCAACTAGCTTCCGCGATAGGTCGAGTAACTGTACGGCGAGATCAACAGCGGAACGTGGTAATGATCCTGCTCGGCACTGATGCCAAAACGCAGCACCACCACGTCCAGGAACGCAGGCTCGGGCAGTTGCACGCCACGGGCACGGTAGTAGTCGCCAGCGCTGAACTGCAACTGGTAGACGCCACTGCGGTAGTCATCGCCTTGCAACAGCGGCACGTCGCAACGGCCATCGCTGTTGGTCAGGGTGGTGTTCACCAGCTCCAGTTGCTGGCCTTCGACCCGGTACAGCTCAACCTTGATCGAGCTGCCGGGGCAGCCATGAGCGGCATCCAGTACATGCGTGGTCAAACGTCCCATTGCTTGCTCGCCTCTGCTCTATGTGTGGGCAAAAAATACCCGCAGGCCAGGCTCGGAACGCCCGACAACGTGCGGCTGTCGGACGATTAAGACATTTATCGATAAAATTGTACACAATAATTCGGTATTCTTTCCGGGCAACCCACTCCTCCGCCTATAAACAGGCCACCAGTCGCAAAACCCCGCCACTGGCCGACGGGAACGTCATTAGTTGACCGATAAGGCAGGTTTCTTGCAGGGCTTTCTGTCACAGCGAACGTGGGTAAAAAGGCAAAGAAAAGCGAAAAAACAGGCTTACAAATCGCAAACAAAGTTGTATACAATCAATCCATCGTCGTGGCCGATACCCTTCACGGGTGCCCACGCCCTCCGCATTCACGTACAAGAAGGAAGACTGCAGTGAGCGCTGATTACCCTCGCGACCTGATCGGTTACGGCAACACCCCACCCCATCCGCGCTGGCCGGGGAATGCCCGCATTGCTTTGTCTTTCGTGCTCAATTACGAAGAAGGTGGCGAACGCAACATCCTTCACGGCGATAAAGAGTCCGAAGCCTTTCTCTCGGAAATGGTCGCCGCCCAGCCACTGCAGGGCGCGCGCAACATGAGCATGGAATCGCTGTACGAATACGGCAGCCGTGCCGGTGTGTGGCGCCTGCTCAAGCTGTTCAAGGACACCGGCGTACCCTTGACCGTTTTCGCCGTGGCCATGGCCGCCCAGCGCCACCCCGATGTGATCCGCGCCATGGTTGAAGCCGGCCACGAGATCTGCAGCCACGGCTACCGCTGGATCGATTACCAGAACATGGATGAGGCCCAGGAGCGCGAGCACATGCTCGAAGCCATCCGCATCCTCACCGAACTCACCGGCGAGCGTCCGCTGGGCTGGTACACCGGCCGCACCGGGCCGAACACCCGCCGCCTGGTGATGGAAGAAGGTGGTTTCCTCTACGACAGCGACACCTACGACGACGACCTGCCCTACTGGGAACACAACAACCCGACCGACAAGCCGCACCTGGTGATCCCCTACACCCTGGACACCAATGACATGCGCTTTACCCAGGTGCAGGGTTTCAACTGCGGCGAGCAGTTCTTCCAGTACCTCAAGGACGCCTTCGATGTGCTCTACGAAGAAGGCAGCGATGCGCCGAAGATGCTTTCGATCGGCCTGCACTGCCGCTTGATCGGCCGCCCGGCGCGCCTGGCGGCGCTCAAGCGCTTCATCGAGTACGCCAAGAGCCATGACCAGGTCTGGTTCGCCAAGCGCGTGGACATCGCCCGCCACTGGCATGCCACCCACCCTTTCCAAGCCGAGAAAGCCCAATGACCGCATTCAAGACGTTGAAGCCTTCGACCCTGGATCGCACAGCATTCGTCGAAGCCTTCGCCGACATCTACGAACACTCGCCATGGGTTGCCGAGAAGGCCTACGACCTGGGCCAGTTGCAGGAGATCGAGCAGATCGAGGCCCTGCATCAGCGTATGAGCGACATACTGCTCAGCGCCGACCACGCCGCTCAACTGGCGCTGATCAACGCGCACCCGGACCTCGCCGGCAAGGCCGCGATACAGGGCGAACTGACCGAGTCGAGCACCCACGAACAGGCCGGCGCCGGCATCCACCAGTGCACCGCCGAAGAGTTCACGCGCTTCACCGAACTCAACGATGCCTACAAAGCGAAGTTCAAGTTCCCGTTCATCATGGCGGTCAAAGGCAGTAACCGGCACCAGATTCTGGCCGCCTTTGAAAAGCGCATCCACAACTCGGTCGAAGCCGAATTCAAGGAAGCACTGGCGCAGATCAACCTGATCGCCCTGTTCCGCCTGCTTCAGCTTTAAGACATCCCTACAGAACAAAGAGAAAACAGCATGCGCACTTTAGTGATTGAGCCCCTGAGCAAAGAAGCCTTCGCCCCTTTTGGTGACGTGATCGAAACCGACGGCAGCGACCACTTCATGATCAACAACGGCTCGACCATGCGCTTCCATCGTCTGGCCACGGTCGAAACCGCGCAACCCGACGACAAGGCGATCATCAGCATCTTCCGCGCCGACGCGCAGGACATGCCCCTGACCGTTCGCATGCTGGAGCGCCATCCGCAGGGCAGCCAGGCTTTCATTCCGCTGCTCGGCAACCCCTTTCTGATCGTGGTCGCGCCCGTTGGCGATGCACCTGTATCAGGCCTGGTCCGTGCCTTCATCAGTAATGGAAGGCAGGGCATCAATTACCATCGCGGCGTCTGGCACCACCCGGTGCTGACGATCGAAAAGCGGGATGACTTCCTGGTGGTTGATCGCAGTGGCACTGGCAACAACTGCGATGAGCATTTTTTCAATGAGGATGAGCAGTTGATCCTCGCCCCCCACCAATAAGAGAAGACCTGAGCACCCGGCGACAGGGTGCCAGGGTAGAGGTAAAGACTGTGGAAGCACATCTGCTGGAATGGCTGAACCTGAGCGTGCGCTGGGTTCACATGATTACTGGCGTGGCCTGGATTGGCGCGTCGTTCTACTTTGTCTGGCTGGAAAACAACCTCAACCGGGCCAACCCGCGCGACGGTCTGTCCGGCGATCTCTGGGCGATTCACGGTGGCGGGATCTACCACCTGGAGAAGTACAAGCTGGCTCCGCCAAAAATGCCGGAGAACCTGCACTGGTTCAAATGGGAAGCCTACTTCACCTGGATGTCGGGTATCGCCCTGCTGTGCCTGGTGTTCTACTGGAACCCGACCCTGTACCTGCTGGCCCCCGGTAGTACCTTGAGCGGTGGTGAAGGCATTGCCATCGGTGTCGGTTCGCTGATCGCCGGCTGGTTTATCTACGACTTCCTCTGTGACTCGCCACTGGGCAAGCGCCCCGGCCTGCTCGGCCTGGTCCTGTTCGTGCTGGTGATTGCCGCCTGCTACGGTTTCAGCCAGGTGTTCAGCGGCCGTGGTGCGTACCTGCACACCGGCGCGATCATCGGCACCATCATGGTCGGTAACGTGTTCCGCATCATCATGCCGGCGCAACGTCAGTTGGTCGCCGCCATTGAAGCCAACCAGACACCGGACCCCTTGCTGCCGGCCAAGGGCCTGCTGCGCTCGCGGCACAACAACTACTTCACCCTGCCGGTGCTGTTCATCATGATCAGCAACCACTTCCCGAGCACCTACGGCAGCCAGTACAACTGGTTGATCCTGGGCGGTATTGCGGTGGCTGCGGTGTTGGTGCGTCACTACTTCAACACCCGTCATGACAGCAACAAGTACGCCTGGACGCTGCCGGTCGGTGCCTTGTCGATGATCTGCCTGGCATACGTCACTGGCCCCGCGCCGATGCCGCGCGCCCCAGAACAGGCCGCCGCCAAGATCGAGTACCAGCCGCTGCCGGAAACCGCCCTGGGTGGCAAGACCGCTGCCCAGAAAGCCGCCGAACAGGCCGCAGCCCCGGCCCAGCCTGCCGCCCCCGCTGCAGCCCCGGCCGAGGCCACTGCCAAGCTCGACGATGCCGGTTTCGACAAGATCCATAGCGTCATCCAGGAGCGTTGCGCGGTGTGCCATTCGGCCAAACCGACCAGCCCGCTGTTCAGCGCCGCCCCGGCCGGAGTGATGCTCGATACCCCGCAGCAGATCCAGCAACAGGCTGCGCGCATCCAGGCGCAAGCCGTGGCCACGCAGATCATGCCCCTGGGCAACATCACTCAAATGACCCAGCAGGAACGTGAACTGATCGGCGCCTGGGTCGCCAAAGGAGCGCCAACCAACTGATCTACCCGGCGGCCCGCGAGGGCCGCCTCACAGCGTCTGGCCTGACGCTGCGCTGCACAATGCAAATGAACAATAAAAACAAAACCGAGGTGTTGCATGTCCGAGTCACGCAAGGCGTACATCCCTGTTGCGCCCCCACGACAGCCACTGCCCCTGTTCCAACTGTTCCTGGTGGGTCTGCAGCATGTATTGCTGATGTACGGAGGCGCGATTGCCGTGCCGCTGATCATCGGTCAAGCCGCCGGACTATCTCGTGAAGAAGTCGCCTTCCTGATCAATGCCGACCTGCTGGTCGCGGGTGTCGCCACCATCGTCCAGTCGTTCGGCATTGGCGCAGTCGGCATCCGCATGCCGGTGATGATGGGCGCAAGCTTTGCCGCCGTTGGCAGCATGGTGGCCATGGCCGGCATGCCTGGCGTCGGCCTGCAGGGGATTTTCGGCGCGACCATCGCCGCCGGTTTCTTCGGCATGATCATTGCGCCGTTCATGTCCAAAGTCGTGCGTTTCTTCCCGCCCCTGGTGACCGGTACGGTCATCACCTCGATTGGCTTGTCGCTGTTTCCGGTTGCGGTCAACTGGGCAGGCGGCGGCGCCGATGCCGCGCCCTTCGGCTCCCCCGTCTACCTGGCCGTCGCCGGCCTGGTGCTGGCCACCATCTTGTTGATCAACCGCTTCATGCGCGGTTTCTGGGTCAATGTGTCGGTACTCATCGGCATGGGCCTGGGCTACATCATTGCCGGCTCCATCGGCATGGTCGACCTCTCGGGACTGAGCGAAGCGCCTTGGGTACAGGTGGTGACCCCGCTGCATTTCGGCATGCCGACCTTCAGCCTGGCGCCGATCCTGTCGATGTGCCTGGTGGTGGTGATCATCTTCGTCGAGTCCACCGGCATGTTCCTCGCCCTGGGCAAGGTCACCGAACGTGAAGTGACCCCCGGCATGCTGCGTCGCGGCCTGCTGTGCGACGCCGGTGCCTCGTTCGTGGCCGGCTTTTTCAACACCTTCACCCACTCCTCGTTCGCCCAGAACATCGGCCTGGTGCAGATGACTGGCGTGCGTTGCCGCTATGTCACGGTGGTTGCCGGTGGTTTTCTGATCCTGCTCAGCCTGTTGCCAAAAGCGGCGTTCCTGATTGCCTCGATTCCACCGGCGGTACTGGGTGGCGCATCGATTGCCATGTTCGGCATGGTTGCCGCCACTGGCATCAAGATCCTTCAGGAAGCCGACATCGCCGACCGCCGCAACCAGTTGCTGGTGGCCGTCAGCGTCGGCATGGGCCTGATCCCGGTAGTGCGTCCGGAATTCTTCGCACAGATGCCCCAGTGGATGGAACCGATTACCCACAGCGGCATTGCCATGGCCACCGTCAGCGCGTTGATCCTCAACCTGCTGTTCAACATCCTCGGTGGTGCCGAACGCGCCACCCACAACGATACCGCCCACCAGCACTGAGCCTTTGGGCGGCGCATGCCGCCCGGCGTCACCTGAGCACTACGCAAGGCCGTCGACCCGTGGGAGCGGGTCGGCCGGGGCGCTTCGCGCCAAAAAACCGAAAACCAACAATAACAAAGCCGGGAATCACAACATGAAAGGCATCACCACTTCCCTTCTGCTTGGTAGCAGTCTGCTGGCGAGCTTGCCAGCCGCCGCAGGGGACTTGCTGCTCTGGCACACCAACAGCCTCACCTACCTCTACGGCAAGGACTTTCAGGTCAACCCGGCGATCCAGCAGACGGTGACTTTCGAGCATGCCAACAAGTGGAAGTACGGTGACACCTTCCTGTTCATCGACAAAATCTTCTACAACGGCGGCACCGACCGCAACAAGGGCAGCAACACCTACTACGGTGAGTTCAGCCCGCGCCTGTCACTGGGCAAGATCTTCGATCGCAAGTTCGAGTTCGGCCCGATCAAGGACGTACTGATCGCCATGACCTACGAGTCCGGCGAAGGCGACAACGAGGCCTACCTGATCGGCCCTGGCTTTGACCTGGCGATCCCTGGTTTCAACTACTTCACCCTGAACATCATGCAGCGCAATACCGAAGGCAGCCGCCCCGGTGATCGCGTCTGGCAGATTACCCCGACCTTCTCCTACACCATCCCCGTGGGCAAATCCGACGTCCTGATCGACGGCTACATGGACTGGGTGGTAGACAACGATGCCACCAGTCGCCGCGGCACTTACCACGCCAACCTGCAGTTCAACCCACAGGTCAAGTACGACCTGGGCAAGGCGTTGAACCTGGGTGCCAAGCAGTTGTACGTGGGTATCGAGTACAGCTACTGGAAAGACAAATACGGCATCGAGAACAGTGGGAAACTCGACACCAACCAAAGCGTCACCAGCGCCCTGGTCAAGGTTCACTTCTAAAAGCTGACCAAACGCACAGTTTTTGCCTCACCCGCTCCAGGACGGAGCACTTGAGGACCGGCGCGCAAGCCAGTAATCTGCGCGCCCCCTCGATCAGGGCAGGACGGATCCTGCCTGCGTTTGCTGACCGCTCAGTCAATGAATTCGGGCGGTTGGCAAGCGTCACGCCAACCTGAAATACCCTTTTTCAGCTGTTCAGAAAGACGTCGAGCAGGAATGCCTGTGCCTGACCTGGAAGGTTGGCGCAGCTCTTGCCAAACAGCTGTGGCCAATCGAAAAAAGCTGACCCGGAAGACAAGTATTAAACCCAACGGCGCCACACCAGAGCACCGATACAGAATCAATCAAGGGAGCAACGACGCGATGCGTATTACCAACAGCCTGATCCTCGCCAGCGGCCTGCTGGCGGCCAGCACCGCCGCCAGCGCCGGTGATCTGCTGCAATGGCAGAACAACAGCCTGACCTACCTGTGGGGCAAGAACTTTGCCGTCAACCCATCGATCCAGCAGACGGTGACCTTCGAGCACGCCGATGCCTGGAAGTACGGCGACAACTTCATCTTCGTCGACAAGATCTTCTACAACGGCGACAAGGACTTCAACAACGGCCCCAACACCTACTACGGCGAGATCAGCCCGCGCCTGTCGTTTGGCAAGATCTTCGACCAGAAGCTGGCCTTCGGCCCGGTCAAGGACGTGCTGCTGGCCATGACCTACGAGTTCGGCGAAGGTGACACCGAGTCCTACCTGATCGGCCCGGGCTTCGACCTGGACATCCCCGGCTTTGACTACTTCCAGCTGAACTTCTACCAGCGCAACACCGAAGGCAGCCGCGCCGGTGACAACGTCTGGCAGATCACGCCGGTTTGGTCCTACACCATCCCTGTGGGCAAGTCCGACATCCTCATCGACGGCTTCATGGACTGGGTGGTGGACAACGACGCCACCAGCCGTCGTGGCACCTACCACGCCAACCTGCACTTCAACCCGCAGGTCAAATATGACCTGGGCAAAGCGTTGAACTGGGGCGAGAAGCAGCTGTATGTCGGTTTCGAATACGACTACTGGAAGAACAAGTACGGGATCAAAGACAGCGATGCCTTCGACACCGATCAGAACACTGCAAGCTTCCTGGTAAAAGCACACTTCTGATCATCAATAACTTGAGATGGCGCCCTACAGGGAGCGCCATCTCTTTCAACAAATTAAAATTCGGAAATCTCTTACTTCTAAATGTACATTTTCCTACACAACAAACTAACCGACAGTTCCACGCCGCTGATTAAGACGCCTATACAAACCACCGACAGTCAGCACGGGGGCGAAAACACCAAAAACCAGCAAACTAAATAACACGACCCTGTGATCTATCAGGCGCAGCACATCCGCCAACAGGATACCTACACATACCAGTGCGCCCACACCAGCAACACACAGCCCGCTGGCCGGTACTGCGGTGGATCGACGCCTGCGCGCGGTAAGCAGCACCATGACACACAGGCTGGTCCAGGCCAGTGCGGTGATCATGTACAACCCCAGGTGAAAGACATCGTAGGTCAATGTTCTGAAGGCCATTCACAAGCTCCTTACACAAATAACAAGGGCGATTATCATTAGCACCTCGCGCGCATCCTGGCGCAGTAGAGAACAACCACTATAAACCAGAGAGCAACTTCCTCACTGCATTTATTTGACGAATTTTTCTCATTTCAAGCGCTAGTTTGCCTGCCCACTTCTTCTGCAATAACAAGGCAAACGCCATGCACGCCATTCGCTCAGCGCCACTGCGCTATCTACTGCTACTGACATCGCTGTGGCTGATTACTTTCTTACTGACAAGAAGCACTTTGTATTTCACTCATTTGAGTGAGGCCGGGGCTAATTTTTTCTTGATCTTTACCACCGGAATGGCCTACGACCTGAGTTTCCTGCTCTATGCCGCCCTGCCCCTTGCCCTCTATCTGCTGCTATGCCCGGCGCGACTGTGGCGGCTGCGGGCGCATCGCGGCATGCTTGGGGCGGTACTGTTCGCCAGTCTGTTCGTGATGCTGTTCGTGGCGGTCGCCGAATGGCTGTTCTGGGATGAGTTTGGCGTGCGTTTCAACGTAAGGGCTCCATGAACCC
>NZ_JAMDGZ010000026.1 GCF_028656935.1 Pseudomonas rubra
TTGATCGGAGAATCCCTAGAGCGCGTAGTGCTTGGATTGAATTAAGCATTTTCAAGGCCGCTTTAAAATTTAGTGATTCTACCTTGGTTTCACGAGTCGTTGCGCTGAGGTGGATGAATTTGCCAGGCCCAGGGTTGGCGAATTGAAAGTGCCTTCATGGCGAACACCTGTGGTTCGACGGATTACGCGCAAGTGGCCAGGCACAAAAGTGCCTGGTAGGTGGCATAGGTGCCGAAGGCAAAGAGGAGTATTGAAGCCAGGCCTAAGGCGATGCAGCTCAATTGCAAAGTGGTACCGACTTTGTTGTGCCACGTTACATTGCTGTCAAATGCGATCTGCGCAAGGTAGGTCATGCAGGCGCTGATACCTATGGCCAATGCCCCGATGACAAAGGCCGTCAGCGAATAGGCGAAGTCCACGATTGCGCCGCTGTTGTTGTCTGAGAGCTTGCCAATGAACGCCAGCAGGGCGATTGCTGCACCACCGTTCAGTAGCAGCATGGTCTTGATTGCGTTCTGTCCTGACTGGCTGATTGAGTTGCCGTTTTGCGAGGTGGCTTCGACAAGCGCGTCAATATGATTGACAAGATTGTCGCAGTGAATGCTCTCATGGCCCTGTGATTTTACCTCGTTGATCGAGGCTTTCAGTGTTCGCGCGAATGCCTTTGCTTCCATTACTCATGCTCGCTAGATTGACGACCTGACTCACTGTGCTGCTTCGTGCACACAGCGCGGTGAGCCTAGCATCTGGCTATTCAAAGGGGGAGAGTGGTAGTGGCTTTGCGCAAGAAGCTGGAAGCATTTCGAGAACGGTTCACACCGCGTCAACGGCGTATCGTCGGTGGTTCACTGTTGGCACTCTGGGCCATCGGACTATTGGTGCACCCCGGTCAATACCTGTTGGCGCTATTGATACCAGGGGTCATCATTTTCTTCAGCGCCGCAGCAATAGAGCTTGAGCGAAAACCTTGAGGCGCTAGCGGGCACCGTTTTCCATTGAGGTTTCTGGATCAGGTAGCGCCTCGTCCTGCAGGGAAACTCTGGCAAGCTCGACGGCTACGCTAATGGCGGCTCGGGCTTGTGGGCTGTTCTTCCAGCAGGTCGATCCTGACGCGGCGGATGCTTGAGCCAGGATATCGCTGACATCCGACTTGCCCAGTTCCGCCAGCGAGTCGATGCCCATTTGTTCGAGCCTGGCAATGACGGTAGGCCCTACGCCTTTGAGCGCCAGTAGTGCGGTTCGTTCGTTCGGTGAAAATGGCATCGGTGAAGTCCTTTTCTGCTCACGTGATCATTCAGAGCTTGCCCTAAGCTCAAGTTTGCCTCAAGAGCGCAGTCATGCATGTCGCGTGTGCAGGTGAGTTCGCCTCCATGGCTTGGTGGCAATCGAGTGCTGGTGCAAACGATGAGCACATTTTTCTCTCGAAACGCTTGCGTATAAATACTGTATGCATATACAGTTTATTCGTGGCTGAGCACTCACTCAGCTGTACTCAACGCAAGACGTTTCTATGGAGAAACCTTATGAAAGGAAGCATCGTTAAATTGGCACTTGTGCTTGGTATTGCCGCCGGTTCTGTCGGGGCGGCTCAGGCTGACAGTTCGCCCACTGGCCTGTGGCGAGTATCGACGTTCAACATCCCAGGTGGCGCCTCGGCAACGGTTCAGACTGTCTGCCTGAAGGCGGATCACACTTGGTATTCCACCAGCCAGCCGCACTGGAATGGCAGCTGGTTCCAAAACGGACAGGATGTCCATTGGTACGGCGGCATTCCCATTTCCGGGGTCGGTAATGTGGCGAGCATGGCGATGGGCAAGCTGGACAGTCCTACCACCATGAGCGGCCAGTACGCGGAGTGGACCGCCCCTGGTACTCCACCCCTGACCTTCGACCGGCACTTCACCTACTCGATGGTTTTTCTACAAGCTGAGTGCCCGCCAGCGAAGCAGTAAGCGTTGGGCGCGTAAAGTGCGAGTGACTGCTGCCTCCCGGTAAGTCATCGCATACCCCTTCGGCCAGGTCGGCTTTTCTACAGACTCTTCCCTTCTTAGCGCTAAGGATGGTCTGAAGTAGCCCCCTGTTTTTCGGCTACTTCGTCATCGGCGCTTTCAAAAAATGGCAGTCGCTCAAATCCTGGTCAAATCTGCCGTCTGTTTCAGCCATTCTTGCCGCTGCAAGTACCTCGCAGCAGGCATTTTCCGACTCACGGACGTACCTCTCCTGCAGCAGAGAGCAACTGTCGACGCGCCATCCACAGGTTCGACAGGGCAAACAGCGTCACCGTCTGTGCAGTGTTCTTCACCAAGCCTCGGAAACGCACTTTGGTGTAACCAAACTGGCGTTTGATCACCCGAAATGGATGCTCAACCTTGGAGCGAACCTGGGCCTTGGCTTTCTCGATCTTGCGTATCGCTTTGTACAATGCGCTGCGCTTGCCATGTTTCTTATAGGTGCTGCGGCGCGCCGCAATCTGCCAGATAACTTCGCGTCCCGCATGCTCTTCGCGCTTCTCGACACCGGTATAGCCCGCATCAGCACAGACCACGTTCTCAGCGTCGTGCAGTAGTTTGTCGACTTGGATTACGTCCGCGACGTTGGCCGCCGTGACGATCACGCTGTGCACCAACCCTGACTCATCGTCGACACCAATGTGCGCTTTGGCGCCGAAGTAATATTGGTTGCCCTTCTTCGTCTGGTGCATTTCCGGATCGCGTTTGCCGTCCTTGTTCTTGGTCGAACTGGGCGCATGAATCAGCGTGGCATCGACGAGGGTGCCTTGTCGCAGTGACAAGCCACGGTCGCCCAGATAGTCATTGATCACGCCGAGAATGCCAGTGGCCAAATCGTGTTTTTCCAGCAGGCGACGGAAGTTGAGGATGGTGGTTTCGTCTGGGATACGCTCCAGGCTCAGACCGGAAAACTGGCGCAGGATAGTAGTCTCGTACAGCGCTTCTTCCATCGCCGGATCGCTATAGCCAAACCAGTTCTGCATCAGATGAACGCGCAGCATCGCCATCAACGGATAGGCCGGACGACCGCCTTCGCCCTTCGGGTAATGGGGTTCGATCAGGGCAATCAAACCCTTCCAGGGTACGACCCGATCCATCTCGATCAGAAACAGTTCCTTACGGGTCTGCTTGCGCTTGCCGGCGTACTCGGCATCGGCAAAGGTCAGTTGCGTCATCATCGAAAAACTCGGCGATTGGTGTCCGCAGATTTTGCCAAATCAGGAAGTCTTTTTCAGAATTTCCCTAACGCCAGCATCCCCGCCATGGTGATGCCAGGCGCCTGAAAGCACGCAATCGACCTTTGCACAAAACGCAGCCGACAAGCTGGGCGTGTTCTTCTAAGGTGTATCCATCAGCAGCGCTGAAAGGATGCACACATGGACTTATGCGTACGCTCAAGCTGACCTCGTATAGCTCGTAGCGCGAACCGAACGCGGTGCCAATCGCACCATTAGAGCCGCAGGCGTATGGGTCCAGGAAGGTCGATCACCCGCCTGTATTAGGCTCAAACAACCATCCTGGGTTCACTTGGCGAGGGCTTTACCAGACTCGCCGAGCACTCCTTTGCTGGTGGTGAAGACCAGCGCATTGCCGTGTACCAGGCAGGTGCGGTGGAACGGGGCGAGTCCGTACTGGCCCGGCAACGCAAACTCAAGGAGATCACCGTGAGCAAACCACGCCAACGCCACAATGAACCTGGCTGCTCAGCTCAGCGTTCCGGTGATCAATGACGACGTCGTGAAGGGGTATGACATGTCAGTCTTCAATGTCTTTTCCCCCCAGGGGAATCCGTCGATGAGCATTCTGGCCGATGAGTTTGCGCTCAGGCTTTGTGCATTCAACGAACTGACCCGCGACATGCGTGACGCCGGTATTGCCGTCGAGCGCCTGGAGTTTGCTGATAACAAGATCTTCATCAATCCGTTGAGCGTGGAGCTGATGTCGCGCCGCTTTGGGCATGAATTGCTTGGGGTGTGCTACGCCACCGTCGGGCGTCGTACTCGCAACAGCGTGACGATCCGGGAGGTGGATGTGGTCTGGTTCAGCCGGGTGAAGGAGCAGGAGCAATGAGCAATCCAGGCACTGGGGCGCCAGCTAACGCATTTGGCGCCCGTCGCAGAATAGCCGATTCAGCTGCAGGAACACTCCTGCACCATTTGGCGCAACCAGCGATGTACCGGGTCATTGTTCACGCGCGGGTGCCAGGCCTGGCAGAACTCGCCGCTGGGGGTCTCCAGCGGTAGCGGGAAAATGTGCAGCGGCAGCAGCGGCAGCGACCATTCGACGAAGCGCTGCGGGATCACCGCAATCATGTCCGAGGAACTGGCCAGTTGCATGGCCGCCTGAAAGCCCGGAACCACCAACGGCACCTTGCGTTGCAAGCCGACCTTTTCCAGCGCAAGGTCCAGCGGACCGCGGGTGCGGCCGCGGCGTGACACCGACAGGTGAGGGAAGGCCACCAGGTCCTCAGCGCTGACGCTGCTCTGGCGCGCGAGGGGGTGCTGATTGTTGACCACGCCAACGAAGGTGTCGATGTACAGGCGCTGCTTATAGACCTCGGGCCCCAGGGGGCCGGCGATGCCGATGTCGAGGTCGATCAGGCCGTCGCGCAGGGCGGCGACATCCTCGTTGCCTTGGGACATGAAACTCAAGGTCACATGCGGGGCCTGTTGCGCCACCCGTTGGCTCAGGCGCAGGGCCCAGGCACCGGTGAAGCCATCCTCGGTGCGCAGGGTGAATACTCGCTTTACCGTGCCCAGGTTGAGCTTCTGTTTAGTGCCCAGCACATTGCGCGCCTCTTCCAGCAGGTTGTGCACCTGGGGCGCCAGGTCCAGGGCCAGGGGAGTGGGGACCAGGCGGCGTCCGGCCAGCACGAACAGCGGGTCGCCCATGGCTTCGCGCAGGTTCGACAAGCGCCGGCTCATGGCGGGAATGCTCAGGTTCATGCGCTCGGCGGCGCCGGTGACGCTGCCTTCGCGCAACATCGAATCGAAGGTCAGCAGCAGGTTCAGATCAGGCAGGTTCATTTCGCAGTCCTTTGCAAAAAACGCAAGTCTAGTCTCGGTTTATTGCAATTTTCAATATGTCAGGGGCTACCTATCATCCCGTTGCAACCCAACCCTTCAAGGATGTTGTGATGGAATCCTCTTCTTCGCTTCAGCATTGGCTGGCGATCTGCCTGCTGTTGGCATTGCCAGGCTGCGTGAGCCCCGGGCATAGCCCTGAACCGCCCAAACCCTTGTCACCCGAACAGCTCGATGCCGGCCTGGACATCGAGCACGCCGGTACCCAGCCCTCGTCTGCGGCGGATGATCGCTGGTGGCTGAGCTTCAACGACGCCGACCTCAATCGCCTGCTGGCTGCCGGTCTGGACACCTCGCCTAGCCTTGCGATTGCCAGTGCGCGTATCGAGCGGGCGCAAGCCGATGCCGGCATCACCCTGGCCAACACGCGGCCGAGCCCGTCGGCCATGACCCAGATCCTGCGTAGCCAGGATTCACAGCACTACAAGACTGGTGCCGATGAAGCCGGGGTCTGGCACACCGATGGCCAAGCGTTGCTGCAAGGGCGTTACAACCTCGATCTGTGGGGCCTCAATCGCTCTCTGAACGAAGCCGCAGTGGGTAGCCTGCGCGCCGCCGAGGCCGATCAGGCGGTCGCCCGTCTGGCGCTCAGTGGCAGCCTGGTGGAAACCTGGTTCGCCTTGGGCGGTGTGCTTGAGCAGCAGGCCATCGTCAACCAGACCCTGGAACAACGCCGCAGCATCCTGCAGTTGAGTGAAAACCGGCTGAAGTCTGGCCTGGGAACTCAGGTTGACGTGGTGCGTGCGCGCGGGCCAATCCCTTTGCTTGAAGCCGAGCAGGCGCGCCTGCAAGGCGCCGCCCGTGGCTATCAGTTACGGCTGGCGGCCCTGGCCGGCAAGGGCCCGGGCTGGGGCGAGCAATGGCAGCCCAAAGTCGCTGACCCGCGTCAGCGCGTGGCCTTGCCGGGCCATCTGCCGGCCGAGTTGATCGGTGCCCGGCCCGATGTGGTTGCCCAGCGCTGGCGCGTCGAAGCACAAGGCAAGCGCATCGGCGCCGCCCGTGCGGCGTTCTATCCGAACATCGACCTGCTCGCATTCGCAGGCTTCCAGAGCTTCAGCTTGCAGAACCTTTTCCACCACGACAGCCGCACCTATGGCGTGGGCCCGGCAGTGACCTTGCCGATCTTCGACGCCGGACGTTTACGTGGCCAATACCAGGCCCAGCAGGCCAGTTATGCCGAAGCCGTGGCCAGCTACAGCCAGACCCTGGTCAACGCCTTGAGTGAAGTGGCCGGGCATGTCTCGCAACTGCGTGCCATTGAGGGCCAGCGGCTGAAAACCGTGCAAGGGCTGGATGAGGCCGAACAGGTCTACGGCCTGGAAAACCTGCGTTACCGGCAAAGCCTCACTGATTTTCTGCATGTGCTCGACGCCCAGACCCGGGTTCTCGACACGCGCATGCAATTGGTCCAGTTGAAGACCTCAGCGCTGCAAAACCATGCCGGCCTGCTGCGCGCGATCGGCGGCGGCTGGAAAGAAGCTGATCAGAACTCCACTACGCTTGCAGGAACCTCCCATGACTGACGCCACCCAAACCCCAGCCCCGGCTCCGGCCAAGTCGCGCCGCGGCCCGATTTTCCTGCTCATTACCCTGGTTGCACTGGCTGCGGCCGCGGCTGCCGGCCTGTGGTACTGGGTGTATGGCCGCACGTATGAAAGCACCGACAACGCCTATGTACGGGGCGATGTGGTGCTGATTTCCGCCCAGGTACGTGGTACCGCCACGGCGGTGAACATCCAGAACACCGATACGGTCAAGGCGGGTGACACCCTGGTCGAAATCGACCCGGCCGATGCGCGCCTGAGCCTGGACGCCGCCACTCACCAACTGGCTATGACCGTGCGCACGGTCAACAGCCTGTTCGCCGAAGAAAACGATCTGCTCGCCCAGGTCAAGCTGCGCCAGGCCGAAGCCAACCGGGCCAACCAGGACCTGCAACGGCGCCGGTCGGTGATCGCCCAGGGCGGTGTCTCCGGCGAAGACCTGCACCATGCCGAAGAAGCCGCGCAGATCGCCCAGTCGGGCCTGCGTGCGGCGCAGGCCAAGCTGGTCGGGCTGCAGGCGCGGATCCAGGGCACTACGGTAGAAAACCATCCGCAGGTGGCCGCCGCCGCCGAGCGCGTGCGTGAAGCCTACCTGGCGTTGGCGCGGACCAAGGTGCCGGCGCCGGTTGACGGCCTGATCACCAAGCGCGCGGTGCAAGTGGGCCAGCACATCGAACCGGGCACTGTGCTGATGGGCCTGGTGCCGCTGGATAAAGTCTGGGTCGAGGCCAACTTCAAAGAGTCGCAACTGGGCCAGATCAAAGTCGGCCAGCGGGTCGAACTGTTTGCCGACCTGTATGGCGAGAGCGTGGTCTACCACGGCCGCGTCCAGGGCATCGAAGCCGGCAGCGGCGCAGCGTTCGCCACCATCCCGGCGCAGAACGCCACCGGTAACTGGATCAAGGTGGTGCAACGGGTGCCGGTGCGCATCGCCCTGGACCGCGAAGAAGTGTTGCGCCACCCGTTGCGCATCGGCCTGTCGATGACCGCCAAGGCCACCTTGGGTGAGCCGGACGAACAGCCGCCCAGCAGCGTTCAGGACAACACCGAGGTTTACGGCAAGATTGGTAGCGGTAGCGAAGCGCTGGTCAACCGGATCATTGCCGAAAACCTGCAAGGCTCGAAACTGAGCGTATCGAGGAATGATCGATGAGCAGCGCCAAGCGCCCCATCGAGCCATTGAGCGGTGGCACGCTGGTTCTCGGCGCGCTGGCGATCGGCATGGCCAACTTCATGATGGTGCTCGACACCACCATCGCCAACGTCGCGGTGCCGACCATTTCCGGTAACCTCGGCGTAGCCCCTGACCAGGGCACCTGGGTACTGACCTCGTTCAGCATCTCCCTGGCCATCGGCCTGCCGCTCACTGGCTGGCTGGCCCAGCGCTTTGGCCAGGTCAAGCTGTTCCTCAGTGCCGTGGTGTTGTTCGTGCTGGCCTCGGTGTGCTGCGGCCTGGCGCCGAACTTGACCTCGCTGCTGGTATTTCGGGTGTTCCAGGGCGCCGTTTGCGGCCCCTTGGCGCCGCTGTCGCAGGCGCTGCTGGTGGCGATCTTTCCGCCCGCGCGGCGCACCACGGCGCTGGTGGTGTGGTCGATGACCACCTTCCTGGGCCCGGTGTGCGGTCCGATTCTCGGTGGCTACCTGACCGACAATATCAGTTGGCCGTGGATCTTCTATATCAACGTGCCGGTGGGCATCTTCATTCTGCTGACCCTCGGCCAGGTGTTGAACGGGCGCGACAACCCCACACGCAAATTGCCGGTGGACGTGGTCGGCCTGCTGCTGTTGATGGTCGCCGTCGGTTCGCTGCAGATCCTGCTCGACAAGGGCCAGGACCTGGACTGGTTCTCTGCCACGCCGATTCGCATTCTGGCGGTGATTACCGTACTGGGGTTCGCCTCGCTGATTACCTGGGAGCTGACCGCGCAGCATCCGATTCTCGACCTGCGCCTGTTCAAGGAGCGCAACTACGCCATCGGAACCCTGAGTGTGAGCCTGGGCTTTGCCCTGTACTTCGCCTCGCTGGTGCTGGTACCGCTGTGGTTGCAAACCGAAATGGGCTACACCGCGACCTGGGCCGGTATCGCCACCGCCCCCCTGGGGATCGCCGGGGTGGTGCTGGCGCCCTTCATCGGCAGGTTGATGCAGCATACCGACGCGCGGGTACTGGCGAGCATGGCGTTCATTTGCTGGATCGGCGCATCGCTGTGGCGGATGTACTTCGAGACCAACCTGGACCTTCAGTTCATCGGTTGGAACTCGGTGCTGATGGGCGCAGGCACGGCGTTCCTGTTCACCCCGCTGGTGGCGATTTCGCTGTCGCGTCTGCCACCGGAGAAGATTCCGGCGGCCCTCGGCCTGCAGAACGCCTTGCGCATGACCGGTGCCAGTTTCGCGGTGTCGCTCGGCCCGGCTTTCTGGGATCACCGCGCGCGTCAGCACCAGGTTGACCTGGCCGAACGCATGACACCGTTCGACCACTGGAGCGCCCAGGCCCAGGACAACCTCAACAATCTCGGGCTGTCGGCCCAGGGCGCGCTGGAGTCGTTGGCACGCACCATCGACTGCCAGGCCCACATGCTGGCGCTGAACGATTTCTCCCTCGCCAGCGCGTGGCTGTTCTGCGCTGTCCTGGCCATTGTCTGGCTGGCCCGTTCACCCAAGGCGAAAGCCAAGTAAATCTGGAGTATTCATGTTCGAGTTTCGCAAGAAGTTGAAGTACAACCTCGATGTGATCGATATCCGTGATGTCACGCCGCTGGTGCGGCGTGTCACCTTCAAGGGCGATCTGTTCGCCACGGCGCAACCGTGCCAGCCGTCGCAATGGCTGAAGCTGTTCCTGCCCGCCGGTGGCAGCCAGGTCAGCCGCGCCTACACCATCCGCCGGCACTACCCGCAGTCGGGTAATGTCGATATCGACTTCGTACGCCATGACCACGGCCCGGCCGGACGCTGGGTCGAGCAGGCGCAGTTCGGCGATCAGATCGGTTGCTCGGCGTTGCGAGGCGGGTTTGCTCCCCAGGAGGATGCCGAATGGATGCTGCTGGCGGCAGACGAGACCGGCACTCCGGCGGTGATGAGCATCCTTGAGAGCCTGTCGCCGGGAGACCGCGCCCTGGTGGTACTGGAGGCTCAAACCATGACCGAACTGCAAGCGCTGGACTCGCTGGCCGTAGTCAATTGCGAGTGGTTCTTCCGCGATGAACATGCAGCCGGCAGCAATCTGTTGCTCAAGGGCATCGACAGTCTGCAATTGCCGTCGGGGGTTGGGCAGTTCTGGATCGCCGGTGAAGCCCAGAGTGTCAATGAGGTGCGTGACTACCTCACCGAGGCGTGTTCGATTCCACGTCGATTGGTCCGCAGCAAGGGCTACTGGATGCGCGGCGTCGCCGATCATCGCGACCGCGATTGAGCGGCTCCTGTTCAGGCGCTCTGGCGCAAGGTAGTGGCGCTGTTGCCGGTGAGGCGTTCAAGGCGGCGCATGCTCCGGGCGGTACCAGGCAACAGGCGGCCGGTATCGCCGGTGCGGTAACGGATCATCGGCAGGGCCTCGCGGCTCAAGCTGGTCAGCACCACTTCACCGAAGCTGCCGTCGGGCAGCGGTGTGCCGCTGTCCGGGTCGATGATCTCCGGGTAGAAGTGGTCTTCCCAGAGGGTCACGCCGTCGCGGGTTTCCAGGCATTCCATGCCGATACCCGGGTCCATCAGTGCCGGTACGCCGTACAGTGTCAGGGTCTGGATGCCCAGGCGCTGTTCCAGTTCCTGGCGCAGGCTGCTGCTGCACGGTTGCGGGCTGATCAGCGCCATGCGCAGCGACAGCGCCGAGGCTGCGATGTTCTGGCGCTCCAGTTCGTTGGCCAGGGCCAACAAGCGCGACGGCGTGGCAATGAGCATCTGCGGCTGGAAGTCACAGAGCAGGCGAACCTGCTGGCCGGCCTGGTGCGTCGCCAGGGGGATCAGCGCACAGTTCAGGCGTTCGGCGCCCAGCTGAATGCCGCTGCTGGCGCTCAAGGCGTCCTGCCCGCCGAGCACGTACAGGCGGTCGCCGGCCTGGGCACCGGCGGCGCGCAGCGAGCGCGCGACCAGCGCCGCCCAGACCTCCTGGTCGTTGCGCGTGTAGCCAGTGACCGGCGAGCGGGCGCTGCCGACGTTGCAGGCCTGCAGGCGCACGATCCGGCTCGCAGGCACGGCAAACAATTCGAATGGAGAGTGATGTTGCAACTGGGCATTGCCGATGAAGGGAAAGCGCGCGAGGTCTTCGAGTTGCTGAAGGTCCTCGGGGTGCAGCCCCTGGGCTTCAAACTGATGGCGGTACCAAGGCACATTGCGCCAGGCATGTTTGAGCGACCAGCGCAAGCGGCGCAGTTGCACGTCGCGCAGTTGTTCGAGGCTGCAGGTTTCCAGGGTGTCGCGGTGGGCCAGGGCGCGCAGGCGCTGTTCGTTCAGGTCCAGGGTACTGGCGTCGAGCTGTGTGTTGGCGTTCATCTTCCAAGTCCGTTTGGCGTGCCGACCGATAGGCAAGCATGCTATGACGGGAGGGGGAGGATGGCTACTCGCATTGGCGGGCCGCCAGGGGCGTGTAGACGGTGCGGGGCAGGTCCGGCAGGCTCGCATTGTAAGGTATCAGGCGGCTCACAGGTCGCTTTGAAATCGCATTGCTGTTGACGCTTGCCTGTTCAGCGCCACCGTCAGCATCGCCGCCGCAGTGATGTTGGGCATCATGAAACTGTAGATTGTCGTGGGAAACGTACGGCTAAAGTATGTCCACGGCACGCCCCAGGCAAAGACCAGGGTGACCGGCAGCAATCCGGCAATCACGCTGAGGGTCAAAACAATTCGAATTTTGGCAAGGTTACTCAAGCATTCCGTCCCTGGTAGGTAATGTGCGCCATAGAATCTGAATGCCATTAGTTTTGCCAATGGCGGTTATCATCTGCGCCGCAGGAAACAGTCAATCGGCAGGAGCAGGCAGGTAATGAAGGGAAGTAGCGCATGGACGCTGATGGTTGGCTCGGTTATTGGCTTGTGTACCTTGATTGGCCTGGCGTTCTTTAAGGAGCACAAGGTGGTGCTGGCCGAGCTTCAATTTCAGGGCGGTGCCCACCTGCGCCATGACGCGACGCAGTTACACGAGGTCTATCAGCAGGCGGTTCAGCAGGTGCTGGCCTCGCAGCAACTCGACACGCAGCGGCTGCAGGTAGAGTTGGACCCCCAGCGTAGCGACACGGTGCTACTACGTGGGAGTGAAGCTGCGTTGAGTCCTGCGCAGCGACAGGGCTTGGGCAGTCAACTCGATACTGTCTTGAAGGCGCGTCAGTCTGTGGTTACAAGCCTGCAGCTGGAGCTGGATTACAGCCAGGCCCGACGCCTGAACGCAGCTGGGCGGGAAATGGGCCCGGCGCCTGCCAGCATCACCGCGTTGGGACGCCAGGTGTTGCCCCTGCAGTTCGATTTTTCGCCAGAGGTGGCACTCGATACCCTGGTCAGTGACAGCGAGCGACGCTATGCCTTTGCCGGCAACCGCACGATCAGCGGTGAGGTGATGTGCCAGGTCAATGCGGCGATTACCGCACGGATGCCGTTCATGATCACTCGCTTTGAGGTCGATGGCGCGCAACTGGTCGGTGACATGGACATTCTCACCCACGATCAGGTCGCGCTGCGCCTGCCCGCCAGCGTGTATTTCGATGACCGCGACTTGCGCGTGCGCCTGGAAGCGGGCGGGCCCAGGGTCAGCCTGAAAAGCCAGTCGTCTTATGGCAAGGTGCGATCGTCGTGGCTGACGTTCGAGTTCGGCTCGCTGGGCGAGCACCCTTATCAGCCGTTTGATATCGCCGATGCCGGGCGTAATGGTCTGCGCGAGATGTGTGGCAACGTTGCCCATCAGGCCGGACGGCCGTTCTCGTTCTTTTACGGGAGCGGGTTCGACCGGTTGGAAGCGGTCCTGATTGAGCCCCAGAGGTGAGTCGTGGCCAGTGTGTAGCGTGATAGCATGCTCAGCCCGTTTCAACGAAAGGACTCAGCAACCCTCATGTACTTCACCCTGGAATTCTACGACGCCCTCACCGGGCAAATCTGGACTCCGATCTTCGCTGCCGTGCTCACCTGGATCTTCCTCTGGCTACGCAGCCAGTCCTACGACACGGCCGGCGGCTGGACCCTGGGCCTGGTGGTGGTGCTGTGCCTGCTGGCGTTTTTCCCAAATGGTTACCACGCGCTGTTCAACACCGGCGTCAACTTCATTACCCGCGATCGGGATTTCCTGCCCGTTTACAGCGCTCGGTTCAGCGCCGATGTGCTGCTGACGATGGCTGGCGCCCTGGTCGGCATGCTCGGTAGGCGGCTAGTCGCGTAGCTTCACCAACTGCTTGCACTCAGGACACTCGATCACCTTGTGGGTGAAGACCTCATGCACACGCATCACCCGGTGCATCAACAGTCCTTCACCAGGCTTGTACAGGTGCGGCATGCACTTGTTGCATAGAGGGCAGCGGACAAACCACGCGCAACCGAAGAACAGGCAGAGGCTGATGATGGCGAACACTGCGTAGGGTTCAAAATAGCGCGTGGCATCCCGGTCAAACAGCACCCAGATCATGAAGCCGCCACCGACCCAGAGGTTGAGGGTGAGCTCCACCTGCATGACGATGGCAAGCAAACGGTTTTTCAGTGGTTTCAACAGGATCATCCATTGATCAATCAGAAGTGCAATCGCGCAATTAAACAGTTAACCCTGGGCCAGCGCCAACAACGCCCGCTCGCGACTGAGCGGGCGCATTACCCCAGGCGATCCGTTGATGTACAGGTACAGGTAGTGCTGCCCTTTGTCATCGACCAGTATCCGGTGGACCTGGATCAGCTCCGGGTCGTAGCTGCTAGTGCGATCGCGCAGCACCTGGTGGTGCTCGATACGATGACGGCGCAACGCCGCCTGGAACTCACGGTCGGTAACATTACGCAGCTTGCGTATGCGGCGAATCGACAGATAGCCCAGGCCGACGGTCCAGGCGATGAAGAACAGCGCCTGCAGTAGCGATTTGTAATGCTCCATCCTGGAACACGGCCTCCACTCAGTCCAGATCCTGCGCGTGATGCCGCTCCGGCACTTGCGTGGCTTCATCGCCCCAGGTGCGGTTTACCCGCAGGCCACGCACGACTGCCGGGCGTTCGGCAATCGCCTGTGCCCAGCGTTGTACGTGCTGGTATTGCTGCACGTTGAGGAACTCGCCCGCCGAATACAACCGGCCCAGCGCCAGCTGGCCATACCAGGACCACACGGCGATATCGGCGATGCTGTAGCTGTCGCCGGCCAGGTAGGTGCTTTGCGCCAGGCGCCGATCAAGCACATCCAGCTGACGTTTGGTTTCCATGGTGAAGCGATTGATCGGGTACTCGAATTTTTCCGGCGCGTAGGCATAGAAGTGACCGAAGCCGCCACCCAGGTAAGGCGCCGCACCCATCTGCCAGAACAGCCAGTTCAAGGTTTCGCTGCGACCGGCCAGCTCGGAGGGCAGGAACTCGCCGAATTTTTCCGCAAGGTAGAGCAGGATCGAGCCCGACTCGAACACCCGGATTGGCGGTTCTACGCTGCGGTCGAGCAGGGCAGGGATTTTCGAGTTGGGGTTGATCTCGACGAAGCCGCTGGAGAACTGATCACCTTCGCCGATGCGAATCAGCCAGGCGTCATACTCGGCGCCGGTATGCCCCAGGGCCAGCAGCTCTTCGAGCAGGATGGTGACCTTTACGCCATTGGGGGTGGCCAGGGAGTACAGTTGCAGCGGCTGCTCGCCTACCGGCAGGACCTTGTCGTGGGTCGGGCCGGCCACCGGGCGGTTGATGTTGGCGAACTCGCCGCCAGAGGGCGCGTCATGCTGCCAGACCCGAGGTGGGACATAGGGTGCCTTGCTCATCGGTGAACCTCCTGGTGTGCTCAAGGGGCTCATGTTCGGGCCTGGCGCAAACGCTTGTCAAACCTTGCGACACCTCACGCCGGCATGTTCTTGCTCACACAGTGGATGCCACCGCCGCCGGCGGCAATCGCGTCGATGTTGACCTGCTCGATGGTTCGCCCCGGGTACAGCTTGGTCAGCAGTTGCTTGCAGTAGGCGTCTGCTTTGCGGTCGCCAAACTGCGGTGCGATCACCGCGCCATTGATCGGCAGGTAGTTGATGTAGCCAGCGGCAAAATCCGGGTTGTCGCGGGTAAAGCGGTTGCTGCGCGGTGTGCGCGGCGGTGGCAGCAGGTGCACGGTCAAGGGACGGCCGTCGGCGTCGGTGGCCTGTTTGAGGATATCCAGGTGCGCGCGGGTGACCTTGTAGTCGTAGGAGTCAGGGTCGTTGTCGAGGTTGGCGATCACCACCCCAGGCTCGACGAAGCGTGCGTAAAAGTCGACGTGGGCATCGGTGATGTCGCGGCCCTTGATGCCCGGCAGCCAGATGATCTTGCGCAAGCCGAGGTTGGCCTTGAGCTCGGCTTCGACGTCGGCGCGGCTCCAGTCAGGGTTGCGGTTGGCATTGACCCAGCAGCTTTCGGTGATGATCGCGGTGCCGTGGCCATCCACTTCAATGCCGCCGCCTTCGCCGGTCAGCTCGCTTTGCAGGTAGGGGACGCCCAGCGCGTTGGCGAGCTTTTTGGCCACGCGGTTGTCGTTGCGGTGGCGCTGCTTGTTGCCCCAGCCGTTGAAGTTGAAATCCATCAGCGCACGCTTGCCATCATCGTCGATGACGAAGCAGCCGCCGTAGTCACGGATCCAGATATCGTCCAGGGCCACGCCGAGGAACTCGGTGTTGTCGGTGCCGCACTCCTGGCGGGCCACACTGAGGTCTTCGGGGTGGCACAGCACGGTGACCGGTTGGTACTTGGCGATGGTACGGGCCAATTGCGCGATGCAGTCGTTGACGTCATCGGCCTGGTCTTCCCAGACCGTTTTATCGGCGGCGTAAGCCAGGAAGATCCGCTGTTGGGCCTGGTCTTCTTCGGGCATGAACCAGCGATCGTCGGCGGCCATGGCCAGGCGCAGCGGGCCGAGGCCCAGGCTGGCCACGCCGGCGGCTACTGACAGGTGCTTGAGGAAGGTACGACGGGGTGTCATCTAGGTTGCTCTCTGTGGTGGCTCAATGGGCCGAAGACGTTTTCAGGGTGGTCCAGGCACGCATGCGTGCGCGCATGTCTTTCTGGGGGATGTCCTTGCCCGGAATCAGCCGCTTGTAGGTTTCGTCGCTGATGTAGATGTCCGGATTATCCCGCATCAGCGGGTCGACCAGCGGCCGCGCCTTGGCGCTGGAAGTGGGGTAGCCGGTGAACGAGCTGATGGCCGCCATCTGTTGGGGCTGCATGACGAAGTTGATAAAAGCGTAGGCGTATTCCGGGTGGGCGGCATCGGCAGGGATCGCCATGCTGTCCATCCAGATGGTCGTGCCCTCGACCGGCACGTGGTAACGGAACTCCATGGCCTTGCCGGCGGAGTCGGCGGTACGCTGGGCCTGAATCATATCGCCGCTGTAGCCCAGGGAGATGCAGGTTTCGCCATTGACCAGCTGGGTCACCGGTTGCGACTGGAACTTGCGGATGTACGGCTTGATCGCGCCCAGCATCTGGCGGGCGGCGAGCAAGTCGTCGGCCTTGCCGCTGCGCGGATCCTTGCCCATGTAGTGGAGCACCACCGCCAGTACTTCATCGGGGGAATCGATCATCGAAATCCCGCAGTCGGCCAACAGTGCAGCGTTCTCGGGCTTGAACAGCAGATCAAGGCTTTTGACCGGGGCGGTGGCGATGCGCTGCTCGATGGCAGCGCGGTTGTAGGTCAGGCCAATGCTGCCCCAGGTGTAGGGCACGGTGCTGTCGCGCGAGTTGGGGTAGCGCTGGTGCAGGCGCTTGAGGCCGGGCTCGATGTCCGCCAGGTGCTCAAGCTTGCCCGGGTCGAGCTTTTGCAAGGCGCCAGCGCGGGCCAGGCGTTCGGCCACAGTGTCGCCGGGGAAGATCAGGTCGTAACCGCTGTTGCCTGAGAGCAGCTTGGCCTCGAGGGTTTCGCTGCTGTCCATGACGTCGTAGATGACCTTGATGCCGGTCTGGGCGGTGAAGTTTTTGAGGGTGTCTTCGGCAAAGTAGTCCGCCCAGTTGTACAGGCGCAGGACTTTATCTTCGGCGTTGGCCAGGCCGCAGCTCAGTGCCAGGGACAGGGCCAGCAGGGTTTTTAGAGCGTTCATGCGCCTTGCCTCCAGGTGCTGTGTGGGTGGCGGCCATCAAGGCTCAGCAGGGTGCCGTACATGTCCGGGCGGCGGTCGCGGTACACGCCCCAGGTCAGGCGCTCCTCGCGCATGTGCGCAAGGTCCAGCTCGGCCAGCAGCACGCAGGGGGTGTCACGGTCGGCTTCAGCCAGCAGTTGGCCCTTGTGGTCGGTGATGAAGGACGAGCCATAAAAGCGCATGCTCAGTTCGGCATCGCTGGGCGCTACTTCAACGCCGGTGCGGTTGGCGGTGATCACCGGGAGGATGTTGGCCGCGGCGTGGCCGCGCTGGGTCAGTTGCCAATGGTCGCGCGAGTCCAGCGCCGCAGCGCCGGGCTCGGAGCCGATGGCGGTGGGGAACAGCAGGATCTCGGCACCCTGCAGGGCCAGGCAGCGGGCGGTCTCGGGGAACCACTGGTCCCAGCAGATGCCCACGCCGATGCGTCCGATGGCGCAGTCCCAGACTTTGAAACCGGTGTCGCCGGGGCTGAAGTATTCCTTCTCCTGGTAGCCGATGGCGTTGGGGATATGGGTTTTGCGATAGATACCCAACAGGCAGCCATCGGCATCGGCCACGGTCAGCGAATTGAAGTAGGCGTTGCCGGCCTTTTCAAACCAGCTCAGCGGCAGCACCACGCCCAGCTCCGCCGCCAGGGCGGCGAAGCGTTGCAGCAGCGGGCTGTGCTCGTAGGGCTGGGCCAGCGCCAGGTGCTCGTGGTTCTGCTCGATGCAAAAGTACGGCGTGGCAAACAGCTCCGGCAGCAGGATCAGCTGCGCACCGGCAGCGGCCGCTTCGCGGACCAACTGTTCGGCGCGATCGAGGTTGTCGGCCAGGTTCCAACTGCACGCCAGTTGCAGGCTGGCGACGGTCACGCGGCTCATCGCTTGCCTCCGGCCAGCGGCCAGGCGGGCTGTTGCTGGGTAATGCAGTGCACGCCACCGCCGCCGTGGGCCAGCTGGTTGATCAGTACCGGCACCACTTCACGGTCAGGGAACGCTTGCTGCAAGGTGGCGGCGGCCTGCAGGTCGGCTTCGATGCCGTAGGCCGGCATGATCACGGCGTCGTTGCACAGGTAGAAGTTAGTGTAGGAGGCGCAGAACACTTCGGCGTCGGTATCGACTGCAGCAGACGCCTCGTACAGATCGATCAGCTCGAAGCGACGGCCACGGGCGTCGGTCGCCAGCTCAAGGGCGCGGCGGTTCTCTTTGACCACCTGAGCGTAGGTGGAGTGCTTGTCGTGGGTGGCATCGACCAGCAATACACCCGGGCGGGCGAAGGCGCACACGCCGTCGACATGGCCATCGGTCATGTCGCCGGTGACGAAGTCCGGATCGCCTGGCAGCCAGATGACCTTGTTCACGCCCAGCAGGCGGGTGAAGATTTCTTCGATGTCCTGCTTGCCCAGGCCGGGGTTGCGGTTGGGATTGAGCAACACCGACTCGGTGGTGATCAGCGTGCCTTCACCGTCGACGTGAATGGCGCCGCCTTCGTTGGCCAGGTGGCTGCCGAAGCACTCCAGGCCCAGGCCATTGAGCACGCGCCGAGCAAGGCCTTCATCGAGGTCGTGGGCCGATTTGCCGCCCCAGGCGTTGAAGCGCCAACTGACCCCGGCCAGGCCTTGCTGCGGGTGGCAGATGAAGCTTGGGCCGGAGTCGCGGCACCAACTGTCGTTGATCGCACATTCGATCAGCTCGATGTTTGCCCCGCACAAAGCGCGGGCCTGGGCGACCGCGCTGGGGTCGACCACCATCTTCACCGGCTCGAAACGGGCAATGGCATTGGCAACCCGGGCGAAATCGACCTGCACATCCGCCAGGGTCACGCCCCAGGTCGACTCCCACAGGGCCTGGTTGTGCGGCCAGGCCATCCAGGTAGCGGCGTGCCGGGCCCATTCGGCCGGCATGAACCATCCGTTGTTGGAGGCGTTGTCGTTGTGCATGGTGATTGCCTTTGAGTTAAGTAATTGTTTTCAGCAGGTTTGCCAGGTGACCATGCTATAACTGCGCTTTAACTAAGAACAAACGATGGTTTTTGCCGATATATGATTAGCCTGGCTTATCAATCATGCTGAAACACTGGCCACCCCTGAACACCTTGCGCGGCTTTGAAGCGGCGGCGCGCCTGGGCAGTTTTCACAAGGCCGCTGAAGAGCTGCACCTGACCCAGTCGGCGATCAGCCAGCAGATCCGCAGCCTGGAGAGCTACCTGGAGCAGCCGTTGTTCTATCGCGAAGGGCGCAGTGTGGCGCTCACCGATGCCGGTGTTGACCTGCTCAGCACCACCCAGGTCATGCTCCAGCAACTGACCGTGGGTATCCGTCGCCTTGAGCAGTACCGCAAACCCAACCAGTTGGTGGTCAACACCACCCCGGCGTTTGCCCGGCATTGGCTGGTGCCGCACCTGGGCGAGTTCCATCGCCTATTTCCGAACGTGGATGTCTGGCTGTTTACCAGTGACGAGATCCCCGACATGGCCACCCAGACCATCGACATCGCGGTGCGCGACGACATCAGCGCCCAGGCCGAATGCAGCTTTCGGGTCTTGCTCCAGGATCGCTTGTATCCGGCGTGTCACCCGCGCCTGCTCGACCTCGACCCGCAGCAGCGCACCACGCTGCACGGTGAGCGGGAAATGGACTGGAGCTATTGGAGCACCCAGGGCGGCGAGGCGTTGGGGCAGACCATGCAAGGCCTGAATTTTTCTGACTCCGGGCAATTGCTCGACGCTGCCAGCCAGGGTCTGGGGATTGCTCTGGTCAGTGCCTTGCTGGCGGAGCAGGCGCGGGCGCAAGGACACCTGGTGGCCCTGACCGAACAGACCGTGCGCGGCCCGAAATGGGCCTGGCTGGTGCACCGCAACAGTGAAGGGGAGGCTTTGACTGCGAGCTTTTGCCACTGGCTGGAGGCAGCAATTGGTCCCAGCAAATCGGACTGAGACACTTTCGCGGGGCAAGCCCGCTCCTACACTACCTGTGGGAGATTCTATGGT
>NZ_JAMDGZ010000027.1 GCF_028656935.1 Pseudomonas rubra
GCTTGATTTCAAGTTTGGAATTTTTCAGTCTGATGAGCTCATCACGGTCATCGTGATGAACAACCAGCTCAGCTTTGGCAACATCCACGCCCACGATCAACTTATCTACCCGCATTGCCATGGACGGCTCCTGAGGTTATGGTTTTTTCGGCTTGAAGGGGTTTCACCAAGAGGCGCTGGCTTGCTTCTATCGTCGCTTGAAAACGATGCATTCTTTATCGGCGCTTTGGTGGAAGGGGTGGGGCGATGTCTCCCACGGTCTGTACTGCTGTGAACAGTCAGAATCGGGCATTTAGTCCCACCACCCCTTCAAGTCTTACCATACAAGCGGGCTTGCCCCGCGATCGAGCGCAAAGCGCTCGCCACCGGGTCGACGCTGATGATTGATCTTCACACCAAGCTTGCCCCCTACCTGAACGCCCCCTCCTGGACCATCGCCCTCTCCGGCGGCCTGGACTCCACCGTCCTCCTGCACTTGCTGGCAACCCTTTCACGTCAGCAAACCTTGCCCCCGATCCGCGCCATCCACATCCACCACGGCTTGCAAGCTGCGGCTGACGCCTGGCCATCGCATTGTCAGCGCCTGTGTGACGATCTGGGCGTCGAACTGCAGATCATCAGGGTCAGGGTCACCCCTGGTGCCAGCATCGAGCAGGGTGCTCGTGACGCGCGCTACGCAGCCTTTGCCGAGGCCATGGCCACTGGTGAAATCCTGCTGACCGGCCAGCACCGCGAAGACCAGGCCGAAACCTTGCTGTTTCGCCTGTTGCGCGGTGCCGGCCTGCGCGGCTTGAGCGCCATGCCTGCGCAGCGGCCGTTGGGCCAGGGCATGCTGGTGCGGCCTTTGCTGGGCGTTTCGCGCAATGAGCTGCAGCGCTACGCTCAAGCACAGCAGTTGTCCTGGATCGAGGATCCGTCCAACGACGACACGCAGTTCTCCCGCAATTACCTGCGCCACCAGGTGTTCCCCGCGTTACTGCAGCGTTGGCCGCAAACGGCGCAAAACCTGGCGCGCAGCGCTGAACACCTGAGCGGGGCTCAGGGCCTGCTTGATGAGCTGGCCCTGGAGGATCTGGCACGGGCCGCAACTGCGGCACCATTCGGCTGGCTTGGCCTGGACTCGCTCGACCTCGAGGTACTGCGCCAGCTATCCCCGGCCCGTCAGCACAACGCCCTGCAGTACTGGCTGGCCCAGCGCACACGCTTGCCCGATAGCCGTCACTGGGCCGGCTGGGACGCCCTGCGCGACGCGGCATCCGACGGACGGCCACTGTGGCGCCTGACCGACGGTGAACTGCATCGGGCCAACGCACGTATCTGGTGGCTGGCCGGTGGCTGGCTCAAGCCTGTGGGCGTTCCTCAAGGGTGGCCTGAACCGGGCAAGCCGCTGTCGTTGGGCGACAATGGCAGTGTCAGCCTCAGCGGCACGTTGCCGCAGGGGCCGTTGCGCATTGCCTACCGCCAGGGCGGCGAAACCCTGGCAATCAACGGCCGTGGCCAGCGCGACCTGAAGCGCCTGCTCAACGAGTCGCAGCTGCCGTTGTTTGCGCGCGGGCGCCTGCCGTTGCTGTACTGCGGCGAACAATTGCTGGCCGTGGCCAATCTGCCGGGGTTGAGCCAAGGCGACTGGCAATTGCACTGGCATGCACCGACGAGCGAGCAAGGTTTGAGATGAAAGGCACTTTCGGGTAGACTACGCTCCCTTCTTGATACAGCTTCTGTGGCTTCCCCGAAATCACAGCAGTTGCCGATTACCAAGCAGTTTTTTGCTGGGCGATTCTAAAAATGTTTAGCGAGCTCCTAACCGGGTATCCAAGCCCCGGTGTGACCAGACGCGGCAGTTTTTTAAGATGCACTGTGATTGACGCAGGTGATCGGGGGCTTCGGCCTTCCTTCGCTTTCCCCGGCGGCACTGACCGCTTTAACGCAGACTTCTAGGGTTTTTCATGACGCGCTACATATTCGTCACGGGCGGTGTTGTTTCTTCATTGGGGAAAGGCATTGCCTCGGCTTCATTGGCGGCCATCCTGGAGGCGCGGGGGCTCAAGGTCACCATGCTCAAGCTGGACCCGTACATCAACGTCGACCCGGGCACCATGAGTCCGTTCCAGCACGGTGAAGTGTTCGTCACCCACGACGGCGCCGAAACCGACCTGGACCTGGGCCACTACGAGCGGTTCATCCGCACGACCATGACCCAGAACAACAACTTCACCACCGGCCGTATCTACGAGCACGTGCTGCGCAAGGAGCGCCGTGGTGATTACCTGGGCGCGACCATCCAGGTCATTCCGCACATCACTGACGAGATCAAGCGCCGCATCATCAAGGGTGCTGGCGATGCCGACGTGGCCCTGGTGGAAATCGGCGGTACCGTGGGTGACATCGAGTCGCAACCGTTCCTCGAAGCTATCCGTCAGCTGCGCGTTGAAGTGGGCTCCAAGCGCGCCATGCTGATGCACCTGACCCTGGTCCCGTACATCGCTACCGCTGGCGAGACCAAGACCAAGCCGACCCAGCACTCGGTCAAGGAGCTGCGCTCCATCGGCCTGCAACCTGACGTGCTGATCTGCCGCTCCGACCATCCAGTAGATGTCTCTTCGCGTCGCAAGATTGCCCTGTTCACCAACGTCGAAGAGCGTGCGGTGATCTCCCTGGAAGACGTCGACACCATCTACAAGATCCCGGCCGTATTGCACGCCCAGGGCCTGGATGACTTCGTCGTCGAGCGTTTCGGCCTGCAATGCAACGGCGCTGACCTGTCCGAGTGGGAAAAGGTCGTCGACGCCAAGCTCAACCCTGAGCACGAAGTCACCATCGCCATGGTCGGCAAGTACATGGAGCTGCTGGACGCCTACAAGTCGCTGATCGAAGCGATGAGCCATGCCGGCATCCAGAACCGCACCAAGGTCAACCTGCGCTACATCGACTCCGAAGACATCGAGAACCAGGGCACCAGCCTGCTCGAAGGCGCCGATGCGATCCTGGTCCCGGGCGGTTTCGGCCTGCGTGGCGTCGAAGGCAAGATCACTGCCGTGCAGTACGCTCGCGAGAACAAGGTCCCGTACCTGGGTATCTGCCTGGGCATGCAGGTGGCGGTCATTGAATTCGCCCGTAACGTCATGGGTTGGAAAGACGCCAACTCCACCGAGTTCGATCGCAACAGCGGCCATCCGGTCGTCGGCCTGATCACCGAGTGGGAAGATGCCACCGGCGCGGTTGAAACCCGTACCGAAGCGTCCGACCTGGGTGGCACCATGCGTCTGGGCGCCCAGGAGTGCCAGCTGGCAAGCGGCTCCAAGGTCCACGATTGCTACGCCAAGGATGTGATCGTCGAGCGTCATCGTCACCGTTACGAAGTGAACAACAACCTGCTGCCTAAGCTGGTCGAAGCCGGCCTGAAGGTTTCCGGTCGTTCCGGCGACGGTGCACTGGTCGAAGTGGTCGAGTCCCAGGATCATCCATGGTTCGTCGCTTGCCAGTTCCACCCCGAGTTCACCTCGACCCCGCGTGACGGCCATCCGCTGTTCAGCGGTTTCGTCAAGGCGGCACTGGCTCAAAAGAACAAGGCCTGATTCATGACCCAGAAGATCATTCGCGTCGGTAACATCGAGATCGCCAACGACAAGCCGTTCGTCCTGTTCGGCGGCATGAACGTGCTGGAATCCCGTGACCTGGCCATGAAGGTCTGCGAAGAGTACGTGCGGGTTACCGAAAAGCTCGGTATCCCCTACGTGTTCAAGGCCAGCTTCGACAAGGCCAACCGTTCGTCGATCAACTCCTACCGTGGCCCAGGCCTGGAAGAGGGGATGAAGATCTTCGAAGAGATCAAGAAGACCTTCAACGTGCCGGTCATCACCGACGTGCATGAGCCCGAGCAAGCTGCCGCGGTGGCCGAGGTCTGCGACATCATCCAGTTGCCGGCCTTCCTCTCGCGCCAGACCGACCTGGTAGTGGCCATGGCCAAGACCGGTGCGGTGATCAACATCAAGAAGGCGCAGTTCCTCGCACCCCAGGAGATGAAACACATCCTGAGCAAGTGCGAAGAGGCCGGTAACGATCAGTTGATCCTCTGCGAGCGTGGTTCGAGCTTCGGTTACAACAACCTAGTCGTGGACATGCTCGGCTTCGGCATCATGAAGCAGTTCGAGTACCCGGTGTTCTTCGACGTGACCCACTCCCTGCAGATGCCGGGTGGTCGCGCCGATTCCGCCGGTGGTCGCCGCGCCCAGGTCACCGACCTGGCCAAGGCGGGCCTGAGCCAGGGCCTGGCTGGCCTGTTCCTCGAGGCGCATCCAGATCCGGACAACGCCAAGTGTGACGGTCCATGCGCCCTGCGCCTGGACAAACTGGAGCCTTTCCTGGCCCAGCTCAAGCAACTTGATGATCTGGTGAAGAGTTTTCCGACGGTAGAAACCGCGTAATCCTCGATTCTCCGGTAAAGTACCCCCCGTTCAACCTCTGACCCTCGGGTCAGGGGTTTGCTTTCGCTGGGCCTGCCTGTTTCAAATTGCCCGGCGAGCGGCAAGATTTTTCTCAGCTGCGTTGTTTTCGTCAATTCTGGAGTGCTTACAACAATGGCAAAAATCGTCGACATCAAAGGTCGTGAAGTTCTCGATTCGCGTGGTAACCCTACCGTAGAAGCGGACGTGCTGCTCGACAACGGCATCATCGGCAGCGCCTGCGCGCCGTCCGGTGCTTCCACTGGCTCGCGCGAAGCGCTGGAGCTGCGTGATGGCGACAAGAGCCGTTACATGGGCAAGGGCGTGCTGAAGGCAGTTGCCAACATCAACGGCCCGATCCGTGACCTGCTGCTGGGCAAGGACCCGGTTGACCAGAAAGCCCTCGATCACGCCATGATTAAGCTGGACGGTACCGAGAACAAGGCTACCCTGGGCGCCAACGCCATCCTCGCCGTATCCCTGGCTGCTGCCAAGGCTGCTGCCCAGGATCAGGACCTGCCGCTGTACGCGCACATTGCCAACCTCAATGGCACCCCAGGTGTTTACTCGATGCCGGTTCCGATGATGAACATCATCAACGGCGGCGAGCACGCCGATAACAACGTCGACATTCAGGAGTTCATGGTCCAGCCGGTTGGCGCCAAGACCTTCTCCGATGGCCTGCGCATGGGCACCGAAATTTTCCATCACCTCAAGGCTGTGCTGAAGGCCCGTGGCCTGAACACTGCTGTGGGTGACGAAGGTGGTTTCGCGCCAAACCTGGCTTCCAACGAAGACGCCCTGGGCGCCATCGCTGAAGCTGTGGCCAATGCTGGCTACAAACTGGGCACTGACGTGACCCTGGCTCTGGACTGCGCCGCGAGCGAGTTCTACGAAGACGGTAAATACAACCTGTCCGGCGAAGGTAAATCCTTCGACGCTGAAGGTTTCGCCGAGTACTTGAAAGGCCTGACCGAGCGTTTCCCGATCATCTCGATCGAAGACGGCCTGGATGAGTCCGACTGGGCGGGCTGGAAGATCCTCACCGACAAAATCGGCGAGAAGGTGCAACTGGTCGGTGACGACCTGTTCGTGACCAACACCAAGATCCTCAAAGAAGGCATCGACAAGAGCATCGGCAACTCGATCCTGATCAAGTTCAACCAGATCGGCTCGCTGACCGAAACCCTGGAAGCCATCCAGATGGCCAAGGCTGCCGGTTACACCGCGGTGATCTCGCACCGTTCGGGCGAAACCGAAGACTCGACCATTGCCGACCTTGCCGTGGGTACCGCTGCCGGCCAGATCAAGACTGGTTCGCTGTGCCGTTCCGACCGCGTCTCCAAGTACAACCAGTTGCTGCGTATCGAAGAACAACTGGGCAGCAAGGCTGTGTACCGTGGTCGTGCCGAGTTTCGCGGCTAAGCAAGAGATGGTAAAAAGACAGCAGCAAAGCGGCGCCGGGCGGTCATACTGATCGTTCAGAAGCCCTTGCTGCAGGTGTCTGAACACAAAGCCTGGCTTCGGCCAGGCTTCGTGCCATCAGCGACCTGCAGATGTGGCGGTCTTTTCCACTGGATACCCTGATGCGCAGTCCTTATTGGTTGTTCCTCGTCTTGCTCCTGCTGCTCGGTGGCCTGCAGTATCGTCTGTGGGTGGGCAACGGCAGCTTGGCCCAGGTCACCGAACTCAAGCAACAGATCGCTGACCAGCACGCTGAAAACGAGCGTCTGCTGGAGCGTAACCGCGTGCTTGACGCCGAAGTGCTGGAGTTGAAGAAAGGTATGGAAACCGTTGAAGAACGGGCTCGCCACGAACTGGGTATGGTCAAGGAGGGTGAAACCCTCTACCAGCTTGCCCAATGAACCAGACCTTGCCGGCCTTCTGGGCCGTGATTCCCGCCGCGGGTGTCGGTGCCCGCATGGCTGCCGACCGTCCCAAACAGTACCTGCAACTGGGTGGGCAGACCATTCTCGAGCATAGCCTCGACTGTTTTCTTGATCACCCCCGCGTCAAAGGGGTGGTGGTCAGCGTTGCCGCTGACGATCCTTACTGGCCCGGTTTGCGCTGCGCCAGCGATACACGCATTCAGCGCGCCGAAGGTGGCCGTGAGCGCGCAGGCTCCGTGCTCAATGCGCTGTTGCTGCTGCACGCCCAGGGCGCGGCAGACAACGACTGGGTGCTGGTGCACGACGCCGCCCGGCCGAACCTGGCACGCAGCGACCTCGATCGCCTGCTGGCCGAGCTTGCCGATGATCCGGTGGGCGGCCTGCTGGCGGTGCCGGCGCGCGATACCCTCAAGCGTGCGGATGCCAATGGCCGGGTAAGCGCCACCATCGACCGTAGCACAGTGTGGCAAGCCTATACCCCGCAGATGTTTCGCCTTGGCGCCCTGCACCGGGCCCTGGCCGACAGCCTGGTGGCTGACGTGGCGATCACCGACGAGTCTTCGGCCATCGAGTGGGCGGGGCAAGCGCCACGGTTGATCGAAGGCCGTAGCGACAACATCAAGGTCACCCGCCCGGAAGATCTGGAGTGGCTGCGCCAGCGCTGGGCCAAGCGCGGCTGAGAATCTATCGCGGGTCAAGCCCGCTCCCACAGGGATGATGGAGATCCTGTAGGAGCGGGCTTGACCCGCGATGCCTTTCAGGCACCTCGATACTCAGGCAGTCCCGCCAACCCCTCTCGCAAATAATCCACCAACTTGCGCACCTTCGGCGACAGATGCCGCTGCTGCGGATACAGCGCCCACACGGCTGTATTCGGGGGCTGATGAGCCTCAAGCAACGATACGAGAGCTCCACTTTTGAGGTGCTCAAGCACGTAGTAATCCGGCAACTGGCACAAGCCCATCCCCTGCAATGCGGCATCCAGCACTGCCTGGCCACTGTTGCAGCGCCAGTTACCCTGCACTCGCTGATTGATCTCGCGACCCTCCTGCTGCAACGCCCAGCTGTCAGAGCTACCGATCAGGCAATTGTGCCGCGCCAGCTCCGAAAGGCTATGGGGCCGTCCGTAGCGTGCCAGATACGCCGGTGACGCACACAGGTACATGCGCCGTGGCGCCAGGCGCGTGGCCACCAGCCGTGAGTCTTGCAGGCGGCCCAGGCGAATCGCCAGGTCCATGCCCTCATGCAGCAGGTCCAGGGTGCGGTTGCTCAGTTCGATATCCACCCGCAATTGTGGATACGCCGCCATGAAGCGCGTCACCAACGGCACGATGAAACGCTCGCCGTAGGCCACCGCGCAGGTCATGCGCAGCAGGCCCTTGGGTTCTCCGGTCAAGTCACCCATGGCGCGCAACGCTTCTTCGCGGCCATCCTGCAGGCGCTGGCAGTGTTGCAGGAAGGTCTGCCCGGCTTCGCTCAGGGTGACCCGCCGGGTGCTGCGGTACAGCAGACGGGTTTGCAGGCGCTCCTCCAGGCGGGCGATCTGCCGGCTGACATGGGACGACGAGACCCCTAACCGTTCGGCAGCAGCGGTGAACTGGCCGGCCTCGGCCACGGCGACGAATTCGTCGATGCCTTCCCAGCGATTGCTCATTGATTATCCCTGTACAGCAATAATGTTTTGTCTTTGTCTGGATTATTCATCAAATATTGATGAATTACACTGTCAGCCTGAACTGACCCCTTGCTGGAGAAGATTGATGATCAAGTCCCGTGCCGCCGTTGCCTTCGAGGCCAAAAAACCGCTGGAGATCGTCGAGGTCGACGTGGCCATGCCCAAGGCTGGCGAGGTGCTGCTACGCGTGGTCGCCAGCGGCGTCTGTCATACCGACGCTTACACCTTGTCCGGTGCCGACCCGGAAGGCATCTTCCCGTCGATCCTCGGCCACGAAGGCGGGGCCGTCGTTGAGGCCATTGGTGAAGGTGTGACCTCGGTTGCCGTGGGTGATCACGTGATCCCGCTGTACACCCCCGAATGCGGCCAGTGCAAATTCTGTCGCTCCGGCAAGACCAACCTGTGCCAGGCCATCCGCGCCACCCAGGGCAAGGGCCTGATGCCCGACGGCACCACGCGCTTTTCCTACAAGGGCCAGCAACTGTTCCACTACATGGGCACTTCGACCTTTTCCGAGTACACCGTGCTGCCGGAAATCTCCGTGGCCAAGATCCAGAAAGAAGCGCCGCTGGAGAAGGTCTGCCTGCTCGGTTGCGGCGTGACCACCGGTATCGGCGCGGTGCTCAACACCGCCAAGGTCAAGCCGGGCGATACCGTGGCCATCTTCGGCCTGGGCGGCATCGGCCTGTCGGCGATTATCGGTGCGGTCAAGGCCAAGGCTTCGCGGATCATTGCCGTGGACATCAACCCGAGCAAGTTCGAAATTGCCAAGCAGCTGGGCGCCACCGATTGCGTCAACCCGAAAGACTATGACCGCCCGATTCAGGAAGTCATCGTCGACCTCACTGACGGTGGCGTCGACTTCTCCTTCGAGTGCGTGGGCAACGTTCAACTGATGCGCGCGGCACTGGAATGCTGCCACAAGGGCTGGGGCGAGTCGGTGATCATCGGCGTTGCCGGTGCCGGCCAGGAAATTGCTACCCGTCCGTTCCAGTTGGTGACCGGGCGGGTCTGGCGTGGTTCGGCCTTCGGCGGCGTACGTGGCCGCAGCGAACTGCCAAGCTACGTGGAAATGTCGGAAAAGGGCGAAATCCCGCTGGATACGTTCATCACCCATACCATGGGCCTGGAAGACATCAACAAGGCGTTCGACCTGATGCACGAAGGCAAGAGCATTCGCAGCGTCATCCACTTCTGAGGTCTGCCATGAGCCTGGAAAACATCTCCTGTCAGAAAAGCTTCGGCGGCTGGCATAAACGCTACCGCCATCGCTCCCAGGTGCTCGGTTGCGACATGGTGTTTGCCGTGTACCTGCCTCCGCAGGCCGAGCAGGGCGGCACGTTGCCAGTGCTGTACTGGCTGAGTGGCTTGACCTGTACCGATGAGAACTTCATGCAAAAGGCCGGTGCCCACAAGCTTGCGGCCGAGCTTGGCATGATCATCGTCGCCCCCGACACCAGCCCGCGTGGCCCACAGGTGCCTGCTGACCCGGAGGGCGCCTGGGACTTCGGCCTGGGTGCCGGGTTCTACCTCAACGCCAGCGAGCAGCCGTGGGCCCAGCACTACCGCATGCACGACTACGTGGTGAAGGAATTGCCGGCCCTGGTCGAGGCGCATTTTCCGGCGTCCGGGCAACGGAGCATCAGCGGCCACTCCATGGGCGGCCATGGTGCGCTGGTCTGCGCCCTGCGCAATCCCGGGCGTTATCGTTCGGTGTCGGCGTTCGCGCCGATCAGCAACCCGATGGATTGTCCGTGGGGGCAGAAGGCATTCAGCCGTTACCTGGGCGAGGACCGGGCACGCTGGCGCGAGTGGGATGCCAGTGTGTTGCTGGCCGAGGCGAGTGAACGCTTGCCGTTGCTGGTTGACCAGGGTGATCGCGATGACTTTCTCGATAACCAGCTCAAGCCACAGGTGCTCGAACAGGCGGCGAAAGCGGCGGACTATCCGTTGACCTTGCGGTTGCAGCCGGGCTACGACCACAGCTACTACTTCATCGCCAGCTTCATCGACGACCACTTGCGTCATCATGCCGCAGCGCTGACAGGTGAGGGTAACTGATCCTACAAATCAAGCCCAAGCGCCGGCAAAGCAGGTAGAATCACGCCCTGACTCAATCAGGGCGTTTTTTTATGCGTATTGGCCACGGCTACGATGTGCACCGCTTCGCGGAAGGCGATTTCATCACCTTGGGTGGGGTGCGCATTGCGCACAAGTTCGGGCTGCTGGCTCATTCTGATGGCGACGTCGTGTTGCACGCCCTGAGCGATGCCCTGCTCGGCGCAGCCGCACTGGGCGATATCGGCAAGCATTTTCCCGACACCGATCCGCAGTTCAAGGGCGTCGACAGCCGCGTGCTTTTGCGCCATATCGTGAAGATCGTTCAGGCCAAGGGCTGGAAAGTCGGCAATGTCGACGCCACCATCGTTGCCCAGGCGCCGAAGATGGCCCCGCACATCGACACCATGCGCCAGTTGATCGCGCAAGACCTGCAGATCGAGCTGGACCAGGTCAACGTCAAGGCCACTACCACCGAAAAACTCGGTTTTACCGGGCGTGAGGAAGGCATTGCCGTTCACGCTGTTGCCCTGTTGCTGCCGGCATGACCGAACTCGAACTGCTGGGCCCTCGGGCAGCGGGCGAAGCGCTGGGCAGCGCAATTCTCAAGGCCACCGCTGAAGACTTCCAGGTCGATGAAGTACTCGATATTCCCCTGAGCGGGACAGGTGAGCACTTGTGGCTGTGGGTCGAAAAGCGTGACCTCAACACCGAAGAGGCAGCCCGCCGCCTGGCCCGTGCCGCCGGGGTACCCCTGCGCAGCATCAGCTACGCCGGTCTCAAGGACCGTCAGGCCCTGACCCGCCAGTGGTTCAGCCTGCACCTGCCGGGCAAGGCTGACCCGGACCTGAGCGCTGCGCAAAACGAAACCCTGAGCATCCTCAAACAAACCCGTCACTCGCGCAAATTGCAGCGTGGTGCGCATTCGGCCAATGGTTTCACCTTGCGCCTGACCGGCCTTACGGCCGAGCACGCGGCACTGGATACGCGGCTTGAGCAGATTCGCAGCCAGGGTGTGCCGAACTATTTTGGTACCCAGCGCTTCGGTCATGGCGGCGGCAATGTTCATGATGCCCGTGACTGGGCCGGCCGCCAGGCGCTGCCGGAGCAGCGCAACGTACGCTCACGGCTGCTTTCCAGTGCCCGCAGCTACCTGTTCAACCAGGTGTTGGCCCAACGTGTGGCCGACGGCAGTTGGCAGCAGGCACAGGTTGGCGATCTGCTGGCGTTCACCGACAGCCGCAGCTTTTTCCCAGCGGGCGAGGCCGAATGTTCCGATCCTCGCCTGGCGATTCTTGACCTGCACCCCACCGGCCCGCTGTGGGGCGAGGGCCAGTCCGGTGCCATAGGCGTAACCGGTGAGCTCGAACAAAACATCGGCGAACAGCACGCGGCGTTGTGCCAATGGCTGGCGCGAGCGGGCATGAGTCACGAACGGCGCATCCTGCGACTGCCCATTGGCGGTCTGACGTGGCATTATCCCGAGCCTGATATCCTGCAACTGGAATTCGTCCTTCCGGCCGGATGCTTCGCCACCGTGGTGGTGCGCGAGCTTGTTGATCTGGTGCCGGCAGGGCAGACGGACAGCCCATGCGTATTCTGATTTCAAACGACGACGGGGTTACCGCACCTGGTCTTGCCGCGCTGCATGCCGCGCTGGCGGATTATGCCGAGTGTGTGGTGATCGCCCCGGACCAGGACAAGAGCGGCGCCAGCAGTTCGTTGACGCTCGATCGGCCGTTGTGCCCGCAAACTCTGGACAACGGCTTCATCAGCCTCAACGGTACGCCGACCGATTGCGTCCACCTGGGCCTCAACGGTCTGTTGGAGACTACCCCGGACATGGTGGTGTCGGGTATCAACCTGGGCGCCAACCTGGGCGATGACGTGCTGTATTCCGGCACGGTGGCGGCGGCGCTGGAAGGGCGTTTTCTGGGCGGCACCTCGTTCGCCTTCTCGTTGCTTTCGCGCCTGCCGGACAACCTGCCGACGGCGGCCTACTTCGCGCGTAAGCTGGTCGAGGCCCACGCCACTCTCGAACTGCCGCCGCGCACCGTGCTCAACGTCAATATCCCCAACCTGCCGCTGGAGCACATTCGTGGCATCCAGTTGACTCGCCTGGGGCATCGCGCACGCGCGGCGGCGCCGACCAAGGTGGTCAACCCGCGGGGCAAGGAAGGTTACTGGATCGCGGTTGCCGGTGATGCCGAAGACGGCGGCCCGGGTACCGACTTTCATGCGGTGATGCAGGGCTATGTCTCGATCACCCCGCTGCAGTTGGACCGGACCTTCAACGATGCCTTCGAGCGCCTTGACGGCTGGCTGGAGGGGTTAATCTGATGCGCGAGCAGGACGATCTGATGCGCCATGGTATCGGCTTTACCTCTGAGCGAACCCGCGAGCGGCTGATCAAGCGCCTGATCGAGGAAGGGGTGTCGAACCCCAAGGTGATCGACGTACTGCGTCGCACGCCACGCCACCTGTTCGTCGACGAGGCCCTGGCGCACCGCGCCTATGAAGACACCGCACTGCCCATCGGCAACAACCAGACCATCTCCCAGCCGTTCATGGTCGCGCACATGAGCGAGCTGCTGCTTGAAGCAGGGCCGCTGGACAAGGTGCTGGAGATCGGCACCGGTTCGGGTTACCAGACCGCGATCCTGGCACAACTGGTCGAGCGGGTGTTTTCCGTGGAACGCATCAAGGTCCTGCAAGATCGTGCCAAGGAGCGCCTGACCGCACTCAACCTGCGCAACGTGGTGTTCCGCTGGGGCGATGGTTGTGAGGGCTGGCCGGCACTGGCGCCCTACAACGGCATCATCGTCACCGCCGTGGCGCCCGAGGTGCCCCAGGCCTTGCTCGACCAGCTCGCCCCGGGCGGGCGCATGGTCATTCCGGTGGGGCCGACCGGCGAGACCCAGCAACTGATGCTGATCGTTCGCGAAGAGCACGGCTTCTCGCGCCGGGTGCTTGGCGCAGTACGCTTCGTGCCATTGCTCACCGGGCCGCTGGCCTGACCCGGATTATTTTCGCCCCGGACGAATTCCTGCGGCATTGCCCTGTCTATCTGGCGGGCTACCATAATCTGTTGCAGATCACGTTTGGCAATGCCTGACGTCCGCGGCGCGGCGAGCTCGGGTATAATTGCAACAATATTGCATTTTTGGCATCGGTCACCATTAGAGGGAGCGGCGGGTGGGGCACACAATCATTCGGCAGCGCAAAGGGCTATCGAACTTCAAGCTTCTGCTGATTGCACTGGCTGTAGGCACGCTGGTGACGGGGTGCTCGAGCACGTCCTCGAACAGTGTCCGGGTGGTCGATCGCAACAACGCAGCCCCTAAGCGCCCCGTGGTCACTACCGGCCAGTACGTGGTGCGCCCGGGCGACACCCTGTTCTCCATCGCCTTTCGTTATGGTTGGGACTACAAGGCCCTGGCTGCCCGTAACGGCATCGCCCCGCCGTACACCATCCGTCCCGGCCAGGCGATTCGTTTTGACGGGCGCTCAAGCGCTCCGGCTGCAACAGGAACTACCACGGTCGTCACCAGTACGCCGTCCTCCTCGAGCAAGACCACGGTTTTCAAGCGGCCGCTGGACAGTTCTGGTAAGCCGGTCGCCCCCCCTGCGACAGTGCCTGAAACCACACCAAACACCCCTCCGGTTGCCCCGGTTGTAGCCACCACGACACCCGTCCAAGTGCCCCCAGCAGGGCGTTCCACGGCCGGCTGGGCCTGGCCGGCCAATGGTGTGCTGATTGGGAAATTTGCTTCAAACGGTAGTTTGAATAAAGGCATTGATATCGCCGGTGATTTGGGACAGCCTGTTTTTGCTGCATCTGATGGTTCAGTTGTCTACGCCGGGAGTGGCTTGCGGGGCTACGGCGAGCTGGTAATCATCAAGCACAACGATACCTACGTCAGTGCCTACGGCCACAACCGCAGGCTTTTGGTTCGGGAGGGACAGCAGGTCAAGGTAGGGCAGACAATTGCCGAAATGGGGTCCACGGGTACTGACCGGGTGAAACTTCATTTTGAAATTCGCCGCCAGGGCAAACCTGTCGATCCGCTGCAATTCCTGCCACGTCGTTGATTGCTAGGCCCGGCCTGTTCCTCGCGTAGAGGGGACAGGCTCCAGCGCTGCCAAGGATTAAGGCGTCGCTCGAGTCTGAGTTCGAACTCAGCAAAGGACTATAACAATGGCTCTCAGTAAAGAAGTGCCGGAGTTTGACATCGACGATGAGGTTCTCCTGATGGAGACCGGCATTGTTTTGGAAACGGATGTGATGTCAGACGAACCTGCTGTATCTACGGTTCGGACCAAGGCTAAACAGGGCTCAACGCTCAAGCAGCACAAGTACATCGACTACACCCGTGCACTTGATGCGACCCAGCTTTACCTTAATGAAATCGGCTTTTCGCCTTTGCTTTCACCGGAAGAGGAAGTTCACTTTGCGCGTCTGTCGCAACGTGGCGACCCCGCCGGGCGCAAGCGCATGATCGAAAGCAACCTGCGCCTGGTGGTTAAAATCGCCCGACGTTATGTCAACCGGGGGCTTTCGCTGCTCGACCTGATCGAGGAGGGCAACCTCGGCCTGATTCGTGCGGTTGAGAAGTTCGACCCCGAACGCGGCTTTCGGTTCTCTACCTACGCCACCTGGTGGATCCGTCAGACCATCGAACGGGCGATCATGAACCAGACCCGGACGATTCGCCTGCCCATTCACGTGGTCAAGGAACTTAACGTCTATCTGCGCGCCGCCCGCGAACTGACCCAGAAGCTCGATCACGAACCGTCCCCGGAAGAGATCGCCAGCCTGCTGGAGAAACCGGTCGGCGAGGTCAAGCGCATGCTTGGGCTCAACGAGCGGGTATCCTCGGTGGACGTGTCCCTGGGGCCGGATTCGGACAAGACTCTGCTCGATACCCTGACCGATGACCGTCCTACTGATCCGTGCGAGCTGCTTCAGGACGATGATCTGTCGCAAAGCATCGACCAGTGGCTCAGCGAGCTGACCGACAAGCAGCGAGAGGTAGTAATTCGCCGCTTTGGCTTGCGCGGCCACGAGAGCAGTACCTTGGAGGATGTTGGCCTGGAAATCGGCCTGACCCGCGAGCGGGTACGGCAGATCCAGGTGGAGGGGCTCAAGCGTCTGCGTGAGATCCTCGAGAAGAACGGCCTGTCCAGCGAGTCGCTGTTTCAGTAGAAGCTGCGGTATTGCTGTGAAGAGCGCCCCGACTTGTCGGGGCGTTTTTGTTTCTGGCTGACGCTGAAGGCCCCGAGAACCTTTTCCCCTTGGTGCTGATGAAACATCCGGGTTTGAGCGCGATCCGACGACAATGTTGGTACTGTTCTAGTTCATGTAAGTCATTGCTTACATGTCGTGTAAGCCTTAGCTGTACACTTTAGTAAATCGTTGTCGTTTTTACTGTGCGCTTTTATATAACTATCTGATTAATATAAATTTATTTGTTTATGACAGTTATGTTGCCGCAGCTTTTTGAGAGCTTTGTGCAGTTGTGAGGAATCTTGGAAACGCTAATATTTGTCCTGTGTCTACGGACTGACACAGGCTTTCAAGGATGGAGGCCAAGGACATCGCAGGATGCGATTCATCAGGATGATGAAAGGGAACAAAGGGACTACGGAAAAAATGTGGGCGGGTTAAACCGCCCCTTTTTTTTGCCTGCTAAAACATGAAAAAAGGCCCTCGAAGGGCCTTTTTTGTTGATCGGGGCGCTTAGCGCTCCAGATCGGCGATCTTGCCGGTCTTGCCATCCCACTCGGCGGCGTCTGGCAGCGAATCTTTCTTTTCGGTGATGTTCGGCCAGATTTCCGCAAGCTCGGCATTGAGCTCGATGAAGTTCTCCATGCCGGCTGGCACTTCGTCTTCCGAGAAAATGGCGACGGCGGGGCATTCAGGCTCGCACAGTGCACAGTCGATGCACTCGTCCGGGTGAATGACCAGGAAGTTCGGGCCTTCGTAGAAGCAGTCCACCGGACAGACTTCTACGCAGTCGGTGTACTTGCACTTGATGCAGTTGTCGGTGACGACGAAGGTCATTTCTAATTCTCTCCTCAGGCGACGGCAGCGTACCCTTCCAGACAGGGCCGCTCGGTTTGGTTGTTCGGCTGCAGGCCAGGCTAGTAACCTGCAGCGCCACCAAACCGCGCGGGATTCTATCAGCTTGTGCGGGCCCGCGTTATAACAGAGTCTTTAGTGTATAGAGCATTTCGATAGCTTGACGCGGCGTCATGTTGTCCAGGTCCAGCTTTCCGAGCTTCTCGATGGCCGGATGCGGCAGGCTGGCAAACAGGTCGCTTTGGTGCGGTACTGCAGGTGCACCTTGGTGCTGCTGCACAGGCATTTCATGGGGTAGGCTGGCGGTTTCCAGGCGGCCCAGGTGTTCACGGGCACGCTGGATGACCGGCGACGGCACGCCAGCCAGTTGCGCTACCGCCAGGCCGTAGCTCTGGCTGGCTGGCCCGGGCAGCACATGGTGCAGGAACACGATCCGCTCATTGTGCTCGGTGGCGTTCAGGTGCACGTTGGCTACCAGCGGCTCGTTATCGGGCAGAACCGTCAGCTCGAAGTAGTGGGTGGCGAACAGGGTATAGGCACGCAATTGCGCCAGGCGCTCGGCGGCAGCCCAGGCCAGCGACAGGCCGTCGAAGGTGCTGGTGCCGCGACCGACTTCGTCCATCAGCACCAGGCTGCGCTCGGTGGCGTTGTGCAGGATGTTGGCGGTTTCGCTCATCTCGACCATGAAGGTCGAGCGGCCACCGGCCAGGTCGTCGCTGGAGCCGATGCGGGTGAAGATGCGATCGACCAGCGACAGCTCGCAGGCGGCAGCCGGGACAAAACTACCGATATGCGCCATCAGCACGATCAATGCGGTCTGGCGCATGTAGGTGGACTTACCGCCCATGTTCGGGCCGGTGATCACCAGCATCCGGGTGTTGTCATCCAGGGCCAGGTCGTTGGCCACGAACGGCGTGGTCAGCACCTGCTCGACCACCGGGTGACGGCCCTGGGTGATGCGCATGCACGGCTCGTCGACAAAGCTTGGGCAGTTCAGGTCCAGGTTCAGCGCGCGTTCGCCAAGGTTGCTCAGCACGTCCAGCTCGGCCAGGGCCGCAGCAGTGTCCTGCAACGGTGCCAGGTGCCCGATCAGGTTTTCCAGCAAGGCATCGTAGAGCATCTTCTCACGGGCAAGTGCGCGGCTTTTGGCCGACAGCGCCTTGTCTTCGAAGGTTTTCAGCTCCGGGGTGATGAAGCGCTCGGCGCCCTTGAGGGTCTGGCGTCGGATATAGTCAGCGGGCGCCTGCTCGGCTTGCTTGCTCGGCAACTCGATGAAGTAGCCGTGCACCCGGTTGTAGCCGACCTTGAGGTTGGCCAGGCCCGTGCGGGCTTTCTCGCGGGCTTCCAGGTCGATCAGGAACTGGCCGGCGTTCTCGCTCATGGACAGCAGTTCGTCGAGCTCGCTGTCGTAGCCGGTCTTGAGCACGCCGCCGTCGCGGATCACCGCAGGTGGGTTGTCGATGATGGCTTTGGCCAGCAGGTCGGCCAGTTCCGGGTAAGTGCCGGCAATGGCCGCCAGGCGCGCCAGGTGCGGCGCCTCAAGCTCGGCCATGGCGTTTTGCAGTTCAGGCAGGGCACCGAGGGCATCGCGCAGGCGCGCCAGATCGCGAGGACGGGCGTTACGAAGGCCGATACGGGCAAGAATCCGCTCGATGTCGCCGATTTCCTTGAGCTGTGGCTGCAGCTTTTCGAAACGATAGCCATCGAGCAGGCAGCGAATCGACCCCTGACGTGCCTGCAGGACTTTCAGGTCGCGCAGCGGGCGGTTCAGCCAGCGGGTCAGCAGACGGCTGCCCATGGCGGTCTGGCAGCGGTCGATGACCGACTGCAGGGTGTTGTCACGGCCACCGGCCAGGTTCACGTCCAGCTCAAGGTTGCGACGGCTGGCGCCATCGAGCACCACGGTGTCGTCCAGGCGCTCATGCTTGAGGCTACGCAGGTGCGGCAGGGCGGTACGTTGGGTTTCCTTGGCATAGCCGAGCAGGCAGCCGGCAGCGCCGATGGCCAGGGTCAGCTTCTCGCAGCCAAAACCCTTGAGGTCTTGGGTGGCGAATTGCTGACAAAGACTTTTACGTGCCGAATCGCGGTCAAAATCCCACGGTGCACGGCGACGTGTACCACGGCGTTTTTCCGCAGGCAGGCCCTGGGGCCAGTCATCCGGGATCAGCAACTCGACCGGATTGATGCGTTCGAGCTCAGCCAGCAGGTTTTCCCAGCCCTTGATCTCCAGCACGCTGAAGTTGCCGCTGGTGATATCCAGCACGGCCAGGCCGAAAAGGCGTTCGTCACCCAGTACCGCAGCGATCAGGTTGTCGCGTCGCTCGTCGAGCAACGCCTCGTCGCTGACCGTCCCGGGGGTGATGATCCGCACCACCTGGCGCTCCACGGGGCCCTTGCTGGTGGCCGGGTCGCCGATCTGTTCGCAGATCACCACCGACTCGCCCAGCTTCACCAGCTTGGCCAGGTAGCCCTCGGCCGCGTGGTAGGGGATACCGCACATGGGGATCGACTGGCCCGCCGACTGCCCGCGGGCGGTCAGGGTGATGTCCAGGAGTTTTGCGGCTTTCTTCGCATCTTCGTAGAAGATCTCGTAGAAGTCGCCCATGCGGTAGAACATCAGCTGGTCCGGGTGCTGGTTTTTCAGCTTCCAGTACTGCTGCATCATCGGGGTGTGTGCGGAAAGATCGCTCATTGCAGAAACAGGGCTCGCAGTGTCGTTGTAGACCAAAGGCAAGCGGGCAATGGTACAGGGATTTTATTCGGGCTGCCGAGGGCAAACGGGCGGGCGCGACCATTTGTCCGTGCATATCCATGCATAACCGGGTTTGCATTCTGTTACAGGCCCCGGCATTATGCATTTTATGCAAAAACGCAACGTAGCATCCGTCCTCAGAGCACTGCTCGATCGCCACGGTCTCTCCCCCACGGAGTTGCACCGGCGTACTGGCGTGCCGCAATCCACCCTGTCGCGCATTCTCAGCGAGAAGATCGTCGACCCGTCGGATAAGCATGTGTCGAAAATCGCCGAGTATTTCGGCGTGAGCACCGACCAACTGCGCGGTCGAGTCGAGCTGGGTGACAGCCGCGAAGCCGCGCCTGCGCGCAGCCACGCCGAGTTGAACGATATCAGTCTGTGGGATGACGACACACCCGTCGAGGACGACGAGGTGTCCATTCCATTTCTTCGCGAGGTCGAGTTGGCAGCAGGATCAGGAAGATTCGTAATCGAAGAAAGCGAGAAGGCCAGCCTGCGTTTCGGCAAGCGTAGCCTGCGCCACAACGGCGTGCAGTTCGACCAGGCCAAGTGCGTGACAGTGCGTGGCAACAGCATGTTGCCGGTGTTGCGTGACGGCGCCACGGTGGGTGTCAACGCCGGCAAGAGCGGTATCGGCGACATTGTCGACGGCGACCTGTACGCCATCAACCACAATGGCCAACTGCGGGTGAAGCAGCTGTATCGCCTGCCCACCGGCATTCGCCTGCGCAGCTTCAACCGCGACGAGCACCCGGATGAAGACTACAGCTTCCAACAGATGCAGGAAGAGCAGATCAGCATCCTCGGGCACGTGTTCTGGTGGGGCATGTACGCCCGCTGAGTAGTCCGACTCCTCAGAAAACCCGCTTCGGCGGGTTTTTTTTCGCCTGCAGAAAAGCGATCCAGCCCAGGCAGGGCAAGGCCTACATGCGCAGGTGCATTTTCTCATGCATAAATATTTCCATAAATGCATTGACTGCATATGCATCAATGCATAATCTCTGTCTCAAGCCGGTCGACACCGGTAGCGACAAAGGCAGCGATGAACAGGCCTGAACTGTTCAGAGGGTTGGCAACTGGCCCGGGTGTGCAGCGTAAAGCACCACAAGCAGTTATCCGGCGGGCAGGTGGCCGCGGTCGGAGGAACAATTTGAAGCGGAGTCGCCCTGCGCACCAGTCGTGGCGGGCGGTTCGACAACGCATTACTGAAAAGCCTGGGGAGGCCGGGCTTTTTGGAATGCCGAGTGATCGGTTTTGCAGTGAACGCTGTTGGCAAGAGGCCGAGCAGCGTCAATTCTGAAAGGGAGTTTTACATGGCACTAGAACTGGCAACGACCATCATCTACGGTGATGGATCTGTTGAATTTATCAGTCTCAATCCTGGCCAGGTCCGGGGCAGTATTCTGGGTAACTACCCAATGGGCAACCCGATGCTGGGTGCTGTCATTGGCATCGAAAATGACTACAAAGCGGCGCACGCCAACCTGGAAATCAACCTGCAGAAAGAATTGGACGTGTTGTCCAGCCAGTTTCCACCGCTGACAGATACTGCAGCGATTGCCGGGCTGCAAAGGCAGGTGGCGGTGATCAATTCGCTGATGGTTCGCAAGAACAGTGAACTGCAGACCGAGTTGAAGGCGGTCAAAAGCAGCCGCAGCATTGGCAAGCTGATGGCTACTTACAACGCAAAACTGCTTAATGAACAGGTCGCTAGCCTGTTGGCGCGGGTAGGCAAACTGGATGCCGAGATCACTCGGCAGCAACAGGCGAATGACGCCAAGGCCGAAGTTGATTACAAGGCCGCGGTAAAATTCACCGCAGACTTTTACAAAGAGCTGACATCGAAAGTAGGTGGGCAGTTGGCAACTGAGGCGCAAGCCTTGGCGGCGGGCGTCCAGGGCAAGCGTATTGGCAATGCCAAGGAGGCCATGGCCGCGTATGAACAATACAAAGATGCGTTGAACAAAAAATTCAGTGCCAAGGATCGAGAGGCCATTGCCAAGGCGTTGGACTCGCTGAACAAAGAGCAACTGGCGAAAAACCTGGAACAGTTCAGCAAGGCGTTCGGCTATGTGGGTAAAGCCATGGATTACGCTGACCTGTTGGTCGAGATCAAAAAAGGCTACGCGACAGGAGAGTGGGGTAGCACCTTTTTGAAGATCGAAACGCTGTTGGCTGGCAATGCCGCAGGTGCACTGCTTGCGTTTGCATTCGGTGTGGCGGCGTCGACGGTCATGGGGGCTATTGCATTCGCCATGATCATGGCAGTGACCAGCGCCTATATTGATGAGGCGCGGGTCAAGAAGTTCAACGATGCGCTGCTTGCGCTCTGAAGTGACGCTACCGTTTCGTCAGTAGATAGACACAGTAGGTGCCACCCAGCGGAATCGCTGTTGCCATGCACAGCAGATAAAAAAGCGCATAGAGGCCGTTTTTACCTGGGGTCTCGACAAAAAGGCCGCGGTTCCAGAATGCTGAAGAAGAGAACTTCAAAGCGCTCTGTTCAATCAACTTTCTCGAAAATGGGAACAACAACAGACTCGCACTGGAAAGCAGCAAGTAAATCAGGTTTTCCCGGGTTGAGAATGAATTGTCGTACCACCAGATTGCTGTGCCTATCGCAAACAGGCTCAGTGCGAGCAAGAGGTTTTTAACATAGTAGTTTTTTTCCATAGCGTCCGCTGTGGTTCGAGATATCTGGGGTCGTCATTGAAGCCTGGCGAATCGCTATTGGCATCGCTGGCCTCTGGGCGTGTCCTTGCAGACGCGTGTCGACGGGTGAACTTTACCTTTTTTTACCTCGCAGAGGTGATCGATACAAAAACGCCGCTGGCACGTTGCCAAGCGGACTTATCCAAGGAGACAGGACAGTGACGAACGAACAACAGACGTTACTGGAAATGCCGATCTGGCTGGTGATCGTCCTGGCGTTGCTGGGCGGCGTATCCGGCGAGATGTGGCGGGCGGACAAGGCAGGAGCCCGTGGTTGGGCGCTGTTTCGGCGCCTGGTGTTGCGTTCGGGGGCCTGTATGGTCTGCGGCGTGTCCACGGTGATGCTGCTGTACGCCAGCGGCATGTCGATCTGGAGCGCCAGCGCTTTTGGTTGCCTGACCGCCATGGCCGGTGCCGATGTCGCCATCGGACTTTATGAACGCTGGGCGGCGAAGCGCTTGGGTGTTGAGCCTGCGAGCGGGGCAAAGGGCGAGAGTGAGAGCTGAGCGTTCAGCATCCGCATACGTCAGCCCGGTGAAGAGGGGTAAACGGATCATCTTCGTCGTCGACCCGAACGGCTGTTTCTGAGGTAATCAGGACGCCTATTACTGAAACTGTTCCATGTTAGGGTGACGGAGGCCCAAGGATGGTGGGCATCTTTTTTGCGGAAAAAGTGAAGGGTGTATGTCTGATTCTTGGCTGTCGTTGTTTCGTGAAAAAACTGTCTACGAGCAAATCAGGGTTCTGCTAGGGATGGCAGGCGTATTTTTGTTGATGGGGCTCGCCTTCCTGCTTTTTGTTCAATCATTTGACGAGCAAGGGGATGAGGCAGCAGCTCTGTTCGAAGGGCAGATTACAAGTGCGCCCTCCACGCTGCGCCAAGACAGTTCAATTGTGTATTTTCAGGTTCGACTGACTGAAGCGAACTTCCGTCCCTCGTCCAGACAGGTTGTTTATGTCGCGAAAGAACTCTACCAGGAAGCCGGCCTGACGCCCGGCGCGAGGGTGGATGTTTATGCGAGTGGTGGGGGGGATGAACTGAAGATACACAAAGTTTTGAACACTGACGGGCGTGTTGTCTTTGATGAGCAGTTTGAACGTCAGATCACTTCAATCAAGAATGACGAGCTGCTTCGCTATTTTTCCTTCTTTATGATTTTGACGCTTGTCTGCTGCAGCAGTGCCGGTGTGCTCTGGTTTCGCCATACCCGTTTGATACAGGCTGGACGATAACTGCCAGGCACTCCATTAGGAGCCTTAACAACAGCGTCAATGAACCCGTCTCAGGACGGGTTTATTTTTGCCTTTTTTCTGCCACAAGAGCCTCTGCGAGCTCCAGGATACAGGACTGATCATGAGTGAACTGAACCGCTTGCACGAGGCGATCAGCGCGACTATCAAGGCCGCCTTGCCTCAGTTTGAAACCGTCGAGGCCTACGTATCGGCGGACCACACTACAGTGCTGCCAGCACTGTTTCACTCCATTACCGGCTTGAAGCCGGGAGACGACCCTGGCGATGGTCGTGTGCGTGTCATCGCGACCTTCGACGCGCGTATTTTCGTTGCCTCCGCTAGCCAGCATGCAGCCTTGGAGGCAGTCACGCTGGCCAGTCAGGTGACTGTGCTGTTGCGTAAACAGTTCTGGGCTCAGGACTTTGTCGACGAAGCGCAGGCGGTTCAGGCACGGCCTGTTCAAGCGCCAGCGGACGCGGTAGTGCCGCACAGTTGGACAGTGCAGTGGGAGCAGGCCCTGTACCTGGGGGAACGGCAGTGGCCATGGCCCGATGAACCGGGTCCGCTGGCCTTCGCCTTCAGCCCTGACACCGGCCCGAGCTTTGAAGCCGATTACCAGACGTCGGAGGACCTGCAATGAGCTACGCCAGTGCCATGCACGATCGCATGCTCGCCGGCCTAGTGATTCCCTGTCGAGTGGTGGCCGTAGACCTTGCCGCCGCCCGGGTGCGGGTGTCCGATGGCGCCGGCTGGACCAGCGCCTGGTTGCGCTGGCACAGCCAGGCCGCTGGTAAGGCCCGCCACTGGCGGGCACCGAGCCTGGGTGAGCAGGGTGTTTTGCTCAGCCCCAGTGGCGAGCCGGCCCAGGGTACGTTCATACCTGGCCTGTACGGCAATGCCGGCGACCCGCCGGACAACCGCGAGCATGTCGAGGTCTGGCGCTTCGACGATGGCGGCTCGCTGGTCTATGACTGGCAGGGCCGCAGTTACAGCATCGAGCTGCCCAGCGGTACCGTCAGCATCAAGGTCGGCGGCAGCTCGGCAGTGGTAACCGATCAAGCCATCACCGCCAACGCTGCGAGCATCACCCTGACCGGCGAGGTGCAGATCAACGGCCCGCTGCGGGTAACCGGCGACATTCTCGGTGGCGCCAAGATCATCGATACCGGTGGCAACACCGCCAACCACAAACACTGAACCCAGCCCGCCCACTGCGGGCTTTTTTACGCCTGGAGAACATCAATGATCGGCATGGATCGCCGGAGCGGCCAGCCGTTATCCGGCCTTGCACATTTACGCCAGTCCATCGAAGACATCCTCACCACGCCACTGGGCAGCCGACGCATGCGTCCGGAATACGGCAGCAAGCTGCGCCGCTTTGTCGACCTGCCGGTCAACGAAGGCTGGAAAAGCGCGGTACAGGCGGAGGTGGCGCGCGCCCTGGGGCGTTGGGAGCCACGTTTGAAGCTGGAGCGGGTCAGGGTAACGGCAGTGGTTGGCGGGCAGATTACCTTGCAACTCACCGGGCAATACCTGAACGCCAGCCAGACCCTGGAGGTGACGGCATGAGTAGTGTGGATCTATCGGCGTTGCCCGCGCCGCAGGTACTGGAAGACCTCGATTTCGAGGCCATCTACCAGGCTGACCTGGCGACCTTCCGGTCGCATATGGGCGACAACTGGGACGCTGCTGTCGAAAGCGACCCGGTGAACAAACTGCTGGAAGTCGGCGCTTACCGCAAGCTGCTCAACCGTGCGCGGGTCAACGATGCCGCCAAGGCACTGTTGCTGGCCTATGCGCAAGGTGCCGACCTGGATCAACTGGCCGCCAATGTGCAACTGCAGCGGCTGGTGGTGCAGGCTCAAGACACCAGCAGCGTACCGCCCACCCCGCAGGTGCTGGAGGAAGACGATGCGCTGCGCGAGCGGGTGCAACTGGTTTATGAAGGGTTGACCACGGCCGGCCCGCGCAACAGCTACATCCTGCATGCCCGTAACGCGTCCGGCCAAGTGGCCGATGCGACGGCCGAAAGCCCGTCGCCGGCCGAGGTGGTGGTGACCGTGCTGACGCTCGAAAGCGTTGGCGACGCCGGACCGCAACTGCTGGAGACCGTGCGACGCAAGCTCAATGACGATGACGTGCGCCCGGTGGGCGATCGTTTGACGGTGCAAGGTGCGCAGATCCTGCGCTACCGCATCGACGCAGTGGTGCACATGAGCGGCAGCGGTCCGGAGATCGAGGCGACGCTTGCCGAGTGCAAACGCCGCCTGCAAGCCTGGATCAATCCGCGCCGGCGCCTGGGTGTTGAAGTGGCCCGCTCGGGCGTGGATGCCCAGTTGCATATCAACGGCGTCAGCCGCGTCGACCTGAACAACTGGACCGACATTCGCCCGACCCAGGCACAAGCGGCCTGGTGTGAAGGGATCAGCGTAACGCGGGGGAGCTGACATGGACAGTCTGCTCCCGCTCAACAGCACTGATCTGGAACTGGCCATCGAGGCGGCCGGATGTGAAACCACCGAAGTACCGCTACGGACGCTGTACAACCCCGACACGTGCCCTGCGCACCTGTTGCATCAACTGGCCTGGGCCTGGTCAGTGGACCGCTGGGATGAAACCTGGCCAGAGGCAATCAAGCGTTCGGTCATTCGCTCGGCATTCTACGTACATGCGCACAAAGGGACCATTGGTGCGCTGCGCCGGGTGGTGGAACCGCTGGGTTACCTGATCGAAGTAAAAGAGTGGTGGCAAACGGCGCCGCAAGGCGTGCCGGGCACTTTTGCGCTGCAGGTCGGGGTACTGGAGAACGGAATCTCCGAAGAAATGTACCTGGAGCTGACCCGGCTTATCGATGACGCCAAGCCGGTTAGCCGCCATCTGATCGGGCTTGCGATCACGCTCGCCACCACCGGACATTTGCGCTTGGCGATGAGCGTGTCCGAAGGCGATGAAATTGACGTGTTCCCTCCAGCGTCCCTCGACATTGAAGTCAAGGGCGGCTTCGGCCCTGTAGGTCGAACACACCACATCGAAACTCTGGACGTTTATTTATGACTGATCAAAACAGCCAGTTCTTTGCCATCCTCACGGCGGTAGGTGAGGCCAAACAGGCCAACGCCGATGCCTTGGGTGTGCCTTGGACCTTTATGCAAATGGGCGTAGGTGATGCCAACGGCACTGAGCCTACGCCGTCTAGAACCCAGACCCGACTGATCAACGAGCGTCGCCGCGCGCCGCTCAACCAGCTCAAGGTTGACCCTGCCAACGCAAGCATCGTGATTGCCGAACAGGTTATCCCTCCGGATGTCGGCGGCTGGTGGATTCGGGAAATTGGCCTTTACGATGCCGAGGGTGACCTGGTAGCCGTTGCCAACTGTGCACCGAGTTTCAAACCACTGCTCAACCAGGGCACCGGCAAGACCCAGGTCGTGCGGATGAACTTCATTGTCACCAGCGCGGCTAACGTGACCTTGAAGATTGACCCGGCGGTGGTGTTGGCAACGCGCGAGTTTGTAGAGCTGCGGCTGTCCGAGGAAATCGGCAAGCTTGATAGTAAAAACAGTGTGCGCGCTGCAACCACAGGCCCGATCGATCTGGGTGGTTTGCCGGTACTGGATGGTATTGCAATCCGTGCAGGGGACCGGGTGCTGGTCAAGGATCAGGTGCAGGCCAGGGAGAATGGCATCTACATCGCCAATGTGGGGTTATGGCAGCGGGCTGCGGATGCGGACAGCATTGCCGACGTTACGCCAGGCCTGACCGTTACCGTTGAACAAGGCACAAAGCTTGCGGATACGCAGTGGAAACTGGTCAGTGATGGTCCACTGGTGTTGGGTGTGGACCCGCTGGTGTTCGAGAACGTTGCCGCTGGCTACAACGGAATCGCGCCTCGCAACGTCAGTGGCCCGATCAGTGCTGCTGAAGCCGGAAAGCTGATCTATTTCTACGGAACTACCGTCGGACAGACTCTAACGTTGCCAAGTGCAACTGATCTGCCGACGGGCGGGAAGCTCAACCTGCAGAGCATGGCCGGCGTGCCTGTGGAGATCAGCGCGTATGGCACGCAGAAAATCTGGGTAGGGGGCAGCACACTCTCGAGTGTGACGATGTATCCCTGCACTGAGCTGGAACTGGTTCGTGTCAGTGGTACGGAGTGGTTCGCCCAGGGGACCGGTACATTGCACCGCTTGAACAGCATGCCGACCCTACCCGCTGGCGCCCAGGATGGGCGTTTGGCGAGCGCCGGATTTGTCCAGCAGGAACTGGCCAATGAACGCGGTACTGCGGCTCCATTGATGGATGGTGTAGCTACGGTTGGAGTGTCAGCGAAAAAAGCCCGAGAGGATCATCGGCACCCTGTTGATTCCAGCAGAGCTCCTGTGGACTCGCCTAACTTTACCGGAATGCCCAAGGCCCCTACGGCGGGAGTCACTGCCACCGGAAACCAGATAGCTACGCTGGATTTTGTCCGACGGCAGTTGACAGATCTGGTCGGGTCTTCGCCCGCTGCGCTCGATACGCTCAACGAGTTGGCTGCTGCACTGGGTAATGATCCGAATTTTGCTGCGACAATGACCAATCATTTGTCGCTCAAGGCACCGCTCGAGTCGCCAGCCCTGACAGGTGTTCCAACGTGCAAGACAGCACCGGTTTTTTCCACTGATACGCATATTGCGAACACCGACTGGGTAACGCGTCGTGGTGTCCAGTACAGCAACTTCTTTTCGTTTACAGGCGTTGTCAGTGGAACCATTGCCCATGTAGGTGGCGTTGCGCACTTCTGGCATGCGGCGTCTGCTCCAACCGCCAACGCGTATAGCCTGCCCAACTCGATAACCAACAAGATCCCTCGGGGTGCGACGATCAGGGTGCAGAATTGGGGCGTCTACAACATGACGCTCGACCGGCAGGGCGTCGATCTGATGCAGGAAAACATCGACGGTGCGTGGACTGCTACCACCCGCATCATTCCACCCGACTCTTATGTGGATTGCTTGTATGTGGACGATAATTGCTGGCTTCTCACTGGCACGGGAGTTATGGGCAAAACCCGCCCCTTCCAGGCGTCGTTGGCTACGAACGGTTTCCAGAAGCTCCCGTCGGGGCTCATCATGCAATGGAATCGAGTCACTGTGGTACAGCAGCAAACGGTGACGTTTGCGCTGCCCATTGTTTTTCCAAATGCATTTCTCGCTTGTACAGCCATCAAAGGTTACGCGATTGGCGCTGCTGAGTATTCGTTGGGTGCTGATGGAACGGTAAGCAGTATCAGTATTACAAACACCGGCCCAAACGTTGGTATGAACCAAGGCAGTATGTATATCGCAATTGGCTATTGAAAGGAGTCCCCATGAATACTGAAGGGCTTGCAAGTGCACCCTCCGCATCAATCGAGAACATGTACTACTCACCGTCGGTCAACGGCTTTTATGTACAGTCGATTCATGGTGCTTCTGTGCCTGATGACGTGCGGCCAATTGACTATGAGACGTATCTGTCATTGTTTGAAGGACAGAGTCGATCAGGCAAGCGAATCATGCCCGACGATCAAGGTAATCCGGTTTTGATGGCTCAGGAACCACCTACTCTGGAGCAACGCAAAGCGTCTGCCTTGAGTTGGCGCGCCAATCAGTTGGCTGAGACGGATGGCCTGGTCGCCCGTCATCGAGACGAGCTTGAGACAGGTGGCACAACGTTGGATACCGTGCAGTATCAGACGCTTCAGATCTACCGCAAAGCCCTGCGCGACTGGCCACAGTCCGAGCGTTTTCCCGACAGTGAGTTTCGGCCCACTCCACCCACCTGGCTCAGCACCCAAACCCAATAAAGCCCCGCACCGCCGGGGCTTTTTCTTACCCGCAACAAACCCTCTGAAGGCCCCGCACCGCGGGGCTTTTGCATTTCTGGAGACTTACTCATGAGTGGATTTTTCCACGGCGTTACCGTCACCAACGTCGACACTGGTGCACGCACCATTGCGTTGCCTTCTTCCTCGATCATCGGCCTGGTCGATACCTTCACTCCCGGGCCTACCGCCAGTGCCAAGGCCAACGACCTGGTGCTGATCACCAGCGAGCGTGAAGCGGTTGCCGCGTTCGGCGCCGATGCGGCGATCACCCGGGCCTGCCAGGCCATCTACAGCCGTGCCAAAGCGGTCATCGTTGCCTGCGGCGTAGCCAAGCTCGACGAAGAGGCGGCGCAGACTTCGGCAATCATCGGCGGTGTGCTGGCCGATGGCAAACGCACCGGCCTGCAGGCGCTGCTCGACGGCAAGAGCCGTTTCAACGCCCAGCCGCGCCTGCTGGTCACGCCCAAGCACAGTTCCACCCTGGCCGTTGGTACCGCCCTGGTGGCCCTGGCTGACAAGCTGCGTGGCCTGGCCATCATCGATGGCCCGAATACCACCGACGAGGCGGCCATCGCCTACGCCGACAACTTTGGCGCCAAGCGTGCCTACCTGATCGACCCGGGCGTGCAGTACTGGGACACCGGCAAAAGCGCAACCCTCGATGCCCCGGCATCGGCCTGGGTGGCTGGCCTGTTCGCCTGGACCGACAGCGAGTACGGCTTCTGGGCCTCGCCATCGAACAAGGAATTCGTTGGCATCACCGGCACCAGCCGCTCGATCGAGTACCTGGATGGCGATGCCACTTGCCGGGCCAACCTGCTCAACAACGCCAACATCACCACCGTGATTCGCGATGACGGCTATCGCCTGTGGGGCAACCGCACCCTGAGCAGCGACCCCAAGTGGGCTTTCGTCACCCGCGTGCGGACCATGGACATCGTCATGGACGCCATCCTCTACGGCCACAAGTGGGCCGTGGACCGTTCGATCACCGCGACCTACGTCAAGGATGTCACCGAAGGCCTGCAGGCGTTCATGCGTGATCTCAAGGCCCAGGGCGCAATCATCAATTTCGAAGTGTTCGCCGACCCCGAGCTGAACACCGCCAGCCAGCTGGAGCAGGGCAAGGTCTACTGGAACATCCGTTTCACCGACGTGCCGCCCGCCGAGAACCCGAATTTCCGTGTCGAAGTCACCAACCAGTGGTTGACCGAAGTCCTCGACCAAGCCGTTTAAGGAGCAACAACCATGGCAATGATTCCCGAAACCCTGGCCAACCTGAACCTGTTCGTCGATGGCGTCAGCTTTCAAGGTGACGTCCCCAGCCTGACCCTGCCCAAACTCACCCTGAAGATGGAGGAACACCGTGCCGGCGGCATGGACATGGCGATCGAAATCGATCAGGGCATGGAGAAGCAGGAAGCCGGCTTCGTCACCACCGGCGTGCGCCGCGAGTCGCTGAAGTTCTTCGGCCTGGCTGACGGCTCGGCATTCAACGGCACCTTCCGCGGTGCCTTCAAAGGCCTCAAAGGCAAAATCACCCCGGTCATCGTCACCCTGCGCGGGGCGCTCAAAGAGGTCGACATGGGCGACTGGAAACCGGGCGACAAGGCCGAGATCAAGCACAACGTCGCCGTGACCTACTACAAGCTCGAAGTCGACGGCCGCCTGGTCTACGAAATCGACCCGCTGGGCATGAAGCGCGTCATCAACGGCGTCGACCAGCTCGCCGCTCAACGTTCGGCCCTGGGCCTTTAAGGAGCTCCCATGCAGCAAGCAAACAAGACACCGAGCTGGCTGGCGGTGAGCGCCGAGCGCGTCGTCGTGACCTTGAGCAAACCCTGCCAGGCCAATGGCGTTCAAGTCGACAGTCTGGCGCTGCGCGCGCCGACCGTGCGCGATATCCGTACTGCGCAGTCACAAGCCAGTGGCGATGACGAGCAGCGGGAGCTGAACCTCTTCGCCTCCCTGGCCGAAGTCGGGATCAAGGATCTCGAGGAACTGCCGCTCAAGGATTACGGCCGCTTGCAGGCGGGCTATTTTCGTCTGGTGCAAGACGACGAGCTTTGATCCCAGGCTGCAGAAGGCGGCGGCAAAGCGGCTCGCCAAAGAGCTGAACTTTACCGCCGCCCAGATCATGACCATGTCGTACAGCGACATGGTCTGGTGGCTCACGGATTGAGCGTATAGCCATGCAAAAGGGGGATCAGATGGCGAGCAAACTGGCGCAAGCGCAGGTGATTGGTGCCATCGTCAAGCCGACGCTAGGAGTGGTTTTCAAGGCGGTCCTGGAGCGAATCAACATTTTCAAACAGGCCGATCAGAACACTCTTGGCAAGACCCAGAGGCCGCGCGAGGAACAGCACGGGACAGGTTCAGATGAATTGGCTTCGACTGATGATTCGGCAGCGGGGCAGGACGCTAAGGTGCCAACGCAGTCGAACAGCAGCAACCCGTTGGTGGTAAAAATTGCGGGCCTTGATGTGCTGTCACTGGGCTTGATGAAGTTGGTCTTAGGGTTGAAGTCAGGCGCAGGCCAGGCTGAAGCTCGCCCGGGTGGGTCCAGCAAGGCACAGCCAGGTCTTGGCCTGGCCCCATCGGGCAGCAATACAACACAAGCAGCAGTGCCGGAAGTTGATTGGCTTTCCCTGGGCGCGATGACAATGGCCCTTGGCAAACAAGTGGGCAAGGTTCGCCCAGGTAAAGCGAGCAAGGCTCACGCAAAGGCGCGTTCAGGCGGGCCTGAGCAACGTTCCGCAGCCAAGAAAGAAACCCAACCCACCGGGTCTGGAAGTGCGCACCAGCCGCCTGCAGAGCAACCTCCTCGCACTGAAACATCGCACGACCCGTCAGCGAAACCGGACGATGCTGCTGAGCGGTGGGGTAAGCGTCTTGATTATCTGGAGGCGGGATACGATATTTTCAGTATCTATACCAGTGACCAGTCACCTGAAGAAAAGGCCAAGAGTTATGGTGAAACCCTGGGCAAGCTCGCAGGGGCACGGTTCGGGGGCTGGGTTGGAGGCAGACTCGGTGGGCCGACCGGGGCTGTATTCGGCGAACGGGGCGGCGAACTGATTGGCGAATGGGGCGGCGGTTTGGCGGGCGAAGGCTTGGGTACGTATCTGGGAAAACGCCGGATGAGTGACCCGGAAGCATCAGCTCCAGCTTCAAGGCTTGCAACAGGCCAGGCCGAAGCTCGTCCGGGTGCGTCCAACAAGGCACTGCCAGGTCCTGGTCTGGCCCCATCGGGCAGCAATACAACACAAGCAGCAGTGCCGGAAGTTGATTGGCTTTCCCTGGGCGCGATGACAATGGCCCTTGGCAAACAAGTGGGCAAGGTTCGCCCAGGTAAAGCGAGCAAGGCTCACGCAAAGGCGCGTTCAGGCGAGCCTGAGCAACGTTCCGCAGCCAAGAAAGAAACCCAACCCACCGGGTCTGGAAGTGCGCACCAGCTGCCTGCAGAGCAACCTCCTCGCACTGAAGCATCGCACGACCCGTCAGCGAAACCGGACGATGCTGCTGAGCGGTGGGGTAAGCGTCTTGATTATCTGGAGGCGGGATACGATATTTTCAGTACCTATACCAGTGACCAGTCACCTGAAGAAAAGGCCAAGAGTTATGGTGAAACCCTGGGCAAGCTCGCAGGGGCACGGTTCGGGGGCTGGGTTGGAGGCAGACTCGGTGGGCCGACCGGGGCTGTATTCGGCGAACGGGGCGGCGAACTGATTGGCGAATGGGGCGGCGGTTTGGCGGGCGAAGGCTTGGGTACGTATCTGGGAAAACGCCGGATGAGTGACCCTGAGGCACCAGCGCCAGCTTCAAGGCCTGCTCAGGCGCTGCCACCGATATCCTTGTTGCGCAAGGACAGTGGCAATGTCACGGCGGATGGACCGATGCCGGTGCTGACGAGGCTGTCATCTGTGCCGTCGCCAATACCAGGGGCCGGCCCTTTGCCAAGTGCATCCTCGGGGCAGCCTGCGCATGACGGTTTGAGTGGCTGGATGGCGAAGCGCTGGTTTGCTCCCCCAGCAGACACGTGCAAACCATGCCCCAGCGAGCTGGGCAAAACCACACCCGCCGTAGGCCAAGCACCGACTAGAGCTGATGAGGACGACAAACTCATGAAGTTTGTCAGCGCATCAGTGACCGGGGCATTGCTTGGGTCGGCGCCAGGCGTGCCTGTTCTGCTGCCAAGCCGGGAGTTTGGCGCATGGGTGGGGGGGCATCTCGCAGGTACGCTTGACAGCAAACAGGCCGGATCGCTCGCCACCCCCGCCCAGGACAGGGGACAGGCCCCGTCAGCCGCCCGGCAACCCTTGAGCTTGCAGCGTTCCAAGGATGACGCTGGCATTGCCGTCGGGCGAATCGGCAACACTGTTCGTGGGATGGAGCCTGCGGCAGACCAGCCAGGCGTGCTTTCCATGGCACCCGGGATGGAACAGCCTGGCGCCAGCCAACAGCCGCAGCTAGTTCAGCAAATCACCTTTTCACCCACCATCACGGTTCAGGGCGGGATGAGCGATCCCTTGCAGCTTGCCCAGCAAGTCGGTGCCATTGTCCGGCGGGAGTTCGAGGATCTGCTCCGTCAATCCACCAGCCGTCAGCTGTACGACGTTCCTCATGTTGCTTAAGGAGGTGCCATGACCTACATGGATCAGTTGCAATCAGGGCTTGGCGCCCTGGTGGCGGCGGGTGAGGCAGGGCGGCGCAGCGCTGATGAAATGCTGGCGCCGGTCAAGGATGCCGCCGCCGAGTTCATCGGTGCCGCCGCCGAACTAGAGGCGTTGCCCTTTGTCGGGCCTGCCATTGGTGCCAAGCTGCAGCGTAGCTTGCGGGCGATCAACAAGGCTCAGTCCAGCGTCGACCAGGCGCTGGCTAAGTACGATCGGGCCGTGGCGGTGGTGGCGCAGGTACGTGACGGCGTCGCCACGGTGAAGGCCCAGGTCGGCCGGGTCAGCGCCGCGATCAATCGGTTGGCGGGCAAGATCAGTCCGTCCCTGGCCAATATCCTGCCGACCAGCAGCTTTGCCCCTGAAGTAACGCCGGCGGCAGAAGCGGTCAAGCCGTTCCCGCATTTGCTGATTCTGCAGCCGCTCAAAGCCCAGTCACCGGCCTATTACTTCAACCTCGATACCGCAGCATTCGATGAACTGCGTCGGCAGACCAGTTTTCGCTGGGCGGGCCAGGAGCGTCTGACCCGCAGCACTGCGCAACAGGCAGTGGGTCTGGGTGATGAGAAGATCAGCATCAAGGGCGCGATTTTCCCTGGCTTCAAGGGCGGGCTTGGCCAGTTGCAGGCGTTGCGCAGCATCGGCCGGCAACTGCAACCCTTGACCCTGACCAGTGGTTACGGCGAGGTGTTGGGCACCTGGTGCCTGACCGGCGTCGATGAAGACCAGAGCAATCTGCTGGCCGGGGGCATCCCGCGAAAACAAGGTTTCTCACTGGAGTTTGTGAGCTATGGCGACGACCTGCAGAACCGCTGAGGGCGACGTGCTCGACACCTTGTGTCAGCACTACTACGGCCACCTGAACGGCACCGTCGAGGCCGTGTTGGCAGCCAATCAAGGCCTGGCCGAGCAACCGCAACCGTTTTGCTCCGGGGTATTGATCCTGCTGCCGGAGCTGCCGACAACGAGCGATGCCACGGTGCAACTGTGGGATTGATGCCTGTCGTTAACTGTGATGACCAGGCCCCGCCGTGTGCGGGGCCTTTCTTTTCTGGAGCCTGAACCATGCAGCCAGTGTTTCGCCTCGTTGCCGATGGCAAGGACATTACCGAACTGATCAACGATCGCTTGCTGTCATTGCGTACCTCGGACAAGCCTGGAATGGACTCCGACGAGTTCGAGTTGCGCATTGACGATCGCGACGGCGCCGTGACCCTGCCTGCCAGAGGGGCTCTGATCGAAGTGCACCTGGGCTACGCCGGCCAGGTCTTGACGCGCCTGGGGCGCTATACCGTGGATGAGATCGAATTGTCCGGTCCGCCCGACAGTATCGTCATCCGTGGCAAAGCCAGCGACATGCGTGGTACTGGCAAGAGTATCCGCAGCGGTAGCTGGGAGGACGTGCCACTGCAGCAGATCGTGAGGGACATTGCCGCGCGCAACGGCTGGCAGCCGGTCTGTCCGGTGAGCACACGGGTGCTACGGGTCGATCAGTTCAACGAGTCGGACTTCAACTTCATTACCCGCCTGGCCAGGCAGTACGACTGTACGGCCAAGGTCGGTGACGGCAAGTTGCTGGTGCTGTCGCGTCAGGCCGGGCGCAGCGCCAGTGGGCAGGCCCTGGGGGTCGTTACCCTAAACCGCAGCGATGTGAGCCGCTGGCAGATTCGCTTGGCCGACAAAGGCACGCACAAGGCTGTGCAAACCCGGCATCAGGATCCCAAAAGCGGCGGGCTGAAGATTATCGACCTGGCCAATGACGACTCGCCGGCCGGGTTGCAGCCGGTGCACAGCGACCGTCATCTCTACCCCAACAAAGCTGCTGCCGAGCAGGCTGCCAAGGCGCGCCTGGCGGCGTTCAACCGCAGCACTGCCAGCGTGCGGCTGGAAATGGCCGGACGCACCGATCTGTTTGCCGAGCGCCTGATTCTTGCCCAGGGCTTCAAGGACGGCCTGGACGGTGAGTACCTGATCGAGTCGGTCGAGCACAGTTTCAGCGCCAGTGGCTGGGGAACGACGGTCGACTGCAACGGTGGCAGCCAAGGCAAAGCCAGAGCCAAAGGCAAGAAAGCCAAAAGCAGGCCGGGCCTGAAGACGATTCAGCTGCACCCCATTTGAACCCCAAGGATGAGGAACCTTACATGACGCTGGAGCAACTTGCTGCCGTGTTCCCCAACGCCCGCCTGAATGCGGGCGTTTTTCTACCGGCCTTGAACCTGGCCATGGCCCGCTGGGACATCGATACCCCACGGCGCATGGCAGCCTTTCTCGCCCAGATCGGCCACGAATCTGGTCAGTTGCGCTATGTCAAGGAGCTGGGCAATGACCGCTACCTGGCGCGCTACGACACCGGCAGCCTGGCCTTGCGTTTGGGCAACACCCCCGAAGCGGACGGTGATGGCCAGTTGTATTGCGGCCGCGGCCTGATCCAGGTGACCGGGCGCAACAACTACCGGGCTTGCAGCATGGCCCTGTTCGGTGACGAGCGTTTGCTCAAGCTGCCACAACTGCTCGAACAACCGCAATGGGCGGCCGAGTCGGCGGCCTGGTTCTGGCACTCGCGCGGCCTCAACCAACTGGCCGACCTGGACGAGTTCAACCGCATCACCCGGCATATCAATGGGGGGCTCAACGGCCTTGAAGACCGCCTGAAACTCTGGGCGCGGGCCCGCGAGGTGCTGTGTTGAGCCGCCTGCAACGGGGCGCCGTTGCACTGCTGATGTTGCTGGCCTGTGCGCTGACCTGGCAGGTCCAGGGCTGGCGCATGGGGAAAAAGCTGGCAGAGCAAGCGCAACAGCACGAGCAGGAGTGGTTGGCACAGGCCGAAGCCGCTGCCGCGCAACTGGTCGCCGAACGCCTGCAACGCCAAGGACTGGCGCAGCAACTGGCGGTCAGTGAGCAACGACATTATCAGGAGCTACTCGATGCCCAACAGACTCAGGCACGCCTGCGTGATCGCCTGGCTACTGCTGACGTGCGGCTGTCAGTCCTGGTCGAGCGCGACGCCGCCGGTTGTTCCGGCCTGCCCGCCGCCCCCGGCACCAGCGGCCTGGATCATGGCCCCGTACGCGCCCGACTTGACCCGGCGCATGCTCGACGAATTGTCGCCATCACCGACGACGGTGACCGTGGACTGATCGCCTTGCGTGCTTGCCAGGCCTACGTGCGCGGGCTGATGCCCTGAGCGTCGGGGCCGCGCAAAAGATTTCCTGTTTCAACCAACCACATGAGGACGGCCAGCACGGCTGTGTCCTCGCTATCAATTGATTCAACAAAAAAGGACTTTAAACATGGCTGAAAAAAATATCATCGTCGACCGTGGCATTCCCCCGAGCGGCAATAGCGGCGGCGCCGCAGGTGGCAATGTCTTCGGCGGCTTCTGGGGCGGCGGCGACATGAGTAGCGTGGTCGGTTCGGTGACGGTGTCGATCGATGGCGTCAGCAGGCCCAGCGGCCCAAGTTTTAACGCGGCGGCGGTGTTCAACTCCACGATCGTCGAATCGGTGCTGTCAGGGGATGGCTGGCCGAGTATCGAGGCGTACTACGACCTGGGCATGAGTGTCTGGGGCATTCTGCCCTACCAGATCCTCGAGGTACGTGACGAGGTCCGCGACAACTTCTTGCGCAAGGAACGCGCCCTACCGGCCACCCTTGACGCCGAACAGCGCGCCGCCGAAGCCGCTGCCGGCAGCAATGCGGCCCTGAGTCCGGGGCAGCGCCTGGAACGCTCCATCGGCATCGTCAAAGCCATGATGGCCAAGCGCGACGAGTTGATCAAATTCAATCGTCTGCGCCTGTCCACGTCGCCGGGCAGTGAGGTGCTCGAACGCAATATCGACAAAATGGTCGCCGAATTGAAAAAACTCGATGACGAGCAGATTCCGCCCGCCATCGACCAGGTCCTGGATATGCTGAGCGCAGGCTTGAGCCTGCACGGCGACCTGAGTGCAAACGCGATGCTCCAGGAGAAACTCGACAAGCTGCAGGCCCAAGCCCGGGAAGTGGCGGAGCAGGAGGCATACAAAAGCGCAGTGAGTTTTGCCAGCGATGTCGGCAAAGAGGTCGCCAGCCGCTTCGGTACGCAGATGGCCAAGGCTGCCGACGAACTGAAGAAGGATATCGCCGGCAAGACGGTCAAGAGCTACGACCAGGCCATGCAGGCGTTTGAAAAGCTTGCGCGCAACCCGGGCTTCAAGATGAACCAGAAGGACACTGCCGCCATCGTTCAGGCCCTCAATGCCCTGGATGTGGCAACCTATGCCGACAACGCCATGCGCTTGGGCAAAGCGTTTGGTGTAACGGGCAAGGCTGTGCAGGCAACGACCCTGGCGCAGAAGGCGGCCAGTGGTTTCAGCACCGGTGAATGGAAGCCGTTCTTTCTGGAGCTGGAAAGCATTGCCGTGGGCGCTCTGGTAGGCGCTGCCGCCGGCGCCGTACTGGGTGCAGGCCTGGCGCTGGTGCTGGCACCTGGTTTGGCCGCAGGTGCAGGTATCATTGCCACCGGGGTGATTCTGGCTGCCGTGTCGTCCTACATCGACGCCCAGGCAATGGAGTCGTTCAACCAGATGGTGCTCAATGCAGTAGCATCCTGAAAAGATGGGCTGGGGGGAGCCGCCGTGCTGCTGCCCCTGGCCCGGCTCAATGGACGCAGTGAATATGAATGTGATGAAAGCCGACCCGCAGCAGGGTGCCCACCTGCATATCCCGTACCTGTTGATTGGCGTGAGCCTGGCGCCGATCATCCTGCTTGCCTGGCTGGTACCGGCCGCGGCAGATCAGGGCTTTTACGCCGAACTTGAGCGGTTTCTCGATGATTGCCTGTTCGGCCGGGTGGGCGTCTGGTCATCGATGTTCCCCCTGACAGCCAAGGCGATCGGCAATTACGTTGCCGTGGCCGCGCCGCTTTTTTCCTTGTGGATTACTGTCTGCATCATGCGGCGATCGTTGCTGCGGCCGGGGCCACCGGCGCAGGTGGCACTGGGCAGATATGCATTGATTGCCGCAGGCTGTGTGCTGCTGGATGCTTTTCTGATCTACCAGAATTTTTTTACCTTCACCGACTTTGCCGCTCACTCGAGAAAGTTCCGCTTTTTTGGCCTGAGCGTGGTGTTCTTTCCGTTTATCGCGATGGTGTCCCTGTTGGCGCTCTACGTGATGACATTCTTCAGCTACAACCTGCTGTTGCGCTTCCCTCGCGAGGTGCTGGCGCAGCGCAGGCAGCGGCATTGACCAAGGAGCTTGGCATGGACCCGATCACTGCACTTTCCGCCCGACTGGGGGAGCATCTGCGCCGTTTCAATGCCCAGGTGACCACTGCCGAGTCCTGCACCGGCGGCGGCATTGCCGAGGCCATCACGCGGGTCCCGGGCAGCTCGGCCTGGTTCGAGGCCGGTTACGTGACCTATTCCAACCGCCAGAAGACCCGTCAGTTGGCGGTGCCCGAAGCGTTGTTCGCGCAGGTCGGGGCCGTCAGCCAGGACGTGGTCGAGGCCATGGTGCGGGGCGCCCAGGCCGCCAGCGGCGCGCGTTTTGCCGTAGCGGTCAGCGGCGTGGCCGGGCCCGATGGCGGTTCGCCGGCAAAACCGGTGGGCACCGTTTGGCTGGCCTGGGCCGATGGCAGCCACGTCAGCAGCGAGCGCCGGCACTTCGACGGTGACCGTGACGCGGTGCGCCGACAAACGGTAATCGCCGCGCTAGAGGGCTTGTTACAGCTTGGAGCAGAGTAAATCGCACATCGGGGGTAGGCGCGAAGAAAACCCTGTGGAATAATACTGGCTACTTATACAGGTGTTCTGGCCGTCAGGCCCTATCGATTACGTGAGGACTTCAATGGACGACAACAAGAAGCGCGCCTTGGCTGCGGCCCTGGGGCAAATCGAGCGTCAATTCGGTAAAGGCGCGGTCATGCGCATGGGCGACCACGAGCGCCAGACAATTCCGGCCATTTCCACCGGCTCCCTGGGCCTGGACATCGCCCTGGGCATTGGCGGTCTGCCAAAAGGCCGTATCGTCGAAATCTACGGCCCGGAGTCGTCCGGTAAAACCACCCTGACCCTGTCGGTGATCGCCCAGGCACAAAAAGCAGGCGCTACCTGTGCCTTCGTCGACGCCGAGCACGCTCTGGACCCGGAATACGCCGGCAAGCTGGGCGTCAATGTCGACGACCTGCTGGTCTCGCAGCCGGACACCGGCGAGCAGGCCCTGGAAATCACCGACATGCTGGTGCGTTCCAACGCGGTTGACGTGATCATTATCGACTCCGTGGCGGCCCTGGTACCCAAGGCCGAGATCGAAGGCGAAATGGGCGACATGCACGTGGGCCTGCAGGCTCGCCTGATGTCCCAGGCGCTGCGTAAAATCACCGGTAACATCAAGAACGCCAACTGCCTGGTGATCTTCATCAACCAGATCCGCATGAAGATCGGCGTGATGTTCGGCAGCCCGGAAACCACCACCGGTGGTAACGCGCTGAAGTTCTACGCGTCGGTCCGTCTCGACATCCGCCGTACCGGCGCGGTGAAGGACGGCGACGAAGTGGTCGGCAGCGAAACCCGGGTCAAGATCGTCAAGAACAAGGTGGCTCCGCCATTCCGTCAGGCTGAATTCCAGATCCTCTACGGCAAGGGCATCTACCGCAACGGCGAGATCATCGACCTGGGCGTACTGCACGGTTTCCTGGAAAAATCCGGTGCCTGGTACAGCTACCAGGGCAGCAAGATCGGCCAAGGCAAGGCCAATTCGGCCAAGTTCCTCCAGGAAAACCCGGAAATCGCCGCGACCCTCGAGAAGCAGATCCGCGACAAGCTGCTTAATGCCGGTGCTGTTGAAGCCGCTGGCAAAGCCGCAGTAGCCGATGCCGAGCCGGAAGACCTGGCTGACGCTAACGCTGACTATTGATTGACCCCATGTCCGCCGTACTCGATACCCCCGTCGCCGTCAGGCGGACAGCCATGGACCTGCTCGCACGTCGCGAGCACGGTCGAGTCGAGCTGACGCGCAAGTTGCGTCAGCGTGGCGCTTCCCCCGAATTGATTGATCAGGAGCTCGACCGTCTGACGGAAGAGGGCCTGCTCAGTGAAGCCCGTTATCTGGAAAGCTTTATCAGCTACCGTTCTCGCTCAGGCTATGGCCCCGCGCGTATTCGCGAAGAGCTGGGCCAGCGCGGTCTGCACCGTGGTGATATCGACCAGGCCCTGCGTGAATGTGGGGTGGACTGGTCAGCCCGGTTGCTGGAGGTCTGGCAGCGCAAGTTTGCTGGCCAACTGCCCATCGATCCGCGCAGCCGCGCACAGCAAACCCGTTTTCTGGTTTACCGTGGCTTTTCCATGGAGTCGGTCGGCCGCCTGTTGAGCGGCCGAGGGCTGGACGACTGAGCGACGCTAGGGCTGCACGAAATATCGCCGAGCGGCGCTTAGGCAAGGCGAAAACAGGCGAGGAACGGCGGGGGTCGCGCACGACTTTACTGGCTGTCAATGAGCATTCCGAGCCTGTTTTCAACGCAGCATAAGTGTCGCGCAGGCATATTTCGTGCAGCCCTAGGTGACTTTTAGTGCCTCGCGTGCCCTTTGGGTAGTGTGCATCGGTTGAGGCTTGGCCCAGTTCTCCGAGAGGTTTATGAAGTCCACCAGCTCGCGCAGGCGTCCCTGGTCACGCCCGTTGAAGGCGAAGGTCAGGCGCGTCAGGTGGCTGAAGCGGGCCTCGTCATGCTGCTCGCCACCATAGGCGTGCTGGTAGAAGTTGCCACTCAGGCGCAAATCAGCAAAGCCTTCCTGCACGTCAAACAGCGCGGCTTCGCTCAGAGGGTGCTGCATGCGGATCACAAACTGGTTTTTCAGCCAGCGGCTGGAGTGGTAGTTGCTGTAGAACTGGTTGATTTCCTCCACCGCCTCGTCGGCGCTGTACACCAGGCGCAGCAGTTTCATGTCGCTGGGCAGGATATAGCGGTTCTCTTCCAGTTGGCGGGTGATGAAGTTCAGGGCTTCCTGCCAGAAGCTGCCACCGGGTGAGTCCAGCAAAACGATCGGCACCAGCGGGCTTTTACCGGTCTGGATCAGCGTGAGCACTTCCAGCGCTTCATCCAGCGTACCGAACCCACCCGGGCACAGTACCAGGGCATCGGCTTCTTTGACGAAAAACAGCTTGCGAATGAAGAAGAAGTGGAACGGCAGCAACTTGTCGGTGCCATCCACCGTGGCATTGGCGTGTTGCTCGAAGGGCAGGGTGATGTTGAAACCCAAACTGTGCTCCACGCCTGCGCCTTCATGGGCGGCGGCCATGATGCCGCCACCGGCGCCGGTAATGACCATCAGGTTCGAGCGTGCCAGGGTCGCCCCCAGTTCCCGGGCCAAGGCGTACATCGGGTGTTCGACCGGGGTGCGGGCCGAGCCAAACACCGTGACCTTGCGGCGGCCCTTGTATTGTTCGAGGGTGCGAAAGGCATGATCGAGCTCACGCAGGGCCTGCAGGGTGATCTTGGCGTTCCAGCGGTTGCGGTCATCATGTGCCATGCGCAGGACGGTCAGCATCATGTCGCGGTACAGCGGCAGGTTGGGGCTGTTTGGCGCAACCAGGCTCAGTTGCTCATCGATCTTGCTCAGGTCGATGTCGTTGTTCTTGAAGTGACTCGATAGCAGTTCGTTCGGTTTGTAAGGCATTCAAACGTCTCCTTCTGCAGCAAAACCTCTGACCGGGTGGCAATGCGCTACCCGGCCGCGACACTGCATGTGTCGCTGGCTGCCGTGGCTCGAGTGTGGCCCCCGAGCATTGCAGTAGACCTGCAAGGTCTTATCGCAGTGGTAATGGGTCCATACAACTTATTGTTGTTCAACGCTGCACGTGCATCGCAGCACGTCGATGGGCAACCCCCTTTGCTTGCCCGAAAAGTATGGGATGGTTGCTATCAATCTAGACCCTGGCGCGGGTTTATGCAGAAGGGTTCCACTGCGTTCGCTGCCGACGGCAGGACCACTCGTCAGCTGGGATCCAATCATTGCGCAGGTCTGGTTAACTGAAGTTCAGCGAGTTCGCGCGGTGCAGGGAGGCTGCAGCATGCAACGGCTTAACCTGGAGCTTGACGAGCAGTTGTTCCGGTTGCTCGAGAATGCGGCGCAGGCCAATAACCTGAGCCTTGAACAGGAGTGCCTGCGACGGCTGGGGGGAGGGGAGCGGCACTCGCGGTACATCCAGGCCCTGGTGGCAGAACTGCGCGCCGATGAAAAACAGCGGCGCGACAGGGAACGGGTAGCCTAGAGCCGTTACTTCTTGAGCTTCAGGCCACAGCTGGCGGCATTGAATGCCTGTTCGCTGACTGGGCGGTTGGTCTTGTACTCGGTGAAGCGATAGGTCAGCACCGCGCCTTTTTCCAGCAGTTGGCGGTAACCGGTGTTCTTGCACACGCTATCACCCAGTTGGCTGCGCACGCGGTTCGGGTCGGCCTGCATTTTTTGCGCATGGCTAGGGAGCACGCTCAGGTGATTGATCAGTTGCTTGCCTTCAACGGTGTAGCCCTGATCGAGGATGTCCTCGTTGATCGCCCGCGGCGTGCCGACGCTGCTTTGTGTGGCAACTTGTTGCAGCATTTTGCTTAGCTCGAATTCCTGCTTGGAGGCGGCGTTGGCTGCCAGAGGCAAGGCGAGCAACAGGCTCAGGGACGGGGCGATGAAGCGCAGCATGAATCTCTCCTGGTTCGGTAACTGGCAGTTGGACCGACAACGGCGCGCGGTGTTCCGTCACGGGCGCAACGGCAATGCCAGCGGGTAGCGACAGGCTGAGGATTATAGGGGAGTCGGCGCGCTTGCTGCACGGCAAATCCCCTCAACCCGTCGGCAGGCTCTGATAAACTGCGCGGGTTTTCCGTCTTGCCGAGTCCGTGCAGTGTCATCCCTTTCTTGCCCACGTTGTGCCCAGCCATGAGCCATGCCGTATCGCGCCTGCGCGCCGAGCGCCTGGCGCACAGTGTCAAACCCTTCGTTGCCCGCGGTGCCCGGGCGCCCCGCTGCCCTAAGTGTCGGGTGATTTTCAGTTACTGCCTGTGCGCCTGGCGCCCGCTGGTGCCGACCGATTCGGGCATGTGCCTGTTGATGCATGACACCGAGCCCTTGAAACCGACCAACACCGGCTGGCTGATCGCTGACCTGATTGCCGATACCTCGGCGTTTGGCTGGCAGCGTACGGCGGTCGATGAAGCGTTGCTGGCACTGCTCGACGATCCGCAGTGGCAGCCCTATATCGTGTTTCCTGGCGAGTTCGTCGAGCCTGAGCGGGTGGTCAGCGAGGTCGTGCGTACGCCGGGCAAGCGTCCTTTGTTCATTCTGCTGGATGCCACCTGGACCGAAGCACGCAAGATGTTTCGCAAGAGCCCGTACCTCAATCGCTTTCCGGTATTGAGCCTGCAACCTGAGCAGATCTCGCGCTATCGCTTGCGTCGCTCCAAGCGTGACGATCACTTCTGCACCGCCGAAGTGGCGGCCATGTGCCTGGAACTGGCCGGCGACAATCGCGCGGCCCAAGCGCTGGATGCGTACCTGGATGTATTCACCACCCACTACCTGAGCGCCAAGCATCAACTGCCGCTGGATGAGCACGATAGCGTGCACCAGCGTTTGCATACCTTCCTATAGTACAAGGGGCAGGCGCGTCACTTTGCTTCATAATGGCCAGATTGGTGGCCAGGGTGGGCGAGCATGGGGGGTGTTGAACTTGACCACCCGGTCCTGGCTCGGCATCCTTGGCGCCGATTCGGGCACAACGAAGGCTTGAAACGCTGTTTTTCCTGGCCTCGACGTGCCTTTGGGTTTGCGGCGTTGCCGTAAGCCTCGTGTTGCCCGCCAGGCGCTTATCCTTCCTTCCTGCGCCTGCACAGAACAGGATCATTAGATCGATGGCCACATACGAAATCCTGATAGCCGATGACCACCCGCTGTTTCGCAGTGCGCTGCGCCAGGCTGTTACCTTGGGCCTGGGCCCTGATGTGCGCCTGGTAGAAGTAGCGAGCATCGCCGAGCTGGAAACCCGCCTGAGCGAGAAGGCCGACTGGGACCTGGTTCTACTGGACCTGAACATGCCGGGCGCCTACGGCTTTTCCGGGCTGGTGCTGTTGCGCGGGCAGTACCCGCAGATTCCGGTGGTAATGGTGTCGGCGCAGGAAGAAGCAGCGGTAGTGGTCAAGTCGCGGGAGTTCGGCGCCAGCGGTTTCATTCCCAAATCAAGCTCGCTGGAAGTGATTCAGGACGCTGTGCAGAAGATTCTGGACGGTGAGGTCTGGTGGCCGCCGCAAGCGTTCGAGAAGGTCGATGTGTCCGCTGAGGCCAAGGCCGCCAGCGAGGGCCTGGCCAGCCTTACCCCACAGCAGTTCCGGGTGCTGACCATGGTCTGCGAAGGTTTGCTGAACAAGCAGATCGCCTATGAGTTGAGCGTCTCGGAAGCGACCATCAAGGCCCACGTGACGGCGATTTTCCGCAAGCTTGGCGTGCGTACCCGTACACAGGCCGCCTTGTTGCTGCAACAACTGGAATCGGTTTCAGCCAGCTAAGGCCATTGGCCTTCACGCTTTTTTGACCCGATCTACACTAGCCTGCAGCACGTTCAGTGGATGAAGTGAGTTTTTATGTCGTCGCCTTTCAAGGGCCAGACCGGTCTCAAACGTATTTTCAATGCCGCCGGCTATTCGTTCGACGGCCTGCGCGCCGCGTTCACCGGTGAGGCGGCGTTCCGTCAACTGGTGCTGCTCAACGTCATATTGATCCCGGTGGCATTCTGGCTGGATGTCAGTCGCGCCGAGCGGGCGATCCTGATCGCCGTGTGCTTGCTGGGGCTGATCGTCGAGCTGCTGAATTCGGCGGTGGAGGCGGCGATCGATCGTATCTCCCTCGATCGCCACCCGTTGTCGAAGAACGCCAAGGACATGGGCAGCGCCGCCCAGTTCGTGGCCTTGAGCATGGTCGGCCTGACCTGGGCGGTAATTCTGCTCTAAGCGATGGTTGGCAGGACGATTTCGTCACTGCGGCTGACGCCAGCAGTAAAGCTGCGGCACAGCTCGAGAAACTCGCGCATGGCGGTCGTCTGGTATTTCTGCTTGTGCCAGATAAAGTAGAACTGCCGGGCCAGGTCCAGCTCGGAGGTTTCCACCGGCACCAGGCTGCCGCGACGAAAGGCATCGCGCAGGGCCAGGCGCGAGATACAGCCGATTCCCAAGCCCGACTCGACCGCCCGCTTGATCGCTTCGGTGTGTTCCAGCTCCAGGCGGATATTGAGGGTCGAGCGGTGATGACGCATGGCCTGGTCAAAGGTCAGGCGGGTGCCCGAGCCTTGTTCACGCAGGATCCAGGCCTCATGAGTGAGGTCTTCCATGCTCGCCTGGCCGCGTTTTGCCAACGGGTGCTGGGGCGCACAGAACACCACCAGCTCATCTTCGACCCAAGGCTGCACTTCCAGATTCGGGTGGTTGCAGTCACCTTCGATTAGACCCAGATCAATTTCGTAATGGGCAACCTGTTGCACGATATGCGCAGTGTTCTGTACATGCAGCTTGACCTGGCTTTCCGGGTGGACCTGCATGAAACTGCCGATTAGCAGCGTGGCCAGGTAGTTGCCAATGGTCAGGGTGGCGCCCACCGCCAGCGAGCCAAAGCCGGACTTGCCGTTGAGCAGGTCCTCGATTTCCTTGGCCTGGTCGAGCAGGGCGACCGCCTGGGGCAGCAGTTGATGGCCCAGGGCGTTGAGGCTCAGGCGTTTGCCGGCGCGGTCAAACAGCTGGCAACTGGACTGGCGCTCAAGTTCGGTGATCGAGGTACTGGCGGCCGATTGCGATAGCGCCAGTATTCCAGCGGCCCGCGAGACGCTTTGGTACTGGGCCACGGCAACGAACACCTGGAGCTGGCGAAGGGTAAATCGCATATCTATATAACCGATAAGACATATCTTGATAATTCAGTTAACAGATATTGTCGCTGGCACTAAACTATTGCGCAATCGCGCTCTCGCTTAGCGCCGCGTTTTTCTTCAGGAGCCCGTACATGAGCAACATGAACCACGAACGTGTCCTCAGTGTTCACCACTGGAACGACACCCTGTTCAGCTTCAAGTGCACCCGCGATCCGGGCTTGCGCTTCGAGAACGGTCAGTTCGTGATGATCGGCCTGCAACAGCCAAACGGCCGCCCGCTCATGCGCGCCTACTCGATTGCCAGCCCGAACTGGGAAGAGCATCTGGAGTTCTTCAGCATCAAGGTGCAGGACGGCCCACTGACCTCGCAGTTGCAGCACCTGAAGGAAGGCGATGAAATCATCATCAGCAAGAAGCCTACCGGCACCCTGGTGCTCGACGACCTGAACCCGGGCAAGCACCTGTACCTGCTCAGCACCGGCACTGGCCTGGCGCCGTTCATGAGCGTCATCCAGGACCCGGAAACCTACGAGCGCTTCGAAAAAGTGATCCTGGTTCACGGCGTACGCTACGTCAACGAAGTCGCTTACCGCGAGTTCATCACCGAGCACCTGCCGCAGAACGAGTTCTTCGGCGAAGCGCTGCGTGACAAGCTGATCTACTACCCGACCGTGACCCGCGAGCCGTTCGAGAACCAGGGCCGCCTGACCGACCTGATGCGCAGCGGCAAGCTGTTCAGCGACATCGGCCTGCCACCGATCAACCCGCAGGACGACCGTGCAATGATCTGCGGTAGCCCAAGCATGCTCGACGAGACCAGCGAAGTGCTCGACAGCTTCGGCCTGAAGATCTCGGCCCGTATGCGCGAGCCGGGTGACTACCTGATCGAGCGTGCATTCGTCGAGAAGTAAGCAGTACCGACACAAGAAAGCAGGCCTCGGCCTGCTTTTTTTGTACCTGTAGGAGCGGGCTTGCCCCGCGATTGGAGATACCTGAAGCGTTGACGATACTGGCCTCATCGCGGCATAGGTATCTACACATCTCTAATCCTGATCGATGAAGATGGCTCCTGGTTAGGCACGCATATCAAGAGCCAATAGGCTGACTTGCTAGAGATGTGTAGATACCGATGCTCATCGCGGGGCAAGCCCGCTCCCACTCGCTCGTCATTCAGCGCTTGTGAAAAGCAGGACAGTGCCTACAGATCTTTCACCACTTCCAGCACCCGGATCTGATCCGCTTGCGGGTAGTGCCAGCGCACCTGTACATCCCAGAACTTCACCCCATACACGCGCTCGGGTGGCGGTATCTGGTAGGCCGGGCGCGGGTCCTGGGCCAGACATTGCTCGATTAGCTCAAGCAACGGCTCACAAAGGCGCAGGCCATGCTCGCGGGCCTGGATCAAGGCAGCATCGCTCCAGTTCACCGCGATCGGTGCAGGCGGCGCGTCTGCCATCTGGTTGACCGCTGTGCTCAAGGCATCGGCATAGGGCACGTAGGGTTTGATGTCGAGCACCGGTGTGCCATCGAGCAGGTCGATGCCCGACAACCACAAGCGGCCAGCCTCGACCTTTTCCAGCCGGACTACCGACTGACCGATGCCGTTGGGCCGGTGGGTTGCGCGAGTGGCGAACACGCCCATGGACTTGTTGCCGCCCAGCCGTGGTGGGCGCACCTTCAGCCGTGGCTTGTCTTCCAGGGCCTGGTGAAACAGGAACAGCAGCCAGACGTGGCTGACCTGTTCCAGGCCGGCCACTGCCTCGCCAGTGTCGTAGGGTGGCAGTAGCTCCAGCACCCCACGGGCGGCCGGCGCCAATTGCGGCTGGCGCGGAATGGCAAACTTTTCCTTGAAGCAGGAGCGGACGTAGCCGACCGGTGCGACGCTGTAGTTCATCGCCGGCTCAGCCACGAACCCGCAGGGTCAGGCCCTTGAGGAAGTTACGTAGCAACTGGTCGCCGCAGGGGCGATAGTTGTTGTGCCCGACCTTGCGGAACAAGGCGCTGAGTTCCGGTTTTGACACCGGGAAGTCGGCGGCCTTGAGGATTGCGTGCAGGTCGTCTTCCTTCAGCTCGAAGGCTACGCGCAGCTTTTTCATGACGATGTTGTTGGTCACTGGCAGCTCGATCGGCAGCGGCGGACGGCTGTCGTCCTTGCCGCGCTTGAAGATCACCAGGCCATCGAGAAAGTGGGCGATGACCTCGTCGGGGCAACGCACGAACCCTTCCTCTTCTTCCTTCTTGAGGTAGGAGGCGATATCGGCGGTTGACACGTCGAAACCGCTCAGCTTGATGATGTCGGTGAGCTTGGCGTCGTTGACGTCCAGCAGGTAGCGCAGGCTGCGCAGGGCATCGTTGTGAATCATGGGGACAATCCTGTTCAGGGGCGCCGCCTGAGTGACGGCGCCATGTTGCTTAGAATTTTTCGCTGGCTGCCAGGTAGCGCCACTGGCCCAGTGGCAGCTTGCTCATGGCGACGCCGCCGAGGCGGATCCGGCGCATGCTCACCGGGGTGACCCCGACACTGCTGCAGAGCAGGTTGATGAGCCCGGCTGGCGGGTTTTTCAGAACCATGCGCAAGCGTGTTTCGTTCTGCCAGCTGGCCTTGATCTTCGGCAGTTCGTTGCCTTTCCAGTTGAAGCCGCGATTGAGCCGCTCCAGGCCATGGGCAATCATATCGCCACTGACTTCGACGATGTATTCCTGCTCCAGTTTGGCCAGGTCGGCGCTGAGCTTGCGGGTAATCCGCCAGTCCTGGGTAAACACCTGCAGGCCGCTGGCGCCTTCCTGAAGCGGCGCAGCACAGCTCAGGCGGGCGAAGTGCGCCCTGAGCGGGCGGCGGCTGTAGCTGTGCTCGGGCGACAGGCTGTCGGCACCGATGCTGGCGCAGGCGCTGTCGAGGTCGAGGTCGGCCGGCTGGTTGAGCAGCAGGGTGACCGGCTCCAGCGCTTCGGCCTTGGCGCCGGGGCGCAATTCGACCTTGTGTTCGGTGACCTTGAACTGCGGTTCGTCGATCACGGTGCCGTTAACGGTAACCCAGCCGCCCTCGATGTACAGTTCGGCCTCCCGCCGGGAGCAACCGACCAGTTCGATGAGGCGTTTGGAAAGGCGAATGGGTTCAGACATGACGACAGCCGTAGGCACAGGGAAAGGTGCCTATTGTAACTGCCTGGACGGGCTTGGGGCCGGGAACATTCTTTGATCCGGCCATTAATCTTCAGTTTGGCGGTATTTCGGAGGTGGATTACATAGTCCTTCAGCCGGTGCGGACAGACTGCGTACGAATTAGCCTCATGTGGAGTAGGGGGTAGGGTTGCCCCATGCCGTCTGTTTCCGAGCGACCGACCACTTCAAAGCCCTGGCGCAGGTAGAAGCCCAGGGCCTGGGCGTTCTGCTCGTTGACGTCCAGTTGCTCGGCGTGCAGCTCATCGATGGCCACCCGCAGCAGCCGCGAGCCCAGGCCCTGGCCACGTGCCTGGGGGTCGATGAAGAGCATTTCCACCCGCCCGCAGGCGACCCCGGCAAAGCCGCGGATTCGTTGTCTGGGATCCTTGCAGCAGATCAGCATCACCGCGTCCAGGTACTGGCTCAGCAGCAGCTCGCGCAGCAGACAGATATAACTGTCGGGAAGAAAGTCGTGGGTGGCGCGCACCGATGCCTCCCACACGCGTACAAGCTCCGGGTAGTCGCTGAAGCTGGGCGTCTGCACGGTGATGTGCCTGCGCATTGCGGTGGTCTCCTCGGGGCAATTGAGGAAACGATAGTTGTAAAAAAAGGCCCCGCCATCGCTGGCAGGGCTTTTTTAACAGCGCCGAATCAGATCGGTTCGGCCCACATGTCGTACTCGTCGGCGTCGGTCACCCGGCAACGCACTGTGTCACCCGGCTTGAAGCCGTGGCTGCCGTCGATGAACACATTGCCGTCGATTTCCGGGGCATCGAAGAAGCTGCGACCGACCGAGCCTTCGTCTTCGACTTCATCGATCAGTACGTCGATTTCCTTGCCGATGCGCAGTTGCAGGCGCGCGGTGCTGATCGCCTGCTGGTGGGCCATGAAGCGGTCCCAGCGCTCCTGCTTGATGTCATCCGGTACGTCGTCCAGGCCCAGGTCGTTGGCCGGGGCGCCTTCGACCGGGGAATACTGGAAGCAGCCAACGCGATCGAGCTGGGCTTCGGTCAGCCAGTCCAGCAGGTACTGGAAGTCTTCCTCGGTTTCACCCGGGAAGCCGACGATGAAGGTTGAACGGATCACCAGCTCAGGGCACTGTTCGCGCCAATTCTTGATGCGTGCCAGGGTGCGGTCTTCGAACGCCGGGCGTTTCATCGACTTGAGCACTTTGGGGCTGGCGTGCTGGAACGGGATGTCCAGGTACGGCAGGATCTTGCCGGCTGCCATCAGCGGGATCACGTCGTCTACGTTCGGGTACGGGTAGACGTAGTGCAGGCGCACCCAGGCGCCCAGGCTGCTCAGCGCTTCACACAGCTCGAGCATGCGCGTCTTGACCGGGCGACCGTTCCAGAAGTCGGTCTTGTACTTGACGTCAACACCATAGGCGCTGGTGTCCTGGGAGATCACCAGGATCTCCTTGACCCCGGCCTTGACCAGGCGCTCGGCCTCGCTCAGCACTTCGCCGACCGGGCGGCTGACCAGTTTGCCGCGCATCGACGGGATGATGCAGAAGCTGCAGCTATGGTTGCAGCCTTCGGAAATCTTCAGGTAGGCGTAGTGGCGCGGGGTCAGCTTGACGCCCTGGGGCGGCACCAGGTCGATCAACGGGTTGTGGTCCTGGCGCGGCGGCACGACTTCGTGCACGGCGTTGACCACCTGCTCGTACTGTTGCGGGCCGGTCACCGACAACACGCTCGGGTGGACGTCGCGGATGCTGCCTTCCTCGACACCCATGCAGCCGGTGACGATGACCTTGCCGTTTTCCTTGATGGCTTCGCCAATCACTTCCAAGGATTCGGCCTTGGCGCTGTCGATGAAGCCGCAGGTGTTGACCACCACCACGTCGGCGTCCTCGTAGGTGGGCACGACTTCATAACCTTCCATGCGCAGCTGGGTCAGGATGCGCTCGGAATCGACCAGGGCCTTGGGGCAACCCAGGGATACGAAGCCGACCTTGGGCGCGGTGGGCATAGGGGTGGTGGACATGACTAACCTCGGTATTGAAGGGTTTGCCGGCCATGGCAGCGGGCAAACCTGACGGGCGCTTTGGGCGCCTCTGATCAAAAAGTGCGCAATTCTAGCGAGCGCAAAGTCACTTGACCAGCAGAAATACGACGAACGCTCAGCTATGCTTCGCGGCGATATGCCTGTGTTTGCATCGGGCTAAGGCCGCTGCGGCGCTGCAGGTGCGTAAAGCATAGCGTCCGGGGTGAATTTTACCGGCTCACAAGGCCTGGTTGCGGGAGTGGTGGATGGTTCAGGCAAGCAGTCAGACTGATACCGGGCATTCGTCGGCCAAGCCGCTGAGCTTGCTGGTGGCGGCGGTGGGGGTGGTCTATGGCGATATCGGCACCAGCCCCTTGTACACCCTCAAAGAAGTGTTTTCCGGTGGTTATGGCGTGCCGGTCAACCACGATGGCGTGCTCGGTATCCTGGCGCTGATCCTCTGGTCGCTGATCTGGGTGGTATCGATCAAGTACGTGGTGTTCATCCTGCGCGCCGACAACCAGGGCGAAGGCGGCATTATGGCCCTTACCGCCCTGGCCCGACGTGCCTCGGCGCCGTACCCGAAACTCAAGGCACTGATGGTTGGCTGTGGTCTGATCGGCGCGGCGCTGTTCTATGGCGATAGCATGATCACCCCGGCAATCTCGGTGTTGTCGGCGGTAGAGGGTTTGGAACTGGCGTTTGACGGCATCGATCACTGGGTGATTCCAGTGGCGTTGATCGTGCTGGTCGCGCTGTTCCTGATCCAGAAGCATGGCACTGCGCGCATCGGCATTCTCTTCGGGCCGGTAATGGTCACCTGGTTCGTGGTACTTGGCGCCCTGGGTGTACATGGCATCCTTCAGAGCCCGGAAGTGCTCAAGGCCTTCAATCCGGTCTGGGCGGTGCGTTTCTTTATCGTCCACCCGGGCATGGGCGTGGCGATTCTCGGCGCCGTAGTGCTGGCCCTGACCGGCGCCGAAGCGCTGTATGCCGACATGGGCCACTTTGGCCGCAAGCCCATTGCCCGCGCCTGGTTCGCCCTGGTGCTGCCGGCGCTGGTACTCAACTACTTCGGGCAGGGCGCATTGTTGCTGCAGAACCCTGAGGCGGCACGCAATCCGTTCTATTTGCTGGCGCCAGGTTGGGCGCTGATACCGTTGGTCGGTTTGTCTACCCTGGCCACCGTAATTGCCTCTCAGGCGGTGATTTCCGGGGCTTTCTCCCTGACCCGGCAGGCCATTCAACTGGGCTATGTGCCACGCATGCAGATCCAGCACACCTCCAGTGACGAGCAGGGGCAGATCTATATTGGCGCGGTGAACTGGTCGCTGATGGTCGGGGTGATCCTGCTGGTGATCGGCTTCGAGTCTTCTGGTGCGCTGGCCTCGGCCTATGGCGTGGCGGTGACCGGGACCATGCTGATGACCACCTTGCTGGTGTCCACGGTGATGCTGCTGTTGTGGAAATGGCCGCCGTTGCTGGCGGTACCGGTGCTGTTGGGCTTTTTGCTGGTCGATGGCCTGTTTTTCGCCGCCAACGTGCCCAAGGTGGTGCAGGGCGGGGCCTTTCCGGTGCTGGCGGGGATCGTCCTGTTTGTCCTGATGACCACCTGGAAGCGCGGCAAGCAAATCCTCGTCGAGCGCCTGGACGAAGGCAGCCTGCCGTTGCCCTTGTTCATCGGCAGCATTCGCGTGCAGCCGCCGCACCGGGTCGAGGGTACGGCAGTGTTTCTCAGCGCGCGGCCTGATGCGGTGCCTCATGCGTTGTTGCATAACATGCTGCACAACCAGGTCCTGCATAAGCAGGTGGTGCTGTTGACCGTGGTCAGCGAGGACACGCCGCGGGTAGCGGCCCAGCAGCGCTTTGAAGTGGAAGCCTATGGCGAGGGTTTTTATCGGGTGTTGCTGCACTTTGGCTTCATGGACGAACCGGATGTGCCGGCGGCGTTGAAGCTGTGCCATCTGGAAGGGCTGGACTTCAGCCCGATGCGCACCACCTATTTCCTCAGCCGCGAGACGGTGATCGCCTCGCGACTGGTGGGCATGTCGCGCTGGCGGGGCTTGCTGTTTGCCTTTTTGCTGAAGAACGCTAACGGTAATTTGCGCTTCTTCAATTTGCCGTTGAACCGGGTGATCGAGCTGGGGACTCAAGTCGAAATCTGAGGCGCCATCGCGGGACAAGCCCGCTCCTGCAGTAGCACTTTGTAGGAGCGGGCTTGTCCCGCGATGGGGCGTTCAGTTCTGTTCCGCGACGCTGGTCTTGCCCTGGCGGTTCTCGATATCGCCGATCAAGCGCTTGGCCAGCGCCGGGTAGTTCTCGTCAAAGTGGTGCCCACCGGGCAGCTTCAGGCGCTCGCCAACGGCGCTGTGGTCGGTGCAGCCACTCTCGTCTGCCTCTTCCTCGCCGTACACGCAAACCACCTTGGAGGCCGGCAGCCTGGCCATTTCCGGGCCAGTGGGCGCTTCCTTGCCGGCGTTGCCCAGCCAGCCCTCGACCTCGATCTCGAAGCTGCCGCTGCGGGCAAAGGCCAGCAGGATCACCGCATCGATACGTTGCTGGTCTTCGGCTGGCAGGCGGTTATAGATCGCTGGCAGCACATCGGCACCAAACGAGTAACCGGTCAGCACAAAGCGTTTGGTGCCCCATTTCTGCCGGTAATGCTGCATCAGCTCGGATAGGTCGATGGCGCTCTGTTCCGGGGTCTTGTGCTGCCAGTAGTAACGCAGGGTGTCGATGCCGACCACCGGGTAGCCGAGCTTGGCCATCTCCCCGGCCACGTCGCGGTCCAGGTCACGCCAGCCACCGTCACCGGACAGGAACAGGGTCACGGTGTCGGTGGTTTGTCCGGCGGGCACTTCGACCACAGGGATGCTCATGGCGTTGCCATCTTCGCCTACCAGCGCCTGGGTCAGTTGTGCCTTGAGCACTTGCGGCAGGTGAATGTCGTAGTCGCTGATGCTGGTTTCGGCGTTCGGCTGGTCACGCACGAAGGCGGCGCTGGCGTCGTCCGGGTTGTCGTTCCAGACCACGCTCCAGTGACCGTGGGCAGCGGACTTGGGCAGTGGGGTGGCGCAGCCGGGCTGTTCGAGGGTGAAGTCCACCGAGATCGCCTGGGCCTTGTCATCACTCTGCTGGGCCAGCCAACGCCAGGCCTGGGCTGCGCCTGGGCCGATACCGGCCACCAGGGTCGGGGCGCCCTTGAGTTGCTGCAGGGCTTGCTGCAGGGCCTGTTGCTGCTTGCTGCAATCGGCGGGCGGAAGGATTACCTGGACCATCTGTGCTTCACCGCTCTGGCTCAGATCGAGCAACTGCTTCTCGCTCAAGGCCTGCTCCTGGGGCACGGCGATCGCCACCCGGGCCTTGGCCTGGGTGCCCGGGTTGACCTTTATCAGGCTGCTGCCATCGCTCAGGTTCAGGTGCTCAAGGGTGGCTTCAGGTGCCGGGCGCGTCCACAGCCAGAAGCCCAGGGCAGCGGCCAATAGGGCGAGTAGCAGGGGAACCAATACATACAGCCAGTAGCGTCGAATCATCAGCGTTTCACCAATCCAGTCAGGCCGCCCGCGATCAGGGCGGCGGTATCGGCCAGTGCCACCAGCGGATCGAGTCCGGCCGGCACGGCCATATAACGAGGTTCCCAGTCCGGTTGGAACTTGTCTTTGAAGCGGCGCAGGCCCTGGAAGTTGTACAGCTGCTCACCGCGCTGGAACACCATCGAGCCCAGGCGTTGGGTCAAGGGCGCGCCGCGCCGTGGTTGCAGCCCAGAGAGTGGCACCATGCCCAGGCTGAAGCGGCCATAACCGTGCTGCTTATAGTGTTGGATCAGGCCGATCATCATGAATTCCATGGTCAGCTTCGGCGCGTCGGGGTGGGCACGCATCAGATCAAGGCTGGCCAGCTCCAGTCCGCGTGTTTCCAGCAAGTTGGCAAACGCCACCGGCCGGCCTTCGAAGCGGATCAGGGCAATGCGAAAGTGCTGCAGGTAGTCGGGGCTGAAGCGGCCGAGGGAGAAGCCTTTCTCGCGCACGTTCTTGCCGCTGAGCCAGGCATCGGAAATGCTCTTGAGCTCGTGCAATGGCGCCTGTCCGGGTTCGTGAACTTCCAGGCTGAGGCCATCGCGGCCACCCCGGTTCCAGGTGTAGCGCAGGTCTTTCATCTCCTTGCCCTTGGCTTCCAGGTCAAAGCGCTTGAGGTCTACCCGGGCTTCTTCGCCCAGTTTGATCGCGGTCAGGCCGATGTCCATATAGAACGGCAGGTTCTCGGCGCGGACCTGGTAGAACACCGGGCGGGCATGGTGCACATCGCACAGGTCGCGGAATTGCCAGATCATCTCGGCGCGTTCATGGGCCGGGCCGATCGGGTCATACAGCGCCACCAGGCTGCGGCCGCGGCGGGCATACATGAGAAAGGCATCGTTGTTGGGGTGAAACAGCAACGCTTTGTCGCCGGTCAGTGCCAGGCCGCCGTCAGGCTGGTCGGATGCTTGCAGGATGGCATTGGCGCGTTGCAGTTCCTCGGCGCTGGGCAAGTGAATCACCGGACGGGCAGTGCGCAGCAACCAGGTCAGGGCGACGATCACCAGCAGCACCGCACTGCCCAGGGCCGAGCGCAGGCCGCGTGGAGCATCGGCGTCGAGGGTGAACTGCCACCACAGTTGGTGGCTGTAGGGCACATCCTGATAGGCAAACAGCAACAGCCACACCGAGGCGCCCAGTACGCAGGCACTGGCGGCAAGGTAAACCGGTGAGAACGGTAGTTCGAGCAAGCGGCTGGGACGGTAGAACGAACGGCGGAAGACTGCCAGCAAGCAGGCGGTGAAGGTCAGGATGCTGGCCTCTTCCCAGTCGAAGCCTTTGAGCAGCGAGAGCAGAGCGCCGACCAGCAGCAGGATGGTGGTCAGGATCCAGGCCGCCGACAGGCGCCGCCGCAGGCCTTGAGCCAGCAGCAGGCACAGCACGCCAATCAGGCTGGCGCCGAAATGCGAGGCATCAATCAGCCGGTGTGGCACCAAAAAGCCCAGGTGCTCCAGGCGCTCGTCGATTTCCGGCGTGGCCCCGGAGAACAGCAGCACCACACCAGACAGAAACACCAGTACCGCCAGCACTGGCGCCGCCAGGCCGGAAGCGGCCCGGATCGCCTGCTGGGCAAACAGCAAGCGCCGGGCTTCGCTGGCAAGCAGCAGGATGCAGGCCAGCAGCAGCGGCAGCACCACATAGATCAGGCGATAGAGTAGCAGTGCGGCAGCCAGTGGCGCGGCGCCCAGCTTGTCGGCAAAGGCTGCCAGCAGGATCGCCTCGAACACCCCGACGCCCCCAGGCACATGGCTGAGAACTCCGGCGGCCAGGGCCAGCAGGTAGACCAGCAGGAAGGCGCCAAAGGGCGGAGCCTCTGGCAACAGCAGGTAAAGCACGGTGGCGGCAGCGGCAACATCAAGGGCAGTAATGAGCAACTGCAACAGGGTCAGGCGTGCACCTGGCAAGCGCAAAGTGCGCCGGCCTACTTGCACCAGCAGGTTGTCTGCCAGGGGTTGTTCGGGCAGCCGTCGACGGTACAGCCCGTAGACCAGCGCCGCGCTCAGGCCCAGTACTGCCAGGGCGATCGCTGCCAACAGCGCAGGCGCGAGGTGCAAGGCCGAAGCGGCAGCAGGCAGGTTGCTCAAGGTCGCTAGGGCCGCGAGCGGCGGCAGAGCGCAGCCCAGGGAAAGGCTGGCGAACAGGGTCATCCGCGCCACTTCCGCGGCACCGATGCCGTGACGGGCATACAGGCGATAGCGTACCGACCCCCCGGACAGCAGCGACAGGCCAATGGCATTGCCGATGGCAAAGGCGCTGAAGCCGCCCATCACCAGGGTGCGCGGCGGCAACTGCACGCCGGCATAGCGGCTGGCCGACCACTCATAACCAAGCAGAATGACAAAGCCGATCACCGTGGCCAGCAACGCACCGATCAGCGATGTGGGCGGCACACTGAGCAGCGAATCATGCAGGGCATAGATGTCCAGTTCGCTAAGCAAGTGGCGGCAGGCGATCAGGGCAACGGTAAACAGCAGCAAGGTCACGCCCAGGCCGATCGGCTGGCGATACTTGCTCAGGCGCTCAAGCCAGCGCAAGCGATGCTCGGCAATCGGTAGTGCGGCAGTAACGGGGGCTTGTGTTTCAGGTGTCTGGGTGCGCATCAACCACCTCGTGGCTTGCGCGCGACAGCTAGGCTGTATCCGGTCAAAGTACCAATCCCTATGGATGCGTGATGTCCGATATGATCGGGCCGCTGAGCACCTTGAGGATAGTTAAAGAAGTTTCATATTGCCTGAGCGGCGGTGCGCGATAGCGCGAAAGGGAATGACCTGAATTGCAGACGCAAAAAAGGCCGCTTTTTTCAAAGTGGCCTTTTCTGTTGTTTGGTTGCGGGAGCCGGATTTGAACCGACGACCTTCGGGTTATGAGCCCGACGAGCTACCAGACTGCTCCATCCCGCGTCTGTGGGGCGGATTCTACAGCGTTGAGCTTTGCTGTCAACGCTTAATTGTTGATTTACAATAAAAAAGTGCCTGGGACTTTATTTCAGGCAAAGAAAAAGGCCACTCGTTAGAGTGGCCTTTCCTTGATTTGGTTGCGGGAGCCGGATTTGAACCGACGACCTTCGGGTTATGAGCCCGACGAGCTACCAGACTGCTCCATCCCGCGTCTGTGGTGCTGATTCTACAGTTCTGCCTGTGGCTGTCAATAGCTAATTTTCAGAAATCCTTTTTCCTTCAATCGCTTAGCGTCTGGAAAATGGGCTGCGGGGCAGCAGGGGCGGGCCTTGCAGGGCGTCTTCGAGGCGAAAAATTAGTTGTGATGCATGGCGCACGATCGGGTGAGATACTGCTTACATCACTTTAAACCTGTACTTACGTTCACTTATGTCCCAACGCAAGATCATCCATATCGACTGCGATTGCTTCTACGCCGCCATCGAGATGCGCGACGACCCGCGCCTGGTTGGCCGGCCGCTGGCAGTAGGTGGTTCGGCGGAGCGCCGGGGGGTGATCGCCACGTGTAACTATGAGGCGCGGGCCTACGGGGTGCGTTCGGCGATGTCTTCGCGTCACGCGCTCAAGTTGTGCCCGGACCTGCTGATCGTCAAGCCACGTATGGATGCCTATAAAGAAGCCTCGCGAGAAATCCACGGCATCTTTCGCCAGTACACCGACCTGATCGAGCCGCTGTCGCTGGACGAGGCGTACCTGGATGTGTCGCAAAGCACCTGGTTCGATGGCAGCGCCACGCGCATTGCCGCGGACATTCGCCGGCGGGTTGCCCAGCAACTGCACATCACCGTCTCGGCCGGCGTTGCGCCGAACAAGTTCCTGGCCAAGATTGCCAGTGACTGGCGCAAGCCCAACGGCCTGTTTGTGGTTACCCCTAATGAAATCGAGGACTTCGTTGCCGCCTTGCCGGTGAGCAAGCTGCACGGGGTAGGCAAGGTTACCGCCGACAAGATGGGCCGCCTGGGCATCATCACTTGTCTGCAATTGCGCGACTGGAGTCGCCTGGCCCTGGCCCGTGAGTTCGGCAGTTTTGGCGAGCGGCTATGGGGGCTGGCGCGAGGGATCGACGATCGTCCGGTGCACAACGACAGCCGTCGCCAGTCGGTCAGTGTGGAAAACACCTACGATACCGATCTACCGGACCTGGCCAGTTGCCTGGAAAAGCTTCCGGAGCTGATGGAAACCCTTGCCGGGCGCATGGCGCGTATCGACGACAGCTATCGCCCGGGCAAGCCGTTCGTCAAAGTGAAGTTCCATGATTTCAGCCAGACCACCCTTGAGCAGTCGGGGGCAGGGCGCGACCTGGGCAGCTATCAGCAATTGCTCAGCCAGGCCTTTGCCCGAGGTGGCAAACCGGTGAGGTTGTTGGGTATCGGCGTGCGCTTGCAGGATTTGCGCGGTGCCCATGAACAGCTGGAGCTGTTCATGCTGGAGTGAGGGGGTTAGCGCCAACAGGTTGGCGCTAACCGGATGATGCGGGGGTCAGTGCGCGCCGGGATCGGCGACCAGGCGGCCGGCGTCTTTGGTCAGCGCCTTGAGGAATTCCTCTTGCAGCTCCGGATCATTGCGGGTCAGTTCGATCAGGCTCTGCTCCAGTTCGCTGGCTTCCTCTTCCAGGCCCAGCTCCGACAGGCGCTTGACCCGGTGCACCCACTGGCTGACTTCATCGTCTTCCAGGTCGTCGAAAATCAGCTCGTGGGCTTCCACCAGTTTGCCGCGCAGGCTGGCGCTGATCAGCAGGCTGGCATCGCCACGTACATTGTTGTCTTCATCGGCGACCTGCAGGTGCAGGGTGCCGATATGGGTGAGGTTCTGCTCGCTGAACGGGCTGTCGAGCAGGTTCAGGTGCAGCACGCCGTTGCGGTCGGTGGTCAGCTCGTGGTTGACCTTGCCGGCCTTGACGGTGACCGGTCGTTCACTCCACGGCACGCTGGTGTATTCCTGACGCTTGTCCTTCTGCACCTCGGTGATACCCGCCAGGTTCTGCTGGGCACGGCCGTTGGACTGAGCGTTCATGAACGGGTTGAGGCCGTCGAAACCATAGCGCAACCAGTCATGGGTCACGCTGTCGGGCAGGTTGCCCAGGGCAAAGACGTTGACCACGTTGGCGCCGACGCCGGCAACCACCGCCACCGCGCCCAGCGGAATCTCGTAGACTTCGCGCCAGGGCTGGTAAGGCGTATAGCGATCATAGCGACGGGTAACTTCGAACTCGGTGACTTCGAAATTCTTCTGTTCGTGAATGCGCACACGCCGTTGCGGCAGCTCGAGTACCTTGGGGTCCCCGACATCGATCTGCAGGCTGTGTTCGAGCAGCTTGCGCTCGATGCGCTCCTCGTGTTCGCTGCGCTGGGACATCTGGTTGGCGCAACCGCTGAGGAACAGGGCGCCGCACAGTGCGGCGCCCCCCAGGTTGATGGTACTTCGCTTGAACATGATTACTCTTGCGTTGGCTTAGCGACGAATGCGGGCTTGCAGGAACGACAGCACCTGGGCCACTGGCAGCGGCTGTGCGTCACGCTCGGTGCGGTGCTTGTATTCCAGGTTGCCATCGGCCAGGCCGCGATCGCTGATCACGATGCGGTGCGGGATACCGATCAGTTCCATGTCGGCGAACTTGATCCCCGGGCTGGTCTTCTTGTCACGGTCGTCCAGCAGCACTTCGAAACCGGCAGCGGTCAGTTCGGCGTACAGCTTGTCGGTCGCTTCGCGAACCTGTTCGGTTTCATAGCGCAGCGGCACCAGGGCGATCTGGAATGGTGCCAGGGCGTCGCTCCAGATGATGCCGTTGTCGTCGTAGTTCTGCTCGATGGCAGCAGCCACCACGCGCGATACGCCGATGCCGTAGCAACCCATGCTCAGGGTCACCGGCTTGCCGTTCTCGCCCAGTACCTGGCACTTGAGTGCCTCGCTGTACTTGGTGCCGAGCTGGAAGATATGCCCGACTTCGATGCCGCGCTTGATCACCAGGGTGCCCTGGCCATCCGGGCTTGGGTCGCCTGCGACGACGTTGCGCAGGTCGGCCACTTGCGGAACCGGCAGGTCACGCTCCCAGTTGACGCCAAAATAGTGCTTGTCGTCGATGTTGGCACCGATGCCAAAGTCGCTCATCAGCGCGACCGAGCGGTCGATGATGCACGGCAGCGGCAGGTTCAATGGGCCGAGGGAACCGGCACCGGCGCCAATGGCGTCGCGCAGTTCATCGTCGGTGGCCATGACCAGCGGGCTGGCAACCTCTGGCAGGTTGGCGGCCTTGATTTCGTTCAGTTCATGGTCGCCACGCACGATCAGGGCAATCAGCTTGCCCTCTTCGGCAGCGTGGACGATCAGGGTCTTGACGGTCTTTTCGATCGCCAGGTCATAGTTGTCGACCAACTGGGTGATGGTCTTGGCGTCCGGGGTGTAGACCAGGCGCAGTTCTTCGGTCGGCGCAGGGCGCACGGTTTCCCGTGGAATGGCCTCGGCTTTCTCGATGTTGGCGGCGTAGTCGGAGCTGTCGCTGAAGATCACATCGTCTTCACCGGACTCGGCCAGCACGTGGAATTCGTGGGAGTAGCTGCCACCGATCGAGCCGGTATCAGCCTGCACTGGGCGGAAGTCCAGGCCCAGGCGGGTAAAGATGTTGCTGTAGGCCAGGTGCATGCGATCGTAGGTTTCCTGGAGGGAAGCAGGATCGGCATGGAAGGAGTAGGCGTCCTTCATGATGAACTCGCGACCACGCATCAGGCCGAAGCGCGGACGGATCTCGTCACGGAACTTGGTCTGGATCTGGTACATGTTCAGTGGCAGCTGTTTATAGCTGTTGAGCTCGTTACGGGCCAGGTCAGTGATGACCTCTTCGTGGGTCGGCCCCACGCAGAACTCGCGACCGTGGCGGTCCTTGAGGCGCAGCAGCTCAGGGCCGTACTGTTCCCAGCGTCCGGACTCCTGCCACAGCTCGGCAGGCTGGATGGCCGGCATCAGCACTTCCAGGGCGCCAGCGGCGTTCATTTCCTCGCGGACCACGGCTTCGACCTTGCGCATCACCCGCAGGCCCATCGGCAGCCAGGTGTAGAGGCCGGAGGCAAGCTTGCGGATCATGCCGGCACGCAGCATCAGCTGGTGGCTGATGACGACCGCGTCGGAAGGGGTTTCTTTTTGAGTAGCGAGCAAATATTGACTGGTGCGCATGGGAGGCCGTTGTCGGTTGCTTAAGACTTTGAATGACCCCGCATTGTACGGGGGCGAATCGGTGGCGTACAGGATGCCGGAGCTTGACGGCGTTGTCAGCCCGAATCGAGACAAGAAAAAGCCCGGCAGTGCCGGGCTCTTTCGTACTGGGGATACTGAAAGCCCGAGGCTTACAGGATGCTCAGCGGGTACTCGACGATCAGACGGAAGTCGTTGTTGTCGGCGGTGTAGTCTGCGTTGTACGCATCGTTTGCGCGGTAGATGGCATGACGGACGCGGAACGACAGGTCTTTGGCTGCGCCTTCCTGGATCACGTACTTGGTCTCGAAGTTGAACTCGTTTTCCTTACCTTCGGTGTTGGACGTGGTCTCGATGTTGTCACCGTGTACATAACGCGCCATGAAGCTCAGGCCGGGTACGCCGTAGCTGGCCATGTTCAGGTCGTAGCGCGCCTGCCAGGATTTCTCTTCTTCGCCGATGAAGTCGGAGATCTGGATGGAGTTGGACACGAAGATGGTGCCGTTACCGTCGACACCGTACAGGTAGGCCGAGTCGCCGGTCGAGCGCTGATAGGCCAGGGTGAACTTGTGAGCGCCCAGGCTATAAGCGGCTGCCAGGCTCCACAGTTTGTTGTCCAGCTCGCCGTACAGGGCCTGACCCTGGTCCTTGGTGCGGTAGGCGTTGAAGTCGAAGTTCAGCGACTGGCTGTCATCGATCGGCAGGGTGTAGTTGAGGTTGATGTACTGCTTCTTGAAGTAGTCATCGACATCGGAAGCTGCCAGGGTACCGACGAAGTTGTCAGTGAAGGAGTAGGTGGCGCCGGCAATGTTGGCCGAGGTCAGGCCCGGGGTGTGCTTGCCGTTGATGCTGTCCTTGCCCATGCCGGTCTGCGAGCTCAGGGCGGTGAAGCGACCTGCGCTCAGTTGCAGGCCCTTGATTTCGTCGCTGGTGATCAAGGTGCCTTCGGCGACTTCAGGCAGCAGGCGGCTGTCGTCGGTTGCGAAAACCGGGCTGGCAACGAACTGGCGACCGTACTTGAGCACGGTGTCGGAGACGCGCAGCTTCACCGCGCCACCGGTCTTGCCTTGTGCGTCTTCTGGCTTGCCGTCGCTGTCGGTGCGGAACAGGCCGTTGCCGGCACGGCCTTCGCCGCCGTCGAAGCGTGCGGTACCCATGGCCATGGCGTCGACACCAAAGCCAACGGTACCCTGAGTGAAGCCGGATTCGTAGATGCCCAGCATCGAAATACCGCTGTCTTCGCGGTAGCCGTTCTTGAAGCCGCTGCTCTTGGTCGCATCAGGGACGTTGCCGGCGCCATTGCGGAAGTCGCGGTTCATGTACATTGCACGGGTTTTGACAGACAGTTTGCTGTCTTCAATAAAGCCCTTGGACTCGTCCTGAGAAGAGGCCACTGCCAACTGCGAGGTGCCGGCTGCAACAGCCAGGGCGATAATGCTCCACTTCATCACGCGCATCGTGATTTGCTCCTTTGGTTTTTAGGAAGAGTACTGCCGTCACTGTTTGGTTTTTTTATCAGTGCGGCTCTTTCTTTTTTGTGTCGGCGGAAATGTATATCACGCTGACCTGCGTTGGCGATATGGGCGTCCAGAACCTTTCGGTAACTTTACGGTCATGTCGCTAACAGTTATGTCCCTGTCGCAAACCACGCCCCGGGTTTTGCGGGCCGTACAACTCCAGCGCTGTTTCAAGCGGATTAAGGATAGGTAAAAACAATCTAGCCCCTTGCCCCCGAAACTCCCTGGTTAACCCATGCAGCTGTTGTTATTTGTCGCCTTCCACCGCATCAATGCAGGTGTCGTGCCGACTGTGGCGGATGACAATGCAACAAGCGTGCACAAAAGCGAACAGCTTCACGAATTTTTCACTTTTGCAGCCTGCAAGGTGGCTGCGGTGCCGAGAAACCGGGGGTCAAAGAACCATTGGTTAGCGCAAGTCGCGTGCGCGGGAATAAGGGTAAAAGTTGCCCGTAAAGTCAAAGCGTTACCGCAAAAGGCTAAAGCTGAGTAGTTTGTGGATGTTCAGTGGGCGAAACGGCGATGGGCGGCGTCATTTTGGTGCGAAAAGTAGCGTTTCCTCACTCAGGCAGCGTAACACCCTCTCGCCTACGGGCCTTTTCGGTCATGGAACGGGCCAAAACAGTGCATCTCTTCATTAATAAAGGCAGCGGGCAATGCCCCGGCGGCCGATCAGGAGTATCCTGCTGGCAGTGGCTCGCGGTGGTGTTGTGTGAGCAAGGTATTAAGCTGTTGTAGGAGATTTCTCTTTGTTTGCTCTGGATCAACGTCTTCAACAAGACACCCTTTACCTGGGTGACTTTCCTCTTTGTCGGCTGTTGCTGAGCAAGGATGCCAACTACCCCTGGTTTATCCTGGTGCCGCGGCGTGCGGATGTCTGTGAATTGTTTCAACTTGATGACAGTGAGCAGCAGCAACTCTGGAAAGAGACTACAAGCCTGGCGCAAATCCTCAAGGATGTCTTTAAAGCCGACAAGATGAATGTGGCAACCCTTGGTAATGTAGTTAGCCAGCTACATATGCACGTCATTGTTCGTCGGCGCACTGACCCGGCCTGGCCGGCGCCGGTATGGGGCGCTAAGCCGGCTGTGGAATACTCGCCGCAACAGTTGGTCGATATCCGTTTGCGTCTTGCCGAGGTATTGGTTGACGACTTTCAGTTCATGGAGGCTTGAGTCATGACTCTTGAAGCACGCGTGACCGAGTTGGAAAGCCGCTTGGCCTTTCAGGACGATACCTTGCTGACCTTGAACGATGTGCTGGTCGAGCAGCAGCGTGTGGTGGAGCGCCTGCAGCTGCAAATGGCAGCGCTGCTAAAGCGTTATGAAGAGATGGTCGGTCAGTACGGAGCCAGTGAAGAAGAGGCGCCGCCGCCCCACTACTAGGTTCGGGGCGTAAAAAAACCGCGATGGGCAGTGATGCCGTCGCGGTTTTTTGTTTTCGGTGATCAGCGCCGTGGGGCAGCGATCACATCTTCAGCCTGCAGGCCCTTGTCACGGTTCATCACCGAGAACTCCACGCGCTGGCCTTCGACCAGAACGCGGTGGCCTTCGCCACGAATGGCGCGAAAGTGGACGAAGATGTCATCACCCGAATCGCGGGAGATGAAACCAAAGCCTTTGGAGGTGTTGAACCACTTTACGGTGCCGGTATCGCGATTGGACATGTCGTACGACGTGCTCTGGCTGCGTGCGCGGGTGCCTTTTGCAAGTCCTGCGACCAAGTGCAGAGCGGTTGCCACTACGGCGCAGGCCAGGGCTGGCAGGTCGCCAAGCTCCGGGCGAGCCAGCAGTGTGACGATCTGCAGGGCTACGGCGATAACCAGTAAGGCGCTGGCAGCGCGTTGCAGGTGTTGTCGCACGCCACGGTAGTGTTGCGGGACCACGGGGGCGAGGACCAGGTTGAGCAGGCCGAACAGGGCCAGGAAAACAGCTTGCGGTTGCTGCAGGAAGGGAATGGCTTCGGTTCTGAGGCTGGGTATGAAGGACAGCAGCAAAGCTGCAACGCCCGTCAACAGGTGGACGATCTTGAACATGTTGGTTGGCTCACATTGATAAGGCGGATCACAGGAAGAGCTGACTTCACGGCGCGCACGGGGTTAAAAGGCGCAAAAACGTGAAAAAGGGTCAGCCTATGCGCCAGCGCAATGACTATCAGCGCGGGCGGCACGCCGCCTATTTAACAGCAAAGCCCCGGGCTTCTCAAATCAGCGGCCAACCGTGTGTCGCACGGCCTGCAGCCTTGTGTCGCAGGCGCGCGGCTGCAGGCGGCTAAAACTATTGGTACAGTGGTTCGGACCCGCTTGATCACAAGCATTGATGAAAGGGGAATTGCATGGCTATCGATATCGGTATCAGTGAAGAGGATCGCAAGTCCATCGTGGATGGCTTGTCCCGCCTGCTTTCAGATACATATGTTCTTTATCTCAAAACCCACAACTTTCACTGGAACGTCACCGGTCCATCGTTTCGCACCTTGCACCTGATGTTCGAGGAGCAATACAACGAGCTGGCCTTGGCGGTCGACTCCATCGCCGAGCGTATCCGGGCGCTGGGCTTCCCGGCGCCGGGGGCCTACTCCATCTATGCGCGACTGTCCTCTATTAAAGAAGAAGAGGGGGTGCCGGCGGCCGACGAAATGATCAAGCAGCTTGTCGAGGGCCAGGAAGCGGTCACCCGCACGGCGCGCAGTATTTTCCCGCTGCTCGACAAGGTCAGCGATGAGCCTACTGCTGACTTGCTGACCCAGCGCATGCAGGTGCACGAAAAGACCGCCTGGATGTTGCGCTCTCTGCTTGAAGGCAAATAAACACCTGATCGCTGCTCCAGCCCGGCCTTCGAACGGAAGGCCGGGCGTTTTCTAGTGTGATGGAAGTGTTTACCGACGTTTTCAGATACCTAGTCTGTTGCAGATAGAGCCTACGCGCAGAGCTTTTGCGTCTGATAGTGCCGTCTCGTTACAGGGCGCTTCATTAAGGGCATGTTCCACGGCGAGTCCTGCCGTGGTTGTGTTTCCCTTGAATAAAGTGGTTGGGTAACAGTATGTCGGTATGGATGAGTCGCCCGGGCCGCGCAGGCGGTGTGCCGCACAACAGCAATATCGACCCGTTCGCGGCCGATTTCGAAATGAACCTGGCCCAGCCGCTGTCGCGTTCAGTGCGACTCAACGGCTTTGCCACCTGCCTGCGCCTGGAGCAGATCTACTGGCGCATTCTTGAACGCATCGCCAAGGCCAATCAGTGCTCGGTCAACACGGTACTGTCCTATGTCGATCGCGAGGTGCACCTGCGTCATGGTGGGGTAAAAAACTTCAGCGGCCTGGTCCGGGTGATTTGCGTGGTGTTCCTGCTCCAGATGGAAGTGGCACGCTAGTCGGTTGCCGGGCTGCACAGCACACCTTAACCATATATAATCTCGCGCTTTAGCGCCTGAACCAGCCAGCGCTATGGTTAACGAGACACGCCTATGCCCATGTACGACTATCAATGTGCTTCCTGCGATCATCAGCTCGAAGCCCTTCAGAAGCTCAGCGCGGCGCCGCTGACCGATTGCCCGGCGTGTGAGCAACCCGCGTTGAAGAAGCTGATCTCGGCCCCGGGGTTCCGCCTGGGTGGCACGGGCTGGTACGAAACCGACTTCAAGACCGGTGCGAAAAAGAACCTTGCAGGCGGCGACAAGGCCGACTGAGTTGATTGCACCGGCAGGGTCTTGCACTATTAGCCCTTTGTGGCGGCAAGGCCTCCACTGAACATACGAATGACGAGAAGCGAAACCACCATCATGATGCGCAGCCATTATTGCGGCCAACTGAACGAGAGCCTGGAAGGTCAGGAAATTACCCTTTGCGGATGGGTCCATCGTCGCCGCGACCACGGCGGGGTGATTTTCCTCGATATCCGTGATCGCGAAGGCATGGCCCAGGTCGTCTTCGACCCGGATCGCGCAGAAAGCTTCGCCGCCGCTGATCGCGTGCGCAGCGAATACGTGGTGCAGATCACCGGCAAGGTGCGTCCGCGTCCGGCTGGCGCGGTCAACGCCAACATGGCTTCGGGCGCCATCGAAGTGCTGGGCTACGAGCTGACCGTCCTCAACGAAGCGGAAACCCCGCCGTTCCCGCTCAACGAGTACTCCGACGTTGGCGAAGAAACCCGCCTGCGCTACCGCTTCATCGACCTGCGTCGCCCGGAGATGGCCGAGAAGCTGCGCCTGCGCTCGCGCATCACCACCAGCATCCGCCGCTTCCTCGATGAAAACGGCTTCCTCGACGTCGAGACGCCGATCCTCACCCGTGCCACCCCTGAAGGTGCGCGTGACTACCTGGTGCCGAGCCGTACCCACGCTGGCAGCTTCTTCGCCCTGCCGCAATCGCCTCAGCTGTTCAAGCAGTTGCTGATGGTGGCCGGCTTCGACCGTTACTACCAGATCGCCAAGTGCTTCCGCGACGAAGACCTGCGCGCTGACCGTCAGCCGGAATTCACCCAGATCGACATCGAGACCAGCTTCCTCGATGAGTCCGAGATCATGGGCCTGACCGAAAGCATGATCCGCAAGCTGTTCAAGGAAGTCCTGGACCTGGAGTTCGGCGAATTCCCGCACATGACCTTCGAAGAAGCCATGCGCCGCTACGGTTCCGATAAGCCGGACCTGCGTAACCCGCTGGAACTGGTCGACGTTGCCGATCAGCTCAAGGAAGTCGAATTCAAGGTATTCAGCGGCCCGGCCAACGATCCTAAGAGCCGTATTGCCGCCCTGCGCGTGCCAGGTGGCGCGAGCATGCCGCGCAGCCGCATCGACGAGTACACCAAGTTCGTCGGCATCTACGGTGCCAAGGGCCTGGCCTACATCAAGGTCAACGAGCGCGCCAAGGGCGTCGAAGGCCTGCAGTCGCCGATCGTCAAGAACATCCCTGAGGCCAACCTCAATGTGATCCTCGATCGCGTTGGGGCGGTCGACGGCGACATCGTGTTCTTCGGCGCCGACAAGGCCAAGATCGTCAGCGAGGCGCTGGGCGCCCTGCGGATCAAGGTTGGTAACGATTTCAACCTGCACACTTGCGAGTGGGCCCCGATGTGGGTGGTTGACTTCCCGATGTTCGAAGAGAACGACGACGGCAGCTTCTCCGCGCTGCACCACCCGTTCACCGCGCCAAAATGCAGCCCGCAAGAGCTGGAGGCCAACCCGGCCACTGCGCTGTCGCGCGCCTACGACATGGTCCTCAACGGTACCGAGCTGGGTGGCGGTTCGATCCGTATCCACCGCAAAGAGATGCAACAGGCGGTCTTCCGTCTGCTGGGTATCGAGGCGGCGGAACAGGAAGAGAAATTCGGCTTCCTGCTCGACGCCCTGAAGTTCGGTGCACCGCCGCACGGTGGCCTGGCCTTCGGCCTGGACCGTCTGGTGATGCTGATGACCGGCGCCCAGTCGATTCGCGAAGTCATTGCCTTCCCGAAAACCCAGAGCGCCGCGTGCGTCATGACCCAGGCCCCTGGCCTGGTCGATGCCAAGGCCCTGCGTGAGCTGCATATCCGTCTGCGCGAACAGCCCAAGGCTGAGTAAGCAGACCCCGGGCGCATCCAAATGGATGCGCCTTTGCGTTAAGGCGCATGAATTTCAAGGTTCTGGTCGGGCGTGAGCGCGGCTGGGGCGTGGCATTGTTACAAAGGATTCGGAGTGCGTTATGGCTGGTCATTCCAAGTGGGCAAACATCAAGCACCGCAAAGAGCGCCAGGATGCCAAGCGAGGCAAGATCTTCACCAAGTGGATTCGTGAGCTGACCGTCGCCGCCAAGCAGGGCGGTGGCGATCCAGCCTCCAACCCGCGCTTGCGCCTGGCCCTGGACAAGGCGCTGGCAGCAAACATGAGCCGCGACATCATCGACCGGGCGGTTGCCCGTGGTGCTGGCACGGCCGAAGCCGATAACGTCGAAGAGCTCAGCTATGAAGGTTACGGCCCGGGGGGCGTGGCGGTGATGGTCGAGGCTATGACCGACAACCGCAACCGTACTGCGGCGGCCGTGCGCCATGCCTTCAGCAAGTGCGGCGGTAACCTGGGTACTGACGGCTCGGTGGCTTATCTGTTCGAACGCAAGGGGCAGATCAGCTTTGCCGCTGGCGTCGACGAGGACGCCCTGATGGAAGCGGCGATGGAAGCCGATGCCGACGACGTGGTCAGCAACGAAGACGGCTCGTTCGACGTGTTTACCTCGTTCAACAGCTTCTATGCCGTGCGCAATGCCCTGGAAGAGGCCGGTTTCAAGGCTGCGGACGCGGAAATCGTCATGCAGCCGACCACCAGTGCCGAACTCGACCTGGAGGGCGCGCAGAAGGTGCTCAAGCTGATCGACATGCTTGAAGACCTGGACGACGTGCAGAACGTCTATTCCAACGCCGAAATTCCTGACGAAGTCATGGAGCAACTCGGCTAGTTTCACGTTGTTCATTTAGGTGGGAGCGAGCTTGCCTCGCGATGCGATTGGGCGGTATTGCGTAATCGCGGGGCAAGCCCGCTCCTACTGACTCGGGGCCGGATCCGCCTGCAGTTGCATTGCACCTGCGAGCCGGTCCGGCTTCTGTTTTTACTATGGCGCAAAGACGTATGACTCTGATTCTTGGCATCGACCCCGGTTCGCGCATCACCGGTTACGGCGTGGTGCGCCATACTGGGCGCGGCTGCGAGTATGTGGCCTCCGGGTGCATCCGTACTGGTGCGGGCGAGCTGCCCGAGCGCCTGCAGATAGTGTTTCGTGGCGTGCGCGAGATCATCCGCGAGCACGGTCCGGTGACCATGGGTATCGAGCGGGTGTTCATGGCGCGCAATGCCGATTCGGCGCTCAAGCTCGGCCAGGCCCGCGGCGCGGCCATCGTCGCGGCCATCGAAGAAGGCCTGGAGATCGCCGAATATAGCGCCACCCAGGTCAAGCAGGCGGTTGCCGGCAGCGGTGGGGCAAATAAAGAGCAGGTGCAGATGATGGTCATGCACCTGCTCAAACTGACCCAGAAACCACAGATCGATGCTTCCGACGCCCTGGCCATCGCCTTGTGCCATGCCCATACCCGTTCAAGCCTGGTGCCCCACGGCCTGGGTACGGCGCGCAGCCGCAGCGGGCGCTTGCGGCTCTGATAGCATCATCTGCTGAAACAAATTTTGCCCGGGCAATGCCATCGGCCATTGCATTTGCTGTTAGGGTTGACCGGTCGCTTGCCGGTGCCCATGAGGAAGGATCGGAACGTGATTGGACGTTTGCGCGGCACCCTGGCTGAAAAACAGCCGCCGCACCTGATTGTCGATGTCAACGGCCTGGGCTATGAGCTCGAAGTGCCGATGACTACCCTGTATCGCCTGCCCAAGGTCGGCGAAGCAGTGACCCTGCACACCCATCTGGTGGTGCGCGAGGATGCTCACCTGCTTTATGGCTTCCATGAAAAGCGCGAGCGCGAGCTGTTTCGTGAGCTGATCCGCCTCAATGGCGTCGGCCCCAAACTGGCCCTGGCGTTGATGTCGGGCCTGGAGGTCGACGAACTGGTACGCTGTGTCCAGGCCCAGGATGCCTCGGCCCTGGTCAAGGTGCCGGGGGTGGGTAAAAAGACCGCCGAACGCCTGATGGTCGAGCTCAAGGATCGCTTCAAGGCCTGGGAAACCTCGCCGGCGATGTTTGCCCTGGTCCCTAATGGTCCTTTGCCGATTGCCAGCGTCTCCAGTGCTGAGGCCGATGCCGTCAGCGCACTGATTTCCTTGGGCTACAAACCCCAGGAAGCCAGCAAGGCGGTGGCCGCCGTGGATGCCAAGGGGCTGAGCAGCGAAGAACTGATCCGTCGCAGCCTGAAGGGAATGATCTAAGTGATTGAAGCCGATCGACTGATAGCCGCCAACGGGCGCGACCGCGAAGAGGTCCAGGACCGGGCGATCCGCCCCCTGCGCCTGGCCGAGTACATTGGCCAGCCGGTGGTGCGTGAGCAGATGGACCTGTTCATCCAGGCGGCCCGTGGGCGTAACGAATCCCTCGATCACACCCTGATCTTTGGTCCTCCGGGGCTGGGCAAGACCACCTTGGCCAATATCATTGCCCAGGAAATGGGCGTCTCGATCAAGAGCACCTCGGGGCCGATCCTTGAGCGTCCGGGAGATTTGGCTGCCTTGCTGACCAACCTTGAACCGCACGATGTGCTGTTCATCGATGAAATCCACCGTCTGTCGCCGATCGTCGAAGAAGTGTTGTACCCGGCCATGGAGGACTTCCAGCTCGACATCATGATCGGCGAAGGGCCGGCAGCGCGCTCGATCAAGCTCGATCTGCCGCCGTTCACTCTGGTCGGCGCCACGACCCGCGCGGGCATGCTGACCAATCCGCTGCGTGACCGTTTCGGCATCGTCCAGCGCCTGGAGTTCTACAGCACCGATGACCTGGCGACCATTGTCAGCCGTTCCGGCGGTATTCTTGGCTTGCCCATCGAGGATGAAGGCGCCTTCGAGATCGCCCGCCGGGCCCGTGGTACGCCCCGGATTGCCAACCGCCTGCTGCGGCGCGTGCGCGATTACGCCGAAGTGCGCGGCAAGGGCCACATCACCAAGCCGGTTGCCGACCTTGCGTTGAACCTGCTGGATGTCGACGAGCGTGGTTTCGACCACCAGGACCGGCGCCTGCTGCTGACCATGATCGAGAAGTTCGACGGTGGCCCGGTCGGGGTCGACAGCCTGGCAGCCGCGATCAGCGAAGAGCGCCACACCATCGAGGACGTGCTCGAGCCCTATCTGATTCAGCAGGGCTACATCATGCGCACGCCCCGGGGCAGGGTGGTGACCCGGCACGCCTACCTGCATTTCGGCTTGAACATTCCCAACCGGCTGGGCGAATCGATCGGTGGCGAAGGTTTTTCTGCTCAGGCCGATGAATGACAGATTTATCCAGCATTTCTGTGGTCCTATTCGCGGGCATGCCTCAGTCACGCTGGCAATACGACATAATCGATGAAAAACAGTTGCCGGGGCGGATTGGCAAGCTGAGGAGTTAGCACTAGAGTATGCGCGCGCAAAATGAGCTAGAGCCGTTCGCACATCGTTGTCGTGTCTATTACGAAGATACCGATGCCGGCGGTGTGGTGTATTACGTCAATTACCTGAAATTCATGGAACGTGCCCGCACCGAGCGGTTGCGTGACCTGGGCTTTGCCCAGTCGGCACTGGCACAGGACAACCTGCTGTTCGTGGTCCACTCCAGCGAAGCGCGCTATCACGCGCCTGCGCGGCTGGACGACGAGTTGCGGGTTACTGCGCAAGTGCTTGAATTGAACCGCGCCAGCCTGCGCTTCGTGCAGCAGGTATGGCGTGAAAAAGATGCAACGCTGCTCTGTGAGGGGCAGTTCCTGGTGGCCTGTGTGCGCGCCGATACGTTCAAACCCCGGGCCATCCCCCAAGCGCTGCGTGCAGCCTTTGCCGAGGCGGGCGACCCGGGTACTCATTCAAATGCAGGAGATTAAGCGTGGAAGCTAACGTCGTCGACCATACCTCCATGTGGAGCCTGGTCAGCAATGCCAGCATCGTGGTGCAGCTGGTTATGCTGATTCTGGTGGCCGCATCGGTAACGTCATGGATCATGATTTTTCAGCGCAGCACCATGCTGCGCGCCGGTCGTCGTGCGCTGGACAGCTTTGAAGAGCGCTTCTGGTCGGGTATCGACCTGTCCAAGCTGTACCGTCAGGCTGGCAGCAACCCGGACCCGGATTCGGGTGTAGAGCAGGTGTTCCGCGCCGGCTTCAAGGAATTCTCGCGTCTGCGCCAGCAGCCAGGTGTCGACCCTGACGCAGTCATGGAAGGCGTTGGCCGGGCCATGCGCGTTGCGATCTCCCGTGAGGAAGAGAAGCTTGAGCAGAGCCTGCCGTTCCTCGCCACTGTCGGTTCCACCAGCCCGTACATCGGCCTGTTCGGGACCGTCTGGGGCATCATGAACTCCTTCCGCGGCCTGGCCTCGGCCCAGCAAGCGACCCTGGCCACCGTGGCCCCGGGTATTGCCGAAGCCCTGATCGCCACCGCGATCGGTCTGTTTGCCGCGATCCCTGCGGTTATTGCCTACAACCGTTTCGCTGCCCGCAGTGAAGTCTTGATCGGCCGTTACTACACGTTCGCCGACGAGTTCCAGGCCATCTTGCACCGTAAAGTGCACACCAGCGAAGAGTGATCAGGTAAAAGCCCATGGCCCGAGTTCGCCACAAACGCAAGCCGGTCGCCGAGATGAACGTGGTGCCATACATCGACGTGATGTTGGTACTGCTGGTTATCTTCATGGTGACCGCACCGATGCTCAACCAAGGCGTGAAGGTCGACCTGCCCAAGGTTTCCAGCGAAGCCTTGCCGCAGGACAACAACGTTCAGGTCCTGACCATTTCGATCAAGGCTGACAAGACCTATTTCTGGAACCTTGGCAGCGAAGTCGACACAGACAAGCAGATGGACAAGGCCATGACCTTGCCGCAAATGACCGACGCCGTGACCAAGATCATCGCCGCCGGACGTGACCAGGGCAAGCAGACCCAGGTCTTCATCCGTGGCGACAAGTCCGTTGACTACGGCGCGGTCATGGGTGCCATGGGCGGGTTGCAGAAGGCAGGTGTCGGTAACGTTGGCCTGATTACCGAGGCGCCCTGATGCAACAGCGAGAGCCATCCGCCTCGGAAAGCTATTTCTGGCCCAGTGTCTGGGCCATTGCGCTGCACGTTCTGGTGTTCGGCATGCTGTTCGTCAGTTTTGCCATGACCCCGGAGCTGCCGCCGGCCAAGCCTATTGTCCAGGCAACCCTGTACCAGCTCAAATCCAAGAGTCAGGCCACCACCCAGACCAATCAAAAGATTGCCGGGGAAGCCAAGAAGACCGCTTCGCGTCAAACCGAAGAAGAACAGATGGAACAGAAGAAGGTCGAGCAGCAGGCAGTCAAAGCTGCGGAACAAAAGAAGGAAGAAGCGGCTCAAAAGGCCGAAGAGGCACGCGCCGAAGCCGAAGCGAAAAAAGCCGAGCAGGCCGAGAAGGCCGAGGAAGCGAAGAAAACCGCCGAAGCCAAGAAAGCCGAAGAGGCGAAAAAGGCCACCGAGAAGCAACAGGCCGACATCGCCAAGAAAAAAGCCGAAGAGGAAGCCAAGAAAAAGGCTGACGAAGAAGCCAAGAAGCAGGCGGCTGAAGAGGCCAAGAAAAAAGCAGCCGAGGACGCCAAGAAGAAGGCGGCCGAGGATGCCAAGAAAAAAGCAACGGCTGAAGAGGCGAAGAAGAAAGCCGCTGAAGACGCCAAGAAGAAAGCTGCGGCAGATGCGGCCAAGAAGAAGGCTCAGGATGCAGCCCGCAAGGCGGCGGAAGACAAGAAAGCCCAGGCCCTGGCCGAGCTTCTGTCCGATACCACCGAACGGCAGCAGGCCCTGGCTGACGAGCAGGGTGATCAGGTAGCCGGCGACTTCGACGATCTGATTCGTGCACGTGCAGCCGAAGGCTGGGCACGTCCGCCTTCTGCGCGCAAGAACATGACGGTGGTCCTGCAGATCGGCATGTTGCCCGATGGCACCATTACCTCGGTGAGCGTAGCCCGCTCCAGTGGCGATGGTCCGTTTGACAGCTCGGCTGTTGCAGCGGTCAAGAACATTGGTCGTTTAACCGAAATGCAGGGCTTGAAACCGAGCGAATTCAATCCCTATCGTTCATTCAAGATGACATTCACACCTGAGGATCTAGCCTTGTGATTAACCTTCTTCGAGGACTGCTGGTCGTTCTCTGCTGCGCAGCAGGGTTGGCCGTAGCAGATGAAAAGAACATTCTGGTCACCAGCGGCAGCGATCGCGCCACGCCGATCGCCGTCGTGCCGTTCGGTCTGCAGGGCGGCAGCGTGCTGCCCGAAGACATGGCTGACATCATTGGTAATGACCTGCGCAACTCCGGTTATTACTCGCCCATCCCGCGGCAGAACATGATCAGCCAGCCAAGCCAGGCCAGCGAAGTGATCTTCCGTGACTGGAAAGCCCTGGGTGCCCAGTACATCATGGTCGGCAGCATCGTCCCTTCGGGCGGTCGCCTGCAGGTGCAGTACGCCCTGTTCAACGTCGCCACCGAGCAGCAAGTGCTGACCGGCAGCGTCTCGGGCAGTGTCGATCAACTGCGCGACATGTCCCACTACATCGCTGACCAGTCGTTCGAGAAGCTCACCGGCATCAAGGGTGCGTTCTCCACCCGCATGCTCTACGTGACTGCCGAGCGCTTCTCGACCAACAACACCCGTTACACCCTGCAGCGTTCGGACTACGACGGTGCCCGGGCGGTAACCCTGCTGCAATCGCGTGAGCCGATCCTGTCGCCGCGTTTTGCACCCGATGGCAAGCGCATTGCCTATGTGTCGTTCGAGCAGAAGCGTCCGCGCATCTTTGTTCAGCACATCGATACCGGTCGCCGTGAGCAGATCACCAACTTTGAAGGCCTCAACGGTGCGCCAGCCTGGTCGCCGGATGGTTCGCGCCTGGCGTTCGTGCTGTCCAAGGACGGCAACCCGGACATCTACGTGATGAACATGGGGTCGCGCCAGCTGTCGCGTGTGACTGCAGGCCCGGGTATCAACACCGAACCGTTCTGGGGTAAAGATGGCTCGACCATCTACTTCACCTCCGACCGCGGTGGCAAACCACAGATCTACAAAACCAATGTTTCCGGCGGTGGTGCAGAGCGGGTAACTTTTGTGGGTAACTACAACGCCAACCCTAAACTGTCGGCGGATGAAAAGACCCTGGTGATGATTCATCGCCAACAAGGTTTCACCAACTTCAAAGTGGCTGCACAAGATTTGCAGCGCGGCAGTGTAAAGATTCTCTCCGAGACAAGTCTTGATGAGTCACCCACTGTTGCGCCCAACGGCACCATGCTAATCTACGCCACCCGCCAGCAGGGCCGGGGAGTCTTGATGCTCGTGTCTCTCAACGGACGCGTGAGGCTCCCGCTTCCTACCGCTCAAGGCGAAGTCAGAGAACCGTCCTGGTCCCCTTACCTGAACTGACGCGGCGCTTTACGTTGTACTTAACACACTGGGGTTCATTAGGAGTTTCACGATGGAAATGCTGAAGTTTGGTAAGTTTGCTGCGCTGGCTCTGGCCATGGCCGTAGCTGTAGGTTGCTCCTCCAAAGGCGGTGACGACGCTGGCCAAGGCCAAGTCGACCCTAACGCTGGCTACGGTGCCAACACTGGCGCTGTTGACGGCAGCCTGAGCGAAGAAGCTGCTCTGCGCGCAATCACCACCTTCTACTTCGAATACGACAGCTCGGACCTGAAGCCAGAAGCCATGCGCGCTCTGGACGTTCATGCCAAGGACCTGAAAGGCAACGGCGCTCGCGTCGTGCTGGAAGGTAACACCGACGAGCGTGGTACTCGCGAATACAACATGGCTCTGGGCGAGCGTCGTGCGAAAGCCGTTCAACGCTACCTGGTACTGCAAGGCGTTTCTCCTGCCCAGCTGGAACTGGTTTCCTACGGCGAAGAGCGTCCAGTTGCTACCGGTAACGACGAGCAGTCCTGGGCTCAGAACCGTCGCGTCGAACTGCGTAAGTAATTCGATATGCGAACGTGCCGTCGTGCTGTAACCGTCCTGGCTCTCACCCTGCCTCTCATGGCCTGGGCTGAGGTTCCTGTTGTTGATGACAACGCAGGCTATAGCGGCGCAAGCAGCTATCCGCCCGCGGGTTATGGTACGAACGGCGCCTATGCCGGGGGAGGGGTTACGGCCCCTGCCTCGGCACAGGGCCAGCTGTTCATGCAACTGCAGCAAATGCAGGAGCAGATTGCGCGTCAACAAGGCATCATTGAAGAGTTGCAAAATGATGTGTCACGCATGAAACAGGAGAGCCTGGAGCGTTACCAGGACCTGGATCGGCGTATTGGAAGCGGTGTTGCACCTGCCGCCACTCCTACCAATTCCCCAGCCGGTGGCGAAGCCGCTGCCGGTGCTGCTGCAGGCGCCGCCGCGGGCGCAGCCACTGGCCAACAGCCTGCCGCCAGCAGCGAACCTGGCGATCCGGCGAAAGAGAAGCTCTACTACGACGCTGCTTTCGACCTGATCAAAGCCAAGGATTTCGACAAGGCCAGCCAGGCGTTCAACGCCTTCCTGCGCAAGTACCCGAACAGCCAGTACGCCGGCAACGCCCAGTACTGGCTCGGTGAAGTCAACCTGGCCAAGGGTGACCTGCAAGGCGCAGGGCAGGCCTTCGCCAAGGTCAGCCAGTTGTATCCCAAGCACAACAAAGTGCCGGATTCGCTGTACAAGCTGGCCGATGTCGAGCGTCGCCTGGGTCATACCGACCGGGTCAAGGGCATTCTCCAGCAGGTGGTCACCCAGTACCCGGGTACCTCGGCTGCGCAACTGGCCCAGCGCGACCTGCAAAAGCTCTAAAGCACTTGCTTTAAAAGAAACCCGCGCTCGTCGCGGGTTTTTTCGTTAGAATCATCGCCCTTTTATGAAACACGCTGCTGCGAACTACGCGATGACGGGTTTGCAGCGGTGCCTGACGGAGGCGGACAGCCTGTTTAGCTGTTACGCCCGTGGCGACTATGCAAGACACATTACGCATCACCGAAGTTTTTTACTCTTTGCAGGGTGAAACGCGTACCGCTGGGCTGCCCACGGTATTCGTTCGCCTGACTGGCTGCCCGTTGCGTTGCCAGTACTGCGACAGCGAATACGCCTTCAGCGGCGGCAGCATTCGCACCCTCGATTCGATCCTCGAACAGGTCGCCGGATTCCGTCCGCGCTATGTCTGTGTCACCGGCGGTGAGCCGCTGGCCCAGCCCAATGCCATTGCTTTGCTCAAGCAGCTGTGTGACGCCGGTTACGACGTTTCGTTGGAGACCAGTGGTGCTCTGGATATTTCCAAGGTCGACACCCGGGTCAGCCGTGTGGTCGACCTGAAAACCCCGGGCTCCGAGGAAGTGCACCGCAACCGTTACGAGAACATCGAACTGCTGACCCGCAACGATCAGGTCAAGTTCGTTATCTGTTCCCGTGAAGACTACGATTGGGCGGTGTCCAAACTCATTCAGTACGGCCTGGAAAGGCGTGCGGGTGAAGTATTGTTCTCGCCGAGCCACCACCAAGTGAGTGCCACGGACCTGGCCGACTGGATCGTGGCCGATAATTTGCCGGTTCGCTTTCAGATGCAGTTGCACAAGCTGCTGTGGAATGACGAGCCGGGACGCTGACAGGAGTGATGCAATGACAGACAAACGTGCGGTAATTCTGCTTTCCGGGGGCCTGGACTCGGCCACCGTCGTCGCCATGGCCAAGGCCGAAGGCTACAGCTGCTATACCATGAGCTTCGACTATGGCCAGCGCCACCGTGCCGAGCTCAACGCTGCGGCGCGGGTGGCCCGCGACCAGGGCGTGGTCGAGCACAAGGTCATTGGCCTGAACCTGGACGGTATCGGTGGCTCGGCCCTGACTGACAGCAGCATCGATGTGCCCGAGGCGCCGAGCGAAGGCATCCCGGTAACTTATGTGCCGGCGCGCAACACCGTGTTTCTGTCCCTGGCCCTGGGCTGGGCAGAGGTGCTTGAAGCTCGCGATATCTTTATCGGCGTCAATGCGGTGGATTACTCCGGTTACCCGGACTGCCGTCCGGAGTTCGTCGAGGCCTTCGAGCGCATGGCCAACCTGGCCACCAAGGCCGGCGTCGAAGGCAACGGCTTCCGCATCCAGGCACCGCTGCAGAACATGAGCAAGGCGCAGATCGTCCAGGCTGGTATGGCTCGCGGCGTTGACTACAGCCTGACGGTTTCCTGCTATCAGGCCGACGATGAAGGCCGTGCTTGCGGTAAATGCGACAGCTGCCGCCTGCGTGCTGACGGCTTCAAAGCCGCCGGTGTAGAGGACCCGACCCGATATTTTTAAATTATTTTGCGATGGGGTGTTGATTTCCTGTTAGAAATCAGTATTATACGCGCCATCCAACGGGTCGTTAGCTCAGTTGGTAGAGCAGTTGGCTTTTAACCAATTGGTCGTAGGTTCGAATCCTACACGACCCACCATACGCTGTAAGAGAAAGCCCGCGTCCTGCAAAGGTCGCGGGCTTTTTCGTTTCTGCTGCTTGCTACTTTTCAGGCAAGGTGGTGCACAGTTCACAATATTGGCAATCTGCAAAGATTCGTACATATGGTTTCAAATTGTCTTGCAGTCTGCGCAGACCAAATGTCATTGCTTGAGTAATATATCGCCACAGTTTCCCGTTGATACGTACCATCAGGTCGCGTCAACGCTTCCCCCGCAATGACTGCTGTCCCCGTCACGGGCTTCACCCGCGGCCGGGTAACTATTTAAGGATGAAATGTGATCTGGTTTCTCGAGGGGCAGTCCAGCCAAAGGGACATCATTCTGGGCGCTCGTGAAGCGCTTGCACCTGAAATCCGGATATTCGCCTCGCACCGTCAGGACCGCCCGGAAATCACCGGGCTGGCAGATGTCAGCCTGCGTGAGCCAAGCGATGACCAGGAGCGGCTTGACTGGGTCATCGCCACGGCTCGGGAGCAGGGCATCAAGGTCATCTTGGTGGGCCGGGGCGGCAGTGCCTTCGAGGCTTTCCGTGAGCGCTTCGAGGCCGAGAACCTGCAGTTGGTCACCGGTGGCATGTCGCCGCGCACCTTCGAGCTGGTCGACGACAAGAGCAAGTTCACCGCTGAGGCGCAGCGCGCAGGCCTGGCCTGTATCCCGGCGATCACTGTTACCAGCGCCCAGGAGCTGAGCAGTGCCTACGAAGCCCTCAGCGCTCTGGGTGAAGTATGTGTGAAGCCGGCCGTGGGTATCTATGGACAAGGTTTCTGGCGCTTCAAGCCTCAGGCCGATGCGTTTCGCTGTTTTGCCAATCCCGACTCCCGGGAAGTGAATTTCGACACATATCTGCAGGCTTACAGTACCGAGGCAGAGCGCCCGGCGCTGCTGGTGATGCCCTATATGCCCGGTAGTGAATGTTCGATCGACATGGTCTGCGAGGCCGGACTTGCGGTCGCGTATGTCGGGCGGCGCAAGCAGGGCCTGCATCAGACCTTCGAAATCGACTCCCCGGCAGTAGCACTTGCCCTGAAAGCGGCAGCGCATTTTCAGTGCGATGGTCTGGTCAATGTCCAGACTCGGGATGACGCGGCGGGGACCCCCCATTTGCTGGAAATCAATCCGCGCTACTCGGGCGGTATTGGCTATACCCGCGAAACCGGCATCAATCTGCCCGGTATTTTTGCCGCGCGGCGCTTGGGGCTGCCTGAACCGGTCGCAAACTGGCGTGCGGGCGTTCGGATCAAGGCCGTTACCGTAGCCGTGCCAGTAGCATCATGATGTTAAGTTGACACAGCATATTTGATACCATCGTGCCCAAAGGAATTCTGGGTAACGATACAGGGAGAAAAAAAGGGATGATCGTGCTGGCACCAGGGGCGAATTCGGCTTTATCGGGCACACAATGCGCCTGGTCGCTGGAATGCAGTGGCACGCAGTCGTTTGGCGAGTACGCAGCTGTTGCCTTGCTTGCGGTTGACGAGAAACGTCAGCCCAAAGGCGAGCCTGCGCTGTTTCACCAAACCCAGGACTGGATGGAGTGGAAAGGCAACCAGGAGAAGGTTCGCTGCGACCTTAATCTGGCCAAGCTTCCTGCCGGTGCAGACCGGGTCTTGCTGATTGTCTACAGCTTCTCTGCTGCCGGGCCGGTGAGCGCGCTGCGTTCGTTGCGCCTGCAACTCGACGAACAGCTCGACTTCAGCCTCGAGCTGGGCGAACACGGTGAGTCTGCGATCATCATTGGTGAGTTCTACTGCCGCCATCAGCAGTGGAAGTTTCGTGCACTGGCCGAAGGCTCGGCCTACGGGCTTGCCGCCCTTGGCCGGCGCCTGGGGGTGAACATCGATGACGCCCACCCGCATCGACGGCCCAATGCGCCTCATCGTTCGGCGCCTGGTAGTGGTAGCACGGGCACCGGCTTTGCTGTTTCCTCGACCCACCTGCTGACTTGCGCGCATGTCATCGAAGACATGCAGGAAATCCATATAGCCTCGTTTGAGGGGCGTCACCGTGCCGAGCCCGTCGTGGTCGACCGGCGCAACGATCTCGCGATTCTGCGCGTGCAAGGCGCGCCGGCATTCAAGCCGGTGTCCTTCAAGGACGGCCAAGGCTGTGACCTTGGTGAAAATGTCGTGGCGCTCGGGTTTCCGCTTGCTGGCCTGGCCGGTGGTGGCGTTCACGTTACCCAGGGTGGTGTGTCAGCGCTGTTCGGGCTGCACAACGACGCCAGCCTGCTGCAGTTCACTGCGCCAATTCAGCCTGGCTCCAGTGGCAGCCCTCTATTTGATGGAACCGGGGCCGTGGTCGGCATGGTCACTTCCACCGTTCCCGACGCTCAGAACATGAATTTTGCCGTGAAGGCCGGGCTCGCCCTGGCCTTTCTCGATGCCTGTGGCATCCCGGTATCCCGTACGCCCTCCGGCAGGTTGTTCAGCACCGCTGAAATGGCCCGTGAAGCACAACAATCCCTTTGGCGAGTCGAGGCACGCAACCCGTAACCGCACGTTGATTTGAAACCAAGGGAATAGGCGCCCGGTCTTCGACCTCGCGCCAATTTAGGAATAGTTCATGGAATGTAAAGTAGTACCCACATCCCTTAGCGCCACACTCATGCGCGGGCTGCTTGAAGTCGAAGTCGACGAGGCCATGCTTGCGCCCGAGTCGCTGTTCGGGTTCGCCGAGCGACGTAATCCAAAGCGCGCATTCCTCTTCGTCTCGAAGGTTCTGGGCCGCCATATTCCGGTGCGTCCGTCGCTGATGGCGGCAAGTTTCGACAGCCTGGCCGCGCAGATCCCCGCCGATCTTCCAGGCCCGGTACTGGTGATCGGCATGGCCGAAACGGCCGTGGGCCTGGGAGCCGGTGTCCACCGCGCCTACAGCGCAACCCGGGCTGATTCGATGTACCTGGTCAGCACCCGTCACCCGGTTGGCACTGAGCTGTTCACCCGCTTCGAAGAAGAGCACAGCCATGCCAGCGCCCACCTGATTCACTTGCCGGTCGACCCCGACGTACGCGAGCTGATGCTCAACGCCCGTTCGCTGGTGCTGGTCGATGATGAAGCCTCGACCGGCAAGACCTTTGTCAATCTGCACCGCGCTTTGGTCGATGCCGGACTGTCGAAGATCGAACGGGTGGTCACCTGCGTGCTCACCGACTGGTCTGCCGGCGCTGTCAGCGAGTGCATCGGCGAGTCCGCAACGCAGGTTTCGCTGGTAAAGGGTTCCTATCGCTTCCACGAAGACAGCTCGGCGCCACTGCCACAGATGCCGGATGTCGGCACGGTGTCGGTCGGCGAATGGCCTTTGTCCTCTGCCAATGACTGGGGGCGTCTTGGTGTGCGCTCGGTGGACGACACCCTGGCGCCAGACCTGCAGGTCAAGCCTGGGGAGAAGATCATCGTCATCGGTACCAGCGAGTTTGTCTGGCGTCCGTTTCTGCTGGCCGAACGACTTGAACGAGCGGGTGCGGATGTGCATTTCAGTTCCACCAGCCGTTCACCGATCGCCCTTGGTCATGCTATCGACCATGCGCTGTCGTTCTCCGATAACTACGGTCTGGGCATTCCCAACTTCATCTACAACGTGAAGCCCGGGCAATTCGACCGCGTACTGATTTGTAGCGAAACCCCAGCACAGGCAGTGCCTGCATCACTGGTGCAAACCCTGAAGGCTGAGGTCATCGTCGATGGGCAATAAACGTCCCCTGGTATTCGTCGACCTTGACGATACCCTGTTCCAAACTGCCCGCAAAATGGCTGCCGACGCACCCCGTTTCCCGGCAACGGCGGATGTTCATGGCCAACCCAATGGCTACATGAATCCGACTCAGCTGTCGCTGGTCAACTGGCTACTGGCTACAACGGACGTAGTGCCGGTCACCGCCCGCAGTGTCGAGGCCTACAGTCGCGTGCAGTTGCCCTTCACTCAGGGCGCGATCTGTTCCCATGGCGGGGTGATACTGGGCGTTGACGGCACGCTCGACCCAGCCTGGAATGCGCGCATGAGCGATACGCTTTGCGCCTTTCAGGAACGTCTGCCGGCCTTGAGCGAGGTCACCTTGGCGATTGGTGAGGCGATGGGCATTTCTCTTCGTGGCTGGGTTGTGGAAGAAGAGGGCCTACGTCATTACGTGGTCACCAAACATAACGAGTCCAATGACCAGGTGCTGTCTGCGGTGCTGGCTGAAGTTCAGGCGCGCGGCCTTGTCGAGGGCATGCACATTCACGGCAATGGCAACAATCTGGCATTCCTGCCTGAGGGGCTGAGCAAGCGCGTGGCCGTGCAGGAGTGGTTGCGTCGCGATCGTCTGGCCCATGGCGAACGCCCGGTGCTGGGCTTTGGTGACAGCATCACCGACCTGGGTTTCATGGCCGACTGTGATTTCTGGGCCACACCGGCTCGCAGCCAGTTGGCCAAGGCTGTGGAAGGGTTGATTCATGTCTGAGCTCTTGAGCGCCCTGGACACGGTAGGTAGCGGTAGCTACGCCGCCGGCGACGTGCATTTTCTCCTGCAGCCGGTGCGTATGGAGGCTACCGAGGTCGAGGAAAAGGAGCGGCTGATCCAGACCAACCAGAAACACTACTCCGAAATGATCAGTCAGGAGCATGCGCCTTCTGCTGTGCACAAGAGCCTCTATGCCCGCGCGCTTGAGCAGAACGGCCAGCGCATGGCCAACGATGTCCAGGCGCTGGCCCTGGCCCTGGATGCTGCGTTCACCGGCCCGAGCATTGCCCTGGTGTCCTTCGTGCGCGCCGGCTTGCCGCTGGGCGTGCTGCTGCGCCGGGCACTGGTGGAGAAAGGACGCGACGCCCACCACTATGGGGTGAGTATTGTCCGTGACCGGGGCATTGACAGCGTGGCGCTGGAAGCGATCATTCAGGCGCATGGTGCCCAGAACATCGTTTTCGTCGATGGCTGGACCGGCAAGGGCGCGATTTCCGGCGAGCTCGAACGCGCTCTGGGCGCTGATCGTCGATTCCCCCAGCAACCACGCCTGGTGGTGCTTGCCGACCCTTGTGGGCGTGCCTGGCTGGCCGCATCGGCCGATGACTGGGTGATTCCCTCCGGCATTCTCGGTGCCACCGTCTCCGGCCTGGTTTCTCGCTCCATCTGGCCAGCCCAGGGCGGGCTGCATGGTTGTGTGGTCTATAACCACCTGCATGAGCACGACGTGACCCGCGATTTCGTTGACCAGATCGAGGCCCAGCGCCGCCTGCTCGGCAGCGTTCATCCAGCGACTCCATGGACCCGCGAGCAGCAGCATGCATTGCAGCATGCCGCGCAGTCGGTGGTTTCTACCCTGGCCAAGCGTTTTGCGATTACCAACATGAACCGGGTCAAGCCCGGGATTGCCGAGGCCACGCGCGCGGTGCTGCGCCGGGTTCCGGATCACGTGCTGGTCAGAGACCGTAGCGACAGTGACGTGCAGTTGCTGATGCACCTCACCGAGCGTGCCGGGGTGAGCGTGGAGGAGGTCGGTAGCGATCTTGGGCCGTACCGTGCTGTGACCATTATCCGGAGCGTGAACTGATGAAAGAGATTTCTCCGTTCGCCCTCGGGGCAACCCTCTACATGCCGGCCACCCGCAGTGACATCCTCGACGTTGTTTATGGCCGCAAGCTGGCAGAGCTTCGTTCGCTGGTGGTCTGCCTGGAAGACGCGGTTGCCGAAATCGATGTCGAAACCGCGCTTAGCAACCTGCAGTTGCTGCTTCAGGCCATCGATCAGCAAGGTGGGCGACCGCAGGCTGGTCCGCTGCTGTTCGTTCGTCCGCGTGATGCGGCAATGGCGACGCGGCTCAACGATTGGGCGCTGATGAAGCACGTCGACGGCTTCGTCGTGCCCAAGCTGACCCTGCACAACCTTACGGCCTGGGAGCATGCGGTGACCAACCCGCAGCTGTTCCTCATGCCGACCCTGGAAACCGCTGATGTCTACAACCCAGGTGCCATGGTGGAACTGGGGCAGGCGCTGAAGGCTAACCTCGACCAGCGCATCATTGCCCTGCGCATTGGCGGCAACGACCTGATGGGGTGCCTCGGGCTGCGGCGCAATCCGCTGACAACGTTGTACAACACGCCGATGAGTTACGTGATTCCGATGCTTGCCGGGATTATGGGCGCCCAGGGTTTTGCCCTGACGGCACCGGTTTGCGAGCAGCTGGAGTCACCTGATTTGCTGCGCGAAGAGCTGGAACTGGACATCGCCCACGGGCTGGTGGGCAAGACTGCGATTCATCCTTGTCAGATCAGCATCATCCAGGAAACCCTGCGGGTCAGCCTGGACGACCTCAACAGCGCCAAGTTGATCGTCAACGACGTGGCGCCGGCGGTGTTCCGCCACAACGATGCCATGTGTGAACCGGCCACCCATTTCAAATGGGCTCTCAACATTCTTGAGCGCGCCAAGTGGCATGGGGTCAAGCCTGCGGATGCAGCAGGCGCTGAACAGCCGATGCGCCTGGCCGAGGCGATGCGATGAGTCAGGACATGCTGGCCATGGGGCCTGAAGGAGCCAAGGTGCTGTCGGTGTTCGATTTCGACGGCACCCTGACTCGTCATGACAGCTTCATTCCCTTCCTCAAGTTTGCTTTCGGCAAGCGTGAGTTCACCCGCCGCTTGCTGCGCCTGACGCTGCCGAGCCTGCGCTATGTGGCCCGGGGCGTGAGCCGCGACGAGCTCAAGGCGCAACTGATCAGCACCTTCTTGACCGGCGTCGAGGTGCAGTGGGTTGCGCGCAAGGCCGAGCAGTTCCATGAGCTCGCCTGGCCTCGGTTGATGCGTCCTGCGGGGCTGCTGGCGGTTGCTGCCGAGCGCGAATCGGGAGCCCAGGTCACCCTCTGCTCCGCATCGCCGGCCCTGGTGTTAAAGCCCTTTGCCGAGCGCCTGGGCATCCAGTTGATCGGCACTGAGCTGGAAGTCATCGACGGGCGCCTGAGTGGCCGGATCGTTGGCAACAACTGCCGTTGCGAGAACAAGGTACTGCGCCTGGAGGCCGTCTATGGGTCGTTGAGCCAGTACCGCCTGCGGGCCTGGGGCGACACGCGGGGTGATCGTGAGTTGCTGGCGGCAGCGCAGGACGCCCATTGGCGTCATTTTCATCCGGCATGGCGGCGCAGCCCGCTGCGCTCAAGCACAACAGGTCAGCAGCCGGCAGTCAGAACGGCAGCTGCCTCACAGAGCAAAACTGAAGATCAACAAGGAGCGTAATCATGGCACTGACCCTCAGTAAGAACCAAAGCATTTCCCTGGAGAAAACTGCTGGTAGCGGTCTGACCGCCATCAGCCTGGGCCTGGGCTGGGACCCGGTGAAAGCCGGTGGTTTCTTCGGAAAATTGCTTGGCAGCAACGACGAAATCGATCTTGATGCATCCTGCATCGTTCTCAATGGCGACTTGCAGCCCATCGACCTGGTCTGGTTCCGTCAGCTCAAGTCTCGGGATGGTTCGATCCAGCATTCCGGCGACAACCTCACCGGTGAAGGTGAGGGTGATGACGAGAGCATCAAGGTCGACCTGCAGCGCCTGCCGAGCGAGGTCAAGTACCTGGTGTTCACCGTGAACAGCTTCCGCGGCCAGACCTTCGACAAGGTCGAAAATGCCTACTGCCGTATCCTCAAGCAGTCCAACAACAATGAGCTGGCGCGTTTCAACCTGCGTGAGAAGGGCGGCCACACCGGTGTGGTCATGGCCTGCCTGACCCGTTCAGCAGGCGGTTGGGAATTCAAGGCCATCGGTCAGTCCACCAATGGCCGTACTGCCGATGACCTGGTCAACCTGGCTGTTCAGGCGATACGCCCATGACAGCCCTGGTACCTGGCGGTAATGCGCCGGTTGCCACCGGCCAACTGCGGATCGAGATCAATTACTCGCCGATTCCCGGCATCGACATCGATGTGTCTGCCTTCGTCCTGACCGCTACGGGCAAGGTCCGTGGTGATGACGACATGTGCTTCTACGGCCAGACCAGCGTACTGGGCGGTGCTGTACAGCTGACCGAAGCCTCGGTGGGGCGTGCGCTGTTCAGCCTGGACCTGGGCCGTATGGACCCGCTCGTCGAGAAAGTCGCGCTGACAGCGACCATTTACGACAACAAGGCCAGCTTCGACAAGGTATCGACTTTGTCGTTGTCGGTCAGCGGTGGCCTGGACGCGCAGATCCCCACGGGGGGAATGAACGAAACGGCGCTGATCCTCGGTGAGTTCTACCGACGTCAGGGCGCCTGGAAGTTCCGCTGCGTAGCCCAGGGCTTTGCCGGCGGCCTGGAGCCACTGGCCAAGCACTTTGGCGTTGACGTGGCCGCGCCGGCAGCCAGCCCGGCAGCGGCTCCTGTTCAGGCGCCGCCACCACCTGCGCCGACGGCGCCAGCGCCAGCAAAACCGTCGATCAACCTGAGCAAGGTCACCCTCGACAAGACCCGTTCGAGCATCAGCCTCGAAAAGACCGCTGCGGGCTTTGGCGAGATCAAGGTGAACCTGAACTGGAACCGGGGCAAGAGCGGTGGCTTTTTCAGCCGCAACAGCTCGATCGACCTGGACGTCGGCTGCCTGTACGAGTTGCAGGATGGTGAGAAGGGTGTGGTCCAGGCTCTGGGCAACTGCTTCGGCGAACTGGACTACCCGCCCTACATCCAGCTGATGGGTGATGACCGTACGGGCTCTGTGGCCGGTGGCGAGTGGTTGCACATCAATGGCCGCAAGTGGAGCGACATCCGCCGCATCCTGATTTTCGCCTTCATTTACGACGGCGCGCCCAATTGGCGGGCCACCGATGGTGTGGTGACGATCTTCGTCCCGGGCCAGCCCGAGATCGAAGTCCGACTCAATGAGGAGGGCGGCAGTCAGGGCATGTGCGCAATCGCCATGCTGGAAAACGACAATGGTGCGGTCAAGGTCAGCCGCCGGGTCGACTTCCACTCGCGTCACCGGGAAATGGACAAGGCGTACCACTGGGGCATGCAGTGGACTGCCGGATCCAAATGACAACTACGTTCAAGCGGGATCGAAAGATCCCGTTAATCAAGGGGATATGATGCTCGAATGGCTGAAGACAAACGCGGCGAAAGCACGCGAATCACTGACGACAGAAGTCGCCAAGTACAAAAACCGTACCTTCATGGTCGCTACCGCCAACGCCTGTGCGCTGATTTCGGCTGCCGATGGTGAAGTTTCCTCGGCCGAGAAGATGAAGATGACGGGCTTCATCAACAACTCTCCGGAGTTGAAGGTCTTCAACCTGATGGAGGTCATTCAGGAATTCAATGACGCCTGCGGCAAGTTCGAGTTCGATTTCAACATCGGGCAGGCCGAAGCCTTGAAGAACATCAGCAAGATCAAGAGCAAGGATGGCGAAGCGCGCCTGCTGGTGCGGGTGGCCTGTGCCATTGGCGCCTCCGATGGCGATTTTGATGACAAGGAAAAGGCGGCCTGCCGCCTGATCTGCCTGGAGCTGGGCTTGAACCCGGCTGATTTCGAACTCTAAGGACTGCTCACGTGGAAACTCAAATCGGCTTCCCTCCGCTGACCATAGGGGTCTTCGTCGGCTTGGCGCTCGCCGCCCTGCTGCTGGACATGGTCACCCATCGCGACGACAAGCCTATCACCCTGACCCGCGCCTCGATCTGGTCGGTGTTCTGGGTGGCGATCTCTCTGGCTTTTGCCGGTTTCCTCTACGTTCAGCACGGCGCAGAGGTTGCCAGCCTGTTCGTCACCGGCTATGCCCTGGAAAAAGTCCTGAGCGTCGACAACCTGTTCGTGTTCATGGCGATCTTTGCCTGGTTCAAGGTGCCGGACGGGCTGCGTCATCGCATCCTGTACTGGGGCATCATCGGCGCGATCGTCTTTCGCGGTGTATTCGTGGCGATCGGTACCGGGCTTTTGGCCTTCGGTCCGTGGGTTGAAATCATCTTTGCCCTGATTGTGGCCTGGACCGCGGTGATGATGCTCAGAAGCGGCGGTGATGACGAAGGTGAAGAGGACTATTCCCAGCACATCGCCTATCGCTTTGCGAAAAAACTCTTCCCGGTCTGGCCGAAACTGTACGGCCACAACTTCTTCGTCAGCCGCAAGAAGCTTGAAATTGAAGTGCAGAAGCCCGAGAACAAGGGCTTGAGCCTGGCTGCCAAGGGCGGGATCTTTGCCACGCCGCTGTTCCTGTGCCTGGTCGTGGTGGAAGTGTCGGACGTGCTGTTCGCCTTCGACTCTGTCCCTGCCGTGATTGCCGTGAGCCGTGAGCCGCTGATCGTCTATTCGGCCATGCTGTTCGCCATTCTTGGCCTGCGCACATTGTACTTCGTGCTCGAAGCCTTGAAGCGCTACCTGGTTCATCTGGAGAAGGCGGTGATCGTCCTGCTGTTCTTCATTGCTGCCAAGCTGGGCCTCAATGCTACCGACCACCTGTTCCACCACGGTATCAGCATTTCTCCGAACACCAGCCTGCTGATCGTCATGACCGTACTGGTCATCGGCATCCTGGCCAGCGTGCTCTTCCCTGAAAAAGAAGATGCGCAAAGCGAAAACTCGTAATCAGTAGCACCAACCACAAGGAGTTGTATCCATGGCACTGACTCTTAGCAAAGGCGGCAACCTGTCGTTGTCGAAAACAGACCCGAGCCTGACCAAGATCCTGGTAGGCCTGGGTTGGGATCCGCGCGCCACTGACGGCACCGAGTTCGATCTGGACGCTAGCGCCTTCCTGCTGGGCGCCAACGGTAAAGTCCGCGGCGAAGCTGATTTCATTTTCTACAACCAGCTCAAGAGCGTTGATGGCTCGGTCGAGCACACCGGTGACAACCGCACCGGTGCTGGCGATGGTGATGATGAAGTGATCAAGGTCGACCTCAGCCGCGTACCGGCCGACATTGACAAGATTGCCTTCACCGTGACCATCCACGATGCCGACGCGCGCAAGCAGAACTTCGGTCAGGTTGGCGGTTCGTTCATTCGAGTCGTTAACGAAGTGACCGGTGCTGAAGTTGTCCGCTACGACCTGGCCGAAGATGCGTCGACCCAGACCGCGATGATCTTCGCCGAACTGTATCGCAGCAACGGCGAGTGGAAGTTCCGCGCCGTTGGTGAAGGGTATGCCGGCGGCCTGCGCGCCCTGGCCAATAACTACGGTATGAATTTCTGATTGCCCCTACACCTACCTGATCAAGGAATATCGCAATGGCTGTAAGTCTGTCCAAAGGCGGAAACGTCTCGCTGTCCAAAGAGGCCCCGGGTCTGAGTGAAGTCATCGTCGGCCTGGGCTGGGATCCACGTGTCACCGACGGTACCGAGTTCGACCTGGATGCCTCGATTTTCATCGTTGGTGAAAATGGCAAGGTGCTGAACGACAGCAGCTTCATTTTCTACAACAACAAGCTTTCCGCCGACGGTTCGGTCGAGCACCTGGGCGACAACCGCTCCGGTCAGGGCGAAGGTGACGACGAGCAGGCCAACGTCAAGTTGACCAGCCTGGCTGCCGATGTGAAGAAACTGGTCTTCGCAGTCACCATCCACGATGCCGAAAGCCGCAAGCAGTCCTTCGGCCAAGTGTCCAACGCCTACATTCGCGTCATCAACAAGGCTGATGGCAAGGAACTGGCGCGTTACGACCTGTCTGAAGATGCTTCGACCGAAACCGCAATGATCTTCGGTGAACTGTATCGCAATGGCGAAGAGTTCAAGTTCAAGGCCATCGGCCAAGGCTTCGCCGGCGGCCTCAAGCCTCTGGCAGAAGCTCACGGTGTGAGCATCGGCTAACCCGCAAGGGTGAAAAAAAGCCCCGGCCTGTGCCGGGGCTTTTTGTTGCACCACATGGTGTCCTGGTTAGGCGATGATTCCTTTGGCGCCGGCCTCTTTCAACCAGCTTGGGAATTCCTCCATCAACTGGTCGTAGAGCGTCTCTTCGGAAATATCGTGCAGGTCATCCAGGGCAAAGAAACTGCAGTTGTCGACCACCCGTCCGCTCATGTCGTCGAGTTTTTCCAGGATCCCGTAACCGTGCCCGCCAATACCGACGAACTGCCAGAAGATCGGCAGCTTGGCGGCCTCGATCATCAGTTTGGTGATCTTGCGATTCTCGTGCACGCCACCGTCGCTGATGAACAAAACGTAAACCGGTGTACGGTCGCCCGACTGCTGATAATGGCGAATCAGGTGCTCCATGACCTTGGGCTCATCATTGATGCGGCTGCCCAGGTTCCACTTGCGCCAGCCATCGTTGTCGCTGTTGATGAAGTCCTGGTGGTTGGCCAGGGTGATCTCCGAGAGCTTTTGCGGCTTGGCACCGAAGGCCCAGCAATCGATGCAGCCATCGTCATCGAAATGCACGGCAAGCGGTAGCAACCGATTGACCACTTCCTGGACCCGACCTTTGGAATACTGGCCATTCATTGAGCCCGAGGCATCCAGCACCAGTGCGACACGTGCCTTGACCTGTTCGAGCTTGGCTTTCGCCAGGCTGACCTGGGCTTTTTTCGCCAAACTGACCAGGTGCGGGGCAGCGGCCGCGACTTTCTTCTCCAGCGAGAGGCTGGCCTGCACCGGGGCAGGGGCCGTAGCCGCCACTGGCTCGTCAGCAACTTCGCCGCCGAAGTGCCTGACCAATGCCGCCAGGCCCTGGTTGAAACCCTGCAGATTGGACGCCAGGCGCCACTGGCCATCCTTGCGGTAAATGTCCGCGAGCATGATGGCTTTCTCTTCGACAAAGGCACCGCCGTCGAACGGACAGGTGGCAACAGGCTGGCCGGACGCATCCTTGAGGGTAAAACTGCCTGTCTGGATATCGCGCATGCTGCCGGCGCCATCGATGGCGGCAGTGAACACCAGGCGATCGATCGAGGCGGGCAGAGCCGTCAGGTTCATCTTGAATTCACCGGCCCCTAGCAGTTTCACACTGGCGCAGGGAGAGTCCGGCTGATTGAAGAAGATCATGTAACGATCATCCGAGAGCTTGCCCTGGGCGTCTACGCCGAAACAGGCAAGATCAATGGTGCGCGGGGACTGGATGTTGACCGTAAGTGACAGGGCATGGCCCTGGATGAGGTTTGACAACGGCAACCGCTGTCCTTGGCTGATGTGCATACCTTGCTTCCTTGAATGTTCTGACGTGTGTCAGGTGCCGAACTCGATAGTATCGCGACAGCGGCTTTCAGGTCACACGCAGTACAGGAACGGAAATGTCGATAAGCAGGTTGCAAGCATGTGCATCAGCCCCGATCAAACGGGGCTGATGCACATGCCTTAGAACGCGTAGGTCGCCGAAAGAATTGCCGAACGCGCATCGCCATACTCGATGGCCGAAGAGCGCGCGTCGGTGCCGTTCTGCTGGCGCACACGCTCGACGTAATCCTTGTCGAACAGGTTGTTGACGTTCAGTTGCAGATCCAGGTCTTCGTTGACCCGGTACGCAACCATGGCATTGTGCAGCCAGTAGGCGTCGAGCTTGGCGCTGGTGCTGGAGGTCACGTTGCGTTCACTGACGTAGCGCGCGCCGTAGCCCAGGGTCCAGCCGGCAGGTAGCTCGTAGGTGGTCCACAGGTTCAGCGAGCGCGGCGGCGTGTTGCCCAGGGCCTGGCCTTCGCGGGCAATGCCTGCTGCGGTGTTGGCGGCCTTGAGGGTCTCGCTGTCGAGGAAGGTGTAGTTGGCGAACACATCCCACTGCTCAGTGATATGCCCGGTAACCCCGACTTCCACGCCCTGTACGCGCTGCTTGCCGGCCAGTTGGGTAGAGCCGTCGGCCATGGTTTCGCGGGCGTTGGTCTTCTCTACGCGAAACACGGCCGCGTCCAGTTCCAGGCGCTTGTCCAGCAACTCCCATTTGGTCCCCAGTTCCCAGGTTTCGTTTTTCTCCGGAGCAAGGTTTTCGGTGGCTGCACTCAGGCCGCCGCCGGTGGAGGCCAGGCTTTCCGCCGAAGGGTTGAACGAGTTGCCCCACGCCAGGTAGATACGGCCGTTTTCGGTGGGCTTGTAGACCAGCCCGGCACGGCCGCTGAGCTTCTCGTCGGTGGACTCGAAGTCTGAGGTGCGCACTTGGGCGGCGTCGTAGCCGTTGGCCTCGCCTTTGAACTTGTCATAGCGCAGGCCCAGGTTCAGGTCCCATTGCTCGTGCAGGGCAATGGTGTCGAACACATACAGCGCCTGGTTGGTAAGCTCGGTATCGGTGTAGCCGCTGGCGGCTTTGTTGGTCGGGCCCGACCAGTGCCCCGGCGGGTTGCTCAGGTCGTAGCCGTTGGCCGGATAGAGCGCGTTGCTCAGCCCGTAACCGTAGGTTTTCAGGTCCATGGTCTCGCGTGAGATTTCCATGCCGGTGACCAGGTCGTGACGCATGCCCAGCAGGTTGAAGTTGCTGATCAGGTTGGTCTGGTTGATCAACATTTCGGTGGTCGCATCGCGGCCGTAGCCCTGGGGGCCGGCAGGGCGATACCGGCCAGGGGGAACGCCGGTGGTGTTGACGTGGGACGCGGACACCGTGGTATCACGGGCAATATGGCTGTAGCGGGTCAGGTTCTGCAGGCGCAGGTTGTCGTTGAAGTCGTGCTCGAAGTTGGCGGTGAACGAGCTTTGCTCGATCTCTTCCTTGTCGAGGTTCTTCCAGCCGAAATAGTCCTCACGACTCACGCCGGCCAGGCGTTTGCCGTCCAGGGCCGGTACGCCGTAGTCGGGCAGGTTGTCGTCAACCTGGTGGAAGGCGCTCAGGGTCAAGCGTGTGGACTCGCTCAAGCCCAGGCGCAGCGATGGCGCGAGCCCCCAGCGCTCACGGTCGATCTGTTCGCGGCCGGCGACATCGTTCTGATGGCCCATGAGGTTGATGCGAAACGCGCTGTCCTGGCCCACGCCGTCCAGCGGCTGGTTGCTGTCCAGGGTCATGCGGTAGTAGTTGTCGGTGCCGACGCTGCCGCCCAGACGGGTAAAGGCCTGGTCCTGGGGCTGCTTGCTGATGATGTTGATGCTGCCGCCGGTGGTGCCGGCGCCACCGAACACCGAGTTGGGGCCCTTGATGACTTCCACCTGCTCGATATTGAAGGTGTCGGTACGGTTGGTCTGGGCGCTGTCGCGCAAGCCGTCGATCTGGATGTTGCTGTTGGCCGAGAAGCCGCGGATGTTGATGCTGTCGCCCGAGCCGCCACCGCCTTCACCGGCGTTGAAGGTGATGCCGGAGACGTTCGAGAGTACCTGGCGCAAGCTCAGGGCCTGCTGCTCCTTGATCAACTGGGCGGGCACCACGGTGATGGTCTGTGGGGTGTCGAGCAGCGAGGTTGTCGATTTGCTGGAGGCCGAGCGTTCGGTCTTGTAGTCACCGCTGGACCGGGCATCGATGTTGATGTTGCCCAGCTCCAGGGGCGTGCTGGAAGACTTCTCGGCGAGTGAATAGCTCGATGCCGAGGCAACGGCGAGGCCCAGTGCGGAGGCCATGAGGGAATGAGATGAACGGTTGCGGGCGAGTTCGCAAGTCATTGTAGGTGCCACCCAAGGGAAAATAAATTCAAGTGTTTATGAGAATTATTAGCAGTTACTCGCTAATGATAATCTCACGCCTTGCATTCCTTTCGGTAATAGGTGTTTCCTAATATTTCGTTACCCGTGCCTCAGCGCAGCAGCCTGCGGGACAAGGTGTCGATGCGCTCTGCTTCGGCCAGATAATCTGCGGCACTGAGATTGCTGAACAGCTTGCCGGCCTTGACCCGCTTGGCATCGCGTCGGAGCTGCTCGGTGCGCTCGAGCAGTGCTTGGTGCAACGCCTGGGCGCTGGACTGTGAGGCCTCAAGCAGCGGCTTGGCCATGACCTCGGCGCTTTGCAGGTGGCCCTGGGCGGCGGCGCTGAGTACGGCATTGGGGTCGCTGTGGGCGCCCTTGTCGAGCAAGCGCAAGGCCAGAGCCGGGGTCACCTGGGCCGCACCAATCTGCAGGGTGTCGACTTGTACCGGGACACCCTGGTCTAGCAGCCAGTCGGCGGCCTCCAGGTGCCCACGCTGCAGGCAGCACTCCAGGCTGGTGTTGTGCCCGCGCAGTGTCTCGGCCAGGTCGCAGCCGGCTTGTCGCAGTGCGTGCAGGCGTGGGATATCGCCTTGTTCGGCGGCATCGAGCATGGCCAGCTGGCGCAGGCGTGGCTGAGCGGCGAGGCTGCCATCGGCCAGGGCCGGGCGCCAGTCAAGAATGCGCTGGCGCAGTAGCGCCTCCAGGCGGGCCTTCAGGGCCGTCCCCGCCTCACCGGCAGTGTCCAGTTCATCCAGCGCTTCAAGCAGCTCGCCGGCGCTGCTGTATTCGGCTTCAGGATCGAAGGGGTCTTCTTCATAGACAAGTTCGCGGAACAGTGCGCCGACATCATCGGCCAGGCGCGCGAGGCTGTCGTGGTGCAGGCTGCCTGTCCAGGCTGGCGGCAGCCCGCGGCTCCAGGCGATCACTGCCCCGTGGTCAGGGCCCGGGGTGACACAGACGTAAAGGCGCTCCAGGTACTCGAAGCCGCCGAATGGCAGGTAGTCGAGCTTGCCGCTCCACTCACGGCCTTGTTCCACCGCCGCTTGTTCGGCTTGTACCCGCTCATGCTCGATCCAGCCCCACAGATCGTGGTAGCCATCACTGTCGGGATAGAACAGCTCGCTGAAGGAGAAGGGGTGACGGTGGCCGTCGTAGTCCACCTGCAGGTCATAGCCGACACGGCCGCCAAGGCAGGTTTGCCACAGCTGCAGCAGGCCTTGGGGCACCGGGCCGGCCAGGTGGGCTTCGAGCCGGGCCAGAGTGGCCGGGTCGATGGGCGGTTGGCTGTCAAAGATCACGCAGCCTTCAAACAGGGCCAGTTTATGGGCCTGCATCAACTGGCGCTCGGCGGGGGAGAGTTCCATTCGTGGTCCACCTTCGGGTTGGGGCGCAGACTGTACCACGCGCTGAATCTGCACTAGTTGACCGTCGCCCGTACCAGGTTGATCAGCAGGATGCCGAGGATCACCAGGGCGCCGCCGAGCAGCATCGGCGTGGTCAGGCGTTCGCCCAGCAGCAGGGCGCCGACGACCACGGCGGTCAGTGGGTTGAGGGCGATGAAGCTACCGGCGCGGGTCGCGCCAATGGTGCTGATGGCGTCGTAGTACAGCACGTAGGCCAGGGCCGACCCCAGCGCTCCCAGGTACACCAGGCTTGCCAGGTCGCGCGACGACAGCAGGCGCAGTGCGCTCATGCTCAGGCTGCCATTGATAAGGGCGTGTACACCGAGCATTGCTGCCCCGGCGAATACCGCATAGGTCACGGTAGGCAGCGCACCAATCTGCTTCACCAGGCGTGTGCAGAACACACTGAAGATCACCCAGCTCAGCACGCAGCCGAAAATCAACGCATCGCCGATCCAGTTGCTTTGGCCGATCGCCCCGGGCGCCTTGGCCAGTACCACTGCGGCGGCGCCCAGCAGACACAGCGCAACGCCGAGCAGTTGAGCTCGGCCAAGGCGTTGCCTGAAGCACAGGTAGGCGACGAGCGCCATGACCGCAGGGTTGGTCGCCACGATCAGTGAGGCCCTTGAGGCATCGGTGTAGTGCAGGCCATGGAAGAAGAACAGGGTGTAGGCATAGATGCCGGAAAAGCCCAGGCCGGCGATCTGCAAGGCCTGTACGGTGTTTACCCGGACCAGGCGTTGTTTCAGGATCAGGAAGATCAGCAGCACCAGGCTCGCCAGGGTAAAGCGCAAGCTGCCGAGCAACAGCGGATCGAGACCGCTGGCAAGGACACGGCCGGCGACGAAAGTACCGCCCCAGATCATCGAGACCAGCGCGAGTTTCAGGTAGGTGCAAAGGTTGGATGGCATGGGTGGCCCTGGCTGACGACGAACAACGAATTCGCCATACTGGTCCGAATGCCAACTCATAGGGAAATGAGCAAACGCTCATGGGATGTTGCTGTCGATGACCTTGACCCAACTGGAGATTTTCGCCGTCGTTGCCGCGCGCCAAAGTTTCACCCTGGCGGCTGCGCAACTGAACATCTCGCAATCCGGTGTGTCCCACGCCGTTCGTGCCCTGGAGCAGGAACTGGGTGTGGCGTTGTTCGAGCGTCGGCAGGCGCGGATCGAGCTGAGCGACATCGGCACGCGCCTGTTGCAGCGGGCGCAGGCCATGCTTGGCCTGGCCGAGACCATGCGCCAGGAAGCGCTGGATGCACGGGGGATGAAGCAGGGTACGCTGCGTATCGGCTCGTTCGGGCCGACGGCCTCGGTGCGCTTGCTGCCGGCGATCCTGGCGGCCTACCGCCGGGCGTATCCCGGTATCGAGGTGCATGTCGACGAGGGCCCGGATCGCCAGGTGCGGCAATGGTTGCTGGAGCGGCGCATCGATGTCGGCTTTGTGGTGCTGCCTGAAGAGCCGTTCGACACCTACCCGCTGCTGGAAGATCAAATGCTCGCCCTGATGCCCAATGACCATGGTCTGGCGCAGCAGCCTGCTGTGCGCCTCGAACAGCTCTGCCACGACCCGTTCGTGCTGACTGAAGCCGGTTCCGCCGAGATCGTTTCGCGGTTGTTTGTCGCCGCCAAACTACAGCCGCGCATTCGTTATCGCACCTCGCAACTGCTCAGCACCCTGGCAATGGTTGCCCGTGGCGAAGGGCTGAGCATCGTCGCCGAATCGTCCTTGCCGCTGGGCGTGGCCCGGGATCTGGCCTTGCGTGCGCTCGATCCGCCGGTCAAACGCGTGGTCGGCCTGGCGGTTGTCGATGAGCGCATCATCTCGCCAGCGACCCGGGCGTTCATTGAACTTGCACGGACTTTGCCGCGTAACACTGCGGACTGATTTATAGTAGGCGCCTCGTTAATGGCGTCTCCGGGAAAAGGAAGTGGTGTGTTTTTCAGGTTTGTTCTGATCGCCGTAATGTTGGCGATGTCCGCATGTAGCTCACATTCCCCATCCCCCGCTGCCTCCGCCAACAAAGTCGCGGCGGGCACCTACAAGGTCAAGCGCGGCGATACCTTGTATTCGATTGCCTCGCGCCATGGCTGGAGCTTCAAGGAGCTGGCGCGCTACAACGGCATCAGTGCGCCCTATGCCGTGAATGTCGGCCAGACCATCCGCTTTGGCGGCGCGAAAACCACCACGCAGACCCGCACCAGCACGGCCAGCAAGGCCCGACCGGTGGCTGCGACCACCAAGGTGACCTTGAGCGGCTGGGCCTGGCCGATACAGGGCACGGTGATCCGCCGCTTCTCGGCCGCCGACAAGCTCAACAAGGGCATTCGCATCGCCGCCACCCAGGGCCAGCCGGTATTCGCAAGCCTGGCCGGCAAGGTGGCGTTTGCGGTGAATATCCGCGGCTATGGCAACCTGATCATTCTGCAGCACGGCACCTCGCACGCCAGTGTCTATGGCCACAACAGCAAGCTGTTGGTCAAGGAGGGCCAGACCGTCAGCAAAGGCCAGAAGATCGCCGAAGCCGGCGACCTGGATACCGACCGCGTGCAGCTGTACTTCGAGATCCGCCAGAATGGCAAGCCCATCGACCCGCTCAGCGTACTGCCGGCGTCTTGAGGGCGCTCAGGCAGAGCCTTGCAGGTACTGGGCGATGATCTTCACGCTCAGTTGCAGGCGCTGCTCGATGAGGGCCGGGGGCGGGGTGTAGTCCGGCACGCTGACGGCCTTGAGGAACAGGTCGGCCTTGAGCATTTCCAGGAACTGGCAGGCGATCACGCCGAGGGTACCAAGGTCGGCCTGAACGTCTTCCAGCTGCGCCAGCTGTGCCGCCAGCAACTGGTAACTGCGCTCGGGTCCCAGCCTGTAGAAGGCCTCGCCGATTTTCGGCAAGCGCGGTGCCTCGGCCACGACCAGGCGGTACAGGCCAATGGTGCGCGGGGCCAGCAGGCTATGCACAAACCGCCGACCGTAGTGCTCGAGCACGCCATGGATCGAGTCTTGCGGCACAGTGCCTTCGCCAGGGGCCTGGAAGATCTCCTCGATCATGCGCTCGATCACGGCGGCGAACAGGCCTTCCTTACCGCCGAACGAGCTGTACAGCGTTCCCCGTGAGCCACCGGCCTGATCGATGATCATGTCCAGGGTGGTGCCTTCGAAGCCGTGTTCGAGAAAGGTCAGGGTGGCTGCCTCGATCAGCGCATGACGGCGTTGGCGCCCGCGTTCAGTCAGGCGCGGGCTGGCCTTGGTGGCCTTTTGTGCTGCTGTGCTCATGGATTATGTCCGTTACTTAACGAGAGCTTTTCTCGTTTGAGTTGATCTTTGTCGATTAAAGTGTATCGTACAGTACAGTACAGTATTAAATCGAGGTGTGCGATGAAACTCAACGAATTGGTTCTGTTCGATGCCGGGGAATTTCCGCTGGTTCACGTCACGTCCATGCCCGCGTGTCTGGAGGAGGTGGAGCGCTGGATTATCGAGGTTGAAGCGTTGCTGCTGATCAAGCGCGAGTTTGTCCTGGTCTATCCACCATTGCCGCCATCGGCAGAGGAGGACCTGCAAGCGCGCAAGCGTCTGGTGCTATGGCTCAAGGTGAACCGGCAGTGGCTGGCATCGCTGTGCCGGGGAATGGTCCTGACGGCAACTGAACAGCCGGGCAACCTTGCCCAACTGACCGGCTTGGCGCCGGTGCTGGCGGCGGTGTATGGCGTGCCGGTGCAGGCCGTGCCGGGAGCGGCACTGGCCCATAACCTGGCCTTGAGCCTGCTTACCACAGGTCATCGTGTAACTGCACCTATTGATACTTGATGACGATGCCTTTGAGCTTGCGGCCTTCGATGGTGCGGATGTCGCGGTCCCACAACGGGCCACTGACATAGGCTGACACCGGCTGGATGCGGTCATAGACCACCACCACGGCATCGCCGCCAATGCTGGCGGCCTGCTCGCGCAGCTTCTGCTCGACTTCGCTGATTGGCGGTGGCGGCTCGACACTGGCATCGACGACGATTTCACCCAGGCGGGCATGAGGCCGGGTCGGCTCGCTGCGCAGCACTTCGACAGTGGCTGCACTGGTGGGGGCAGCATGGGGTGCACCGACATATTCGGTGGTGCGCGCATCGATGTTGGCGCAACCGGCAAGGGCCAGTAGCACTGCGCCAAGCAAGCAGTTCCGACCTGGGTAACGCTTGAGAGCTGCAATCATCCTTCGATTCCCTCCGAAGCCTGTGAGGCACTGAAACAAAGACTTAACTGAAAATAGCCGTAATTGAGTCAGCCGCAAGCCAGCGCAAGGAAAAGAAGGATGTTTGTCCCGGCCGAGGCCTCAGCCAAGTACCTCGCGCAGGCGGTACCAGAACATCCCCAATGCCAATAGTGGCGAACGCAGGGCCTTGCCACCCGGGAAGGTCAGGTGCGGCACTGCGCTGAACACATCCAGGCCCTGGCTGTGGCCGGCATGAATGGCCTCGGCCAGCAACCGCGCGGTCCAGTGGGTGACGTTCAGGCCGTGTCCACTGTAGCCCTGGGCGTAGTACACGTTTGGGTGCTGCAGCAGGCGGCCGACCTGGGGGAAACGATTGGCGGTGATGCCGATCTTGCCGCCCCACTGAAAATCGATGCGGGTATCCGCCAACTGCGGGAACACCTTGAGCATCTTCGGCCGCATGTAGGCGGCGATATCCTGTGGGTCGCGTCCGGAGTAATGGCAGGCGCCACCGAACAGCAGGCGTCGGTCGGCAGACAACCGATAGTAGTCAAGGCCAACCTTCTGGTCGCACAGCGACAGGTTCTGCGGGATCAATTGCTCAGCCTGTGCCGGTGACAAGGGCTCAGTGGCGATGATGTAGCTGCCAGCGGGCAGTACCTTGCCGCTCAGGCGTGGTTCCAGTTCGTCCAGGTGAGCGTTGCAGGCCAGCACCAGGCTGCCGGCGCACACTGTGCCGTGGCGGGTGCGTACCTGCACGCTGGCGCCATGGCTGATCTCCAGCACCGGGCTCTGCTCGAACAGGCGCACGCCCAGGGCCTGGGCCACGCGCGCCTCGCCCAGGACCAGGTTGAGCGGGTGTAGGTGGCCCGAACCACGGTCGATCAGGCCGCCGGCATACAGGTTGGAAGCGACCACCTGATGCATTTGCTCGGGCCCGACCAGTTGCGTTTCATGGCGATAGTCCAGCTCGGCCAGGCTTTGTTGTTCGGCGCGAAAGGCGGCGAACTGTGCCGGGGTGTTGGCCAACTCGCAAAAACCCCAGCGCAGGTCGCAATCAATGGCGTGTTCGCGGATGCGCTCGGCCACCACTTCGACCGACTCGATCCCGGCGCGCTGCAGGTACTTCACCCCGTCCTGGCCGACATAGCGGGCGAAGCCTTCGACTTCATGGCCGATGCCTCGAATCAGTTGGCCACCGTTGCGCCCGCTGGCGCCCCAGCCGATGCGCCGGGCTTCCAGGAGGATCACCGAGAGCCCGCGCTGGGCCAGTTCGATGGCGCTGTTGACGCCGGTAAAGCCACCGCCGATCACGCAGACATCGGCCTGCAGGTCGGCGCCCAGGGCAGGGTAGGCCGCCTGCGTGTGGGCCGTGGCGCTGTAGTAGGAGCGGGCATGTTCACAGGTGTGCTGGTTCATTTGTTCGACTTCACTTTGCTCCAGGAGCGGGTCATCAGGCGCATGATCGCCGGCGTCGGGGTGTTGGAGACATACAACTTGTCCAGCACCGCTTGCGGCGGGTACACCTCGGGGTTGTTGACCAGAACGGCGTCCATGTATTGCTTGGCCGGCGGGTTGGCATTGGCGTAACCGACCACGCCGCTGACCTTGGCGATCACCTTCGGCTCGAGCAGGTAGTTGATGAAGGCATAGGCTTCTTTCGGGTTACTGGCGTCGGAGGGAATGGCCAGCAGGTCGAACCACAGGTTGCTGCCTTCCTTGGGAATGGCATAGGCGATGTTGACGCCGTTGTTGGCTTCCTTGGCGCGGTTGGCGGCCTGGAACACGTCGCCCGAATAGCCGAAGGCTACGCAGATATCGCCGTTGGCCAGGTCCGAGACGTATTTGGAGGAGTGGAAATAGGTGATATAGGGGCGCAGGGTCAGCAGTTTGGCCTCGGCTTCCTTGTAGTCTTCAGGCTTGTTGCTGCGCGGGTCCTTGCCCATGTAGTTGAGGATCGCCGGGAACAGTTCGTCGGCCGAATCCATGAACGACACGCCGCACTGGCTGAGTTTTTTCAGGTTCTCGGGCTCGAACATCACCGCCCAGGAGTCGATGTGATCGACGCCCAGTACCTGCTTGACCTTGTCGACGTTGTAGCCGATGCCGTTGGTGCCCCACAGGTAGGGCACCGAATGCAGGTTATTGGCATCGTTCTCCTGGAGGAACTTGAGCAGTACCGGGTCGAGGTTTTTCCAGTTCGGCAGCTGTTCTCGGTCGAGTTTCAGAAAGGCCCCGGCTTTGACCTGGCGGGCCAGGAAGTGGTTGGAAGGCACCACCACGTCGTAGCCGGTACGACCGGCCAGCAACTTGCCCTCCAGGGTTTCGTTGGAGTCGAACACGTCGTAGATGACCTTGATACCGGTGCTGCCCTGAAAATCCGCCAGGGTGGTTTCGCCGATGTAGTCGGTCCAGTTGTACACGCTGACACTGGGCTGGGCCTGGGCCGCAGCGCTGACCAGCAGCGCCAGGGTTGCAGTTACGACTGTTTTCATGGGACGCATATCGACACCTTTTCGAATTGTTGTTTTCGATACTGCTTACAGGCTTGGGCTCAGACGCTGAGCAGCAGGAATTCGCGCTCCCAGGAACTGATCACGCGCTTGAAGTTTTCGTGCTCGGCACGCTTGACCGCCACATAGCCGCGCACGAATTTGTTGCCCAGGTATCGCTCGATGGTCGGGCAGTCTTCCATGTGCGCCAGGGCGTCTTCGATGGTGATCGGCAGGCGCAGGTTGCGCCGCTCGTAAGCGCGGCCCTGGACCGGGGCGCTGGGGTTGATCTTCTCGACCATGCCCAGGTAGCCACACAACAGGCTGGCGGCAATCGCCAGGTACGGGTTGGCGTCGGCGCCTGGCAGGCGGTTCTCCACGCGCATCGCCTCGGGGCTCGAGGTGGGTACGCGCAAGCCCACTGTGCGGTTCTCTTCACCCCATTCGACATTGACCGGCGCCGAGGTGTCGGGCAGGAAGCGGCGGAACGAGTTGACGTTGGGGGCGAACATCGGCAGCACTTTGGGGATGTACTTCTGCAGGCCGCCGATGTGATGCAAGAACAGCTCGCTCATCTGCCCGTTGTCGTCCACGAAGATCGGCTTGCCACTGGCGATATCGACCACACTCTGGTGCAGGTGCATGGCGCTGCCCGGCTCATCGCCCACAGGTTTAGCCATGAAGGTGGCGGTGACGTTGTGCTTGAGCGCGGCCTCGCGCATGGTGCGCTTGAACACGGTGATCTGATCGGCAAGGTCGAGGGCGTCGCCATGCCGGAAGTTGATTTCCATCTGCGCCGGGCCGTCTTCGTGGATCAGCGTGTCGAGGTCCAGGCCCTGGGCTTCACACCAGTCGTAGACGTCTTCGAACAGCGGGTCGAATTCGTTGGCGGCGTCGATCGAGAACGACTGGCGGCCGCTTTCGGCCCGGCCCGAGCGGCCCAGCGGCGCTTGCAGCGGCAGGTCCGGGTCTTCGCAGCGCTGGGTCAGGTAGAACTCCATTTCCGGGGCGACGATCGGCTGCCAGCCCTTGTCGGTGTAGAGCTTGAGGACTTTCTTGAGCACGTTGCGCGGCGACAGTTCGATCGGGTTACCCTGTTTGTCGAAGGTGTCGTGGATGACCACAGCCGTCGGCTCGATCGCCCATGGCACCACATACACCGCAGCCGAGTCCGGGCGGCAGATCATGTCGATGTCGGCAGGGTCGAGCAGGTCGTAGTAGATGTCGTCGTCGACAAAGTCCCCGGTTACCGTTTGCAGAAGCACACTTTCCGGCAGGCGCATGCCTCGCTCATGCAGGAACTTGTTGGTCGGTGCGATCTTGCCGCGGGCGATGCCGGTCAGGTCACTGACCACGCATTCGACTTCGGTAATCTTGTGTTCTTTCAGCCACGCAGACAGCTGATCGAAAGGGGCATTCATAAAGACCTCGTTATTGGTTTTATCCACGCCAGGACCGGCAGTTGCGACCGGCTTGCCACCCAAGCGGCTTCCCCTGTAGCGCGTTGAGGTCTATCTTGGGTGACGCTTGCGCATTCGATCTATCCACTTTCAGCAAGACAAAAATGCACCAAAAGAGTGCATAAAGAGCAGCTCATGACAGTGTCAACGCCCTTGCGGGTTCAAGCTTTCAACACCGCCGATGTCACCGAACAAGTCCGCGCCACCCCGGGCTGGACCCAGCATTACCAGCAGATGTCGCCCGGGCATTTTGCCGGCCAGTTGCGCTGCCTCGACTTGCAGGGCGTGGAGATCTACGAGGAGTGCATGAACACCCGGGTCGAGCAGAATTTCAGTGCGCCGGCCGGCTCCCTGGCGTTCTGTTTCGACCGCAGCGACCACAGCCTCTACGTACTCAACGGTGAAAGCCGCAACATCTGGATCACCCCGGAAAACTACCAGGAGGTGGCGGTGGTGTTCGGTCCGGCGTTCGTCCAGCGCCACGGCCTGGACATTGCCCGCCTGGACGGATTGTTCATGGCGCCGCTGAACTCGATGCAGAACGATCTGTTCAGCCGCTGGTTGAGCGGGACCCTCACGCGCCTGTCCCAGGCCATCGACCCGCCAAGCCAGGACGCGCTGGCTGAGCAGTTGTTCGAAGATTGCTTGTTCATCCTTGATAACGCGTGTATCTGCCTCGATCGTGGCGCATTGTGGCGGCGTACCGAAGAGCGGGCGATCATGCGTAAAGTGGGTGAGTGGGCGGCGGATTGCCCGGAAGAAACCTTGAACCTGCTGGAACTTGCGCGGGTTGCCGGGGTGCCCGTGCGCCAGTTGCAGCACGCCTTCAAGACCTTCACCGGCATGGCCCCGGCGCAGTGGTTGCGCTTGCGCCGGCTCAACAGTGCGCGGCGCGAGCTGCTCAGTTGCAAGTCCGGCGACACTACCGTAGCGGAGGTGGCCATGCGCTGGTCGTTCTGGCACCTGGGGCGGTTTTCCGACAGCTACCGCAAGTTGTTCAAGGAGCTGCCCAGCGAGACCCGCAAACGCGCGATGCTGTCAGTCAGATAGCCAGCAGTGGTAATGTTCGGCCCACTAAATGAAGTCGATAGCCTGGAAAGACCATGCCAAGAGCCTCCCACCAAGACCTGCGTCGCGCGTTCCGTCAACTGCTCGCCTCACCTGCCTGCTATCACACCGCCTCCGTGTTCGACCCGATGTCGGCGCGCATTGCCGCCGACCTGGGCTTTGAGGTGGGTATCCTCGGTGGTTCGGTGGCATCCCTGCAAGTGTTGGCCGCGCCTGACTTTGCCCTGATTACCCTCAGCGAATTCGCCGAGCAGGCGACGCGGATCGGTCGGGTGACCCAGTTGCCGGTGATCGCCGACGCCGACCACGGTTACGGCAACGCGCTCAACGTGATGCGCACGGTGACCGAGCTTGAGCGCGCCGGGATTGCCGCGCTGACCATCGAGGACACACTGCTGCCGGCCCAGTTCGGGCGCAAATCCACCGACCTGATCAGCATCGCCGAAGGCGTTGGCAAGATTCGTGCGGCGCTGGAGGCACGGGTTGACCCGGAGCTGTCGATCATCGCCCGGACCAACGCCGCACTGATTCCCACCGAAGAAGTCATCGCCCGCGCCGTGGCCTACCAGAACGCCGGAGCCGATGCGCTGTGCATGGTCGGTGTCCGCGACTTCGCCCATCTTGAGCAGATTGCCGCGCACACCAGCGTGCCGCTGATGCTGGTGACCTACGGCAACCCGCAGCTGCACGACGATACGCGCCTGGCCGAGCTGGGCGTACGCATTGCCGTCGACGGCCATGGCGCCTACTTTGCCGCCATCAAGGCCACTTACGACTGCCTGCGCGAACAACGCGGCATCACTTGCAGCACCTCGGACCTGAGTGCCACCGAACTTACCCATACCTACACGCAGCCGGACGACTACATCGTCTGGGCCCGCGAGTACATGGATGTCAACGAATAAGCCTCAAGGCTTAGCCAAAGCAACAACTCTCTACAAATGGAAGCGAAACAGTTCATGAAGAAATCTACAGGCGTAGTCGGGCTCGTGGTAGCAGTGGCAGCGGTGTGCACGGCGGGTGCCTGGTACACCGGCAAGCAACTGCCTGGCGTGCTGGAAACCACCCTCGCCGAGTCCAATGCCCAGACCAAGCAGGCGCTGCTGGGCATGGACAGCAGCATGGTGCTGGAGCTGGTGTCGCTGGACACCCATCTGTTCAGCAGTACTGCCAAGTACCGCCTCAAGGTGCAGAACCTGCAGGTTGGCGAAGAGCGTAAAAGCTTCGACCTGACCTTCGTCGACCAGATTGAGCACGGCCCGCTGCCGCTGTCGCGGGTCAAGGCACTTAAGCTGATGCCGGTCATGGCAGCCAGCCACTACACCCTTGAAAAAGACGCCGCCACCGCCGACTGGTTTGCCCTGACCAAGGACGTTTCACCGCTGCAGGGCCAGGTCGCCTATGGGTATGACCGCTCGATGGACAGCGCTTTCCAGGTAGCGCCGCTGGAGTGGAGCGAGGCGGGTTCGTCGCTGAAGTTCTCCGGGCTGGAAGTCATCGGTCATGCCAGCGAGGGTGCCGAGCGGGTTCAGCTCACTGGGCAATCGGCGGGCCTGACCCTGAACCTTTCGGCTGCAGACCGTGCGCCGCTGAAAGTCGAGATCAAGGGCCTGAGCCTGACCGGCGACATGACCAAGACGCCGTTCGGCTTCTATGTTGGCAAGATGGACGTAGCCCTGGCTGACAACGTCGCGACTTTCGGTGACGAGCAGAAGGTCCTCACGCTCAAGGGGCTGGCGCAGAACAACGAGTACAAGAACGACGGTGACAAGCTCTCGGCGCGCATGGAGTACAAGGTTGCCGACATCAACTACGACGGCAAACCGATCGGTGCCGCCGAAATGGTCTGGAGCCTGAAGAGCCTCGACATTCCGGCCATGCAGGCGCTGATTGCCTGGTACCAGAGCCGTCTGCCAGAGTTCCAGCAAGCGGCGGCAGAGGGTGCGGGCATGCCGGAGCTGGCGATGAACGACGCCGAGAAAGCCAAGGTACGCAGCGATGTCCAGCGTCTGCTGGCGGCCAAGCCGCAGATCGCCCTGGAAAACCTGTCGTTCAAGACTGCCAACGGTGAAAGCCGCTTCAGTCTCAGCGTTGACCTGGCCAACCCGGCATCCCTGGACCTGCCACCGCAGGAGCTGTACAAGCAGCTGATCACCCAGCTGCAGAGCAAGCTGTCGTTGTCCAAGCCGATGATCGGTGACCTGGCGACCCTGCAGGCGCAGTTCGAGGGCCAGACCGATGCCAGCATCGTCTCCCAGCAAGCGGCCCAGGCCGGGGAAATGGTCAGCATGATGGCAGTGCAAAGCCAGATGGCCAAGGTCGAGGGCAACGACATTGTCACCACGCTGCGCTATGCCGATGGCATGGTCGACTTCAACGGCCAGAAGATGACCGTCGAGCAGTTCGCCAGCGTGATCATGGCCAATGCCAGCGCCTTGCAGGCGACCGGCGGTTGATGTTCAGGCCCGGGGCGCCCGCCCCGGGCTTGTTTCACTAAAAAAACCTTTTGAATTCATCCGATTATCTGTAGCCTTCGGCATCCTATAAAAACCCGAGGCCGCAGCTGGTCCGTGGTTCTGTACGCAAGGCTGCCTGGCCCTGCCTGCGGAGCCTGTAGCCGATTTGCCAGGGCTCGGTGATACACTCGACTTACGCGCTCAAGCGCCTGCAGGTCCAGCGATCATGACCCAGATTTCCGAACGCCTTCTCGTCCAGGCTCACCTCGACGCCAAGCAGCCCAAGCCGCTGACGCCCGAGCAAGAAGCCGACTACCGCGCTGCCATTGCCGCCGAGCTCAAGGCGCAAAATGCCGTGCTGGTTGCCCACTACTATTGCGATCCGGTGATTCAGGCCCTGGCCGAAGAAACCGGTGGCTGTGTGTCCGACTCGCTGGAAATGGCCCGCTTTGGCAAGAATCACGCGGCCACGACCGTGCTGGTGGCCGGTGTGCGCTTCATGGGCGAGACGGCCAAGATACTCACTCCGCAAAAGCGTGTGCTGATGCCAACCCTCGAGGCGACCTGTTCGCTTGATCTCGGCTGCCCGGTCGAAGAGTTCTCGGCCTTCTGTGACAAGCACCCGGAACGTACCGTGGTGGTGTATGCCAACACCTCGGCAGCGGTCAAGGCCCGGGCCGACTGGGTGGTGACCTCCAGCTGCGCGCTGGAAATCGTCGAAAGCCTGATGGACAACGGCGAGACCATCATCTGGGGGCCGGACCAGCACCTGGGCCGTTACATCCAGAAGCAGACCGGCGCCGACATGCTGCTGTGGGACGGTGCCTGCATCGTTCACGAAGAGTTCAAGTCGCGTCAGTTGGCCGACATGAAGGCCTTGTACCCGGATGCCGCGATCCTGGTGCACCCCGAATCGCCCGAGGCGGTGATCGACCTGGCCGATGCGGTAGGTTCCACCAGCCAGCTGATTGCCGCAGCGCAAACCCTGCCGAACAAGACCTTCATCGTCGCCACCGACCGCGGCATCTTCTACAAGATGCAGCAGCTGTGCCCCGACAAGATCTTCATCGAGGCACCCACCGCCGGTAACGGCGCGGCCTGCCGCAGTTGCGCGCATTGCCCGTGGATGGCGATGAACACCCTGGAGCGCACCTTGCAGTGCCTGCGTGAAGGCACCAACGAGATCTTCGTCGAGCCGGCATTGATCCCCCAGGCGATCAAGCCGCTCAAGCGAATGCTCGACTTTACCCAGGCGGCGCGGATGAAGTTGTCCGGTAACGCTTGAGGGCCCCATCGCTGGCAAGCCAGCTCCCACATCTGGTGTACACAGGCCTCTGTGGGGGCGGGCTTGCCCCGCGATGCTTTTAGCGCATCATGTCCTTGACCATTCGCTGCTGCTCCATCAGCTCACGCTGGCGGGCATCGATCTTCGACGCCAGGACAAAGTTGTTGCCCGCTCGCTGCTTGGCGTAGTCAAGCTGCTGCAAGGCCTGGTCAAAGTCGCCGACCAGGGCAAAGTACTCGGCGCGGGCCTGGTGCAAGCCGATGGTATTGCCCGACAAACCACGCACTTCCGCCACGTCGTACCAGACATCCGGGTCGTACGGACGGTTCTTGAGCAGCGCATCCAGTGCCTTTTCAGCCTCGGCAGGGCGGTTCTGCTTGAGCAGCAGGTCGATGCGCGCCTGTTGCAACGGGTAGTTGGCCGGGTACAGGCTGCGCATCCGTTCGACGCGCTGCTGGGCATCGGCCAGGCGGTTGTTGGTGGTGTCCAGGTCGATCTGCGCCAGGTTGTAGGTGATGTCGTTGGGTGCCTTGGCCAGCAGCGGCTTGAGGTTCTCGCGTGCCTCGTTCAGGCGGCCGCCCTTGATCTGCGCCAGGGCCAGGCCATAACGGGCGTCGTCCAACTGCGGGTTCTCGTCGAGCTGCGCCTGGAAGCGCTTGGCGGCAAGCCCTGGGGTGCCTTCGTAGATCAGCGCCACCCGTGCGCGAATCAGTTGATAGCGCTTGCTGTCTTCGGTGCCACCCTTGGGCGCCTGCTCTGCGCGGTTGCGGGTGTCGGCGATGCGCGATTCGGTGACCGGGTGAGTCAGAAGAAATTCCGGCGGCTTGGCATCGTAGCGGTACTGGCGCATCAGGCGTTCGAACATGCTCGGCATGTTGCGCGGATCGTAACCGGCCTTTTCCAGGTTAAGGATGCCGATGCGGTCGGCTTCCTGTTCGTTCTGCCGGGAGAAGCGTCGTTGCTCCTGGATCGCTGCGGCCTGGGTGCCGGCAATCGCGGCAATACCGGCATCACCGGCGCCTGCAGCGGCAGCGACGATACCGATCAGCAGCGCGCCCATCATCGGCAGTTGCATGCGTTGCTGGGCCTCGACGCCACGGGCGAAGTGGCGCTGGGACAAGTGCGCCAGTTCGTGGGCCAGCACCGAGGCATATTCGCCTTCAGTCTTGGCATTGAGGAACAATCCGCCGTTGACCCCGACGATCCCGCCAGGGGCGGCGAAGGCGTTGAGTTCACGGCTGTCGATGAGGATGAACTCCAGGCGCCGGTCCTGCAGCTGGCTGGTTTCGGCCAGGCGATAAACGCTGGTTTCAACGTAATCCTTGAGCTGGGGATCGTTCAGTTGATTGACATTGCCCCGCAGCAGGCTGAGCCAGGCGCGGCCCAGCTGGTGTTCCTGCTGTGGAGAGACAATGGCAGAACTGGCGTCGCCCAGTGACGGCAGGTCGTCGGCATGGCTTGGAAGCGCCAACAAACAGGCCAGCGTCAGCAGGGTAGGGCGCAGAAAATTCATGCACGAAGCTCTGATCGACAAAGAACCTTACTGTAGCCCGCTCGCACGTTGGCGACCAGTGGCGGTATCCTACCGGGCTTGTGCAAAATGCTACTTGTGCCCGTATTTCTGCCTGGAGAACCCCATGAGCGCTATCCCGACCCATGACGCCGAACTCGACGCCAGCGGGCTGAACTGCCCGTTGCCGTTGCTCAAGGCGAAGATGGAACTCAATCGCCTGGACAGTGGCGCAGTGCTCAAGGTAATTGCCACCGATGCCGGTTCCCAGCGTGACTTTCGCACTTTTGCCCGATTGGCCGGTCATACCCTGCTGCGCGAAGAGGCCGAGGCCGGTGTGTACCGTTACTGGTTGAAGAAAGCCTGAGTTTTCTCTGTTAAAGGATCGTCAATGTTCAAGGTGCTTCGCGACTGGATGCAGCGCTACTTCTCCGATGAAGAAGCAGTGGTGTTGGCGGTCTTGCTGTTTCTGGCGTTCACCGCTGTCCTGACCCTGGGCGGCATGCTGGCGCCAGTGCTGGCGGGGATGGTCCTGGCGTTTTTGATGCAGGGCCTGGTCAACGCCCTGGAGCGCCTGCGGGTGCCCACGCGCTACGCGGTCGGGCTGGTGTTCATGCTGTTCATGGGCTCCCTGGCGGCGTTTCTGCTGGTGCTGGTGCCGTTGCTCTGGCATCAATTGATCACCCTGTTCAACGAATTGCCGGGCATGCTCGGCAAGTGGCAGTCGCTATTGTTGCTGCTACCCGAGCGCTATCCGCACCTGGTCTCTGACGAGCAGGTGCTGCAAGCCATCGAGGTGATGCGCGGCGAGATCGGCAAGTTTGGCCAGTGGGCGCTGACCTTCTCGTTGTCGAGCCTGCCACTGTTGGTCAATATCATGATCTACCTGGTGCTGGTGCCGATCCTGGTGTTCTTCTTTCTCAAGGACCGCGAGCAGATCGCCGACTGGGTCAGTGGCTACCTGCCCAAGGAACGGGCGCTGATGACCCGGGTGGCCGAAGAAATGAACCGCCAGATTGCCAACTACATCCGTGGCAAGGGCATCGAGATCCTGATCTGTGGCGTGGCCACGTACATCGCCTTCATCAGCCTGGGGCTCAACTACGCGGCGCTGCTGGCGCTGCTGGTCGGCCTGTCGGTGGTGGTGCCTTACGTTGGCGCGGTGGTGGTGACTGTGCCGGTGACCCTGATCGCGCTGTTCCAGTGGGGCTGGGGTGACCAGTTCATCTACCTGATGGCGGTGTACGCGATCATCCAGGCCCTGGATGGCAACGTACTGGTGCCGTTGCTGTTCTCCGAGGCGGTGAGCCTGCACCCGGTGGCGATCATCTGCGCGGTCTTGCTGTTCGGCGGGCTGTGGGGCTTCTGGGGAATCTTCTTCGCGATCCCGCTGGCGACCTTGTTCAAGGCCGTGCTGGATGCCTGGCCGCGGCGCGAACCGATGGTGGCGCCGCTGCTCTGAAAGCATCGCGGGGCAAGCCGGCTCCCACAGTGTTTTGCATCAATCCTGTGGGAGCGGCGATGCGGCGACCCGACTTGCCCCGCGATTGCGGTATCAGGCCTTGCTCAGTGCCTGCGCCTGCGCCAATACGGCCTCCACATGCCCGGGCACCTTGACCCCGCGCCAGGCCTTGCGCAGCACGCCATCCTTGTCGATCAGGAAGGTGCTACGGTCCACGCCCAGGTATTCCTTGCCGTAGAGCTTCTTCAGCTTGATCACGTCGAACAGCTGGCACAGCACCTCGTCCTTGTCGCTGATCAGCTCGAAGGGGAAGGCCTGCTTGGCCTTGAAGTTCTCGTGGGACTTGATGCCATCGCGCGAAACCCCGAACACCAGGGTGTTGGCCGCTGCGAAGGCTACATGCTGGTCACGGAAACCCTGGCCTTCAGTGGTGCAGCCGGGGGTGCTGTCCTTGGGGTAGAAGTACAGCACCACCTGCTTGCCCTTGAGCTCAGACAGGCTGATGGTCTGGCCGCTGGTGGCCAGTGCCTGGAAATCGGCGACGGGTTGGTCGAGTTCAACGGCCATGAAAGCTTCCTTACATCGGGTTCTGTGGGCGCCACGGTTCGATCAGCGCATCCAGGTTGAGCGCATCGGAGAAGTCCAGGAACTGGTCACGCAGCCAGCTGATCTGGGTGCCGGCCGGCAGGGTCACGGTAAAAGTGGCGTTGAGCATGGTGCCGCCGGTCTGCGGTGCCTGATAGGTGTCGCAGGTCAGGTTTTCAAGCTCCACATTGTGGTCGATGAAGAACTGGCACAGCTCGTTGATGATGTCCGGGCGATAGGCGGCGCTGACATAGGCCACGTACGGCAGCGACAGCGGGCGCACCTCAAGCTCGGCGCTACGCACCACGTTGACGGTGAAGGTGTGCTTCTTGGCCAGGCCCGGCAGGGCGCCTTCAAAGCGCGCCAGGGCATCCCAGCTGCCAGTGACCTGCAGCACCAGGGCACTGCACTCGCCATGGCGGGTCAGGCGCGAGGTGACGACCGAGCAGCGATTGTCGTTGCTGGCGCGGCACAGGATGTTGGTCAGCTCCATCGGGTTGGCACCCAGGGCGCTGATGACAAGGAATTGTTCGCGAACGGTGGGGGTGGACATGCAGCATTCCTAAAGCGATGAGCGGTCGGTACCTGGCGTGGCAAAAAAGGCCGGTAGGCAGGCGCCCGGGGCTCAGGATCGAGCCTTGGGGCGCAGGCTTTGCACATTGTCGGCAGCCCGGCGGGCCACTATGTACCGATCAAAGACAGAAGGGTAGCGAAAATGGCCGCCGAGGGGAATGCTCCGCCCGCCTGCTTCGCTTGTGCAAGGCCGATGGCGCCAGTACCATTACCGCTCTCTTTTTCCGGCAGGAGCAGTTTCATGATTGCGGGCAGTATGGTGGCATTGGTCACACCCATGGATGCACAAGGGCGTCTTGATTGGGTCAGCCTCGACAAGCTTGTAGACCTGCACCTGGAAAACGGCACCCATGCGATCGTTGCCGTCGGCACCACTGGCGAGTCCGCCACGCTGGACGTCGAAGAGCACATCCTGGTGATCAAGCACGTGGTCGAGCGCGTCAAGCGCAGCAAGCACCGCGTGCCGGTGATCGCCGGCACCGGGGCCAACTCCACTGCCGAAGCCGTGCACCTGACCCAGAATGCCAAGAATGCCGGCGCCGATGCCTGCCTGCTGGTGGTGCCGTATTACAACAAGCCGACCCAGGAAGGCCTGTACCAGCACTTCAAGCACATTGCCGAAGCCGTCGACATCCCGCAGATCCTTTACAACGTCCCTGGCCGCACCTCCTGCGACATGCAGGCCGAGACCGTGATCCGACTGTCAACCGTGCCGAACATCATCGGCATCAAGGAAGCCACCGGCGATCTGGCGCGCGCCAAGGCCATCCTTGACGGCGTGAGCAAGGACTTCATCGTACTGTCCGGCGATGATCCGACCGCTGTCGAACTGATCCTGATGGGCGGCAAAGGCAACATCTCCGTTACCGCCAACGTCGCCCCGCGCGAAATGGCTGATCTGTGCGAAGCCGCCCTTGCGGGCAATGCCGAGAAGGCTCGCGCGATCAACGAACAACTCATGCCCCTGCACAAGAACCTGTTCATCGAAGCCAACCCGATTCCGGTGAAGTGGGCTTTGGTCGAAATGGGCCTGATGCACAAGGGCATCCGCCTGCCACTGACCTGGCTGAGCGAATCCTGTCACGATACGGTACGCCAGGCGATGCGCCAGTGCGGCCTGAAGTTTTAATTGAGGACGTACACCGCATGAAGCGATTGGCTGGTCTTTCCGCCCTTGCCTTGATCATCTCCAGCACCAGCGGTTGTGGCTGGCTCTGGGGTGAAGAGGGTTACTTCCGTGACCGCGGCAGCGATTATCTGGAGGCCACCCAGAAGCCGCCGATGCAGCTGCCACCGGACATCAGCAGCGCCAAGCGGCTCGATCCGCTGCTGCCGATCCCGCGCAATGTCGCCGACGACAACGTCAAGGGCGAGTTCGAGGTGCCGCGTCCGCTGCCATTGAACAGCGCTGCCGACATCAGCGATTTCAGCCTGCAGAAGAGCGGCAGCTCGCGTTGGGTCCTGGCCCAGCGTTCGCCCGCCGAAGTCTGGCCGGTGGCCCGGCAGTTCTTCGAAGACAATGGCTTCCGGATTGCCGAAGAGCGTCCGCAAACCGGCGAGTTCAATACCACCTGGCAGCGTTTCGACGAGCTTTCGGCGTCCATGGCCAAGCGCCTGGGCAGTGCCTCGAGCAGCAGCGACAACGAAGTCCGCGCCCGCATCCGCATTGAGCCGGGCGTGCAGCGCAACACCAGTGAAGTCTATATCGTCACCGTTGAACGCCCGGCCGGCAGCACTGCCGAGCAGGACTTCCCGGCGCGTTCGGCCAACACCGGTGTCGACGCCATCCTGGTCGACGAAATGCTCGCCAGCATGACCCGCAGCGCCGAGAAGGGCGGTTCGGTGTCGTTGCTCGCCGCCCGCGATTTCGACGCCCCGAGCCGCGTCAGCCTGAGCGAAGACGGCAGCGGCAACCCGGTGCTGAACCTGGGCGCCGACCTTGATCGCGCCTGGTCCAGCGTTGGCCGTGCCCTGGAGCAGGGTGAGTGGCGCGTTGAGGACATCAACCGCAGCCTGGGCCTGTACTACATCAACCTGGCCGAGAAAGCCGAAACCAAGGAACAGCCAGGCTTCTTCAGCCGCCTGTTTGGCAGCGCGCCGAGCAAGGAAGAGCTTGAAGCCCGTGCCGAGCGTTATCAGGTTCGCCTGAGCAAGGTGGGCGACAGCGTCCAGGTGACCGTCGAGAAGAACATCAACACCGTGGCCCCGGCAGATGTCGCCCGCCGCGTGCTGAGCGTGATTCAGGACAACCTGGGTTAAGTGCGCTTCGCCGTACTTGGAAGTGGAAGCCAGGGAAATGGCACGCTGATCGCCAGTGGCAAGACCTTGCTTCTGGTCGACTGCGGCTTTTCCCTGCGTGAAACCGAGCGGCGCCTGGCGCTGCTCGGCGTTAGTGCGGCGCAATTGAGCGCGGTGCTGGTCACCCACGAACATGCCGACCACGTGCATGGGGTCGGGTTGCTGTCGCGGCGCTACAATGTACCGGTCTACCTCAGCCGCGGCACCTTGCGCGGCCTGCGCAAGCCGGTCGAGGCCGCAGGCTTTCTGGCCGCCAACGACACCTTGCAGTTGGGCGACTTGAGTGTCACCGCCGTCGGCGTCAGCCACGACGCGCTGGAGCCACTGCAGTATGTGTTTGACGATGGCAGCCGGCGCTTTGGCGTGCTGACTGACCTTGGCTCGTACGATGCGGCCCTGCTTAGCAGCTACCAGGGCCTGGACGCTCTGCTGATCGAGGCCAACCATTGTCGCGACCTGCTCGGGCGCGGGCCTTACCCGATGTTTCTCAAGCAGCGGGTCGGTGGCGACTACGGACATTTGAACAACCATCAGGCCGCGCGCCTGGTGTCGGAGCTGGACTGGCAGAACCTGCAACACCTGGTGCTGGCCCATCTCAGCAGCAAGAACAACCAGCCACAGCTGGCCCGGCAATGCTTCGTCGATACCCTCGGCTGCGATTCGGACTGGCTGCAAGTGGCGAATCAGGATTCCGGGCTCGACTGGCGTGAAATCGCCTAGCCCATCTCATTTAGCAAGCGGAGCCCATCATGGAAAAACGTGAAGAACTCTACCGCGGCAAAGCCAAGTCGGTTTACAAGACCGACGACGCTGACCGCTTGATCCTGCTGTTTCGCAACGACACCTCGGCGTTCGACGGCAAGCGTATCGAACAACTCGACCGCAAGGGCATGGTGAACAACAAGTTCAACGCCTTCATCATGCAAAAGCTTGAAGAAGCCGGCATCCCGACCCAGTTCGACAAGCTGCTGGGCGACAACGAGTGCCTGGTCAAGAAGCTCGACATGATCCCGGTTGAATGCGTCGTGCGTAACTACGCCGCCGGCAGCCTGGTCAAGCGCCTGGGTGTTGAAGAGGGCATGAAGCTCAACCCGCACACCTTCGAGCTGTTCCTCAAAGACGACGCCAAGGGCGACCCGTTCATCAACGAATCCCATGTCGTGGCATTCGGTTGGGGTACCGCTGAGCAACTGGCCAAAATGAAAGCGCTGTCGCTCAAGGTCAACGACGTGCTCAACAAGCTGTTCGACGACGCAGGCCTGCTGCTGGTCGACTTCAAGCTGGAGTTCGGCGTATTCCACGGCGAGATCGTCCTGGGTGACGAGTTCAGCCCGGACGGCTGCCGCCTGTGGGACAAAGAGACCCGCAAGAAGATGGACAAGGACCGCTTCCGTCAGGGCCTGGGCGACGTTATTGAAGCCTACGAAGAAGTCGCCAAACGCCTGGGCGTGCCGCTGTAACCGGCAAGTTCACGCAAGCGCCTGATACCACGCGAATTTTTTTCGCAAACAGGCTTTGCCTTTGGGCAAACTGCTGGTATCATGCGCGCCACTGGAGAGATGCCGGAGTGGCCGAACGGGACGGATTCGAAATCCGTTGTACTGGCAACAGTACCTAGGGTTCAAATCCCTATCTCTCCGCCAGACATGTTAAGCACGAAGCCCCTGATTTCTAAGAAGAAATCAGGGGCTTCGTGTTTTTGTGGTTAGCGTTTAGGACAAATTTTGGACAAAACCTTCGTCTTCCAGCCCGATGTAGGCCGCCCTATTCCGTCTTGAACCCCATCATCTGGGAGACGGTCGCTGCCATGCTCTTGGTGTCGTCCTTCAGCCAGCGGCCGTAGTGTTTCTTCACCATCGTTGTGTCGCTGTGGCCCAGCTGTCGAGCAACCCATTCGATCGGTACGTAGCTCGAAAGGGTCTGGCTGGCGAACGTATGGCGGCACTGGTTCGCGCCTCTGTGGCGTACTTTGGAAAGCTTTAGATGGCGAGTGAACCATGCACTAAGGGTTCGTCCATTCCATGGATGTTGGCTGATGGAGTTACGAAACAGCAGCGTAATCTTTTCTTGCCTTGTCGTGATTGCATCACGTTGGGTCACTTCAATGTCCTCAGGCGAAGCTCCTTCGAGCTCCACGAGGATTTGCTGGAGCAGCTCGTATGCGGGACTGATCAGCTCGACAAAGCGGACACGTGAACGCTCTTTTGGCACCTTGAATTCGCCGGAGACCTTCGCCCGTCTCACATGGATACCGCCATTTTCTAGATCTACATCTTCCTTTGCCAGGGCGACGAGTTCGGACACTGATAGACCAACCCAGCAGTTGAACAGAATCATTCGGACGTCTTGTGCTCGAGATGGATCACTATTAGCGATTACGTTAAGTTCTTCTCGCGTAAATGGATCGGCAAACTCTATCTCATCATCACGCTCAATATTTCTAATGCGAGCTGTAGGATTGGTCTTTATAATTTCATCTTCAAATGCTTCAGTCCAAACACCTCTGATAATGGTGAATATGTCATTCACTGTTTTCGAGGAAAGTCCGTCGCGCAGAAGCATGGCTTGAAAAAGCTCCAGATCTCTTTTTCCGACGTCAGCAATTCGTCGTTTTCCGAATTTCTTAGAGACATGCTTGGCCTTGCTGACATAGTTTATGTAGGTGGATTTTGCTCGTTTTACTTGTTGGATTTCTAACCAAGAATTAATGCCTTCTTGAACCGAGCTTTTTGTAGTTTTCACGTCAATGCCTGATAGAGCAGCGGCTAGAGTAGACTCAGGGAAATGTGCTGCGTAATCGAATCGGCCCTCACGGATTTCTGTTAGGATTGTACGGCGTTTATTTTCGGCATATGCGATGGATTTACTATCAACTTTAGTGATGTTTTTCAGTGGTTCGCGGCAGCGTTGACCATTAAACATGAACGAAATTCGCAGCCGCTTACCATTGAGCTCAATTCCTGCAGGTAATTTCTTATTCAAATCTTCCCTCCATCCAGTTCTCGATGGACCTTTTGTTATAAACAATTCTATTTGCAGGGTCTCGCCGCCAGTGCGTTCCTTCTAGCCATAGACCGGCGGTCCGATATTTTCTGGCCGCCTCAGTACTAATTCCAAATATTGGCACTAGCAGCTCCTGTCTGAACCATGCTCCGGGTGCAGTTTGAGTTGTATTTTTCATTCAGAACCCTCTTGTTAACCTGCACAGACGATTCTGCGGCTCACTGGACGCCCCTAGTGATCAGTTCGACCCCTCTCGCGGGACACTGACGGGCGAAGTGCCTTTGCTCAACAGCTCAATTTCGGCCAGAGCCACCAGCCGAGAGACAGGCAAAGCACTATCCATAGGCCAAGAGGGGCTTTGAGAGCTGAAAGCAGTGCCGATAGGTGTGCCGCAGTGGGGGTAACGCGAAACGATCTGAGCATCCCACTGATCCAGGAATATGGGGCGAGGTGAAAAATGGTTAACAAAATCACCTTCAGGGTGGCTGCTTCAACTTCGTGTTCGCAGGCAAATGACTTCTCCGGGGAGGTAGTGACGATGAGTCTTGTTGCAAGCGAGATGATGAGCGCGGCCGGAGAGCAGGAAATCAGTGTGCGCCAATACATATTGGGTTACCTCGGGCTATTGAATTGGTTATGTAATGATCCCAGATGTTTGGGGGAGTGCAAGTCCACTTGGTTTCTCATGTCTTTATCTACTCATTCTGTCTTGAACACTAATTGCTAGAATTTTCTTGTGCGTAGGGTGAGTAGCTCGACCTTGCCATCTATGCCTTGGCCGATGAATAGATATGAACCCTATACAGGTAGTGGGGTTGTAGAAACGGGGAACCATATTTTTTGACGAGTCCAACTGTTTGATAAAAATCTAGATGCGATGTTAACCAGCGGCTCGACCAGAGGGCTGCTCAGAGGGGGGGGGGTGTTCAGAAAATCGCCCGGAACACAGGCGGAATGGCAGAGAGTGTGGAGCGCAGATGGCTTTGCATGCGCCATAGATAGAGCATACACATCTGCATGCGCTCCCCCAGTGACTTATTGCCCTCTCAGTACGATATGGAGCTAGCATATTGATCTGTACCCTAGATAGAACATGCAAAAGAAAATGCTGATAAAACTATCGGGGCATTATGATATGGAGCAACGAGCTGTGTATGCTCCATAGATAGGGGGCATGGACGTTTGATGAATACGAGCCCTTGTATTTAGGCCGGCTGGAGATGGCTCGCAGGTGCGTCGTGAGATATAGAGCATGCAAGCGAAAATGCGATATAGATAGTTTATGGCGATTTTTGCTACGAATGTGACCTAGGAAAAATCTCCTTCTGGGTACCTGAAAATAAGGGCTCGTGAAGAGAGGGAGGTGTAGGGGAGGACGGCGCTGTTATATGGTGATTCGGAAATCACTGGCATAGCACTATCACCTGGTGCGCTATTCAGGTGACAGTGCCTGTCTTACGTGTCTCTGATAACTTGAAAATTAAGTGTTGGGTGATGTTGTTAATGTTGAGATGTTTTCTGTGTGTGGAATTTATTTTCTGAGTTTGTTCTGGTTGCTGTGTATATTGATATCCTTATTCGTGAGACTCAGTTCTGTATAGGCTTGTGCTGCAAGTCCGGCAAATATGAATTCGCTTTGAGTCATGTCGGATCTCCAGTCCTCTATTGATAATGTTGTAGCTGCCGCAGTTTTTACATGTGACTCCTCGTCCCGTACGGCATTTAGGATTTTCTTCGAGATACTTTTGAATGTCGGGCCATTTTCGCCATTCATTTTGTCGGGCGATTTTTCTATCAATGAAACTGCGGGGAATAAAATACAGGAGTGAAAAAACTATCGCTAGTGCCAATGCGAAGATAGCGTCCATGAGAGCTCCGGAATTTAATTATTTGCTGACGAATAAATAGTGTTTCCCCCTGTGGATAATGGTTTTTGGGAATTCTCCATTAATCCCTGGGCTGTAAATGTAGTACCAGTTTGGTAGGTTTTTTGATATTGCTGTTATGTATTCTATATCTTGGGTGTCGTTAGGGGCCCCGTGGATGCCTATAAATATAGGTCCGTACACCATTTCATTAATTCCCATGAATTTAGGCGGTGTGATCAGTTTTGGGGCACTCTCTAGTGTAAGTTGTTTAAATTGCTCAAAGGCATGCAGTGGACCATTTTCACCATAAGGGATTGTCATTGTGTATTTCGTTGATATGTAATTATCGTATCGTGTGTCGGTTGGCAATTTTTTTGATGTGCTATTTAGTAGGGCGTTTTTTGCTATTTCCTTGGCTTTCTCTGGGGTGGAAGCCAAACTTTGAGGAACCCATGCAACAATATGAATGGAAGATTGAATCGCTTTTGGACCGAAGCCTGAAAGCAGAAGAGACGTTGGGCTTTTTGAAGCCCAACTCTGAATGCCACTAATTACAAGCTCGCCTCTAGCAGCTGCCTCTACAGAGTAGCCTTCCAAGTGGCCGCTATTTTCCCAATCTTTTAAATCCGTGTCCTTTGACGGTACCCCCATGGCTGTTGTGACTTGCGTTGCCACTGAGCCCGTTGAACTTTGCAAGGCGCATCCACAGAGAGTTGCCGATACCGCTAATGTCACGAACAGTCTTTTCATTGATCTTCCTAGCTATTGATATGGGGTGAAGCCATGCGCGATCTCAGGCGCCATTCCTGAGCCGACTGTGCTGATCAGCCGATCAGGCACTTTTATGCTACCAAAACGGTAGTATTTCGCAACGCAGAAAGCAGGACGATTTGACGCTCAGTTTTAGCGACGAGCGTCATGTCTACACTGTCAAAGCGCATCAAGGCTGCCCGTCTGCTCTCCGGTCTTTCTCAGGAGCAGTTGGGAATTCATATCGGGATAGACCCAGCATCCGCTAGTGTCAGGATGAACCGCTATGAGCTCGGCAGGCGGGTGCCGAATTTCGAGCTCGTTGAGCGGCTGGCTGAAGAGTTGGGCTTGCCTACCACCTATTTCTATTCCTCCGATGAGGAGGAGGCGCATCTAGTTATCGCGTTCTCCCGCCTCAATGCTGCCAAACGCAAGCAGCTCCTGCGCTACCTGTTAGAGCTGCAAGGCGACTAGGCACTGTCTGAATAAAGGTGTCGTAGACACCGCATGGAACAAGCTAGCGAGACCGTGGCTGCGTAGCTTTTTGCTAGCTTGTCGAAGCGCGTGGCAATTCGGCGGTTCTGTTGTAAGCGTCCGGCGAACTCACCTTCCGAACACCAGCTTTAAGGGCGATGGTGTCCGCGTATTTTTCAGCGGACGCGATCACCCTTATCGCCAGGATTTCCATGCGCCAACGAAGCTCTTATCCCAAACCATTCAAGGCTCAGGTCGTTCAGGAATGCCTGCAACCTGGCGCAACCGTGTCCAGTGTCGCCATCAGCCATGGGATCAATGCCAATGTCATCCGTAAGTGGATGCCGCTCTATCGAAACCAGCCCGCAACGCCTTCGTTGCCGGCATTTGTCCCGCTGAAGGCTGCACCTAAACGCCCCGCCGAACCGTCAGTGACCATTGAATTGCCTATGGCCGGGCAGTTGATCACAGTGAAATGGCCAGCCTCGGATCCTGAAGGCTGCGCGCAACTCATTCGGGCTGTCGCTCAATGATCCGCATCGATGCCATCTGGCTGGCCAGCGAGCCGATGGACACGCGCGCCGGTACCTAAACCGCCTTGGCGCGAGTGATCTCGGTATTCGGTGCGGCGAAGCCGCACTGCGCTTATTTGTTCGCCAATTGCCGGGGCAACCGGATGAAAGTGCTGGTGCACGATGGCGTCGGGGTCTGGCTTGCCGCGCGGCGACTGAATCAAGGCAAGTTTCACTGGCCCGGCATTCGCAATGGTTGCGACGTCGAACTCGACAGCGAACAACTCCAGGCGTTGGTACTGGGCCTGCCCTGGCAGCGAGTCGGCGCCGGCGGTGTGATCATATACGCCTGCTCGAAGAGCACCTGGGCGTAATGCTGTTCGAACGCCGAAATCGGCAGTCGGTACTCACCCCGACCGGCCAGACTTACTACGAACAGATCAGCCTGGGCCTGGTGCAGATCGCCAACGCGACCCAGGCCCTGACCCGAAGCAGTTGATCGCGCAAGGTGATCATCAATGTGCACCCGTCCTTTGCCGTGCGCTGGCTGATCCCGAGGTTACCAGATTTAATAGCGCAGTTTCCGGAGATTCAGCCCGAGGTCGTGACCAGCACCATGGCCCCGGACCAATCGCGTGAAGCCTTCGATTTGGTGGTTCATCGTGGCAGCTCGGGCTGGGCTGCCAACCTGGAACCGAACGCGCTACTCGAGGACGACCTGCGGCTGGTCGCCGCTCCTTCTCTTCTGGAGGCGATACCGGTTCAGTCGCCATCGGATGTACTGCGCCATACCCTGCTCTTGAGCAGGACACGCGGTGGGGATTGGCAGGCCTGGTGCAAGCAGACCGGTGTCAACCAGGCAAGGCAACGGCCGGCGCTGCAATTCGATCACATGCACCTGGTGCTGCAAGCTGCCGTCTACGGCCTTGGCGTGGCGCTGTGTCCAGTCTCGCTGCTGGGCAAGGATCTTACCAGCGGCCGCCTGTACAACCCCCTGCCTCATTTACGACTGCCGCTGGCTCGCTATTACTATGGGGTGTCGAAGGGTGCGGTCGCCGAAACGCAGGTGTTCATCGACTGGATGTTCTCCCGACTCCAGAATGGCACCTGTGCGCCTTTTGATTAGCACCCGCTGCTCCCAAGTGCGCCAGTCCAGACTGCACTTCCAGATCATCTCCGATTCTATTGTCACGAATGATGAGATATCGCGATAAGCGAGTGAGGATGGTTGGGCAAAATGAAGTACCTGACCAATCCCCAAAGCACCGGTTTCCAAACGAACCACGCAGTAGGGCTCACCGCCGCCTGTAGACGCAAAAGGTAGAAAGGTTCGACCTTGCTGATCGTCAGGATTAAGCCACTCATCGATTTTCCGCTCGGCTGCTTCGGCATCACGCCAGTAAAAGTCTTCAAGACTACTCAGTGCAGCTGTTGATGAGGGCGTATGTGCTATTTCCATAAGCGTTGCGAGGCGTTCTGGAAACTCGATGTCAATGCTATGTGCAAGCTTTTGAAACGCTTCTACGACTGAAACGGCTTGTAAATTACTCAAAGTAGAAGGCTCTCCCAATCAGAATATCTGAGGATGGCTGTTTAGTTGATGTGTCGGAACCTCAATCCACGGGCTCGTTTCTTTAACTAAATTTCTCGTTTTTCTGATCATGTGAGCGTCAATCGTTCGAGGGGCCGGTGGATCCGACAAAGCCGAAACCAGAGGTGCAAGCGCCCTAGATCCAATGACCGCTTCTGGCCCAGAGTGTGTAAAAACGCTTTCGTATCCTGAGTGCGTCAACTAAGCGTTCCTGGGCGATGCGATTGCCCAAGCGTTTGCCGCGATCAGCACCACTGACGTTCCAAAGCGGTTATGGAGCGGTTTAGCGCCTTCTGGAGCAGAGAAAACCGAGGCTTTACGCCGCCATCGCTTTCAGCAAGCCTGCTGTACCGATGATGTTCATAACCCGCTTCATGTTGTAGGCGAGCACATTCAGACTCATCTCTGCGCTTACCCCGACCAGTTTGCGCGTCAGGAAATGCGTTGAGCCCATCCACTGTTTGAGCGTCCCGAAGGGATGCTCAACTGTCCGTTTTCGGATTCGCATCATGTCCGGTGCATGGTTCAACTGACGCTGCATTTCCTCCAGCACCGCTTCATGTTCCCAGCGCCTTACTCGACGATTTTTGCTCGGCGTGCACTGCGTTTTCAGCGCGCAGCTCTGGCAGTTTGAACGCCAATAACAGTGCATATTCATGCCTTTCTCAATACTGGAGAAGCGCCAGGGCAGATGTATTCGTTTTTCGTCGCGTCATAAACGAAAGCATCTTTGTTGAATCGACCATCCGCCTTGGCGCTTGAAGTCATCGGCTTTGGCACGTAGGACAGTGATGTCCGCGTCGTGACAGGCA
>NZ_JAMDGZ010000028.1 GCF_028656935.1 Pseudomonas rubra
GGCCATGGCACATTTGTTGCAACGTGCCATGGTCTGTGAGGGCGGCGATGGTCGCCTTAATTCAAGCCCCACACCTCACCGTCATCACGCAATCGCAAGATGTGTAGGGGTTCAAAGGTGAAGGCCTTGAGATGGGGTAAAGCCTGCCAGGTGTTCGCCGCAAGGCTTGTAGTGCCCTTGAGATCGAGCGCCGCCCGCGCGGCGCATCGCCGGCAAGGCCGGCTCCCACATTTGTTGCAACGTACCATGGCCTGTGAGGGCGGCGTTGTCAGCCCGGGTGGTCGGACGAAAAGTCAATCGGAAGGAATACAGTAAGTTGATTTTCTTCCGCAACGTAACATAGGGTGTGGTAGTTAATTTTTAAATATTCAGCCTCTAATATTTTTGAGCCGGTTAGGACCATTCCTTCGTCTTAGTCGGAACGGTCTTATGCAAGTGATTAAATTTCTTGGTCTAGCATCTGAGTTGTTCAATACAGATGCTGGCCCAGAGAGCTCTTTGTACTCTACTTATGCATGAAGAGCCTATGCAGCTACTGGTTCAGCACATTCTTTCATGTGCAGGAGGCGGTATGTCTAACGATATTGTGCTCGTCGGTGCCGGGTGTATGGGGGCAGCCCTTCTACCTGGTCTGTTTAAAGGGTTTCAGAAATCGAGGATATTGGTAGTTGATACATCACCATTGCGGCGTGAAAAAGTTGCCGCTATGGGTGTCGATGTAGCTAGCGCCATAGACAATATTGATGGAGGAGCGACAGTTGTATTGGCGTTGCCTCCAAACAGTTTCTCGGGATTCGCTAGCAGTACGTTGGCTTTAAAAGGGCATGCAGGTTTGGTTATATCTGTCATGGCCGGAGTTCGTATCGCTACTATCAAGCATGCATTGCAAATCTGTAATGTGGTCCGAGCGATTCCCAATACACCTGCAGAGACACTTAAAAGCATGACCGTGTTCTGCGCTGCGACATCAGTTTCACTTTTATGTCTGGAGTTTGCTGAGCGTGTGTTATCCCTCTTCGGTGAGGCTATCCGGGTTGAGAGCGAAAATCTTATGGATCCGGCTACTGCTATATGTGGTGGCGGGCCAGCATATATAAGTTACTTTGCTGAATGTATGCGCTGCTTTGCAGTTGAGCAAGGTTTTAATGATGATGAGTCTGCTTTAATTGTAGCTCAAGTTCTTTGTGGGACAGGTTCGTTGTTATCAGTGGGTGACAGGCGGCCGATGCAGCTTTGTCGAGATGTTATGACTCCCGGTGGTACAACTGCCCGGGCAGTAGAAGTGTTGGATCGTAATAATTTTAAAGAAGTTGTAGGCGATGCTTTGCTCAAGGCGACGATCCACTCGAGATCATTAGGTTGCATGGTAGAGGAGGCTGAAAATGAAAGGTCTCATAGATAAAGCTTGGATGGTTGAGCGCTTACTTCCGTTGCAGCACTCTCCGAAACAAAAGGATATTGGTGCGCCGCTATCAGCTTACTTTGGTTTGGGGTGTTGCGTGGAGTTAGAACGTAATCCGGGGGTATTTGAAGTAAGCCCCGCGGGTTTGGCGTTGGGTGCCTACTTAGTAAAGTCGGCAGGTAATGTGAAGCCTGGTCAGCGCTTTTTAGATGTGGGAACGGGTAGCGGAGTACATGCATTGCTGGCGCGGCAGCTAGGTTATGAGTGCGTTTGTGCCACTGATATCTGCGAACGTTCTGTTTTGCTGGCACAGCAGAATGAGCGGAATAATTTTGCGGATGAGTGTATTTTGTTTGAGGTTGGAGATCTCTTTGAAGGGGTAAGTGATTTTTTGTTTGATAGAATTGTTTTCAACCCTCCAGGGTGACGCGCACCCTCTGATGAATTAGTGCTGAGTTTACATGGGGGTAACGCGCCGGCTGATATGCCGTTGAACACTATGTTCTATGGGGATGAGGTTTTGTTGAGGTTTCTCCATTTGTTGCCAAGGGCTTTAGATGGGCGTGATGTCGCTCTGGTAGGGCTGAATTCGCTGGTTGGTATAAGGGATGTGCTTCAGAGGTATAAATTAGAATGCAATAACGCTCCGCCATTAAGTTATAGGCTTGTGGAGCGTCATACCTTTCCATTATTTTTCTATGCTGCCGAGTGGTCCAGGCTTTCGGGGCAAATATTGAATTGTTTTAAAGAATGGCGTAAAAGCGGGTTGGCTGCATACTCAACTGATTCAGAAGGCAATATATATTGGTCTTATGAGGTTGTAGAGTTTTTCCATGCGTCCTGATGAGGTTTCCAGAAAACGTTTTTCGATAGCACGCTCAAAGGCGTTCGCGATTTTTGCAGGACTTGGGGCAAACCTATGGCTAGGTGGTTCTTCGTTGTATTGGAATGCGCTAGGTCAGATACCTGCTGTGGTGTTGCTTGTTTATAGGGTTTTTCTTTCATTGGCGCTGCTGCTGCTCGTGCTCATGGTCGTCGGGGAGCTGAAAGGACTGTGTGGGAAGTTGAACAAGAAAAACATAACGCTTCACGCTTCTGCCGCTCTGCTGCTAGTAGTGAATTGGGGGGTATTTATCTGGGCTTCTGTACAGGGGTATGTACTGGAGACAGGGCTGGGTTACCTCATCGCCCCTTGCGTCACTGTGATGATAAGTATTTGGAGGCTCAATGAAAGATTAAGTCGCCAGCATGTTGTGGTTTATCTCCTTGTTGGCGGCGGGGTAGTGTTTCTCGTGACGTACTCGAAAGAATTGCAGCATGGTGTGTATCTGCTAGTAGCGGCCAGTTGGGGTGGGTATGTTTGTTTGAAGCGAATGTCGTCGCTTGATGCGTTGAGTGGGAGTGCGTTGGAGGCTGGGGTTCTAGCAATGGGCTGCTTATTAACTGTCGCTATTGCGCTATGGTATTTAGGGCCATCTAGCTCTGTGTTCAGTTTTCCTCAGGGGGGCATTGTTCTTGCTGGTTTTGTTTCGGTCTTCCCATTGGTGTTGCTGGCTTATGCAGTTAAGCATCTGTCTTTAATGGTAATGAGTGCGTTTCAGTTTGTGCTGCCAGTAACTCAGCTTATATTGGCATCATTGGTTTTTCATCAGTCGTTAAATATGGTGGTCGTGATTGTCGTGCTAGTTATATGGGGTGTCATGATTTTTCCTCTGATACTCTCAGCAGCAAAAAAGCTATTTTAGTACCGGGCGGAGGGCACGGAATGGGAACCATCTATGATGTTGTTGTCGTCGGGCTGGGTGTGATGGGCGAGGCGACACTTTGGAGGTTGGCAGAGAAAAATCTACGAGTATTAGGTATTGACGCCCGCGTGCAAGGGCATTGCGAAGGCTCGTCACATGGAGCATCTCGTATTTTTCGTCGTGCATACTGGGAGGGAGAAAAATATACTTCAATGCTCAATCATGCTGATCAGCGATGGAGAAGTTTGCAGGCGCTATCGGCAACACCCTTAATTTATGAAACTGGGGGCATTTTTATTGGTCCAAAAGGATCGGGAATGGTTGCAGGCAGTATTGATACGGCAAGGCGCGCATCGGTCGAGCATACTGAATGGAGCGCTCGACAGGTTAAAAGCTCATTTCCCGTATTTAGTGTTGATAGTAGTTGTCATGCTGTATACGAGCCAGGTGCTTACGCTATTGCTGCTCAGTGTGCAAGGTCGAAAATGATACTGGCGGCAACTCGTCAAGGGGCGGAGTTGTTGTATGGTGATGCAGTTGTTTGTGTCCGAAGGCACCGCAAGGGTTTTAGGCTTTATACCCGTCGTGGGCTGTGCGTGACAACGAATTCTGTTGTTCTAACTACAGGTCCGTGGCTACCTAACTGGGTTCCAGAGTTGAAAGCGCATCTTCTGCCTCGAAGGGTTCCTGTTTATTGGTTCGAGCCGAGGAAAGAAATGGCGTCAAAATTTGAAAATATAAACTTTCCTGTGTTTCTATATGAGCTGGCTAGTGGAGGATTGTTGTATGGCTTGCCATCTATTAGCCAGAATGAGCCGGGTGTAAAAATTGGGTTTCATAATCGTCAGCAAGCCTCTTGCAGGCTAGGTGCCAAGTCAGAGGAGGTGTCGCCATTATTGGTGAAGGAAATTAGCGAGAGTGTAGGGGCAATACTCCCAGATCTAGAGATGATGCCCGCAAAAGCTAAGGTGTGCATTTACACAATGAGTCAGGACGAGTCTTTCTATATTGGTAGGGTGCAGGGATATGAGAACATGTTTGCGGCTTCTGCATGTTCAGGCCACGGATTTAAGTTTGCACCCGCAATTGGAGATGTAATTGCTAGTTTGGTAGCAGGTGAGACCACACCTGTGGCGATTGATGCATTTAGTATTGATCGAATTTGCTCAAATTAAACCAAACTGGCTCCAACCAATCACGAAGGAACCAGTTCAATCATCAATCAGGCAGCCGTCCCCAGCTTCCTGACCACCTGCCCCTTGGCTGCCTGCTTGCGGCACGCGTCACCAAAGGCCTGGAACATCTTCACCGAGTCCGGGTTTTTTGCGGCTTGCCATTCCGGGTGCCATTGCACCGCGAAAAGGAAAGGCGACAGGCTCGGGGCGTGGATGGCTTCGACCAGGCCGTCTTCGGCGCGGGCCAGCGCTTCGATGCCTTCGCCAAGGTTTTTCAGGCCCTGGCCGTGCAGCGAGTTGACGCGGATTTCATCGCTGCGCAGCAGTTTGTGCAACCAGCTGCCTTGCTCCAGCTTGACGCTATGCACTGCGCTGTACTGGACATCGACCGGATCGTCGGGGTTTTCCCGGTGGTCGTTGAAGCCAGGCTCGGCGTAGACCTTCTGGTAGATGTCACCACCCAGGGCCACGTTGATTTCCTGCATGCCACGGCAAATGCCGAAGATCGGCAGGCCACGGGCGATGGCCAGTTGCACCAGCGGCAGGTCGAACAGGTCGCGGTTGCGGTCCTGGGACTTGCCCGGGGTTTCATTTTCCTGGCCGTACAGGGCCGGGTCGATGTTGCTGCCAGCGCCGGTCAGGTAAACACCGTCCGCCATGTCCAGGTAGGCTTCGAGGTCGTCGGTACCGCAGCAGGTTGGCACCAGTACAGGTACGCAGCCGGCGTGTTCTACCAGCGGCACGATGTATTTGTGGGTCATGACCTGGTAGTCGTGGCCTTTGCGCTCCTGGGAGCCCATGGTCATCAGCACGACAGGTTTGCGAGGGGTTTGATTCTTATTGCCAATGTTGCTGTTGGGCATATGTCACCTTGGGACAGGCGCAGCCTGTCATTATTATGCAGGCGCGCAGTTGAAACCTTTGCGCTGCCTGAGGTTTCGAGCACTGCCGGTACGCCAAGCAAGGGGCTGTATCCGGTCGAAACCTGTCATCTAGCTTGCCAGAGCCGTTTAATATGTCAAACGACTTCAGATTGCGTGGGCGAAGCTTGAGATTGCCTGGATGCAATTATGTACCCGCAGCCCTCGGAAACCAGCATGCTGCCTGCTACGGCCAGTTCATTATATTTGACAAGCGTCCGGCATATGGCCGAAGCAGCGCCCGCGCGGCTTTGCTGCATCGCGTGGTTTCTCTTAAGCTGGCTGTCACCGATGACTACCAGCCTGAACCATGCCCACTCCAAGACCGTCCCTGACCCTGACCCTGTTGCAAGCCCGCGAAGCCGCCATGGCGTTCTTCCGACCCTCGCTCAATGCCCATGGCTTGACCGAACAGCAATGGCGGGTGATCCGTATCCTGCGCCAGCAAGGCGAACTGGAAAGCCATCAACTGGCCGAGCAGGCCTGTATCCTCAAACCGAGCATGACCGGCGTGCTGGCGCGCCTGGAGCGTGACGGCCTGGTGCGGCGCAAGAAGTCCAGCCAGGACCAGCGCCGGGTGTTCGTCGGCCTGACCGAACAGGGCCAGCAGTGCTTCGTCGACATGAGCGAAGACATGGAGCACAACTACCAGCGCATCCTCGAGCAGTTCGGCGAAGATAAGCTGCAAGAACTGCTGGGCTTGCTTAACAGCCTGAAAAATATCAAGCCCTGAGCACCGTTTTGGCGCATTGGTGGTTGGCTGCCTATACTGTGCCCATCCGTAACAGTGTGCCGTCGTTGATCGGAGCCAGGCGCCTCTGTTCCCGTGGTCATGACTGTCTGAAGTAGCAGGACGCGAGTCGTCAATTCTCAACGCTACAAAGGGGTTGGATCATGGATATTGTCAGTCTGATCATTCAGATTGTTGCCGGTGTGGTGGGCGGTAACGCAGCCGGCATGAGCAAGCAAAGCATGGGGCCGCTACTCAACTCGATCTTCGGTGGGGTGGGCGGGGTAATCGTCGGGCAGATCATCGCGGCTGTTACCGGTGAGCCCGGTGCGGCGGTGGCAGCGGGTGGTTCGCTGGACCTGCCGGCGCTGATCAGCAGTATTGTCGGCGGCGGTGCAGGGGGTGCGGTACTGACCTTTATCGCCGGCTTTATCAAGTCGAAAATGCAAAGCCAGTAAGCGCAGTTCGGGCCGCCCCTGGCTGCAGGGGCGTGCCTGTGCTCAGAAGTACTTGAGCCAGCCGATGTCCCGGCGCCGGGCCTTGAGCGCGGAAAACCAGCGTACCGGCGGGTAGAGCGCAACGCTCAAGACCATTGCCGTCAGCCATACCGCCCAGATTGCGTCGAAGCCAAAGTAGTTGCCCTGGTTCAGGCCAACGGCGGCGACGGCGATCAGGTACAGCAACTTCAGCACGTACAGGTGCAGCAGGTAGAAAAACATCGGTGCTGCGCCGAATACGCTCAGCAGTTGGATCGCGCGGCTGCCCTGCAACTGTTCGAACCTGCGCAACAGCAACAGGCCGACGCCCAGGGTCAGGGCCAGGAACAGCAGCGATGGCGGGTATTTGGTTATATTGAAGAAGCTCATCAGGGTGCGCAGTGTGGTTTCACCAACCTGCCAGGGTGCCTCGCCATAAGCGTTGAGCAGGCGCAGCAGCAAGAACACGCCGAGGGCGCCGACGCCTGCTAAAAACAGCTTGCGTTGACGTGCCAGGGCGTCCGCTTCCCGAGCAAACCATGGCCCCATGGCGTAGCCCAGGGCGATCACGCCGATCCAGGGCAGCAGTGGGTAAGAGGTACGCAGGCGCAGGCCGTCCGCGATATCCAGCCAGCCACGGTCATGCAAGATCGCCCAGGGGATGTGCATCACCGACTCTTTGGCGAAATGCAGGGGATCGAGCAGGTTGTGTCCGGCTATGATCAGCGCACTGAGTACCAACAGCACTGACCGCGGCAACCACACCAGGCCAGCCAGGGCGAGCATGCTCAGGCCGATGGCCCAGATCACCTGCAGGTAGATCACCTTGGGTGGCAGCTCAAGGGTCCAGGCCAGGCTGACCAGGGTGAACTCCAGCAGCACCAGCACCAGGCCGCGCTTGAACAAGAAGGCCGAGACCGCAGCCTTGCCCTGGTGCTTTTCGCCGTATAGATAGGCTGACAGACCGGTGAGCAGCACGAACACCGGGGCGCACAAATGGGCGAGGGTACGGCTGAGGAACAGCCAGGGGTCGGTGTTGGCGACGTCCATCGGGTCGCTGACCTGATGGTGCAGGAAGAAGGTTTCGCGCACGTGGTCGAGCAGCATGAAGACGATGACCAGGCCGCGCAGGGCGTCGATGTAGAGCAGGCGTTGGAGGGGGAGTGGCATGTTGGGAGTGGACGTAAGTTAGTTATGTGGTTTGTTATAACATAACTGTAGCATCTATCAAGAATCTAGGGCTGCATTGGCCTGATCGCGGGGCAAGC
>NZ_JAMDGZ010000029.1 GCF_028656935.1 Pseudomonas rubra
TTGTTCGGAGCATCCCTAGCCATCCAGGGAGCAATCTGATCATAGCAGTATCTCAATTCAGAATTGAGTTAGCATCGAACTTCACTATCTCGCCGACACTAACCATTCAGAATCTGGGAAATTCAAAATCAGCCGCTAAGTTAATATTTTGAAAAATGCTACTTAACTCAGCTGCGCTCAGGCTTCGCTTGATTGAACCAAGACTCAAAGCTTCGATGTCCAAATTTTTCCCTCCATGCAGCAGCATTTGAGCTGGCAGGTCGCAAACCAGATTCAGGTGCTGTGCTCGCAGCAGCCTGCTTAGCAGGGGTTGGAGCCGGGGATTCGCTTTTCAAATTCCCCACATCACCTAGCTCCTTTCGAATTGCCCGGGGCACATCGGGACGGCCCAGCAAAATCTCCAACAAGCGCTCCCTAGGAACGCCATATTCGTCCAAAAGCTCGTTCAATTTCCTTTCGAATTCCAACTCCCGAACGAGCTCTCCATCCTGAAGCATATGCTCTTTCTGTTTTTCCAGCGTATGCACTAACTCAGTCAGACGAGCGAACTCTTGAAGACAGCCCATATCAGCCTCTATTCAATTAACAGATGGGTTAACTCTACCGCTATCCCACAAAAAAATGTGAGGTACTCACCATTTTTGTGAGCCGGCCAACATTCCGTCGATGGCGTTAGATTGAAGGGGCGCGGATTATGTTCGAATCCGGAGTTCGCAGCAACAATATAAGGCTAAAACGAACTTTCAATGGAAGCAGAGTCGCCCTGATTAAAAACTTTAACTAAGGATCGTAAAATCGATGGTGAGGCTGGATTACTGAGTCATCGAAAGGTTGATCAGGAAGGCAAAGTCACCAGACTTTATGGATGACATGGGCTGATCGCGACCGTCAATTCAGAATTGGCCAGATGAGACCTCATCAAGGCCCCTCGACTCACCGCGTGGCTTCCCAATTCTGAATGCCACAGATCTGCGAAAAGCGCCTGGATCGGCCTCGCTCGGCCCATGCCTATAACCACACATAGACTATGGCTATGCACTAGACCACGCCGCGTAGCCATTCGACGCACGCATCCCGCGACTAGATCAGACGATAGTCACGATGCAAAACGCCCAGCTCATCAAGCCCTCGCGCAAGCATCTGACTGTACCCTTGGCGATCATGGATGAAGGAGGATGAAAGACTGTGCCCTAGCCACTGCTCAAACCCATTTTCGGCGACGTTTACCAGCGCCATTCCCACCGACCGCACGTCTTCAAATCGCCCATGCTGTAGGTCATCCTTGCTCAGGTTGTCGTAGACGTACCAAGTATCATCATCGAGCGCCGACCAACGCTTAAACGAGGCGCGTCTCACTTGGCACGGCACGCAGCGACCACAGTGCTTGTAACCGAACCGCTGGAAACGCCCGCAACTCGTGGATGCCACAGCATGCTGCTTGAGCAAATCCTGGTTTTTGCATTCCACCATCATTTCCCCTTTCGTAACCAGGGCGTAGGGGTTACGAATCTGAACGTTGATGCCTGCAGCATCAAAGATCTGCTGAAGACGCCCAAGGTACTCAGGATGTGCGGTGCGCGTGCTGAGGCTTCCCAATCGAGACATAGTCAGTGGTGGGTTGATAGCGATGAATCCGTTCTCGCAGATATAAAGCGGTACAGTCTCGCCGAGATGGTAGCGATCAAGCGATGTCGCCACCGCCAGGCCGAATGCTAAGAATACGATCGAGCGAGCACGCTGAGACGGCTCCTGCTCCCCCGGAGATTTGGCGACATGATTTAAACCGATTCGGCTCAGTCCAAGGCTCTTGGCGAAGAGATTCTGCTTTTCGCCATCACCTCGGACAATCTGACTCACTGCGTAGGGCTTTACCCCCTGCTCGACCAGATCAATAGCACCAATCAAGCTGTCCAGACCACCCGAGAGCAGCACAACGGAGTCTTCGATAGGGTGCAATGCCTTCATCTGTGCCGGCGGCCCATAACCACCAGGATGAAATGCCAGCGTCCATTGATCCGTTGTAAGGAATCGCAAAGCCGCCTCCAAGGCACGCGCTTGCGTATTCCAAAACACCGGATCCTGCACAGCAATTTCAAGACTGATCTGGCGAGTCCAGGCATCAGCACTTTTTGCTCTCAAAGCAGTGAAATCCGCAGCTACCACCGAAAGGGCGATGTTCAGGAAGTCCCAGGCTTGAGGGCTGATTTCCAGATGAGCCCTATCCAACAGTTCCCTGGCATAGCCACCAACGCTGACCTGCCCATCCTCAGCTTTGCCGTAGATCACCACTTGCATGGCGTCTTCCACACCCGGCACTTTGAAACCAGCGGGGCCGCATACGAATCTCATTCTACGTACCCCTCGAAAACTTCAAAGGTGTCTTTCAATGCCTGTGCGACCACCTGAGAAATTTTCCCTGTGGTCAGGGGCGTTCTGGCGGTTGCGATCTTGCGGAACGACGCGCTCACGCATTCTTTGATGTAATCCTTAATTTCCTTTAAGCGACGCATGGCCACGGTCGCCGACGGAGCTTTCTCCTGAACAGTTTTTCCCAGATCCAGCTCATACCGGTGAAACACATCCATGGCGGTAAAGCGCTCGATAGCAAACGCCCGCTGCTCGACCGACAGGTTAAGCAGGTCGGCGTCCGGGTAACGCAGCAGAACGTCAGACAGCGAACCGCGAATCGATGCGCGCTCGGCTTCCGCATCCTGGGAGCCATCAACAGGGCGCACCGCTTCGACCAGTGCATCCATGACCTCAGAGGCCGAACGGCCCTGCAACAGCGCGCGATCAAGCACACCTGGGCCGGCTTGCGGGTTACCTTCAGCAACCGCCTCAAGGGCGCTGCCGAAGACCCCCGCGATCGACGCAGTGCCCCCAAAGCGAGCAGTGGTTGTTTTGGCACCGCCGTACCCATGCCGGACATATTCCCGCAGACTCTTGCGCAAGCTGTCGCGATTACCACTGCTCGCATAGTCACCAAGCCCCCGCCGCGCGCCCGCGAATCGTCCAGGAGGCGCTAGCGGCGACGGTGCTTGAGGCGCCTGGCTCGGGTCATCAGCTTGGTCACCGTCCTCAGGCCTGTCTTTGTCTGGCTCGGGTGGCCCGTCATCATTCGGATCCGGCTCAGGCGGTTCAGGCGGTTTTGGAGGAACAGGCGGCGCAGGCGGCATCGGCGGCAGCGGAGGAGTCCAAGGGGGAACGAACGGTCGGTTTTTACCAGGCCCGTCATTATTTTGCGAAGTGCCCATCGAATCTCCTTATCGCAGCCTTCACAGGCCCGCTCACTTCAGCGGTCATCCAGAATTCGTACACTGACCTAGCCCATGGCTCGTCGGTCAGTTTAGGCACAATGGCCGCCTGAATTTGTGCAGGCGGGCGATCTTTGAGAAACGCCGCCAGTCGGAGCCCTTGCTGAGGGTCAAGGCGCCCAACCACGAGTAAGGCCTCCAAGATGTCCGGCACGCCCCACTCTTGCTCAGCACCCGCTTTATCCAGCAAACGATCCATCACCACGTTGATGTCTACGGGCGCAATGAGAGCCAGCCGATCTTTCAACTGCCCGGCCATGTCAGGGGTAGCGAGCAGTGCAGTGAGCAGCTCGGCGGCCTCGGAAGACAGCCGGTCTTCGTCCGTGATGATCGGCGCGTGTTCACGACTGACGTAGATGGCTCCCCGCAAATCCTTGTCCGCCAACGCCGGTGGCAGAGCCAGCCATTCCTTCACGAAAGGCAGATCCCAGGGCTGCTGGAGCGTCAGGGCTTTGCCTACCTTCACATCCGCTTCCCACTCGCCAAGCATGGTCGGCTTACCATCCTTGTGGGCAGCCACGGCCTTCATCAACTCTTCATATGCCTTGGGGTTGCCGCTACGCTCAAAGAGCATCAGCTTGACCAGCACCGCCTCGTCAACACCCACCCCGTGGGCACGAGAAATGCTCATCCGGATGGACAAGGCGTTCAGGAAACGCTTGATGAGTCGCGGGTTTCCCTGGATACCTGAGGCGGATGTCATGACTGCAGCCAGGCGCTCGGCGGTGTCGAACTTGCCGATGAGATCTGTGGGGTAGCTATCGTACAAACTCTGCATGAACGCGCGATCCACTCGGTTGCCCTGCCATGTCGACCGAAGCTGCCCGCGTACCTTGATCCGGATGTCTTCGATCACATCTTTCTCCAGCTTACTGTTCTCCAGGAACAGCATCATCATGTACGCCCTGACTTCCTGGGTACCCAGCGGAGGCACACGAATCGGCACCTGGATCAGTTTGTCGAAGTAGCTGGTCACCAAGACATCGTCAGGCACGCCGCTAAAGTGCTTTCGCACCGCGTGCTTGATCATCTCGTTGTCCGCAGCGATCACGAACGCCGTGTTGCGCAGGAACAAGAAGAGCCGAATGGCTTCCAGCGTGGAGATGGTGGTCTCGGGCAGGCAGCGATCTAGGTCGTCGATTAAGACGACCAGCGTGACCCCAAGCTCCTCCAGGATGGCCTCGAAGTTATCCCTGAGTGCCTGGATTTCCTTGGGCGGAGACTTTTTGGCAGGTGCGCTATTCCATAGCTTACCGGCCTCGTCTTTAGCTTTTTCGGCGGTGTCGTGCAGCGCCTCGATCGCGTCCTGATCGACCTGACCATTTCGAACTCGGTCGATAAGCCCAATGACCTCGCTCAGCAAGCCCGGAGCAGGTACGCCCGTCGCAAAGGACATTGCTGTGCTGCCAGCAAGCTTCGCTGCCCGAAGCCAGTTTACTCGTGAGAGAAGCTCCGTGGCCTTATCCAGGCCTTTCGCGCGTTTCTTGGCCTCAGCCTCCAGCCGCGTGGCAATCACATCCATCAGGGCGGCACGGGCGTCATCGTAACCTTGATAGAGCCAGGCGTTGAACTCGACGAACACAAAGTCCTTCTTTGGCTTCTCCTCGCCTTGGGGAGGATCTTTCAGCGACGCCTGGATCAGCTTGATCATGGACGACTTGCCCGCGCCCCACGCTCCAGATACGCCGATGGAAATCGGACGGCCATTAGCTTGGTAAACGATCTCGGCAACCGTGTCAGCCACCCCAGAGAAATTGAGGAAGTCTGTTTCCGTCTCGTTATCTACCCACATGACAACCCTCCTTGGACGTCTTCAGCGTGAAAGCTTTCCGAGTGAAAGTTGTCAGCGTGAAGCAATGGCAACAACGCGCCATAGTAGCCTTTGCGCTGGGCCAGTGGCCACCACCTAACGAGTGCACTTGGATGAGAAATATTTCGTTACGTGGCGGTTAGTCAGGAAAGGGGCTCGCCATGCTAGATCCCCAAGTCACCAGCAAAGTACATGTCCCGAAGATAGTCAGGTAGCTTCTGACTCAGAGCGAGCCGAAAAGCAGCCCAGGTAAGCTCATGCCAAATCTGGTTTTGGATGGCCAAGGTACCCGCAAGCTCGGACACCTCCTCCCCTGCTGCTGCGGGCTCAACAGCGAGGAGCGCCCCCTTAGGCAGAATGTCCCGAAGAAGCTGGATAAGGTCGGATGGATAGCGACCATTGCCATCCAGGTCAGCAATTGGAGAAAAGAGGAAGCACGCCCAGTCTTGCCGCTTTTCGATGACCGGCAGGAGCTTGTTCCGTAGCTCCTCGCGGTTGAAGTTCGAGGCCACCGTCCACCAGATCACCTCTACGTCCTCAAGCTCCAAGCCTTCGGGCGGCGTCTCCAGATAATTCTCATACTGGTCGCACACCACGATCTCAGGCCTGGGGATCGGTTGTCCGGGCTGCCAGGCACTGAGCGGTTGAAGGGCTTCAGGGGACGCTTCGTTCTCGCGATTGTCCTGGGCTTGCTGTACATCATCGGTCTGTACATCGGTGTGGAGCATTGAAAGGCCTTAAATTTGCGAGCAGCGGACGCCAATGGCCGGGCTGGATCCCTTGCCTGTTTGGCGACTCACTGAAAGAGCGAGGTGTGGCTGACGGACAGTGGAGCGCGCAGTCGAGAGGATGAAAACCTGACGGGCCAAGACCGGGCCGGGCTTGGTTCACGACAGCAGGCCCACCGGGGCGCGGCAAAAGTCACTCTCCTCCGCACGCTTTTTGGGCGCTGCGACTATTTATCGTCAATGTATTTCTTGAAGGCCCGCATCATTTTACTCTCGACCATGCTAGCGACCGTATCGTCGCCAGGCTCGCGATGGGCCAAATAATTGTGGGACACGTCGATAACCTTAAAAGAGTCCAAATAGTCCGGATCCAGCTTGGTCTCGCCCTCTGGAACAGCGTACTCGACCCTAATGATCACCTTGTTTTCAAGTGAGAGGTTCCAAAAATCGTCGAAGCTCCTGGCCCGCGATTCAAACCAGAACCTGATCCAGTTCTTTCTCCATGGCTTCGTTTTTGATTGTGGTCGTGCCTGCGCGTCAGTGGTGGGGGTGGCAACGCCCTCAGTCGATGCGGCCTGCTGCGGTTGAACGGGGGCCGGCCTGGTTGCCAGCACTGGCTTGAAATCACTGATGAGCATGAGCGCAACGATCACCTCGTGCTCCTTCATCGCTCGATAGCCCCACACATTGGCCTTGTCGGCAACCTTCAAGACAGCAATGAAATCATTCACGTCTACATACCCGACGTACCGCATAAAGCGGCGCCAGTGCACCTTCCAATTTTTGAAGAAACTCGTCCTCAACTTCTCCGCAAGAGCCGGGTCATGGTCAACCGGGCAAAGGATGGAGTACTTGTGCTTCCCTGCTGACTTGATCGGACAGAAGGGCTGCGGATTCTTTTTGGTATCAGGAAAATGCGCGAAGGTCTGGCGATCCTGGGGATTACTCCCACCTCGAATAAATAAGGGCTGATGACAGGCCGGACAGGTAGTAGCGGGCAGATCCAGTTTGGCCTCGCCCCGATGAGAAGGGCCGTACTCTCGTCGATATTCGGGAATGGTCACTGGCCTACGTGTTACGGGGTGTCTCGCTACCTTCACTCTCAAACCCTTATTCCAGACGCGTTGCTTGGAGTTTCATATAGTGGCCACATGAAATCAAGCAGCGATGGGTATGGGTAAATTGGGCGTCCGGGGGCCACAGGGCTGCTGTGCGTGCTGGGATGTGTTGGGTTGGGTTGGGTTGGGTGGGATTGGATTGAGTCAAGACTTTGGGTTGTGACGGGCGTTCAGGCCCTTCTGGTAGTAGTACTGGCACAGGGCCCCACTGCTGACTAATGCTGCAAGCGTTGTACAGATGGGCATCACCCCCACAAACGCGCCTCTTGTCGGTTCCGAACGAAGCCTCGTCGCATTTGCTTGCGTGCGTTCGGCATCGGTGTCGGTGTCGGTGTCGGTGTCGGGGCGAGCTTCATAAACACGGAAAAATTCATCTCCACTGGCTGGAGAAACGCCGATCTCGACCAGCCAGCCGCACTCTTCTTTCAACAAGCTGTTCAGGGCTTTCAGCTCTGATTTGTTCATGTTCTTCCTATCCTCGTTCCCCAGCGTGCTCACATGTGACGAATGGATCTAACATTCGGCGGTGGGGTCTCGCCGTGGGGCGTTAGTGAACAAACTGCTCTTTTGATCAGTATGGCGATGGAGCAAAAGGCGCCACAAGTATTGAAGTCCGGCTGCGCGTGATGGATCAGAGTGCGTAGGCGAAGGGAAACGTAAACCCTAAAAGGCTTGAATTTACTGGGTTTCAGGGAGGCATGAGGCTGGATTAAGGCGTCGCAAGCGGGAGAAATGAGGCTTTTGGGTTTACCTTTGATTTTTTTGCATTATCAGAGGTATAGGGGTTTACTTTTTAGAAATAACCAATGCCATAATGGAATCAAGCAGCAACCTTCCGAATCCAGAAACCCTTTAGTATCGGGGCTTCTAGGCAAGAAATGTATTTTTTAGGAGGTTGAGATCGCAAACCGTTTTGGGTTGACGTTCTCCTCCAACAAAAAATAACGTCGCGGTAAAACGGTCACACAGCACCACCGCGCCACGGGCCAGGGCCGGACGAATCACTTCGGCCAGGTGCTGGGCACGGGCGGCGAACACCAGCAACAGCTCGGTGTCGGCATCCATTTTCTCGTCGCTGGGGGTCAGCAGCAGTTCGCGGACTTTTTCCGCCAGCGGTGTGCCGCCAGGCTCACGGGTCAGCACAACATCCAGGCCCGCAGCGCGCAAGTGCTCGGCGAGGTACTCGCGATTGGTGCTCTTGCCCGCGCCTTCGGGACCTTCTAGGGTGATAAACAAGCCGCTCACAGGCAGTCCTTACAGTTGATCATTGCGGGGAGGCAGCTTCGCTGGCCGGCGCCGGTTGCTCAGGCACCGGCTCAGGGCTGACGTCCGCCGATGGCGGCGTCTGCGGCTGAGCCTCGGGTTCAGGTTCGGTAACGGGGGCCGGGCTCGAGCGGTAGTCGGCGCGGCGCTTGATCTGGTATTCGCGCACAGCCGAATTGTGTGCATCGAGGTCATCGGAGAACACATGGCTACCATCGCCACGGGCAACGAAATACAGGCTGCTGCCCGGCGTCGGGTTCAACGCGGCATGAATGGCTTCGCGGCCAACCATGGCAATCGGCGTCGGCGGCAGACCGGCGTTGGTGTAGGTGTTGTACGGCGTCGGCTCGCGCAGGTCGGCACGGGTGATCTTGCCGTTGTAACGCTCGCCCATGCCGTAGATCACCGTCGGATCGGTCTGCAGCAGCATGCCTATGCGCATGCGCCGCACGAACACCCCGGCAATCTGCCCGCGCTCTTGCGCTACACCGGTTTCCTTCTCGACCAGCGAGGCCATGATCAGCGCCTGGTACGGGTCGCGATACGGTACGTCGCTGGAGCGTTCAGCCCATTCCTTGGCCAGTACTTCTTCCAGGCGCGCATAGGCCTGCTGGAGGAACTCGACGTCGCTCATGCCGCGCACGAAGCGGTAGGTATCGGGGAAGAATCGCCCTTCCGGGAACACACCGGGATGGCCGAGCTTGTCCATGACCTCGGCGTCGTTCAGACCATCGATGGTTTTCTTGATTTTCTCGTGCTTGGCTAGCGCCGCACGCACCTGGCGGAAATTCCAGCCTTCGACCAGGGTCAAGGTGTACTGCACCACCTCACCGCGACGCCAGACCTCGAACAGCTCGCGCACGGTCATGCCCGGGGTCATGCGGTATTCACCAGTGTGCAGCGGAACACCAGCCATATTGAAACGCCAGTACAGGCGCAGCCAGAAAGCATCTTCGAGCACGCCATCATTCTGCATACGGTAGAACATACGGTTGGGCGTGGTACCGGTGGGCACGTCGAGCAACTGCTCCTGGGACACGTGCAGGGGCTGCTCCAGCGCCGAATTTACCTTCCAGGCCGAATACCCCAACAGCAGGCCGGCCAGGATCAATCCGGTCTCCAGCAGCACCAAGAATTTACGTCTCACAAATCAGGCATCCAGTAGCGTACGGGCAATGGCCTGCAGTTTACGGGTGAGCGGCCCCGGCGGCCAGTTCAGCGATGCAAAAGCCTGTACCGGCCAGATGCCGTAGACGCTGTTGCAGACAAACACTTCGTCGGCCTGCTGCAGATCCTGCAGGCTCAGATCGGTTATCTGCACAGGGATTGCAGCGTCCCTGGCATGATCGAGCAAGGCTGCACGCATCACCCCGGCCACGCCACAACGGCTCAGGTCGGCGGTTAGTAGTTGACCGTCACGCACCAGAAACAGGTTGCTGTACACCCCTTCGATGATGCGCCCGGAAACATCGCGCATCAAACCTTCGGCGTGCCCGGTATCCTGCCATTCGGCACGGGCCAGCACTTGCTCGAGGCGATTGAGGTGTTTCAGGCCGGCCAGCAATGGTTGCTCGGCCAGACGCGTCTGGCAGTCGAACAGGCGAACGCCCTGCTCGGCATGCCCTCGAGAATAAGTGGGCAAGGGATTGCCCTGGAGAATACGCCGCGGCGCCACACCAGCGGCTGGCGCATAGCCGCGCTGGCTGTCGCCACGGGTAACAATCAGCTTGAGCACGCCGTCACCCAACAGGCTGGCATAACGGCAGAGCTCGTCGCGAATCAGGCCGTGATCGACACAGATGTCCAGGCGCTGGCAACCCAGCGCCAGGCGCTCGAGGTGATACTCGAGCAACGATGGCCGACCGGCGCGTACGGCGACGGTCTCGAACAGACCATCGCCATAGGCCAGCCCCCGGCTATGCAACGTCAGTGCATCTGCCGGTTGGCCATCGACCCAGCTGTGCATCAGCCGGCGAACCGGCGGAACACCAGCGAGCCGTTGGTGCCACCAAAACCGAAGGAGTTGGACAGCACCACCTCGATCGGCATGTTACGCGCCTGGTGCGGCACGAAGTCGAGGTCGCAACCGTCGCTCGGCTCATCCAGGTTAATGGTTGGCGGTGCCACCTGGCTGTTGATCGACAGCACGCTGAAGATCGCCTCAACCGCACCGGCGGCGCCAAGCAGGTGACCGGTCATCGACTTGGTCGAGCTGACCGCCAATTTATAGGCGTGATCGCCGAACACCGACTTGATCGCCGACGCTTCGGCCAGGTCGCCGGCTGGCGTCGAGGTACCGTGGGCGTTGATGTAATCAACGTCACTGGCGTTCAGGCCGGCATCGCGCAAGGCGTTGGCCATGCAGCGCGCGGCGCCGCTGCCGTCTTCCGGCGGCGAGGTCATGTGGTAGGCATCGCCACTCATGCCAAAACCCACCAGCTCGGCATAGATGGTTGCGCCACGGGCCTTGGCGTGCTCGAGCTCTTCGAGTACCAGCGCACCGGCACCGTCGGCGAGGACGAAGCCATCACGGCCCTTGTCCCAGGGACGACTGGCACGGGTCGGGTCGTCATTGCGGGTCGACAGCGCCCGCGACGCACCGAAACCACCCATACCCAGACCGCAGGCAGCCATTTCCGCACCGCCGGCAATCATCACGTCGGCTTCACCGAAGGCGATGTTGCGCGCAGCCATGCCGATACAGTGGGTACCGGTGGTGCAAGCGGTGGAGATAGCGTAGTTAGGCCCCTGTACACCCAGGTGGATCGACAGGAAACCGGAAATCATGTTGATGATCGAACCCGGCACGAAGAATGGCGAAATGCGCCGCGGGCCCTGATCATGCAAGGTCCGGCTGGTTTCTTCGATGTTGGTCAGGCCACCGATACCCGAGCCCATGGCAACGCCAATGCGCTCGCGGTTGGCATCGGTCACTTCCAGGCCGGCATTACGCACCGCCTGGAAACCGGCTGCCAGGCCGTACTGAATGAACAGATCGAGCTTGCGGGCTTCCTTGACCGACAGGTACTGCTCGACTTCAAAGCCCTTCACCGAGCCGCCAAAACGGGTGGAGTAGGCAGACAGGTCCGTATGCTCGATCAGACCTATGCCACTGCGGCCAGCCAGAATGCCCTGCCAACTGCTCGGCACATCCGTACCCAGTGGCGACAGCATACCCATACCGGTGACCACGACGCGTCTACGCGACACAGCACTCTCCTTATTCAATTGACTACATCTCTTGTAAAGAAAAAACCGCACGCCGGCGAAGGCAGTGCGGTTTTTCCATGACAAGAAGCGACGACTACAACGTCTTAGGCCTGGTGGCTGGTGACGTAGTCGATAGCAGCTTGAACAGTAGTGATCTTCTCGGCTTCTTCGTCAGGGATTTCGGTCTCGAATTCCTCTTCCAGAGCCATCACCAGCTCAACGGTGTCAAGGGAATCGGCACCCAGATCTTCAACGAAGGAAGCGGTGTTCACTACTTCTTCTTCTTTAACGCCCAGTTGCTCGGCGACGATTTTCTTGACGCGTTCTTCGATGGTGCTCATACCTTGTTTTCACTCCTAATGGACATATGTCAGGCAGCTGGCCGGTGTGTAAGTGTATAGAAAGACGTCTGCTTTTCAAGCGCAACACGCCTTGCAAGACCACACCTGCCAACCAACTAGAATCTGGTTGCAGCTTTATAACGGATTTTAGACCGCTCGTATGACATTTTTTTGAAGCAATCCGTCACATTCAATTTTACATGTACATGCCGCCATTGACCGGAATGGTCGCGCCGGTCACATAGCCTGCACCTTCGGAGGCCAGGAAAGCCACCACATTGGCGATCTCCTGTGCCTGGCCCAGACGCCCCAGGGGGATCTGGTTCTGCAGCGCCTCCCGCTGAGCTTCTGGCAGCTCACGGGTCATGTCGGTGTCGATGAAGCCTGGGGTCACCGAGTTGACGGTGATCGCACGGGAACCGACTTCACGCGCCAGGGCGCGACTGAAACCTTCCAGGCCGGCCTTGGCGGCGGCGTAGTTGACCTGACCGGCGTTACCCATGGCACCGACTACCGAGCCGATGCTGATGATACGACCCCAACGCGCCTTGGTCATGCCACGCAGCACGCCCTTGGACAGACGGTAAAGGCTGTTCAGGTTGGTGTCGATGACGTCGAACCACTCGTCGTCCTTCATGCGCATCATGAGGTTGTCGCGGGTGATTCCGGCATTGTTGACCAGGATGGTCGGCGCACCGAACTGCTCCTGGATCTTGGCCAGGGTGGCGGTGACCGACTCGTCGCTGGCCACGTTCAACTCAAGGCCGGTACCGGCAATGCCATGTTCCTTGAGGGTTGCAGCGATACGCTCAGCACCCGAGGCGGAGGTAGCGGTACCGATCACGGTAGCGCCCAGACGGCCCAGTTCCAGGGCGATAGCCTGACCAATACCACGGCTGGCGCCGGTAACCAGTGCAACTTTACCTTGCAGGCTCATGCAAGTTTCTCCTAATTCAGGCCTGCGCCGCGAGCGTCGCGGCGAAAGCATCCGGGGTATTGAGGTTAGAGGTGTTGACGCCGTCAGCGCAGCGCTTATTCAGGCCGGCCAGAACCTTGCCCGGGCCGCATTCGACCAGGTTTACCGCGCCATTGGCGGCCAGGGCCTGGACGCACTCGACCCAGCGTACCGGCTTGTACAGCTGCTCCAGCAAGTCGCGCTTGAGGGTGTCGAGGTCCGCGGCAACTGCGGCGCTGACGTTCTGCACTACTGGAATCTGGGGGGCTTTCCAGTCGATGGCATTGACCGATTCGGCAAAGCGCTCGGCAGCCGGGCGCATCAGCTCGCAGTGCGACGGCACGCTGACCGGCAGTGGCAGGGCACGCTTGGCGCCAGCTGCCTTGCAGGCTTCCATAGCGCGTTCGACGGCCGCCTTGGCGCCGGCAATCACCACCTGGCCGGGCGAGTTGAAGTTGACCGCACTGACCACTTCGCCCTGAGCAGCTTCTGCACAGATAGCCACGACAACGGCGTCGTCAAGGCCGAGGATCGCCGCCATGGCGCCCTGCCCGGCCGGCACGGCCTCCTGCATGAGTTCGCCACGACGCTTGACCAGCTTCACCGCGTCACCCAGGCTCAGGCTGCCAGCTGCGACCAGGGCACTGTACTCGCCCAGGCTGTGACCGGAAACGAACGCCGGGCGCGCACCGCCTTCGGCCAGCCACAGGCGCCACAAGGCGATCGAGGCGGTGAGGATGGCCGGCTGGGTTTTGTCGGTTTGGTTGAGTTGCTCTTCCGGACCGTTCTGGGTCAGTGCCCAGAGGTCATAGCCCAGAGCCTCGGAGGCCTCACGGAAGGTATCAATAACCAGCGGATACTGGGCGCCCAGCTCGGCGAGCATGCCGAGGGACTGCGAACCTTGACCGGGAAAGACGAATGCGAGGGATGCAGACATTGAACAAGCCCCTAGTGATCTTGTCGTCGGAAATAAAGCGCCCAGCACCAGACTGAGCACAACAAACTGAAGAGTTGGATGGTAACGAAGACCAAGCGGTCACATTTAACCACTTCGTGAGGCATATGCCTAAAGCAACAAGTCTTCCAGACGCCCGTGCAGGCGTTGCGGCAGGTTCTCCTGGATCTCGATCAGCGCACGCTGGATGGCGCTCTGAAAGCCCTGCACGCCTGCAGAACCGTGACTCTTGATGACGATACCCTGCAAGCCAAGGAAACTTGCGCCATTGTGTCGCGCCGGCGCCAGGTCAGCCTGCAGCCGGCGCAGCAGCGGCATGGCCACAGCACCAGCCAGGCGCGCAGCAAGCCCGCCCCTGAACAGCGCTTCGATACGCGAACCGATCATCGTCGCCAAGCCTTCGCTGGACTTAAGCAGAATGTTACCGACAAAACCGTCGCACACCACCACGTCCGCCTCGCCGCGATACAACCCATCACCTTCGACGAAGCCGATGTAGTTCAGCCCCCGGGCGTTCTGCAGCAGACTGGCAGCAAGCTTGACCTGCTGATTACCTTTGATGTCTTCGGTACCGACATTGAGCAAGGCAACCCGCGGTCGAGCAATGCCCAGGGCCTGGGCGGCCACCGAACCCATCACGGCGAACTGATAGAGATTTTCCGCACTGCAGTCGACGTTGGCGCCAAGGTCGAGCAACTGGCAATAACCAGCCTGAGTGGGGATGGCGGCAACCATGGCCGGGCGATCAATGCCGGGCAGGGTTTTCAAGACATAGCGCGACAGCGCCATCAGTGCACCGGTGTTGCCGGCACTCACGCAGGCCTGGACCTTGCCATCACGCAATAATTCGAGGGCCACGCGCATGGACGAATCGGGCTTGCCGCGCAATGCCTGGGACGGCCGCTCATCCATGCTGATCACTTCGCTGGCAGCCACAATCTGCAGGCGCGCACGATCCGCTGCCGACTGGCCAGCGAGAAGATCTTCAAGGAGGGGGGGTTGACCGACGAGGGCCAGGTGCAGCGAGGGGGTAGCCGATAGGCAAGCAATACTTGCCTGAACAATGCTGCGGGGACCGAAGTCCCCGCCCATTGCGTCAATCGCGATGATCTGAGCGGACAAGGATTACTCGTCAGCGCCCTTGTCGATCACTTTACGACCACGGTATACGCCTTCTGGCGATACGTGGTGACGCAGGTGCACTTCACCAGTGGTTTTCTCTACGGACAGAGCGTTTTCCGAGAGGGCGTCGTGCGAACGGCGCATGTCACGGGCAGAGCGGGATTTTTTGTTCTGCTGAACAGCCATAATTGATTAACTCCTAAACGTTTGGGTCACGCTTTAACTGCGCCAATACACTGAACGGGTTGGACCGTGTTACCTCGTCCTTGCTCGGTTCGGGCTCATCGGCGCCCGCCGGCTGCTGGCATTCTTCCGGATGATGAGCAGGCACGATAGGCAAGGCGAGCAAAAGCTCCTCCTCGACCAAGGCCTGCAGATCCAAAGGATCTTCGCCCAGTTCCAGCACGTCATAACCTTTCGGCAACGACTGGGTATTCGCACCCTCCTTCACCACAGCATAAGTGCTTTCGCTGTGGATCGGCAGGGTGACCAGCTCAAGACAACGCTGGCAAACCATCTTGACCTCGACGCTCAGGTCGGTGTGGATAACCACAGCCTTCTGCTCGTCGCGCTCAAAATCGAATTTAGCCTGCACCGTACCGACAGTATCGGAAAGCGGGTCGCAGAGTCTCTCCAAATCGGCGAGCTGCAGTGTTCCTTCAAGGGAAACACCACGATCGGCCAATTTGCGCGGGTCAACGTGAGGTGGAATCGGGTCATTCAACATAGGCGCAGCATTCTAGGGATGACCCCCGCCTCTGTCAAAGGAAATTCGGCTTCGTTCAACATGTTAGAATCGTTTCACCTGCCCAGGAGTCTATCATGCTGCCTTTATTACTGGCTTCCAGCTCACCTTACCGGCGCGAACTACTCGAGCGCCTGCGCCTGCCGTTCAGCTGGACCTCCCCGGATATCGACGAACAACGCCTGGACGAAGAGCCGGCCCTTGAACTGGTCAAACGCCTGGCCCGAGAGAAAGCCCAGGCCCTGGCCACAAGCCACCCTGACCATTTGATCATCGGTTCGGACCAGGTCGCAGTGCTCGGCGAGCAGATCCTCGGCAAACCGCACACCTTTGAGCGCGCCTGTGAGCAATTGCTGGCCGCCAGCGGTAATCACGTAACCTTCCTCACCGGCCTTGCGCTGCTAAACAGCAGCACCGGCCACTGCCAGGTCGACTGTGTACCCTTCACCGTGAACATGCGCGAGCTGGACTTGCCACGCATCGAACGCTACCTGCGCGCCGAGCAACCTTACGATTGCGCCGGCAGCTTCAAGGCCGAAGGCCTGGGCGTAAGCCTGTTCCAGAGCACCCACGGCGTAGATGCCACCAGCCTGATCGGCCTACCGCTGATTCGCCTGGTGGATATGCTGCTGGCCGAAGGCGTGAGCCTGCCCTGACCAAACACAAAAAAGCCGACCTCAAAGGGTCGGCTTTTTCATTGAGCCAATCAATCAGCGCAGCGATGGCCCCTGAAAGCCCATCCACATGGCCAGATGCTCGGCAACACTGGCACCCAGGCGCTTGGAGAAGCGATCGAACGGCGACTCCTCGACAGTGAAGTCAACCAATTCCTTCTCCCCCACCACCTCACGCGCTACATAACTGGCACCCCCCAGGCCATCCACCAAGCCCAAGGCCAGGGCCTGCTCGCCCGACCAGATCAGGCCACTGAACAACTCAGGATGCTCCTTGTCCTTGAGGCGCTCGCCACGCCCCTGCTTGACACTGGCAATGAACTGCTTGTGAGTGGTCTCCAGCACACCCTGCCAGAACGCCGCCTCTTCAGGCTTCTGTGGCTGGAACGGATCCAGGAAAGCCTTGTGCTCACCCGCAGTGTAGGTACGACGCTCGACACCCAGCTTCTCCATGGTGCCGACAAAACCGTAACCGGCCGCCGTGACGCCAATAGAACCCACCAGGCTGGCCTTGTCCGCATAGATCTGATCAGCAGCACTGGCGATATAGTAGGCCCCGGAAGCACCGAGATCACTGATGACCGCATACAGCTTGATGGTCGGGTATTCGGCGCGCAGGCGGCGAATCTCATCGTAGATGTAGCCCGACTGCACTGGACTACCACCCGGACTGTTGATACGCAGGATCACCGCCTTGGTTTTCGGGTCCTTGAACGCCTCGCGCAGGCCGCCGACGATGTTATCGGCACTGGCCGGCTCCTGATCGGCGATCATGCCGCGCACCTCGACCAGTGCGGTATGACTGACACTGCGCGAAGCCGCCTTGTCCATGTTCATCAGCGGCGTAAACAAGGCCAGAATGCCGAACAGGTAGACGAAGGTCAGCAGCTTGAAAAAAATCCCCCAACGCCGTGCCCGGCGCTGCTCCTGAACACCGGCCAGCAGGGTTTTCTCCAGCAGCTTCCAGCTCTTCGAATCTTCGTTACCTTCGGCGCTTGGCGCCTTCCACTCATCAGCCATGCTCACCTACCCTGGAATTTGCAGGCGACTTGCTCAGCCACGCCTGCAACTGTGAAAAATGATCAATACCCACCTGCGGCCCAAAGGCACTCAACGCCTCCAGCGACATGGCCCCATAACCAACCGCCACCGAACGCATGCCAGCATTGCTGGCCATCAACAGGTCAAACGATGAGTCTCCGACCATCAACGCACGCTGCGGTTCGACCTGGCAATGGGCAAGGATCTCCTCGAGCATCTGCGGATGGGGCTTGCCACGACTCTCGTCAGCAGCGCGGGTGATATCAAAGTAATCCGTCCAGCCATTGGCACGCAGCACCCGATCCAGGCCGCGACGAGCCTTGCCGGTCGCCACCGCCAGGCGGTAACCCTCGGCGCGAAAGGCTTCCAGCGACTCGACCACACCCTCGAACAGCGGCGAAGGCTGGTCATCCAGGGCCATGTAGACATCTGCGTAGTGCTGGCGAAACCCCGCCACCTGAGCAGCATCGAGGTGCGGATAGAGCACACTGATGGCCTCGGGCAATGCCAGACCGATAATGCCCTTGACCGCCTCATCAGCGCAGGCGGTATAGCCCGCACGACCGGCGGCCAGGTGCATGGCCTCGACAATCCGACCAATGGAGTCGGCCAGCGTGCCGTCCCAGTCAAAAATCAGCAGGTCGTAATCACGCTGCACTCAGGCGCTCCACGGTCTTGGCCCACATATCATCCACCGGCGCCTCAAGCTTGAGCTCACCACCATCGGGCAGCGGCACGGTCAAGGCATAGGCATGCAGGAACAGGCGCTTGCCACCCAGATCGCGAATCTCCCGGGTGAAGCCTTCATCGCCATACTTGCTGTCACCGGCAATGCAATGCCCGGCATGCAGCGCGTGCACGCGAATCTGATGGGTACGCCCGGTAATCGGCCGCGCCTCGACAATGGTGGCGAACTCACCAAAGCGGCGCAGTACGCGGAAAATCGTCAGCGCTTCCTTGCCCTCGTCATTGACCTCGACCATGCGCTCACCAGAACGCAGATTGCTCTTGAGCAGCGGTGCGTTGACCTGCTTCTTGGCCGTCGCCCAATGCCCGCGGACCAGGGCCATGTAGCGCTTGTCGACACCGTCACCGCGCAGGGCCGTGTGCAGGTGACGCAACATACTGCGCTTCTTGGCGATCATCAACAGGCCAGAGGTGTCGCGATCCAGACGATGAACAAGCTCCAACTCCTTGGCATCCGGGCGCATCTGACGAAAGGCTTCGATCACGCCGAAGCTCAAGCCGCTGCCACCGTGCACGGCGATGCCGGCAGGCTTGTTGAGCACAATCAGGGCCTTGTCTTCATAGACGATCGCCGTCTCGAGGCGCTCGAGCAAGCCCTGCGCCACCGGCACCGGCTCGTCACGTTCAGGCAGACGAACGGGCGGCACGCGCACGATGTCACCGGCCTGCAACTTGTACTCGGGCTTGATCCGGCCCTTGTTCACGCGCACTTCGCCTTTACGCAAAATGCGGTAAATCAAGGTCTTGGGGACACCCTTGAGCTTGGTTACAAGAAAATTATCGATTCGTTGGCCGGCAAGTTCCGGCGCGACCTCAATCAGCTGGACGCCGGAGGTCGGAGGGGCATTAGTCGTCATTTGCCAATCATAACAATTTTTTATGGATTTGAAGCACTTAATGATTGCTGCTATAGTCGCGAACGCCGCCAAAAGCGGCTGGCCAGCGGACTCACGGCTTTCAGCCGGCCCTGACCGACGCAATTCTCGAGGACGCGAGGCCGTCCGACGGGGCTTTCGCCAGTTTACAGAAATGCCTGGAATCGCCACCAGCGCCGCGCAGAGAAGACCGATAAAAAACTACAAGAGCGGTATTTCACCCTCCCCCACGTTTTTTTCGCTGCCACTCTGTCAGTGCCGTCAATTTCACGCAGTCATGGCGACGGCTTCGGAAATACCAGCCTTGGATATAAAAGGCGCAGGCTCCCGTATGGAGCTGGCGAAAATGCAACCCGTTGCGGATTCAGCGCGCGGCAGCACCCGAATTATCAGGGATACGTGTAGGGTGGAGATGCACAACCGTCGGACCGTGTAGTACTGCGTCCAGTTCACCGGCCTATTGGCCTGGCGACCGGACCCGGTCTTGATCAAGATGCCCTGCGGGCGTCCACGGCCGAAGGCTGATTCCTCCTCCTGACTGAGTGCATTTGACACCACAGCAAGCAGGACGCGTCGTCGCGACTTCAGCAGTACTGGGTGACCAGTCGGGCTCGAAAGTTGCTGGACACGGGGGTGGCCCGCCACTCCTTGCGCACCTGACACAGACCGTGAGAAGTCGTGTGTGCCGAACGCCGTTTCCGGCAGCCCGGAAACCGACGGTATTACATGAAAAGAATGCTGATTAACGCAACTCAACCCGAAGAGTTGCGTGTAGCTCTGGTGGACGGCCAACGTCTCTACGACCTGGACATCGAGTCCGGCGCGCGTGAGCAGAAAAAGGCCAACATCTACAAAGGCCGGATTACCCGGATCGAACCTAGCCTGGAAGCCGCTTTCGTCGACTTCGGCTCCGAACGTCACGGTTTTCTGCCGCTGAAGGAAATCTCCCGCGAATACTTCAAGAAGTCGCCCGAAGGCCGGGTGAACATCAAGGAAGTGCTCAGCGAAGGCCAGGAAGTCATCGTCCAGGTCGAGAAAGAAGAGCGCGGCAACAAGGGCGCAGCCCTGACCACCTTCATCAGCCTGGCCGGTCGCTACCTGGTCCTGATGCCGAACAACCCGCGTGCCGGTGGTATTTCCCGCCGCATTGAAGGCGAAGAGCGCAACGAGCTGCGCGAAGCCCTCAACGGCCTGGTCGCCCCTGCCGACATGGGTCTGATCGTGCGCACTGCCGGCCTTGGCCGCAGCAGCGAAGAAATGCAATGGGACCTCGACTACCTGCTGCAGCTGTGGACCGCGATCAAGGAAGCTTCCCAGGACCGCGCCGCCCCCTTCCTGATCTACCAGGAAAGCAACGTCATCATCCGCGCCATCCGTGACTACCTGCGTCAGGATATCGGCGAAGTACTGATCGACAGCATCGACGCCCAGGAAGAAGCCCTGACCTTCATCCGCCAGGTCATGCCGCAGTACGCCAGCAAGATCAAGCTGTACGAAGACAGCGTACCGCTGTTCAACCGTTTCCAGATCGAAAGCCAGATCGAGACCGCCTTCCAGCGCGTCGTCGACCTGCCGTCCGGTGGTTCGATCGTCATCGACCCGACCGAAGCCCTGGTGTCCATCGACATCAACTCGGCGCGCGCCACCAAAGGCAGCGACATCGAGGAAACCGCCCTGCAGACCAACCTGGAAGCGGCTGAAGAAATCGCCCGCCAGTTGCGCCTGCGTGACATCGGCGGCCTGATCGTGATCGACTTCATCGACATGACGCCTGCCAAGAACCAGCGCGCCGTGGAAGAAAAAGTCCGCGAGTGCCTGGAAGCCGACCGTGCCCGCGTGCAGGTTGGCCGTATCTCGCGCTTCGGCCTGCTGGAGATGTCCCGTCAGCGCCTGCGCCCTTCCCTGGGTGAAAGCAGCGGCATCGTCTGCCCACGCTGCAGCGGCACCGGCATCATCCGTGACGTCGAATCGCTGTCGCTGGCCATCCTGCGCCTGATCGAAGAAGAAGCCCTGAAAGACCGCACCGCCGAAGTCCGCGCCCAAGTGCCGATTCCGGTTGCAGCCTTCCTGCTCAACGAAAAACGTAACTCGATCACCAAGATCGAACTGCGCACCCGGGCCCGCATCGTCATCCTGCCGAACGATCACCTGGAAACCCCGCACTTCGAAGTCCAGCGCCTGCGCGACGACAGCCCGGAGGCCATGAACAGCCAGTCCAGCTACGAAATCGCTGCCACCGAGACCGAAGACGCCCAGCCGACTGCCGCTACCCGCACCCTGGTGCGCCAGGAAGCTGCGGTCAAGACCGCTCCGGCCCGCGCCAGCGCTCCAGTGCCAAGCGAAGCCGCCGCACCAGTCGCCGCGCCCGTTCAGCACACCCCTGAGCCAAGCCTGTTCAAAGGCCTGGTGAAGTCGCTGGTGAGCCTGTTCGCCGGCAAGGACGAGCCTGTCGCCGCTGCGCCAGTGGTCACCGAGAAACCGGCCAGCGAACGCCCGCAGCGCAACGAAGAGCGTCGCAACGGTCGCCAGCAGAGCCGCAACCGCAACGGCCGTCGCGAAGAAGACCGCAAACCGCGTGAAGAGCGTGCCGAACGCGCCCCACGCGAAGAACGTCAGCCACGCGAAGCCCGCGAAGAAGCACCAGCCCGCGAAGAACGCGCGCCACGCCAGCCGCGTGAAGAGCGTCAACCACGCGCACCACGTGAAGACCGCCGCTCCCGCGAGGACCGTCCGGTCCGCGAACTGCGCGAGCCACTGGACGCAGCCACCCCGGCCGTGCGCGAAGAACGCCCTGAGCGCGCTCCGCGTGAAGAGCGTCAGCCTCGTGAAGAGCGTGCCCCACGTGAAGAGCGCGCACCGCGCGAAGAACGTGCGCCGCGTGAAGAGCGTCAACCGCGTCCGCCACGTGAAGAGCGTCAGCTGCGTCCAGCCGAACAGGCTGCTGAGGTTGCTGCTGAAGTTGCGGAAGAGGAACTGCCGAACGAAGAACTGCTGCAAGATGACAACCAGGAAGGCACCGAAGGCGAACGCCCTCGCCGCCGCTCCCGTGGCCAGCGTCGTCGCAGCAACCGTCGCGAGCGTCAACGCGATGCCAACGGCAACCTGGTAGAAGGTTCGGAAGACGGCAGCGAAGAGCAGCCACAAACCACCGAGCTGGGTGCCGAACTGGTCGCAGGCCTGGCCGTGACCGCCGCTGTTGCCACCAGCAACATCAGCGCCGCTGCCGAAGCCCAAGCCAACCAGCAGGCCGAACTCGCCACTGTCACCGTCGAAGAGCAAGCTGCGGCTGAAGTCGCAGCGACCGAGACCGTTGTCGTGGAAGCCGTTCAGCCAGTGGTTGAAACCCCTGAAGTGGCCGAAGCAGCCGAGGCCTTCCAGGTCGTTGAAGTCGCGGTCGAACCGGTTATCGAGCAACCCTTCACTGCCCCGGCCGAAGCGCCAGCAGTAGAAGCCAGCATTGCACCAGTGGTCGAAGCGCCTGTGATTGCTGCGCCAGCTGAAGTGCTGGAACCTGTTGCAGCAGTGGAGCCTGCGCCTGAAGTTCAGGCACCAGTGGCGGCCGAGCCGGTGGTGGTTGCAGAAGCGGTTGAAGCACCTGCGCCAGTCGCCGAGCCAGCACCGGTCGAAGAGCCTGCACCTGCGCTTGAAGCAGAGGCCAGCTCCCTGACCAGCAACGGTCGCGCACCGAACGATCCACGTGAAGTACGCCGTCGCAAACGCGAAGCCGAAGCTGCCGCAGCTGCCGCTGCAGTGGTCGCCGCCGAAGCCAGCGCTGCTGTAGTCGCAGAAGAAGCGCCTGCGGCACCGACCGAAGAAGTGGTCGAGGAGAAACTGGAAACCGCAGAAGAGCACAAACCGCTCGTCTGATCGTCCAGGCTGAAAAAAAGCCCCGCCAGGTAACTGGCGGGGCTTTTTATTGCCTGTGTGTCAGTACAGGTTTGGCTCCATCTCCAGTTCAACCCCGAAGCGTTCGAGGATATCGGCCTGGATTTTTTGCGCCAGTTGATGCAACTGCAAACCGGTCGCTTGGCCATAGTTGACCAGCACCAGCGACTGCAGGCGATGCACCCCGGCATCACCTTCGCGATGACCCTTCCAGCCAGCCTGTTCAATCAACCAGCCGGCAGCCAATTTGAACTGACCATCGGCCTGTGGATAAGCCACCAGCCCTGGATGCTGCAAGCGGATACTGTCGGCCAGCACCGCAGCGACCACAGGGTTCTTGAAAAAACTGCCGGCATTGCCCAGCTCGACAGGGTCCGGCAACTTCTCCCGGCGAATACTGCAGATCGCATCACTGACATTCTGCGCGGTCGGCTGGTCGACACCCTGCTCGCGCAAACGCTGACGCACCGGCCCATACTCCAGGTGCGCATGCATCACCCGGCTCAAGGCAAAGCGCACGCGCAGAATCAACCAGCGCCCAGAATTACGCTTGAACAGGCTGTCACGGTAAGCAAAGCCACATTCTTCCAGGCTGAAGTCACGCAACTCGCCGGTCTGGCGATCCAGCGCGGTAAGCCCGGCGAACACGTCCTTGATCTCGACCCCATAGGCGCCAATATTTTGCATCGGCGCAGCCCCCACCGTGCCCGGGATCAGGCTGAGGTTCTCCAGCCCGGCCAAGCCTTGGGAAAGGCTCCACTGTACGAACGGATGCCAGGGCTCGCCCGCTTCGGCCTCCACCACCACTCGCTCGCCGTCGTCAGACAGGATACGCAGCCCACGGCTGGCCATGCGCAGTACCAGCGCCTGGATATCAGCGGTCAGCAGTAGATTGCTGCCACCACCTATCACCAGCACCGGAATACCCTGCTTACCTGCCAGAGCCAACGCCCCGCGCACCTCATCGTCGCTGTGGACTTCGGTGAAGTACCGCGCTTTCACATCAATGCCAAAGGTGTTGTACGGCTTGAGCGATACCTGTTGCTGCCACTGCTCACTCATAGACGGCCCTTGAGTTCGATGACCAAACGGCTGCAGGCGATTTCGATCAGGTCGAGGACCTCTTCGAAATCCTGCTCGGCGCCATAGTAAGGATCTGGCACCTCGTCCAGCGCACCGTCATAGCGGCGCAGGAACAGGTCCAGCTCGGCTTTGGCCGTGGCCGGGCGCATGGCCTGCAGATGGCCAAGATTGCTCTTGTCCATGGCCAGGATCAGGTCGTAGTCATTGAAGTGCGCAGCCTTGAACTGCTGCGCACGCTGCTGCGACAAATCATAGCCACGCATGCGCGCGGTGCGACAGGTGCGGGTATCTGGCTGCTTGCCGACATGCCAGTCCCCGGTACCGGCCGACGCCACTTCAATCAGCTCGCCCAGGCCTTGCGCCTGCAATTGATGGCGCAGCACACCTTCGGCGGTGGGCGACCGGCAGATATTACCCAGGCACACGAACAGAACCCGCATCAGGCCTCCAGCAAGCGCCGGACGCGCTCCAGATCTTCAGGGGTGTCAACGCCCACGGGCGGCGCATCGATGGCATCGGCGACATGAATACGTACGCCATGCCAGAGTGCTCGCAGTTGCTCCAGCGACTCGGTCTTCTCCAGCCAGCACGGGCCCCAGGCGACGAAATCCTGCAGGAAGCCGGCGCGGTAGGCGTACATGCCGATGTGACGGCGATACGGTACGCCTTGCGGCATCTGCTCACGGCTCTGGGCAAAGGTGTCTCGCGCCCACGGCAAAGGTGCCCGGCTGAAAGTCAGGGCCAGACCGTTGCAGTCGCTGACGACCTTGACCGCATTGGGGTTGAACACGGCCTCGACATCGCTGATCGGCTCGGCCAGGGTGGCAATACCGGCTTCAGGATGGGCCGCGAGGTTAGCCGCCACCTGATCGATGATCACCGGTGGAATCAGCGGCTCATCACCCTGGACATTGACCACGATGGCATCGACGGCCAGGCCCAGCTTGGCAGCCACTTCCGCCAGGCGATCGGTACCGGAGTCATGATCTTCGCGGGTCATCAGCACTTCGGCGCCGAACGCCTCGCAGGCCTTGAAGATATCCGCGTCATCAGTGGCAATCACCACACGGCTGGCGCTGCTCTTGCGGGCCTGCTCCCAGACGTGCTGGATCATCGGTTTGCCGGCGATCGGCAGCAACGGCTTGCCGGGCAAGCGCGTGGAACGCAGGCGCGCCGGAATCACAACGGTAAAGGCCAGGCTCATTTGTCCAGACGCTCGTCGTCGGTCAGGGTCCGCGCTTCGCTCTCAAGCATGACCGGGATACCGTCGCGAATCGGATAGGCGAGCCCCGCTCCCTTGCTGATCAGCTCGGTCTTGTCGGCGCTAAGCTTGAGCGGACCCTTGCAGATCGGGCAAGCGAGGATATCGAGCAGTTTGGTGTCCATGGAAATTCCTCAGGCCAGTGGCCGGAAAAAGAAACGAATCAGGAGGGCCGCGACGCGGGCAGCAAGCGTGACAACTGAGCATCGAACCAGGCCTGGAAGGCAGGTGAAGGCACAGCATCAACCGCAAGGTACCACCAGTCGTCGGCAGCGAAGGCGCGGCATTTGACCGCGTCCTTCTCGGTCATGACCAAGGGCAGCGCAGGGCTGAAACTCAAGGCCTGGACGCTGTATTGGGCATGATCGGCAAAAGGGTGTGGCACAGGACGCCAGTTTAGCCCCTGCAGGGTATTGAAGAAACGTTGCGGATTACCGATACCGGCAACGGCGTGCAGCGCCTGGCCTGGCGGGAAATGGTCGAGGCCGTGACGCTCGCCGCTGCGCAGATTGACCAGCGCGGCAGGTTGCAGGGCAAAGGCAAAACCGTCTTCGCGGTCCGCCGTGGCGCCATTGTAGAGTACTGCATCGACTGCCTGCAGACGCTCGACCGGCTCACGCAGGGGGCCAGCCGGCAGACAGCGGCGGTTGCCCAGGCCACGGGCGGCATCGATCAGCACCAGCTCCAGATCGCGCGCCAGACGGTAATGCTGCATACCGTCGTCGCACAGGATCAGGTCCAGCGGCTCACTGGCGAGCAGCGCCTGCACCGCGCGCGAACGGTCCGGGTCGATCATCAGTGGCACACCGCTGCGCTGAACGATCAGCAATGGCTCATCACCCGCCTCGGCCGCGCCCTGCTCGGCACGCACGCGCCACGGCAACTGCGGCGGTTTGGCGCCATAACCGCGACTGACCACGCCGACGCGCAGGCCTTGCTGGCGACAATGCTCGATCATCCACAGGATCATCGGTGTCTTGCCGGTACCGCCGACCGTGATGTTACCCACCACGATCACTGGCACCGGGGCGCGGTAGCTGGGGCTTTCACCACTGAGAAAGCGCGCGCGCTTGCCCTGCACCACTTGGCGATAAAGGGCTTCGAGCGGACGCAATAGCGCCAAGGCCGGATGCCCGGCGTACCAGGCCGCGAGCAAGCGGTCAGCAAGGGCCATCAAGGTGTCCCCTGAGCCGCCTCGACCGTGGTCATGCGCAACTGGCTGAAACCGAGCTTGCCGGCCGCATCCATGGCAGTCACCACCGCCTGATGCGGGGTCTTGCCGTCGGCGCTGATCGACAACGGCAGTTTGGTATCACCTGCAGATTCCTGCTGCAGGGCTTCGGTCAGGGTCGCCAGGTCGCTCTTGGGCAACAGGTGATTATTCACCGAATAGACGCCGTCGGCGCTGATGGTGATGTCCAGTTGCTTGAGTTCCGAATCCGGCGCCGGCGCACCGCTTACCGACTCCGGCAACTCGACGCGCAGCTGGGTCTCACGGGTGAAGGTGGTGGTGACCACGAAGAACAGCAGCAGGATGAACACCACATCGATCAACGAGGCCAGGTTGATGTCCACGGTCTCCCGTGCCTTGCGTCGAAACTTCACGCCTTGGCCTCGCTGAGGTCGACGTCACGGTCGCCCTGCACCACTTCGACCAGCTTGATTGCCTCCTGCTCCATGCCGACCACCAGCTCGTCGATACGGCGTTGCAGGAATCGGTGGAAGAACACCGACGGGATACCCACCATCAGGCCCGCCGCCGTGGTAATCAGCGCCTTGGAGATACCGCCGGCAAGTACCGATGCATTGGTGGTCATGCCAGTGCCCATGAAGGCACTGAAGATGTCGATCATGCCCAGCACGGTGCCGAGCAGGCCAAGCAGCGGCGCCATGGCAGCGATGGTGCCCAGGGCATTGATGTAACGCTCCAGCTCATGGATGACCCGGGCAGCCGCCTCTTCGATGCATTCCTTCATGATCTCGCGGCCATGGCGCGAGTTGGCAAGGCCGGCGGCAAGGATTTCGCCCAGGGGCGAATCGGCGCGCAGGGCCTTGAGCTTGTCACTGGTAAGTTGCTTGTCCTTGATCCACATCCACACCTGGCCCAGCAGGTGCGGTGGCGTGACCCGGCTGGCGCGCAGGGTCCAGAGACGCTCGGCGACGATCGCCATGGCAGCAATGGAGCTCAGAATGATCGGCAGCATCATCCAGCCACCGGACTTGACCAATTCCCACACAGTAAGCATCCCCTCGAAAAAGTCCGCCACTTTACCATAGGACCCAAGGGGGCTCATCTGCCGAAGGTCGTCATCTGGGCTCGCGCCAGAAACGCCGCCGGGCACGCAGCCCCTCAGGCTCGCCGAAGGTGCCCAGACGCAAGCGCAGCGCACCGTACTCGACACTGTCGTAGGCCTGGATACCGTGCGTCCGATAGCGCGCCAGCACCTGCGGATGCGGATGACCGAACGCGTTGTAGCGCCCGCGCGAAATCAGCACACCGCGCGGAGCTGTGGCCTTGAGCAAGGCCTCGCTGGAGGAACTGCGACTGCCGTGGTGCGGCGACTGCAGCCAGTCGACCCGGCTCGCCTGCCAGTCACGCACCCAGGCCCGTTCACCCCGGGCATCGAGATCGCCGGTGAGCAGCAGCTTTTCGCCTTGAGCCTCAACCAGCAGCACACAGGAATCCTGGTTGCTGTCGCTGGCGTCACGCCATTGCCAAAGGGAAAAATTCACCCCGTCCCACTGCCACCGTTCGCCGCTGCGGCACGGCTGCGCCTTGAGCACTTCAGGCAATGCCGCCGCTTCACCACCGAGCACCCGCAACACCGGCAAGCCGCGCTGCACGGCGCGGGCGCCACCGGCGTGGTCGGCATCGGCGTGGCTGAGCAGCATCAGGTCCAGCCTGCGCACACCCAGTCTGCGCAAGCTGGGCAACACCACCCGCTCGCCCAGATCGAAATCGCCCATGGCGGGTCCGGCATCGTAGAGCATGGCGTGGTGCCGCGTACGCAAGACAAAGGCCAGCCCCTGACCAACATCCAACTGCCAGACCTCGGCGGGCCCCAGGGGCACCCGCTCTCTGGGTGCAAACACCGCCAGCAGTAACAACGGCCAACCGAGCAGGCGCATAGGCAATCCATGCGGCAACAGCAGCAGCCAAGCCCCCAGGCATACCAGCAACCAGGCCCAGAAAGGCAGCGGCTCGGGCAACCAGGCCGGTTGCCAGGCCGCCACTTCAGCCAGCAGACGAAACAAGCCGTCAAGCAATCCGCCCGCCAGCCATAGCAACCCCTCACCCACATAGGGCACAGGCAGCAACAGGGTGCCCAGCAGCGCCGATGGCAATACTGCAAGACTGATCCACGGTACGGCCAGCAGATTGATCAGCGGCGCAGTCAGGCTCACCGGCAAGCCTTGCACCAGCAGCACCGGCAACAAGCCGATGGCGATCAACCATTGGGCGCGGCTCCAGGCCAGCCAAGGGTTCCAGGCGCCCAGGCGGCCGCTGAAGGTAAAGATCAGAACGGCCACGGCCATGAATGACAGCCAGAAACCTGGCTGCAAGCTGGCCAGTGGCTCCCATAGCAGCACGGCATTGAGCGCCAGCAACAGCGGCAGCCCAACGCCCAGGTGACGAAAACGCAGACGCCAGAGCAGCACCATAGCCAGCATCATGCAGGCTCGCTGCACCGGCACCTGAAACCCGGCCAGCAGGCCATAGGCCAGGGCTGCGACGAATGCCAGCGCACAAGCCCAGGGCAGCCAGGGCAGCCGCTGCGGCCACCAGCCCAGGCGCGCCAGCCCGGCAATCAAGGCGTACACCAACCCGGCCAGCAGGCCTACATGCTGGCCTGAAATCACCAGCAGGTGCACCGTGCCGGTGGCTTGCAGGGCTTGCCAGTCTTGCCGTGCGAGCCCGCCGCCATCACCGAGAATCAACGCCACCAGCGCCGCCTCTCGGCCCTGGGCATCGACGGCCAGCAAGCGCTGGCGCAGGTCATCGCGCCAGGCCGCAGTCGCTGGCTGCAGGCGCTCGCCGGCCTTGACGCTGCCGGTGGCGCCGATACGCCGAGCCAGCAGGCGGGCCTCCTGATCCGGGCCGTGAGGATTGAGCAAGCCTGAGGGGCGTTTGAGGCTGACGGCCAATCGCCAATATTCACCACTGTTGACCGGTGGTCCGCCGAACCAGCTAAGTTGCATCCGCGGCGGCAACTGGGCACGACGCGAGCGTGCATCGCTCAGTTCGAAGCGCACCGAGCGTGCGCCCTGCTCCGGCAAACCAGTGACCCGGCCTTCGATCCACAGAGTGCGACCATCGAGGTGCGCTGCCAGGCGCTGATCCAGCGCCGACTGCGCCGAGACACAGGCCCAACTCAAGCCCAGCAGCAATAGCCCAACTGGCCAGAACCTGGAAGCCAGGCAGCAAAACCCGATAGATATCAGCAGGACAAGTGTCCAGACGGACGGCAAAGCCGGTAGCAACCCGAGGCTGAGCAGCCCGAGTGCAAGCGCCAACATCCCTGTGCGCATAAGCGTGAAGCTCCAGAAGTAAACCACCTCCTGAGGCTTAGATCAGTGACGGCGACGGCTCGCTAAATAATTGTCACAAAGTCTGAACAAGGCACTTTTAGAATCCGTGCATACTGGCACCCTTCAGATTGCCGAGACCCCTCATGCCGCGTCGTCTCTTCAAACGCTACATGCCCGATCCGACCAGCATCAGGGAACACAAATCCTTACGCTTTCTCGGCCGGCTGTTGCACGACCCCAACCTCTGGCACCTCAACCGGCACTCGGTCGCGCGCGCCATGGCCGTCGGCCTGTTCGCCGCGTTCATTCCGATTCCGATGCAGATGCTGCTCGCCGCCAGCCTGGCAATCATGGTGCGTGGCAACATGCCGATCGCGGTCAGCCTGGTGTGGCTGACCAACCCGATCACCATGCCGCCGGTATTCTTCTGCACCTATCAGATGGGCGCCTGGCTGATGCAGATCCCACCCCGCACCCTGCCTGAAGAACTCACCTTCGAATGGATCACCGACCAGCTGTCGACCTTGTGGCAGCCGTTCCTGCTCGGCTCGGTGGTGTGTGGCGTACTGCTCGGCGCCCTCGCCTACTGCCTGACCATGCTCTACTGGCGCTGGTGGGTAGGCCGACAGTGGCGCCGGCGCAAGGACAAGCAGTCAGGTACGCATTCCTCGCCCACTGACCAGTAGCCGCGCACACCCGACATACAGCACCGCAGTGGCGACCAGCATGAAGCTGATGGCCACGCCGATACGGATATCGGACACGCCGAGAATGCCGTAGCGGAACGAGTTGACCATGTGCAGCACCGGGTTGGCCATCGACACGGTCTGCCAGAATGGCGGCAGCAGGGTAATCGAATAGAACACCCCGCCCAGGTAGGTCAGCGGCGTCAGCACGAAAGTCGGGATGATCGAGATGTCATCGAAGTTGCGGGCGAACACAGCATTGATAAAGCCCAGCAACGAAAAGATCGTCGCCGTCAGCAGCACCACGACAATGGTCACGCCCAGGTGGTGCACCTGTAGGTCGGTGAAGAACAACGACAGCAAGGTGACGATCACCCCCACCGCCAGGCCGCGTAGCACCCCACCCAGGGTGTAGCCAACGAGAATGGTGTGCGGCGACACGGGCGAGACCATCAACTCTTCGATCGAGCGCTGGAACTTGCTGCCAAAAAAGCTCGACACCACGTTACCGTAGGAGTTGGTGATCACCGACATCATGATCAGCCCCGGGACGATGTACTCCATGTAGGTGAAGCCACCCATGTCACCGATTTGCCGGCCGATCAGGTTACCGAAGATCACGAAGTACAGGACCATGGTGATCGCCGGTGGCAGCAATGTCTGCGGCCAGATCCGGGTGAAGCGGCGTACTTCGCGGTAGACGATGGTATTGAGGGCGACCAGGTTGGCACTCAGCTCCGAACTCATACCGCCACCTTTGCCAGGTTTTTCTCAACCAGGGACACAAACAACTCCTCGAGACGATTGGTCTTGTTGCGCAGGCTTTGCACTTCGATGTTCTGCAGCGCCAGTTGGCCGAACAGCGCGGTGATGCCTACTTCCTTGTCGACTTGCACTTCCAGGGTGTGCGGGGTGATCAAGCGGCACGGGTAATCGATCAGGATTGGCGCCTGGGGCAGGTCATGCTTGAGGTCGAGCACGAAGGTCTCGACATGCAGTTTGCCGAGCAAGGCGCGCATGCTGGTGTTTTCGACTATGGTGCCATGGTCGATGATGCCGATGTGCCGGCACAGCTGCTCAGCCTCCTCCAGGTAATGGGTGGTGAGGATGATGGTGATGCCCTTCTGGTTAAGCTCGGTGAGAAAGCTCCACATCGAACGGCGCAGCTCAATGTCGACACCGGCTGTAGGCTCATCGAGGATCAACAGGCGCGGCTCATGAACCAGGGCACGGGCAATCATCAGTCGGCGCTTCATGCCACCGGACAGCGAGCGCGACGGCACATCACGTTTGTCCCACAGGCCTAGCTGGGTCAGGTACTGCTCGGCACGCTCCTTGGCCACCTTGGTCGGGATGCCGTAATAACCGGCCTGGGTCACGACGATGTCGAAGGTCTTCTCGAACTGGTTGAAGTTGAATTCCTGCGGCACCACGCCAATGCAACGCTTGAGCGCGGCAGGCTGCCGATCAAGATCGTGACCGAAGATATTGACGCTGCCGCTGGTCTTGTTGACCAGGGTCGAGAGGATGCCGATGGTGGTGGATTTACCGGCGCCATTGGGGCCGAGCAAGGCAAAAAAGTCACCTTCGGCGACATCCAGGTCAATACCCTTGAGGGCCTGGAAACCGTTGCCGTAGGTTTTGGTTAGCTGCCTTATGGACAGAGCAGAACTCATAGCGGGTCGCGTACCAGTTTGGAAGGTTCTAGACGCAGCCGGGCAAGACCGGCCGCAGTGAATATGACCATGGTGCTTGTGCAGGCCAGACAAGTACAGTCATGTGTATCGATAATAACTATCAGGTTTAGCGCAATGATCAGGTCAGTGCCGTCATCACCGCCGCCTGGTAGGCCGGACGTTCCTGCAAGCGCTCATACCAGCCGCGCAAGTGACGCATCTCGGGGCGCTCGATGGGCATCTGGAACCAGGCGTAGGCAAAGCAGCCCAGCGGGATATCGCCCATGCCCAGTTGCTCGCCGGACAAGTAAGGCCTGTGCGCCAGGGCCTGGTCAGCAATCGACAGCAACTGAGCGCAGGTCTTGTGCGCGGCATTGATTGCGACCCAGTCCTGCTGCTCGGCAGGCGTACGCAGGATGCCCCAGAACAATGGACGGAACGGTGCGGCCAGGGACGAGGTCACCCAGTCCATCCACTTGTCGGCCTCGGCACGCTTGCGTGCATCAGCTTCATACCAACCCGACTCAAGGCCGTACTGCGCCGACAGGTAACGGACAATGGCATTGGACTCCCACAGCACCAGGCCGTCGTCCTCGATCATCGGTACAAGACCGTTGGGGTTCAGCGCTCGGTATTGCGGCTCGTTGACCAGGCCAAAGGCGCCACCGGCGTCGATCGACTCATACTCAAGCCCGAGCTCTTCAGCGCACCAGAGTGCTTTCCTGACATTGGACGAGTTCTTCCTACCCCAGATCTTGAGCATGACGATTCCCTGATGACGTTGCTGGTCGCCCAGTCTACTCCAGGCGCTTGCGCTGGCAATCGTTTGGCGCTGGGTCGAACTCCTGCGCACATGCCCTGTCACTGTTCAGACAAGCCGTTTAGCGGATGCGGTCTAAGCTTCGATGGATGGCGAAATGCCCCGATGTTTCACGGAGGAATTGCTATGTTGCTGTTGTGGTTAGTGGTGCTGGTGATCGGCGCGGCCTACCTGGCCCACCGTCGCCTTGCCGTCTTGCCGGCGTTGGGCATCATTGCCCTGTACCTGCTGGCGATGGGTATCTTCAGCCACGCACCAGGCTGGCTGTTGACGATTTTCTGGCTGCTGCTGGCGGCAGTGGCTGCACCTCTGCTGCTGCCCGACCTGCGCCGCAAAGTACTCACCGCGCCCTTGTTCGGCTGGTTCCAGCGCACCCTGCCGCCGATGTCGCAGACCGAACGCGAAGCCATCGACGCTGGCACCGTGTGGTGGGACGGCGAGCTGTTCAGCGGCCGACCAGACTGGAACACCCTGCTCGGCTACTCCAAGGCCGAGCTCACTGAAGAGGAACAGGCGTTCATCGATGGCCCCACCGAAGAACTCTGCGCCATGGTCAGCGACTGGCAGATCGGCCAGGACCTGGACCTGCCGCCAGCGGCCTGGGAGCACATCAAGAATCACGGCTTCTTTGCCCTGATCATCCCCAAGGAGTATGGCGGCAAAGGTTTCTCAGCCTATGCCCACTCGCAAGTGGCGATGAAACTGGCGACCCGCAGCGGCGACCTCGCCTCGACCGTGATGGTCCCCAACTCACTGGGCCCGGCCGAACTGCTGCTGCATTACGGCACCGACGAGCAACGTAATCACTACCTGCCACGCCTGGCCCGCGGCGAGGAGATCCCCTGCTTCGCCCTTACCGGCCCGCTGGCCGGCTCCGATGCCGGGGCGATGCCCGATACCGGCATCATCTGCAAGGGCCAGTGGCAAGGCGAGGACGTCATCGGCCTGCGCCTGAACTGGGAGAAACGCTATATCACCCTCGGCCCGGTCGCCACCCTGCTGGGCCTGGCCTTCAAGGCCTATGACCCCGAGCACCTGCTCAGTGGCAAAGAAGAACTGGGCATCAGCCTGGCGCTGATTCCCACTGACACCCCCGGCGTCGAGATCGGCAAGCGCCACCTACCCCTGGGTGCGGCGTTCATGAACGGCCCCAACAGCGGCAAGGACGTGTTCGTGCCACTGGACTTTCTCATCGGCGGCCAGGACATGCTCGGCAAGGGCTGGATGATGCTGATGAACTGCCTGTCGGTGGGCCGCTCGATCTCCCTGCCGGCGGTCGGCACCGGCGCAGCCAAATACACCAGCCTGGTCACCGGCCAGTACGCGCGCATCCGCGAGCAGTTCAATGTGCCACTGGCGGCCTTCGAAGGCATCCAGGAATCCCTCGCACGTATCGGCGGCAACGCCTTCCTGATGGACAGCGCCCGCCTGCTGACCGCCAAGGCCGTGGACCTGGGCGAAAAGCCCTCGGTACTCTCGGCAATCCTCAAGTACCACCTCACCGAGCGCGGTCGCGAATGTATCCAGCACGCCATGGATGTCCACGGCGGCAAAGGCATCATCATGGGCCCAAATAATTACCTGGGGCGCAATTGGCAAGGGGCACCGATCTTCATTACCGTCGAAGGCGCCAACATCCTTTCACGCAACTTGATGATCTTCGGCCAGGGCGCGATTCGCTGCCATCCGTTCGTGCTCAAGGAGATGGCCCTGGCCGGTCGCGAGGACCACGACCAGGCGCTCAAGGCGTTCGATCAGTTGCTGATGCAGCACATCGGCTTTGCCGTGGGTAACGCCGCCAGCACCCTGGTGCTCGGCCTGGGCCTGGGGCATTTCGAGAAGGTCCCGGGTGACGCCCTGAGCCAGGGCTACTTCCGCGCCCTCAACCGCCAGGCAGCGGCCTTCGCCCTGCTGGCCGACCTGTGCATGATGCTGCTCGGCGGTGAACTCAAGCGCCGCGAGCGTTTATCGGCGCGTCTGGGGGATGTGCTCAGCCACCTGTACCTAGGCTCGGCGGCGCTCAAGCGCTACTACGATCTGAACTCGCCCGAGCACCTGCAACCACTGGTACGCTGGGCCCTGGAAGAAAGCCTCGGTCAGGCCGAAAAAGCCCTGGACCGGCTACTCGACAACTTCCCCAACCGCTTGCTCGGTTGCGCCCTGCGCCTGGTGGTCTTCCCCTTCGGCCGTCGCCATACTGGCCCAAGCGATGGACTGGACGCCGAAGTCGCCGAGCTGATCGGCAGAGCCAAAGGCGACCCGGCGCTTGAAGAACTGCTCGCCGGCTGCTACCGGCCGCAAGCGGATGGAGATCCGGTCGCCGCCCTGCAGCATGCCTACGACCAACTCAGCGCCAGCGAACCGCTGCACAAAAAACTGCATCAGGCAGTCAAGAGCGGCCAGCTTGCCCCAGCCCCCGGCGAATCGATAATCGATGCCGCCCTGCACGCCGGCGTACTGCAAGCCAACGAGGCGCAAAGCCTGCAGGCGGCGGAAACGGCGCGGCGCCAGGTAATCGACGTCGATGCCTTCGACAAGGAGCAACTGCTACCGGCCGACGGCAAGATTCGCTAAGGGCCGGGACATCGGGCGCCGGGAGCCGTATACTCCCGCGCCCGTTTTTGCTCAAGAGGACTGCCAGCATGGCTACCGATCGCCTGGAATACCATCTCGCCCTGCTCACCCACCTGCGCACCATTCTGGTTGCCCTGGGCGAAGCCGAGCAGGTGCCGGAAGAAAGCCACGCGCTGTTTCTGGAGCGCTTCGACGACCTGATGCTGCAACTGCCCGTCGACCCGGAAAGCACTTATCTTGGCCAGGACCTGATATGCCAGGTCATCCAGCGCTACCCACAGGTCGCGCACCTGGTGCCACGCGACCTGCTGTGGTTCTTTGGCGGTGATTGCCTGCACTTTATGCCGGAGAACGAGCTGGACATGTACCAGGAACTGGAAGAGCGCCGCTTCGAGGCCGAGCAAAATGACGAGCCCTTCGACTGGAACCAGGAGAAACAGCTGCTGAGCATGTCGGAAGACGACAGCAAGCACTGATTCAGAGGGTCTAGGCGGTGAGCAATTCACCGCCTGCTATGTTGGCAAAACAGTACATGGATGGAGAAGGTACGGATGGATGCACCTTTAACCGATCATGAATACGAAGTGCTTCACGATTTCGTCAGCGCCATTGCCTGTCGAGACAGCCAAACCTTAAGGCAGCGGTACGAGATCTCGCCTGCTGTCATCGAAGAAATCTACGAATCACTCGACGACTACTTCCCTGACGCTCCATCCCTGACAATCTCCGCCCGCAACCAAGCTCAGCAGCAGGCCAGAGGGGGGCGCCCCTTTATCGACAACTTCCAGACCAACGAGGCGAACACCGGTATCGAGTGCATTCTCTTTGCCAACGGTTGCCCGTCAGAGGCGATTCTGCACGCGGAGCTGACAACAAACGACAGCACGACTCGCCTGCATTTCAAGTACATCGCTTAACCCGACAAAAATCGAGACGAAAAAAAACGCCGTTCAAACGAACGGCGTTTCTTTATTTGGAGCGGGAAACGAGACTCGAACTCGCGACCCCGACCTTGGCAAGGTCGTGCTCTACCAACTGAGCTATTCCCGCAAACTTTGTAGCGACCGGTAAACCCGGCGAGAAACCAGGCCATTACGCCCTGCTTCTATCACTACAGCGTTATCAAACGCTGGAGCACCATATTTGGAGCGGGAAACGAGACTCGAACTCGCGACCCCGACCTTGGCAAGGTCGTGCTCTACCAACTGAGCTATTCCCGCAAAAAATGGCGTCCCCTAGGGGACTCGAACCCCTGTTACCGCCGTGAAAGGGCGGTGTCCTAGGCCACTAGACGAAGGGGACGACGCCCGAAACATGCAACGCATGCTTCAGTTACCAACTCAAACCGTGAGATCTGACGCTGGGTTTTTACAAGCCCTGCCGTTAAGCAAAGCCTTTGTAAACTGGAGCGGGAAACGAGACTCGAACTCGCGACCCCGACCTTGGCAAGGTCGTGCTCTACCAACTGAGCTATTCCCGCATTGGCGTCCCCTAGGGGACTCGAACCCCTGTTACCGCCGTGAAAGGGCGGTGTCCTAGGCCACTAGACGAAGGGGACACACTACAACTTCACTCCCTGCTGCGTTTCGCTGTGTGCTTTACGCTGCAAGTGGCGCGCATTCTAGGGATGCTTTGAGAAGTCGTCAACCCCTCTGTATAAATTTATTTAAATCAATGACTTCCCGATGCTTTACGGCCTTGCACCATGACTTCTCGCGCCGGGCTCTTGACGATTTTTTTCTGGCACCCCTACCCGCCTGCGGCCCAGCAGCCACGGCAATCCAAGAGCAAAAGGCCATCTACCGCTTGCAAGCAACCGCCAAACAGCTCTATCCGGCCAAATGCTTAGCCACTACACTCAAACAGTAAATCATCCTGTATGAGGCGTTAACGGTGACACCACTTCTGATCACCCTGCTTATAGTAGCGGGAATCGCGTTACTGATCGTGATCGGCTACCTGAACAACGTGGTCGAGAACAACAAGCTCGAGCGTGCCCGGCTGAAGATCGAGCTGGCGGATCGCTTGCGCCGTTGTGGCGAAATCACCGAAACCTTCCCCGGCCAATTGATGACCCCGGCGCTCAAGCTGCTGCTGACCCGCCTGGAACTCAATCTCAACCAGCGGCAACTGGCACTGGACAAGCACAGCCGCGATATACGCGCGCGCATCAGTGAGCTCGAAGGCCTGATTGCCAAGGGTGAAGCGTTGCCGGTCAACAACCCGCCGATGCCGATCCAGACCGAAGCCCGGGCCAAGGATGTGCGCTTTTTGCTCGAAGGCATGCACAACCAGATTACCCGCGCCGCCCAGGAGGGCTTCCTGCCCACCAACGAAGCCAAGTACTGGGTCAAGGAAATCCGCCATATCCTCGTGCTGCTGCACATCGAGTTTTTCAACAACCTCGGCCAGCAGGCGCTGCAACAGAACCAGCCGGGCCACGCTCGCCTGGCTTTCGAACGCGGCGTGCAGTACCTGCGCAAGCAACCTGACCCGACGCTGTACCGCGAGCAGCTCGACTATATGGAGAAACTCCTGGCCCGAGCCAATGCCCAGGTGCTCAGCCAGCTGGAACCGGCCGAAGACGACAACAATGCCCTGACCGAAGGTCTGAAGACCGACACTACCGAAGACTGGAAGAAAAAGGTCATCTACGACTGATACATTTCGCGGGGCAAGCCCGCTCCCACAGCACTCTCTGTGGGAGCGGGCTTGCCCCGCGATTGTCAGCAATCCGTCAGTCGCAAGAAAATCCCCGCCAAGCGCTCCAACCCCGCCTGATCCACCTCACTGAAACGCGCAAGCTTCGGGCTGTCCAGGTCCAGCACGCCAATCAGCCGCCCGTCCTTGACCAGCGGAATCACCAGCTCACTGTTCGACGCGCTGTCACAAGCGATATGCCCGGCAAATGCGTGCACGTCTTCTACCCGCTGGGTTTGCCGGGTGGCCGCCGCCGCACCGCACACGCCACGACCGAAGGGGATGCGCACGCAGGCCACCTGTCCCTGGAAAGGCCCGAGCAGCAGTTGCTCGTTGCGGTTGAGATAGAAACCAGCCCAGTTCAGGTCATCGACCTGGCTGTAAAGAAACGCCGAGAACTGCGCAGCATTGGCGATGAAGTCACGCTCATCGGCCAGCAGGGCTTCCAGCTGTGCCGCCAGCAGGCCATAGCCTTCAAGGCCGGCGCCGGTAGCGTTGAGGTCGATCATGATTTTTGCTCCAGCAATTTCAGCCCCACCCAGTAACGGGCGAACTGGTAGGCACAACGGCCATTACGGTTGCCGCGCCCGGTCGCCCAGCGCACAGCAAGTATTTCCAATTCCTCATCACGACGCCAGTCCAGGCCCGCGTGCTGCGCAAGCTCGGTGATCCAGTGCTCGACCACGTTGAGGAAGTGCTCCTGGGTGAAGGGATAGAACGACAGCCACAGGCCAAACCGGTCCGACAGGGCGATCTTGTCTTCCACCGCCTCGCTTGGATGAAGCTCGCCGTCGACCCTCTTCCAGTTTTCGTTATCGCTCTGCTTTTCCGGCACCAGGTGTCGGCGGTTCGAGGTGGCATACAGCAGCACGTTGTCCGGCGCCTGTTCAAGCGAACCATCGAGCACGCTCTTGAGCACCCGGTAATCGCCCTCCCCGGCTTCGAACGAAAGATCGTCGCAGAACAGCACAAAGCGTTGCGGCAGTTTTTGCAATTGCTCGACCACTCGCGGCAGGTCGGCCAGGTGATCGCGTTCGATCTCGATCAGGCGCAGGCCGGCTTCGGCGTGCTCAGCCAGTAGCGCCCGTATCAGCGACGACTTGCCGGTACCCCGCGAGCCCCAGAGCAAGGCATGGTTGGCCGGCATGCCATCGAGAAACTGACGGGTGTTGCGGCCCAGTTGTTCACGCTGTTGATCGACACCGATCAAGTCGGACAAGCGCATGTCGAGGCTGACCTGCAGTGGCAACAAATAGCCGCTGCGACCATCGCGCTGCCAACGTGCAGCCAGGCACTCGGACCAGTCGATGCTCGGGCGCAGTGCCGGCAACAATGGTTCAAGACGAGCGAGCACGGTTTCGGCGCGCTCCAGAAAAGCATTCAAACGTGAGTCCACAAGACTTCCTCAAGACAGATACAAGGACAAAAGCACCGCTGAATGTGTGACAGGGCGTGCCAGCAGCCGGGGTTGATCGGCTATGCTTGCGCAGCGCACGGAACGTGAAACTGGCTCGGGACTCATGGATATCAAGTTCACCAATCGCCTGTCCTACAAGCAAGCCCGGCTGACAGTCCTTGTCGGCTTCATCCTGGGTACATTGCTCAGTCTCATCCAGATCGGTATCGATTATGCCAGTGAAGACGCCTCCATCAACCGCGAGATGCAGGCACTGCTGCAAATCAGCCACAACCCGGCCTCACGCATCGCTTACAACATCGACGCCGAACTGGCCCAGGAGCTGACCCGCGGCCTGCTGCAATCACCGGCGATCACCCGTGCCTGGCTGATCGACAACAACGAAACGGTCCTTGCCGATGTTCAGCGCCCACGCCAGGAAAGCAGCTACCGGCTGATCAGCGACTTCCTGTTCAGTGATTCGCGCCAGTTCCATGATCGACTGTTTCTCAGCCATATGCCTGACGAGTACCTCGGCACCCTGTACCTGGAGGTCGACACCTTTGCCTTCGGCAGCCGCTTTCTCAAGCGCGCCGAAGTCACCCTGCTCAACGGCTTCATGCGCAGCCTGATCCTGACCGGCATTCTTCTCGGTCTGTTCTACATCATGCTGACCCAGCCACTGGTGCGGGTCATCAGCGCCCTGAGCAACAGCGACTCACGCAACCCGGCACAATCCAAGCTGTCGTTTCCGCCGGGCCACGAGCACGACGAAATCGGCGTGCTGGTCAAAGTCGCCAACCAGCAGTTCGTCAGCATGGCCACCGAGATCCAGCAGCGGCGCAACGCCGAAAACCGCCTGACCGACTACCTCAACGAACTGGAGAACATCGTCTCGGCGCGCACCAACGAGCTCAAGGCCAGCAACACCCGCCTCAGCCAGTCCAACGAAGAGCTCGAAGAAGCCCGGCGCCGAGCGCTGGACATGGCCCAGGCCCGCGCAGCCTTCCTGGCCAACATGAGCCATGAGATCCGCACACCGCTCAACGGCCTGCTGGGCATGATCGCCCTGTCGCTGGACAGCTCGCTCAATGCCGAGCAACGCCAGCAACTGTCGATTGCCCACGACTCGGGCAAGGTACTGGTCGAGCTGCTCAACGATATTCTCGACCTGTCCAAATTCGATGCTGGGCAACTGGAGCTCGAACGCATTCCCTTCGACCTCGGCGCCCTGGTCGAAGACACGGCCAACCTGCTGTCACAAAATGCCGCGCCGAGTGTCGAACTGACCTGCCTGATCGATCCGCACTTTCCTTCGATGGTACTCGGCGACCCGACCCGAGTACGGCAGATCGTCAGCAACTTGCTGTCCAACGCCTTAAAGTTCACCCGCTTCGGCCGGGTCGATGTGCGCCTGAGCAGCTACCCCGGCGGGGTTCGCCTGGACGTCTGCGATACCGGTATCGGTATCCCCAGCGAAGCCCAGGTACGGATCTTCCAGCCCTTCACCCAAGCTGGCGCCGGCATCACCCGCCAGTATGGTGGCACCGGCCTGGGCCTAGCGCTGACCAATAACCTCTGTGAAGCCATGCAGGGTCGCTTGAGCATCAGCTCCGAAGCCGGCTTTGGTAGCCAGTTCAGCGCCGAACTGCCGCTGCCCAGCCATAGCGCGGCGGTACCTGCGCCCTCATTGCGCGGCAGCATTGCGGCAATCAGCAGTGCCAGTAGCGGCCTGGCCGAACTGCTGCAAACGCTACTGCCCAGCTGGGGCCTGGACTACCAGCGCTACGACAGCCCAGCGCAGCTTCACCACACCACCCCGGACCTGCTGATTACTGATGATCTGGACTGCCTGTTCAGCCTGCGCCCGCACATCAGTGCGCCAATTTTGCTGGTGACCGCCTACGGCAATTTTCTGCCCGGCGAACAGGCCGCGTACCTGGCGCCACTGCAGCAGCAGGCGCGACCACTGGCGCGCAATGCCCTGTACCAGACCCTGCGACGCACCTTGCACGGTGCCGACAGCATCAACCCGTCACCGCTCGATGGTGCCCAAGCCAGCGAACGCCGCGCGCGCATCCTGCTGGTCGAAGACAATCCGGTGAACCAATTGGTGGCCAAGGGCATGCTGGCCAAGCTCGGCTGCGAGGTCAGCGTCGCCGCCCATGGTGCCGAAGCCCTTGAGCAACTGGAGCAGGGGACGTTCGAGCTGGTGCTGATGGATTGCAACATGCCAGTGATGGATGGCTATGAGGCCAGCCGGCGTATTCGCCAGAGCGGCCGCTGGCCAGACCTGCCCATTGTCGCCCTGACCGCCAACGCCATGCCCGAAGAGCGCGAACGCTGCCGGGCGGCGGGCATGAGCGATTACCTGGCCAAACCGTTTCGCCGCGAAGAACTGCTGGCGTTGATCGACCACTGGGTACCGCTGACCGCTACCTGAGCAGCTTTTCGATCGAGCCAGTCAGGGCATCGGGCTTGGTGCTCGGCGCGTAGCGCGTGACCTTGCCGGTGGCCGGATCGAGCAGAAACTTGGTGAAGTTCCACTTGATCCGTTGCGATCCAAACAGACCCGGGGCGCGCTCTTTGAGTTCGACGAAGAGCGGATGGGCACGCTTGCCGTTGACCTCGATTTTGCGAAACAGCGGGAAGCTGACACCAAAATTGAGCTCGCAAAATTGCGCAATGGCCTGCGCATCGCCCGGTTCCTGCTTGCCGAACTGATTGCACGGAAAGCCCAGCACCACCAGCCCCTGCTCGCGATAACGCTGCCAGAGCTGCTCCAGGCCCTTGTACTGCGGGGTAAACCCGCACTGGCTGGCGGTATTGACCACCAGCAGCGCCTTGGCGGGGTAGTCGGCCAGGGCTTTTTGCTCGCCGTTGAGGGTAATGCAGGGAATCTTCAGCAGTGCGTCGGCCATGACCTTTCTCCTTTATTCAGCTTTATTCAGCGCGGCACCAGGTCCAGGCAGACCGAGTTGATGCAGTAGCGTAGCCCGGTCGGCGGCGGACCGTCAGGAAATACATGCCCCAGATGGGCGTCGCACGTGGCGCAGGTGACTTCGGTACGGATCATGCCGTGGGACGTGTCGCGGATCTCGATCATCGCGCTGTCGGCAATTGGCTCGTAGAAACTGGGCCAGCCACATCCGGAATCAAACTTGGCCTTTGAATCGAACAGCGCTTCGTTGCAGCAAATGCAATGGTAGACACCGTCGGTCTTGGTGCCATTGTACTTGCCACTGAACGGCCGCTCGGTGCCCTTCAGGCGACACACGTTATACTGCTCGGGATCGAGCATGGCGCGCCATTCTTCCAAGGTTTTCTCGAGTTTTTCCATCATCAGGCCTCATCTGTCCAAAAACCCCGCGCCATGGCTTTTCCACAGGGCGGGCGGCACGTATATTATTGCGCCTCATCAGGCATCAGTCTGGCACCCGCGTCACACGTAATTCAAACGTTTTCACCGCGCGTTGCGCGACGATCTTTTCTAATCGGGATCACATCATGCAGGTCAGCAAATCGAACAAGCTCGCCAATGTCTGCTATGACATTCGCGGCCCGGTGCTCAAGCACGCCAAACGCCTGGAAGAGGAAGGCCATCGCATCCTCAAGCTGAACATCGGCAACCCGGCGCCCTTTGGTTTCGAGGCGCCGGACGAAATCCTCCAGGATGTGATCCGCAACCTGCCGACCGCCCAGGGCTACAGCGACTCCAAAGGCCTGTTCAGCGCGCGCAAGGCGGTGATGCAGTACTACCAGCAAAAGCAGGTTGAAGGTGTCGGCATTGAAGACATCTACCTGGGCAACGGCGTCTCCGAGCTGATCGTGATGTCGATGCAGGCCCTGCTCAACAATGGTGACGAAGTGCTGATCCCGGCACCGGACTACCCGCTGTGGACCGCCGCGGTGAGCCTGGCCGGCGGTAACCCGGTGCACTACCTGTGCGACGAGCAGGCCGACTGGTTCCCGGACCTGGACGACATCAAGGCCAAGATCACCTCCAACACCAAGGCCCTGGTGATCATCAACCCGAACAACCCCACTGGCGCCGTGTACTCGCGTGAGCTGCTGCTGGGCATGCTGGAACTGGCCCGCCAGCACAACCTGGTGGTGTTCTCCGACGAGATCTACGACAAGATCCTCTATGACGAAGCCGTGCACATCAGCACCGCCTCACTGGCACCGGACCTGCTCTGCCTGACCTTCAACGGCCTGTCCAAGTCTTACCGGGTGGCGGGCTTCCGCTCCGGCTGGCTGGCCATCTCCGGGCCCAAGCTGCACGCCCAGAGCTACATCGAAGGCATCGACATGCTGGCCAACATGCGTCTGTGCGCCAACGTACCGAGCCAGCATGCCATCCAGACCGCCCTCGGTGGCTACCAGAGCATCAACGACCTGGTGCTGCCCCAGGGTCGTCTGCTGGAACAGCGCAACCGTACCTGGGAGCTGCTCAACAGCATTCCCGGGGTCAGCTGCGTCAAGCCCATGGGGGCGCTGTACGCCTTCCCGCGCATCGACCCGAAGGTCTGCCCGATCCACAACGACGAGAAGTTCGTCCTTGACCTTCTGCTCTCGGAAAAACTGCTGATCGTTCAGGGCACCGCCTTCAACTGGCCGTGGCCGGACCATTTCCGCGTGGTGACCCTGCCACGGGTCGATGACCTGGAGCAGGCCATTGGCCGTATCGGAAACTTCCTGAAGACATATCAGCAGTAACCTACAGTTGATATGGAATGGTCTGTACCGATCCAGGTAAAGGCCTTACAGACCAAGCATTTGGCCTTTTCATCACCCGCCGCTCTGGCGTGCGGGTTGATGGAACGCGCCTGCAATTCAGGCAAGTACACAGTTTGAAATAGTCGCCCGGTTGAATCACCGCAGCGCGCACCTTATATACCCCGCATACGTGACACTTTTATCCGTCAGGAGAACGTAACAACCATGATGCGCATCTTACTGTTTGTGGCCACCAACCTCGCGGTTGTGCTGATTGCCAGCATTACCCTGAGCCTGTTTGGCTTCAACGGGTTCATGGCGGCCAACGGCGTTGACCTCAAACTCGACCAACTGCTGATTTTCTGCGCGGTGTTCGGTTTTGCCGGCTCGCTGATCTCGCTGTTCATCTCCAAGTGGATGGCGAAGATGAGCACTGGTACCCAGATCATCAGCCAACCGCGCACCCGCCACGAACAATGGCTGCTGCAGACCGTCGAGGAACTGTCCCGCGAAGCCGGCATCAAGATGCCGGAAGTGGGCATCTTCCCAGCCTACGAGGCCAACGCTTTCGCTACCGGCTGGAACCGCAACGACGCTCTGGTAGCAGTCAGCCAGGGCCTGCTCGAGCGTTTTTCGCCCGATGAAGTGCGCGCCGTGCTGGCCCATGAAATCGGCCACGTGGCCAACGGCGACATGGTCACCCTCGCCCTGGTGCAGGGCGTGGTCAACACCTTCGTGATGTTCTTTGCCCGCATCATCGGCAACTTCGTCGACAAGGTGATCTTCAAGAACGAAGAAGGCCAAGGCATCGCCTACTACATCGCGACCATCGTCGCCGAACTGGTACTGGGCATCCTGGCCAGCACCATCGTCATGTGGTTCTCGCGCAAACGCGAGTACCGCGCCGACGAAGCCGGTGCACGCCTGGCCGGTACCAACGCGATGATAGGCGCCTTGCAGCGCCTGCGCTCGGAGCAAGGCGTGCCGGTGCACATGCCCGACACCCTCAACGCCTTCGGTATTAACGGCGGCCTGAAGCAGGGCCTGGCAGGCCTGCTGATGAGCCACCCACCACTGGAAGACCGTATCGAAGCCCTTCGTCGTCGCGGCTGATCGGTATCAGTCGTAAAAAAGGGCGACTTCGGTCGCCCTTTTGCGTTTCAACGCTGCAGGCGATAGACCTGCTCGAACAACTCCACCACCCCGGCCTGCTCGAACCTGGGGCTTTGACCAATAATGTCCTGGGCCTGCAATGCATGCGGTTGCCAAGCAGCAAACAGTCGCCGCGTTTCAGCATCCCCCACCGCAAAGGGCGGCCCATCGAGCTTCAGCTGATCGTAGTCCAGGGTAACCATCAAGCCCTTGCACGTCGGCGGCAGATTCGCCGTCAGCAGTGCGGCGTACCGCTCGCGCATGGCAGGCGGCAAGGCGATCAGCGCTGCGCGGTCGTACAGCCCGGTGCAGCTGGCCAGGTCCGTGGCGCTGAGGGCGAAGAAGTCGCCACACCAGATCTCCAGGCTGCCACTGCGGTAGACCTTGAAGGCGCCGCACTCATCAACCTGCGGCTGCAACTGCTGGCCACTGAAAAAATCTTCCACCGCACGCTGGGAAAGCTCAACCCCCAGCACCTGATGCCCCTGCCCGGCCAGCCAGGCCAGGTCCAGGCTCTTGCCACACAGAGGCACCAGCACCTTGCTGCCCTGCTCCAGCCCCAGCGCCGACCAGTGTTGTTGCAGGTGAGCATTGACCTGCCCCTGATGAAAGCCGATCTGATTGTCCGCCCAACGCTTGTGCCAGAACTCTGCCTGCATGAAACACCTCGAATTTTTCGATCGAATGATGCAAAAACTTATATTGGAATCCGATCATTGATCTGCCGGAAGATGAACCTATCTTAACCTCCAGGACCTAGCCCATGCTGCCCAGCCTGTTTATTTCTCACGGCTCCCCCATGCTTGCCCTCGAGCCCGGGGCCAGCGGCCCGGCCCTGGCGCGCCTGGCCGCAGAGCTACCACGACCCAAGGCCATCGTGGTGGTCTCGGCGCACTGGGAGAGCCGCGAGCTGTGGGTATCCTGCAATCCCCAACCGCAGACCTGGCATGATTTCGGTGGATTTCCCGCAGCTCTGTATGCCGTGCAGTATCCGGCGCCCGGCGAGCCAGGCCTGGCCGAACGCATTAAAGCCCTGCTAGACGTCGCCGACCTGCCTGCCGGCCTGGACGCCAAGCGCCCTTTCGATCATGGCGCCTGGGTCCCGCTGTCACTGATGTACCCGGCTGCAGACATCCCCGTGGTACAGGTTTCTCTCCCCAGCCAACGGGGCCCACAGCTGCAGGAGCGGGTGGGTCAGGCGTTGGCGCAATTGCGCAATGAAGGCGTTCTGCTGATAGGCTCGGGCAGCATCACCCACAACCTGCGCGAACTGGACTGGCAGGCGGGCCCGGAAAGCATTGAGCCCTGGGCCCTGGCCTTTCGCGACTGGATGATCGACAAGCTGACAGGCGACGACACCCCAGCCCTGCTTGACTACCGTCAGCAAGCACCCTTTGCAGTGCGCAACCATCCAAGTGATGAACACTTGTTGCCGCTGTACTTCGCCCGAGGTGCGGGCGGGCCGTTCAGTATTGCCCACCAGGGCTTCACGCTGGGGGCACTGGGGATGGATATCTATCGGTTCGGCTGATCCCGCCAGCTTTCATACAGGCAAAAAAAATCCCCGACTCAGTCGGGGATTTTTTTATCACTCGCGGATCAGTCTTCGCGGTAGCGGCGCAGCTTCAGCTGCTTGCCGGCAACACGAGTGTCCTTGAGCTTGGTCAGCAGACGCTCCAGACCTTCTTCCGGCAGCTCGACCAGGCTGAAGCTGTCGCGCACCTGGATGCGACCGATGGCTTCGCGGGCCAGGCCGCCTTCGTTGAGGATGGCGCCCAGCAGGTTCTTGGCGGCGATACCGTCACGCGCGCCCAGCGCGGTACGGCAGCGAGCACGACCTTCGCCCAACGGCATCGGTGCACGACGCTCACGCTCGCCACGCTCTGGACGGTCGCCAGTGCGCTCACGCGGGGCGGAGGTCGGAACCAGCGGCTGCTCTTTCTCCACCGCTTCCAGGGTCAGGGCCTGACCGTTGGTAGCCTTGCGCAGCAGGGCAGCGGCCAGGGCACGCGGGCTGCAACCGATGTCGGCAGTCAGACGATCCAGCAGGTCACCGTGGGTCGACTCAGCGTCAGCAACCAGCGGCGCCAGGCTGTTGGTCAGCTTCTTGATGCGTGCATCCAGAACCGCCTGGGCGTTCGGCAGGCGAACCTCAGCAACTTTCTGGCCAGTAACACGCTCGATCACCTGCAGCATGCGACGCTCACGCGGCGTTACCAGCAGCAGCGCACGGCCCTCGCGACCGGCACGGCCGGTACGGCCGATACGGTGAACGTAGGATTCCGGGTCGTACGGCATGTCGACGTTGAACACGTGAGTGATGCGCGGTACGTCCAGACCACGGGCAGCGACGTCGGTAGCAACGACGATGTCCAGGCGACCATCCTTGAGCGAGTCAATGACGCGCTCACGCTGGTTCTGGGCAATGTCACCGTTCAGCGCAGCGGCTTTGTAGCCTTTGGCTTCCAGGGCGCTGGCCAGGTCCAGAGTGGCTTGCTTGGTACGCACGAAAGCAATCAGCGCGTCGAACTCTTCCACTTCCAGCAGACGCAGGACAGCGGAGACCTTCTGGTCGGCATGGACCATGAGGTGAGCTTGCTCGATCGCAGTGACAGTCTGAGTCTTGGTCTGGATCTTGACGTGCTTCGGATCACGCAGGTGACGCTCGGCAATTGCGCGGATCGAAGCAGGCAGGGTCGCCGAGAACAGTACAGTCTGACGGGTTTCCGGCATGGCCTTGAAGATGACTTCGAGGTCGTCCATAAAGCCCAGCTTGAGCATTTCGTCAGCTTCGTCGAGCACCAGGTGGTTGACGGTCGCCAGGACCTTCTCGTCGCGACGCAGGTGGTCGCACAGACGGCCCGGGGTAGCAACGACGATTTGCGCGCCGTTACGGATAGCTTTCAGTTGTGGGCCCATTGGGGCACCACCGTATACGGCCACCACGGTTACGCCCGGCATTTGCTTGGCGTAGGTTTCGAAAGCGGTGGCTACTTGCAGCGCCAACTCACGGGTTGGCGCCAGGATCAGGGCTTGCGGCTCGCGCTTGCTCGGGTCAATGCGGTGCAGGATTGGCAGAGCGAAGGCAGCGGTTTTACCGGTACCTGTCTGCGCCTGACCGATCATGTCGTGACCTGCGAGAATAATCGGGATCGATTGCTGCTGAATGGCGGACGGCTCTTCGTAGCCGGTAGCCAGCACTGCAGCAACAATGCTCGGATGAAGTTCGAGAGCGGCGAAGCCGCCGGTTTCCTGGGTCATGGGTCTGCCTCTAAGTGCATCCGCAAAGACCCATGCTCCAAAGCTGCACATGCCTTGTAAGACCCGAAGGTCACCCTGGCAGCTTTGTCGGCGGGGATTTGCGAAAACGATTGAAGAAAAAAGGAACGTCAAGGAGAGTCCGCTTCGGCGGACGCGCAGCCGAAGCTGGCTTCGGGAAATTGCACTACCTTGAACGAGGTCTGGTAAAAGACCGGCGCGCACTATACCTGAATTCGCCATTCACGGGAGATTTTTTTAATGAAACACGCCAGCGCCAGGCCTCGTGACAGCGGGCCCGGAAAGATGGCGAAGCTGGCGGCTGAATCGATTTTCCGCCAGTGACACAGTGACGCGCCTCAGGACGCCGGACGAATCGCGCCGATCAGCGGTTGCAACGAGTAGCCCAACTGCGGTGCCAGCGCCTGCGCCCGGGCGCCGAGACCCGGCAGGTCAAGCTGCTGGTCGAGGTCGGCGGGCACCATGAGAATCACATTGCCCTCCTTGACCGGCAGTTCCCAGTAGTGGCGATGATACAGCCCGCGCAGCAACGCCGCGCCCAAAGGTTTGCCATCATCGCTGGCCCACTGGTTGATCACCAGCCAGCCACCGGGATTCAGACGCTTCTGGCAATCTTCAAGAAAACGCCAGGCCAGGTGCGCAACGCCAGGGCCGTGATCGGTGTACAGATCGACAAAGATCAGATCGGCAGATTCGGCGCTTTCCAGCAACTCCATGGCATCGCCAATGCGTATATACAGACGCGGGTCATCGTCCAGGCCCATGTACTCGATGGCCAGACGTGGCACATCCGGGCGCAGCTCGATGGCCTCGACGTCTTCGAGCGGCAGGAACTTCAGGCAGGCTTGAGTCAGGGTGCCGGCACCCAGGCCCAGAAACAGCGCGCTTTCCGGTTCGGCATGGGCCAGCGCGCCAATCAACATGGCCCGGGTGTAGTCGTACTCCAGCCAGCTGGGGTCGGCGGTGAACACGCAGCTCTGCTCGATCGCCTCGCCGAACTCGAGAAAGCGATAGTCATCGACCTCCAGCACACTGATGGTGCCGTATTGATCATGCACCTGGGCCAGCACCCGCTCCACCCGTTGCTCTGTCATGTTGTCTCCCGGCAAGCCCGCTGTGCCAAGCAAAAAACCGCCATTGTCCGCGAACAGCGCCAGTGCAACAAGGCACGCGGCAACTGTTAACATGGCAAACAGCCCTTTTCCGACCAGATCGAGCCCGTGATGAACCACCCTTGGAGTCCTGACAGCTGGCGCGCCCTGCCGATCCAGCAACAACCGAGCTACCCTGATGCGGCCCACCTGCTCAAGGTAGAGCAGACGCTGGCCAGCTATCCGCCGCTGGTGTTTGCCGGCGAAGCCCGGGAACTGCGTCGGCAGTTTGCCGAAGTGACCGAGGGCCGTGCATTCCTGTTGCAAGGGGGCGATTGCGCCGAAAGCTTTGCCGAGTTCTCCGCAGCAAAAATTCGCGACACCTTCAAAGTATTGCTGCAGATGGCCATTGTCATGACCTTTGCCGCCGGCTGCCCGGTGGTCAAGGTCGGGCGCATGGCCGGGCAGTTCGCCAAACCGCGTTCGACGGGTGATGAAACCATTGGTGCAATCACCCTGCCGGCTTACCGTGGCGATATCGTCAATGGCATCGGTTTCGACGAGAAGAGCCGCATCCCCGACCCCGAACGCCTGCTGCAGGCCTATCACCAATCCACCGCCAGCCTTAACCTCTTGCGCGCCTTTGCCCAGGGCGGTTTTGCCGACTTGCACCAGGTGCACAAATGGAACCTGGACTTCATTGCCAATTCGGCCCTGGCGGAAAAATACAGCCAGCTGGCCGATCGCATCGACGAGACCCTGGCCTTCATGCGCGCCTGCGGCCTGGACAGTTCGCCGCAATTGCGCGAAACCAGTTTTTTCACCGCCCACGAAGCGCTGCTGCTCAACTACGAAGAAGCCTTCGTGCGTCGTGACAGCCTGACCAACGACTATTACGACTGCTCGGCGCACATGCTCTGGATTGGCGATCGCACGCGCCAGCTCGATGGTGCGCATGTCGAATTCCTGCGCGGGGTCAATAACCCGATCGGAGTCAAGGTCGGTCCGAGCATGAACACCGACGAGCTGATCCGCCTGATCGACGTGCTCAACCCGGACAACGACCCGGGGCGCCTCAACCTGATCGTGCGCATGGGCGCGAGCAAGGTTGGCGAACACCTGCCAGCACTGATCCGCAGCGTCGAACGCGAAGGCCGCAAGGTGCTATGGAGCTCTGACCCGATGCACGGCAACACGATCAAAGCCAGCACCGGCTACAAGACTCGCGATTTCGCCCAGATCCTCAGCGAGGTCAAGCAGTTCTTCCAGGTGCACCAGGCCGAGGGCAGTCATGCCGGTGGTATCCATATCGAGATGACCGGACAGAACGTCACCGAATGCATCGGCGGCGCACGTCCCATCACCGAAGACGCGCTCTCGGACCGTTATCACACCCATTGCGACCCACGGATGAACGCCGACCAGTCGCTGGAACTGGCCTTCCTGATTGCCGAGACGCTCAAGCAAGTACGTCGCTGAAGTTGCTGCGGGCCAACGCCACGCGCAAGCGTGCGGCGCTGGCCCGCGGGCAGTTCAACTGCACCTCGGCCAGGCCCAGCCAGCTGGCCATGCGGTGCAGGCTGGCGGCCAGGGCCTGCATGCCTGCTTCATCCAGCCCCAGCGACTCTTCATGCACTGCATGTATGGCCAGACGATCATTGGCGCGCTCGGCACGCAGATCGACCCGCGCGGCAATACGTTCGTTGTGCAGGAACGGCAACACGTAGTAGCCGTACACGCGCTTGTGCGCTGGGGTGTAGATCTCCAGCCGGTAGCGAAAATCGAACAGCCGCTCGGTGCGCTCGCGCTCCCACACCAGCGAATCAAAGGGCGAAAGCAAGGCGCTGGCGCTCACCTTGCGCGGTACCCGTGGCGATCCCAGGCAGTACCCGGGCTGGGTCCAACCTTGTACTGCACAGACCTGCAACGTCCCCTCCTCGACCAGCTCGGCCAGCCGTGCACGGCTGTCACCGGGGGCCAGGCGAAAGTAGTCACGCAAGTCCTTCTCGGTGGCCACTCCCAACGCCGCAGCGGCATGTACCAGCAGCCCGCACTGAGCCTCGGCCTCCGTCATCGGCGGCGACTCAAGCAAGGCCGCTGGCAGCACCCGTTCAGGCAAATCGTACAGACGCTCGAAACCGCGGCGCCCGGCGACATTGACCAATCCTGCGGCAAACAACCACTCCAGTGCGTGCTTCTCGGCGCTCCAGTCCCACCAGGGCCCGGCGCGCTCCTGGCGGGTCGACAGGCTGCCAGCGCCCAAGGCGCCCTGCTCGCTCACTGCCGCCAGCACCCGAGCGATCGTCGGTTGCTGCTCACGGGCAAAACGCGCCAGCTGTTGATAAATACCCTGGCCCTGACGCGCACGGTCCATGCGCCAGCGCAGCAGTGGATATAGCTCCAGCGGCAGCAGCGAAGCCTCATGGCCCCAGTACTCGAAGAGTTTGCGTTGACGGTTGCTACCCCAGGCCAGTTGATCGAGCAACGCCTGTGGATAGCTGCCGAGACGGGAAAACAGCGGAAGGTAATGAGAACGCACCAGGGCATTGACCGAGTCGATCTGCACCACACCCAGTCGATCGATCATCCGTTTCACCTGCGCAGCACTGCTCGCAAGGCTTGTTTGCCGGTTGTGGAAACCTTGTGCGGATAACGCCAGGCGGCGTGCCTGGGCCAGGGAAAGGGACTGTGTGGTGGGCATGCCCGGCTCCTTGTGAACAAGCCCACTTACACTAGTCGTGGCACCTCGATGATGCGACTCATTTTTTCAGGGGGTCGTCCCAGAATGGCCGCTCCACCTCTCGCAGGATATCCGCCCGGCTCAGGCCAATATCGTCCAGCGCCGCGTCGCTCAGACGCGCCAGTTCGCGGCGCTCGCGGTGCAGTTGGCGCCAGCGCATCAGATGCTCGGCCACCGAGTGCGTGAAGTGCACAAACCAGCCGTGCCGGGACGTCGAGTACTGCAGAACAAACGATTTCTGACCTTTCATCGTCTTACCCTCTTGGTTGGGATGACGACAGTGTCAGACCGGGCATAAGATCAATCCAACGAATGTTTCTTATGTAATACATCTAGGAGATTGATGCCTTGTCCCAATACCAGAGTATCGATTCCGACGTGCTGCGCACCTTCGTGGCCATTGCCGAACACGGTGGTTTTACCCGTGCCGGTGAAGTGGTCAACCGTACTCAGTCGGCGGTGAGCATGCAGATGAAGCGCCTGGAGGAAGACATCATCCAGCGCCAGTTGTTCGAGCGTGATGGCCGCCAGGTGCGTCTGACTGCCGAGGGTCAGGTGCTACTCGGCTATGCCCGGCGCATCCTCAAGTTGCACAGCGAGGTGTTCAATACCCTACGCATGCCGCACATGGTCGGCGTGGTGCGCATCGGCACCCCGGACGACTACGCCATGCGTTTTTTACCCGGCATCCTTTCCAGCTTCGCCCAGGCCTATCCGCTGATTCAGGTCGAGGTGCATTGCGACAGTTCGCGGCAGTTGATGCAACGCCAGGACCTGGACCTGACCATCATCACCCGCGAGCCGGGCAACGAAATCGGCAAGTTGCTGCGCCGCGAGCGCGCGGTATGGGTGCAGGCTCAGGGCTTCTGCCCTCACGAGCACACCCCCCTGCCACTGGCGATGTTCAATTGCGATTGCTACTGCCGGACCTGGGCCTGCAATGCCCTGGATGCCATCGAGAAGGAGTACCGGATCGCCTACACCAGTGCCAGCACCGCGGCGATCATGGCCGTGGTCAGTGCCGGTCTGGCCGTCACTGCGCAACTGCAGAGCCTGATCACCAGCGATTTGCAGATCATTGGCGAAGCCGAGGGCCTTCCACCCTTGCCCACCGCCAGCATCATGCTGCTGCGCAATCGCACCACGCAGTCGGAAATGACCGACAGCCTGGCCGACTACATCATTGAAGGCTTCAGATCTTGAAGGCCAGCATCACTGCACAGAGCACCAGAAAGCCGCAAAACAACGAGCGCAGGACTTTTTCCGGCAGCGCGTGAGCCAGTTTCACCCCCCAACTGATGCTCAGCAGGCCACCGACAGCCAGCGGTATACCCATGCTCCACTGCACATGCTGATGCACCGCGTAGGTCAGCAAGGTGACAGCGGTACTGGGGGCGGCCAACGCCAGTGACAAACCCTGGGCGACCACCTGAGTCGTGCCAAACACGCTGGTCAGCACGGGCGTGGCAACCACCGCCCCACCCACGCCGAACAGCCCACCCAAAACCCCGGCGCCGCTGCCCAGCACGCCCAGCCATGGCCAGGGCTGACGCAGTTCAGCCGAAGGCTGGGCACTGCTCATGAACATCCGCGCCAGGTTCCAGGCCGCCAGCGCCACCAGAAACAGCACGAAGCCCAAGCGCATGGCCTGGGCATCGACCCCCACCGCCCAGACCGAACCCAGCCAGGCAAAGGCGAAGCTGGTCACGGCAAGAGGCAGTGCATGCTTGAGCTCGATGCGATTGCGCTGGTGGTAGCGCCAGAGCGCCAGCAACACATTGGGCACCACCATCACCAACGCCGTGCCCTGAGCCAATTGCTGGTCCAGTCCGAACAGTACCCCCAATGCAGGAATCGCAATCAGTCCGCCACCGATGCCGAACAACCCGCCCACCGTGCCCAGTGCCGCGCCCAGCGCTATGTACATCGCCCACTCGATCATTGCCGTTTCTCTGGAATATCAATGGCTGCATGCTACCGAGTGGGTGCTAGCGGGGAAACGCACAGCAACGCACAATGGCTGTGCCATTTACGCAAAAGCAGAAGGCCCCATGAATCCCGATGCCCTGACCGAACAACTCAGCCTGTTCCTTGATGTACTGGAAACCGGCAGCTTTTCCGCCACCGCCCGCCGTCATCCACTGACGCCTTCGGCGGTGGCCCGACGCATCGACAGCCTGGAAAGCGCGGTTGGCAGCCGCCTGTTCGTGCGCAGCACCCATGCAGTGCGCCCAACACCGGCCGGCAATGCCTTTGCCGAACGCGCCCGGCGTATCGTCGAGGAGCTGCGCCTGGCACGTGCCGAAGCGGTGTCGTTGAGCAATGCCCCTGAAGGCCTGATCCGAATCGACGCCCCGGCCGCCTTTGGCCGCCGTCATCTGGCGCCTGCCATCGCCGACTTCCTGGTGGCCTACCCCGGGCTGGATGTACAACTGCGCCTGATCGACAGTTTTGTCGACCTGCACGGCTCGCACCTGGGTGAAGTCGACCTGGTGCTGCGCGCCGGCCCTCTGGCCGATACCCGCCTGGTGGCCACACCACTGGCCTACATGGTCCGTATAGCCTGCGCCAGCCCCGTTTACCTGGCCCAGCGCGGCATTCCTGCAAGCCCCACGCAATTACCCGAACACGACGGCCTGGACTGGGACGGCCTGGCCCCGCCCTTCGCCTGGCGCTTTGCGGTACAAGGGCAGATGCGCCTGTATCGACCAACGCGCATGCGCATGAGCGCCAACAACGCCGAGACCTTGCTGTTCGGTGCGCTGGCAGGCCTGGGCATCGCCCACCTGCCCACCTGGTTGATCAGCGAGTACCTGTTGCGCGGCGAACTGCTGCCGCTGTTCTGTGACGACGGCCTGCCCAGCGCCGAAAGCAGCGGCATCTATGCCCTGCGCCTGGAACATGAAACGAACTCTCGCAGCCGTTTGCTGCTCGAATTCCTCAAGAGTCGCTTCAGCCCTGTTCCACCCTGGGACTTGGCGCTGCAGAGCGAGCTGCGCTGGCAGTAAGTGCGCTAATGACTTGCGTGCTAAATTTGTACCACTCAACCCACTCAAGGATGTGCATGAACACCGACCCGAAAGCACCTGTTGCCTGCGACGAACTGCTCCTGGACAACCAGGTGTGCTTCGCCCTGCACTCCACATCACTGCTGATGACCAAGGTATACAAGCCACTGTTGCAGCAGCTCGGACTGACGTACCCACAGTACTTGGCGATGCTGGTCCTATGGGAACGAGATGGTTTGACCGTAGGAGAGATCAGTCAGCGCCTACTCACCGATCCGGGTTCACTGACGCCATTGCTCAAGCGACTGGAAGCCGAGGGTCTGCTCAAGCGCACCCGTAGCCACGCAGATGAACGGGTCGTGCTGGTGCAACTGAGCGAACAGGGCCGCGCCCTGCAAGCCCGGGCCAAAGACGTGCCCCCCTGCATTCTGGCCGCCAGTGGCGAGAACCTCGAACGTCTGCAACAACTGCAGGCCGACTTGCTGGCACTGCGCGCCAACCTGCAAAAAAGCCTCTAGGCGCTATGCTCATAGATGACCGTTGGTAGGTCAGCCGAAAAATTATCTTGCGCACTAAATAATTGCGCGCTAATTTAATTTCCATACCCACTCAGCGCCACGGCGCCACTCTCAAGCGAGGCTCAACATGCAAAAGGTCACTCCGCTTTACATCGCCGAAGCCAAATCCACCGGTGGCCGCGACGGTGGTTCGCGCGCAAGCGACGGCAAACTGGAAGTCAAGCTGAGCACTCCCAAGGAGTTGGGCGGCGCAGGTGGTGACGGCACCAACCCCGAGCAACTGTTTGCCGCCGGCTACTCGGCCTGCTTCATCGGCGCCCTGAAGTTTGTTGCCGGCCAGGAGAAAAAAGCCCTGCCCGCTGACAGCTCGATCACCGCCAAGGTTGGCATTGGCCAGATTCCGGGTGGTTTCGGCCTGGATATCGACCTGCACATCGACCTGCCAGGTCTTGCGCAGGCAGAGGCACAAAAGCTGGTCGAGGCCGCTCACCAGGTCTGCCCGTACTCCAACGCTACCCGTGGCAATGTCGACGTACGCCTGCACGTCACTGTCTGATCGACAAACACCAGGCATAAAAAAACCCGGCCAAGGCCGGGTTTTTCGATTTCGCAGCAATGCCAGGCTTAGGACTTGGCACGGCCCTTGTAGGAGCCGCCGTCGCGAGTGTCGATCTCGATCATGTCGTCGATTTCGATGAAGTCAGCAACGCTCAGCTCGGTGCCGTTGCTCAGCTTGGCAGGCTTCATGACCTTGCCAGAAGTGTCGCCACGGGCGGAACCTTCGGTGTAGGCAACTTTACGAACGATGGTGGTCGGCAGATCAACCGAAACCAGACGCTCTTCGAAGAACACAGCTTCGCAGACGTCAGTCATGCCTTCTTCGATGAACGGCAGAACGGCCTCGATGTCTTCGGCGTTCAGCTCGTACATGGTGTAGTCAGTGGTGTCCATGAAGGTGTAGGTGTCACCATTGATGAACGACAGGGTCGCTTCTTTGCGATCCAGGATCACGTCGTCCAGCTTGTCGTCGGCCGAGTAGACGGTTTCAGTCTTGTAGCCGGTCAGCAGGTTCTTCAGCTTGGTCTTCATGATCGCGCTGTTACGGCCCGACTTGGTGAATTCAGCCTTCTGAACCAGCCATGGATCGTTGTCGATACGGATCACGGTACCGGGTTTCAGTTCTTTACCAGTTTTCATTGCGATATATCCGAATTTGGATGGATTTACAAAAATCGAGGCCGCATATCATAGCCAATTTCGGTAAAACTGTACCAGCGCCGTGGCAAGGTCCGGCTGAGCGGCCTGTACCGCGCTCCAGCGGTGGGCGTGGCAGTCCAGTTCGTCCCAGTGCGCCAGCAACTGTTGCCAGGCCTGGCCCATGTCGTTGTCCATGTTCCAGCCACGCCACAATTGCACCAGTGCTGCGGCAGCCGGAGCAGACAAACCCTGGACATACAGATCGAGAAACGCTTCGAGTTTCTCCCAGTGGGCGTACTCTTCCTGCACATAGATATGCCAGAGCAGCGGCCGTGCAGCCCATTGCGCACGGACGAAGGAATCTTCGCCACGCACCGCATTGAAGTCGCAGCACCACAGCAGACGGTCATAATCATCCTGGCTGACGAAAGGCAGGATTTGCACGGTCAGTGCTCCCCGTCGAGCAATGCTGCCCACCGTCAGCACCTGCTCGCCGAGCCAGTCCTTGACGTCGCCCAGGACCCGGCCTTCAGGCACCAGCAAGTGATTGGCACGGCTGTCACCAGCCAGGGCATCCAGCCAGCTGGCCACGCCGGGGTTTTCGTAGGCGAACAGTGAAATCAGTCGAGCGTTATGCTCAGGCACTATGCCTAGCCCCTGCAAAAAACCGTTGCGTACGGCCGGGTCCGACTGCAGCGCGTCGCGCCGTGACAGTAAATCCGCTTCACGCAGCAAGCCGCCGGTTTTCGGGGTAAAGCCTGGAAAGAAAAATACCTTGCGCAAGCCATTGGGCTGGGGCGACGGCAAACCATGGCAACCTTCGACCCAGTCCTCGGCGCTGAGGTAGTCCAGGTTCAGCCACAGCGGCGCACGGGGTTGTTCGAGCATGCCCTGCACATAGGCTGGCGGCAGCTGGCAGGCGAATGCACCAATGACTACATCAGCTACAGCCGTGTCCTGCCACTGGGTGGGCCATTGTCGTACATCCACACCCTGCTGCCATTGCTGGGCGGCATCGGTCTGGGCCTCGGGACAGATACGCACGAACGCCTTCAGGTCATCCACCCACAAGCGCACCGCAAGCCCCTGCTCGGCCACCAGTTGCCGGGCCAGGCGCCAGGTCACGCCGATGTCGCCGTAGTTGTCGACGACACAACAGAAGATGTCCCAGTGCGCTTTCATCGCGGCCCCTTGGAAAAAGCGCCGATTGTCCGGGTAAATCATCGCAGACAAAAGCATGGCAGGTAAAAAATCCATGCGACCATGCGACAATGGCAACCCCTGCCCTGGCCAGGAGGCCATCATGCCCCGCCCTCGCGAATTGAAGATCACCCTCAAGCCGCTGCAACTGATCCTGTGTATCGCCCTGGGCCTGTGGCTTGGCGCGCTAGCCATTGCCCTGAGCCTGTGGCTGGCCGAACGCCAGTGGCCACAGACGCTGCAGCCAATCAGCCAGGTGCTTGCGCCGCCTGCCGCGACCCCGGCAGCAACAGATCCGCAGCAGCAGATGTTCGAGCACTACAAGCAGATCCTGCGCAAACAGGAAGTGCAACAGGCCCAGGAGCAAGTGCAAGGCAACCCGCGCAACCTGTCCAACCCCAAGTGCCAGTTCTGGCTGCAACAGGACCGCACCGCGCCGAGCGAAAAAAGCCGCGCCCTCGTTCTCGAATTCTGCAACTGACACCATGACCAAAGCCGACCTGCTGCAACGCATCATCGACACCCTGAGCCTTGATCTGGACGTCGCCCAGCGCGCGGCGCAAACCGCCTATGAAGCAGCCACTGCCAAAGAGAACATCGCCGAAAACAAGTACGACACCCTGGGCCTGGAGGCTTCGTACCTGGCCACCGGCCAAGCCCGGCGCATGGAGGAGATCCGCCAGGCGCGGGCGGCGTACCAGCAGTTGCTGCTACGCGACTATGACCCGCAGCGCGGCATTCAGGTCAGCAACCTGGTGACCCTGGAGGCCGATAATGGCAGTTGCCAGCGGCTGTTCCTCGGCCCCGAAGGCGCGGGGTTGAAGATTGGCCAGGGCGAACAACTGGTCACGGTGATCACCCCGCGCTCGCCACTGGGGCAGCATTTGCTTGGCAAGGTTGAAGAGGATGAGGTCAGCCTGGTGCTGGGCGGGGTGCCACAGCGTTACTACATCCTCGAGGTTCTGTGATCGGGAAGGCTGCGCCTTCCATCGCTGGCAAGGCCAGCTCCCACAATGGCCTGCATTTACCCTTCCTGTGGGAGCCGGCCTTGCCGGCGATGGGCTGCGCAGCAGCCCCTATTCAAAGTGAACCCAACGCATCAAACCGCTGTGCCAGCCCCTGCCGGGCAAACTGTTCGATGACAAAGTCGACAAAGGCCCGGGTCTTGCCCGGCAGCAATTTATGCTCGGCGTAGTACAGCGAGATATTGCCGTCATCCACATACCAGTCCGGTAACACCCGCTGTAGCCGGCCAGCCTGCAGGTACGGCACGGCAAACGGCATGCTTACCAGCGCCACGCCCAGCCCCTGCTCCGCCGCCGCACAGGCGGCTTCCGAATCACTCATGGTCATGCGCAAACGCAGGCTCAGAGGGCTCTGCTCCCGCTCGCGACTGGTCAGCGGCCAGGAGCGCACGCGCCCAGTCTGCGGTGATCGAATGAGGATGCCATCGAGCGCGTGCAAATCGGCGGGCTGAGTAATCGGCGGATGCTCCTGCAAATATGCCGGCGCCGCCACCAGGATCCGGTGCGCCGGGGTCAGCTTGCGCGCCACCACCCCTTGAGGCAGATCGAAGCCGCCACCAATGGCCGCATCAAAGCCCTGGCCGATCAGGTCGACCTGGCGGTTGTCGAAATGCCAGTCCGGGCTGATCGCCGGGTAGCGGTGCAGAAATTCTGCGAGCAGTGGCACGATGTACAAGCGGCCAAATACCGTGCCCATGCTCACTTTCAAGGTGCCGGCCGGCTGCCCTTCGGCACTGGCCAGATTGGCCACGGCATACTGGATGGTCTGAAAGCTCGCGGCCACCTCCGCAAGAAAACGCTGCCCGGCCTCGGTCAGGGTCAGGCGCCGGGTACTGCGCTGGAACAAGCGCACACCCAGGCGCGCTTCCAGACGCGCGACGTTCTTGCCCACCGCCGCCGGGGTCAGGCTCAGGCGCCGCGCCGCTTCGGCAAAGCTGCCGACTTCGGCGCTGCGAACAAAACACTCGATGCTGCTGAACGACTCCACTGCGGCGATTCCATACTTCTGGTTTACACAGACTATAGCGATTAGTGGCTACCGGCAGGGTAATCTGCGGCCGATACTGAGCGTCATCCAAGGCATCCGGCCTTGTTCTTTCGGGAGCACAGCATGTCGACCCAATCCAGCCTGCACGGGAAAACAGCCCTGATCCAGGGCGGTTCGCGCGGTATCGGCGCCGCCATCGTCAAACGCCTGGCCGCCGAAGGCGCCCGTGTCGCCTTCACCTACGCCAACGCCACCGAGCAGGCCGATGCGTTGCAGCGCAGCATCATCGCCGCCGGCGGCAAGGCTCTGGCGATCAAGGCCAATAGCGCCGATGCCAGTGCCGTGCAGCAGGCAGTGCAAGACACGGTCGAGGCTTTCGGTGGCCTGGATATCCTGGTCAACAATGCCGGGGTACTGGCAGTCGGGCCGCTGGCGGACTTCAGCCTGGAGGACTTCGACCGTACTTTGGCGGTGAATGTGCGCAGCGTCTTCGTCGCCACCCAAGCCGCCGCCCGGCACATGAGCCAGGGCGGTCGGATCATCAACATTGGTAGTACCAACGCCGAGCGCATGCCCTTCGCAGGCGGCGGCCCCTATGCCATGAGCAAGTCGGCACTGGTCGGCCTGACCCGTGGCCTGGCCCGTGATCTCGGACCGCTGGGCATCACCATCAACAACGTCCAGCCCGGCCCGGTGGACACCGAAATGAACCCGGCCCAGGGCGAATTCGCCGAAAGCCTGATGAGTTTGATGGCAGTGGGCCGTTACGGCCATGTCGACGAAATCGCCAGCTTCGTCGCTTACCTGGCCGGCCCCGAGGCGGCCTACATTACCGGCGCCAGCCTGACCATCGATGGCGGCTTCGCTGCCTGAGGTCGGTCAATGACACTCCCGGCCTGCCAGGCGCTGTTCAATCAACTGGACAAAGGCCCTGGCGGCCGGGGTCGGGTGCGTCGACCAGATCGCATACACGTGTCGTACCGGCGCATCCTCGAGCGCGACCACCGCCACGCCGTTGAAGCTGTTGGCGATCCGCGCCGGCACCAGGCCGACGGCCAGGCCACGCTTGGCGAATTTTTCCACCAGGCGGATATTGGTCATTTCGAACTGCACCCGATGGCGTACCCCGGCGGCGGCAAAGGCCTCGTCGGTTTGCCGACGGGCACCGCTACCAGCCGGAAAATCCACCAACGGCTGTGCTTGCAGATCGGCCAGGGACAAGCGCGCCGCACCCGCCAAAGGATGCTCAGCGGCCATCACCGCCACCAACTGTTCTTCGGCCAGCAGGCGGTGCTCGACACCGTCCAGTCGCTCGCCTGGCCAGACCCCGATAAAGCCCACGTCCAGCCGCCGCTCGCGCACATCGGCAATCAACAGTTCGCTCTTGGCCATCAGCCAGCGGATATCCACCCGTGGGTGCTGAGCATGAAAATCGGCCAGCAGATCGACCAGGTCCAGTTCGGTCAGCGAGGTAATCTCGCCGACGGACAATTGCCCGCGCACCTCACCACAGGCTGCGGCCACATCCTCGGCAATCCGCCGGGTAGCTTCCAGCGCGGGCCGGGCGCTGTGCACGAAGGCTTCGCCCGCCGGAGTCAGGCGCACGCGCCGCGAACTGCGCTCGAACAGGCTGACGCCAAGGGTCTCTTCGAGCCGGGCAACCTGATGGCTCAAGGCCGACTGCACCACATGGCAACGCTCGGCGGCGCGGGTGAAGCTGCCGGTATCGGCCACCGCCAAGGCATACTCAATCTGCTTGAGGTTCATGGATTGATCTATTTTCAAGATGGATAGAATGAAAACGATACATTGGCGTCATGCTAGCGCATTTCCGATACTGTCACTTCCCCACTGCCACTGATCGAGACGGTCCATGACCTCTTCCAGCCACACCCTGAGCCGCGGCCTGATTCTGCTGATGGCGACCGCCACCGGCCTTGCCGTCGCCAGTAACTACTATGCACAACCCCTGCTGCACAGCATCGCCGAACACTTCGGCCTGACCACCGCCAGTGCCGGGGCCATCGTCATCGCTGCGCAACTGAGCTACGGCGCCGGGCTGTTGCTGCTCGCGCCACTGGGCGATTTGTTCGAGCAACGCAAGCTGATCGTCAGCATGATTGCCATCAGCACCCTGGGCCTGTTGATCAGCGCCTTTTCGCCAAGCCTGGCGTGGCTGCTGATCGGCACCACCCTCACCGGCCTGTTTTCAGTGGTTGCCCAGGTGTTGGTGCCCATGGCGGCTGGCCTGAGCGACCCCTCGCAACGCGGACGGGTGGTCGGCACCCTGATGACTGGGCTGCTGCTGGGCATTCTGCTGGCGCGCACGGCCGCAGGTTTCATGGCCGAGCTGGGCAACTGGCGCAGCATCTACCTGCTGGCGGCGGCATTGATGGGGCTGTCGGCGATCGCCTTGTTCCGCGCCCTGCCCGAGCGCCATCAGCATGCCGGGCTGAGCTATCCGGCGCTGCTGGGTTCGGTGTTTCGCCTGTTCATCGATGAGCCGATCCTGCGTTTGCGCTCGTTGCTGGGCCTGTTGTCGTTCAGCCTGTTCGCCTTGTTCTGGACGCCGCTGGCGTTTCTGCTGTCAGCCGAGCCATACCACTACTCCGATGCGGTGATTGGCCTGTTCGGCCTGGCCGGTGCCGCCGGCGCCCTGTCGGCCAACTGGGCCGGACGCCTGGCCGACCGTGGCAAAGGCCCGCTAGGCACCACGGTGGGTTTGCTGGCGCTGCTACTCTCCTGGCTGCCGCTGGCCTTTGCCCAGTCGTCGCTGGTGGCATTGCTGGCCGGTGTGCTGTTGCTCGACCTTGCTGTGCAACTGGTCCACGTGAGCAACCAGAACGCCGTGATTGCCCTGCGCCCGGAAGCCCGCAACCGCCTGAATGCCGGCTACATCACCTGCTACTTCATCGGCGGCGCACTTGGCTCGTTGCTGGGCACGCAACTGTTCCAGCGTTATGGCTGGGACGGCATCGTCGTCGCCGGGCTGAGCATCGGCGCCCTGGCCGTGCTGGTCTGGGGCCTGGCCGAACGCCAACGCGCCGTGCGCCTGGGTACCGCCTAACGGCGCACAAAGGCCTCATCGACCTGGGCCAGGTGCTCTTCGCGCAAGGTCCCGGCGTAGTAATGCAGCTTGATCCAGGCCAGCAGGTAATCGTAGCGGGCCTGGGCCAGGTCACGGCGAGTGGTCGCCAGTTGCTGCTCGGCATTGAGTACATCGAGGTTGACCCGCTCGCCCCCCAGTACACTCTGGCGCGTCGATTGCACCAGCGCCTGGGCTGAGGTCAGCGCCCGCTCATAGGCCTTCAGGCGGCTGACGCCGGACTGACAGGCGTTGTACTGACGGCGCAGCTCGATCAGGGTTGCCCGGGTGCTGCCGTCCAGTTCGTACTCGGCCTGTTCCAGGTTGCGGCTGGCCTGACGGGTGGCCGCCGACACCCCACCGCCGGCAAACAGCGGCAGGCTGACTTCGATGCCAATGGTGTTGGTGTCGTAGCGCTGGTTGTAGGTGTTGCCACTGTCCGATTGCATCTGCCGCGAAGTGGCGTAGGCGGATACCTTGGGCAGGTGGCCTGCGCGGTTGCGCTCCACTTCGAACCCGGCCACTTCCAGGGCCTGGCGCTGGGACGCCAGTTGCGGGTTGTTGGCCAGGGCCAGATCATGCCAGGCCTCATAGGTCGCAGGTTGCAGCGTCAGCAGAGTAAAACCGTCGTTTAGCGGCGCCAGCTCTTCGATCAACGCTGCGGGCTCGCCGATCAGCGCGCCCAACTCACGCAGGGCCGCATCCTGATCATCACGCGCCTGGATTTCCTCGGCGTCGGCCAGCTCAAAGCGGGCCTGGGCTTCGAGGATGTCGGTACGGGTGCCCTCGCCCTGCTGGAACAGTTGCTGGTTCTGCTGGAACTGCTGCTGATAAGCCTGCTTGCTGGCAACGCTGATACTGATCTGGTCCTGAGCGAACAACGCCTGGGTGTAACTGCTCATCACCCGCACCAACAGCTCCTGGCTTTTACCGCGAAACTCCTCGTCGGCAAACAGTGCCTGGGCCACACCCTTGCGGTAGTTGGCATAGGCCTCGTAGTCGAGCAAGGGCTGCTGGAGGATGAAGGTCGAGCCGTAGCTGTTGTAGCGGCGGTCCTCATCCTCGCGCCGCGAATCGCCAAGGTAACGGGCTTTTGAATCGTTGCGGCCCTTGTTGTAGTTGTACGACAGGTTCGGCAGCAAGCCGGCGCGCCCAATGGCGCGGTTTTCCTGCCCGGCTTCGCGAGCCTTGAGCGCGCCAAGGAACACTGGGTCCTTGTGCAGCGCCTGTTCATACACCTGAAACGGCCCCATGGTCTGCGCGTGCGCACCTGTTGTCAGGGCGAACGCCGCCAGCAGCCCGGTCATCAAGCTTTTCATGCACGGACTTCCTTATTGTTCGGTCAACGCGGTACCTGCCCGGTCGAGCAGGGGTTTGAACAGGTAGTTGAGCATCGAGCGCTCGCCGGTACGCACGAACAATTCCGCCGGCATGCCCGGCTTGATCACCAGACCGTCAAGGCGCGCCAACGCCTGTTCGCTGACGCTGCTGCGCAGTACGTAGTACGGCTGGCCGGTCTTGTCGTCGAGCAACTGGTCGGCGGAAATCAACGCCACCTCGCCGGAGACCCGCGGCGTGCTGCTCTGGTTGAAGGCGGTGAAAAGGATATCCACAGGCAACTGCATTGCGACTTTATCCACAAGGTTGACCGGCAGCCGCCCTTCGACCTCCAGGGCAGTCCCCTGGGGCACCACCTCGAGCAGGGTTTCACCGGCACGTATCACCGCGCCCTCGGTATGCACAGCGAGGTTGACCGCAATACCGTCGGCCGGTGCGAGAATCTCGCTGTGTTGCAGATCGAAGCCCGCCGAGGTCAGCTGTTGTTCGAGGGTCACGCTTTTGAGCTGTGCCTCGGCCAATTGGCTGCGCACTTCCTTCTGATACTCCTCGCGGCGCTGTTGCAGGTTCAGCCGCGACTCGACAATGCCCTGCTCCAACCGCGCGCTGTCGCCGCTGTTCTGCGCCAGGTCGCGCTGGACCTGGGACAGCTGACGCTGGTACTCCAGCAAGCGGTTGCGCGGAATGTAACCCTGGCTGGCCAGCGGCTTGAGGTTCTCCAGTTGCTCGCGCAACGAGTCGGCCTGGGCCTGCAGGTCACCGTGCGCACGGCGCATGCCGGCCAGTTGCGCCACCGCGCCATCGATACTGGCCTTCAGAGCAGCCTGCTCGCGGGCCTGGGCGTCACGGCGGCTGCTGAACAACTGGCGCTGGCTCTCCAGCACCAGGCTCAACTGCGGGTCGGGGTTACTGCTCAGTTGCTCGGGAAAGATGATTTCGCCGAGGTTATCGCGCTCGCTCTGCCAACGGGCCAGGCTGGCCCAGGCCAAGCGGTACTGGGCTTGCAGCGCCTGAACATCGGCCTGAACCTGGGTCTGGTCGAGGCGAAACAGCGGCTGGCCCTGGGTTACCCGCTGGCCTTCGCGGACCAGGATGCGGCTGACCACTCCGCCGGCCGCCGACTGCACGGCCTTGCGCTTGCCCGAGACCACCACCGTGCCCTGCACGGCAATGCCCTGATCGAGCGGTGCCAGGGTCGCCCAGGCGATGAAACCACCAAAGCCGACCAGGGTCAGCAACCAACCCAGGCGCACATAAAAACGGGCACCGCGACTCTTGTCCACGCGACTCATGCGCCACCTCCGGTCGCCAGCGCGGCATTGGCGGGCTGGCGCTGCACCTGTTCCTGAGCCCGGCTCAGGGCCTGCAAGACTTCATTGGCCGGGCCGAAGGCCTGCATACGGCCTTCGCTGAGCACCAGCAACTTGTCTGCCTGGGCCAGGGCGGCCGAGCGATGGGTCACCAGCACCACGGTGCGGCCCTGGGCTTTCATCTGCGCAATGGCAGTGGCCAGTGCCGCTTCGCCGCTGGTGTCGAGGTTGGAGTTGGGTTCATCCAGCACAATCAGGCTCGGCCCGCCGTAGAGCGCGCGGGCCAGGGCGATGCGCTGCTTCTGCCCGCCGGAGAGGTCGCCGCCGTCTTCACCCAGGCGCGTGTCATAGCCTTGCGGCAGGCGCAGAATCAGCTCATGCACGCCGGCCTGACGCGCAGCCTCGACCACCTTGAGGCCGTCCAGCTCGGCAAAGCGGGCGATGTTTTCAGCAATGCTGCCGCGCAGCAATTCGATATTCTGCGGCAGGTAGCCAATGTACGGGCCCAGGTCCTCGCGGTCCCAACGGTGCAGGTCGGCGCCGTCCAGACGTACGGTGCCGGCCAGGGTCGGCCAGACGCCTACCAGCACCTTGGCCAGGGTCGACTTGCCGGATCCGGAAGTACCCAGTACGCCGAGCACTTCCCCGGCCCCCAGGTTGAAGCTGATCTGTTGCAAGGTGGCCACGCGCTTGCCTGGCGGGCCGGCACTGACCTGCTCGAAACTCAGACGCCCGCTTGGCGCCGGCAAGGCCATCGGTGCTGGCGGCTCGGGAAACGCGCGCAGCAGGCCGTCCAGGTGTTTGTAGGCCATATGCGCCCCACTCCACTGCTTCCACACGGCAATCAACTGATCGATGGGACTCAGTACCCGGCCCATGAGGATCGAGCCGGCGATCATCATCCCCGGCGTCATCTGCCCTTCGATCACCAGCAAGGCGCCCAGGCCCAGTACCAGTGACTGCAGGCACAAGCGCAACGACTTGCTGATCGCGGTGATGACAGCCGAGGTGTCGCTGGCCTGGTTCTGCAAGGTCAGAAAGCGCGAATGCAAGGCAAACCAGCGCTGGCGCAAGGCGCCAAGCATGCCCATGGCCTGGATGCTCTCGGCGTTATGCAACTGACTGCTTGCCAGGTGCGTGGACTGCTGCTGGAAACCGCTGGCTTCAATCAGCGGCTTGTGGGTCAGGCGCTCGTTAAGCACCGCCAAAACAATCAGCAGCAACGCCCCGGCGCAGGCCATGACGCCCAACCAGACGTTGAACAGGAACATCACCGCCAGATAGATCGGAAACCACGGCGCATCAAAGAAGGCAAAGAGTGCTGGACCGGTGACAAATTGCCTCACCTGGGTCAGGTCATTGAGCGCTTGCCCGGCCTGACCATCGCCCTGACGCAAGTTGCGCTCAAAGGCCGCCCTATACACGCTCAGGTTAAAGCGCTGTTCCAACTGGTTGCCCACTCGAATAACAATGAAACTGCGGATCGCCTCCAGCGCACCCATAAATATAAAGAAGCCGACCACCATCAAGGTCAACATCCACAGGGTGGTCTCATTTTGTGAAGACAGTACTCGATCATAGACTTGCAGCATATAAATCGAGGGCACCAGCATGAGCAGGTTAATCAATGCGGTAAAACAACCCACACTGATGAGCGTGGACTTGTGATCTGCCAGCGCCGCCCACAAGAGCGCCCCGGCTTTATTATTCGGCCTGTTCATCGTCCGCCTTTCTATCCCTGAAAAATCGGCAATCACCTACAAGGTTTTAATCTTTATTCTTACGTTCCAACCACAGTATCTTTTGCGATGGCGAAGTCCAGGTGAAAAGACCTGGCGCGTCACGATTGAAGTGCACCAGTGCGCTGCCACTGCCATCGAGCAATGCCACCGTGTCGGGGGTCGGCAGCCAGCCACCGGGACGCGCGCCAATCAGCTTTTCCACGCAGTCCAGGTCGCCGCGCAAGCTTTGCGAGGCGTCCAGTTGCAGCTCACAACCGGCAGCCCGGTCACCTTCAGGGTACAACGTCCAGTCACCGGCCAATTGCGCGGGAGTGGGAAGTAACAGACTGCTTGCCATACCAACCTCGGTCATCAACATCAGGGGAATCGCGGCGAGCGCGAACATTCGCTTGAGAACCATTATCTGCCTGCCTCAGAAAAGGCGGCGCAGCAGCGCCGCCCTTTCAGTTTGCTATCAGACCACGATATCCGTGGCGACCGCCTGACCTACGGTGGTCACCAGGAAATCAGACAGGCTGTTGCCGGTGAAGTCGATCGACAGGCTACCCAGGTTGCTTGCCTGATCGAAGCTCAGCACTGCCTCGCCGGCATGCCCGGTGAAGGCATCAACGAACTGCAGCGGCAGCTTGTTGACAGCAAAGGCCGAGATTGCCGACAGGTCGATCTTGTCCTGGCCGCTGACAAAATCCATGATCCGGTCGGGATTGCTCGGGGTCGAATCGCTGCTGGCAGCGAAGACGAAGGTGTCGGAACCGGCACCACCCCAGAGTTTGTCACCGCCACCGGCGCCGTAGATGATGTCGTTGCCGGCACCGCCCTTGAGCTCGTTGGCCACGGCGTTGCCGATCAGCAGGTCATTGCCCGAGCCACCGATGGCGTTCTCGACGATGACACCCTTGGCAATGGAAATGTTGCCGATCATGCCGCCGACATCGGAGAACGACGCGTCATTGAGGTTGATCTTCTGGTTCTGGGTAAAACCGGAGAAGTCCAGGGTGTCGTTGCCGCCACCGTCCCACACCGAGAAAACGATTTTCGACGAAGCCGAAGTGGCCGAGTAGAAATCGCGCTCAGCGGTGGAGTTGAAGCCGTACACGGTGTCGCCGGAGCGCGTCGCGTAGTTGGCACCATAGAGCTTCTGGATGGCCGCGATGTCATCCATCAGTGGCGCCGAGGAGTACACCTGAACACCACCCTTGGTGAAGTTCTGGTTGGTATTGCCCTCACCCCAGTAGCTCATCACGCTGTAGCCGCGGGTGTCCTGAGCGTAGACCGCATCTTTGTAAGTCGGGACGCCCTGCCCGGCGTTGTAGTCACCGGGATGAAGCAGACCCAGCGAGTGGCCGATCTCATGGGTCAGGGTCTGACGACCATAGTTGCCGTCCTGCGGGTTGACGTTGGCCTGGTAATCCTTGTTGATCAGGTACCAGGACTCGCCCTTGCGCGCGCTGTTAGGCAGATAGGCAAACGCGGCGCCGCCGTTGCTGGCGCTGAAGTTGGCAAAGGTCATGTGACCGTCGCCGCCTGAACGCGCTTCTTCAAACGTCACCTTGGCAACATCCGCCCACGATTCCATGGACAGCTTGGCCTGGGCCTTCTGCTGCGCCGAGAAGGCGCTGAAGGAACCCAGCCCACGGCTGCCGAACCCGGCGGGTGCCGAGGTCAGAAAGGTGTAGGTCAGGTTGATGCTACCGTTGTCGTTCAGGTCATCCCAGGCGGCGTTGGCACGCAGCAGGTTGTCTGCCGCTTGATCCACCGTGAACGACTTTTTGCCATTGACCAGGGCACTGCCGCCACGATCATACTGATGGCTGAAGCTATTGATCAGGCCGTAAGCAGAACTCGCACCGTGCGGCTGCAAAACAGAACCGGCAAAACCAATAGCGCTCTCTTTGACTTTAGACATACAGACACTTCCTTGTTTACACAAAAAGCAGTTGTTGTCCGATAGGACGCTCCCGCGGCGAGATCGTCCTATCACTCGCCTTACTTGAGGCCGAAGAAAACTGACACACTACGAAATGAGCTGTCCAGCTTTTTTTGACGCCAAATATTCATGTAGGCAGATTGCAAAAACACCAACTTAGGCAGGTCAATTTGCGCAAACGAAATACACTCAAAAGAGTGTACCAAGACGAGTTGTGACCACCGGGTTTTATAGTAAAAGTCGAAGTTTTTTTACAGAAAAGCGACCTATATATACTTCTGTTCTATGCACTGCGATTGTGCGTATAACTTTTTGACTACAACTGCCCCCTTGACCCTCCGTCGCCTGAGCATTGACTTGTGTCGGCCGCTGGCGCTGAGTAGGGATTGGTCAATAGCCCTTTGAACCTGGATGCCCCTATGACAAGACTCACGGTCCAATCCGGCGATTTCTTGCAAGGTGAAGGCGAGTACCGCAATGGATCGCTCACACTCAAGACCGCCCGCAGCCCCTCACCGGGCGAGAAAATCGCCCTTACGCGCATTACCGATCTGGTCCTGGCCAATCTGGAGTCCAGCCGCAGCCTGGGCGGAGCCTTGGGCTGGGGCATGGCGGGCGCACTGGTAGCAGGCCCGGTCGGGCTGATCGCCGGCCTGTGGCTAGGCGGCAAGGAAGAGGAGGTAACCTTCCTGGCAACCTTCAAGGATGGCCGCAAGCTGATGGCCATAACCGACAAGAAGACCTGGTCGAAAATCGATGGCAACTGGCGGCGTCATGCCCAGACGGCAGCCATCGGCTGAATCCAAGTGGCGCTGGTTCGTTCATGACAATGGCAATCGATTGAAAACAGGGGCGCCGCCAGCCAGTAGCCCCTGCTAAGATTGCGCCCCTGCCTGCCCGGCGCAATGCTGGCAGGTTTACCCTGCCCGCCATTCCCCTCTGCGTATCGGGCACCCAGCCCGTGGACAGCAGCCGAACGATAACGGCGCGTCTGTGTTCGTCTTCAAGGAGCTTCTGCATGACCCTGCCCCGCCCTCGCCTGCCCGTGCGCCTGCTTAGCCTGAGCCTGGCCTTGCCGGCCTCGCACAGCCTGGCCCAGGACCGCATCACCCTGGCGCCGGTGCAGGTGTCTGAAACCTACAGCGAGGGCTATCAGGCCCGCGAGGCTGCGGTCGGCGGCTGGCAGCCGGCCCCGCTGCTGGATACCCCGGCATCGATTGCAGTGTTCAATGAGCAACTGCTCACCGATCGCCAGGTACGCAAGCTCAGCGAAGTGCTGCAAAGCGACGCCTCGGTCGGCGAAAGCTATGCACCCATCGGCTACTACGAAAACTTCAACGTACGCGGCTTCGAGCTCAACGCCGCCAGCAGCTACAAGATCAACGGCCAGACCATCGCCGGCGAGCAGAACGTGGCCCTGGAAAACAAACAACAAGTGGAACTGCTCAAGGGCCTGTCGGGCTTGCAAAGCGGCGTAGCGGAACCAGGCGGGCTGATCAACTACGTCACCAAGCGTCCGGAGGAGGTGCACTCGGTAACCGTATCGAGCAACGAGCAGGGTGAGCGTTACATCGCCACCGACCTGGGCGGCTGGTTCGGCAGCCAGCGCCAGTTTGGCCTGCGCGCTAACCTGGCGCACGAGGACATCCGCTCCTATGTCGATCACGCCGACGGCAAGCGTGATTTCGCCGCCCTGGCGTTCGACTGGCAGATCAACCCCGACGCGGTGCTGCAACTGGACGCCGAGTACCAGCAGCGTGAGCAGCGTTCAGTGCCCGGCTATCAGTTGCTCGGTGGCAACAGCCTGCCCCACGGCATCGACCCGCACGATCGCCTGGCTTACCAGCACTGGGCCAACCCGGTGAGCATCGATTCGCTCAACCTTGGCGGACGCTTCGAATATCGCTTGAGTGACAACTGGACAGGCATCGTCAGCGCCTCGCGCAGCAAGGTGGTGATCGATGACTACAGCTCGTTTGCCTGGGGTTCGAGCGAGGGCGCCCACTTCAGTGAATCAGGCGACTATGACATCTATGACTACCGCAGCCCCGACGATACCCGGCGCACCGACGAAGCCCAGGTGGCGCTCAATGGCCGCTTCGATACCCAGGGTATTGGCCATGAACTGACTGTTGGCAGCAGCGCCCAGCGCCGAACCCTCGACCAGCGCCCCTATTTCAATGAGTGGATCGGCAGCGGCAACATCTACCAACAAACACCGATACTGGACCCGTCCGAAAAGTCGCCTGGCCAAAGCACGCGCAGGCTCGATAGCCGGCAGTACGGGATATTCGTCAGCGATCGGCTCAGCTTCAACGAACACTGGCAAACCGTGCTGGGCGCGCGCCTGGTACGCCTGGATGAAAAGACCTTTGCTGAAGACGGGAGCCCCAGCCGCCACACCCGTGACTATCAACTGCTACCCAACGCTGCTCTGATCTACAAACCACGCGCCGATATCTCGCTGTACACCAGCTACAGCAAAGGGTTGTCTTCCGGCGGTACCGCCCCCTGGTTTACCAGCAACAGCGCGCAGATCCTCGCCCCGACCCTGTCCCATCAACTGGAAGTCGGCATAAAGCGCGACTGGCAGCGCCTGAGCCTGAGCGCATCCCTGTTTCAGTTGCGCCAGGCTTATCAGTATTCACAACCTGACGGTGCGGGTCATTTCACGTATGTGCAGCAGGGCCAGCAAAAGAACATCGGCCTGGAGCTGGGCGCCAGTGGCTGGCTAACCTCGAACCTGCAGATCAATGCCAGCGCCGCAGCGATTCGGGCGCGGGTCAAGAACAGCGGCACGGCGGATTACGAAGATCATCAAGCGCTGAACGTACCGAACTTCCGTGCTGCCGTGCAGGCCGACTATAGCCTGCCGGTTGCGGGCCTGGCCCTGCTCGGTGGGGCGCGCTACAGCGCCAGCAAGTACGCCAACCAGGCGGGCACGGTGGCAGTGGGCAGCTACGCGGTGGTTGACCTGGGCAGTCGCTACAGCACCCGGATTGGCGGCTACGACACCGTGTTGCGGCTGATGGTGGATAACGTCTTCGATAAACGCTACTGGCGCGACGCTGGAGAGTACCTGGGGGATGGATATCTGTTTCAGGGGGCGCCACGGACAGCACGGGTTGCGGCTACTGTCAGTTTTTGAGGGCCCTATCGCGGGGCAAGCCCGCTCCTACCTGGATAATCACTATCCTCTGTGGGAGCGGGCCTGACCCGCGATGAAAGCAGCACTTTTTCAGAACGGCTCACTGCCCTCACGAATCTCCACTTCCAGCACCTCGCCCAGCTCGACCAGGCGCGCCGCCACATCCGCAGGGGTGATGAAGCCGCTGTAGCAGTCGCCGTCGGTGGACCAGTTCCACAACACCAGGCCCTGCTTGTGCAGTTCGTCGTGAGCAATGACCATCAGCTCCGGTACGGTGGTGCCTTCGAGGAAGTCTTCATCCTCCGCGTCCTCGACACCGAACGTGACTTCGGCATCGCGCGCCTGTGCCAGTTCCTGCACGCTCTGCACGAACGACTCGGTGTCCTTCCAGTCGACAAAGAACACCGACTCCCAGTCAGCCACATCCTTGACGATCCACATCAGTTGCTGCGGATCGTCCTCGAACTCTTCGGCGTCATCTTCATCCAGCTCGACCTCGCGCAGGGCCTGCACATGCTGGCTGGCCATTTCGGCCGTCGGGCTGATCAAGGTCAGCAGTTGTTCTGCAGCCAGGATCTGCGCTTTGGTGAAACATTCTTTGAGCATCTGAAACATCTTTTTTCATGGGCAAAACAAAAAGCCCCCGGCCTTGTTCAGGTCGGTGGCTTTTCTAGATATGGCGGTGAAGAAGGGATTCGAACCCTTGATACAGTTTCCTGTATACACACTTTCCAGGCGTGCTCCTTCAGCCACTCGGACACTTCACCGTTTCTCTTCAAGCTATTCAGCCTGTCGAGGCGCGCTAATGTAGTCGAAAGAGGTTCTGATGGCAAAGGTTTTTTTCAGAATTTTCATGCGCTTAAGCCAATCAGGCAAAAAAACCGAGCACACAGGGCAAAGCCGCCATTCTCTGGCGTGCTTTGGCAGCCCGGTTCTGCCCGGGCCCGCCAGACAAGGCAAGCGCCTTGCAGGCTGACCGGCCAGTCAGTCACAGCGCTTTACCTGGGCCACTTGCCTGAGTAACGTCTGCCCCACTCTCCCTAAAGGAACCCTGTCATGAGTGAGCTGATTACCTACCACCTCGAAGACGGCATTGCGACCCTGACCCTGAACAACGGCAAGGTCAACGCCATCTCGCCTGACGTCATCCAGGCCTTCAATGCCGCCCTCGACCAAGCCGTGCAAGACCGCGCGGTGGTAATCATCACCGGCCAACCGGGCATTCTCTCCGGTGGCTATGATCTGAAAGTCATGACTGCCGGCCCTAAGCAAGCCGTCAGCCTGGTCACCGCAGGTTCGACCCTGGCCCGGCGCATGCTCTCGCACCCCTTCCCGATCATCGTCGCCTGCCCGGGCCACGCCGTGGCCAAAGGCGCGTTCCTGTTGCTCTCGGCCGACTACCGCATCGGCGTCGAAGGCCCGTTCAGCATCGGCCTGAACGAAGTGCAGATCGGCATGACCATGCACCACGCCGGCATAGAACTGGCCCGTGATCGCCTGCGTCGCTCGGCGTTCCACCGTTCGGTGATCAACGCCGAGATGTTCGACCCGCTCAGCGCGGTGGACGCAGGCTTCCTCGACAAGGTAGTGCCCATTGAACAGCTGCAGGAAACTGCGCTGGCGGCGGCACGCCAGTTGAAGAAGATCAACATGAACGCCCACAAGCACACCAAGCTCAAGGTGCGCAAAGCACTGCTGGATATCCTCGACGACGCGATCATCCGCGACCAGGAACACCTGGGCTGACCCCTACCAAGGCCTGATTGCAACTAATTGTGTAATCAGGCCTACCGACCCCAATGAGCGTTTGCCGATAGAAGTGCACATCCGTACACTGCGCCGCGTTTGCCAGCTATGAGTCGTACGAATGCTCTTTCTTATCCGCATGTTCCTGTTGGGGCTGCATTTTCTCCTGGCCGGTGTTCTCGGTGTGCTGGTTGGCCTGTGCCGACCGTTCAACCCGGACAACAGCCGAATCTGTGCGCGCCTCTATGGCCTGCCTGCCACCTGGTTGATGCGCATCGAGATCAAGGCCGAAGTCGGCCCGCTGTTTGACCAGCCGCCCGGTTGCGTGATCATTGCCAACCACCAGTCCAACCACGATCTGTTCGTGCTCGGCCACGTGGTACCGCGGCGCACCGTGTGCATCGGCAAAAAAAGCCTGAAATGGGTCCCGCTGTTCGGCCAGTTGTTCTGGCTGGGCGGCAATGTCCTGGTCGATCGCGGCAACGCCTATCAGGCGCGCCGGGCGATGCAGACCACCACCCGCACCCTGAGCGAAGACAACACCTCGATCTGGGTCTTCCCGGAAGGCACGCGCAACCCGGGCGAACAGTTGATTCCCTTCAAGAAAGGCGCCTTCCATATGGCCGTCGAGGCCGGCGTGCCGATCGTGCCGGTGTGCGTCAGCCGCTACGCCAGCCGCCTGAGCCTCAATGGCTGGCGCCGCAGCAAGGTGATCATCCGTTCACTGGCGCCGATTGCCACCAGCGGCCTCACCCAGCAGGACGTGCCGGCCCTGGCCGAACAGTGCCGCCTGCAGATGCAGCAGTGCATCGATCGCATGGAAGGTGAATTGACCCAGGCGTGAGTGGTTGCCGAATCGTGCTGGTCAGCCCAAGCTACTGGCACGGTTTATTGAAGAAGCGGACAACCATGGGTCGAGTCGTTGCGGCGGCGGTGTACAGCGCCGGCAGAAAGGTCACCAACATCAGCCTCGACGAAGGCAGCCAGTGGGCAAGCAAACCCGGGCATTTTGTCTGGATCGGCCTGGAAGAGCCCAACGCCCAGGAGCTGGCCAACCTGCAACGCCAGTTCAACCTGCATGAACTGGCCATCGAAGACGCGCTGGAAAAGCACAGCCGGCCCAAGCTCGAGACCTTCGGCGATGCCCTGTTCATCGTCACCTATTCGCCGGTACGCCATGAAGGCAAGCTGGAGTTCATCGAAACCCATATCTTCGCCGGTAACGGCTACATCATCACCGCGCGCAACGGTCACTCGAAATCCTACGCCCTGGTACGCCAGCGCTGCGAAGCACGGCCTCTGCTGCTTGAGCACGGCGAAGACTTCGTGCTTTACGCCCTGCTCGACTTTGTCACCGAGAACTACCAGCCGGTCAGCGAAGCGATTCATGGCGAGATCGAGGAGCTGGAGCAAAGCGTGCTCAGCGGCTCGCTCAAGGAAGAGGACATCCAGCGCATCCACAGCTTGCGCCGCGACATCCTGCGTCTGCGCCGCTATGTGGCGCCGATGGTCGAGGTCAGCGAAGAACTGCAGCGCCTGACCTTCCCGTTTATCGACAAGAACATGCGCCCGTACTTTCGCGATGTGCAGATCCACGTCACCCGGCAGATGGAAGACCTGGCCGGGATTCGCGATATCGCCAGCCAGACCATCGAGATCGGCATGCTGCTGGAGTCGTCACGCCAGAGCATCGTGCAGCGCAAGTTTGCCGCCTGGGCGGCAATCCTGGCGTTCCCCACGGCGGTGGCGGGGATCTACGGGATGAACTTCCAGAACATGCCGGAACTGGGCTGGCACTACGGCTACTTTGCCGTGCTGGGCGGGATAGCCGTGGGGTGCACGGCGCTGTATGCCAGCTTCAAGCGCTCCGGCTGGCTATAACGGCATGCCTCAGGCCGAACGGCCCTGGGGTTTGTGCGCCACGAAACGCATCATCCATTCGGCCACGGTGCTGCCCTGGTGCTCGTGCGCCAGGCTGTCGAGGCCCTTGCGGTAGACCTCCTGGCCGAGGCTGTCCTGACGCAATTCCAGCAGCGCCCGTGAATAGTCGTGGATGAACTCCGGGTGGCCCTGGAAGCACAGCACCTGATCGCCAATATGATAGGCGGCGTTGGGGCAGAAATCGCTGGAGGCGATCACCGTGGCGTTGTCCGGCAGGCGGGTGACCTGGTCCTGATGGCTGATCAGCAAAGTCAGCTCTTCGACCTGCGGGCTCATCCACGGCGCCTTGGCGTTCATCAGGTAACGGTGGGTGCCCACACCCCAGCCCTGGTGCGCGCGTTCGCTCTTGCCGCCCAGCAGCAGCGCCAGCAACTGATGACCGAAACACACACCAAGCAATTTGTCGCCACGCTGATAACGCTCCAGCAGAAATGCCTTGAGCTTCTCGATCCACGGATCATTGGCGAACGAGTCGGCTTTGCTGCCGGTGACCAGGTAGGCATCGAACTTCTCGTCGTCCCCGGGATACTCGTCGTTCAACACGTTGTAGACGCGAAACTCGGCGGCGATTGGCTGGCGGGTAAACAGCTGCTCGAACATCCGTCCGTAGCCCTGATACTGCTCGACCAGCTCCGGTCGCAGGACGTCGGTTTCCAGGATGCAGATGCGTAGCGACATAGAGATAGTCCTGAACGACAAAGGCGGGATTGCCCCGTAAAGCCTGCCCCGAATCAGGCGCGCAGGCAAGTATGATACTCGGACGAACGGTCATCGACTGTGGATCCACTCGCTGGAGGCCCGCAGGCGTCTAGCAAGGGAATAACTACGAGATGGCATAAAGCCTCATAGCCAAAAAACATCGAAAAAAGTAAGTACAGACGAAAGCGTTCTAAAACACGGGTGACGTTGACCCTAAGGTTAGCTGTATACCCATTAGCAACGGTTCGCGTCTAAACGTTTCGGTGATGTACGCCAGATCGATGACAAGGAAGCCACTGGGCACGCAGGAATAACAACAAAAAGGCGGTCAGCCATGTTCAAACAACACAAAGTACGTCAAGCCGGGCTCATACTCTTTGCTACCACGCTGCTGTTGATCCTGCCGAACCTTTCGCGCCTGTTCGGCTGAGCAGCATGCCCTCCCTCCTTGGTCTGTACCTGGCCCAGGCCGGTTGTATGCAGGTAATCTGCCGACCTTGATGGTTGGAGACCGCCCATGCGCCAATATTTGAGCTTGTTGCTCGCCCTGCTTTGCCTGCCCGTAGAGGCGGCGCAATTGACCCTCGACCTGGGCGACGGCAGCCGTCACTGGCAGAGCGCCGAACTGCTCGCACACCCGCAGGCGCAGGATATCCAGATCGACAACGATGTATCCTACAAAAAAACCATGCACTACCGTGCGGTGCCACTGGCGGCGCTCCTGCCTGGGGTCAAGGCCGGTGATCACCTGCAAGCCATCGCCCTGGACGGCTTCGCCGCCGAGATGCCGGCCGCGCCCTTGCTCAAGGACGGCCCTGCCCGGGCCTGGCTAGCCATTGAAGACCCCGCACTTCCCTGGCCACCGCTGGCCAAAGGCAAACCCGGTGCCGGGCCGTTTTATCTGGTCTGGACCCACCCGCAAGCCGGGCGCATCAGCCCGGAACAATGGCCTTTCCAGGTCGCTAGCATTCGCCGCCTGGCGGCAGTGGCCGAGCGTTTCCCGGCCATGCGCCCGGCGCCAGGCCTGGCTGCCAGTGACCCGATCAACCAGGGCTTTGCCGTGTTCCAGAAGAACTGCCTGGCCTGCCATCGTCTCAACGGCGCCGGCGACGCCCAGTTCGGCCCGGACCTGAACCTGCCGCACAACCCGACCGAGTACTTTCAGGCCGACTTTTTGCGCCGCTATATCCGCGACCCACAAAGCCTGCGCCAGTGGCCGCAAGCGAAGATGCCCGGCTTTGCCGAGTCGGTGATCAGCGACAGCGAGCTGGACGCCCTTCTGGCCTACCTGCGCCACATGGCCACACGCAAGTCCTGATGTTTATTGCTGCTGGGCAGTGATCATCGGTGTCACCAGTACCTTGGCGTGCATCTGCTCGTAGCCACCACCACGGCGCATGCCGCGCACCGGGCAGGCATCCAGGTAGTCCAGGCCAACCGCCAGCTTCAAGTGCCGTTCGGGCCGGGCCAATTGATTGGTGACATCAAAGCTGTACCAGGCATCGTCCAGCCAGGCTTCGGCCCAGGCGTGGCTGGCCATCTGCTGGCTGTCGCTGTCGAACAGGTAGCCGGACACATAGCGCGCCGGCACCCCCAGGCTGCGCGCACAGGCGATAAACGCATGGGTATGGTCCTGGCAAACCCCTGCCCCGCCGGCAAATGCCTGGGCAGCGCTGGTGTCCACAGCGGTGCTGCCGGGCCGATAGACCATGCGCTGGTTCAGCGCGCTCATCAATTCGATCAGCGCCGAACGATCACGACGCTTGCGACATTGCTGGCTGGCGAAGGTACGCAGCGCCTCATCAGCCTCGGTCAGACGGGTAAAGCGCAGAAACGGCAGCGGTGATTGCAGCTCGTGCTCGGCTTCGCGGCTTTCATCAATGTCCACCAGGCCGCGGGCGCCAATGACCAGGTCGCTATGCGGCTCCTCCAGGCTCAGCACATGCAGAATATTGCCGAAGGGGTCGAGTTGCGCCCTCACAGGCCGCGGCAGTTCCAAGTGCCAGCTGAGAATCTGCTGGCGCTCGCTGTCGTGGGGCGTCAAGCGCAGGTACTGGATGCTGGCGCGCACCTGATCCTCGTAGTGGTAAGCGGTTTCGTGGCTAATGGTCAGTCTCATACAGCCTCCAGGTAGGCACTGTGAATGGCATTACCCAGTTCACGCACCAGCGGGATGTAATGGGTCAGCCAGGGGTGCAGGCCCTCGGCGAGGATTTCATCGATCGAGGTGTAACGCAGGCGGGCGTCCACCTCGGCGGCCAGTCGCTGCGCCGGGCGGCCATTGCCACCGGGCAGGCTGGCGAGGATCTGGTCGATTTCCTCGGTGCAGGCCCGCAGCGATCGCGGCACGTCGGCGCGCAACAGCAGCAATTCGGCGACATGGCGAGCGGCCGGTGCGTCACGGTAGATTTCGGTGTAAGCCTCGAATGACGACAGCGCACGCAGCAAGGCGCTCCATTGGTAATAACCGCGCGCCGAACTGTCGCTGACCGCCTCGGCCTCGTCGCCGAGCATCTCGTAGCGGGCATCGAGCAGGCGCAAGGTGTTGTCGGCGCGCTCGATGAAGGTGCCCAGGCGAATGAAGCGAAAGGCGTCATTGCGCATGATGGTGCCGTAGGTGGCGCCGCGGAACAGGTGCGAACGCTCCTTGATCCACTCACAGAAACGGCTCATGCCATAACGTCCCAGGCCCTGCTCGGCGATACCGCGAATCTCCAGCCAGGTAGCGTTGATGTTTTCCCACATGTCGGCGGTGATTCGCCCGCGTACCGCATGGGCACTGGCCCGTGCGGCGCCCAGGCAACTGTAGATGCTCGCCGGGTTTTCCGGGTCCAGGGCAAAGAAGTGCAGCAGGCGCTCGGCATGCAATTGGCCGTGGCGCTCCAGGTAATCATCGAGGGTGCCGGTGATCAGCAGCGGCATGGCCAGTTCATCCAGGCCGTCGCCGCGACCGTCCTGGGGCATCAGCGACAGCGAATAACTGACATCGAGCATCCGCGCGAGGTTTTCCGCCCGTTCCAGGTAACGCGACATCCAGTACAAATCGGAGGCAGTTCTACTCAGCATGGCTTAATCCTCGACCACCCAGGTGTCCTTGGTACCGCCGCCCTGGGACGAGTTGACCACTAGTGAGCCTTCACGCAGGGCAACCCGGGTCAGGCCGCCAGGCACTACCCGGGTCTCGCGCCCGGACAACACAAAGGGACGCAGATCGATATGCCGGGGGGCGATACCACTTTCGACAAAGGTCGGGCAGGTCGACAGCGACAGCGTCGGCTGGGCGATGTAGGCCGCCGGACGGGCTTTGATTCGCGCGGCGAATGCCTCGATCTCGGCACGGGTCGCGGCCGGGCCCACCAGCATGCCGTAGCCGCCGGAGCCCTGGGTTTCCTTGACCACCAGCTCCGGCAGGTGGGCCAGCACATGGGACAGCTCTTCTGGCTTGCGGCACTGCCAGGTCGGCACGTTCTTCAGGATCGGCTCCTCGTCGAGGTAGAAACGGATCATGTCGGTGACGTAGGGATAGATCGACTTGTCGTCGGCCACCCCGGTACCGATGGCATTGGCCAGTACCACGTTGCCGCAGCGATAGGCTGCCAGCAGCCCTGGCACGCCGAGCATCGAATCGGGGTTGAAGGCCAATGGGTCGAGGAAGGCATCGTCGAGGCGCCGGTAGATCACATCCACAGCCTTGGGACCGTCGGTGGTGCGCATGAACACCCGCTCATCACGCACGAACAGATCGGCGCCCTCGACCAGTTCGACGCCCATCTCGCGGGCGAGGAAGGCGTGCTCGAAGAACGCGCTGTTGAAACGCCCAGGCGTCAGCACCACCACGCTGGGGTTATCCAGCGGGCTGGAACTCTTGAGGGTATCGAGCAACAGGTTGGGATAATGATCGATGGGGGCGATGCGCTGGGCGGCGAACAGCTCGGGGAACAGGCGCATCATCATCTTGCGGTCTTCGAGCATGTAGCTGACGCCGCTGGGGGTGCGCAGGTTGTCCTCAAGCACGTAGTAACTGCCATCGCTGTCGCGCACCAGGTCGACCCCGGACACATGCGAGTAGATGTCGCGGTGCAAGTCCAGGCCCTGCATCGCCAGTTGGTACTGTTCGTTGGCCAGGACCTGCTCGGCCGGAATGATTCCGGCGCGGATAATGCGCTGGTCGTGGTACAGGTCGGCGAGAAACAGGTTCAACGCCTTGACCCGCTGAATGCAGCCGCGCTCCACCACCCGCCATTCACTGACTGGGATGCTACGTGGGATGGTGTCGAAAGGAATAAGGCGCTCGGTGCCCTGCTCATCACCATAGAGGGTGAAGGTAATGCCGGCGCGATGGAACAACAGGTCGGCTTCACGTCGACGCTGGGCCAGCAGCTCCGGCGGGGTTTGGGCCAGCCAGCGGGCAAATTCCCGGTAGTGCGGACGGACCTGGCCGTCAGCGGCGTACATTTCGTCGTAAAAAGTGCGGATCATGCCGAACTCCTTGTCACCCGTGCACCCGAGCCATCGCAAGCCCCGTGCCAGCGGCATAATTCCTTGTTATTCAATATGTTGCGTTTTAAACGAAGAACGGTTGCACCAGATCTGTGCAACCGTTCCGGTTGCTTTGACGTAAGCGCTTCATTGCGAAGCGCGCGACTGCAATCGCGGGGCAAGCCCGCTCCTACTGGCGTCAGGCCAGTTGCCGCTCCTGCTTGATGCCCCAGCCCTCGATTTCACCGCCCAGCGGGGCAATCACCGCTTCGAAATCCTGTTCGAACGCGTCGATACCGCCATAGGTTGCAAACATCACCTTGCTCAGCTCCAGATGCCAGGCGCCGTCATCGCGCTCGTGCACCTGGGCACTGAGTGATTCGCCGCGAAACTTTCCTGCCGCTCGCCGCGCCCGTGCCTCGTCCGGAAATACCGCATAAAACTCAATGGGATGAATTTGCGCGAAGTTGAACCCACCTTCTTTCATCCGACGCAAGACCGTGCTGCTGATGTCCTCGTATTGGCTGCTCATGAATCGTCCTCCTCACTACCGATGGATAGACTTTCAGTGCAAAACGCACCTGCCCGCCACACAAGCCGTGCGGGGGCAATTCGAGCTGTTGCGTGACGTGGATCGGCAAGCCCGGGCAATCAGAAAAAATCGCCCGACCTTGCCTGCAGCGTAGCGCCTGATCGCCCGGCGTGCCAGCCGGCATGCGGGTTCAGGGTGCTTGCGTGATGGCCGTTATCTCCACCCCGTTCTGCTCCTTCAGCCATTTGGCTGTGGGTGAGGTTTCGCGGTCCTGGAAATCATTGAGGTCCAGTTCACCCAGGACCGGATACAGATGGGAGCGAATCAGCCGCGCCGCCTCTTCGAGGCTCGGCTCAAACTCTGCGGTGAGCGGCAGCGTGGTGCGCTCGCCCTTCTGGTCAACAAAGGTAACGACCCAGTCTTTCATTGGACTCTCCTGTGTACCGATGTTCAGGGTGAATCTGGCCTACCTTCCGTTGACCTCGCCGAGAGGCGGTTGTTCAGTCGTCTTGCGGCTCGAAGCGGTGACCACCCGGCAGCGCGCGGATGCTTTGCAGCGTGCGCAGAAAATCGTCCCTGGAGGGCTCGAACGCAAGCGGCGGCTCGGCGTGTTCGTTGATCACTCCCAGCACCACGGTGGGCTGGTACTCGGTGGACAAGACACCGGCGACCATCCTGAACGTTTCAGCGGCCGCCGGCTCGAAACTGTCAGGGTCATAAGCGCGAAAGCGTGCGCCGCCGAACCTGCCCTTGGCGGCACCGATCCGCACGCTGGAGGGCCCGAACTTGTCGACACTGAGCTGCATGGGAAACGGGTTGGCAATCAGTCGATCCAGCAGCATCGGCACCATCTCGACGGCCTTGTCGCTGTCACTGCTCATGCTCAGGCGGTGCAGCAGCGTGGGATTGTCTGCCGGGTTGAGGCCCAGGGTGATGGCATGTCGCGGTGTGCCATCGTCGGCGATGAAGCCGTAGGGCACACAGAAGCCGTTGTCCTGGGGGATTTCGTATTGCTTGCGGGTGCGGAACGCGGCCAGCACAGCACGCGCCCTGGGCTCCAGCCGGGCCAGCGCAGCGGAGTCTGTAGCCGTATTGGCGCCACTGTAGAATTTGAAACGGTAGATGCGTTGCTCACGCCACAGGTAGGCAGTCAGATTGCCTGCATACCAGTTTGCAGAGGCATCCGGTACACCCAGCTCGATAAAGCGCTCATGTTCGTACTCTGTATCGGTCGGCCACTGCGCTTGCTCCTTGAAGAAGGCATCGCGCTCGACCTGCAACTTCGCCACCGGCCGCCCCTCGGCAGTAAATTGCTTGATCATGTCGTCAAGCACCACCAGCTGGGAATTCACGTAGCCTATGCGCTCAAGCTTTTCACGCAAGTCGAAATACTGATCACTCAGGGCCCTGTAGCGCGTTTCATCGTCACGGGCCGCAATCATGGCGGCATCCAGCGCCTCCATCTGTGCCTTCACCACCCGTTCCTGCGCCGGGTTACGGGTAAGGCTCTGCACATAGCGGATCTGCTCGTAGAGTGCACGGGTGGTCAACGGACTGACCTCGATGTCGACCAGAAAGGGCAGCTCGCCAGTCACCCCTTCGCCGTAGGCAATCTGCTTGTCCCCGGGGGTGATCGTGGGGTCGGGGAGCTCGAAATTGTAGTATTGCCAGTAACCACTGGAAAGGTGCCAGGCAATGTCCTTGGGCACATCGAACTGCACCCGGCCGATGCATTCGGTGCGCCAGCCGGGGGGCGTCTGGTAATCCGGCGGCGCCACTTCGGCCATTGCCAACAGTGAATGGCACAGGCAGGCAATCAAAACCAACACTCGCACGCAAAAATCCTTTTTTGATGGGCGCCATTGCAGCCCCACGTTTGCTGAGGCGCGCGATTTGAGCATTCATGGCCCAAAAAGCCAAGACCCCGGCAAGCCGGGGTCCTGTTTACTGCGCCAGCAACATGGTTATTCCGGCGTGCCGTGTACTACACCGGCAGTGTTATCCAGCAGGCTCTTGGTTGCCGTCTGGATGAACGACTCAAGCTTTTGCAGCAACTCCGGCTGGTCCGGGCTTTCAATCAGCTCGGCCTTGAAGTTGGCACCCAGCTCGTAGCGGTACATGCGTGGCGTCATGTCCTTGGACTCGATCAGGATGCGATCACCTCTGATCAGGCCAACGATCTGCTCGCTACCCGACGGCTTGATCATGCCGAAGCCTGGATCACCGGCCGGCAGGTTGAGCAGGTCACGGCCCCAGCACTGGTGACGGGTTTCGCCGCCCAGGCGGCCCATGATGGTCGGCACGATGTCGATCTGGGTACCGACGGTGTGGTTGAGCGCACCGAACTTCTCCTGGATACCCGGAGCGATCAGCAGCAGCGGCACGTTGAAGCGCCCCAGGTCCATCTCGGTGACCTGCTGTTGGTTGCCAAAGCCATGGTCGCCGACGATGACGAACAGGGTTTCCTTGAAGTAAGGCTCCTTGCGCGCCTTCTCGAAGAACTGGCCCAGGGCCCAGTCGGAGTAGCGCATGGCGGTAAGGTGCTCGTCCAGGCGGCCCTGCCCCGTGACCTTCTCAACCGGCAGATCCGCGGGCAGCGCATACGGCGTGTGGTTGGACAGGGTCTGCAGCAGCGCGTAGATCGGCTTCTTGCCATCGTGCTTGGCCAGTTCCTCGTTGCCGCGATCGAGCATGTCCTGGTCGGACACACCCCAGGTCGGGTCGGAGAACACCGGATTGACGAAGTCGTTACGGCCGATGAAGGTGGTCATGCCCTGGTTGCCGAAGAAACCGGACTGGTTGTCCCAGGCGAAGTCGCCGTTGTAGACATACACGTCGTCGTAGTCACGCGCGCTAAGCAGCGCCGGCAGGCCCGACAGCTTGTGGCCGCCTTCCGGGGTCTGCATCAGGTATTCGAAGCCTGGCAGGTTCGGGTAGCAGGCCATGGTGGCGAACATACCCTGGTGGGTATGGGTACCGTTGGAGAAGAAGCGGTCGAACAGCAAGCCCTCTTTCGCCAGCTTGTCGAAGTACGGGGTGATGTTGTGCGGACTGCCCAGGGCGCCTACCGAGTGACCGGCGAAGCTCTCCATGAGGATCACCACGACGTTCTTGATCGGCAGGGTGTTGCCCGCCGGCGGGGTGAAGTCGCGGCGCACGGCGGCGCTGTCGGCATCGACCAGCTTGTCGTTGGGTGTCAGCAGCATGTCGCGCACGGTCTGGGTGGCCAGGCCCTGCTCGATGGTCGACTTCCAGACATTGGCGCGGTCTTCACCGAAACGGCTCTTGGCCGCATCGATCAGGGTCAGGGTGCCGTTCAGACCCAACTGGTTGACGAAGTTCGAGTCCGTGGTGAAGGCATCGCCCCAACGCATGGGCGGGCCCTGGCGCAGGGTGCCGCGAGCGGCAATGACCGCCACCAGCAGGATCATGAAGAACACCACGCCGCGCACATACCAGGGCGCTACGCTGCGCGTACCCACTTGGCTTTCATACACGCCACGGGGCCGGGTCAGGCGATCGATGCCCTTGAACAGCAGGCTCAGCAGCCAGGTGCCGAAGGCCCAGGCCAGCAGATAGCGTACCACCGGGAAGCCGTACCAGAGCATGCTCAGCACGGTTTTCGGGTCTTCCTTGACGTACTGGAACACCAGGCCGTTGAGGCGCTGGTGGAACTCGCGATAGAAGTCCATCTCCATCAGGCCGAGGAACATGACGATGCTCGAAGCGATGGTCAGCCAAGCCCGGAACAGGCCGCGTGCAGCCATGGCCCGGGCGCTGAGGATCGCCAGCAGCAGCGGAATGCTCAGGTACACCACGACCCGCAGGTCGAAGCGCAGGCCATTGAGGAAACCCTCGGCTACCGTCGACATCGGCGTGTCGCCAATCATGTCGCTGTTGTAGACCAGCAAGGCCAGGCGGACCAGGCTGAGCATCAGCATGATCACCAGGCCGCACAGCAGGGTGTAGACCAAGTGTGATTTCAGCGTCGTTTGCAACGGGCGCGACGCAGCCCGCTGTTGACTCAAGGCGTCCGTGTTAGCCATGAATTGGAAGATCCCTAGGGTTCAGGTTCAAGGAAGGCGGTAAAACGAATCGGCAAATGTGCCCTAAACGCGAGTGCGTTGCACGGTCATTCGGCGAACGGATAATTGCGCGGGCAAATTGTCGGCAATCGTTTGTGAAAATTTCGTAATAGAATCAAAGTCATCCACATTGGGATCATTACGCCATGTTTTATCGCTACCTCCCAAGCCCGCTTGGCCCACTGTTGCTGGCAGGTGACGAACAGGGCTTGCGCCTGCTGCACATGGACGCCGCCCAGCCGTGGGAACTGGCCGAGGACTGGCAGCCGGCCAGCAGCCAGCTGGACGATGTGGCGCGCCAGCTGGACCAATACTTTGCCCGTCAGCGCGAACGCTTCGACGTACGCCTGGCACCCCGGGGCACGCCGTTCCAGCAGCAAGTCTGGCAGGCGCTGCAGCGTATCCCCTATGGCACCACCTGCAGCTACGGTGAGCTTGCCCTGGACATTGGCAACCCCAAATCGGTGCGGGCAGTGGGCACCGCCAATGGCGCCAACCCGATTGCAATCATCATTCCCTGTCATCGGGTGATTGGTAGCAACGGCACCCTCACCGGGTTTGCCGGGGGGATCGAGCGCAAACAGATACTGCTGGAACTGGAAGGGACCTGGTTGATCTGAAGATCATCGCGGGGCAAGCCCGCTCCTACAACCGTACATTGCCCCGCGGCCCAGCAATCGCCCAGATGATCAGGCCCAGCACTGGCAGCAGTAGAATCAGCAGGACCCAGAGAATCTTGGCCCCACCGCTGGCACCGCTTTTGATCACATTGATGATCGCCCAGATATCCAGGGCAAGGATGATCAGCCCAACCAGGCTGTTGAACGTAGAGCCCATGGTATCGCTCCCTTGATCGAGTCTGCCCTCAGAATAGCTGGCTATCAGCCCCATAGAGGCGAATCGTTCGCCGCAGCCTGACAGCACTGGTTACACTCGGTGCATTGAATTGCCACCGTGAGGCCCCTATGCCACCCGCCCACAGCCCTGCCCCCCTGCCACTCTGGAACGCCTGGCTGCAGCAGGCACAAAGCAGCCCGTGGCTCAGCGCAGGCTTGGGCCTGAGCCTGCTGGCGGTAATCGGCCTGCTGATTGCCAGTGCCTGGAACGCCGTGCAGGGCAATCACCAAGAAAACCTGCACATGGCCCTGCTCGGTGGCCTCGCAGGGTTTGCCGCCACAGCCCTTGGCGCGGTCATGGCCGTGGTGCTGCGCGAGATCAGCGCCCGCACCCAGGATGTGATGCTCGGCTTTGCCGCCGGCATGATGCTCGCCGCCAGTTCGTTCTCGCTGATTCTGCCCGGGCTCGACGCTGCCCGCGAAATCACTGGCAACGGACCTTACGCGGCGCTGACAGTGGTGGTGGGAATGGGCCTGGGCGTACTGTTGATGCTCGGCCTCGACCGCTTCACCCCACACGAACATGAAAGCACCGGCCCTTGCGGCCCGCAGGCGGAGCGGATCAACCGGGTGTGGCTGTTCGTGCTGGCGATCACCCTGCACAATCTGCCCGAAGGCATGGCCATCGGTGTCAGCTTTGCCAATGGAGACCTCAATGTCGGCCTGCCGTTGACCAGCGCCATCGCCATCCAGGACATTCCCGAAGGCCTGGCCGTGGCCCTGGCGCTGCGCGCAACCGGGCTTTCGACCTTCAAAGCGGCATTGGTGGCGATCGGTTCGGGCCTGATGGAGCCCATTGGTGCGGTGATCGGCCTGGGCATCTCCACCGGCTTTGCCATTGCCTACCCGGTGAGCATGGGCCTGGCGGCCGGGGCAATGATCTTTGTGGTGTCCCACGAAGTGATCCCGGAAACCCACCGCAACGGCCACCAGACCTCGGCAACCCTGGGCCTGATGGGCGGCTTTGCGGTGATGATGTTCCTCGATACCGCCCTGGGTTAAACGTGCACCGCAACCCGCAGCGCTTCCAGGGCTGGCGCTGCGGCGATACCAACTTCGGCGCACAATTCCAGTACCCGTGGCAGGTCAGCATTGCCGACCAGTACCATCTGCAGTTCATCATCGAGCAATTGGCTGAGGTTCATCAGCACATAACCGCCGGCGTCCTTGTTCATTGCGCCCATCTGCACCTGGATGCGGTTGAGTGCGGTCAGCGCCTCGACCTTGGCCAACTGCTTGGGTTTGAGGTTGAACGCCACGCTCTTGTCGAAGGAGTCGACGATCTGGGCGAACAGGTCCTGGTAGGTATCGGCCTGGAACAGCACGGTATCGGGCAGGCTGCCGACGACAATCCACTCACCCAAAGGGATCGGGAAGCTGTCGTCGTAGTTGATGTCCGGGTTAGCGGCGAGAAACGCCTGCGGATCGGCGTAGGCCTGGGCGGCTTCGTCGGCGATGCGCGCGATGTCTTCCTCGCGCATGCAGCCAGCGCTGATTTTGCCGATGAGTTCGACCAATTGGGATTTCATGAAGGGGCCCTGCGACGCTGAAAAAAGTCGCCAAGGATAGCCGCAAAAGGCCCCCAGGGGTTAGCCGAGCAGCTTGAGCAACTGCTCGGTGGTCTGGGCTGCGCCCATGGTTTGCGCCGCACCCAGGGCATCAGTGCCACGGGCGTCGCAATGACGAGGGTTGGCGCCCTTGGCCAAGAGATAGTCGACGATCACGGTGCGGTTGAACATTGCCGCCATCATCAGCGCAGTACGGCCATCGGCGGACGTGCCGTCAATCTCGGCGCCCCTCTCCACCAGCAGTTGGACCATCTCCAGGTCGCCTTTGAACGCAGCGCCCGCGATGGGCAACTGACCCTTGTCATTGGCGATTTGCGGGTCCGCATCATGATCGAGCAGCACCGTAACGGCATCCCGATGCCCGTGGTAGCTGGCAAGCATCAGCAAGGTATCGCCATTGCCATTGCGCAGGTTCACCGCCAGCCCATTCTCCAGCAGGCGCCCAAGCATCGCCGCATCGCCTTTGCGCGCGCGATCGAAGACCTCCTCGGCGAACGCTGCCGCCTCGTCGTCGTTCATGGGCGTGGGGCTACGTTGGTCAGACATGGGGAACCTCCTGGCTATCGGAAAGACCCAAGTCTTGGTCAGGGAGCGCGTGGGGTCAATTGTGGATAAGTCATGGCGGTGACAGTAGAAATCTATTGGTCGCACAACCATGCAAAATGCACTGTGCAAAATGCACGGCCATGCAGAACGCACGGTAACGTCCTGCAAGATCATCTATAAGATATTGATTTATAAGCATTTAATTTATTTTAAAAGCTGGCACAGTCGCTGCACCCATCACTCCATGTCTGCCACTAACAGTCAGGAGTTGATATGGACCTCATCCAGGAAAAATTCGCCTCGGTATTCAGCGCTCATGAAGTGACCACCCAGGCGCGCCCCGACGGTGGAATTCTGCTGACCCTGCGCGCAGCCGACGGCACCCAGACCCGGCGCTCGATTTCTTATGCACAACTGCACAGTGCCGAACAGTTGTCGTGGGCGATCAGTGCGATTCGCCGCGACTTGGCCGAACAGGCCAGTGAGTTGCCGGTGATTACAATGTTGCAGAGCCAGCAGCGGTTTGCTTTGCCGACTTATCGGTAAGCAGTAGCCCGCTCCCACCCGTGGGAGCGGGCTTGCCCCGCGATAGCGATTACTCAGTCATCCAGCCGAGGAAAGTCTGCTGCAATCGTGTTGCCAGTGAACCTGGCAACCGAACCCTGCGCCTGGTTAAACACCCGGATCGCCACAAACCGCGGCTCCTCTCCCATATCGCGCCACTGCTGAACCCCTGACGGGACACCGATCAGGTCACCCTTCTCGCACAACACCGCATAGATGTAGCCCTCAATCCGCAGGCTGAACAGCCCGCGTCCAGCAGCGAAAAAGTACAGCTGGTCTTCGTCACAAGTGTGCTCGGCAAGCAAGTTTGCGTCTGCTTCGCGGGTCACTTCGACACTGGCATAACCTTTCTCGGCCTTCAACGCATCGAGACTGTGTTGATACGCACCGATCACCTGTTCATCGCTGGCACCCGCCGGGATCGACGCGCCAGCCTGCCAACGCTCAAAACGCACGCCCTGCTCGGCGAGGGTCGCAGCGATGTCTTCCAGGTGAGTCAGCACCTTGTTGGGAATGTCCGGGATGGACTGGTGATACACGCTAAGGCTGCTCATCGGGGCAACTCCTTACTACCGGTTCACGGCCAAGGCTCATGCCCTGCCCTCTTTCATTCGAAGCGCAATGATAACGGCTGCGGCCAGGGCTGCGACGCTGGCAATACCAAAGGTGGTAGCCGCGCCCAGCAGGTTCCAGCTGTACCCCGAGAACAAGGCGCCCACGGCCCCGCCGGTTCCAGCCAGGGCTGCATATAATGCCTGGCCCTGGCCCTGCTGGCGGGCTGCGAAGCTGCGTTGCACGAAAGCAATGGCGGCAGCGTGGAAGCTGCCAAAGGTGGCGGCATGCAGCAGTTGGGCAAGCAACAACACAACAAGGTGCTCGGCAAAGTTGCCCAGCAATGCCCAGCGCAAAGCCGCCAGAAGCAAACTGGCCAACAGCACCCGGCGCAACGATACCCGCGCCAGAATCCAGCTCATGGCCAGGAACATCAGCACCTCGGCCACCACCCCCAGGGCCCAGAGCATGCCGATGGTGCCACGGCTGTAGCCCAGGTGCTCAAGGTGCAGGGTCAGGAAGGTGTAATACGGGCCGTGGCTCAGTTGCATCAACGCCACGCACAGGTAGAACGCCGCCACCCCGGGGATGGCCAGCTGTTTGAGAAAACCACCGCCACTTGCCCGCTCGTTTTGCCCAGGCGGTTGCGCGTTGGGCACCCAGAGGCTGGCGACAACGATGCCGGCCATGATGACCACCAGGGCGACCGGGTAGATATCCAGGCTCAACCCGTCGAACAGCCGACCAAGGCCGACCACAGTCAGGATAAAGCCGATCGAGCCCCAGAGCCGGACCTGGCTGTAACGGGCGGTCTGCCCTTGCAAGTGAGCCAGAGTGATGACCTCGAACTGCGGCAGCACCGCATGCCAGAAGAACGCATGCAGGGCCATCACCAGCGCCAGCCAGGCGTAACTTTTACCGAAGAAGATCAGCGAAAAGGTCGCCAGGGTCGACAAGGCGCCCAGGCGTACGATCAACAGGCGTTGGCCACTGCGGTCGCCCAGCCAGCCCCACAAATTGGGGGCCACGCAACGCATCAGCATGGGGATGGCCACCAACTCGCCGATGCGCGCGCTGGAAAACCCCAGATGATCGAAATACAACGCCAGAAACGGCGCAGTCGAGCCGAGCAAGGCGAAGTAGAACAGGTAGAAACTGGACAGCCGCCAGTAGGGAATCGGCGCCACGGCTCAACGAGCCGTAGCGCGAACGGCAGGTGCCAGCATTACAGCTGGCCCAGCACCGGGGTTTTCACGCGTACATCGGCGTTCTGCCCACGGTGGCGCAGCAGGTGGTCCATCAGCACGATGGCCATCATCGCTTCGGCAATCGGCGTGGCACGGATCCCCACGCAAGGATCGTGACGGCCCTTGGTGATGACCTCGACCGGATTGCCATCGACATCGATGGAGCGGCCCGGGGTAGTGATGCTCGATGTCGGCTTGAGGGCCAGGTGAGCAACGATCGGCTGGCCAGAGGAAATGCCGCCGAGAATACCGCCGGCGTTGTTGCTGAGGAAGCCTTCAGGGGTCAGCTCGTCGCGATGCTCGGTACCCCGTTGGGCGACGCTGGCAAAACCTGCACCAATCTCCACGCCCTTGACCGCGTTGATGCTCATCAGCGCATGGGCAAGCTCGGCATCCAGGCGATCGAAAATCGGCTCGCCCAAGCCCGGCATGACACCTTCGGCAACCACGGTGATCTTCGCCCCGACCGAATCCTGGTCACGGCGCAGTTGGTCCATGTACGCCTCAAGCTCCGGGACCTTGTCCGGGTCTGGGCTGAAAAAGGCGTTCTGTTCCACCGAATCCCAGGTCTTGAAGGGGATTTCAATCGGACCGAGCTGGCTCATGTAGCCGCGGATGCGAATGCCCTGGCTGGCCAGGTACTTCTTGGCGATGGCGCCAGCGGCCACGCGCATGGCGGTTTCGCGCGCCGAGCTGCGGCCACCACCACGGTAATCGCGCTCACCGTACTTGTGGTGGTAGGTGTAGTCGGCATGGGCCGGGCGGAACAGGTCCTTGATCGCCGAGTAGTCCTTGGACTTCTGGTCGGTGTTGCGAATCAGCAGGCCGATGGAGCAGCCGGTGGTGCGCCCCTCGAACACCCCGGAGAGGATTTCGACTTCGTCGGCTTCCTGGCGCTGGGTGGTGTGGCGGCTGGTGCCGGGTTTGCGCCGGTCCAGGTCGTGCTGCAGGTCGGCCAGGGAAATTTCCAGGCCCGGTGGGCAGCCATCGACAATGGCAACCAACGCCGGGCCATGGCTTTCGCCAGCGGTGGTGACAGTGAACAGCTTGCCGTAGGTATTGCCGGACATGCAGGACGCTCCGCGAATCAGCCAGATGTGAACAAGGCCGCCAGTATACGCAGGCTAACCATTGAGTTCATCCCTGACGGCGAACCTTCTGCGCCCGGCCCGGTCCAAACGGAACTTTCTCGATAGTGGCCTGATGATGTTGCGTATTGTTGCGGTAATCGCTCTGCTGTTCAGTGGCCTGGTCCAGGCTGCCGCCCCCACCGTATTCCAGCGCCCGGTCAGCCTCGATACCGGCAACGGCATGCTGCACGGCAGCCTGTTGTTGCCGCGCACCGAGCAGCCGCCACCGGTGGTATTGATCATTGCCGGCTCCGGGCCGACCGATCGCGACGGTAACAACCCGTACGGTGGCGATACCAACAACCTCAAGCAACTGGCCCTGACCCTGGCGAAAAACAATATCGCCAGCGTGCGCTACGACAAGCGCGGTGTCGCTGCGAGCCTTGCGGCCACTCCGGATGAGCGCGACCTGACGGTGGAGCGCTATGTCGCCGATGCCGTGGCCTGGAGCCAGAAAATCAAGGCTGACCCACGTTTTGGCCGCCTGATCCTGCTCGGCCACAGCGAAGGCGCGCTGATCGCAAGCCTTGCTGCCGAGCAAAGCGGCGCCAGCGCGGTGATCAGCGTCTCCGGCAGTGGCTGGCCGATCGACAAGGCGTTGCGGGCACAGATGTTCGATCGCATACCTGGGCGCTACATGGCCAGTGCCACAGACATCCTCGACCGCCTGAAAAACGGCAAGACCTCCTCCCGCGTGCCGCTGCCCCTGCAGGACGTACTGCGCCCCAGTGTGCAGCCCTACCTGATTTCGCTGTTCCGCCAGGACCCGGCCGAGGCCTTTGCCAAGGTCAAGGTCCCGGCGCTGATCATCCAGGGCACCCATGACTTCCAGGTCAGCGTCGACAACGCCGAAATACTCAAGGCGGCCAAGCCGGATGCCGAACTTGCGTTGATCAAGGGCATGAACCACATGCTGCGCATTGCCCCCGAGCAAATCAGCCAGCAACGCGACAGTTACCTTGACCCGCGATTACCGCAAGCGGCCGAACTGGGCCAGTGCGTTGTCGACTTCATTCAGCGGTTGCCCGCCAGCTGAGGCCAAATCGCAGAAATTACGCTCCAGTCCAGGCCAGCCCTGCCGATACAGCGGTGCCGGCATCGTCAATGCGACCAGCCTGCTGCGCACATGAGGATTGCCGTGATGACCGAAGCCGCCCCCCAGGATACCGCCGAGAAGACTGCCGAACAGGCAGCAGCGGACGTTGCCCCCCTGCCCTGGGCCGATGTTGCCCCCGAACACTTCCAGATGCTGCGCCTGGCGCCGCTGCCGACCGATCGCAACAGCGGTGCGCGGCCGCTGCGTTTCGTCCAGTACGGCTACGCCGAACGCCACAACAAGCAGACCAGCCTGCTGCGCCTGGCTATCCAGTTGCCTGCTCAAAAAGTGCGCAAGGAACAGAACCACCTGGATGTGTGGGTCGACCATGACGAAAAGCGCGTGACTTTCAGCCCCGACACCGGCTTGCAGATGGAGCCGCTGAACCGTGGCCTGGGACGCTTTTTGCTCAACCAGGCAGTGATCTGGGCGCAGCGCAAGTGGCCACATTACCGGGTCGAGGGTGCGGCCCTGCCAAACAAGGACGCGCTCAACGAAGACACCCGCCTGCGCCGAGACCATGTGCTGCGCAGCCATGGCCTGGAGGTCGAGTATGCTGATGCCCAGCACCTGAAGGGACGTTTTGTCGATGCGCAGGTGGGCGAGCTCAAGGCCGGCTTCAACAGCGACAAGGTGCAGCGGATCGAGATACTCGATGCCGCGCAGATGCTGCAGCAAGCCGAGCAGAACTTGCAGGAAAAAGAGGTGCAATTGCGCGAACGTGACGAGCGGGTCAGCAAGTACCGCCGTGAAGACAGCGGGCTGCGCTTTACCATTACCTGCCTGGTGGCCTTTGCGGTGTTTCAGGCCGGGTTACTGATCTGGATTGCCACTCACCGCTAGAAAGCATCGCGGGGCAAGCCCGCTCCCACTCTTGAACCGCCTACACCGGCCCTGTGGGAGCGGGCTTGCCCCGCGATAGATTCAGAGCAAGTCTGCAACCTTACACCTTCGAAGCAAACAACCCCTGATGCTGCCGGCACTGCTGCGCCGTGAGCATGAACACCCCGTGCCCACCGCGCTCGAACTCCAGCCAGGCGAAATCCACTTGCGGATACAGCGCCTCAACATGCACCTGGCTGTTGCCTACCTCGACAATCAGCAAGCCCTTTTCGGTCAGGTGATCGGCCGCTTCGGCCAGCATCCGCCGCACCAGGTCCAGGCCATCATTGCCACAGGCCAGGCCCAGTTCCGGTTCGTGGTGATACTCATCCGGCATGTCGGCAAAATCTTCGGCATCGACATAAGGCGGATTGGACAGGATCAGGTCAAATCGCTGCCCTGGCAGACCTGCGAAACCGTCACCCTGGACAGTAAAGACGCGCTCTTCCAGGCCGTGACGCTCGATGTTCTGGTTAGCGACTTCAAGCGCCTCGAAGGACAGGTCGGCGAGCACCACTTCAGCGTCGGGGAAGACTTCGGCGCTGACGATACCGATGCAACCGGACCCAGTGCACAGATCAAGGATGCGTGCCGGCTCGCTGGCCAACCACGGCTCGAAGCGTTTTTCGATCAGCTCGCCAATGGGTGAGCGCGGAATCAGCACGCGCTCGTCGACAATGAACGACAAACCGCAGAACCAGGCCTCACCCAACAGATAGGCGGTGGGCACGCGGTCTTCGATACGGCGCTTGAGCAGGCGCTGCAGGTTGACCAGTTCGTCATCTTCCAGTTGGCAGTCAAGGTAGGCATCGGCGACCTCCCAGGGCAGATGGACCGAACCCAGCACCAGCAGCCGCGCTTCATCCCAGGCGTTGTCGGCGCCATGACCGAAAAACAGGCCATGCTCATGGAAACGGCTGACGGCCCAACGGATATGATCGCGCAGGGTGCGCAAGCGAGAAGTGATCACAACAGACTCCTTGAAAGACGACCTGCAATTCTAACAGCCCGGCAGAAGAAATGATCGGCAAAAACACCCTGTAAGGATTTCGCCAAGGTGGCTGCAGGCCACTAACGACGCAGGTTGTACGCTAAGCGATTCACATAAGTGCTCAGGCAGGGGACAATAGGGTAAAAGCCCTATCCAAAGGAGCCCTTGATGTCTGTTCCAATGACGATGTTCCACCTCAGCGGCCGCGGCTATCCGCCGGCCAAGCTGAACAACGCCAGCCTGGTGATTATCGATGCGCAAAAGGAGTACCTCAGCGGTCCCCTGGCGCTCTCGGGCATGGAAACGGCCGTGGCCAACATCGCTAAAATGCTCGAGGCGGCCCGCAAGGCCGGGCGCCCGATCATCCACGTGCGTCACCTGGGTACCGTTGGCGGCATGTTCGATCCGCAGGGTCCACGTGGCGAGTTCATTCCTGGGCTTGAGCCGCTGGGCGATGAAGTGATCATCGAAAAGCGCATGCCCAATGCCTTCAAGAACACCAGCCTGCACGAGACCTTGCAGAAGTACGGCCACCTGGACCTGATCGTCTGCGGCTTCATGAGCCACTCCAGTGTCAGCACTACCGTGCGCCGGGCCAAGGACTACGGTTATCGCTGTACCTTGATCGAGGACGCCTGCGCCACCCGTGACCTGCCGTTCAAGGACGGCGTTATTCCTGCGGCGCAGATCCAGCAGAGCGAAATGGCGATCATGGCCGACAACTTCGCCTGTGTGGCGCCGACTGCCAGCCTGATCTGAGCGACCGCCCGGCCGCCGGGCGGAACCACCTCCAGGCTTTTCGGTCCAACACCGGATATCCATAGAGGAAATCGGAATGAAAATATCCGATGGTTTCGATGCCAAGCGCTTGCGCCCACGCACACCCCGTAACTGGGGCATGCGCCTGGCTGCGGCGTTTTCGGCGCTGCTGGCAACTGCCGGGGTGCTCCTGGCCATGGCCGGCGCCGCCAGCCTGCTGGGCCGCCCCGCAGCCCTGGGCGAGCTCAATGCCAATCCGGCTGGCGCCAGTGTGTTGCTGGGCCTTGGTCTGTTGCTGCTGTACCTGGGCATCTGGTTCTGGCGCCGCAGCCGCTTGCGCTTGCGTAGGCGCCGAGAGCTCAACCTGTCACCGCATCTGATGAAAAAACACGATTGACTGCACGCACGGGGGGAGTCGCGTAAACTACGCCGCCCAGGCGGAGGCTTACATGCAAGACGACGATTTTTCCCTGTTCAAAAGCGAGATGCGCGGCGTCAAGCCGATCACCCACGATCGCGCCGAAGTCGGTAAACCCAACGCCGACCGCAAGAAGCTGGCGAGCCTGCGCCAGGCCGCGACAGTACGTAGCGACCAGAGCGTGGTCGATGGCTTGTCCGACCAGTTTGTCATCGACGTCGGCCCCGAAGACGATCTGCACTGGAACCGTGACGGTGTCCAGGAAAGCCAGATGCGCAAGCTCAAACTGGGCCAGATCGGTTTTGAAGGCAGCCTCGACCTGCACGGCATGACCGTCGAAAAGGCCCGGGAAACCTTGTGGGCCTTCCTCGCCGAGGCCACCCGCTTCGAAGTACGCTGCGTGCGCGTCACCCACGGCAAGGCCGTGCGCCTGGATGGCAAGCGACCGATGATCAAGAGCCACGTAAATACCTGGCTGCGCCAGCACCCGCAAGTGCTCGGTTTCACCTCGTGCCAGGCCCGCCATGGCGGCACTGGCGCGGTGTATGTCATGCTCAAGCGAACCATGCTTGAAGGCCGTGACGAGTAAGCCGCACCCTTCGCGTTTGCAATACATCCCACAGATGAAACGTCGGAGTAGGCCTTGCCAGCGTCAAAGCCCAAATCGGGCTCAACGCTGGCAACTCCGTTATCAGACTGCAACCATTTCGTACTGAAGTTATGCCGAAGTAACGACTTGCTTGAGGTACTCGCTCAGCATGAACAAATCTTTACCCCCCGTGTCAGCGGAGGGCTTGGAGTAATAAAGCTCGGTATTGCGACTGGGATCGACGTACAAATGGCAGCCATTGAATGCGCCATCGACATAATTACCGTGATACTCGAACCTCAAGGCGCCACCATCATCAGAGTAGATCGCCCAGGTATTGTTCCTGGCCCCCGGATTGGACGGCAGTGGCTCGGGAACCGCACCGTATTGTGAGCCTGACAGCCCCAACACCAACGGACCGGCGTCACTGGCCAAATACTCAAAAATAAACAGGTACGGTTGATTATCCACCGGCGGCGCCATGTCATTGGCGGGAACAATATTCCACACAGGCTCAGCGCTCGCGCTAAAACTGCCACCACAATAGTAGGTACCGTAACCCAGATGAACATACGAGGGTTTATTGAGGGCCCGCATGACGACAGAGCGAATAGAAGTATTCACCCCGGTTTTGATCAACGCCCCTGGAAAGTAATCTATCTGCGGCGACACGACTATCGGTTCGGCTGCCTGGGGTTCTAAAGGCTGAACCGCGTCGGGATCGAGCGACGGTGCAGTCGGCGGCATCCATTCAGGCATGTTGGCAGGCCGGATCATTGCTTCGATCAACTGGCGGCCCGGCAGGGGAATGTAACTAAGCGCCAGGGATATTTGTGCCTTGATGTTGCTATCAATAGCCTTTACATCATCCTTGAAAGAATCGTAGCAGACGGACTTGTCCATACCGGCCAACGTCATCAAGGTAATCGCCTGCATCTGCACAGTAAAAAAACGAGTAACCACATATTGCATGGCAAAGAAGCGGGTAAACAGGTCTCGTTCTTTATATTTCTGATTAAATAACTGCAATAATCCACTGTTGTCTTGCGTTGACATTGTCAGCAAGCGATGTATTTGTGCCAGGTGAGTGTACACCGAGCCCTTTACTGCCTCGCCGATCTCTGTCAACTCTCTTGCAAACCTGTCAGCGTGTTCTGTGTCACCCTCCGCCTTGGCCTGCATGTAGTTTTTCAGACGTGTCTGGTACCTGTCATGGATAGACTGAATATCGGTACAGTGGCTTTCAACATCAGAAAATTTTGCGTCAAGCTGAAAATCGCGAATCTGCAACGACAGTTTACTAATGTCGCTTCGTATTTCGTCCAGCTGCACACTCATCTGTTTTATCAGTTTTATCACCGTATCGGTTTTATCACCGATCAACGAGTTCCAGGCAGTTTTGGTGAAATAATCAACTGTGGCGAGTGCCATTTTTTGCCCAATGTCCGTAGGGGTCAGGGACAGTACGCCGTTAAATCCAGTGTTTGCCATAGCAAGTATCATCGACTAGTCAGTTCAGCCGGCACGTCTGCGTGCCGCAATCGATGTCAAAATGACATTATCGCAAGCAAGATGGGAAGCCCCCCGTGCAGCTTTTTTTTCAGCGGGTGACTGTGCGCCAGTTTTTGCCCCCGTCACGAGCCCCATTTGCTGAGGAAGACGCCCGGGTTGCGCGGGGTGAACGGAATATTCACGCCCGTCGGCATTACAACTGCCGACTTACATACGCTACTATGTGCCCCATGGCGGGTTTTACCCTGCATCTATAGCCAATCAGTTGGGTCATTGCGTGCAGTTGCTTTTGTCGACCTACGCCCGGTGGATCCACTCCAGCACAGCCTGGAGCACGATCGGGAAGCTTGAAAGCAAGCTGATTGGTACACAATCGGTACAGACTGAAACAGTACCCCTCTGAAACCCTTATGGAATCAGCCCCTGTGACACTGGAACAGAACTACACCGCAATTCTTGGCCAGCTTGGCGAGGATGTCTCCCGCGAGGGCCTGCTCGACACGCCCAAGCGGGCTGCGAAGGCCATGCAGTACCTTTGCCGCGGTTATGAGCAAACCCTGGAAGAAGTGACCAACGGCGCTCTGTTTAGCTCCGATAACAGCGAGATGGTCCTGGTCAAGGACATCGAGCTGTACTCGTTGTGCGAGCACCATATGCTGCCGTTCATCGGCAAGGCTCACGTCGCCTACATCCCCGACGGCAAGGTCCTGGGGCTGTCGAAGGTGGCGCGGATCGTCGACATGTATGCGCGTCGCCTGCAGATCCAGGAAAACCTCAGCCGCCAGGTCGCCGAGGCGATCCAGCAGGTCACCGGTGCCCTGGGGGTGGCGGTGGTCATCGAGGCCAAACACATGTGCATGATGATGCGCGGTGTGGAAAAACAGAATTCGACCATGATCACTTCGGTGATGCTTGGTGAATTCCGCGAAAACGCCGCGACCCGCAGCGAGTTTCTCAGCCTGATCAAGTAATCGGGCCAGACTGCGAGCCGACCCTTGCTGGTCGGCTTTTTTTATCCTGAGGAGTTGCCATGATCGTCAAAGCACTGCGTGTGGGCCTGGGCCAGTTGATTGTGTTCACTGACTGGATCAGCCGCCCGGCAAAGCTCAAGCGCGACCCGGCCGCCCAGGCCCAGGTCGAGCAGCAGGCCAAGGGCCTGAGCCTGTACCAGTTTCACGCCTGCCCGTTCTGCGTGAAAACCCGCCGCACCCTGCACCGCCTGAACGTGCCGGTTGCGCTGCACGATGCCAAGAACAACGAACAGGATCGCCAGACCCTGCTTGCCGAAGGTGGCAAGATCAAGGTGCCGTGCCTGCGTATCGAGGAAGATGGCAAGACCACCTGGATGTACGAATCCAAGGTGATCATCGACTATCTCAGCAAGCGCTTTGCCGCCTGATTGCTCAACCGAGCATGGTCACGTGACGAGGATGGCTGGCGACACGCTCCAGCCATGCCTGGATGCCCGGATAGGCGTCCAGGTCAAAACCACCCTGACGGGCGACATGGGTGTAGGCGTACAGCGCGACATCGGCGATCGAGTAGGTATCGCCCACCAGGTATGGCGTTAGCTGCAACTGTTTCTCCATGACCCGCAGGGCCTTGTAACCACCCTTGTGCAGGGTCTTGTACTCCTCCAGGCGGTCTTGCGGCATTCCCAGGTAGAACTGGATGAAACGCGCCACGGCGATGTAGGGCTCGTGGCTGTACTGCTCGAAGAATTGCCATTGCAGTACCTGGGTGCGCAAACGCGGCTCGCCGGGCAGGAACTCGCTGCCATCGGCGAGGAAGTTGAGAATAGCGTTGGATTCCCACAGGTAGGTTCCATCCTCGAGCTCCAGCACCGGCACCTTGCCGTTGGGGTTCATGGCCAGAAACTCACTGGTTTCCGTCTCGCCCTTGAGGATATCCACCGAGTGCCACTCATAAGGCAGACCAAGCAGGTGCAACATGAGCTTGATCTTGTAGCAGTTGCCCGACTGGTAGTCGCCATAAACCTTGTACATCGCTCCCCCTCTTCGTAATGCTAAATCGAACCCGCACCCATAGTTGGCGACTGTACGGCTAATTGCAATGCCTGCTGTATGGCAAAGATCAACACTGTGCACGGTAGTCTGAAAAAACTGCTTACACCCAGAACAAGGAATGCCCCCAATGCCCGATGCCACCTCCGCGCAATTGCGCCCTCTGGCCGACTCGTCGCCGTCTGCAGTAGTGGCCGGTTTCATTGCCATGCTCACCGGCTACACCAGTTCCCTGGTGCTGATGTTCCAGGCAGGCCAGGCCGCCGGCTTGACCAGCGGGCAGATTTCTTCGTGGATCTGGGCGCTGTCGATCGGCATGGCGGTGTGCAGCATCGGCCTGTCGCTGCGCTATCGCACACCGATCACCGTGGCCTGGTCAACGCCCGGCGCGGCCCTGCTGATCACCAGCCTGGGCGGAGTCAGCTATGGCGAAGCGATTGGCGCCTACATCACCTGCGCGGTGCTGGTGGTGATCTGCGGGATGACCGGCAGCTTTGAGCGGCTGGTCAAACGCATTCCGGCATCGCTTGCCTCGGCATTGCTGGCCGGAATCCTGTTCAAGATCGGCAGCGAAATATTCATTGCCGCCCAGCACCGTACCACCTTGGTGCTGGGTATGTTCTTCAGTTACCTGCTGATCAAGCGGTTGTCGCCGCGTTACTCGGTGCTCGCCGCCCTGATCGTCGGGACCGGGCTCTCTGGTGCCATGGGCCTGCTCGACTTCAGTGGCTTCAGTCTGGAGGTGGCCACTCCGGTGTGGACTACGCCGCACTTCTCCCTGGCGGCGACCATCAGCATCGGCATTCCACTGTTCGTCGTCGCCATGACCTCACAGAACATGCCGGGCGTCGCCGTGCTGCGTGCCGACGGCTACCAGGTGCCGGCCTCGCCGCTGATTTCGATCACCGGCCTGGCATCGCTGCTACTGGCACCGTTCGGCTCACACGGCATCAACCTGGCGGCCATCAGCGCGGCGATCTGCACCGGCCCGCATGCTCATGAAGATCCGAGCAAGCGGTACACCGCAGCGGTCTGGTGCGGGATCTTCTATGGCATCGCCGGCGTCTTTGGCGCCACCCTGGCAGCGCTGTTCGCCGCCCTGCCCAAGGAGCTGGTGCTGTCGATTGCGGCGCTGGCACTGTTCGGCTCGATCATGAACGGCCTGACCGTGGCCATGAACGAGGCCAGGGAACGCGAGGCGGCGCTGATCACCTTCATGGTCACCGCTTCAGGCTTTACCCTGTTCTCGATCGGTTCGGCGTTCTGGGGGATTGTTGCCGGAGTGCTGACACTGATGATTCTCAACTGGCGTAAATCGGCCTGAGAACCATAGGGGCTGCGTTGCAGCCCCAGATCAGGACAAACGGAAATGCCCGACCATGCCCTTCAAATCATTACCTAACTGCGCAAGTTCAATACTTGAGCTGGCGTTGCCCTGCATGGCCAATGCCGACTGATCGGCACTGCTGCGAATCTGGGTAACACTGCGGTTGATCTCCTCAGCCACCGAACTCTGCTCCTGCGCCGCCGCGGCAATCTGCTGGTTCATCTGCTGGATCAATGACACCGCCGCAGCAATGCTGCCCAACGCGCTTTCGGTGTGCAGGGCATCGGCCACCGCCAGCTTTACCAGCTCGGCACTGCCCCGGATCTGCGCCACCGATGCTTGCGTACCGCTGCGCAAACTGCTGACCAGGCGCTCGATTTCCTCGGTCGATTGCTGGGTACGCCGTGCCAGCGCGCGGACTTCGTCGGCGACCACAGCAAAGCCCCGGCCCTGCTCTCCTGCCCGAGCGGCCTCAATGGCGGCGTTGAGCGCCAGCAGGTTGGTCTGTTCGGCGACACTCTTGATCACCTCAAGTACCTGACCGATGTTCTGCACTTCACCGCTCAGGTTCTCGATGCTCTGGCTGGCCGACTCGGCAGCGCTGGCCAATTGCTCGATACGCTGCATGCTCTGGCGCACCACCTGCTGGCCACTCTCTACCTTGTCGTCGGCGGTTTGCGCCGCCTGGGCGGCCTCTTCGGCATTGCGCGCAACGTCATGCACGGTGGCAGTCATCTGCTGCATGGCGGTGGCCACCTGCTCGGTCTCGTCCTTCTGGCTGTTGACCTCGCGATTGGTCTGCTCGGTGACCGCCGACAGCGACTGGGCGTTGCTCGCCAGTTGCTCGATACCGCTTTGCAAGCCACTGACAATCGCGCTCAAGCCGCTCCCCATTTGTTGCATGGCCAGCAGCAACTGACCGACTTCATCGCGCCGATCGACACTAAGGTCACCGCGCAGGTCACCGGCAGCAATTTGCTGGGCACGGCCCATGACCTGGCGCAACGGCCCGACCACGGCACGGGTGATCGACCAGGCCGCCAGCACACCCACCAACAGTGCCAACAGCGATGCACCGAGGATCAGCAAGGCATTGTTCTTCAGTTCGCTTTGCATGGCCTGGTCTTCGGCGACGTAGGCTTGATCGACCTGGCCCGTGACCTGCTGGGCACGCGCCTGCAATTGCGTCTTGAGCTGCTGCTCGCGGCCGAGCAGGTCGGTGTACTCGGTAAGCTTCTCACTGAAACTGGCAATGTGCGTGCTGACCTCGCCCAGTACGCTCTGGTAGCCGGCATCAGTTACCATTGCTTTCAACTGCTCGACCAAGGCTGTTGCCTGTTCGGTCTGTTCGATTCGCCCCTGACGCGCATCCTCGGCGCCTTTGCGGTTCTGCTCCAGGCGCACCCGCGCCTCATCCATGGCCTGCAGCATCAGGCGGGCAACCTGGGCCACCTGCCCGGCCTGTTCGACGAACTCGGCGCCTTGCTGGCCCTGAGAGTTCTTGAGGGTGTAAGTGCCGTCGTCGGCCAGCCCGGCCTGCAGCACATCCAGATTGTTGGCAACGCTTGCCACCGACCAACTGGCCATATCCAGCGCCAGCTCCTTGGCTTGGGTCAGCTCGACGAACTGGTCGAAGGCCTTACGGTAGTCAGTCAAGGCCTGCTCGACGCCGGTCAGATGCCCCAGCGCCCGCGCTTGCGTCTGCAAGACCTCAATACGCTGGTGCACGGCTTCTACTGCCTTGGGCTCCGAACGCAGGGCGAACACCTGCTCCTGCAGGCGCGTCTCCAGCAGTGCGGTATTGAGCGCCGCCATCTGCTTCAAGCCCTCGAAACGCTGCCCGACGCTGTGCAGCGCAGCAATGCCCACGGCCGCGACTACGGCAGTCAACAGCAACACCAGGGCAAACCCCAACCCCAGTTTGCGGGCCATGCCCAGGTTGGCGAAAAAACCACGCTTGGCCGAATTCATCGCACGTCCCCCTGCTGAGCGCAAATGCGTCAAGGCTGCAGAGTGACAATGCCAGGGCTTACGGCACAAGATCCTGGCGTCGCAATAATGGCAAAAAGCTACAGTTGCGTCGTTTTCAAGACAGCCGAGGTCGCCCGGCACTCTGTAAGAACGCTTGTGCCCGCAGGTCCTGGGCATAGGCAACATTGATCCTCAACCAGTCGCTGTCAGCACCCTGGGGATCGAAGGCGCTGCCCGGCGCCAGCAGCACCGAGCAGGCCTGTGCCTCGCAGTTGAGCTCGGCAAAACTGCGCCCGGGGCAACGCGCCCAGACGAACATGCCACCATAAGGCTCGGTAAATACTTCCCAGCCGTAGGCTTCCAGTTGCCCCAGAGCCTTGGCCATATGCTGGGCAAGGCGCAGGCGCAAGCGCGCCGTGCTCTTGCGATAACTGCCATTGCCCAGCATCTGCGCCACCACTTGCTCGGTAAAGCGTGAAGTACCCAAACCACTGACCATTTTCAGCTCGGCCAGACGGGCGACCAGCTCAGGCCTGCCCACCAGGTAGCCGACCCGCAGCGAACTGCTCAAGGTCTTGGAGAAACTGGCCAGGTAGATCACCCGCTGCTCGGCATCCAGGGTTGCCAGGCGAGTCACCGCGCCGTCCTGAAAGTCGGCGTAGATGTCGTCCTCGATAATCAGCAGGTCATGTTCACGGGCCAGCTCCAGCAAACGATAGGCGACCTTGGGCGACAAGCTGCTGCCGGTGGGGTTCTGGTACAAGCTGTTGATGTACAGGCAACGTGGCCGATGTTCCTTGAGCAGTGCCTCCAGTGCCAGCAGATCGGGGCCGTGGGGCGTGCGTGGCACTTCGAGCATCTCGACCTGGTGCTGACGCAACAGGCTGAACAAATTGTAGTAACCCGGGCGTTCCACCAACACTTTGTCGCCCGGCCTGAGCAAGGTGCGCACCAGCAGATCCAGTGCATGGCTGGCGCCTTGGGTGGTGAGAATCTGCTCAGGCGCGGCCTCAATCCCGATCTGCCCCAAACCTTTGTGCAACTGGCTGCGCAGGCTGGCCAGGCCCAGCGGCGGGCAGTAATCGATGAGGTCTTCGAGCACGCCACGACTGACCTGACGCACTGCCTGGGCAATGGCCTCGGTAGCGCGCCAGCTCGTCGGCACCCAACCACAGCACAGGTTGAGCAATTCGGCCGGATCTTGGGTGAACTGTTGCCAGCGGCCGGCGAATGCCTCATCGCGGATCGGCGCATCGACCAGGGGCACCTTCAGCCGCTGTTCAGCGACAAAAAAGCCTGCGCCATGACGCGCCTGCAACCACCCCGCCGCCACCAGCCGATCGTAGGCTTCGATCACGCAGGATTGACTGACATTGTGTTCCCGGGCCAGTTGCCGAATCGATGGCAAACGGCTACCGGGACGCAGGCGCTGCGTTTCAATCCAGGCCTGCAACTGCTCGGTCAGTTGCTGCACCAGCGGGAGGGATGAGTGGCGATCAAGGCAGAGGTTCATGAGGAAGTGTTCGTTTATTTTGTCCGAACAGTTAATCACAAAACCCGCACCCGTGTGCCTTGTGAGCGGTGAGTGATCGCCGGATAGTCGACCCATCGATGAGGAGCCGACCATGCCCACCCAGCGCCACCCTGTCCCACTGGCTTTCGCCTTATGCCTGATCACCTTCGCGGTCAACCTGCAGGCACCGCTGTACACCACTTACGCAGAGCTTTCTGGCTACGGCGCCGGCGCCACGGCGATGGCCTTTTCCGGGTATGTACTGGGGGTCATCCCCGTGCTGATGTTGCTCGGTGGCCTGGCAGACCGGCTCGGGCGCCGCCCGTTGATTCTCACCGCCCTGGCCTTGTCGATGCTCGCCACACTGCTGATGCTGTTGGCACCCGGTCTAGAAACACTGGGCCTGGCACGCCTGCTGCTCGGTATCGGTACTGCACTGGCCTCGGCCACGGGCACGGCCTACATGAGCGAGCTAATGCACGGCGGTGATAACCGTAATGCTGCCACTTGGGTCACCGCCAGCACCTCGTTGGGCTTCGGCCTGGGCGCAGCCCTGACCAGCCTGTTCCTGCTCAACGGACCAAGCCTGACACCGGGCAGTTTCTACCTGCAAATACTGCTGGCCGGCCTGGCGATGGTGACGGTCTGGCGGCTACCCGATCGGCGCCTGGAGCCAACCGCCGCCCTGCTACGCCTACCCAGCTATCCTGCTGGTAGCCTGCCCTACGGCCTGGCGATCCTGCTGGCCTGGGCCTGTGTCGGCCTGGTGATCGCCCTGCTGCCATCGATCCTCAAGCAGCATGATCTGGCCGGTTGGTCCGGGTTCTCGACCTTTTGCGTGATCAGTTGCGGGTTATTGTTCCAGCCGCTGGCCAAGCGCCTGGCGCCAATGCGGGCTACGGCCATCGGTCTGGTAATCCTGCCTTGCAGCTACGCGCTGCTGGCCTGGGGCGCGGACAGCGGCGCGCTAACGGCTGTGTTGCTGGGCACCGTCGCGGCCAGCAGCGCCTGCTACGGCTTTATCTACCTCGGCGGCCTGTCGGCGGTGAACACCCTGGCAGGAGAGCAGAAAACCCGCGCCAGCGCAGGCTTCTTCCTCCTTGCGTACTTGGGCTTCAGCCTGCCGGTAATCCTTACCGGGCTGCTGGTCGACCGCCTCGGCGCGGGTACCGCCCTGCTGGTGTTCGGCCTGCTGCTGCTAACCGGTTGCCTACTGGTGGGCCTGGCGCTGGCACGCAGCCACCAGGCCATCGCCGTGCCGACGCTGGCAGCCGTCAAATAGCCGTGGCACCACCATCGACCGCCAGCGCCTGGCCGGTAGTGAAGGCTGCACCATCGCTGCACAGGTAGAGCACAGCACTGGCGATTTCCTCGACCTTGCCAATGCGCCCGACCGGGTGCATGGCTGCGGCAAATTCAGCCTTGCGTGGGTCTGCCTCATAGGCACGGCGGAACATATCGGTGTCGATCACTGCCGGGCACACGGCGTTAACGCGAATTTTCTTCTTGGCGTACTCGATCGCCGCCGACTTGGTCAGGCCAATTACCGCGTGCTTGGAGGCGCTGTAGATACTCATCTTAGGCGCTGCCCCCAGCCCGGCTACCGATGCCGTGTTGACGATAGCGCCGCCGCCCTGGGCTAGCAGCAACGGCAATTGGTACTTCATGCACAACCACACACCCTTGACGTTGACGCCCATGATCGCGTCGAACTCGGCTTCGCTGCCTTCGGCCAGGCGCCCCTGCTCGATCTCGATGCCGGCGTTGTTGAACGCATAGTCCAGGCGCCCGTAAGCCTCGAGCGTACGCCCCATCAGTTGCCGTACATCGGCCTCACGGGTGACGTTGCAACGGACGAACAAGGCCTCACCGCCATTGTTGCGGATCAACTCGACCGTACCCTCGCCCCCCGCCGCATCCAGATCGGCCACCACCACTTGCAAACCCTCGGCGGCAAATGCCAGCGCCGTCGCCCGACCAATCCCCGCGGCACCACCAGTGACCAAGGCAACCTGGCCGGAAAAACTCATGCTCATCGCTAGCTCCTGTATCAAAGTGAGGTCAGTGATCAGGAGTCTAGGCAGCGATCCGCGGCGTTGGGCAGCATCATCAGGGTGCCGGTTGGAGCACTATCGGCGTGAGTGATTGTCTTTATCCCGATCGATCAGCGCCGTGGATTGCCCTGCATTCGCCAGGTGGGTAAACCTTGCCGACGGGCCAATCAGGGTCTATCAACAAGCATTGCCCTTCAAACGAGACCTTGCCATGACTGCCCAGACCAACCGCCGCTTCCTCCTCGCCAAACGCCCGACCGGTGCTGTCAGCCGCGACGACTTTACTTACGAACAGGTGCCGGTGGCGCAACCTGCTGAAGGCCAGATTCTGGTGAAGAACCTCTACCTGTCCCTGGATCCGGCCATGCGCGGCTGGATGAACGAAGGCAAGTCTTACATCCCACCAGTGGGCCTTGGCCAGGTCATGCGCGCCCTGGGCGTCGGCGAGGTGATTGCCTCGAATCACCCGGGCTATGCCGTTGGCGATCACGTCAACGGCGCGCTGGGCATCCAGGACTATTTTGTCGGCGAGCCCCAGGGCTTCTACAAGATCGACCCGAAACTGGCGCCGCTGCCGCGTTACCTGTCCGCCCTTGGCATGACCGGCATGACCGCCTACTTTGCCCTGCTCGACGTCGGCGCCCCAGCAACTGGAGAAACCGTGGTGATCTCCGGCGCTGCGGGCGCGGTCGGTAGCATTGCCGGGCAGATCGCCAAACTCAAGGGTTGTCGCGTGGTGGGTATCGCCGGTGGCACCGAGAAGTGCCAATACCTCAAAGACGAGCTGGGTTTTGACGGGGCCATCGACTACAAGGCCGAAGACGTCCTGGAAGGCCTCAAGCGCGAGTGCCCCAAAGGCGTCGACGTGTTTTTTGACAACGTCGGCGGAGACATTCTCGACGCCGTTCTCAGCCGTCTGAACTTCAAGGCCCGGGTGGTGATCTGCGGTGCCATCAGCCAGTACAACAACAACAAGCAGGCGGTCAAGGGACCGGCCAACTACCTGTCACTGCTGGTCAACCGCGCACGCATGGAAGGCTTCGTGGTGATGGACCATGCCGCCAACTATGGCAAGGCGGCCCAGGAGATGGCCGGTTGGCTGGCAAGCGGCCAAGTGAAGAGCAAGGAAGACGTGGTCCAGGGGCTGGAAACTTTCCCCGAGACGCTGTTGAAGCTGTTCAGCGGGGAAAATTTCGGCAAGCTGGTGCTTAAGCCCTGATCTCGGCGACCACTGCTGCCAGCGCCTGGGCAGGATCGGCGGCTTGGCTGATCGGGCGGCCGATCACCAGGTAGTCGGACCCGGCATCCAGGGCCTGGCGCGGGGTCAGGATGCGACGCTGGTCGTCCTGGGCGCTGCCGGCCGGGCGGATACCCGGAGTGACCAGTTGCAGCGACGGGTGCGCGGCCTTGAGCGCTGGTGCTTCCAAAGCCGAGCACACCAGCCCGTCCATGCCGGCCTTCTCGGCCAGGGCCGCCAGGCGCAGTACTTGCTCCTGCGGCTCGATGTCCAGGCCGATACCGGCCAGGTCCTCGCGCTCCATGCTGGTCAGCACGGTCACGCCGATCAGCAGCGGCTGCGGGCCGCTGCGCTGGGCCAGAACCTCACGGCAGGCCGACATCATGCGCAAGCCACCGGAACAGTGTACGTTGACCATCCACACGCCCATTTCCGCTGCAGCCTTGACGGCCATGGCGGTGGTGTTGGGGATGTCGTGGAATTTCAGATCGAGGAACACTTCGAAGCCTTTCTCGACCAGGGATTCGACAATGCCCGATGCACTGCTGGTAAACAGCTCCTTGCCGACCTTGACCCGGCACAGGGCAGGATCGAGCTGATCGGCCAGCTTCAGGGCGGCGTCACGGGTAGGAAAATCCAGGGCGACAATGATGGGCGTCTGGCAGGCGGACATGGGCAGGTCTCTTGGCAAGTCTTGAACGGCGCGCATTGTAAACGAAGCGGCGGCCCGTGGGGGGCCGATGATCGCGAAATGGCCCCGTCGCAGCCCACCCCCTATAATTGAACCAATGAATGATGTGGTTGCTCCAATTGTATGAAGCAGCGTCATTCGCTGTTCAAAAGGAGAGCGAAATGCCTTGGTATGCCTGGTTGATTCTGGTGCTCGCGATTGGCTCTATTGTCGGTGGTTTGATGCTGTTGCGCGATACCGCGAAAAAGCTGCCCCTGACCGAGGAACAGCTTAAGCGGGTTCATGAGCGCAATGCTGAAATGGATGCCAAGGATGCGCAGGATCGCTGAACCGTCTGCACGGCTCGGCAATGCGCGATGTTACTTGTGCGCGCTGCTGCTGAACTGCGCCACAGATTTGGCCTCAGCGCATCACGCGCCTGATGTAATCCTGTCAATCCGCCACTTTCGGCAATAGCGCAATTGTCACCCGCTCGTTCTGCTCCACAGCCGGCTAAGCGTGACATCAACCAACTCATCTACTTCCATCCCCCTCTGCGGGTCGATATGGTTTACATCAAAGCCTGAGCGCTCGAAGATTTCCGTACACGACACCCCGGGTGTACAACCTTGACCTGTATCCCTTTAATAGTTGATCAATCCGAGTCGACCAAAACATCGTAAGGGCTCCATGAACCC
>NZ_JAMDGZ010000030.1 GCF_028656935.1 Pseudomonas rubra
CAGACGCCTGGAAAGGGCTGCACAAGCAGCATCTAAACAACGGTAAGGCGACGACTCAAGCACTGGTGATACTGGCCAGAAAACTCGCACGCGTGGCATTCGCCCTGATGAAAAATCAGGACGAATACGTCACCAAGGGCGGCAAATTGGCTTGCCCAAAACCATAGAATCTCCCACTGTAGGAGCGGGCTTGCCCCGCGATAGGGCCGATACGATCAACCTAGAACTGCGGCGTGTACTTCACGGTAAAGGTGAAGTTGCGCGGGTCGCCAAAGTTGTTGTTGCCGTTGAGCTGGTTGTAGGCTGCGACGTAGTAGTGTTTGTCGAACAGGTTGTTGGCGTTGAGCGCCAGGCCCACTTCCGGCGTCATCTGGTACGCCAGGCGCGCGCCCCACACTGCGTAGCCGGGCACATCGTAGGTGTGCTCGTAGCCCAGGGTATGGGTCTGCGCGGTGAAGCCCAGGCCAGTGCTGACCTTGCTCCAGTCACCCGGCAACTGATAGTTACCCCACATGCGCAGCATGTGCTTGGGCGTCCAGGTGCTGAACACCTTGCCCTTGTTGTCCGGGTCGTCGAGGTAGGTGGTGGTGTTGTAGGTGTAGCCGGCAAACAGCTGCAGGCCGCTGAGCACTTCGCCGCTGACTTCGGCCTCGACACCCTGGCTGCGCACCTTGCCCGAGGCCATCGAGCAGTACCAGTCATCGCAGGCAAAACCTGAAGCCAGGTCGGCGGTCGCGCGGTTTTCCTGGTCGTAGCGGAACACCGCCAGCGAGGTATTGACGCGGCCATCAAGCAGTTCGCCCTTGATGCCCACTTCGTAGTTGCTGCCGATGATCGGCTTGAGCGCCGCGTTGCCGACAGCGCGTTCGGTCTGTGGCACGAAGACGTCGGCGTAACTGGCGTACAACGACCATTCGCGGGAAAGGTCGTAAATGATACCGGCGTACGGGGTAACCTCGCCGCTTTCAGTCATGGTGCTGGTCGGGCTGGTCGAAGGGGCGCGGGTGATGGCGCTGTACATGGTGGAGTCATACTTGTAGTCGAACCAGCTGACCCGCGAACCCAGCACCAGGGTCAACGGTTCGGCCAGCTTGACCCGCCAGACGCCATACAAGCCTTTTTGGCTAACGTCGTAGCCGCCGCTGTAACCACGGCCGTTAGGCTTGTCGAGCAGGCTGTCGTAGCTGATATCCGGGCGGTTATGGTCGATACCGAAGATGTTGTCGGTGCTGTCGTTGAAGGTGCGCGCGTAACGGTCATCGGTGGTCAGCTTGGCGTAGTTGCCACCCAGGGTGACTTCCTGCTCAAGGTTGAAGGCGTCGAATTTGCCGACCACGTTCATGTCGACACCGACCTTGGTGGAGTCGAAATCGGTCACCCAGTCGGCATAGCTGACACCGCTGCCGTCGTAGTTGATGGCGTCGTCAACGGTTTGCACGCGCTGGTGGGTCGACTTGTTGGTCTCGCTCATGCGAACGGCGCCAACGTGGAATTTCCAGTCATCGTTGAAGCGGTGCTCAAGGTCGGCGTACAGGGTGGTAACGTCGATCTCCGAGTGGTTCCAGCGCGAACCGGTAAAGGTCGAACGCGACACATCCAGCCCGCTGCCATCGACATAACGCGGCAGCCCGCGCAGCATCGGCCGCGACTCGCCGTTGGACTGGCTGACCGCCAGGCCCAGGGTAGTGGCCTCGTTCAGGTCGAAGTCCAGTGCGCCGTACAGTGAGTGGGTCTTGCTCCAGGCATAGTCGATGAACGAGTCGCTCTGGTCCTCATCGGCAACGAAGCGTCCGCGCACGGTGCCGGCGTCGTTCAACGGGCCGCCGGCATCCAGTTGCAGGCCGTAGTGGTCCCAACTGCCGGCCTTGCCGGTGACGGTCACGGTAGGCGTGGCCTGGCCGCGCTTGCGCACCAGGTTGACGGAGCCGCCCGGGCTGCCGGTACCTTGCAACAGGCCTGAAGCGCCGCGCAGCACTTCCATGCGGTCGAAGAAGATCAGGTCCTGGGTCGCCCAGTTGCCCAGCGAGTAGGTGTTGCGCTGGATCGCCACACCGTCGTACTGCCAGTCGTCAATCTGAAAGCCGCGCGAAGAAATGATCAGACCCGGGCCCACGCCCTGCAGGCCGACCAGGCCGGTGGTCTGGTTGACGGCGTCTTTCAGGCTGACGATGTTCTGGTCGTCCATCTGCTGGCGGGTCATGACCGTTACTGACTGGGGGATTTCCTTGAGCGTATGGCTGCCCTTGGCAATGGTGGTCGCCCGCGCCGCATAGGAGCGGCTGCCCTCGGTGGTGGCGGGGTCGACACCGCTACCGCTGATGCTGGTGGCGCCCAGCTCCAGGGCGTTGCCGGCGTCGATGCGCGGCAGCACGCTGAAGTTGCCCTGTTCGGTGACCAGCAATTGCAGGCCGCTGCCGGCCAGGGCCTGTTGCATGGCCTGCACGGCGCTCATCCTGCCAACCACGGCCGGTGCCTGCTTGCCCTGTACCAGTGCAGGGTCCAGGGAAACGATGCGGCCGCTCTGGCTGGCGATGGCGTTGAGGGTGCTGGCCAGGGAGGCGGCTGGCAGGTTGAAGCTCAGGGACTGCTCCTGGGCCTGAACGGTGCTGGCCAGCGTGGCCAGGGCCACGGCGACAGGAAGGGCGTGGGACCAAGGGTTGAGCACGGAATTCTCCTGATTATGTTGGCGTGTCAGGAGATAGGTGCGATGAGAAATGAAAACCGGACACAAATACGAGTGATTTGCATAAATTATTTTTGTTGCGGGGTTTTCGTCCGAATCAGCGTCAGCCACGGGCTGTACTGATCGACCTTGACCGGCAGGGTTTCGGCCAGCGCCGCGAAGGCCCGTTGCGGCTCGTCCAGCGGGAACACCCCTTGCACACGCAGCCCGCGCACCTCGGGCTCGACCCGAACAATCCCGCGGTAGTAGGGGCGCAGCGCTTCGATCACCGCTTCAAGGGAATCATCCAGCACATTCAGACGCCCGCTGAGCCAGTCGGCGCGATGGCGCTCGCCATTGCCCAGGGCCTGGATACGTTCGCCCCCCAGCAGCGCGGCCTGGCCTTCTTGTACATCCAGCTCAAAGCCGTTGAACAAGCGCGCGCGTACCGAATGTTCGAGCACCACCAGACGCGTGGCCTCGGCCTCCTGGCTGACCAGAAAGCGCGTGCCCAGGGCGCGCATTTCGCCCTGGGCGCTGCGTACCCGCAACGGCCGCTGCGGGTCGGCGGCGACCTGGATGATCAGCTCGCCACGGCGCAGGATCAGCAACCGCTGCTGCGCATCGAAATGCAGGTCGACGGCGCTGCCGGCATTCAGGCTCAGGCGGCTGCCATCGGCCAGGGTGAAGTCCCGGCGTTCGCCCTTGGCCGTGCGCAAGTCGGCCAGCAGTGCTTCGCCCATCTCACTGCGCGCGCCCAGCCACAAGCCACCGCCAAGCACGCCAATACCGACGAAGGCACGTAACAACTCGCGCCGCGAGCCGTTGCCCTGCAGCAACAGTTGGCGCGCCTCACCGGCCTGGCCGGGGGCGCGGCGCTCGAAGTTGCGCACGGTCTGGCAGGCGCCGCCCAGGCGTTCTTGCAAGCGTGCCCAAGCCTGGGCGTGGGCCGGGTCACTGCCCAGCCACTGGCTGAAGTCGCTGTGCGCCTGGGCGTCGCAGTTGCCCGAACTCAAGCGCACCATCCAGTCGATGGCGGCTTCTGCGCTCGGGTCCAGGCGCTGTCGGTTCATGGCGTCAGCTCACTGAGGTAGCACTGGCTCAGGGCCTGTTTCATGTAGCGGCTGACGGTGCGCTCGGAGAGCTCGAGTTTGCGGGCGATATCGACGTAACTCATGCCGTCGAGCTGGCTGTAGAGGAAGGTGGCCTTGACGATCAGCGGCAGGCCGTCGAGCACCTGGTCGATGCTCACCAGCGCTTCGATCAGCAGCAGTTGTTCTTCAGGGGAGGGCGCCAGGGGCTCGGGCAGGGCCGACAAGCGTTCCAGGTAGGCCAGTTCCAGTTGCCGACGGCGGTGACGGTCAAAAATCAGCCGGCGGGCGATGGTCGACAGGTAGGCGCGCGGTTGCTGGATGCTCGCCGGGTCGACCTGGGCGGCTAGCATCTGGCAGAAGGTCTCGGCGGCGGTGTCTTCGGCGTCGGCGCGGTTGCGCAGGCGCTTGTGGATATGCTGCAGGAGCCAACGGTGATGGTCGCTGAAAAAGAAGCCCAGCTTGTGGGTGGAGGAGGTTGGCACCGGTTGGCGTTCCCGAAGGTGTGAGTGTGAATCGTTCTCAATATTACCTGTGCGGTAAGGCAAGGTGCAATCACTCGCTGCGACCGCCCTTTACAATTTTCCTACAGACTGGCCAAGGGCGCGGGAATAGGGTTGCGCTCAGGCACATAAAGGGAAAACAACCATGGAGCTGTTGCTCGCGGGCCAGACATTCACACTGTTGGAAGGCTTCAAGGACGATCCTCGGCTGCGTGCCAGTTTCAATGCCTTGACCCGGCAAACCTTCGAGTTCGATTTCGAGCAGTGGTACCAGGACGGCTACTGGGGGGAGGGCTATCAGCCCTGTGCGCTGGTCCATGATGGGCAGGTCGTGGCCAATATCGCGGTCAACCTGATGCACTTCGAGGTGCAGGGCAAGCCCCTGCGCTGCATCCAGATCGGTACTGTGATGGTCGCGCCGCAGTATCGCGGCAAAGGACTGAGCCGCGTGCTGCTGCAGCGGGTACTGGACCGGTGGCAGGGGCAGTGCGAGCTGATCTACCTGTTTGCCAATGACACGGTGCTGGACTACTACCCCAAGTTCGGTTTTCGCCGCGTGATCGAGCATGAGTACAGCGCAGCGAGAGTGGCGTCAGTGCGGCCTTGCAGCTTTAACACGGTGAACATGGACGATCCGCTTGAACGGCTGCGCTTCATCAGTGCAATCGACAGTGCCATACCCGCCGCACGCTTGGCGATGCGCAGTAATCCTGCGCAGACGATGTTCTATTGCACCTCGTTTTTCAAAGACTGCGTCCACTATTCGCCAGTGCTGCAGGCCTATGTGGTGATGGAAACCGTCGATGGCGTGATAACGCTCTACGAGGTGTTCGCCCGGCAAGCGCTCGATCTGCAAGCACTGATTGCAGAACTGAGTACACCCCAGACCACCGGGGTGGTGCTGGGGTTTACTCCGCTGGATGCAACCGGCTTCCAGGCGCAGCCGCTCGTGTCGGATGACAGCCTGTTCGTGCTCGGCCAGGACGGTCAGCGCATCGAGCGCGCCAGGCTGATGTTCCCGTTGCTGTCACACGCCTGAGGTGTTCAGGCCACGACTGGAATCAGCGGGTCGGCAGCGGCCAGGGCAATGGCGCGATCAGCCGCGGGCGGGTAGATCCATACCGAGTTGATCTGCTGCTTGAGGGTCTTGGCTTCATCCTTGATCAGTTTGACCTCACGCTCCCAGCCCTCGGTGTACACCGCGCCCCAGGCGCCCAGGTCCAGGCAGGTGACGTACTTGTGCTGACGATAGGGCACCGGCGCAACGCCCAGCAGGTCGGCGGCGACGTTGTTGCCCGAGTGCCGGCCCAGGGCAATGGCGTGCTGGCAGGTCATCAGGGCGTAGTTGCCGAGGTTGTCGGTGGCGGCGTAGGCCACGTCCCCGGTGGCGAACACATGGTTCTGGCCGATGACTTTAAGGTTGCCGTCGACGTGCAGGCGGCCATGGGCGTCGCGTTGGCCGGGCACCTGCTCGGTGAGCGCACTGGCCCGCACGCCGACGGTCCAGACCACGGTTTTCGCTTCGATGCGCTGACCATCGGCGAGGGTTACGCCATCGGCATCCACCGAGGCCACCGAGGCATTGACCCGCCACTCGACCCCTAGCGCAGCGCTGGCTTCGATGATTGCCGGGCTGATGCCTTCGCCCAGGGAGGCGCCGATCTTGCTGCCGCGATCAATGATGATCACCTTCACCTCAGCGTCCAGGCCCAGGGCCGCACGCAGGCGCGCGGGCATTTCGCTCGCCGTCTCGATGCCAGTAAAGCCGCCACCGGCCACCACCACGGTGTTGCGCGCTGCTGAAGCGGGCAGGTGCGCCAGTGCCTTGATGTGCTGCTCCAGGCGGCTGGCCGATTCGATCTGGTCGACGTCGAACGCATGTTCATCCAGCCCGGCCAGGTTTGGCCGGACCACGCCACTGCCGCTGGCCATGACCAGGCGATCGTAGTCCACCACCCGCTGCTGGCCCTGGCCATCGCGGTAGCCGACACGTTTGCCCGCCACGTCGATTTCGTGCGCCGCGCCCTGGATGAAGTTCACGCCCACGGCGGCAAACAGTTCGGCCAGCGGTGCCTTCATTTGCTCTACGTCGGTTTCGTAGAAGCGCGGGCGAATGCGCAGTTCGGCCTGGGGTGCGAGCACGCTGACGCTGACGTCGTTGCGCCCATGCAGGTTGAGCAGGCGCGTGGCACTCAGGGCGCTCCACATACCGCCGAAGCCGGCACCAATGATCAAAATGTGCTGTTGCATGTTCTGCTCCGAGAAAGAAGACGGGTGGGTTCCGGTCGCACCGGATAACTGCGACTCTATTGGTCGTAGTTAATTCATGCAAGTATTTTTTAGAGCAAGCATGAGAAGGCGCAGGTTTGCTGGCTGTCGGAGTAAACTGCTAGAATTGGCGACAAATTGAGTCGGAGATAGTTATGTCCCTGTATAGCGCCGGCGTCGAATACGGCTTGCACTGCCTGCTGTTTCTGGTCGACGACCTGGGCGAAAGCCGCGAAGCCAGCGTGCGTGACCTGGCCGAGTTGCAGGGGGTGCCGCACGAGTACCTGGCCAAGGTCTTTACCAAACTGGCCAAGGCCAAGCTGGTGGTGGCTACTGAAGGTGTGCGCGGTGGCTTCCGGCTGGCCCGGCCTGCGGACGAAATCACCGTGCTGGATATCGTCACGGCCATTGACGGGCACAAGGCGATTTTCGATTGCCGCGATGTGCGCGACCGCTGCGCGCTGTTCGAGGGTGCAGCGCCGGCCTGGGCCATCGACGGTACCTGCGCCATTCACGCGGTGATGCTCACCGCGCAAAAGCGCATGGAAGAGGCCCTGGCCCAACAGACCATTCTCGACCTGTCACGCCGTCTGGGGCGCAAGGCGCCGGCGGAGTTCTCCACCCAGGTGGTGAGGTGGATCAACGACCGGCGTGAGAGCAAGTAAGCCGCAGCTTCAGGCGGGCTCTGGCAGTTCAGCAAACAGCGTGCGACCGCGATCGAACATGCTGTGCAGGTGGGGGGCGGGGTCTGCGCTTTCGGACTCCAGCAGCAAGCTCGAGCTGAGCACCCGGGCGCCGCAATAATCGAAGATGCCGTGATCGATCTGGGTCTTCATGGCCTGCTCATAGCCATGTTTGGCGTAGGTTGCGGCATCGGCGCCGCCGACCCCGACCAGGTGCACATTGAGGTGCCGAAGCCTTTTGACCAGCGGCGCCTGGGGGCTGAAGTCGAAGGCCCAGCCATTGACGAAGACCCGATCGATCCAGCCCTTGAGCAGCGCCGGCATCGACCACCAATACACCGGATAGACCAGCATCAGGGCGTCGCTGCGGTCGATGCGCGCCTGCTCGGCGAGCACATCGGCAGGCGCTGCGGCGCCATGATGAACCGCGTGGTCGGCAGGGCCGAACAGCGGGTTGAAGCCTTCGGCGAACAGGTCGACGACCTCGGCTTTGTGGCCGTTGTGCGCCAGGCCTTCAGCCAGCTTGGCTGCCAGGCTATGGGTCAGTGAACTTGGATCATGATGAGCGACAACCACAAGTGCATGCATGGCAAGGACTCCTGCGAATTGCGGGGAAGGGGGCATAACTTGTATGCTGGCTATAAGTTACCTTTGGTAAGTTACTTTTGGTAGGTAAGCATGTCAAGCGATGCGCAACCGCGTCGGCGCCTGTCTCGGCAAGACCGTCAGCGGCAGCTGCTGGACGCAGCCTGGCGCCTGGTCCGCGAAGAGGGCAGCGAAGCCCTGAGCCTTGGGCGCCTGGCCGAGCTGGCCGGGGTCACCAAGCCGGTGGTGTATGACCATTTTGGCACCCGGGCGGGGCTGCTGGCGGCGCTCTATCAATCCTTTGATGAGCGCCAGACAGCGGTGATGGATGCCGCCCTGGCCGCCTGCGAGCCGACCCTTGAAAGTACCGCTGCGGTGATTGCCAGTGCCTACGTCGACTGTGTGTTGACCCAGGGCCGGGAAATCCCCGGGGTCATTGCCGCGCTGGCCGGCTCGCCGGAGCTTGAGCAGATCAAGCAGGCGTACGAGGCGGTGTTCATGGGCAAATGCCGGGCGCTGCTGGCGCCGTTCAGCGGCAGCGGTGAGATTGGCGTGGCGGGCTTGCGGGCGATGATCGGCGCGGCGCAGGCGTTGTCTCTTGCGGCAGCGAACGGTGAGATCACCGCGCAGCAGGCGCAGCGGGAGTTGTTCGAGAGCATCAGGGCGATGGTGCTACGCAGTTAAACTGCATCGCGACACGGGTGAGTGGGCGCTAGTGCGACTCGCCATTGCGCGGCTTGTAGAATAGAAACTCATGGGTCTCGGCTGTCCGGGCAAAGGTCTTCGACCAGTCCGGGCGCACGTGCCGGTCGTGGAAGTACAGTGCGCCACCGGTGCGGTCGGGCAGCTGTTTGTTCAGCGCCTTGCGGGCGATTTCCTTGGCCAGGGTGTAGCGCACCTCTTCCTGAACAGTGTCCGAGCGTCCATCACACCACCAGGAGAACTGGCAGGCACCGGTCTCCGAGCCCTGCTTGACCACGCCGCACACCGAGTCGGGAAAACCCTCGTGGCCGACGCGGTTCATCACCACATTGGCCACCGCCTCCATGTCTGCCGATTGGCCACCCTTGGATTCCCAATAGATACTGCGCGCAAGGCAGGTGATGGCATCATCCAGCGCCGCTGCACCGGCCGGGTCGACGGCCTGGACTTCGCTCTTGGTAATGGCTTGGGACTTGGGCGCGGGTGGGGCGTCGGGGTTGCTGGCGGCCTTTTGCTCCAGTACCTGGGCTTTGTCTTCGGCCACCTGGGCCTTGGGGTCTGCCGCCATCGACTGGGCGCCTGAGAGCACCAGTACCAGGCAGGTTACAATCGTCAGCAGGCGCATGCTCGAACCCTTGCGTGGCGAGGAAGTACAACTTCCCGTTACAGGGTCGACCGCGCAGTGCTCAAAACATTCCAGCTGTCGGACGACGGGCGACTTCGGGCATCATCTACGCAGTCGGTTAAAGGGAGATTTACATGCGTGCCATCTCATCCGTTATGCACCTGGCGGCGATCTCGCTGGGGCTGGCGTTTACCCTGACGGCCCAGGCCAGTGACGAGTCGCAGCTGGTCGAGTCGATCAATGCCTACCGTAGCCAGGCCCAGCGCTGCGGCGGGCAGGCCTCGATGGAGCTGCCGCCGCTGGCCAGCGATCCGCGCCTGGTATTGCCGGCCAACAGCGTGGGTGACTTGCGTGAGGCCCTGGCGCAGAAAAGCTACCCGATGGTCAACGTTCAGGCCATCAGCCTGTCCGGGCCACGGGATGCACAGTCGGCCATGAAAGCGGTGCAGGAGAGTTTCTGCCAGGTAGTGCTCGATCCGCAGTTCGTCGATGTCGGGGTCAGCCGCGAGGGCCGTGACTGGCGCATTGTCCTGGCGCGTCCGTTGCTGGCCGGACGCCTGGGTGACTGGCAGGCTGAAGGGCAGAAGGTCCTGGAGATGATCAACACGGCGCGCAGCCAGGCGCGCCAATGTGGCGGCCAGCCCTTCAATGCCACCACGCCGCTGGCCTGGAACGCTACCCTGGCCGGCGCCGCCGAAAGCCATACGCGGGCCATGGCCAACAACAATTTCTTCGACCACAAGGACCGCGACGGCCGCACCCCGGGGGATCGCGCCGAGCTTGCCGGCTATGCTGGCCAGAAGGTCGGCGAGAACATCGCGGCCGGGCAGGACACCCCGCGCAAGGTGGTCGATGGCTGGCTGGCCAGCCCCGGTCACTGCGCCAACCTGATGAATCCGCAGTTCAGCGAGCTGGGCGCCGCCTACGCGGTCGATCCCAAGAGTGATGCGGGGATCTACTGGACGGCGATGGTCGGCGCGCCATAAACCGGGTCAGTGCGCCTGTCCGGCGCGCTTGAGCAACTGCTTGCAGCGCGCGGACAGGTGCACCACGTGCAGGTGCTTGCCGTTGTTGCTGTAGCGTTCGCGCAGGGTCTTGAGCGCGGCAATCGCCGAGTAGTCGACCACGTTCAGGTGCCGGCAGTCGAGGGTCACTTTGTCCGGGTCATTGGCCGGGTCGAACTGGTTGAGGAACGGCGTGGTCGAGGCGAAGAACAAGGTGCCATGGACCTGGTAGAGTTTGCTGCCGTCGCTCTCGGTGTGGCTGTCGGCATACAGCTCGCGGGCCTGTTGCCAGGCAAAGTTGAGCGCGGCGATGACGATGCCGCACAGCACGGCGGTGGCAAGGTCGGTGAACACCGTCACCAGGGTCACGGCGATGATCGCCAGTACATCGTTGACCGGCACCTTGTGCAGCACCCGCAACGAAGCCCACGAGAAGGTCTGCTGGGCCACCACGAACATCACCCCGACCAACGCCGCCAGCGGAATGCGCTCGATCAGCGGTGACAAGAACAACACAAACATCAGGATCATCACCCCGGCAACCACCCCGGACAGCCGGCCACGGCCGCCGGAGCTCAGGTTGATCGCGGTCTGGCCGATCATCGCGCAACCGCCCATGCCGCCGAACAGCCCGCTGGTCATGTTGGCCACGCCCAGCGCCACGCATTCGCGATTGGGGTGGCCGCGGGTTTCGGTGATCTCGTCGGTGAGGTTGAGAGTCAGCAGGGTTTCCAGCAGGCCGACCAGGGCCATCAGCAGCGCGTAGGGGGCAATGACCTTGAGGGTTTCAAGGTTCCACGGTACTTGCGGCCAGCTCAAGGCCGGCAGGCCTCCGGCGATGTGGGCAAGGTCGCCCAGGGTACGAGTCGGCAGGTCGAGCAGGTAGACGCCTGCGCCGACACCGAGGATCGCGACCAAGGCCGGCGGCACGCTGCGGGTCAGGCGTGGCAGCAGATAGACGATGGCCATGGTCAGCGCCACCAGCCCCAGCATCAGGCCCAGCGGTGCGCCGCTGAGCCAGGCACCGTCGGCCTTGAAGTGCTCAAACTGGGCCAGGGCGATGATGATCGCCAGGCCGTTGACGAAACCGAGCATCACCGAATAAGGCACCATGCGCACCAGCTTGCCCAGGCGCAGCAGGCCGAAGGCGATCATGATCAGCCCGCCGAGCAACACCGTGGCCAGCAGGTACTGCACGCCGTGGCTGACCACCAGGGCGACGATGACCACCGCCATGGAGCCGGCCGCGCCGGAAATCATCCCAGGGCGGCCGCCGAACAAGGCGGTCAGGGTGCAGATGATGAAGGCGCCGTACAGGCCCATCAGCGGGTTGAGGTGGGCCACCAGGGCGAAGGCGATGCACTCGGGCACCAGGGCGAAGGCGGTGGTGAGTCCGGCCAGGACATCGGCGCGTAGCGGGGGTGTTCTCATGAGCGACCTGAAGAGCGGTCCGGCAGCAGGGTGCTGCCGGGGAAAAAGCGCAGGATGCTACGTAAATTGCTGGTCGCAAGCCAGCGCCCTGGCCAGGAATCCCGCCGTGCGGCTGTTGGCACAGGCCGCGACCTGCGCCGGCGGCCCGCACACCACCAGCTTGCCGCCGGCGTTGCCGGCCCCGGGGCCGATATCGATCACCCAGTCGCTCTGGGCCACCACGCGCATGTCGTGCTCGACCACGATCACCGTGTGCCCGGCCTCGACCAGGCGCTGCAGTTGCAGCAGCAAGCGGTCGATGTCCTGGGGGTGCAAGCCAGTGGTCGGCTCGTCCAGCACATACAGGCTGGCGCCACGGGCCAGGCGTTGCAACTCGGTGGCCAGCTTGATGCGCTGCGCTTCGCCGCCGGAGAGCTCGGTGGCCGGTTGGCCCAGGCGCAGATAGCCCAGGCCGATATCCTGCAGTACCCGCAGGGCGCGGTGCACGGCGGGCTGTTCGGCAAAACGCTGGCTGGCCTGGTCGACCGTCAATTGCAGTACCTGGGCGATGTTCAAACCCTGCCAGGTGATGGCCAGCGTATCGGGGTGGTAGCGATCGCCGTGGCAGGTCGGGCAGGGCGCATAGACGCTGGGCATGAACAGCAACTCGACACTGACAAAACCTTCGCCCTCGCAGGTCTGGCAGCGGCCCTTGGCGACGTTGAACGAGAACTGCCCGGCATCGAAGCCTTGCGCCTGGGCCTGGGGCGTTGCCGCGAACAGCTTGCGCACGTGGTCGAACAGGCCGGTGTAGGTGGCAAGGTTCGAGCGCGGGGTGCGGCCGATGGGCTTCTGGTCCACCGGTACCAGGCGCTGGATATGCTCAAGGCCGGCGCTGATCCAGCCGCCGCTGGCTGGCTCGGGTTGGTCCTCCAGGTTCTGCTCTTGCGCGTCGTCCTGGTTGCGGGCCCGGCCCAGGTGTTCGCCAAGCAGGTCAAGCAGCGCCTGGCTGACCAGGCTCGATTTACCCGAACCGGATACCCCGGTGACGGCGCTGAAGCAGCCGAGCGGGAAGGCCATGGCGAGCTGGTCAAGGTTGTTGCGGGTGATGCCTTCAAGTTGTAGCCATGCCTGGGGCGTGCGCGGTTCGCGAACCGCAGGTGGCTTTGGGTTGAACAGGTAGGTGCGAGTACGCGAGGCCTCGACTTTCGCCAGCCCCGCCGGCGGGCCACTGTACAGCACCTGGCCGCCGTGCTCGCCAGCATCCGGGCCGACGTCCACCAGCCAGTCGGCACGGCGCATGGTGTCCAGGTCATGCTCGACCACATACACCGAGTTGCCCGCCTGCTTGAGCCGTTGCAGGGCGTCGAACAGCGCCTCGCTGTCGGCCGGATGCAGTCCGGCCGAAGGTTCGTCGAGCACATAGATGACTCCGAACAACTGCGAGTTGAGCTGGGTGGCCAGGCGCAGGCGTTGCAGCTCGCCCGAAGACAGCGTCGGGGTGCTGCGCTCCAGGTCCAGGTAGCCCAGGCCCAGGTCGATCAGGGTGGTGATGCGCTCCAGCAGCTCGGCTGCGATGCGTTGCGCGGCCAGGCGCTTTTCCACCGACAGGTTGGGTGTGTGACGCACGTCCGCACCGCCCGCATGGGGGTTGTCGCCACGGGCTGCACGCTGCTCGCGGGCCTGGCGGGTTTGCGCGTGGCTGAGCACGGCACTGGCTTCATCAGGCTGCTTGAGGTAGTCGGCATTGGCCACGCGCTTGAGCAGTTCAGCCAGGTCCAGCAAGGGCAGGCGCGACAGCTCGGCGATGTCCTTGCCGGCGAAGGTCACCGTCAGCGCCTCGGCCTTCAGGCGCTTGCCAGCGCAAGCCGGACAGGGGCTGGCGCGCATGAACGCCGAGACGCGCTTGCGCATCAACGCGCTTTGCGAGTGGGTGAAGGTATGCAGTACGTAGCGCCGGGCACCGCTGAAGGTGCCCTGGTAACTGGGTTCGAGCTTGCGCTCGAGCGCCTGGCGGGTTTGCGCAGGCGTCATCCCTGCGTACACCGGTACGGTGGGGGTTTGTTCGGTGAACAGGATCCAGTCGCGCTGCTTCTGGGGCAACTCGCGCCAGGGGATGTCGACGTTATAGCCCAGGGTCACGAGGATGTCGCGCAGATTCTGCCCCTGCCAGGCCATGGGCCAGGCAGCCACCGCCCGTTCGCGGATAGTCAGCGACGGGTCGGGTACCATCGACGCCTCGCTGACATCAAAGACCCGGCCCAGGCCATGACACTCGGGGCAGGCGCCCTGCGGGGTATTGGCCGAGAAGTCTTCGGCGAACAGCATCGGCTGCTCGGCCGGGTAACTGCCGGCACGCGAATAGAGCATGCGGATCAGGCTCGACAGCGTGGTCACGCTGCCGACCGACGAGCGCGCGCTGGGTGTGCCGCGTTGCTGCTGCAGGGCCACTGCCGGTGGCAGGCCTTCGATCGAATCCACCGCTGGCACTCCGACCTGATCGATCAGGCGCCGCGCATAGGGTGCCACCGATTCGAAATAGCGGCGCTGGGCTTCGGCATACAGGGTCGAGAAGGCCAGCGACGACTTGCCCGAGCCCGACACGCCGGTGAACACCACCAGCGCATCGCGGGGAATATCGACATCGACGTTCTTCAGGTTGTGTTCGCGGGCCCCGCGCACCCGGACACAACCGGCGGCGTTGGCGGTGACTACTGGTTTGGCGCACATGACGATATTCTTCCCGGCTGAGCCCATCGCCTAAGCGGCAGAGCGCTCAGGATGGCGGCAGTGCCGCGGATTTTCAAATGGAGGTGAAGCCCGTGAAGTTTCTGGTAATCCAAGCACACCGAAGTGAATACCCCGAGCCGATTAGCTTTGCCAAGGGGGCGCCTCTTGGTATTGGCGAGCGTTACCAAGGTGACGAGGGTTGGGAGGACTGGTACCTGTGCAGCACACCCGGGCAACAGGATGGCTGGGTGCCGGGGCAGGTAATCGAGCGGCTGGGCGATGACCAGGGTATCGCCCTGGAAGACTACTGCGCCCGGGAGCTTGAGGTGGATCCGGGCGATTGCCTGGTGGGTGGCCGTCAGTTGAACGGGTGGGTGTGGTGTAGCCACGGGAGTGCGTCGGGCTGGGTGCCGTTGCGGGTGTTGCGCTTGCGATGAGGGGCCGCTTTGCGCCCCATCGCCGGCAAGGCCGGCTCCCACAGAGTGAGCACTGAGGTCCATTGTGGGAGCTGGCCTTGCCAGCGATGGGTTGCGTAGCAGCCCCAGTGCACTATCAGCCCATCGCCGCCAGCATCAGCTCAAGGTTCTGCACCGCCGCGCCCGAAGCGCCCTTGCCGAGGTTGTCGAACACGGCGCTCAGCAGCACCTGGCCATGCTGCTCATTGGCAAACACCGCCAGGTGCAGGTCGTTGCTGTCGTTGAGCGCTTGCGGGTCCAGTTGCACAGTTGATGCCCCCAGCTGCAGCGGCGCCACCTGCACATAGCGCGCGCCGTGGTAATGCTCGGCCAGGCATGCCTGCAGGCTCGCGGCAGTCACGCCTGCCGGCAGCAGCCGGGTCTGCAGGGCAATGGTCAGCACAATGCCTTGGCGGTAGCTGCCGTAGCTGGGCACGAACACCGGCCGTTGCGACAAGCCGGCATGCTGCTGGATCTCCGGCACATGCTTGTGATCCAGGTGCAAGCCATACACCAGCACGCCCTGGGCGTTGTCTGCATCGGGCCCTTCATGGCGCTCGACTGCCGCGCGGCCACCACCCGAATAACCCGACACCGCGTTCACGGTCAGCGGATAGTCCGCCGGCACCAACCCCGCGTGGACCAAAGGCCGCAGCAAGGCGATGGCACCGGTCGGGTAGCACCCCGGGTTGCTGACCCGCTTGGCCTGGGCAATGCGCTCGGCTTGCCCGTCATCAAGCTCCGGCAAGCCGTACACCCAGCCTGGCGTGGTGCGGTACGCGGAGCTGGCGTCGATCACCCGCACCTGCGGATTGACGATGGCCGCTACTGCTTCACGGGCGGCGTCGTCCGGCAGGCACAGGATCGCCACGTCGGCGCTGTTGATCGCTTCGGCGCGCAGCTGCGGGTTCTTGCGCTCGGCTGCTGGCAGGGTCAACAGGCGCACGTCGCTGCGCCCGTTCAGGCGGGCGTGGATCTGCAGGCCGGTGGTGCCTTGGTCGCCATCGATAAAGACTAGGGGCTGGTGCATGGGGGCTCTCGTGCAATCGCTACAAATGAGCAGTCATCTTCACGCGTGGCTGGACGAAATAAAATTTGAATATCATGATGATGATATTCATTTTTTCTGAACGTAAAGTCCATGCGTGAAATCAGCCTCGACCGCCTGCGTACCCTGGTGGTGATCGCCGACTTGGGCTCTTTTGCCCACGCGGCGCGGGTGCTCAACCTGGCCCCGCCTACGGTCAGCCTGCACATTGCCGACCTCGAAGCGCGTATCGGAGCACCGTTGCTGTCGCGTAAGCGCGGGCAGATCCGCCCCACGGCCATTGGCGAAACCCTGATCGAACGCGCCCGACGCCTGCTGGCCGATGCCGAACAGGCGCTGGATGATGTGCGGCGTCAGGTCCAGGGCCTGGCCGGGCGGGTGCGCCTAGGGGCATCGACCGGTGCCATCGCCCACTTGTTGCCCCAGGCATTGGACATCCTTGGGGTGCAGCATCCGGGCATCGATGTGCAGGTGCAGGTGCTGACGTCCAGCGAATCCCTGGCGCGCCTGCAGGACGGCAGCCTCGATATCGGCCTGGTGGCACTGCCGCAAGCGGCGATCAAGGGCCTGGAGATTCGCCCGTGGCGGCGCGACCCGATCATGGCCTTCATCCCCGCCAGCTGGTCACCTCCGGCGCGGATCAGCCCGGCCTGGCTGGCTAGCCGCGCGTTGATCCTCAACGACAGCAGCACCCAGCTGTCGCGGGTCACCAGCGAATGGTTTGCCAGCGCCGGCCTGCAACCGCCGGCGCGGATCCAGCTCAATTACAACGATGCGGTGAAAAGCCTGGTGGCGGCCGGCTATGGCGCCACCTTGCTGCCCCACGAATCGGCGGCACCGGAGCGCGACGGGCGCATCAGCATGCGCCCGCTGCGGCCTGGCCTGTGGCGGCACCTGGGGATCGCTTGCCGTCAGGGCGAGGTGGAGCAGGGCACTCAATACGTGCTGCAGGTGCTGATGAGCCAGGGTGCGAAGGCCCGCTAGACCAGCCGAACGCCGCGATTGCCTTCCAGCCAAGGGCCTTCGCCCAGGCGCTCAACAGCAAGGGCATGAGCCTTGCGGCTGAGTTGATCGAGATGACGGTCGCGCTGTTTTTCGGCATCGACCATGGCCCGCTTGCCGTGTTGCTTGAGCAGGTAGCTGTGAATCTGCTGCACTTCCAGGGTGCGGTAGATCGGCGCCACATCCAGTACTGCCGCAATCCCGGCGCTGGGCTCGGAGCGGGTGCTCATCAGCACCTGCGGGCCGCGCGCGCCGGTCACCTGAAAGCCCAGCGCCTCGAACACCGGCACCTTGCTGGCGACGCAGCCAAGCGCGGCATGGGGATAGCGTGCAGTCACCTGCGCCAGCATGGCGCGGGCGATACCCTGGCGACGCTGGCCGGCCTGCACGGCCAGATAGGCAACCGAGCACGCCTCAGGATCATCCTGCAGCGGCAGGTACAGCAGAAAGCCTGTGACCTGCTCGGGATCATCGAGGTCCATCGCCACGACCAGCTCGACCGGCATGCCACGCGATCCGTCCATGGCCTGCAGGTACAGGTGCACCTCGAAGCCGATACCGTACTGGTACAGGCTGTACAGCGGGTTGCTCGGCGGCAGGGCGACGCTGCTGATGTCGGTCAGGTTGTCGACGACCATCTGCAGGATCTGGCTCTTGATCGGCTCCGCTGGCGGGGTAAGGAAGTGGTGGAGGGCGGGCATCGGTAAGGGTGACTCCAGGCAAAAACGGCAATGGCGCAATTCTACCGTGCTGACCTGTCATCCGTCCCTTACCGACTGTGAGAGCAGGCTTGCTCCGCGAAACGGCCTAGCCCTTTTTCTCCCGTTGGCGCAGCGCCGTCACCGTCTGGCCAGCGACGCCCCAGTTATCGGTGTTCACTTCCTCGATCACCACAAAGGTCGACGACGGCGGTTTGTTCAGCACCCGCTCGAGCATCTGCGTGGTCTGTTCGATCAACTGCTGCTTTTGCTCGCGGGTGACGCCTTCGTCGGTCACGCGAATATGGACGTACGGCATGTGCATTCCCTCTGTGTGATTTACCAGGTACCCGTCGCCGAACCACCGTCGACGGCAATCACCGTGCCGGTGACAAACGTCGAGTCCGTCAGGTATAGCACGGCATCGACTACATCCTTGGGCGAGCCGAGCTGCCCGGTAGGCGCCAGGGCCTTGAGGGCCTCGCGGGTCTGCGGGTCATCGCCATGCAAGGGGGTGTCGATGATCCCCGGGGCCACGGCATTGACCTGTACCTGTGCTGGCGAAAGCTCCAGGGCCAGGGCCCGCACCGCCTGGTTGATACCACCCTTGATCAGCACCGGCAGCAGCGCCGGCACCTTGATGTTCGGTTGCAGGGCGATCGATGCGGTGATGTTGACGATGTGCCCGGTACCATTGTTGGCCATGTGCCGGGCTGCGGCCTGGGCTGGGTAGAAGAAACCCTTGAGGTTGGTGTCGACGATGGCGTCGACTTCGCTCTCGGTGTAGTCGCCCACCGGCTTGGCGATGAAAATCCCGGCGTTGTTGATCAGAATGTCGACCTTGCCGAAGGCTTCGATGGCCTGCTCGAACAGCTTGCGCGCCGTTTGCGGCTGGGCGATGTCGCCTTCGACCAACAGCAGGTTGGCCGGGTTGCCGAGCTTGGCGGCGGCCTCTTGCAAGCGGGCGAGGGTGCGGGCGTTGCCGACGACATTGTCGCCACGCTCAAGGTAGGCCTTGGCGATGGCAAAACCCAGGCCGCTCGAAGCGCCGGTTACGATGACAGTCTTGGCGGTGTGCATGGTCAGTCTCCACTGGCCCAGGCGGAGTGCCGGGCACGTGAGATAAACTTTAATTTGCAATTACCTATTGAAAAATGGTGTGCATGGAATTTGAATTGATACTTCACGTAATCAATTGAGCCGCCATGACCCGTCACTTCGATGACCTTCAACTGGGCAGTATCGAGCTGTTCTGCCTGGCCGCCGAAACCGGCAGCTTCACTGGCGCCGCGACCCAGGCTGGGGTTACCCCGGCCGCGGTCAGCCGTTCGGTGGCGCGCCTGGAAGAGCGCCTGGGTGTACGCCTGTTCGTGCGCACCACCCGGCAGATGCGCCTGACCGACGGCGGGCGCAGCTACTACCAGCAATGCCGCCAGGCCCTGAGCCAACTGGTGGAGGCCGAGCGCGCGGTCAGCGGCGGCCAGGCGGTGCCGTCCGGGCTGGTGCGTATCAGCGTGCCGACGCCCTATGCTCACTATCGTTTGCTGCCCAGGCTTGCGACGTTTCGCCAGCGCTATCCACAGGTGCAGATCGACATGCACGTCAGCAACCGCAACATCGACTTTGCCGACGAAGGCTACGACCTGGCCATTCGCGGCCGCGAGCCTGCCGACTCCAGCCTGATCGCCCGCCGCCTGGAAGACGCCGAGCTGGTCATCGTGGCGACGCCCGAGTATCTGCAGGCCGCGGGCACACCGCAGATGCCGCAGGACCTGGCGACTCACGAATGCATTCAGTTCGAGTTGCCCAGCAGCGGGCGCAAGGTACCTTGGTCGTTCAAGGTCCAGGGCAAGCATGTGGAGCTGGAAGTGAGCGGCAGCATCACCTGCCTGGAGGACTTCCTGGCCACCGCCACCCTGGTCAAGAGCGGGGCAGGGTTGATGCAGGCGTACCGCTTTACCGTGCAGCAGGAACTCGACAGTGGCCAGTTGCTGGAAGTGCTGGCGCCCTATGGCGGTACTTCTCGGCCGTTCATCCTGCTTTACCCCCACGCCCGGCATGTGCCGTTGCGGGTCAAGGCGCTGATTGACTTTTTGCTACAGGGCAATACGTGCTAATGCCTCAGGTGCCGGGCCTACTATGCTTGTGTTCCATTGCCCCTGCCTGCGAGCACCGCCATGGACCGCCTTAGCGCTAAAGACTTCGCCCCCGAACTGCTCGAGCTTTATGACTACTACGCCCATGGGTTGATCAACCGTCGCGAGTTTCTCGACCGTGCGGCGGCCTTCACCGTGGCCGGTCTGTCCGCAGGCGCCATGCTGGCGGCGCTCAGCCCGAACTACGCCCTGGCCGAGCAGGTGGCATTCACCGATCCGGACATTCTCGCCGAGTATGTCGACTATCCCTCGGCCAAGGGCCATGGCCAGGTGCGTGCTTACCTGGTGCGTCCGGCCAAGGCTGCGGGCAAGGTCCCGGGTGTGGTGGTCGTGCACGAAAACCGTGGCCTCAATCCCTACATCGAAGACGTTGTCCGGCGCCTGGCCAAGGCCGGTTTCGTTGCCCTGGCCCCCGACGGTTTGAGTTCGCTTGGCGGATACCCAGGCAATGACGAGAAGGGCAAGGAGCTGCAGGCCAAGGTCGATCCGACCAAGCTGATGAACGATTTTTTCGCGGCCATCGAATGGCTGGTCAAGCATGATGCAACCACCGGCAAGGTTGGTATCACCGGTTTTTGCTATGGCGGCGGGGTGGCCAATGCGGCAGCCGTGGCTTATCCGGAACTGGGCGCCGCAGTGCCGTTTTATGGGCGCCAGGCTGATGCTGCGGATGTTCCCAGGATCAAGGCGCCGCTGCTGTTGCATTACGGCGAGTTGGATACCCGCATCAATGAAGGGTGGCCGGCGTATGAGCAGGCGCTGAAGGCTGCGGGCAAGATCTACGAGGTCTATTTCTACCCCGGTGCCAACCATGGTTTTCACAACGATTCGACACCGCGCTACGACGAAGCGGCGGCCAACCTTGCGTGGGACAGGACCCTGGCATGGTTTCGCAGATACCTGGCTTGAGGGCCTCGTCGCGGCACAGGGTTAATTAGGCCGCCAAGCTGACAACGCCGATCTCATAGGCCATGGCACGTTGCGACAAATGTGGGAGCGGGTCTTGCCCGCGATGCGCCGCGCGGGCGGCGCTCGATCTCAGGTGCGCAACAAGCTTTGTGGCGTACACCTGGCAGGCTTTACCCCATCTCAAGTCCCGCACCTTTACACCATCACCCAATCGAGAGATGTGTAGACACCTATGCCCATCGCGGGTCAAGCCCGCTCCCACCGGCTCTGGCGGGCTTGTCCCGCGATCCAGGGGTTACTGAACGTTGTTCAGTTTGACCACATCACCCGAGACGCGGGTGGTGTAACCGGTCAGCACCCAGGCCCAGAACCAGTTTTCCTGAACCTGGGTGTTGATCATCGCGTCGCCGCCCTTGGCATTGATCGCGGCATTCTGCGCGCGCACAAAGCGGCTGTTCTGACGAACCGGAATGATGCCCAGGACCAACAGGCCGGTGGCGCTCGCTTCGCTGTGGCCGATCACGGTGTACTGGTCGGCGTTGTAGTGCTGGGTTTTCATCGGGGCGCCGGTGCAACCTGCCAGGGCCAGGACGAACAGGCCGGAGGCGATAACTTTGCTCAGGTTCTTCACTGCATAACTCCGTAGACAATTAGCCCGGGATCCATCTCTCGAGCGGCGCGTACTGTACCGGATCAGCCACGATGACGCTCGTCCGCTGGCCTGCGGGCTGCCGTTGCTCGGCGTAAAATAGAGGGCTGCCACACGCCCCGGGAGCAGCAGCCATGAAAATCGTCGTGATCGGTGGTACCGGCCTGATCGGCACCCAGCTGTGCAACAACCTGCGCGCAAACGGCCACAAGGTACTCGCCGCCTCGCCCAGGACCGGGGTCGACACCCTCACCGGCGAAGGCCTGGAACAAGCGCTGCAGGGCACCGATGTAGTGGTCGATGTAGCCAACTCGCCGTCGTTCGAAGACGCCGCCGTGCTGGCGTTCTTCCAGACTTCAGGGCATAACCTGCTGGCGGCGGAACGGGCCGCCGGGGTCCGTCACCACATCGCCCTGTCGGTGGTGGGTACCGAGCGCATGCAGGTCAGTGGCTACTTTCGCGCCAAGCTGGCCCAGGAGGCACTGATCAAGGCCTCGGGTATGCCCTATACCATCCTGCGCGCTACCCAGTTTTTCGAGTTCATGGGGGCGATCGCTTATTCCGGTGCGGACGGCAACTGTGTACGCCTGACCAGCGCCGCTCTGCAACCGGTGGCCTCGGCTGACGTGGCTTTGACCCTGGCCAACCTCGTCGAGCAAGCACCGGCCAACCGCACCCTTGAAGTCGCTGGCCCCGAGCGCCTGCCGCTGGCCGACTTCATACGCAGCTACCTTGCGCACAATCAGGATGCCAGGGAAGTGATCAGCGACCCTGCAGCCACCTATTTCGGGGCGTTGATCGACGATCGTTCGCTGACCCCGGATGCCGATGCCGTTGTCGGTTCGCTGCACTTTCAGACCTGGTTGAAAACTACCGCTGTGCAACGTTGATTCGGTTGATCAGGAGAGTGACATGAGCATCCCGTTCTTGCTCGTGCTGCTACCCGTGCTGGGCATTGCCCAGGTTCAGGCCGACATCCACACCGTCGGGCGCGTTGAGTGTTGCTATAGCTGGCTTACCAGCGTGAACACATTGCACACTGTCGTCCCGCCCCTGTCTCAAGGACACGAGATCATGACCCTGCACATTCGCCCCGCCACAGCTGACGATGCCAACGCCATCAGCACGGTGATCATTCGTTCCTTGCGCCAGACCAACGCCGCCGACTATTCAGCGGCGCTGATCGCCCAGATCGAGGACAACTTTACCCCAGTGCGAGTATTGGCCTTGCTTGAACAACGCCAGGTGCTGGTGGCATTGGTCGACCAGCAAGTCGTTGCCACGGCCAGTCTGCAGGGCAATGTAGTGCGCAGCGTATTTGTGGCGCCTGAGATGCAAGGCCGGGGCCTGGGGCGTGCGCTGATGCAGGCAGTCGAAGCCCTGGCGCAGCAGTCAGGGCAGGTGCTGTTGCGCATTCCGTCATCGATTACCGCTCAAGGGTTTTATGCCCGGCTGGGGTATGTCCAGGTCCGTGAGGTGATGGAAGGGGCGGAGCGGATCATTGTTATGGAACGCGCTTTGCGCAGCTGAATTCGAGCACAAACTCCGTACGCGAAGCAGTTTTTAATGTGAGCGGTGTACCGGCACACCTGGCATTTCTGTCAGGTGACACTGTTTTATTCAATCACTAGCATCACGGTGCCAAGGTGCTTGGTGGTAGGCGGTCAACAAGGGTTTCAGGCACCGGGCAAAAACTTTATCGGTAATTCGCCTTTGTGCAGGAGCGCAAGTTTATGAACCTCTCCAGAAAAGTAATGTTGGTATGCGCAGTGATCGTGATGACCTCGCCGTTGGCAGGCTGGGCTGAAACTAAAAAAGACTATGAATGTCGGTACAGTAAAGGGACAGACAGTCCAGCCGATGACGCGGCATACGATATTTATCAAGCGTCGAGTGCTGAGGAAGCTAAAGCGCAAGCGGAAAGGGACCCAGCTAACGCGAAGCACAAAGATCAAGGCATCACAGTAACATGTCATGAGGTGTCCGAAGAGTAATCCCCGCGATATCTGTAGTGGCCTTTGACAAGGCTACTGCAGGTACGAACGCCTACCTCATGCAGCGCTAGCAGGCGAATATAATCACTGCTAATTGACCACGCTAAACATCGCCGCCTACCTCCCGAGATCGATTACATGAAGCTGTTCGCCGCCTGCCTGCTGGCGTGCCTGCCCCTCGGCACCATTGCCGCCGAATTGCGCCTGCTGACCGACAACCATCCGCCGCTGCACTTTCAACAAGGCAATGAGTTGACCGGGTTTGCGGTGGATGTGGTCCGCCGTCTTGGCCAGGCTACGGGTGATGACGTGCGGCTTGAGCGGCTGCCGCTGCTGCGTGCCTTGAGAGAGGCGCAAAGCGATGAGGACACCGCGGTCTTCACCGTCTTGCGCACCCCCGAACGGGAGGCCAGTTATCAATGGGTAGGGCCATTGCTGGAGGTGGAGACCGCGTTGTACGCCGCTCCCGACAGTACGCTGGCGATAGGCGATTTACAGCAAGCGGCGGGCGTGCGGCATATCGTGGTGCCGCGCAAATGGCAGGCTTACCGGGACCTGAAAGCGCAGGGGCTGGGCAATCTGTATGGGGTCGACACACCCGAGCAGATGATGCGCCTGCTGGCCCTGGGGCGTGCCGATCTGGTGGCGGTCGATAACCTCAGTGTCGCCACCCTGGCACAGGCGGCGGGCCTTGGGCCGCTGCGCTACCAGATGCCATTGCGTCGTCAGGGGGCCTATATCGCCTTCTCGCCACAGACCAATCAGCAGCGTGTGCTGCGCTGGCAACAGGCGCTGGAGCGCATGCGCGCCGATGGCCAGTTGCAGCGGTTGCAGCAGCGCTGGTTGAACGCGCCGACGACATCGTCGGCCGGCCAGTAGCGATTGCTGATGAAGGTTTATCGCGGCAAACCCACAGGGTAGAAAGCTGCGGGCTTGTCCCGCGATAGCACTTGACAGCCAACCCCCATCTCGTTTCCAATCCGCACCCTCAGATCCACCCCTCATTATTTAGGTGAAGCCAGTGCCCCACGCCAACCAACACGCCTGATGCCGACGACGGACGTTTAAGCCTGTTGGTGCCTGCCTGCGCACGCACTTTCACCTGCCCGCTGTCGTCGGTTTTCCCCCTTTTGGAGAAGACCCATGACACTCGATATCCGCGAGCTCGCGCAGCTCGACCTGTACAAATACCCGCGCACCCCGCACCTGCAAAGTTCCCGCCTGCAAGCCGGCGACAGTGACCATGACCAGTTGGCCTACAGCCAGTTGCAGGGCCAGTACCTGGTGGTCGAGGAAAAGCTCGATGGCGCCAATGCCGCAATCAGTTTTTCCGCTGCCGGCGAGCTGCTGTTGCAGTCGCGTGGCCATTACCTGGCTGGAGGCAGCCGCGAGCGGCAGTTCAGCCAGTTCAAGCAATGGGCGGCCTGTCACGAAGATTGGTTGCTCGAGCACCTGGAAGACCGTTACGTGCTGTTCGGCGAGGTGATGAGCAAGCGCCACAGCGTGTTCTACGACCAGTTGCCGCACCTGTTCTTCGAGTTCGATATCTGGGACCGCGAGGAGCAGGTATTCCTCTCCACCGCCCGGCGTCAGCAACTGCTCGCGGGCGGGCCGGTGTTGTCGGTGCCGGTGCTGTTCGAAGGAATCGCACCGCCACGGCTCAAGGATGTGCTCGCCCTGGTCGGCCATTCGCAAGCCAAGTCGCGCCGCTGGAAAGACGCCTTTGCCGAGGTCATCGCCCGCCAGCGACTGGACTTTGCCAAGGCCTGGAACCAGGGCGACCGCTCCGACCTGATGGAAGGCCTGTACCTGAAAATCGAGAGCGCCGAACACACCACCGGGCGAATCAAATGGGTGCGCCGCGACTTCGTCCAGGCCATCCTCGAGGCTGATGAACACCACCTGCGCCAGCCGTACATCCCCAACCTGCTCGCTGGCGGTGTCGACCTGTATGCCCCCGTGCCCCAGGTCACCTGGGCGAGCCTTGCGGCCGCCGCACAAGGAATTGAATGATATGGACATGAACACATTGCAAGGGCTGATGCCCGGCCCCGGTCGCGCAGTCGACTACCCGGCGCTGCTGGAGGCGATCCCGTCACTGCGCGCCCTGGCGGCGACCATCCAGGACCCGGTCTACCACCAGGAAGGCGACGTCTGGACCCACACCATGATGGTGGTCGATGCCTTGCTCGCAGACCCGGTGTACCAACGCGCCAACCCCGAGCAGCAGTTCGTGCTGTTCTACGCCGCGTTGCTGCACGACATCGCCAAGCCCTCGTGCACGGTGATCGATGAAATCACCGGCAAGGTCGGCCAGCCCGGCCATTCGCGCCGCGGCGCAGTGGATGCACGCATCCTGCTGTGGCAGGCCGGGGTGCCATTCGAGCTGCGTGAAACCATCTGCCGGATCATCAACGTGCACCAGTTGCCGTTCTTTGCCCTGGCCGGGGACAAGAGCGGGCGTTCGGCCGAGCAGATCCTCCATCGGCTGTCCTGGGAGTTGCCGGTGTGGATGCTCTGCGCGATTGCCAGCGCCGACATGCAGGGCCGTGGCTTTGCCGGTAAGCAAGGGGTACTCGATGACATCGAAGTGTTCCGCCTGCTGGCCGATGACGAAGGCTGCCTGCACCAGCCCAAGGCCTTTGCCGATGATTACACCCGGCGCTGCTACTTTCGCGGTGCCTCGGTGCTGCCGCAGTACAGCCTGTACCGTGAGGTGCAGGGCTCGCAGGTGATCATGCTGGCGGGCCTGCCGGCCAGTGGCAAGGACACCTGGGTCAGCGAGCATGCGCCCAACCATGCCGTGGTGTCGTTCGACGATGCCCGCCAGGAGCTGGGGCTGGGCCACGGTGACAAGGGCCCGGTGGCGCAGTACGCGATCGACAAGGCCAAGGCCCTGCTGCGCCGTCGCGAACCCTTCGTGTGGAACAGCACGCACCTGTCGCAGCAGATGCGCAAGAAGACCCTCGACCTGCTCTACAGCTATGACGCCGACGTGCACCTGGTGTACCTGGAGCAGAGCGAGCGCGAGCTGATGCGCCGCAACGCCCGGCGTGATACCTCATTGCGCAACAAGGACATCGAACGCATGTACTTTCGCTGGGAAGTGCCGACGCCGGTGGAGGCGGACCGGGTCGAGTATCGGCTGTGAGGTGAGCAGGGTTATCTGGGGCCGGGCAATCTCGGTAAGATCAGCGGCATCGCCTTGGTGAGTTCTGGAAGACCACGATCATGATGAACCTGATGCACTGGAAGCTGCTGGTCGCGGTGGCCGATGCAGGCAATGTCTCGCGCGCCGCCGAGGCCTTTGGCATCACTCAGTCTGGCGCCAGCCAAGCGATCAGCCAGATGGAGGCGGCGCTGGGGGTGCAGGTGTTCGTGCGCGAACGCAAGCACACCAGCGTCACTGCGTTGGGCGAGCAGGTGCTGGTCCGTGCGCGGCGGATGGTGGCTGAGCTTGAGTCGATTCAGAACCTGGTCGATGCCAGCCGTGGTTGTCACCTGGGGCGCATTCGCCTGGCGACCTTTCCTTCACTGTTCGCCTCGCTGCTGCCGCCGTTATTGCATAGCTTCAAGCGCCTGCATCCGGGCATTGAAGTGATTTGCCTGGAGGGCACCGACGAGGAGGTGGAGAGCTGGCTGGCCACAGGTGATATCGACCTGGGCGTGGTGATGAACCCCGCGGCACATCGCTCGCCGCTGATGCTTGGGCATGACCGTTGGGTGGCGGCGGTGCCGAGCGAGCACACCCTGGCCCGGCGCGGCAGCTTGAGCCCGGTGACGTTGGCGCAGCTGGTCGATGAACCTTTCGTGGTCGCCACCGGCGGCTGTCATTTGCATGGCCAGCGCCTGGTCCAGCAGGCGGGCCTGCAGTTGAGCAACGTGCGACTGACGGTGCGTGACTGGAACACTGCGTTTGCCCTGGTGGGCGAGGGCATGGGCGTGTCGATCGTACCGGCCTCGACCTTGCCCGAGGACCTGCGTTCGTTGCGCGTGTATGACCTGGATCCGCCGATCTACCGACGCTTTGGTCTGGTTGGCAGCTCAGCGGACCAGCCGTCGCCTGCGACCCAGGCACTGCTGCGGCATGTGCGCAAGTCCGCGCCTGACATAAGCGTTGCTAATGATCGGTTGCTGGAATCCTAAGTTTATTTTGTGTAGCTGCGGGCTGATCCTGTGCCTCTTGATCCTCTGAGGAGACACCCGATGAAACTCTACTTCGCCCCTAACGCCTGCTCACTGGCGCCGCATATCATCCTGCGCGAACTGGACCTGCCGTTCGCGCTGGTGCGGGTCAACAACCAGAGCAAGGCCACCGCCGACGGCCGCGATTTTCGCAGCATCAACCCCAAGGGATACGTGGCTGCGCTGGAGCTGGACAATAGCGAAGTGCTGACCGAAGGCCCGGCCATTCTCCAGTACCTGGCCGACCTCAGGCCCCAGGCTGGCCTGGCAGCGGCCAATGGTAGCTGGGAGCGTTCGCGGTTGCAGGAGCTGCTCAACTTCATCAGCACGGAAATGCATGCCGGCAGTGCCCCTTTGTTCAATGCCCAGTTGCCGCAGGCGGCCAAGGCGATCTTTGGCGAGAAGTTGTTCAAGCGCCTGGACTACCTGGAGCAGGTCCTGGCCAGCAGCGATTACCTCAGGGGCAGTTTCAGCGTCGCCGACGCGTACCTGTTTACCGTGCTGAACTGGTTGCCGCTGTTCGCCATCGACATCGGCCAATGGCCGGCACTGGCAGCGTACTTTGCGCGTATTGCCCAGCGGCCCGCAGTGCGCGCAGCCATCGCCAGCGAGGCCGCCAGCACGCCGGTCTAAGGCATGCCGGTTACTCGCTTGAGATACTCGACCCTGGACTGGGTCTGTTGCAGCAGGCAGTGGGTGTGGATCGAGCCATAACCGCTGCCGCCGACGGACTCGTAGGTTTCGAATTCACAGCTGGCATCGCGGAAGGTGATCCAGGCGCGCTGGGCTTTTTTCAGCGCCAGGTCCTGGGTCGGGCGTCCAGGTGTTGCGCCTTCGTCCTTGAAGCGTTCGACCAGGGCCTGGTAGAGCTCATTCAATTGCCGGTCCGAGCGCTTGAGCGCCTGCTGCATGCAGTCATACATCTGCGCTTCGGTGTTGGCGCGAGGGCACAGGCTGCTGGCTTGAGCCGGAAGCGCCAGCGCCATGAGCAGGCCGATACAGGGGTAAAACAAACGATACATGGTGCGTCCTTGAGGTGAAGTCGTTGCGCTCACTGCTGTTGCGGCCACGCATCGGCAATCACCAGCCAGCAGGCTTTGGACTGTACGTGCACATGTTTTTGCCGGGCGGGCTCGAAAGGGGTGTCCAGGGTGCCCAGCGCCACGCTCAACCAGTCTGGATAGTCGCCACTGGCATTGGCCCAGAACAGGCTCGTGCCGCAGCCTGAGCAAAAGCTGCGGCTGACCGTGGGCGAGGATTTGAACACCCGTAGCATCGCCTGTGGGTCGCTGCAGCTCAAGGCCTGCGCAGGCACGCTGCCATAGGTGGCAAAGGCTGCGCCGTGGGCCTTGCGGCACTGGCTGCAATGGCAATGGGTCACGGCCTTGATCGGGGTGTCGATGTGATAGGTGATGGCGCCGCACAGGCAACTGCCATGAAACTCGCTGGTCATCCCGAAATCCTTGGCGGATGAATGTGCCAGGGATCATACACGGGCTGCTCAGCCTAGTTTAGCGGCGGCTCTTCGATGATCTGGATATCGACCGCTAACCATTGCCCTTGCGGGCCTTGCACCAGTTCGTAACTCACCACCTGGCCTTCGCGCAGGATCAGCCCGCCTGCCGTTGTGGGGCCGATTTGAAAAAAGATGTCCTGCTCCTGCCAGCTGGGAGTGGAGACGCTCAGTTCACTTTCGGTCGAGCCAACAGGGGAACGAGGAGTTCTGGACATGAGCGCTTCTCCTGATGCGTGAAACTGCGGGAATTACCTGTCGTCTTTACTCCGGCCGAACCTGCGCGGCCTGCATACCCTTTTGGCCTTTCTCGGCAATAAAGGAGACTTTTTGCCCTTCCTTCAGTGATTTGAATCCATCACTTTCGATGGCCTTGAAGTGCACGAACAGATCATCGCCACCACCGTCCGGGGTAATGAACCCGAAGCCTTTTTCATCATTGAACCATTTCACCGTACCGCTCAGTCTGTTGCTCATTGCGCCAACCCTCGAGTCTTGCTGCTCTGCATGGAAGTTGCTGTTGCCTCAAGAAAGTAGGCCTGTGACGCTAATCGCACAACTGGCAAAAATGTCAGGTCGAGGACAAGCGTTGCTCTTGAGCTGCGAAGTTAAAGATAACGGTTCAGCGCCGCGCCAGCGCATGGCTGACGCATTGTTCGTAGTAGGTCTGCTTGATGGCCGCAGGCTTGAGACGTGAGGAACTGCTGTAGGTCTGCTCGGTGATGCCCATGGCGGTCATGCGCATCCACGGCTTGGCAAACTTGCGCACTTGCAGGCGTTTGCGCGCGGTGTACAGGGTCACCCCGGACAGCTTCGATTGCTGTGCGCCGGCGGCCATGTCCGAGCCCCAACTGCACATGAAACGGTCGTTGTTGCCCAAGGCTTTGGCCTGGGCGCCGAGCGGCAGTGCGACGAGAACAAACGCTGCCAGGATCAATCCATAAGCCCGCATAGCACCTACCTAACTTGCTGAAAAGGCAGCGAGTTTGCCAATGATGCGGGTAGCAGGGGGCCAGCAATTTGCCTTATTTGTGCCTGACTGTTCAGAGCAGTTGCATTTGCGGATTGCGGCCCAGCAGCAGGCCTTCTGCGGCATCGGCGAAGGTGCTGGCTTGCAGCCAGAAGGCGTCGTGCACCTGGCTCATCAGGTAGCAGGCGCCCTGGCTGTCGACAAACAGCGCGCCATGACCGTGGTGGACATCGCCGATGCACACCAGGGTGGTGTTCAGCTTGCGTTGCATCGCTTGGATGATTTTCTCGTTGTGCAGGCCGGGCTTGGCCCTGAACTCGATGTCGCCGGCAGCGCATTCTTGACCCGCGCCGCAGTGGCCGACGCACAGGCCGTTGAACGCTATGAGCAGGCCGTGGGCGGGGTGGTCGCTGGGCACGGTGTCCGCCTCTACGGCAGTCACTTGAGCAGGCCAGCCCGCAGCCACGAACAACGGGCGGATGGTCTCGGGCAGTTCCATGGGCATAGCGGTTCACCGGTGGCAAAAGCACAGTATCGGCAAGCGGGTGCACTTCAGGCAAGCCCGCTGTAGGAGCGGGCTTGCCCCGCGATGGCCATAGGTATCTACACATCTCGCGATTGCATGTTAGCCGCCAGGCTTTTTGGCCTCGACACGCACTCTCGCCTGGCACCAGGCTGACAACGCCGCCCGCACAGGCCATGGTACGTTGCAACCAATGTGGGAGCCGGCCTTGCCGGCGATGCGCCGCGCGGGCGGCGCTCGATCTCAAGAGCGCAAAAAACCTTACGACATACACCTGGCAGGCTTTACCCCATCTCAAAGCCTGCGCTTCACACTGCGAATGGAGTACGTGAGGTTGGCGCACGAATCGCTGAGCAAGCCAGCTCCCACAGTGTTC
>NZ_JAMDGZ010000031.1 GCF_028656935.1 Pseudomonas rubra
CTTGTTCGGAGCATCCCTAGTGATATCTGGGTGGAAATTGGGAAGATAATTTATTATTCGTTCAAAGAGTACTATATTCCCCCGCGCAGGCATTATTTTGCGGGGTCTCAAGACATCGGCACGACCTTAGAGCAGCTGCTGAATAACCCTGAGGAGTTGCAGTTTAAGGCAGAGGAGAATTGGAATCAAAACTGTAAGAGTGGAATAACGTCGACCACGGAAATACTTCTTTCGGGCGAATTACTCCATTACTTTCAGGCATTCGATTTCTCCATATTTTCCTCAAAATCTGTTGTTGAATTAATAGAGGGCCATAGCCGAACCCAGTTTCATTCTGTGAGGTTTGGTGGTGGTCTTCCATTCAGGCCTGACTCATTGAAACCTCCGGAAGTTCCGGCAGGCAGTGAAAGTCGGTATATTCGGCAAATATTCGATGCTTATGGGAATTATCTGGGTAAGGCTATATCTGGTGAGGCTGATCTTGAGTCTCATGGCGCACTCAAGAGAGATTACCTGCGGCAGAGAGAGAGGTTTTATCACGCCGAGTCCCTAAGGAATTTTGCAAGAGATACAGTACCTGAAGGTACCTTCACAGCCCTGCAAGATGAAATCTATTATGGGGTTGTCGATGTTTGTGAGGATGACCATGCAGACGGATTTGCACGAATGAAGGCCACTATTACCCATTCTTCAACCATTGCTGCTTCAGCAAATGCCTTGGCCTCGGCTTTCAAAACCCAAGATCGTCAAGGTATATGCCATCAACTGGCAAATGATGACCGGTTAGCGTGGGTGCCTGAAGATGAGTGAGGCAACAGTAAAGAGTCCTTTTAACGGTCCTCTGGAAACTGGTGTGCGGTCTTTGGCTATCCTGACGGCGGCCTTTCCGATGGCGATGGATCTACAGCGTTTAGTAGAGATGGACTATTTAGTAGTGCATTCTGAAGATGCGAAGGGGCCAAGTAGCCTACACGCACCATTGCCGTTGCGAGCCGGTGAACTTCTTGTGCGTAGAGGATTGATAGAGTCAGGGTTGAAGCTGATGGTTAGGCGTGGGTTATTGAGTCGGATTGCGTCATATGATGGCTTCAGTTACATCGCTACAGATTCCGCTCAGCCTTTCGTATCCTCACTCACGTCGAACTATTCGATTAAGTTGTTGGACAGGGCTAGGTGGGCGTATGAGACTTATGGAAGTACACCTACTGAAGAAGTTAGGAAAGTTACTCATCGGATATTCAAATGGACCAGTGAGTTCCAGGTTTTTGAACAGAGGGGCGTTGAATAATGAGTGAGTGTGGTTTTCAATTACGTCGTGTTCAATTCTCCGGTCCAAGTGGTGAGCGACATATAGACTTATTTGATGGTCTTAACGTAATTTGTGGCTCGTCGGATACAGGTAAATCCTATCTGGCTGAGACAGTCGATTATATGCTAGGTGGTTCCGAACTCAGGAAAATTGATGAGTTAGATGGATATGATCGGATTACTTTGTCTTTGGAGTCTGGCTCCGGCGAAGAATGGCGTTTGGAGCGCGCGCTAAATGGCGGAGGCTTCAAACTGACCGGGGGCGATCAGGACGAATCTACGGTTCTAAAGGCTACTCACTCTCACGGAGCTACAGACAACCTTTCGGGGTTCCTATTAGACAAGCTTGGGCTGCTCGGCAAGAAGGTTTTGAAAAGCAGCGCGAAATCCACGTTGCAGAGTCTCGGATTCCGAAATATTGCAAGGTTAGTCATTGTACAAGAAGAAGAGATTGCTACTAAAGGATCGCCGTTTTGGAGTGGTCAATTCACCACGAAGACCTCTGAATTAGCTACCGTTAAATTGCTTGTGACCGGGATGGATGACTCGGCAATCAATACCCCGATAGTTAAAGTAGTCGATAATTCAGGAAAAATTGCGTTGCTCGATGATTTGATATCCGAATTGGCCGATGACGTAGGTGATAGCAAACGCGAAGAACTTGAAGCACAGCTTGAAAAAATCGGTGTTACTTTAGAACGATATCGGAAATCAATTACCCTTAATGAGGAATTGGTTTCTGAACTCATGAATCGACGTCAAAATAACGTGTTTCAGCGGCAGTTAGTTTCTGAGCGAATTGACGAAATCGCCGACCTTTTCACTCGATTTGACCTCCTACGTGACCATTATGACGTCGACCTTGAACGCTTAGAGTCCATTAAAGAAAGTGGCTCCATGCTGATCTATGTGGATGAAGTGGACTGCCCTATGTGCGGTGCCGCACCTTGTAATCAGCATCTCGAAGATGACGATGAAGCAGATCTGCGCTCGGCTGTGCTGGCAGCCTCCGCTGAAATCGCAAAAATTGAACAACTCAAGAAAGATCTAGTTAGAATTATTGATGAACTAAAAAATGAAAGTGGGGAGCTTTCCAAAGGCTACTTAACCCAGCAGAAAGAGTATGCTGAGATTGAAGTCTCTTTACAGAAGGCGCTTTCTCCACGTAAAGATGAAGAAAAGATCAACTATGAAGACTTGATCGAGTTTCGACAAGATGTGTCAAAGAAAATTAGTAGTTTTGAGCGTATCGAACAACTGACTCAGCGTAAGTTTTCGCTTGAGAAAGAAGGGGGTTCGGCTGGTGGAAAGACAACTGCCGTTGTCAGTATCCCCGACACCATTGGTAATTCTTTATCAGACAAGATTTCCTCAATTTTGGATGATTGGAACTTTCCTGGTGAGTGTAAAGTGGTGTTTGATAAGGGGTCGAGCGATTTTATTATCGATGGTAAACCTAGGGGGAGTCGCGGAAAAGGGTTGCGATCCATTACGCATGCTGCGGTTAGCCTAGGATTGCTTGAGTACGCGCAGGAAAATTCTCTGCCCCACCCTGGTTTCCTTGTACTTGATTCTCCGCTTCTTGCTTATTTTGCACCGGAAGGTGACGATGATTTACTTCTGAGAGGAAGTAATTTAAAAGAAAAATTTTATGAATACTTAATTCATCATCATGGAAGCGGTAGTCAGATAGTAATAATCGAAAACCAACACCCACCACAGGAAGCTTTGTCAAATATGCATCTGGCCGTATTCACCAATAATCCACATGAGGGCAGGGCGGGGCTTTTGTAGGCCCATAAGAAGCGACTAGAGCCGCTTTCGTATTTTCTCGGGTTTTTCCGGATCTCGATTAAGTTGTCTTGCTTAACATTAGTATCGATCAGGCAAGATCTAGACTAATTTAAACGCCGCTCATTCAGAGATGCCTTGCGCTGAACAGTACCGATCCGTTGCGAGCGTCTGCTTCGGGTCGTTTTCTGCCGTTCCTCATCTAGCATTTGACGCGGGTATGCGTAGTTCTCACTGAACCCTCTGCAAGTCCCGATTCGATTCCACCGAAAGCCATAACTAGCTAATTTTTTTATAGACACCCTTTGAGGCACACCAAAAAATCCACCAAATTCCAGCCCCGCGAAAACCGGGCCCTCACGACCAATAACCGTCCGTCTGTCTCCGCACCATCCAGCTGTTCCGATACGTCACCTCTTGTATACGGAATCCCCTGAAAAGCCCGCCAAGTGCGGGCTTTCTTGTTTCTGCCTGTCTCGTTCTGTCTCTAGGCATATACTGTAGTGGTCAAGTCTGGTGCTCGGCTCGCGCTGTATGAGAGAAATCAACCGGGTCTGTATCTTTCCGCCATTGCGCCGCCCCGTTACGGTTTGCACCTTTTGCATAGCCTGGGGCAACCATGGAACTGACTGCTATCCCTTTTGGAACAACCGACTGGTCGAAGATCGAGCCCACTGTGCATCCGGGTGAAACGGGTAGCGCCTTCTGGCGTACCTGCCAGTTCGGCAACATTCGCGTTCGCTTGGTTGAGTACACGCCGGGTTATCTCGCCGACCATTGGTGCAGCAAGGGCCATATCCTGTTTTGCCTGGAAGGCCAGCTCGACACTGAACTGGACGATGCTCGTACTTTTACGCTCACCGCCGGCATGAGTTACCAGGTTGGCGATAACGCCGAGGCGCATCGTTCATCGACTGTTGTCGGCGCCAAGTTATTCATTGTGGATTGATACCTATGTCGCTGATCACACAACGCGTTGCACTCGCTCGCAATGGCGAAAATGACAAAGTTATCTGCCGGATGGCTTCAGGCTGGGCGGTGATGGGGGATGTGCAGTTTTTGCAGGGTTATTGCCTGTTGCTGCCCGACCCGGTTGTCCCGAGCCTGAATGATCTGGATAGCGAAGCCAGAGCACTTTATCTGCTCGACATGGCCCGAATCGGGGATGCGGTGTTGCAGGTTACCGGGGCGCTTCGTATGAACTACGAAATCCTTGGTAATTCAGAGCCTGAGCTGCACTGCCATATCTTCCCTCGCTACGCCCACGAGCCTGAAGACAAACGCAGAATTCCGGCATGGTTCTATGACTGGAAAACAGCGCCGCCCTATGACGAGTCTCTGCACGGTGATTTGCGCAGGCAAATAGCCGAGGTGTTGCAGGCAGCAAATGGTGGCTGACGTGCCGGGCGCTCGCTGCCAAGACATGGCGCTCGCTTGTCAGTATCCTGCGCGGTCTTCCAGGGAGAGGGCTTTATATGCGTGAAAGAAAGTCGGCGCGGTTGCTGGTGATCAGCCCGTCAAACCAGGTACTGCTGTTTCGTTTCGATCATGCAGACGGTGCGTTGGCAGGGGAGAGCTGCTGGGCCACCCCAGGTGGCGCGCTGGAGAGCGATGAGACGTTCGAGGCGGCGGCAATCCGTGAGTTGCGAGAGGAGACTGGCATTGTTGTCAGCACTGTCGCGGCGCCTGTGGATCGCAGAGAGTTTCCAATGCTGCTGCCCAGTGGCGAAGAGGTGTTCGCCGTTGAGCAGTACTTCGTTGTGCAGGTAGAGCACCACGAACTTTCGCGTGCTGAATGGACGGCCCACGAGCTGCAGGTCATGACGGATCACCACTGGTGGTCAGAGCAGGAATTGCGCTCCACGCAAGAGACGGTATGGCCTGAGGGGTTGATTGCAATGCTTGCGGATGCAGGCGTTTTCCAGCGGGCGATTTAATCAACCGTGACGGGTGAATTTGGGTTGAAAGCAGCCGGAAGTCATCAGCGGCTTTCGACCCTAAGTTGAGTTGGCTAACGGTTGGATTCAGCAATTGCGTGTGTCACATCCTCGACCAATGCCTTGGCCATCCCGCTCAAGTAATGAGCCGCACAAACCATGGTTTCATCTCCTTCGAGCATCGCCAGGTGTGTCAGTTTGCCCACGCACCCGATCAACACGGCAGCCTGCTCCAGTACAAAATCCGCACTATGCCCAGGCTCAACCCGGAACAGTCGTTCAGTGCTCATTCCACTCTGACCTTCACCGAATACGCCGACGCCTGTTGTTTGCAAACCTGAAGTGCGGCCTTCAATCGAGTTCTCGCTCATCCCTACCTCCACGGCATGCCGTGCCATTCAGCAACCAGCCTTGCCTGGGCAACGCTGGTGCTCGTTTGAAAAAAGGCCTTAGTGTTGTGACTGAACTTTGCTCAACGCCACTTCCACCAAGCTGCGGGCATGTTCAATTTCATGCATGGTCGCCAAGGTCAGCACCTGGCCGGGTGGTCTGGTATGGAGCAGTGCCGTTTGTTGGGCAATGGTCAGGGCGCAGACCAGGTACTCGGATGTCTGGACGAGGAGGTCTTCGAGGGATTGGTTGGGGTGGTGCGGTGGGTCTGGGACGATTTTTAGCATGGTGTCTCCCGGTGAGTGGAGCCGCCACGAATTTGCTGTCAAACAAATGGGTGGCAACTGTACGCGGGTTGACAGACCGAACACCGGAGAACTCGGCGCACACGAAGGTGCCCCACGTACAATCGCCATAATGGCTTGCACATGTCCACGGTGTAGTCGGCCTGTCAAAACCGGTCGTTGAAATTGGCAACGACCGGCCGAGACTAGAGTCCTGCCGGGACCACTGCAATGCTTTGAAAGCGGCAAAAGTATGATTGGGAAATGGACTACAGGGAATCAGGAAATCCTGAAGATATCCGCCGTAAAAGTACCGGTATTGGCGACTATTCGTTACAAGTCACTACCAGTGCCACAGCAATCATGGCGTGTAATTGCGACTTGGCCTATCCAAAGCGTTGGCTTTGCTGGTGATCAGTTCAGCGTGATTGGCGCAGGTGTATGGGCGGCAGTGTTCAGGCGTTCTTCGAGTTCGGCACATGCTGTCATCAGTACGTCAAACGATGGCGGGGTGCTGTCGAACATCCCGCCCTCTAACATTTTGGCGTAGTCAGTTTCCAAATGAGCCCTTGCTTCGCCGCTCGGTACCAGCCGAAGGTTGCCTGAAACAGCATGGTGGTAGTCCACGTTGCTGCCATCAGCGGCCTTTTCACTAAAGAACCAGGATTTGTGCTCTGCCACCAACGCAGCGATATCTCGACGGTCGATGACTTCTGCGAACCTCTGGTTTTGGACAATGGCGTTGAGGTCGTGCCAATGGCGGGCGAACCGTTCGCTCTTCAACCGCTGCTGTACACAGTACACATGGGCAGCGGTGGCTTTCTCCCAGAAGGTTCGAGCCACGTCCATGACGATGGGGGTTGCCTCGGGAAACAGCACTCCATCTAGTTGGGCTGCAGCCATGTCACAGCAAACATGCTGGCGGCCATGCGGTTCTCCGCTAGAACGCGCCCCAAATTCCAGTAGCACCCTTGGCATGACGTAATCGTTGGCCGGGGTGCATGGTCGATAGTGCAGGTAAAGCTTATCTTCATCCTGGCTCAGCTCTGCCGCCATGTTGTCGGCCCTGAGTGCATCGGACAGCAACGGATTCGTCAATCCAGTCGGGGAGCAGGGCCCGAGCTTTGGAGGACCATTTTCTGGCCTGGCTGCTACTGGGTGGAATCTCACTTTCTGCTTCTGGCAGGATTTGCCGAATATCGTAAGTAAGGTCGATATCCTCGGAGAATCGATCAATCAGCCGGTAGACCTTGGAGAGTGAAGTACCGCCCTTGAACGTGAGGTGGTCACCCGTTGAGGCGGAAAAGAGTTTGCCCAGGGTCCAAACAACCCAAAGATCCTTTTCTAACAAATAGGCTGGACGACCGAGGTTCGAGGATGCCTGCAGCAGTGCCTCTTTTTGGTCTTCTGGAGTCAGGGAGAAGAAGTTTTCAGCCACAGAGAGCCTCGCTACCTAACATTCTGGCCATCCAGGAAGGCAGCACTGCGCGAAACCCCATGAGTTTCGCCCATTCCGCTTCCGGCAGTCGCTTATGCAATTGGTGGATCACGCTTCTGGATTGCGTTTCTCCCAGCCAGGCAAAGGCGCGAACGGCTTCGCCAGCGGCCGAGGTTGAGAGCATCCAGCGTGGAGCGTGATTGAGCTGAATCTCGGACTTACCAAGCCTCAATGTACGGGCACGCCCGCTGGTGAGAAACACCTGGCGCACCGGAACCTGCTGGGTCAAACCCAAACCGTTGGCAGCGCGTGCACCGCTGGATGTCAGGGACTCGCTGGATTTCTGCGCCAGTGACTGGATGACCTTTTCGGGCTCTGGCGCTCGAGTGCCGAAACGGCTCTTTACCGGGGCGACGTACATTCCACGACAGATGCGCAGCAGTTTTCCGCGCCGGGCCAGGCGCGAGAACGCTTGGTCAACGGCTGCACGACTGCCCGCGCTCAGAAACTCTTTGGGCGACAGCACTTCGCCCTCAGGCAAAGACTGACTGCGTTGGAGGATCATTTCTGGAAGCTTTTGCATGGCGGTACGCACTGGGGTTGATACTGTGTCAGAAACTTATCATGGTTTCTGACATTTGTTCAAATAATCGTCAGACGCTCCTCCATTCACAAGCTACCTGCGCCCCACGCCGACTGCTATTGAGAATATTTACTATTTGATGCTACTGTGCCGACCCCTTTTGCGCGCAGTTCAGGATGCTTGGCGAATGTCGCGCGATCGCGAACATCTTTTGGCTACCTTCATGGAAAACCGCGAAGCGCTGCAGGCTTACCTGGTGCGCCAGTTCGGCAATGCCAACGTGGCCGAAGACCTGGCCCAGGAGACCTGGCTGCGGGTCGCCAGCCGCAAGCTGGGCGAGCAGATCGGCAATCCGCGCGCGTATATCTTTCGCATCGCCCGTAACCTGGGCATGGACCTGCGCCGCCGCGAGGCGCTGGGCATCGAGGTGCAGGCCGACCCGGTGGTGGTCGAGCTGGTCGCTGACGCCAGGGTCGATCCGCTGCGTGAAGCCGAGATGAGCCGTGAGCTGCAACGCCTGATGCAGGTGGTGGCCGAGCTGCCGGCACGCTGTCGCGAAGTGTTCCTGTTGTGCCGGGTCGAAGGCCTGGATCACCAGCAGGTTGCCGAGCGCTTGAACATTTCCAAGAGCACGGTGGTCTCGCAGATGGTCAAGGCCATGCAGCGCATCGAGAAAGCAATGCAATGACCGAACCCGACTCGCAGACTCCCCTGGACCAGGCGCTGGAATGGTGCGTGCGCCTGCAGGATGCCGGCGTCAGTGAGGCCGAGCGCGAGGCGTTTGCCCGCTGGCTCGGCGCCGATCGCCGCCATCCGCCGGCCTGGCAGCGCGCGCAGCAGGTGTGGCAGGCATCAGGTGCGGCGGGCCAGGCCTATGTCGCCACGCGCAGCGTGCCCCGGCGCCGTTCATCCCGGCGGCGCTGGGTAAGCCTTGCGAGCGCCGCCGCGGTCCTCATGGCGGTGGCCGTATTCACGCTGTCGCCAGCGCGCTGGGCGGATTACCGCACCGAGGTGGCCCAGGTGCGCAGCTGGACGCTGGAAGACGGCTCGATCGTGCAACTGGCGCCGCAGTCGGCGCTGGATGTGCGTTTCAGCGAGGGCGAGCGGCGCATTTATCTGTACCGGGGCGAGGCCTGGTTCAAGGTGGCCAGCAACCCGGCCCGGCCGTTCGTTGTTGAGGCTGCGCAAGGCTCTGTGCGTGCGCTGGGCACCGCCTTTGATGTGCGCCTGGCGGGCGATGGCGCCGAGGTGACGGTGACCGAGCATGCGGTGCGGGTCAGCCAGGCCGGGCAGCAGGCCGAGGCGCGCGAGGGGCAGGCGCTGCACTACGACGCCCGCGGTGTTGGCCCGCTGCGCAGTGTCGACCTCGGCCAGCAACTGGCCTGGCGCGAGCAGCGCCTGGCCTTTCGTGACGAGCCGCTGGCACAGGTGCTCGAACGGCTGCAGCCGTACTCGCGCGCGCAGTTGCTGCTGAGCGACGCGAGCCTGGGCCAGTTGCGGGTAACGGCTGCCGTGCAGGCGCGCGAGGTCGATGCAGCGCTGCAAAGCCTGCAGGTCATCCTGCCGATCCGGGTCACCCGCATCGGCCCGTGGTTGACGCTGGTGCGGGCCCGGGCGCAGTGATCGAAAATTATTTCACCTAGGCCGTCGTTGTCTTTGCTCACTGGTCCGTCATAAGTCTTGATCGCAAACGCGAATGAGTTGCGAATACTGCCATCACGACGGATTAGAGATCGAATGCCCACGCCTTTCGCACGTCCCCACCCGAGTCGTCCTTGCGCCATGCGCCTCAAGCCCCTGCTGCTGGCCAGCGCCATTGGCTGCGTATCTGCCCTCGGTGCCTGGCCCCAGGCCCAGGCCGCCAGCAGCAGCCAGGCGCAGACCCGCACCTACGCAATCGGCGCCCAGCCGCTGGAAAGCGCGATCCTGCAATGGTCGGCCAGCAGCGGTATTCAGCTGTTCGTCGATGGCGCGCTGACCCGCGGCAAGACCAGCAGCGCCGTGCACGGCGAGTACACCGCCAGCGCTGCGCTGCAGCAGCTGCTGGCAGGCACCGGCTTGAGCTTCGTACTTGCCGAGGGCAATCGCGCCTACCTGCAGCAACGTCGTGATGGCGAGGCTGCCGTAGAGTTGGGGGCCACCACCATTCAGGGCCAGGGCCTGGGCGCACTCAGCGAGAACAGCGGTTCATACATCACCGGTGCCACTAGCGTCGGCAGCAAGGTCGCGCAATCGCTCAAAGAGGTGCCGCACTCGGTGTCGGTGGTGACGCGTCAGCGTATCGAGGACCAGAACCTCACCACCCTGACCGACGCGCTGGACAAGACCACCGGGGTCACCCTGCAGAAGAACGGCGCCGCAGGTTCGTCGCTGGGCAACGATACCAACTTCTTCTCCCGCGGCTTCGCGGTGTCGAACATCCAGTTCGACGGCGGCGCGCCGATGGACACCTCGATCTCCGGCTACGGGTCGATCAGCCAGCTGGACCTGGCCCAATACGACCACGTGGAATTTCTGCGCGGTGTCGACGGCCTGTACTCGGGCAGCGGCAACCCCGGCGGCACCATCAACCTGGTGCGCAAGCGCGCCCTGGACCACAACCAGCTGAAGTTCTCCGCCTCTGCCGGCAGCTGGGACACCTACCGCAGCGAACTCGACGTCACCGGCCCGCTCAATGACGCCGGCAACGTCCGCGGCAGGGCAGGGATGGCCTATCAGAACAACAGGTTCTTCTACGATGTGGCCAACATGGAAAAGCACCTGTACTACGGTTCGCTGGAGTTCGACCTGAGCCCGGACACCCTGCTCACCGTTGGCGCCAGTTACCAGGAGAACGAAGGCATCCCCAACTTCGGCGGCCTGCCGCGCTACAAGAACGGTGATGATATCGGCCTGTCGCGTGACACGGCGTACCTCGCCTCCTGGGGCTCGGTCCAGGAAAAAACCAGGCAGGCGTACCTCAAGCTTGACCACAATTTCAACGAAGACTGGCTGTGGACCACCGACCTCACCTGGATGGACATGGACCGCGACGGCAACTCGCTGTTCGCCAACGGCGCGGTAGACCCGATCACCCACAAGGGCACGACCTGGTTGAACTTCCCGGCCAAGACCGGCCTTGAGCGCAAGGGCATAAACAGCTACCTCAAGGGCGGCTTCGAGTTGTTCGACCTGCACCACGACGTGCTGGTGGGGGCTGACTATTCCACCGCCGATGGCTACACGGTGCAGCGCTGGGGCCTGCTCAACGGCACTGCGCTCGATATCTTCAACCCGGTGCAGCCGCTCGACCCGGGCAGCACGCCGAACAAGACCGACGACAACACCACCGAAAAATATGGCTACTACGGCATGACCCGGCTGTCGTTGAACGAGCGCACCAAGTTGATCCTGGGCGCCCGGGTGTCTACCTACAAGTACCGCGACCTGGAAGTGTTCTTCGACGACTTCGGCAATGTCCTGGATGACCCGGCACCCTACAAACGCCGGTTCAAGGAACAGGGCGTGACCACACCCTATGCCGGCCTGATCTACGACCTGACGCCGAACTGGAGCACCTACGTCAGCTATGCCGAGACCTACAAGCCGCAGTTCCTGCAAGTGGCCTATCCGAACCAGGCACTGGATGCCGCCACGGCGAAAAACTACGAGGTGGGCCTCAAGGGCTTGCTGTTTGACGACAAGGTCAACACCAGCTTCGCCATCTACCGTATTGAGCAGCAAGGCGCGGCCATTGCCGATCCGCGTTACCCGCAGACCTACGGAGCCAACAACTGCTGCTTCCTGAGCCAGGGTGAAGTTGTCAGCGAAGGCTTTGATGCTGAAATCAGCGGTGAACTGCTCACCGGCCTCGACCTGTTTACCGGCTACACCTACAACCACACCGTCGACAAAGCCAACGATGAGACGCGCGCCATCTACTCGGCGGTTACCCCCAAGCACCTGTTCAAATTCTGGGGTACCTACCGCTTGCCGGGCGATCTGGAGAAATGGAAAGTCGGCCTGGGCGTCACTGCCCAGAGCAACAATGGCCGCAGCGGCACGGTGAACCCGTACAACCCGGCCACTGGCCGTTACGACGGCGATGCCGAAGCGTTCACCTTCAACCAGGCGGGTTATGCCATCTGGGCCTCGAGCCTGGAGTACCAGATCGACAAGCACTGGTCGGCAATCGCCAACGCCAACAACCTCTTCGACAAGAAGTACTACCAGACCGTCGGCACCTCGGCCAATGGCAACTTCTACGGCGAACCACGCAATTTCACCCTGACTGTGCGCGCTACCTATTGATTACGAGCAGTGGGAGATTCGATGGTTCATAGAAAGGCCTCAGATAACTTTCGATTGTTTGGTGCACACAGATCCCTTGTGGGAGCCGGCGTTGCCGGCGATGAGGCCGGTACAGCCAGCACATTAGGTGTTGCCTGGATTACGACCGCTGCGCGCTCGATCGCCGGCAAGGCCGGCTCCCACATTTGTTGCAACGTGCCATGGCCTGTTAGAGCGGCGTTGTTAGCTTTGGTGCAAGGCAAGAGATCGTATCGCGGGGCTGGCGTCATAGTGGGTGGCGGTCTTGTGTTTTGATCAGCGCAGCAACAATGCGCTGCCCATACAGGCCGACAGCCAACCCCGAAACGATCAGCACCACGGCGAGGATTTTGTTGGGTGACAGGCTTTCGTTGAAAATCAACACCGAACCCAGCAGCCCGAACACCGGCACCAGCAACGACAAGGGCGCGACGGTGGACACCGGGTAGCGTTTGAGCAGTGAGTTCCATACCCAGTAGCCGAACAAGGTGTTGGGGTACACCTGGAACAGGATCGACAGCACGGCGCGGTAGTCGAGCTGGTGGACCAGGGCGCTGTAACCGGCCACGCCGTTCACGGCGTAGTCGAGGGCGAACAGGGGGATGGGCGAAAAGGCGCTGGACCACACCAGAAACGCGAACACCTGGGTGGTCCTGGCTTTTTTGATGATCACGTTGGCCACGCTCCAGGCCAAGGCCCCCAGCAGCACCAGGGCCAGGCCGAGGGTGGTGACGGTTCCATCGACGATGGAGAGGATGCTCAGCAGGCCACCCAGGGCAATGCCCATGCCTGCCAGCTGGTAGCGGGTCAGCGCTTCCTTGAACAGCCATGCACCGAGCAAAATGGTGAAGAACGCACTGAACTGCAGCACCAGCGATGCGATGCCGGCAGACAGGCCCGACTGGATACCCAGGTTGACCACACCCCATAAGCCGATGCCGAACACCAGCCCGTAACCGATGATGTAGCGCCACGGCACATCAGGTTTGGCGATGAACAAGATTGCCGGCAGGGCGCACAGGGTGAAGCGGATGCCGGCGAGTATCAGCGGGTCGACGCTGGTCAGCCCCAGTTTGATCACCGAGAAGTTCACGCCCCAGATGGCGGTGATAAAGATCGCGAGTAGAAGGTGGCGGGTTTTCATCGGGCGCTTCCTTGACCGGGTGTAGAGACACGCATCGAGAGTAACCACAGCAGGAGCGCCGTCGCGCTGATCAACGCCCCCAGCAGGCTGACCGCATTCCAGCCCCACAGCGCATAAACCTGGGTCGCAGCAGCGGCGCCCAGGGCGCTGCCCACCGAGTAGAAGCACATGTAGGCGCCGACCATGCGGCTTTGGGCATCGGGCCGGGCGGCAAAGATCAGGCTCTGGTTGGTTACGTGCACCGCTTGTACCGCGAAGTCGAGGACGATGACCCCGAACACCAGGGCGAGCAGCGAGCTCTGGGCATAGCTGATGGGCAGCCACGACAGGGTCAGGAGCAGCAGCGAAATGCCTGTCACCCGTTGCCCCAAGCCCTGGTCGGCCCAGCGCCCGGAACGTCTGGCCGCCAGCGCCCCGGCGACGCCGGCCAGGCCGAACAGGCCGATGGCGGTGTGCGAAAGCGACAGGGGCGGGGCGCTCAAGGGCAGGACCATGGCGGTCCACAGCACGGAAAAAGCAGCAAAGATCAGCAAGGCCAGCACGCCTCTGAGGCGCAATACAGGTTCCGTGAGGTACAGCATGAACAGCGAGCGAATCAGCGCCGGATAGCTGTGTTGGCGGTGTGATGATTCAGCAGTAGGAAGCACTTTGCAGAACACCGCAGCGATGACCAGCATCAACCCGGCAGACACGAAGTACACCGCCCGCCAGCCCGCCAGGTCGGCGATCAGCCCGGAGGTAAAGCGCGCCAGCAAAATGCCCAGGACAATCCCGCTGGTCACGCTGCCAACCGCTTGCCCTCGTTGCGACGGCGTTGCCAGCACCGCGGCATAGGCCACCAGCACTTGCACCACCACGGCCAGCAGGCCGACGGTGACCATGGCGCTCAGCAGGGTCAGCCACTGCTGCGCGGCGCCAACCGCGGCCAAGGCCAGTGCCGACAACAGCACCTGAGTCAACACCAGCCATTTGCGGTTCAACAAGTCGCCAAGCGGCACGATGAACAGTAAGCCGATGGCGTAACCCACCTGGGTCGCCGTCACCACCACGCCGATCATCGACGCGTCCACGTTCAGGCTGTGGGCCATGGAATCGAGCAGGGGTTGGGCGAAGTAGACGTTGGCGACGGCCAGGGCGCAGGTGATCGAGAGCAATAACGTGAGGGAAGGCGAAAGCCCTGGGGTGCGCGCTGCAGTGCGCCCATGCCTGGGCAACGCTTGGGCGGCTGACTCGGCATCTGCTGTCATGTGAGCCTCTGTGGGTTAAACTGGTTTCAATTAAAAACTTGTTTCGATTGTTGTCGAATAAGGTTTCAAATTGCAACCAGATTTCACCGTCGTCATTCAAGAGGCCCATACCATGGTGGAAGACACTGCAGCGCAAAACCGCGAATGCCCGGTGGCAAGAGCATTGGAGGTTATTGGCGATCGTTGGTCATTGATGATCGTTCGCGACGCATTTGACGATACTCGCCGCTTCAGCGAGTTCCAGAAGAGCCTCGGGGTGGCCAAGAACATTCTTGCCTCCCGGCTCAAGGCTCTGGTTGAAGTGGGGGTGTTCGACGTGCAGCCGGCGTCCGATGGCAGCGCCTACAAGGAATACGTCCTGACGGACAAAGGCCGTGAAATTTTCCCGCTGGTGATCAGCCTGCGCCAGTGGGGCGAGCGCTACCTGTTCGAGCTCGGCGAGACGCGCTCGCAGCTGTTGGACAACACCTGCGGCCAGCCGCTGATGCCGCTCCAGGTGCGCTCCTCAAACGGGCAAGTGCTGGGGCCGGCTGATTGCCATCGGGTTCGGCGGGTAGCCGGGAAGGGCTGATCCGGCCACTGCTGTTCAATCCATCGTAAGATGACAGCGCAGCCTGGCCGGTCCAGGTGCTGCGTTATAGACGAAGGGCATTTCAAGCCCTCTTTTTTTGCTGGGGCGATGGATGAAACAAGGGCGAGTGTGGGCGCTGATGCTGGCGGTGGGAGTCTTGGCCGGGTGTGCTACCGCGCCACCACGGGATCAGAACAATCTGTGCAATATCTACCGTGAGTACCCGGACTGGTACGAAGATTCGCTGAAGATGCAGCAGCAGTTCGGTACGCCGCAGCATGTGGCGATGGCGATCATGAAGCAGGAAAGCAGCTTCGTCTCCGATGCGCTGCCGCCCCGTGATTACCTGCTGTGGGTAATCCCTTGGGGTCGGGTCAGTTCCGCCTACGGTTATGCACAGGCCCAGGACCCGGTCTGGGGCGAGTACAAGAGCGGTACCGGCAATGGTGGTTCGCGGGACAACTTCGATGACGCGATCATGTTCATCGGCTGGTACACCGCCGGTACCCAGCGCCAGTTGGGGATCTCCAAGTGGGATGTGTACAACCAGTACCTGGCCTACCACGAAGGGCGCGGCGGTTTCAGTCGTGGGACCTATCGCAACAAGCCGTGGCTGATGCAGGTGGCGCGCAAGGTGGAGGCGCAGTCCCGAGTCTACGGTGCCCAGCTCAAGGTATGTCGCCAGGAGCTGGAGGATGATCGCGGCTGGTTCTAGTTGGCTCGGCGCAGCAGCGGGCGGGTCTTGACCAGCCCCGCTGCAAGTGCCGCCAGAATCAAGGCGATGGCCATGCCCTCGGGCAGGTCGATGTGGTGGCCGAGCATGACTATTGAGCCGGCGATGCCGAATATCGGAATCAGCAACGACAGCGGCGCGATGGTTGAAACCGGATACTCGCGCAACAACAGGTTCCAGCCCCAGTAACAGAAGTGTGTCGCCGCGTAGACCTGGAACAACAGCGATAACAGCGCGATGCCGTCAACGTGGTTGGCCAGGGCGGTGAACGGCGCGGTGCCATGGCTGAGCCAGGTGAGCAGCAGCAAGGGAACGGGCGGAAACAGGCTTGCCCACACCACAAAGGCAAACATTTCACGTACTTTCGAGCGTTTGATGATGACGTTGCCCAGGCTCCAGCTGAAGGCGCTGACCAGCAAGACGCTGTAACCCACAGTCGTCGCCTGGCCGGGGCTGTTGGCAATAATGCAGATCAAACCCAGGGCGGCGAGTACAACGCCAACGCACTGGCCAAGGCTCATGCCTTCGCGAAATAGCACCATACCCCAACCCAAGGTGAAGAAGGCACTGAACTGGATCAGCAGGGCAGCGGTGCCGGGTGGCACGCCCAAGGTGATCCCCAGGTTGATCAGCGCCCACATCGCCACGCCGAAGATCAGGCCGTAGGCGGCCAGCCAGCCCAGGGCCACGGGCGGGCGTTTGATGAAGAATACCCAGGGCAGGGCGGCCAGGGTAAAGCGCAGGGCGGTGAGCAACAGCGGATCGATCTCGGCCAGGGCCAGTGTGCTGATGGGGAAGTTCAGGCCCCAGACGGCTGTCACGAATACGGCGAGCAGCAGGTGTTTTCGTTGCATGGTGTTGTTATCCACAGGCGGGCAGGGCGCAACTATGCGCAATGTAGGTGTTGGCCCGCTTGCGCTATCGGGTCTCGGGTCGTTAGATTCGGGCCATGATTGAAATTGACCCCGATGAGCCCATTCCTCGCGATGCAGTGGTGACCGCCGTTGACTATGCCGATGGCCATCACTTCGCCCTGCATACCCATCAGCGTGGGCAGTTTGCCTATGCGGCCTGTGGGGTAATCACCGTGTTCACGCGTCAGGGCAACTGGGTGGTGCCGCCGCAACGGGCCATCTGGGTGCCGGCGCAGGTACCCCATGAGATGGTCATGAGCGGGCCGGTGACCATGCTTAACACCTACATCGGCAACGAAGCTGCGGCAGGTCTTGGTCTGCCGCAGCTGTGTCAGGTGTTCGAGGTGTCGGCGTTTTTGCGCCAGTTGCTGATTCAGGCTGCGGACGTGCCGGCGCTGTATGCGCAAGAAGAGCGCGACGGTCATTTGATGGCATTGCTGCTTCATGAAATCGCCCGCATGGCACCGCTGTCGCTGAATGCGCCGCTGCCGGATGATCCACGGTTGGCCCAGGTTTGCCAGCGGCTGTTGCAGCAACCGTCGCTTGAGGTGAGCATCGATGACATGGCCCAACAGGTGGGCAGGAGCCGGCGTACCTTCACCCGATTGTTTCGTCAGCAGACCGGTATCAGCTTTGTCGAATGGCGCCAGCAGGCGTGCCTGTTGGCGGCGGTGGTGCGCTTGGGCAATGGCGAGTCGATAACCCGGGTGGCGATGGACCTGGGCTACAGTAGCCCCAGTGCGTTCACCAGTGTGTTTCGTAAAGCGCTGGGGGCGGCGCCGAGTCGGTATTTCAGCAAGGATGCGTTATGAGTTATGAAGCAAGAGTACAGCAGATTATCTCGACCGATACGCGCAGGTGGCAGTTGCTCGATGTGGTCCGGCGCCTGGACCTTCCGGACTGTTGGATCGGTGCCGGATTTGTGCGCAATGCGGTATGGGACCACCTCCACGAGCGCAGGCCGTCGCCGCTTACAGGGGATGTGGATGTCATCTGGTTTGATCCCGATCGAGCCGACCATGGTGAAGACCAGCGTCTGGAAGCGGCATTGCGCACGTTGGCCCCCGGCATCGACTGGTCGGTAAAAAACCAGGCGCGTATGCACAGCCGCAACGGCGATTCACCTTACGGCTCATCAGCCCAAGCGATGTCCTTCTGGTGCGAAACGGCCACAGCCATTGCCGTACGGCGCACCGCTGCAGGCGTGTGTGAAGTGTCGGCGCCTTTGGGGCTTGATGACCTGTTCGAGCTGTTGCTCAGGCCGAGCCGGCGCTTTGTGGTGGATAAACGGCAGGTCTATGAAGAGCGGATTGCGGCTAAAGCGTGGTTAAGCAAATGGCCCAAGTTGCGCTGTGTTGGCTGACAGGGATTACTCCCAGCCAAACAACTCACAGGCATTACCCGTACTCACCTGCGCCAAGCGCTCAACTTCGATTCCCATGATCGTAGCCAATGCCTGAGCAATCTGCGGCAGATGCGCCGGGCTGTTGCGCATGCCCGGGAACATCACTGGCGCCATGTCCGGCGCGTCGGTCTCCAGCACCACGCTATCGAGCGGCAACTGCGGCAGCACTTTGTGCAGGCGCAGCGCCTGGGGCCAGGTCGCGGCGCCGCCGAGGCCAAGCTTGAACCCCAGCTTGTGATACTCGCGCGCCTCTTCGACGCTGCCGGCAAAGGCATGGATGATGCCGCCGCGCTTGAGCTTGTAGCGCTTGAGCGTGGCAATCACCCTGGCATGGCTGCGGCGTACGTGCAGCAGGGCGGGCAGGTTGAAGTCCACGGCCAGTTGCAGTTGGGCTTCGAACAGCGCCTGCTGGCGTTCGCGGTCAAGTTCGGGCAGGTAGTAGTCCAGGCCGAATTCACCCACGGCGCACAGCTGGCGCTCGCCCTGCAAGCGGGTCAGCCAGTCGCCCAGCTCAGTCAAGTGCTCCGGGCGGTGCTGGTCGAGGTAGACCGGGTGCAGGCCGAATGCGCCGTACAGTTGCGCATCGCTGCGCACCAGGTCCCAGACCCGCTGCCAGTTATCCTGATACACCCCCAGCACCACCATGCGTTCGACGCCGCCCGCCCGGGCGTTGGCCAGTAGGGCCAGGCGGTCGGGGTCGAAGTCTGGAAAATCCAGATGGGTGTGGGTGTCGATCAGGCGCATGGTCAGGCCGGGAAGAGTCGCTGTTTGAAGGTTCGCCCGATGGCGTGCACGCCGGGTTGGTACTGCTTCTGCTCGACGGCGGCGAGCGCCAGTTTGAGTGCGGTTTCGGCGATCAGGCCATGCTGCTGGGCCATGGCGTTGACCGGCAGCGGCAAAAAGTCGAGCAACTGGTTATCACCGAAGGTGCCCAGTTGCAGGCTGCGCGAGTCGGCCGGGCGTGCCTGCAGCACGTCGAACACGCCTTGAAGCAACACGTAGGAGGTGGTCACCAGGGCGTCGGGCAGGCGGCCCAGTTCGTCGATCAACTGGTTCATCAGGCGCTGGCCGCACTCGCGGCTGAAGGCTTCGCCCTGCAGGCGGCTGACCTTGCCGCTGAAGCCTTTCAGGGCCTGGTCGAAACCGCCGGCACGGGCCTGGCTTACACTCAGCTCGGGGCGGGCGCCGATCAGGGCGATGTGCGCAGGCTGGGTGGCCAGCAGGCTGCGGGTCAACTGTTGGCTGGCGTTGCGGTCGTCGCTGACGATCGAGCAGAAATGCGCCGGGTCCAGGCTGCGGTCGATGGCGATGATCGGCAGGCCCTTGGCTTGCAGTTCGCGGTAGCTGTTGTCTTCGGGGGGCAGGCAACTGGCAACGAACAGCGCATCGCAACGGCGGGCGCGGAACAGTTGCTGCAACTGACGCTCGCTCTCGGGCTGGTCGTCGCTGCTGGCGATCAGCAGTTGGTAACCCTGGGCGCGGGCGCGTTGCTCCAGTTGCTTGGCAATGCGTGCGTAGCTGGGGTTTTCCAGGTCGGGGAGGATAAAGCCCAGGGTACGCGTGTGCCGGCTGCGCAAACCGGCAGCCTGGGGGTTGGGGGTGAAGCCATGGGCTTCGACCACCGCCCGCACCCGCTCGACAGTGCTGTTGCTGATGCGTTGCTGTTCGGCCTTGCCATTGATGACGTAACTGGCCGTGGTCACGGACACACCGGCCAGACGCGCGATATCGCTGAGTTTCACCGCATTTTCCTTGTTATTACCGAGGCTGGCTGCAAAGCCTGACCGGGTATTGTCGCCGATCCAGTGAGGAAGGCGCAGACGACCATTGTCGCAATTGTCCTACAAGATGGGCAATGTTGTTCACAGTAGGTGCACCTGTGGGAGCGGGCTTGACCCGCGATAAGGCCAGCAGTCAGCAATACGACAAGCAGGGCTTCATAGATCGCACATTATCGAGTAACGTGCTCATGAATCTAGATTAAACGTTTCAGCAGGCGATTTTTCTGCCGATCCACTCGCCTGCTCCGGGTCATTGCCACTGGCCCCGGGCTGAACAATTCACAACAATACCTCAGCACCCACCTGGTGCTGCAAAGGAGAAGGTCATGCTCGAGCTCACCGTGGAGCAGATATCCATGGGCCAGTCGGCTGTGGATAAGTCGGCAGCGCTGCACTTGTTGGCCGAGCGCCTGGTCAGTGATGGCCTGGTTGCCGAAGGCTATCTGGCCGGGCTGCAAGCCCGTGAAGCGCAAGGCTCGACCTTTCTCGGCCAAGGTATTGCCATCCCCCATGGCACCCCCGAAACCCGCGAGCTGGTGCATGCCACCGGTGTGCGCCTGTTGCAGTTTCCCGAGGGTGTGGACTGGGGTGACGGGCAGATCGTCTACCTGGCCATCGGCATTGCCGCCCGTTCCGATGAACACCTGCGCCTGCTGCAACTGCTGACCCGCGCCCTGGGCGAGACGGATTTGGCCGAGGCCTTGCGCCGCGCCAGCTCCGCCGACGCCTTGCTCAAGTTGTTGCAGGGCGCGCCGCAAGCGCTGGCGCTGGATGCGCAGATGATCGGCCTGGGCGTGCCCGCCGAAGATTTCGATGAACTGGTGTGGCGTGCCGCGCGCCTGCTGACCCGCGCCGAATGCGTCAGCCCGGGTTTTGCCGGGGTGTTGCAACAGGTCGAGCCGCTGCCGCTGGGCGAGGGCCTTTGGTGGCTGCACAGCGAGCAGGCGGTACGCCAGCCGGGCCTGGCCTTTGTCACCCCGCAACAGCCGCTGCGCCATAACGGCCAGCCGTTGCTGGGGCTGTTCTGCCTGGCCAGCCTCGGTGCTGCGCATCAGGCCTTGCTGGAGCGCCTGTGCACGCTGTTGATCGAAGGCCGCGGCCAGGAGCTGTGCCGCGCCACCAACAGCCGCACGGTGCTGGAAGTGCTCGGCGGCGAGTTGCCCAGCGACTGGCCGAGTGCGCGCATCGGCCTGGCCAACGCCCACGGCCTGCATGCGCGTCCGGCCAAGGAGCTGGCGCAACTGGCGAAAAACTTTGATGGCGAGATTCGCCTGCGCCTGGTCGACAGCGGCCAGCCTGCGGTCTCGGCCAAGAGCCTGAGCAAGCTGCTCAGCCTCGGCGCGCGGCGTGGGCAGGTGCTGGAAATCATCGCCGAACCGAGCATCGCCAACGATGCCTTGCCCGCGCTGTTGGCCGCCATCGAGGCGGGCCTGGGCGAAGAGGTCGAGGCACTGCTGCCCGTCGTCGAGGCGGTCATTGAAGTGATGGCCGAGCCTGAGCTTGTGGCGCCCACAGCCGGCGCGCAGATCCAGGGCGTTGCAGCTGCACCCGGCATTGCCAGCGGCCCGGCGCATATTCAGGTGCTGCGCGAGTTCGACTACCCGCTGCGCGGTGAGTCGCTGCCGATCGAACGGCAACGCCTGCAGCAAGCCCTGGCCAATGTGAACCATGAAATCGAAGCGCTGACCCAGCGCAGCCCGGCCAAGGCCATCCGCGAGATTTTCATCACCCATCAGGAGATGCTCGCCGACCCGGACCTCACCGACGAAGTCGACCAGCGCCTGCGCCAGGGCGAGAGCGCGGCGGCGGCGTGGATGGCGGTGATCGATGCCGCCGCGCGCCAGCAGGAAGCCTTGCACGACGCCCTGCTGGCCGAGCGCGCCGCCGACCTGCGTGATATCGGTCGGCGGGTGCTGGCCCAGTTGTGTGGCGAGACCGAAGTGCCGGCGCCTGCGCAACCTTATGTATTGGTGATGGAGGAAGTCGGCCCCTCGGATGTGGCGCGGCTCGACCCGCAATGCGTGGCCGGGATCCTCACCGCCCGGGGTGGCGCCACCGCCCACAGCGCAATCGTCGCCCGCGCCTTGGGCATCCCCGCCGTTGTTGGCGCAGGCGATGCCGTCCTGCTGATTGCGCCGGGCACGCCACTATTGCTCGACGGCCAGCGCGGTCGCCTGAGCGTCGCGCCGGCTGCTGACGAACTCGAACGCGCCCTGGCCGAACGTGACCGCCGCGATCAACGCCTGCAAGCCGCCAAGGCCCGGCGCCTGGAGCCGGCGATCACCCGCGACGGCCATGCCATCGAGGTATTCGCCAATATCGGTGAAAGCGCGGGTATCGAAGCGGTGGTCGATCAGGGCGCCGAAGGCGTCGGCCTGCTGCGCACCGAACTGATTTTCATGGCCCATCCGCAAGCCCCGGACGAAGCCGTGCAAGAGGCCGAATACCGCCGTGTGCTCGATGGCCTTGCTGGGCGCCCGCTGGTGGTGCGCACCCTGGATGTTGGCGGCGACAAACCCTTGCCTTACTGGCCGATTGCCAAGGAAGAAAACCCCTTCCTTGGCGTGCGCGGCGTTCGCCTGACCCTGCAACGCCCGCAGGTGATGGAAAGCCAGTTGCGAGCCTTGCTGCGGGCCGCCGGCGACCGCCCGCTGCGAATCATGTTTCCGATGGTCGGCCAGCTTGAAGAGTGGCGCCAGGCCCGGGCCATGGTCGAGCGCCTGCGCGAGGAAATCAGCGTCAGCGACCTGCAGATGGGGATCATGATCGAGGTGCCGTCGGCCGCCTTGCTGGCGCCGGTGCTGGCCAAGGAAGTGGACTTCTTCAGCATCGGCACCAACGACCTGACCCAGTACACCCTGGCCATCGACCGTGGCCACCCGAGCCTTTCGGCGCAAGCCGACGGCCTGCACCCGGCGGTGCTGCAACTGATCGATATCACCGTGCGCGCCGCCCATGCTCATGGCAAATGGGTCGGCGTGTGCGGCGAGCTGGCGGCCGACCCGCAGGCGGTGGCGCTGTTGCTCGGCCTGGGTGTCGATGAGCTGAGCGTTGCGGCGCGCAGCATTGCCGAGGTGAAAGCCGAAGTACGCGAACTGAACTTTGAACATGCCCAGCAGCTTGCGCGCCAAGCCTTGCAGCTGGGTAGTGCCAGCGCAGTGCGGGCACTGCTGGAGACCCATTGATGGCCAAGATACTGACCCTGACCCTGAACCCGGCGCTGGACCTTACCGTCAGCCTCGACAGCCTGCAGGCAGGGCAGGTCAACCGCAGCCAGGCGCAGCACAGCCATGCGGCAGGCAAGGGCCTGAACGTTGCCCAGGTGCTGGCCGACCTGGGCCACAGCGTGACGGTTGGCGGCTTTCTGGGCCGCGACAACCTGGCGCCGTTCGAAGCCCTGATCGCCCGCCGTGGCTTTGCCGATTGCTTCGTACGGGTGGCGGGCGAGACCCGCTGCAACATCAAGCTGGTCGAAGCGGGTGGCCAAGTCACCGATATCAATGGCCCTGGCCCGCTGGTCGATGAACAGGCGCGGCTGACACTGCTGACTCGTCTTGAGCAGATCGCCCCCGGCCATGATGCGGTGGTGGTCGCCGGTAGCTTGCCGCGTGGCATCAGCCCGCAGTGGTTGCAGATGCTCCTGGCCCGGCTCAAGGCCATGGGCCTGAAGGTGGCCCTGGACAGCAGCGGCGAAGCCTTGCGTGCCGGGCTTGTGTGCGGGCCCTGGCTGGTCAAGCCCAACACCGATGAGCTGGGCGAAGTGCTCGGCAGCGCCGTGCATGACTTTGCCCAGCAACAACGTGCGGCAACCCAACTGATCGGCCAGGGCATCGAGCATGTGGTGGTGTCCCTGGGCGAGCAGGGCGTCAACTGGTTCCGCCAGGGCTGCGCCTTGAGCGCCGTGCCGCCCAAGGTCACGGTGGCCAGCACCGTCGGCGCTGGCGACTCGTTGCTGGCGGGCATGGTTCATGGCCTGCTCAGCGCCGACAGCCCTGGGCAAACCCTGCGCCGGGCCACGGCGATTGCCGCCCAGGCGGTGACCCAGATCGGTTTTGGCATCAACGACCGGGCGCAACTGGCGCAGTTGGAAAGCCAGGTGCAACTGAGCGAAGAACAACAAGAGGCTTGCAGATGAACATTGCCATCGTCACCGCCTGCCCCAATGGCCAGGTCTCCAGTGTGCTCAGTGCGCGCCTGCTGGAAGCGGCCGCGCAGCGCTTGGGCTGGAACACCTGCGTCGAAGTGCACGACCCGCAGCAACCCGAGCGTCAGTTGTCGCAGGCGGCGATTGCCGCAGCCGACTGGGTGCTGGTGATCAACACCGGCCCATTGGACCTGCGCCGTTTTGCCGGCAAGCGCCTGTACCAGAGCACGCCGGCGCAAGCGCTGGCGGATGTGGAAACTTTTCTGCGCGAAGCGGCCGACAAGGCGGTGGCTTATCAGCCTGAAGCCGAGCAGGTGGCAACGCCTCAAGCGCGCAGTGCGAAGATCGTCGCGATCACCGCTTGCCCGACCGGCGTGGCGCACACCTTTATGGCCGCCGAGGCCTTACAGCAGGCAGCGCAGCAACTGGGCTACCAGCTCAGTGTTGAAACCCAAGGTTCGGTGGGGGCGCGCAATCCGTTGTCGGCAGCGGCCATTGCCGAGGCCGATGTGGTGTTGCTGGCCGCCGATATAGAGGTGCCCACCGCGCGCTTTGCCGGCAAGCGCATCTATCGCTGCGGTACCGGCGTGGCCCTCAAGCAGGCCCAAGCGACGCTGAACAAAGCCCTGGCCGAAGGCCGTGAAGAGTCGGCGGCGCAAGGTACAAACGCAGCCCCGGCCGGCAGCGAGAAAACCGGGGTCTACAAGCACCTGCTCACCGGTGTGTCGTTCATGCTGCCGATGGTGGTGGCCGGTGGTTTGTTGATCGCGCTGTCGTTCGTGTTCGGTATCGAGGCCTACAAGGAGCCCGGCACACTGCCTGCCGCTTTGATGCAGATCGGTGGCGAGGCGGCGTTCAAACTGATGGTGCCGCTGCTGGCCGGTTACATCGCCTATTCGATTGCCGACCGCCCGGGGCTTGCGCCAGGGATGATTGGCGGCCTTCTGGCCAGCACCCTGGGCGCGGGTTTTATCGGCGGTATCGTCGCAGGCTTTCTCGCCGGTTACAGCGCCAAGGCCATCAGCCGCTGGGCACGCCTGCCCAGCAGCCTGGAAGCGCTCAAGCCGATCCTGATCATCCCGCTGCTGGCCAGCCTGTTCACCGGCCTTGTGATGATTTATGTGGTCGGCAAACCGGTGGCCGGCATGCTCGAAGGCCTGACCCATTTTCTCGACAGCATGGGCACCACCAACGCGATTCTGCTCGGGGTGTTACTGGGCGGGATGATGTGCGTCGACCTCGGCGGGCCGATCAACAAGGCGGCTTATGCTTTTTCCGTGGGGTTGTTGGCTTCGCAGAGCTACGCGCCGATGGCTGCGACCATGGCTGCCGGCATGGTGCCGCCGATCGGCCTGGGGGTCGCCAGCTTCATTGCCCGGCGCAAGTTCGCCCGGAGCGAGCGTGAAGCCGGCAAGGCGGCGTTGGTGCTGGGCCTGTGTTTTATCTCCGAGGGGGCGATTCCGTTTGCTGCCAAGGACCCGTTGCGGGTGATCCCGGCCAGTGTCGCTGGCGGCGCGCTGACCGGCGCCTTGTCGATGTATTTCGGCTGCAAGCTGATGGCGCCCCATGGCGGCCTGTTCGTCATGCTGATCCCCAATGCGATCAACCATGCCTTGCTGTACTTGTTGGCGATCGTTGCCGGCAGCCTGCTGACGGCGCTGGTCTATGCCGTGCTCAAACGCGGTGAAGGAGTGGAGCTGGCGGTACAGCCCGCCAAGGCCTGATCAACTGCGCGGCCGCGGGTGCTTCTTGCGCAAGGGCACCAGCAGGTCGCTCAGGCCGTTGTGATCGACCTCGTGCATCAGCGCCAGCAAGGCGCCCAATTCGCCCTTGGGAAAGCCCTGGCGGGCGAACCAGTTGAGGTAGTGACCAGGCAGGTCGGCGATCAGTCGGCCCTGGTATTTGCCGTAAGGCATTTCACGGGTGACCAGCAGGACGAGGGCTTCGGGGTTCATGACCAGGTCTTCTGAAGATTGATCAGCGCAACATACAGGCAATTGGCATGAAGACCAAAGGCGCAATGTCATGACCCATTCCAGTCATGACCAGGTCAAGGTCCAGCACAGAGTGTGCGCGCTTTTAAACGGCGGCTTCGACCCGGTTGCGACCGTTGCCTTTGGCCCGGTAGAGCGCCTCGTCGGCATCGCCCAGCAAGGTCTGCAGGTCTTGCTGGGCGCCTGGCGTGTGGCAACCGATGCCGATGCTGACCGTGATGGGCGCACTGTCATCGCCAAACGGCGGCAGTGCTTCGATGGCCGCGCGGATACGCTCGGCCAGCAAGCGGGCGCCGGGCAGTTCAGTCTCCGGCAGTACCACCAGAAACTCCTCGCCACCGTAGCGCGCAGCCAGGTCAGCTGGGCGACGGATGCTGTTGGCGATGGCCGTGGCCACCTGGCGCAAGGCGGCATCCCCGCCGGGGTGGCCATGACGGTCGTTGAAGGCCTTGAAGTGGTCGACATCGACCATCAGTACCGCCAGTGGCCGCGCATTGCGCAGGCTGCGTGCCCACTCCTGGCGCAGTACCTGGTCCAGGCGCCGGCGGTTGGCCAGGCCGGTCAGGCTGTCGGTGGCGGCGAGGGCGGCCAGGCCTTGTTCGGCGCTCTGCCGGCGGCGCAGTTCACGGCCCAGCAGCAAGGTCAGCCAGAGGATGCCGGTGCACAATACACCGGTGGCCACGCTGACCAGCACGGCGGTGCGCTGCCACGACTCGAAGACTTCGTCGGCGGAGTGGGCGACGATGACGATCAGCGGCAAGTCGCCAACCCGGGCAAAGGTGAACAGGCGTTCTTTACCCGTACGCGTGGAGATGCCGGAAAAGGTGCCGCTGACATCGGCACGCATGCGCTGAAAGTTCGGCCGGTCGCTGTAGTTGTTGCCGATTTTGGGCTCGTCCGGGGTGCCCGGCTGGCGCACCAGCAGCACGCCCTCGGTGTTCATCAGGTTGATGCTGCTGTCGCTGCCGATGTCCAGGCGCTGGAACAACGCGCTGAAGTAGGACAGGCGCAACGCCCCGGCGGCAACCCCGAGGAACTCGCCCTTGGGCCCGGAGATCCGTCGGCTGAAACTGATGCACCAGTCCAGGTCGCCCAGCCGCGCCTTGAACGGCTGGCCGATCAGCAGCCCCAGGTCCGGGTTTGCTCGGTGCTGCTGGAAGTCAGCACTGTTGGCGAAGTTGGCCTGGCGTGGGATGGCGCTGGTGGAGTCGGCGACCACGTCGCCCTTGGCATCGAGCCAGAGGATATCGCCGCGAACCGGGGCGGTGACAGCCTGACTGAAGAGAATCTGTTGGCGCAGCTCGACCGGCACGGCGAGCAGTTCGGGGCGCTGTGTGGCCCAGATCAGGCCTTGCAGGGACAGGTCATAGAGTTCGACATTGCGCACGATGTCGCTTTCGATCAGTTGCACGATATTGCTGGCTGAGCGCGCGGCGGCCTGTTCAACGCTGCTGCGTTCGCGCATCAACAGGAAGGTGACGATGGCGACGATGGCGAGCACCGCAAGGCAACTGCCCAGATTGAGGATCAGCTCCGGATGAGACTTGTACAGGGCGGATCGCTGGGATCGGGTGGGCAACGTCATGGTCACTGATGCCGAAGACCGTCTAGAAAGTGCGGTATTACTGCGCGGCGGCCGTATTCTAGGGGCCTGAGGATTGTCGGACAAGGATTTAATCGCATCTATCTGACGATATGCTGGGTTGTGGGAGCGGGCTTGCCCCGCGATTGCAATGGGACAGTCACATCGCATCGCGGGGCAAGCCCGCTCCTACAGGGTTGGTCAGAAGATGTTCAGTGGGTAGTCAACGATTACCCGGTACTCGTCGACATCGTTGTCGATGTGCGAGTAACCCTGGGTGCCACGGTGCGAAGCCCAGCGCAGCAGCACCGAAAGATCCTTCAGCTGGCCTTCCTGGAACACGTACTGCAGATCGAAGTCACGTTCCCAGTGCCGGGCGTTCTCGCCGTCGGCGTTGTACCAGTGGCCGTAGCCGACGCTGTTGGGGTCGACCTTGCTCATGTCCAGCTCACCGCGCGAGTAAGACACTACCGAGGTCAGGCCCGGAATGCCGGCACCGGCGAAGTCGTAGGCGTACTTGAGTTTCCAAGAGCGCTCGTTGGGGCCGTTGAAGTCCGAGTAGATCTGCGAGTTGTCCAGGAACACGCTGTCGCCCTGGTTGATGTAGTCGAACGGGGTGTTGCCATTGACCCGCTGGTACACCGCAGTGAGGCTGTTGTAGCCGAGGTTGACGGTGAAGTGCAGGCTGTAGGTGTTGTTGTCGATGTGTCCCAGCAGCGCCTGGCCAGTTTCCTGGGTGTGGTAGTAGTGCAGGCCCGGGTTGAGGCTGACCAGGTCGTTGAGCTGCCAGGTGTAGTCGACGTCGAAGTAGTACTGGTTCCAGATGTCCTTGAGCTCGGCCGCGTACAGGCTCGAGGTCAGGTTCGGCACGCCGCTCCAGGCCACGCCGGCCCAGTTCAGGTGGCGGCTGTCGCGCTCGTCCGGCAGGTGGCCGTAGAACGTATCGATGCGCCGATGGCCGCTCTGGTTGTAGGGCTTGTTGAAGCTGGCCTGGCCGGCTTCGAGCATCACCCCATCAAAGCTGTTGTTGGTCACGCTGACGCCGCGGAAGGTCTGCGGCAGCATGCGCGACTCGCCACCGGCGATCACCGGGTTGGTGAGGAACAGGTCGCCAGCCTTGAGCTCGGTGTCGAAGGCTTTCATCTTCAGCGCAGCACCGGCGGTAGAGAACGAATCGTGCGCCTTGCCCGGCTCGCCATCGCCCTTGGTGTTGATCGGCAGGATGCTGGAGCCGGAAGTACCGCCACCGCCATCGAGTTTAAGACCGAGCATGGCGTGGGCATCCAGGCCGAAACCGACCGTGCCCGGGGTGTAACCCGATTCGAACTTGCCGAGAAAACCCTGGCCCCATTCGCGGTTGTCACGCACACCTGGCAGCAACTGGTTGCGGTTCAGGTAGTAGTTGCGGGCATGCACATTGAGACTCGACCCTTCGATAAAGCCTTCGGCCTTTTCCTCGTCGGCCTGGGCTGTGAAGGGCATCGTTGCAGCCAATGCAACGAATAGCGGGGTGAAGCGTAAAGCAGTGTTCACCGGTGTGGACTCCTTGAGGTGAATGTACGGCAGTTTTTATTGTGTGAAAGACGCTCTTGTGATGAACAGACGAGCCAGCGTGCTGGCACTTTTCGACACACGAAAAAAAAGCCGCTGATCGGCAGCGGCTTTGAAAGACAACCGCACAGGCGCTCAAGTCACCTGTGCTGTCGTCGAGGGAGTCAAAGAGGTGGAACCTTGGCCGATCAGCTGTCGGAATCGTCACTGGCCTCGGCCTTGGAAGCGGTCTGCTCCAGGCCCTGGGCCTGCTCGGCGTTGCGTGCGGCGATGGCTTCCTGGACAGCGGTGGCACGCTCGGCATTTCGTGCAACAAAGGCCTGGGATTCTTCCGCCATGGCCAGTGGCGACAGCAACAGGGACGACAGGACGAATACGCTGGCAACACCCATACTGTTGGACATTTGCAACAACCTTCTTGCTTGGCAAGTGTGAAGTAGGTCTGAGTAAATTAGTCGGAAATGGGTGGGAGAAACAGTTACTTTTAGGATATGAACTGTTGCGTCAAAGGTAATAGTCATCCGATGGATATTGACTGGATTGGGGCTGCTTTGCAGCCCATCGCCGGCAAGGCCAGCTCCCACAGGCCCTCAAGCCGGCAACAAGATCCCGAAGGTATTGGCCCCCGCCTGGCTGCGCACAAACACGCTGCCGCCATGCATCAGGGCAATCGCCTTGACGATTGCCAGCCCCAGCCCGTGATTGCCACTGCCGCTGTTGCTGCGCGCCGCATCCACCCGGTAGAAGCGCTCGAACAGCATCGCCAGGTGTTCCTCGCCAATCGCCGGCCCCGGGTTGCTCACGGCTATGCTGACCTGGCCGTCCTGCGCCTCGATGCGCACCTGGATTACCTGCTCGGGCAGGGTGTGCTGCACGGCGTTGTTCAGCAGGTTGATCAGCGCCCGGCGCAATTGGGCCTTTTCGATCCGCGCCTGGGCATCGCCACTGACCTGCACGCGAATGTGCGCGTCTTCGAGGATGTAATCCAGGTAGTCGAGGGTGGTCGCCACTTCCTCGGCCAGCGAGCTGCAGGTCAGGGCCGTGGCCTTGCTACCCTGGTCGGCACTGGCGAGGAACAGCATGTCGTTGATGATGCTGCGTAGCCGCTCCAGCTCTTCCAGGTTCGATTGCAGCACCTCGAAGTAATGCTCGGCGCTACGCCCGCGGGTCAGGGCCACCTGGGTCTGGCCGATCAAGTTGGTCAGGGGCGAGCGCAGTTCATGGGCGACGTCGGCGTTGAATGCTTCCAGGCGGCTGTAAGCCTGGTCGACGCGCTCCAGGGTCGAGTTGAACGCGCGGGCAAACTGCGCCAGTTCCGGCGCCAGGTCAGCCAGTTGCAGGCGCCCGCTCAAGCGTGGCGGGGCCAGTTTCTGTGCTTCAGCCGAGAGCGCCAGCAGTGGGCGCAGGCCCACGCGCGCTACCCAATAGCCCAGCAGCGAGGCCAGCACGACGCCGAATGCCGACAGGCTGATGATCGCCACCAGCAAGGTGTGCTGGGTTTGCCAGAAGGTCTGGGTGTCGATGCCGATCAGAAAACGCAGGGCCGGGCGCGTGCCCATGGCGGGCAGTTCGCTGACCAGTACCTTGTACGGGGAGGGACTGCCGGCCAGGTGCAGGTCACGCATGCCCAGGCGGCCCTGGGCAAAGGTGCGAATAGTGGTGTCAGGTTGGCCGTATTCGAACGGGCTGGCGCCGCTGACCACCCAGAAGCGGATGCGCCGGTCTTCTTCGCTGAGCAGGTTGAGCTTGTTGGTGATCTTCTGCCAGTGCTCGCGGGTGTCGTAGCGGGTCAGCGATGACTCCAGCACACTCAAGCGCGCTTCGAGCTCTGCGGTGGGCAGCAGGTCGAGGCTGCGGTCGACCTGCTTGTACAGCGCTGTACCAATCACCAGGAACACGCCCAGCGCCACCAGGGCGAACAGCGCGCTCAGGCGCAAGGCAATCGAATTAGTCGGCACGGTTTTCCAGAACATAGCCCATGCCTCGAATGGTGTGCAGCAGTTTGCTTTCGAATGGGCCGTCGAGCTTCGCGCGCAGGCGCTTGATCGCCACCTCGACGACGTTGGCATCGCTGTCGAAATTGATGTCCCAGACCAGTTCGGCGATGGCGGTCTTGGAGAGAATTTCTCCGTGACGCCGGGCCAGCACGCTGAGCAGCGAGAATTCCTTGGCGGTCAGGTCCAGGCGCTGCCCGGCACGGCTGGCCTTGCGGCTGATCAGGTCGACCCAGAGGTCGGCGACCTGGATCTGCACCGGTTCGTGGGCGCCACCGCGGCGGGTCAGAGCCTGCAGGCGGGCCACCAGCTCAAGGAAGGAAAACGGCTTGCCCAGGTAGTCGTCGGCGCCTTCGCGCAGGCCATGGATGCGGTCTTCGACCCGCTCGCGGGCGGTGAGCATGATCACCGGCGTCTGTTTGCGCGCGCGCAGGGCCCGCAGCACGCCGAAACCGTCCAGGCCGGGGAGCATCACGTCGAGGACGATCACCGCATAGTCGCCTTCCAGGGCCATGTGCAGGCCATCGATACCGTCGCGTGCCAGGTCCACGGTAAAGCCCTGCTCGCTGAGGCCGCGGTGCAGGTAGTCGGCGGTTTTCTCTTCATCTTCGATAATCAGCACACGCATGATCGGCTCTCAACGGGCATCGGTTTGCGCCAGGGGCACGGCCTGCTGGCGCCGGTGGAACAGGCGCTCCAGGGCCAAGTATATGACCGGTGTGGTGAACAGTGTCAGGGCCTGGCTGACCAGCAGCCCGCCGACCACGGCGATACCCAGCGGCTGGCGCAGCTCGGCGCCGGCGCCCATGCCGAACATCAGCGGCACCGCGCCCAGCAGGGCGGCGAGGGTGGTCATCATGATCGGCCGAAAGCGTGTCAGGCAGGCCTGGTAGATCGCCTCTTCGGGGCTCAGCCCTTGGTGCCGCTGGGCATCGAGGGCGAAGTCGACAAGCAGAATGCCGTTCTTCTTGACGATGCCGATCAACAGCACGATGCCGATCAGGCCCATGATGCTGAAGTCCTGGCCCGACAGCCACAGCAGCGCCAGGGCCCCGAGCCCGGCCGAGGGCAGGGTGGAGATGATGGTCAGTGGATGGACGAAGCTCTCGTAGAGCACGCCGAGGATGATGTACACCGCCACCAGCGCGGCGAGGATCAGCCACGGCTGGCTCGCCAGGGAACTCTGGAAAGCCTGGGCCGCGCCCTGGAAAGTACCGATGATCGCGTCGGGCATGCCCAGTTCGCGCTGGGTGCGTTCGAGGATCTGCACCGCATCGCCGAGGGCGACACCGGGCGCCAGGTTGAACGACAGGTTGGCCGCCGGGAACAGGCCGTCATGGGCGATCGACAGCGGCCCGGTGCTCGGCGCTGCAACCTTGGCCAGCACCGACAGCGGCACCATCTCGCCGCTCAACGGTGAGCGCAGGTAAAAGTAATTGAGGCTTTCGGCCTTGCCGCGCTGGCGGGCGTCGAGTTCGAGGATCACCTTGTACTGGTTGGTCTCGGTCTGGAATTCGCTGATCTGCCGCTGGCCGAAAGCGTCGTAGAGCGCCTGGTCGATGTCGCTGGTGGTCAGGCCGAAACGCGCTGCCGCCTTGCGGTCGATGTCGATGCGGGTGACGCTGGCGCCCAGTTGCAGGTCGTTGGACAGGTCGCGAAAGGCCGGGTTGGCCTTCAGCCGTTCGGTCAGGCGCTGGGTCCACAGGTTCAGCGCCGCGCCGTCGTTGCTCTTGAGCACGTATTGGTACTGGCTGCGGCTCGGCCCGGAACTCAAGTTGATGTCCTGGCCGGCGCGCAGGTACAGGACCACGCCCGGCACCTTGGCCAGTTGTGGCCGCAGCCGGTCGATGAACTCACTGGCCGAGACATCGCGATCGCCGCGATCCTTGAGGGCAATCCAGAAGCGGCCATTGGCGATGGTCTGGTTGCTGCCGGTAACCCCGACCGCATGCGAAAAAGCGCGCACCGCCGGGTCGGCCTCGACGATTTTCGCCAGTGCCTGGTGTTTGGCGAGCATGTCCGGGTACGACACATCGGCCGCCGCTTCACTGGTGCCGAGCACGAAGCCGGTGTCCTGTACCGGGAAGAAGCCCTTGGGGATCGCCACGTAGCCGGCCACCGCCAAGGCCAGGGTCAGGCCGAACAGGCCCAGCATCAGCCGCTGGTGCACCAGGGCCTTGAGCAGCCCGCGCTGGTACCAGCCGAGCAGGCGGCCGGAGGTGTCTTGCGGGTGCTGCTGGGGGCGACGCATGAACAGGGCGCAGAGGGTCGGCGCCAGGGTCAGCGACACCACCACCGACACCAGGATGGTCGAGGTGGCGGTCAGGGCGAATTCCTTGAACAAGCGCCCGACCACGCCGCCCATGAACAGCAGTGGAATGAACGCGGCAACCAGCGAGAAGCTGATCGAGACCACAGTGAAGCCGATCTCGGCAGAGCCCTTGAGCGCCGCCTCGCGGCTGTTATCGCCGGCCTCCAGGTGCCGATGGATGTTCTCCACCACCACGATCGCGTCGTCGACCACAAAGCCCACGGCGATGACGATGGCCACCAGGGTCAGGTTGTTGAGGCTGAAACCGAACAGGTACATCAGCGCAAAACTTGCCGTCAGCGACACGCCAAGCACGCTGGAAACGATCAGGGTCGCCGACCACTGGCGCAGGAACAGCGCCATCACCCCGATCACCAGCAACACGGCGATCATCAGGGTGATCTCGACCTCGTGCAGCGAGGCGCGGATGGTCTGGGTGCGGTCGTTGAGTACCGACACCTGCACCGCCGCCGGCAGCATCTGTTCAAGGCCGGGCAAGGCCTCCATGACCCGGTCGACGGTGTCGACGATATTGGCCCCGGGCTGGCGGAACACCACCAGGTTCAGGCCCTGCTGTTCGCCAGACCAGGCCTTGACGTAGGCGTTCTCGGCGCCGTTGATGACCGTGGCGACGTCCTGCAGGTGCACCGGAGCACCGTTGCGGTAGGAGACGATCAACTGCGCGTACTGCTCGGGGTGAAACAACTGGTCGTTGGTGGCGAGGGTCGACACGCTGTTTTGCCCGTACAGCGCGCCCTTGGCCAGGTTCAGGCTGGTTTGCTGGATGGCCTGGCGCAGGTCGGCCAGGGTCAGGCCAAGGGCGGCGAGTTTTTCTGGCTGGGCCTGTACGCGGATGGCCGGGCGCTGTTGCCCGGTGATGTTGATCAGGCCGACGCCGTCGATCTGGCTCAGTTGGCGGGCCAGCAAGGTTTCGGCGTAGTCGCTGAGTTCGTTGGCCGGCATCTGCGCCGAGCTTACGGTGAGGATCAGCACCGGGCTGTCGGCCGGGTTGACCTTGCGCCAGGTCGGCGGGCTGGGCATATCCTGAGGCAGGCGGGCGCTGGCGGTGTTGATCGCCGCCTGGACTTCCTGGGCGGCGGTGTCGATGCTCTTGTCGAGGCTGAATTGCAGGATCAGGTTGGTCGAGCCCAGGGCGCTGCTGGAGGTCATCTGGGTCATGCCGGGGATGGCGCTGAACTGCACTTCCAGGGGCGTGGCCACTGATGAGGCCATGGTTTCCGGGCTAGCACCGGGTAATTGCGCCGTGACCTGGATGGTCGGGAAGTCGGCTTCGGGCAGCGGCGCCACCGGCAAGCGGCCAAAGGCGATGGCCCCGAGCAGCACCAGGGCGAAGGTCAGCAGCACGGTGGCGATCGGCCGGTCGATGCACCAGGCGCTGATCGAGCCGCGCGGGTTCATGGTTGCACCTTGCCGCTGGCCACGTCTTCTACCGGCGGTGCATCGGCGGCCACTTCGACCTGGGCGCCGGGCTTGAGCCGCGACTGGCCATCGGACACCAGGCGATCACCGGCCCCGACCCCGGCAATGATGTTCAGCACACTGTCCTGGTACAGCACCTTGACCGGCACGCTGTCGACCTTGTCGCCATTGATACGGTACACAAAGTGGCCGTCGATGCCGCGTTGCACTACTTGCGGCGGGACTACCAGGGCTTTCTGCTCCAGCGCGGTCTGCAGCTTCAGGGTCACCAGTTGCCCGGGCCAGAGGCGTGCATCGGGGTTGGCGAACTCGGCCTTGACCCGGAGGGTGCCGGTGTTTGCCGCTATCTGATTGTCGATCAGGGTCAGCCGCCCTTCGCCGAGCAGGGTGCCACCGCTGTCGCCGTCGCCTTCCAGGTAGGCCTGGACCACGGCCGGGGTTGACGCGGCGAGCAGGCCTTGCAGGGTTGGCAACAACTGCTGCGGCAGCGAGAACTCGACGCCGATGGGGTCGATCTGGGTCACGCTGAATAGCCCCTGGGCATCGGCGACGCGCAGGAAGTTGCCTTCATCGACATTGCGAATGCCCACCCGGCCACTGACCGGGGAGTGGATCTGGGTATAGGAAAGCTGCACCTGGGCTGCAGCAATCGCCGCCTGGTTGCCCAGCACCGTGGCCTTGAGCTGGTTGAACAGCGCCTGCTGCTGGTCGAGGGTCTGACGCGACACGCTATTGTCGCTGCTCAGCAGGCGGTAGCGCTTGAGGTCGACTTCGGCCACCTGCAATTGCGCCTGGCTCTGGCCCAGCTGGGCCTTGGCCTGTTCGAGGCTGGCACGGATCGCGCGATCATCGATGGTCGCCAGCAGGTCGCCTTGCTTGACCGCCTGGCCTTCCTTGACCAGCAACTGGGTCAACAGCCCCTCGACCTGCGGGCGAATCACCACGCTGTGCAGCGATAGCACCGAACCGATGGCGCTGACAAAGCGGGGTACGTCCTGTTGCTTGACGCTGACCACGCGTACCGGGATAGCGCTGCTGGTGACGGGTTTTTCCTGGCCCGGGCGGTTGAACAGCCACAGCGAGGTGCCGGCCATGGCCACCAGCAGGGTGCAGAGAGCAAGGGAACGAGGCTTGATTGGCATGCTTGCAGGGCACCGCGGACATGAGGTCGATACTGACGGTTATAGCCGCTCAATCAGGTCAACAGCGTGACTGCAAACTGACAGCACTGACAGCTGTCGCGGCAAGGGGCTGTGGTGGGAGCGGGCTTGCCCCGCGATGCGATGTGGCTGACAGAACGCAATCGCGGAGCAAGTCGAATCGTCGCACCCACCAGAATTTTCCCGATCTTCTTTAGGAAACATAGCTATTTCACTCGGACTTCTCCAGGTCTTTGCCCAAGGGCGGTGAAGGCATAGTGGCCCCCGTCGTGTGCAGCAGGGGAAGCAGGTCGGACGCTGACCTGCGGGTTGCTGTTGCACGTCGCCAATATCCAGCGCAAGACGCGCACAACCTATCTGGAGTTGCAATGAAAAAGCTCACGTTCAGCGGCCTGTTCGCCGCCTTGACCCTCGCCGGTGTCACTCAGCTCGCCCAGGCCGCTGATGGCGAAATCAGCTTCGAAGGTTTCATCGTCAACAGCACCTGCGCCATCGAGATTGGTGACAGCGCCGGCGGCGTTCGCGGTGTTGTCAAACTAGGTGATGAAGTGCCGACCAGCAGCCTGTCGAGCGCTGGCATGGTCGCTGGTGGCGGGTATTTCAATCTGCAGGTCAACAGTTCCGACCCCGGCTGTGATGTCTCGGGTAAATCGGCCACCGTGACCTTCCTGCCGGTCAGTGGTTCGGTAGGGCCGAGCGGCCAGTGGCTGGCGCTGGAAAACGTTGCAGGGGCGGCAACCAATGTCGCCGTGCAGCTACGTGATCGTCGTGGTATTGAGCTGCCGATGTCCGAAGCGTCGGAAGAGTACGTCGACCTGACCCAACCGATGCGTTTCACCGCCAACTACATCGCCACCGGGACCGCAACACCAGGGCCGGCCAATGCCAAGGCGCTGTTCACTGTAAACATCCAGTAACCCACACCGCCGGTGCGTACTCCGGTACGCACCGGTGGCAGCATCGAGGAAGCAGTCATGCATCGGTTTTTTCGATATGAACTGGGTTTGCGCCTCTGCCTGGCAGGCGTGCTGGCCATGCTGCCGGTAATGAGTGCCCAGGCCGGGATCATTCTGAGCAATACCCGGGTGGTGTTCGATGCCAACAAGCGTGATGTGTCTGTCACGGCTGGCAATGCCACCGACAAACCTTACGCGGTGCAGGTCTGGGTCAATACCGAGGCCGATGACAATGTCATCGCTGCGCCCTTTATTGCCACGCCGCCGCTGTTTCGCCTGGACTCGATGAAGGAGCAAATGGTGCGCATCGTGCCCACCGCAAATGACCTGCCCAGTGATCGCGAGTCGGTCTTCTACTTCAATGCCCAGGAAATTCCCGCCGCCAACAGTGAGGAGGACGGCACGCTGAAGATAGCGCTGCGCACCCGAATCAAACTGTTCTACCGGCCCAAGGGCCTTGAGGGTTCGTTGCTTGAGGCGCTGCCCGGGCTGCAATGGGTATTGCGTCGGGACCAGGGTAAAGCGCTGTTGGAAGTGCACAACCCATCGCCTTTTCATATCTCGTTCATTCACATCAAGGTCGCTGCCGGCGAGCGTGAGAGCGAGATCGACAAGCCCGTCATGGTGGCGCCGCGTTCACGCCGGGTTTACGAGATTGAGCCCGGCTTGAACTGGACGCCCCAGAGCGTGGTGTTTTCGGTGATCAACGACCATGGCGGTTTCACCGACCCCGAGCAGGTTAGCCTGAGCGACGCACGCTGAGGGCTGGCCCGGACTATCGCAGAGCCCGCTTGCGCAGGCTTGGAATCGAGTAAGTGCAATGTTTGAGTTACCGTGCCCCTGGCGAGCCCCTCGTTCTGCCGGCGGCCTGCCGCTGGCCGTGGTTTTTACCCTGGCAGCAGTGGCAGGCCCTGGCAGCGCCCACTCGGCTACGTTCGACAGCAGTTTCATGCAGTCTTTTGGCGGCGGATCGGCTGGTCCGAACCTTGATCTGGAAGCGATAGCGCAGAGCACCCAGATTGGCCCCGGTCTGTATTCGGTGTCGATTCGCTTGAACCAGAGTTTTTTCGATCGGCGCGAATTGCGTTTCGATGACCAGGGCGCCGGTGAGGTTGCGGCCTGCCTGACACCAGCGCTATTGCTGGACATGGGCGTGAAGCTCGAAGCCTTGCTCGACAAGGCACAGCTGACCACGCTCGACTGCGTGGACTTGGCCGCAGTGATCGAAGGCGCCGCCGTCAGCTTCGATGCGGCCTACCTGGCCGTGGATATCATCGTTCCGCAAATTGCCCTGCAGCGCGATGCGGTCGGTTATGTCTCGCCCAGCGAATGGGACGATGGCATCAATGCCGGCATGCTCAATTATCAGTTCGTCGCAGCCCAAGGCCACAGCGATGACCAGGGCAGCAACAGCCAGTACAACCTGTACCTGAACGGTGGCCTCAATCTCGGCGGCTGGCGCCTGCGCTCCAATGCTTACCTGAGCCAGGATTCGGTGCTGGGGCGTCAGTGGCAACGCTCCAATACCTATGCCCAGACCGACTTGCCAGCAACCTTTGGCACTTTGACCTTGGGCGACAGCTTTACTGTGGGCGATGTTTTCGACAGCCTGCCGTTTCGCGGCGTACAACTGGCAACCGACATGGGTATGTGGCCGGACTCGCTGCAGGGCTATGCCCCTGTGGTACGCGGCGTAGCCGAAACCCGGGCGAAGGTAGAGGTGCTGCACAACGGTTATTCGCTGTACTCGACCTACGTGCCCCCAGGGCCGTTCGAGATCGATGACCTCAACGCCGCAGGCGGCAGTGGTGATCTGGAAGTGATCATCACCGAGGCCGATGGGCGTGAGCGACGCTTTACCCAGCCCTATGCGACGCTGGGTAACCTGATGCGCGAAAAGGCCTGGCGCTACAGCCTGACCCTGGGCGAATACAACGCCGCCGACGAAGGCGACCGGCCCAAACTCGGCCAGGCAACCCTGGCCTATGGCCTGCCTGCCGACTACACGGTGTATGGCGGTGTGCTCGGCAACGATTTCTATCAGGCCACGCTGCTGGGGCTGGGTAAGAACCTCGGGCATTTCGGCGCGGTTTCGCTGGATGCGACCCAGGCCCGCACCGACGGCGCCGACAGCCGCCGCGACACCGGCCAGAGCTATGGTCTGCGCTACGGCAAGGCGTTCGCTACCGGTACCTCGGTACGCTTTGCCGGCTACCGCTACTCCACCGAAGGCTATCGGGATTTTGCCGAGGCCGTCTGGCAGCACGACAATGCCACCTTCGATCGCGCCACCAAGCGCAGCCGGGTGCAGGCCAGCGTGGCCCACAATTTTGCCAGCACCGCTTTTTACCTGAACCTCAGCCAGCAGGACTACTGGAACACCTCACGGCGGGAGCGGCAGTTGCAGTTGGGCGTTAACACCCAGTACCGCAGCGTCAGCTACGGCCTGTATGCGAGCAAGAGCCTGGTCGACTCGTTTGGCCAATCCAGTCAGATTGCCTTGAGCGTTTCCTTGCCCTTGGGCGGTGGCAGCAGCGCCAATCTGGCACTGACACGCAACGATGATGGCAGCTATGACGAACGGGCCGGGTTCCGCGGGCGGGCCGGCCGTGATGGGCACCTGTCTTACAACATCGACGCCAGTCACAGCGAGCGCAGCGGCTCGTCCGGTTCGGCGTCGGTCAACTACCTGGCACCCTTCGCCCAGTTAGGGGCAGGGCTCAGTGGCGGCGAGCGCTACGAGCAGGCCAGCATCAACCTGGCCGGCTCACTGATTGCCCATGCCGACGGCCTGGCGCTAGGGCATACCCTGGGCGAGACCATGGGCCTGGTGCATGTGGCCGATACGGCCGATGTCGGCGTGCTCAACGCGCCGGGTACCCGCACCAATGCCGATGGCTATTCGGTCATCCCTTACATGACGCCGTACCGTAAGAACCGGGTGAGCCTGGATACCCAGGATCTGGACCACAACGTCGACATCGACAATGGCGTAGCCCAGGTGGTGCCGCGCCGGGGTGCGGTGGTCAAGGCTTCGTTCGAGGCCAAACGGTCCGAGAAGATTCTGCTCAACTTGCGCTTGGTCGACGGTGGCCATCCACCGTTCGGTGCCCAGGTGCTCGACGGCGAGCAACAGTCGGTCGGTGTGGTCGGGCCGGGCGGGCAAGTGCTGCTGACCCTGCCGGAGGCCAGTAACCAGGTCCGGGTCCGGTGGGGCAAGGCGGCGCATCAGCAATGCTGGGCGTCGCTTGAGGCCGCAGGTCTGGAACCTGTCAGTGATACCTATCGCCAGGTGCAAGCGACCTGTCAGCCCATTGCCGATGATGCAGGAGTGACACCGTGAAAAAAGTAACCGGATGGTTCGGTCGTTGCTTGCTGCTTCTGAGCGCGTGTTTTTCCTCGCAAGTGCACGCCTGTTTTCCGGAGGGGTTCTTCAAAACCCTGAACATCAGCGCGGGTTACAACAATGTCGGCCGGGATACACCGGACGGCACGGTATTCTGGGACAGGCCGCAGCAGTTGGTGAACTTCAGTAGTAACTGGATTGATTGCCGTGGACCTGTGACCTTCCAGGTCACTACCCCTTTGGCTCCGATCCATGGCTCGCCGCTGGTCGATCCAGGCGAAGTGCTGCTGCGGACCCCGATTCCCGGAATTGGCCTGGTGATGAACGCACGTCTTTCCGCTGATGGTTCGTTGGTCTACACCCCGGGCACAGGGCGACTGGGCAGCGGCGTCCCTCATACGGTCAGCCACATCCGCAGCGACCGCTTGGTATCCATGCGCGATCTTGACTATGGAATCCGCTTGATAAAGATCGGGCCTGTGCAACCGGGCCATCATTTTCTGAACGGCACGACGGTGATGCAGATCGCCAGTGACCGTAACGGACCCCTTATGGATGTGGTGATTTCACAAGGCTCGGTGGGTGTTGCCCAATGCAGCCTGCCAGCGGCACCCGGCAATCAGATTAGGGTACCGATGGGGACCTGGACGCCAAGTGACTTTGCTGGAGAAGGGGCAGGGACCCAGCACCGGGCGTTTCGCATTGCACTCAATGATTGCACCTACGGAGTGAGTGACCCACATGCGCCTGGCGTCTATGCCCATATGCGTCTTGACCCGCGAAACGGCTCGACGGTCATTGATGCGCCAAGGGGCATTCTCGGACTGAGTAGCGACTCCACGGCCAGTGGAGTCGGTGTTCAGGTGCTCAAGTCAGATCTTACGCCGCTGGCGCTACTGGAAGAGCTGCCCATAGAAAGGGTTGGCTTTGGCACAACCTGGCTTGATCTTGCCGCGCGTTACATCCAGGCAGGGGCTGACCGGCCTGATGCGGGTACTGCCAACGCGGCAGCGGGGTTCACCATTACCTACAAATGAGCGTGACATCCTCAGCAGATCACCGCGGCTCAAGTGTGGCGGTACTTTCAAGAATACGAGAGGCAAAATCAGATGAGTTCTCACCGCTTGAACAACGGCCGCCGGCTGTTGGCCGCGTTGCTGTTTGGCGCGCCCTTTAGCGCTTGGTCCTGTGACTTCGCTCCGGGTTATTTTCTTAACGTCAACCTGAGTGCGGGCGCGCTTTACGTACCCAGGGATGCCCCACCCGGCACGGTGATCAGGGATCGCGAGGTCTCAGTGCATGCCCTCAATCCCGGCCAATTGTGTAGCAGCGCTGCGGTGTATACGGTCAGCTCACCACTGCGTGCTGAAAATGGCTCGCCGTTGGTTAGCGCGGGTGAAGTGCTGCTGCATTCGGACATCCCGGGTGTTGCCGTGGTGGTCGACACCCGACTGTCACCGGCGTCATGGGATATGCCCTGGTGGAATTATGTGCCAGGTACAGGGGCCAACCGCTCCGGCGTGCCTTACGTTGCACACAATCTGGGAGTTGTCGGTGGGAGCTACGACAGAATTGCGCACGTAACGCTGGGCTACCGGATCATCAAGACCGGCCCCATCGAGCCGGGCAATGGCCCGTATTCGCTGTCTGGCCTTACACTGGCCCGATACTCGAGCAACCTCATCGGCCCGATGATCGACATCAAGATCAACAGCGGTACCTTGACCGTCGCGCAATGCAGTTTGCCGTCTAAGCCGGGCAAGCAGATCAGGGTCGATCTGGGGAGCTGGAACCAGAGCGACTTCAACGGCGAGGGGGCCTCAAGCGATGCCATGGCGTTCTACATTCCGCTCAGTGGCTGCAGCAACGGCAGTGGTGCGGCCAACAACCACTTTGCCCACATCCGTCTGGACCCGCGCAATGGCTCCAGTGTGGTCGATGGGCCGCGCGGGATCGTGGGCCTGACAGCTGATTCCACGGCCACGGGCGTGGCCGTGCAGGTACTCAAGGATGATTTGAGCCCGCTGGCCTTGAACGAGGATGTCCCCATCCGGCGTTTGCAGAACGGCAGCATCACCTTGCCAATGGCCGCACGCTACATCCAGGTCGGCGATGCCGGGCCTACGGGAGGGATCGCCAATGCGGCGGTCAACTTCACCATTACCTACCGATAGCCAATCGCGCGATTCAGAAGCCGATGAAGCTGTAATGGGCCCCTTGCTCGCTGCAGACCTGGACGGCGCAGGCCTCAAGCTCTGCGCACAAGGCCGGGTCTACGACGTGCAGGCTCCAGGGCGCAATCGGCTGGTCGAGTGGCGGTTGCTCAAGCGCTTGAGCCAGCGCCGCAACAGCGGGTAGGTAGGCGGTAAAGCCATTGCCCTTTAGCGCGCTGACATTGATGCCCAGGGCCTGGCAGATGGCGACCTTGGCGCGGATATCGTCGCGGTCGGCCTGGCGCGAGCGCTCGATCAGTTCGGCCAGGCGCCGGTCGACCAGGTACTCGCCATGAATCAACGGCGGGCCACTGTGCCAGGCTTCGCTGGGGCAGTCCTTGGTCTCGGGGCGCAGTGGGATGTGTGGATTGATTTCCATCGGATAAATCCGACACACCAGCGGGCGGGTCTCGTAGATGCCGCAGCGATTGTCCTCACCCAGATGGCGGCAACGCCCCGGATTGAAGGCGGCGAAGGTGATGCTTACCCAAACCTCGCTGCTACCGCAGGGCACGGGCCAGGCGCGGCGCATGGCGTGTTCACGCTGTGCTTCGGGCAGGCCCGGGCCGTCGGCCAGGAAGGCTTCGGCCAGGACAATGAGCTGGCCGCCAGCATCGAGCCACTGGCGGGTTTCGCTGAGGGTCAGGGGTACATGGTGCCCGGTGCAGCATTTGCCACAGCCGGTGCAGTCGAAATGGACAGTGGATAGCGCAGCCATGTTGGTGGCGGATACTCGGAACGTCGGGCGCCTCATTGTGCCTGAGCGTCAGGCACATTCAAGTGCAGCGTAAGCCTGCTTTGTTTTAGCGCTCTGCGAAGGCCACGGCGCGTGCGGCGACGATCAGGCAGTCGGTCAGTTCCGGCGAAGAGAACTTGGTCAGCACCGCGTTGGCCCCGGCGTCCTTGGCTTTATCGCTGTTCATGGCGCTGTCCAGCGAGGTGTGCAGCAATACATACAGGTGCTGGAAGTCAGGCGTCTCACGCAGGGTGCGGGTGAAGGCGTAGCCGTCCATCTCGGACATCTCGATGTCCGACACCACCACGTTGATCTCGCGCTCGGTACCTTGCAGCTCCAGCAAGGTATTGATCGCATCCTTGGCGCTGCGCGCGGTGTGGCATTCGATACCGAGGTTGCGCAAGGTATGCACCGATTGCTGCAGGGCCACCTGGCTGTCATCGACCACCAGGATATTGGTGGCGCCCAGCACGGCGGCGTCTTCGGCACTGAGCTGCGAGGTGGCCACTTCGCGGGGCGGCGGGGCGATGCCGTGGATAACCTTTTCGATATCCAGTACCTGCACCAGGGTGTTATCGACCCGGGTTACGCCGGTAATGAACGACTTGCTGCCCGAACCGAAAGGTGGCGGCTTGATGTCGGTGCTCAGGCAGTGGACGATCTTGCTCACCGCCTGCACGTGCAGGCCCTGCTTGGAGCGGCTGATGTCGGTGACGATCAGGCAGCCACCCGGCGGATCTGCCAGTGGCCGCTCGCCGATGGCCCGCGACAGGTCGATGACCGACAGCGAGTTGCCGCGCAAGGTGGCCACGCCCTGGACGTGAGGGTGCGACTCCGGCAGCTTGGTCAGCGGCGGGCAGGGGATGATTTCACTGACCTTGAGCAGGTTGATCGCCATCAGCTTGCCGCTGCGCAGGGTGAACAGCAGCAGCGACAGCGAGTCCGCGCGGGCATTTTGCGACGCCATAGGCACCTTCAGGGCAGAGTAATTGAGGGAGATGCCAGGTTATCGACCCGGCAGCCCGTGGCTTTAATCACTCGGTGCAATCAGCGTAGACCCAAGCGCCGCGCCAGGCGACTGAGATTGGCCCGGTCCAGTCCCAGCTCGCGGGCGGTGCTGGCCCAGTTCTGCTGGTGGCGCTCAAGGCAAGCCTGGATCAACTGGCGCTGGTAGTCGTCCAGAGCCTGGCGCAGGTCGCCGCTGGGCAGTGGCTGATCAGCCAACGCGGTGGTTTGGGCTTGTGTCGGGAAGGCCTGGACCGGGCGCAAATCCAGGTCGGCAGCCTCCAGGGTGAGGATTTTCGGCCGTTGCGCGTGTTGCCCCAGGGCCTTGAGCGCCGAGCGGCCGATCAGGTGTTCCAGCTCCCGGACATTGCCCGGCCAGTTGTAGCCGCTCAGCGCGGCCTGGGCTTCAGCACTCAGGCGCAGGCTGCCCAGGCCCATGCGCGATCGGTTCTGCTCCAGAAAGTAGCCGCTGAGCAGCAGCACATCACGGCCACGCTCACGCAGTGACGGCACCAGCAGCGGGTACACGCTTAGGCGATGGTAGAAGTCGGCGCGGTAGCGCCCGGCGCGCACCTCTTCGGCCAGGTCGCGGTTGGTCGCGGCGATCAGGCGCACATCCACCCGGTGCTCCTGGTCCGAGCCCAGGCGCTGCAACTGCCCGCTCTGCAACACGCGCAGCAGCTTGGCTTGCACACTCAGCGACAACTCGCCGACTTCATCGAGAAACAGCGTGCCACCATTGGCCAGCTCGAACTTGCCGCGCCGCTCGCCCACTGCGCCGGTAAAGGCGCCGCGCACATGGCCAAACAGCTCGCTCTCGACCAGGGTGTCCGGCAGCGCCGCGCAGTTGAGGCTGATCATCGGCCTGGCTGCGCGGCTCGAAGCCTGGTGGATGGCCTGGGCCACCAGCTCCTTGCCAACCCCGGTTTCGCCGGTGACCAACACCGTCAGGTCGCTGCTGCCGACCAGGCGGATTTCTTCCAGCAGGCGTTTGTGCGCCTTGCTCTGGCCGATCAGCTCCTTGTGCTGCTGACCGCTGGCCTGGCGGTAAACCTCGGCGCGCTGGTGTTCGTCTTCGACGCGCAAGGCCAGGCGCTCGATGCGTTCAGCAACATTGACTGTGGCCGCCGCCAGGCTGGCAAAGGCCTGCAGGGCATCAAGCTCGACCTGCTGGAACTGCTCCGGGTCCAGCGCATCGAGGGTGATCAGGCCCCAGGGTCGTTCATCGACAAACAGCGGGCAACCCATGCAGTCGTGCACCTCAAGGTGCTGGTGCAGGCCTTCGACCAGGCCGTCGTAAGGGTCGGGCAGCGTGCTGTCGCTGGCAAAGCGGGTCGGCTTGCTGCGGCTGAGAATCGCAGCAAATCGCGGATGCTCATCGACCTTGAAGCGTCGCCCGAGGGTGTCGGTACTCAAGCCGTTCACCGCCAGCGGCACCAGCCATTCACCGTCCAGGCGCAGCAGGGCGGCGGCATCGCACGGCAGCAGGCTGCGCATGGCTTCGAGCAGGCGCCGGTAGCGCTCGCGCTCGGGCAACTCGCGGGACAGGTCGCTGACCAGCGGCAGCAAGGCGGTGAGCAAGGATTTTGCGGTCATAAAGACTCCTGTAAGTCTAAATGACTATATCGCAGTTGTTGTCTTTATGACTCATTACTTTATAAGTCATTGATTTATAACTACTTAATAGTTGGCACGAAAGCTGTAATAGCTCAGGCATTCATCAAGAAGCCACAGGCTCAGGAGTCATCCATGCTCAATGCCCAGGATCGTGCAATCGTCAAAGCCACCGTACCCCTGCTGGAAAGCGGCGGTGAAGCGCTGACCACTCATTTTTACAAACTGATGCTCAGCGAGTACCCGCAAGTGCGTCCGCTGTTCAACCAGGCGCACCAGGCCAGTGGCGACCAGCCCCGGGCGCTGGCCAATGGCGTACTGATGTATGCCCGGCACATCGACCAGCTTGAGCAGCTCGGTGGCCTGGTCGGGCAGATCATCAACAAGCATGTGGCCTTGCAGATCCTCCCGGAACATTACCCGATTGTCGGCAGCTGCCTGCTGCGCGCCATTGAAGAAGTCCTCGGCAAAGACATCGCCACCCCCGAAGTGATTGCCGCTTGGGGCGCGGCCTATCAGCAACTGGCCGATATCCTCATCGGTGCTGAAGGCGATATCTACACGCAAAAAGCCGCGGCCCCTGGCGGCTGGCGTGGTGCGCGCGAATTCACGCTGGTCGAGCGGGTCGAGGAGAGCAGTGAAATCGTCTCCTTCTACTTCGCCCCGGTCGACGGCGGGGCGATCCTGCAGGCCGAGCCTGGTCAGTACATCGGCCTGCAACTGGTCATCGATGGCCAGGAGCAACGCCGCAACTACTCGCTGTCGGCCCTGAGCAATGCCGGCCAGTACCGCATCAGCGTCAAGCGCGAAGCCAGTGGCAAGGTCTCCAGCTACCTGCACGAGCAGTTCGTCGTGGGCGATACCATCAACCTGTTCCCGCCATCGGGCGAGTTCACCCTGAGCGCCAGCGACAAGCCCCTGGTGCTGATCAGCGGTGGCGTTGGCATCACTCCGACCCTGCCGATGCTCGAAGCTGCGCTGGCCAGCGGGCGCCTGGTGCACTTCATTCACTGTGCGCGCAACGGTGCGGTGCACGCCTTCCGTGACTGGGTCGATGAACTGGCGGCGCGCCACCCGCAGGTCAAGCGCTTCTACTGCTATGCCGAAGACGATGGCCAAAGCCAGCCGGCGGATGCGCTGGGCCTGCTCAGCGCCGATCAACTCGGTCAGTGGCTGCCGCAAGAGCGTGATGTGGATGCCTACTTCCTCGGCCCCAAAGCCTTCATGGCCAGCATCAAGCGCCACCTCAAGGGCCTGGGCGTGCCCGAGCAACAGAGCCGTTACGAGTTCTTCGGCCCGGCGTCGGCCCTGGAATGAACGCGCTGCGGTAACCGCGAATTGAAAGGATGAAGGCACCGCCAGCGATGGCTGTGCCTTGCGGCATTCGGTCGCCTTCTCAAGCAGGGGGCCTGGCCTCTTTACTGCATACCGACAAAGCGTCATGCGCCTGGCGCATCATCCTTCCAGCCGTATCAAGGAAACCGTATCGTGAGCATCAATTGGGCTGACAAACTGCGCAAGCGCCTGCATGGCTCTGCCGACTCGCTGGGCAACCTGTGCGTCGAGTCGTTCCATTACCTGGCCCTGTTCGGCATCGGTGGCATTACCGCCTACGCGGCCGTGGTCACCTTCATCGAGATGCTCGGCAAGGGCGTCAGCGTCGACGACATCCTGCTGCTGTTCATCTACCTCGAACTCGGCGCCATGGTGGGGATCTACTTCAAGACCAACCACATGCCGATCCGCTTCCTGCTCTATGTGGCCATTACTGCACTGACCCGCCTGCTGATTGGCGATGTCTCGCACCACAAGGCGCCTGACGTGGGGTTGTTGTACGTGTGTGGCGGCATTCTGCTGCTGGCGTTCGCGATCCTGGTGGTGCGTTATGCCTCGTACCGCTATCCGTCGACCAAGGCTATTGATGCCAATGGCAAGGAAATCGAGGAAGCGAAGTAACAGGCGCAGGACTCTGTGGGAGATTCCATGATTGTCCGGTGTACATAGAGCTTTGTGGGAGCCGGCGTTGCCGGCGATGAGGCCGGTACAGCCAGCACATCATGTGTTGCCTGAGTGACGACCGCTTCGCGCTCGATCGCTGGCAACGCCAGCTCCCACAAGCCCGCTCCTACAAAAAAGGCGAGCCCTTGGGCTCGCCTTTTTACCGTCTGCGTTACGGCTTATCCGTTGAGTCGAGCTTGCTCGTTCTCCAGGAATTCTTCCTGCAACAGCCCGTCATTCGGGGCACCGTCAATGCTTTGCTGGGCGACCGCGCGTTTGCTGCGCAGCTTGCCGTAGAAGTGCTCCAGGGCGTGGTCCAGTTTGGTTGCGGCGCCTTCGACAGCCTGGTCGAGGGATGCGGATTTATGGCTTACGGAAATCGGTTGATGGCCTTTTGGGCGTGCCTCCATCTGGCAGCGTTTGTCATGCGGACCTGGCTTGTCGCCATTCTCGTCGCGCAGGTGGACCTCGATGCGGGTGAGGTCTTCTTCAAAACGTTCGAGCGTGCTTTCTACCGTGCTGCGGACCCACTCTTCCAGCCGGATGTTGCCTTGAATATGGTTGTCGCTATTGACTTGGATTTGCATAGTTCAATCCCTTATTCAGCTAGCTCGCAAGAGAATCGATGGGGCCTTGGCGGCCTGTGAGAACCATCGCCTCTTGACTACAAGGTCAGGCAGTTGGCGGAACAATTCAAGCCCTTTTGAAATAAAAATATCTTGTAGCAAAAAGCCCGGCGGCGGCCGGGCTTTTGCATGCGCTGGATCAGAACGCGACGGAGGTCTGCAGGTATACCGTACGAGGTTCTCCCACGTACTTGCCCTTGTTGTTGTCGTCGAACGAGCGGGTGTAGTACTGGTGATTGAAGATGTTTTTCACCCCCACGGCGACGTTGAGGTTCGACAGTTGCGGGCCGAAGTCGTAGGCCGCGCGGCTGCTGAACAGCATGTAGCCGGGGATCCGTCCGGTGCTGCCATCGGCGCTTTCGGCCGAGGTGTTGGCGTTGTCGGCGAACTGGTCACTCTGGTAGGTGCTGTCGAGGTTGAGCTTCCACTGGCCCTCGGTGTAACCGATGCCCAGGGTACCTTTGTGGCGGGACGAGAAGGGCACGCGATTGCCCTTGTTCGGCCCATCTTCACGGATTTTAGCGTCGACAAAGGCGTAGGTGGCGTACACGTCGAAACCTGCCAGTACCGGGTTCAGGCCTTCGAGGGCGTACTTGACGCTGGTCTCGATGCCTTGGTGGCGGGTTTCCCCGCGGGCGATCACCGAATCGTTGGTCTGATTGCTTTCGTACTGGCTGTCGAAATTGATCAAAAACGCGCCGATTTCGGCTTGCAGGTTGCCATTGTCGTAGCGGGTACCCAGCTCCCAGGTGCGGGCTTTTTCCGGTTTCACTTCGCCGCTGCTGACCCGGTTGGGCATCTGGCTGTACTGCACGCTGCCGAACGAGCCTTCGGTGTTGGCGTACAGGTTCCAGCTGTCACTCAGGTGATACATCACGTTAAGCGCCGGCAGGGCGGTGTTGTAGTCGCCCTGGTAGCGCTGGCCGGTGAGCTTGTTGGACTGCTCGGAGTCGATCATCTCGTAGCGGATGCCCGGGGTGATGGTCCATTGGCCGATGTCGATGCGGTCATCGAGGAAAATCGCATGGGCTTGGGTGCCGCCACGGGTGTCGCGGTCGTTGCGGCTGGCGGTGGTTGGCAGCTGGTTGGCGGCGATCGGCTCGCGGTAGCGCAGTTCATGGCCGGCTTCGTTGATGTAGCGGTAACCGACGCCGACTTCATGCCAGCTTTCACCGAGGGCAAAGCCCTGGGAGAAGCGTGTTTCGATGCCGCGTACCCAGTACTCGCGCGGCGACAGCGAGACGAAAGTGCCTTGGTCCAGGTAACCGCTGCGCAGGGTCTTGGTGAAGAAGCTGTTGACGCTGAACTGGCGGGCGTCTTCCTTGTAGTCGTAGCCGAAGTTGAACATGGTCCGGCGGCCCCAGAACTTGTCTTGCAGTCGGGTCGACTGGTACGGGTCGGCATCGTAGTCGGCAACGCTCAGGCCGCCGGGCATCTGCGCCTCGCCCTCGTAGTACTGGGCCATGGCGTGCAGGCTGTTGGCTTCGTCGAGCTGGTACTTGCCTTTGAGGATCAGGTCGTCGATCTGCGTATCGCTGTGTTCGCGCCAGTCGCCGCCACGGGTGCCGGAGTAGAGCAGGGCGCCGCCCAGGCCGTTGGCGTTGGTGCCGCCGGCCAGCAGGTTGGCGCTGGTTTTGAAACCGTCATGGCTGGACGAGGGGCTGGTCTGGGTCTGGAAGCCGGCCTTGACCGTTGGTTCGTCGGGGATCGCCCTGGTCACGAAGTTGACGATGCCGCCGACGTTCTGCGGGCCGTACCGCACGGCGCCGCCGCCGCGGACCACGTCCACCGCGTCCATGTTGCCCATGCTGACCGGGGCGAACGACAGCTGTGGCTGGCCGTAGGGGGCGAATGGTACCGGGATGCCGTCCATCAGCACGGTGGAGCGTGAGGCCAGGCGTGGGTTGAGCCCGCGAATACCGAAGTTCATTGCCATGTCATGGCTGCCGGTGCCGTTGTTTTCCGGGGCGTTGACACCAGGGATGCGGTTGAGCACTTCACGGGCGGTGGTGGCGCCACTGCGTTCGAATTCTTCACGGCGGATCACGTCACGGGCACCGGCGTGTTCGAAGACGTTGTCCTGCTGCGCCGCGCCCAGCCAGTCGCCAACCACGGTGGAGGCGCCGAGCTCGACCGGCGCGTTGGCGCCGGCGAGCGGTTGCAGGCTGAAGGCATTCTCGCCCTCGGCGCGCGCTTGCAGGCCGGTGCCCTGCAGCAATGCGTCGAGGCCTTGCTGCGGGCTGTACTGGCCTTGCAGGCCGGGGCTTTGCACGCCACTGGTGACCTGCGAGCCGAAGGAAATCAATACACCGCTTTCGCGACCGAACTGATTCAGGGCGTTTTCCAGACTGCTCGGGGCGATCTGGTAGGTGCGCGCCGGGGCCTCGGCCGCCAGGGCGGCAAGCGTGGTGAAACTCAGGCTGGCACCCAGCAGCAGGGTGCGCAGGGCCTGGGCAAGTGGACTCGGTCGAAGGGGCATGCGGGAGGTCCTTGAGAAGGTCGAAGCAAAGGGTTCTGCCTTCTCTGTCACGCGAGATTCAAAAACGGCTCAGGTCAGTTGAAAAAAGATTCAGGCCCGCGCTTCGACCGTCACCCAGTAGCGGGTAAAGCGCCGCACGCGCACCGGCAGCGCTACTTCGAGCAGGTCGAGAATGCGCTCGCTGTCGGCCAGCGGATAACTGCCGGAGATCAGCAGGTTGGCCACCTCGGGCGCGCAGTTGAGCTGGCCGCGACGGTAGCGGCCCAGTTCCTCGAGGAATGCGCCCAAGGGCATGTGCGCGGCCATCAGCATGCCGTCGACCCAAGCTCCGGCATTGCTGTCCAGGGCTTGGCTGGCCTGCCATTGCGGGCCGTTGAAGCGCGCTTGCTGACCGCTTTGCAGGACCTTGCCGGCCAGGCTGGCGCTGCCTTCAAACACCGCCAACTGGCTGTACTGCGGGAACTGGCGCAGGTTGTAGCGACCGTTGCTCAGGTTCACCAGGCCATGTTCGGTGAGCAACTGCAGTGGTCGCGTATCACCGGCCACGGTCAGTTGCAGTTCACCTTCGAGCAGACGCACCAGGCGCTGGCTGGCATCGAAACGCACGTCGGCGGCGCTGCGGGTGTTCAGTTGCAACAGACTGCCGTCGTCCAGGTCCAGGCGCCGGCGTTCGCCCACCGGGCTGCGGTAATCGGCGAGCAGGGTTGGCAGCGGGCTGTGCTGATGCAAGGCCAGGCCGCTGGCACTGCCGACGCCGAGGATCAGCAGGGTTTTCAGCGCCCGTCGGCGGCTGGCCGAACGTGGCGCCTGCAAGGCCGCATGGGCCAGGGGTGAGGACAGGCCGCGCAAACGCTGGTTGATCCGCTCAATGTGCTCCCAGGCGCGACGATGGTTGTCATCGGCCTGCAACCATTGCTGCATGGCCTGCTGCTGACGCGCATCGAGGGCGCCGCCTTGCATCTCGATCAACCAGTGCACAGCCTGTTCGGCCACCTGCGGGGAAAACTCCTGATGGCCGTTCACAGGGCAAAGTAACAGCGCATGGCCGCCTTGTTCAGGTAGCGCTTGACCGTGGCCAGGGAAATGCCCAGTTGCGCAGCGATCTCGCTGTAGCTCAGGCCGTCGACCTGGGCCATCAGGAAGGCCCGTTTAACCGGCAGGGGCAGGCCGTCGAGCAGGCGGTCGAGCTCCAGCAGGGTTTCGAAAATGATTGCCCGGTGCTCTTCCGACGGCGCCAGTGCTTCAGGCAACTGCGCCAGGGCCTGCAGGTAGGCACGCTCCAGGTCCTGACGACGGTAGTGGTTGCACAATACCCGTTTGGCCACGGTGGTGAGGAACGCCCGCGGCTCGTTGAGCAGCGGCGTGTCGCGGGCCTGGAGCAGGCGCATGAAGGTGTCCTGGGCCAGGTCTGCGGCGCTGTCGGGGCAGCCCAGGCGCCGGCGCAACCAGCCGGTCAGCCAGTTGTGATGGTCGACGTAGAGGCCTTCGAGCGAGGAAGAGGGAGCGCTGGGCACCGTGAACACTCCGGCGCCAGGATGCGCAACAGAATAAGAATTGTTCGCATTGTAGTGAAAGGTGCTGCCCCTCGGCAATCGGCGCCTGACTGACGGGCGTAGCAGAGGATCGGGAAAATGTAAAAAACGTAAATACGCTTTACTCTCATTTGAGAATAAATAGCATTCACTCCCTAGATGAATTTACGCAACATTTACATTTCTCAGGGAGAGGTCCTCGTGTCCCCGACTTTCAGCAAATCCTGCCTCGCGCTCACCCTCTGCTCGTTGTACAGCGCCCACGCCACCGCCCAGACCCAGCCGCTGGAGCTGGACAACATGGTGGTGACCGCGTCGGGTTTCTCCCAGCAGATCAAGGATGCACCGGCATCGATTTCGGTCATTACCCGCGAGCAGATCGAGAACAAGTCCTACCGCGACGTCACTGATGCCCTGCGCGATGTGCCAGGCGTGGTGGTCACCGGCGGTGCCAGCTCCAGCGATATCAGCATTCGCGGCATGGCCTCCAAGTACACCCTGATGCTGGTCGACGGCAAACGCCAGGACTCGCGCGCCACCCGCCCCAACAGCGATGGCGCCGGTATCGAGCAGGGCTGGATGCCGCCGCTGGAAGCCATCGAGCGCATCGAAGTGGTGCGCGGGCCGATGTCGTCGCTGTACGGCTCCGATGCCATGGGCGGGGTGATCAACATCATCACCCGTAAGGTCACTCCGCAGTGGTACGGCGGCATCCGTACTGAAACGACCTTCCAGGACCGCTCCGACTCGGGTGACTACAACAGCACCAACGCCTTCATCTCCGGGCCGCTGGTCGACAACCTGGTCGGCCTGCAACTGTACGGTCAGCGCTCGCGCCGCGACGAAGACCATATCGTCAACGGCTTCAACGAGCAGAGCACCGACAGCGCAACAGCCAAGCTGTCGTTCACTCCGGATGAGCACAACGACATCACCCTGGAAGCGGGCAAGTCCGAGCAGGAACGCAATTCGCACAAAGGCCGTTCGGCGAGCAGATCCGACAGCCGCAACGACTACGACCGCACCAACTTCTCGGTGACCCACTCCGGGCGCTGGGACGGCATCACCAGCGAGAGCTACCTGCAGCGCGAGAAGATCGAGAACCCGGGCCGACGCATGGAGCTGGAAAACACCGTGCTCAACTCGCAGGTGTCGTTCTTCAGCGATTCGCACATCACCACCTTCGGTGGCCAGTACAAGTACGAAGATCTTAGCGATGAAGGCAACCAACTGGCCTCGGCGGCCAGCGTCAACCAGCTGACCCGCTGGTCCTGGGCGCTGTTTGCCGAAGACGAATGGCGCCTGACGGAGGCCTTTGCCCTGACCGGCGGCCTGCGCATGGACCGTGACGAGAACTACGGCACCCACTGGTCGCCACGGCTGTACGGGGTTTACCACCCGACCGAGCAGTGGACCATCAAGGGTGGTGTTTCCAGTGGTTATCGCTCGCCGGACATCCGTGCGGCCGTGGATGACTGGGGCCAGATCACCGGTGGCGGCGGCGACCCAGCAATCATCGTCGGCAACTCCAGCCTCAAGCCGGAGAAGAGCCTGAGCCAGGAAATCGGCTTCATCTGGGACAACCTCGAAGGTTTCTCCACCGGCCTGACCCTGTTCAATACCGACTTCAAGGACAAGATCACCGAGACCCGCCGTTGCACCGACAGCACCGGCAATGCCTCGGGCCAGTGCCAGATCGGCGGTACCTCGTACAAGTTCATCAGTGACCGGGTCAACGTTGACGAAGCACAGATGCGCGGCGTTGAAGCGACCCTGGACTGGGACATCACCCAAACCGTATCGCTGGCCACCAACTACACCTTCACCGCCTCCGAGCAGAAGAGCGGCCCGCAAAAGGGCAAGGCCCTGAACCAGATGCCACGGCACATGTTCAACGCCACCCTCGACTGGCAGGCCACTGATCAGCTGGGCACCTGGGCGCGCCTGAACTACCGCGGCAAGACCTCGGACTACCTGGGCCGTACCACCATGTCCGACGGCACGCCGTCGTACACCTTCGTCGATTTTGGCGGCACCTACCGGGTGACCAAGAACGTCAAGCTGCTGGCCGGTGTGTACAACGTCTTCAACAAGGAAGTGGACTACGACAACTACCAGACCGTACTGGACGGCCGCCGCTACACCATGGGCGTAGACCTGTCGTTCTGATCCGTCTGGCCTGCGGCTTTGCTTGTGAGAATATAAATCATTACTATTGTGCGCTTCTCGTAATGGACGGATGCCATGAAAAGCAAAGCCGCCAGGCTACCCATCAGCTATCGCCTGGCCGTGACCTCCCGCAGCCTGGCTGCCGTGTTCGGTGGTTACCTGCTGGCGGCCATGGCCAGCGTCTGCATCACCCTGCTGTTGCCGGTGCCCCGTGCCGAGGCGGTGATCAGCGGCATGATGCTGTCGTTCCTGTTTTACCTGGTGGCCTTTCTCTGGTGCTTCGCCTGTCGTAGCGCCTGGCAGGCCTGGCTGGGTGTACTGCTGCCAAGCCTGGTGCTGGGTATGATCAACGGACTGGTCTACTGGATGAAAAACCCATGAAAGAGGGCTTTCGCCAGGCCATGGCCTGGCTGCACACCTGGACCGGGCTGATCTTCGGCTGGTTGCTGTTTGCGATTTTCCTGACCGGGACAATGTCCTATTTCAAGGAAGAAATCAGCCACTGGACCCAGCCGGAAGTGCCCAGCCGGGCGCTGGACCCGGCGGCAAGCCTGGACCTGGCCCAGCGCTACTTGCAGGAGCATGCGCCGACCGCAGGCAGCTGGTTTATCCAGTTGCCCAACGCCCGTGAACCGGCGTTGAGCGTGAGCTGGCCCAAGGCGGGTGGCGGGCGCCGAGACTTCATCTCCAAGACCCTCGACCCTGCCACCGGCACCGAACTGCAGGCGCGCGAAACCCGTGGCGGCGAGTTCTTCTACCGCTTCCATTTCCAGCTGGAGATGCCTCATCCCTGGGGCCGCTGGCTGTCGACCTTTGCCGCGTTCATCATGCTCCTGGGCCTGGTGACCGGGATCATTACCCACAAGAAGATCTTCAAGGAGTTCTTCACCTTCCGCCCGGGCAAGGGCCAGCGTTCCTGGCTCGACGGGCATAACGCCATTGGCGTGCTGGTGCTGCCGTTTCATCTGATGATCAGCTACAGCAGCCTGGTGATCTTCATGGCCATGGTCATGCCGGCCAGCATCATCGCCAGCTATGGCGACAACACCCGTGGCTTTTTCAATGATCTGTTCGGCGGCCAGAGCCAGGTACAGGCCGCTGGCACCCCGGCGCCGCTGCTGCCTTTGCCGCAGTTGTACGCCAAGGTCCAGGAGCAGGCGCCCGGGGCCAATCTTGCGTGGGTCGAGGTACAGAACCCCGGTGACCAGAACGCCCGGGTACGTTTCGCCCGCCATGCCGGTGACCGCATCGCTCACCAGCGTGGCGGTGGCTGGCTGTTCGACGGGGTCAATGGCACGCTCGAGGGCGGTAGCCAGATCGAGGCCACGCCGATGCTGATTTCCGGTGGCATGTACGGCCTGCACATGGGCATTTTCGCTGGGCCCTGGCTGCGCTGGCTGTACTTCTTCTTCGGCCTGGCCGGTACGGCGGTGATCGGTACTGGCCTGGTGATGTGGCTGGGCAAGCGTCAGCTCAAGCATGCCAAGAGCGGCACCCAGCCGTTCGAGTTGCGCCTGGTCGAGGTGCTCAATATCGCCAGCATGAGCGGCCTGCTGATCGGCGTGGCGGCGTTCTTCTGGGCCAACCGCCTGCTGCCAATCGGTGTTGAAGGCCGCGCCGACTGGGAGATCAACAGCTTCTTCCTGCTCTGGGCGTTGTCGCTGCTGCACGCCATGCTGCGCCCGGGCCGCCGTGCCTGGGCCGAGCAACTGGGCCTGGGCGCGCTGATGTGGGCGGCCTTGCCGCTGCTCAACGGCCTGACCACCGGCCAGGGCTTGAACCACTCGATTGCCGTGGGTGACTGGGCCATGGCCGGCTTCGACCTCACCGCACTGGCCAGCGGCCTGTTCCTGGCCTGGGCTGCCAGCAAGATGTGGCGGGCGCCGGTGGTTGCGGCCAAGCGTGCGCCCAAGGCTGCGCCCGGCAAGCTGATCGAAAGCGAGGTGAACTGATGCTGGCCATTGCCCTGTTTGGTTTCGCCGGTTTCGCCGCCCTGTGCCTGGCCATGGAAAAACACTACAAGGACCTGCTTGGGCATAAGCCCGGCAGTGCACAGCTCAAGGCTTTGCGGGTGGCCGGTTGGCTGCTGCTGACCCTGGCGCTGCTGCTGGCCGTGCGCCACAGCGGCTGGGCTATGGGCTTGGTCGAGCTGTTCGCGGTGCTGATGGCCGGGGTCACCCTCTGGGTGTTTCTCTTGCCTTACCAGCCACGCCTGCTGCTGGGCCTGGCGGCGGCCAGTGTGGTGCTGGCGCCATTGACTGCCCTGGCTTCATTGTAAGTTGGTCAACGAGCCGCTCGATCTGCCCGCCGAAGGTGTCAACGACGCCGATGGGGCAAGCGGGCGTGCGCGTTTTGTGCAGGTGTTCCTCGCCCAGCGGGCGCAGATGGAAGCCCTGGTCAGCCGCCGTATCGGCTGCCGGGCCACGGCTTCGGACCTGGTCCAGGAACTGTTCCTGCGCTTCTGGCGCCGCCCGCAGGTCAAGGTCGAGGCGCTCGATACCTACCTGCTGCGTTGTGCCGGTAACATTGCTATCGATCACTTGCGCCGCGAAGGCGCTCGCGAGCGGGTCAACGACAGCCTGCAGTTGGAGGTGGTCGACGATCATGTCAGCGCACCGCACGTAGCACTGGAAGTGAACAGCGACCTGCAGCGCATCGAAGCGGCGCTGCGTGAACTGCCTGAACGTACCCGGCAGATCTTTCTCCTCAACCGTATCCACGGCCGCAAGTACGCCGAGATCGCCAAGGCCATGGGCCTGTCCCAGAGCGCGGTGGAAAAACACATGATGCGCGCCCTGGAGGCGTGCAAGGCGAGTGTTGCACTGTCGCCAGCCAGCACGCGCCAGCCAGGGAAAGCACCATGAGCGAAATCACCGCCGAGCAGCATCAGGCCGCTTTGGGCTGGCTGAGCCGGATCAACGAGCAACCGCAGCTGGCTGAGCGCGCCGAGTTCAAGCGCTGGCTGCTGGTAGACGCGGCCCATGGCCGCGCCTTTGCCCAGGCCCAGACGCTGTGGCGCTTGAGTGAAACGCCGGCGAGCCTGTTGGCGGCCGAGGATGACCAGGCCCTGCAAGGCTATTTGCGCGCCATGCAGCAACCGACAGCGGGGCGTACCTGGCGCCGTGTTGCCAGCTTCGCTGCCGCCGCTTGCCTGGTGCTGGCCCTGGGCACTGCTGCGGGTTGGCATCCGGCGTACTGGCTAGATGATTTGCAGGCGGATTACGTTACGGCGCCAGGGCAGGTCGAGGAAGTGGTGCTGGCCGACAATTCGCACATGACCCTCGATGCCGGCAGTGCCGTATCTGTGGATTTCAGCCATGGTGAGCGCCAGGTGACTATCCGTCGGGGCGCGGCGTTCTTTCATGTCACCCACACCGGCGAGCCGTTCGTGGTCGAAGCGGCCAAAGGCGAAACACGCGTGCTGGGCACTCGCTTCGAGGTGCGCAAACACAATGGCGGCGCGCGGGTCACCGTGCTCGACGGTCGGGTGGCGGTGACCGCTGCGCCTGGGCGTTTGCAACAGCAGTTGAATGGGGGGCAGCAGGTTGCCTATCGCGACGGCACCGCCAGCGCCGTCGAAGCGGTGGACAGTGAGTCGCGCCTGGCCTGGCGCCAGGGCTGGCTCAATTACTACCAGGTGCCGCTGAGCACAGTGATCGATGACCTGGCTCGCTACTACCCGGGGCGCATCATCGTGCTCGACAGCGAGCTGGGCAAACGCAAGGTCAGCGGCAGCTTCCCGGCCAACCAGCCGCTGGCGGCGCTGGACTCGCTTGGCGCGGTGCTGGGGTTCAAGCGCAATACCTTGCTGGAACGGGTCACGCTGATCCGCTGAAAAATATTTTCAGAAAAGTGATGAGGTAAGTTCACGCGACAACCGTGTAGTGAGTGAAAGTGCGATTCATTCGCATAAATGTCACTCCTTCACAGGTTATGGTCATGAAGTTCACACCCTCGGCAGCGCGCGGCTTTTCAATCTGGCTCAGTGTCTCGGCGCTGGCCGCAGGTAGCGCGCTACCTCTGGGGGCGGTGGCCGCGCAGCAGGTCTACCTGTTTGCCCAGCCAAGCAAGCCGCTGGTGCAGGCGCTCAATGACTTCAGCCGCCTGACCGGGCAAAGCGTGATCTACACCACCGACCTGCCGGCGATCGACGCACCGGCGCTCAATGGCCGCCTCAGTGCCGAGCAGGCCTTGCAACAACTGCTGGGCAATTGCGGCCTGGCCTTTCGCCGCGTCGACGCCCGCACCCTGACCCTCGAAGCGCTGGATGCCAGTGGTGCGCTCAAGCTCGATGCAACCACGGTCAACTCGCAAGCCGATGCCGATTACAGCTACCAGCCGCCGCAAGGCAGCTCGGTGATGCGCAGCCAGGCAGCGATCATGGAAACGCCCCAGGCGATCAACGTGGTGCCGGCCCAGGTGCTCAAGGACCAGGCGCCGCGCAACCTCGACGATGCCCTGGCCAATGTCAGCGGCGTGACCCAGGGCAACAACTTTGGCGGCACCCAGGACACGGTGATGAAGCGCGGCTTTGGCGACAACCGCGATGGCTCGATCATGCGCGACGGCATGCCCATCGTGCAGGGGCGCAGCCTCAATGCCACCACCGAGCGGGTCGAAGTGCTCAAGGGACCGGCCTCTTTGCTGTACGGTATCCAGGACCCGGGTGGGGTGATCAACGTGGTCAGTAAACGGCCGCAACTGCAGCGCTACAACGCCTTGAATCTGCGCGGCTCCAGTTACGGCAGTGGCAAGAATGGTAGCGGCGGCGGCCTGGACAGCACCGGTGCACTGGGCCAGAGCAACGTCGCCTACCGCCTGGTGCTCGACCATGAAGACGAAGACTACTGGCGCAACTTCGGTACCCACCGCGAATCGCTGGTGGCGCCGTCGCTGGCCTGGTTCGGTGAAGACACCCAGGTACTGCTGGCCTACGAGCACCGCGAGTTTCTCTATCCATTTGATCGCGGCACGGCCATCGACCCGCGCACCCATCACCCGCTGGACATCCCCAGTACCCGACGCCTGGACGAGCCGTTCAACGACATGCAAGGGCGCTCGGACCTCTATCGCCTGGAAGTCGATCATCAACTCTCGGATGACTGGAAAGCCCACTTCGGCTTCAGTTACAACCGCGAAACCTACGACGCCAGCCAGGTGCGGGTGACAGGCGTCAATGCTGCCCGCGGCACCCTGACCCGGAGCATGGACGGCACCCATGGCGCCCTCAGCAGCGACCGTTTCGCCACGGCAAGCCTTGAGGGCAAGGTGCAACTGGCGGGGATGCAGCACGACCTGTTGTTCGGCCTGGATAACGAGTACCGCAAGATCTACCGCGCCGACCTGATCCGCCAAAATAGCCTGAGCACCTTCAGTTACCTGAATCCGGTGTATGGCCGCGAAGTCGAGGGCACCAGCGTGCGCGACAGCGACAGTGCGCAAACCGACAAGCTGCGCAGCGATTCGCTGTTCTTCCAGGATTCGATCCACCTCGACGAGCACTGGATCCTGGTCGCTGGTGCGCGCTACCAGATGTACGACCAGATCGCCGGACGCGGGCGGCCGTTCAAGGCCAACACCAACAACAATGGCCAGGCCTGGGTGCCGCGCCTGGGGCTGGTGTACAAGGTTGACGAGCAGCTGTCGTTCTATGGCAGCTACACCGAATCGTTCAAGCCCAACTCCAGCATCGCCCCGTTGACCGGTGGCCTGGTGCTGGATTCGAGTATCGAACCGGAGGAGGGTAAATCCTGGGAGCTGGGTGCCAAGCTCGACATGCCGGGAGCGCTGACCGGCACCCTGGCATTGTTCGATATCCGCAAGCGCAATGTGTTGGTGGCCAACTTCGACTCGGCAACCGGCGACACCCTTTACAGCAACGCCGGTGAGGTGCGCTCGCGGGGCGTAGAACTCGACCTGAGCGGCCAGTTGAGCGAGCACTGGAGCCTGATCGGCAACTATGCCTTCACCGACGCTGAAGTCACTCAGGACCCTGCGCTCGAGGGCAATCGTCTGCAGAACGTGGCGCGCCACAGCGGCTCGTTGTCAGCGGTGTATGACGTGGGCAGCCTGTTCGGTGGCGACCGCCTGCGCCTGGGCGCCGGTGCGCGCTATGTCGGTGAGCGTGCGGGCAACGCCGAAAATGATTTCGAGTTGCCGGGCTACACCGTCGCCGATGCCTTTGCCAGTTACGAAACCCGGCTGGACGAGCACAAGGTGCGCTTGCAGTTGAACGTCAAGAACCTGTTCGACCGCACCTATTACAGCTCGGCGGTGAACCGCAATTTTGTCTCGGTGGGCGATGCGCGTCAGGTCAGCCTGTCCGGCACCCTGGAGTTCTAAGTACTGAAAGCCGCTCGGTAGGCACCGGGGGTTGCCCCCAGGGCCTGACGGAAGCGGGTGCTGAAGTGGCTGGCGCTGGCAAAGCCGCAGAGCAAGGCCACCTCACCCAGGGGCAGTTGACCGTGGCGCAGCAACTGACGCGCCTTGGCCAGGCGCCGGGCCAGCAGGTACTGGTGTGGCGGCAGGCCGAAACTTGTGCGAAACATCCGGGCAAAGTGGTACTCCGAAAGGTTGCACAGCGCCGCCAGCTCGCCCAGGGTCAGCGGTTGATCCAGGTGCGCTTCGACATACTCGCTCAGTTGCCGGCGCTGGTAAGCGGCCAGCCCGCCCTTCAGGCGCAGGCCCTGGCGCAGGCCGACCTGGCTGAGCACGGCGTGGTCAAGAATCTCGTGGGCCAGGCTGCTGGTCAGCAGGCGTTCGGCGGGCTCGTCCCAGTCCAGGGTAATCAGCTGCCGAAAGCGCCGGGCCTGCGCGGGGTCGTCGAGAAAGGTCGCTTCCTGCAGTTGCAGCTCACGGGGCTCACGGTCCAGCAGGCTGATGCAACCGAGGGCAAACTGCTCCTGGCTGATGTACAGGTGCGCCAGGCGGATCGAACCGTTGACCACCCAGTGCGAAGCCGAGCCTGCCGGCATGATGCACAGTTTGTCGGGCGCGCCGGTGTGGCCTGGGCGGTCGCGGCGAAAGGTGCCGGTGCCGTCGGCGATGTAACACGACAGGGTGTGGTGGCTGGGGGCCTCGTAGTCGCGGGCGTCGTGGCGGTTGTTCCACAGGGCTGCAGCCAGGCCGTCACCCAGGTGCGCGCTGTGCTCCAGGCGGGCATGGGGCGAGTCGTGCATGGCTTTGAAGACTTGCAGCTGGTCCAACGACGTCATGGTTCCTACCTCTGCTGGCCATCCTACTCCGCCGTGCCTGGGCTGACAGCTGCCGGCCGCGCAAAAGCGCAAGAATGTGCAAGTGCCGGCTAAGGACGCAGTTGCACACTGGTGGCCTGGAATCGAGGAGTGCTGCCATGAACCTGTCGTTATACCTGCTCACTGTGCTGATCTGGGGCACCACCTGGATTGCCCTGAAGCTGCAACTGGGGGTGGTCGCCATTCCTGTGTCGATCGTCTACCGCTTTGCCCTGGCGGCACTGGTGCTGTTTGTCATCCTGGTGCTCAGTCGTCGCCTGCAACGGATGAACCGCCGTGGTCACCTGATTTGTCTGGCCCAGGGGCTGTGCCTGTTCTGCGTCAACTTCATGTGTTTCCTGACCGCCAGCCAGTGGATTCCCAGCGGCCTGATCGCCGTGGTGTTTTCCACCGCGACCTTGTGGAATGCGCTCAATGCACGTCTGTTTCTTGGCCAGAAGATTGCCGTCAACGTGATGGCCGGCGGGGCATTGGGCTTGGCGGGGCTAGGGCTGTTGTTCTGGCCCGAGCTGGCCGGGCATGCCGCCAGCCGTGAAACCCTCATCGGCCTGGGCCTGGCCCTGCTCGGTACTCTGTGTTTTTCGGCCGGCAACATGCTCTCTAGCCTGCAACAGAAAGCCGGCTTGCGGCCGATGACCACCAACGCCTGGGGCATGCTCTATGGCGCCAGCATGCTTGCGCTGTATTGCCTGGTCAGCGGTATCCCGTTTGCCATGGAATGGAACACGCGTTACATCGGTTCGCTGTTGTACCTGGTGATCCCGGGCTCGGTGATCGGCTTTACCGCCTACCTGACCCTGGTCGGGCGCATGGGCCCGGAGCGGGCGGCGTATTGCACGGTGTTGTTCCCGTTGGTGGCGCTGAATGTCTCGGCGTTCTACGAGGGCTACCAGTGGACGGCGCCGGCACTGGCGGGCCTGGTGCTGGTGATGCTGGGTAACGTGCTGGTGTTTCGCAAGCCGCGGCCCAAGGTGGTCGAGCCGGTAGTGGCCTTGAGGTAGCTATCGCGGGGCACCAAGGCTGACAACACCGTTCTCACAGGCCATGGCACGTCGGCGCTCGATCTCAAGGGCGCCACAAGCCGTTTGGCAAGCACCTAGACCGCGATGAGGCCGGTACAGCCAGCACTGCAGGCGGCGTTTGGATTGCGACCGCTGCGCGCTCGATCGCTGGCAAGCCAGCTCCCACAGGTTCTGCGCTACACCTATGGCACGGTTGGCCATGGCCTCGCGGGTTTCGGCGGTTGCTGAACCTAGTAAAAATGACAGTATCTTACAAACACTAAGTAAATTAACGTCAGGCGTACACCTTTGAAAACAACCCTTGCTGGAGGGTGTTGAAATGGATGGTAACGCTACCAAGGGCGCTAATTTTCCACCGTGCTCTACTTGTGCCACACATTTGGCTAATGTGGCTGAACAGGAAAGCTATGCGCAATCTATTAGGGATTCTCCGATCAAG
>NZ_JAMDGZ010000032.1 GCF_028656935.1 Pseudomonas rubra
GGTTCATGGATCGCATACAATTGGCTGCTCGGTTCTCATAGGAATTGGCAAAACACATCGTCTGCCTGCGTAGTGCAGATGATTATGGACACATGGCGCCCGCGTGGATCAAGCTCGTGGTAGTGCGTGCCATACAACTAATGTTACGTCGACTTCTAGCCGATTGCCGCCCTTCACGAGAGACCGCTATGGGTCGAAAGCGGTCTGTCGCGAATGGCAGCTTTCGACCCATAGCTGCCCTTCGTGGAGGACAGCTAACGGCCAATTGCGGACATCAGCAATTAGCCTCACAGCGCGATATTCAACAGCCCGCCCAGGACGCCGCTGCCGAGTACAATCAGCCACGGCGGCAACTTCCAGAACATCAACGCAACTAGTGCCACAAGGGCCAGACCAAAGTCCTGTGGGGCGTGAATTGCACTCGTCCATACCGGCTGATATAGAGCGGCAAGCAACAGACCCACCACAGCCGCGTTGATGCCCAGCAGTGCCGCTTGGGTGCGGCTGTTGCGGCGCAGATGCTCCCAGAACGGCAAGGCGCCCATCACCAGCAGGAAAGAAGGCGCGAAAATCGCCAACAAGCAGATCAGGCCTCCAAGCCAACCGCTAGGCGCCTGGTTCATCGAGGCGCCAAGAAATGCTGCGAAGGTGAATAGCGGCCCAGGGACGGCCTGAGCTGCGCCATAGCCAGCCAAGAATGCATCGTTGTCGACCCATCCAGAAGGCACGACTTCAGCCTGTAATAGAGGCAGCACCACATGTCCGCCACCGAAGACAAGCGAGCCGGTACGGTAGAAAGCGTCCACCATCGACAGCATCTGACTTGGGAACAGCTTTACTAGGAGCGGCAGCCCGAGTAGCAAGGCAAAGAACAGGGCCAACCAGAATAGGCCAGCGCGACGCCGGATGCTAATGGGCAGTGGATCATAGGATTCGTCCGGTTGGGGCTTAAACAGCAACAGACCAATGATCGCGGCAATAAAAATGACTCCCACTTGCCCTAAAGCGGACGGCATGAGCAGCACGAAGCAGGTCGCTGCCGCCATGATGGATGTACGCGGCGCATCGGGGCACAAATTACGCGCCATACCCCATACCGCCTGTGCGACCACCGCCACGGCTACCACCTTCAAACCGTGCAACACGCCAGTGGGCACGGCATCGCCATAGCTGGCGATGCCCAAAGCGAAGAGGATCAGGGCAATCGCGGAAGGTAAGGTGAATCCCATCCACGCAGCCAGTGCGCCGCCATAGCCTGAGCGAGACAGCCCAAGCGCGATGCCAACCTGACTGCTAGCAGGCCCCGGTAGAAACTGGCAAAGGGCGACCAAATCCGCATAACTGCGCTCGCTTAGCCACTGTCGACGCACAACGAATTCATCCCGGAAGTACCCTAGGTGAGCGATTGGGCCACCAAAAGAAGTCAGGCCCAATCGCAGAAAGATTAAGAAAACAGTCCAGTGGCTGCGGTCAGCCTGGGGGGTATCGCTCATGTTCGTTTGATCCATCATTGGCAAATTCACCAGACGATAATCGAAAATCGTAACGGAATATGATGAACCTAGCTGCGCAACCTAATGATGCAGAGTTCTACTGCACCTTGACGCGTAGCGGGTTGAGTCCCACCGCATCAACCGCTTAGAGAAAGCTCCAATAGCTCATCAGCTTTGACAAGTGACCGATTCCAACCGATAGCTGCCTGTCGCGAAGGACAGCTTTGGGTCGTTAGCTGCCCGTGGTGAAGGGCAGCTTTGGGTCCAGGCTGTGTGAAAACCCTCGAGGCTGTCTAACCTTCTGTTCGTCGTGATCGTGGCGGGGATAATCATGAAGCGATTCATCGAGGGTGAGGCTCGGACGCAAGTCACTTTGCTGCCGGAGTGCCTGGACGACTACGTCACTGATGAAAATCCAGTGCGTGTGGTCGACGTCTTCGTCGACGAACTCGACCTGAGTGCGCTCGGTTTCGCAGGCGTCGATCCAGCAGTAACAGGCCGCCCGGCCTACCATCCAGCGGTCTTGCTGAAGATCTTTATCTACGGCTACCTCAACCGCATTCAGTCCAGCCGCCGACTTGAGCGTGAAACCGAGCGCAACGTCGAATTGATGTGGCTCACAGGACGTCTGGCTCCAGATTTCAAAACCATTGCCGACTTTCGCAAAGACAACGGTAAAGCCATTCGCAGCGTCTGCCGTCAGTTCGTGATCCTCTGCCGTAACCTCAATCTTTTTTCTGAGTCGGTCATCGCCATCGACGGCAGCAAATTCAAAGCAGTGAACAATCGCGACCGTAACTTCACCCAGGCCAAGGTGAAGGCTCGCATGCAGCAAATCGAGCAGAGCATTGAGCGCTACCTGGCAGCGATGGATTCGGCAGACCGAGCAATGCCGGAGGTGGCCATGGCCAAGGCCGAGCGGCTGAAAGAGAAGATCGAAAAGCTGAAACAACAGATGCAGAAGCTCAAAGATGTCGAAGCGCAACTACTCCAAAGCCCAGACAAACAAATTTCTCTCACAGATCCCGATGCTCGCTCGATGTCGGCTGGCGGTCGGGGCAGCGGGACAGTTGGCTATAACGTACAAACTGCCGTTGACGACAAGCACCATCTGATCATTGCGCATGAGGTGACGAATGTCGGTCATGATCGCGGGCAACTGAGCAACATGGCGAAGCAAGCACGCGACCAAATCGGTGCTGAGTCGCTGACGGTCGTTGCTGACCGAGGCTATTACACAGGCACGGAAATTGTTGCATGTGAGCAAGCTGGAATCTCGGCCTTCGTACCGAAACCGCTGACCTCTAGCAGTAAAGCCGAAGGTCGATTTGGCAAGCAGGACTTCCTGTACGTCGCGACCTCGGATGAGTATCGATGCCCTGCGGGAGAATTACTGACCAAGCGTTACTCGACGCTGGAGGATGACATGCTGATGCATGTCTATTGGTTCTCGGGTTGCCAATCCTGCGCAATGCAGAAGCAATGCACGACGGGTAAAGAGCGGCGGTTGAAGCGCTGGGAGCATGAAGCGATCGTTGACGCGATGCAGGTTCAACTGGAGCACGATCCAGGGAAAATGAAAATCCGCCGCCAAACCGTTGAACACCCATTTGGAACGCTCAAGTACTGGATGGGAGCTACCCACTTTCTGACCAGAACTCTGCCAATGGTCAGTACAGAAATGAGCCTTCATGTGCTCGCTTACAACCTCAAGCGAATGATGAGTCATCTTGGGCATCAGGGGGCTGCTCGACGTGATCAGGGCGTGACCTGGCCTACTTAGGCGCCGGCATGCGTGCCCAAAAGGCCTCAGGAACCGCTCATAACGCCACATGGGCCTTAGCAAGGCCAATTGGGCTAATCCGCACAATCTCTTGCCAGCGTTGCAAGCAGCGTTGCCTCCCCCCAGCCCCTGCAACATATTCAGCGCGTTTTCACACAGCCTGGGTCGATAACAGCCATTCATCAAACCCCAAACCCATCCTGGCCAGACCTTCTGGTTTCAAATCCGTACACCCGCCTAGCCACAGCCCCGATTCCCCCTTACCATACGCCCAACTCGTATTACCGCGGCTGCTGAACCCGGTACTCACGAGGAAATGAACATGGAAAGAACCCGCGCCTGGAGACGTTCACAGGCCCGTAAAAACGGCAGGAGCAAAGCGGTGCATCCGCTGCAGTTCAAGCCGCAAAAGAACTGGAAGCTGCTGTATACCCGAGGTGACAAGCTGATAAGGGCACGCCAGCTCGGCATGAACTATCCCATTCGCTCCACCCGCCAACTGTTGGATCAAGAGTGACAAACCTTCTGTTCGTCTGCAGCCGCAACCAATGGCGCAGCCCTACTGCGGAAACGATCTGGCGCCGTCGTCCTGGCTTCACTGCCCGTTCGGCGGGTACCAGCCCGAACGCCCGCAAACCCATCGGCCCAGCGGACATTCGCTGGGCCGACGTGATCTTTGTCATGGAACGTAAACACCAGCAGCGGCTGCAGGCGCAATATGCACGCCTGCTCGAACACAAACAGCTTCATGTGCTGGAAATTCCCGACGATTTCCACTACATGGACCCGGAGCTTGTGGCCATGCTCGAAGACACCGTGACGCCCTACCTTACGAGCGACGCCACCGATTCAGCAGCACCTGGCCGATAGAATGAGCCGAATCGCCGAGTGCCCGTCGATCATCGAAGTACTTCGTCGCATCACCCTCGGCGGCCCGGAATGGGCCCATCGTAACGTCACCCTGAGGTTTCCCGGCCCATCCAGTGCCTGGGTTCTGGTCTATCCACTTGAGGACGCCAGCACCCGCTACTTTGACTTCATGTACACCCGCACCGAGCCGCCTCAACAAGCCCTTGGCGCACTGCTGACAAAATACCCCGCGTGCAGCGTTATCGACTGGTCGCCCGGCCGCCTGGCCTGCATCAGTGCCCCAGGTGTGGATGTTGAAACACTGGCCGACATCATCCGCGAGGTCGCTGAAACTGCTTGGGACGAACCTGTCACGGTAGTCGAAGCCTCGTACGAGGAAATGGGCCGCGCGTAACTTTGTAGCGACCAGCCGCAATACCAAGATCAACCCGGGAACGGAAGTTGCGCCAGGATCCCGACGATCACGTCGGCGTATCGTCCATCAGGGTCAAGGTCCGGATCAAACACCGTAACCGTCATGCCCCGGCAGCGTCGATCTGCCACGAAGGGCGTGATGATGCTCACCAGGTCGTCAGGCGCGATACCCGGCGACCCTGGGCAATCCACAGCCGGCATGATGGCCTGGTCCAGCACATCGACGTCTAGATGAATCCAGAAACCTTGCTCAGGGACCTGATCGAGGGTGTCGCTGATACGCTGAACAACAGCCGCAGGACCAATCGCCAGCGCCTGGAAGACATCGATCCGGTTGATGGCCGTGTGGTTGATGTCAGGCCATGCAAAATCCTCGTCGAAGCATTCGCGCTCACCCAGTTGGACAACCTGGGCGTCGGCAACGAGCGGTGCATCTACACCGGGCCAGTCCGTTGCCAGTGACTCGCCACGGCCGGTCGCCAGGGCAAGGTCCATGCCCGCCACTGCGCCCAGTGCCTGCCCTGGGTCATAGTTGCCGGGATGGCGGAAATCGCTGTGCCCATCGATATGAATCAGTGAAAGCGCACCGCTGTGGCGCGCGCCTGCAAGGGCACCCAGTAGAATCGAGCAGTCTCCGCCGATCACAAGTGCAAACTCGCCTTGCTGCCGGGCTTGTTTGACCAGGTCTGCCAGGGCGAGGTTGAACGAACGCATGGCGTGGCCATTACGCAAACCTGTACCGACTTGCGCCTCTGGCGAATAGGTCGGGCGCGGCAATTGCGTGAAAGACCTTGCGGTGATCGCATCCAGCAAACCGGCAGTCAGCAATGCCGCTGGGGCACGCCATGTACCGGGCTCGTGATCAGGCCGCAGAGGGCTGAGCCCGAGGTTCGAAGGTGCCGCGATTACCTGCATGGGAAAGTGTTTTGCATTCGTCGTTTACCTTTCAATGCCCAGGCTCCGGGCTATCGGTTTAGCAGAGTAGCACTGGTTCGTTCGAAGGCTGAGCGCACATCAACCCGCGTCCGCCTCATCCCCTGTGAAAGCGTATGATGGCCGGCCGCCAATGCCGAGAAGGAAATCACCATGTCCCCCAACAAGGCTTGCCCCGTAGTGCTCTGCGGCTCGTCGGCGCCCAGGATTCTGCTATTCCGGCATCCTCTGGCAGGGGTGCAACTGGTCAAGGGCACGATCGAGAACGGCGAAACACCCGGCCAGGCGGCCTTGCGCGAGTTGATGGAGGAGTCGGGTATCAGCACTGCCACGATCCAGGACGACCTGGGCTGTTGGGATGCCGGCCATCTCGCCCAGGTCTGGTCGTTCCAGCTGTGCCAGGTGCAGGGCACCCTACCCGAGCACTGGTCTCACCAGACCCTCGATGACCATGGCCACCTTTTCGAGTTCTTCTGGGCCTCGCTCGAGCAGTTGCCTGTTGTCGAGTGTCACCCGGTCTTCCAGCGAGCACTGGTCTTTTTGTGTGAGGCCCTGCAAGCACGTGGTCACTGGCCAGTCGAGCCTTGCCGAAATTGACGAGCGCCATACGCCTTACTCCCACCACTTGCAGAACAACGCATTTGTCCAGGTGCGTGGGCCAACACCCAGGCCCACGGCGATCACCTGTGACCGGGAAAGGATCTTCTTGACCTCTGGATAGATGTTCATGGCGCACAAGTCCTGCATCTCTATGCCGAACTCGGCATCTGCCCCGATGTTTGCGCGCATCGTCTCCTTGAAGGTGTCATAGATCGCATACCCCTCCTCACCGGTACCATTGACGGGGTCAAAGGTGGTCATGAAGAACGAATTCATGAACATTTGCGCATGGCTGCCCTGCTCCATGAACTCAAGGTAGGGCTCGGCATAGTTGCCACAATCGATACACGCACTGGCAATACGTAACTCGGGTGCATTGCAACCACTGCAGTCTGCCGTCGGCTCGACCATCCGCATCGCGTCGGCAACCGTCAGGTTGGCATTGTCGGTACGCGTGGGGCGGCCATCCAGACTAAACAGCTGATCAAGGGAAAAATTACACGGCCTCCTTTGCCCAGGCGCCAGAGCATCCTTGTCTTTGTCTCCCGCACTTTCTACCCATTTGAACAAGTCCGCAGACAAATACGAGACGGCATCGTCGGTGTATTCCACCCTTACGCCACACCCCTCCAGTTCATACACAAACTGGCCATGTTCCTTTCTCGTCGCCGGGGCGACCTTGGCGTCTATCAAGTCTTTGGGTTTGCCGATGGTGTCTCTGTTGACGAGGTCCTTGAGTGCCCAACAAGGCGCCTTGGCACAGGCTGCAAATGTCGCCTCGGAAATAGCCTCCACACCTTTGCCCGTGCGATCGATCGCCTCGATGTTGCGTTCCATCTGCCGGGTGTTTTCGACCGAACTCTCTCGGTCCTGCTCATAGGTGTAGATAGAGAATAAAAATCCGATAAGGCCGGTGATCGCCAGTATCCCGGTAACCAGTGGATGTCGGCCGACCAGCTCGATCGCGTTCTTCGCGAAGTTGCCCCAGTCTCGAATGTTCACTGCATGTCCCCCTGCATTGCAAGGCGCTTGGCTTACTACTCGGACGTTCCCGCTCAACTATTCAACATAATCATTCTGGCGGGTTTTGCAAACGCAGCCAGCCTCCGTAGTTCTTTGGATAAACCTTCCTCGGGATGCGATCAAAACTGCTTTTGGTTCTTCCGCAAAACCTGCACAATCGCCGGCTTTTTTTCCCGACAAGGTAGTCCTGCATGCAACGGATCGTCATTCTCGGCAACGCCGGCAGCGGTAAATCCACCCTCGCCCGTGCCCTGGGCAAACGCCTGGACCTGCCGGTGGTGCACCTGGACAGGCTGTTCTGGGAACCCGGCTGGGTCGAACCCGATGCCGAACAGTACCGCACCCGCGTGCGCCAAGCGGTGTCGCAAGAGACCTGGGTGTGTGAAGGCAACTATGCCCGGCGCACGTTCGACCTGCGTCTGCCGCGGGCGGACCTGGTGATCTGGCTGGACACACCGCGCCTGACCTGTTTTCTTCGGGTCATCAAGCGCAGTGTCTTGAACCGCCCTCGGCCTGACCTGCCGGACGGTTGCAGTGAGAAACTTGACCGGGCGTTTTTGACATTCTTGAAGTTTGTGTGGGGTTTCGACCGTGGCTATCGCCCGGGGATCGAAGCGGTGCGCGTTGCTATCGGGCCGCAGGTGCCGGTGGTGCATTTGCGTGGTAGCCGGCAGATTGCGGCGTTTGTCGAAAACCTGGCCCCTGGCAAGCTAACGCCAGGTTCGTTCTGATCTCCTATGCTCAAAGCTCGCCTTCAGCAGGGTATTGCCCCTGTCCCTGAAGTCGAACCAGCAGCAACCACACCACAGAGGAGCAGCGAACATGGCATTCGTTACCACCAACGATGGCGTTGATATCTTCTACAAAGACTGGGGGCCGCGCGATGCCCAGGTGATTTTTTTTCACCACGGCTGGCCGTTGAGCAGCGACGACTGGGATGCACAGATGCTGTTCTTTCTTGCCAAGGGTTACCGGGTCGTCGCACACGATCGACGGGGCCACGGGCGTTCGGGCCAGGTCTGGGATGGCCACGACATGGACCACTATGCCGATGACGTATTGACGCTGGTCAAGCACCTGGGTGTGCAGCAGGCCGTGCATGTCGGGCATTCGACCGGTGGCGGCGAGGTGATTCGCTACATCAGCCGTTACCACCAGGAGCGGGTGGCCAAGGCGGCAATTATCGGCGCAGTGCCACCGCTGATGGTCCAGACCGCAAGCAACCCCAACGGCCTGCCCAAATCAGTGTTCGATGGCATGCAAGCGCAGCTGGCAGCCAATCGCGCGCAGTTCTATCACGACATCCCCTCCGGGCCGTTCTACGGCTACAACCGCCCTGGGGCGACGCCTTCGCAAGGGGTGATCCTGAATTGGTGGCGCCAGGGCATGATGGGCAGCGCCAAAGCCCACTACGACGGGATCGTCGCCTTCTCACAGACTGACTTCACCGAAGACTTGAAGCGAGTCACCGTGCCGGTGCTGGTGATGCACGGCGATGATGACCAGATTGTGCCCTACGAGAACTCGGGGCCGCTGTCGGCCAAGTTGCTCAGCAACGGCATCCTGAAGACCTACAAGGGCTACCCCCACGGCATGACCACGACCCATGCCGATACCATCAATGCCGATCTGCTGGCCTTCATACTCACCTGAGCCAACTGAGCAATCAAGGCTCAAGACCGATGCCGCGCAGGATCACACTGGTCACCGTCTGTACCGCCCGCTCGAACTGCAGCTCCGACAGCGGCTGGTGATCATTGAGCAGCCCCACCTGATGGCTGAAGTCCGCGTAGTGCTGGGTCGAGGCCCAGATCATGTACAGCAGGCCTGACGGCTCCACCGGCAAAATCCGCCCGGCCTCGATCCACTGGCGGATTTTTGCCTCCTTCATTTTCGCCCAGTCGTACAGCGGGGCATCCAGCGCCGCCCCCAGGTTCGGCGCGCCATGGATGATCTCGTTGGCCCAGACCTTGGAGCCATGGGGCCGCGTACGCGAGTGGTTCATCTTGGCGCGGATGTAGCTGCTCAGCACGATGCGCGGGTCGTCATACAGCTCGAAGCACAAGGCATCTTGTTTCCACACATCGAGCAGGCCGAACAGCACCGCCTGATACAACTCGGCTTTGGTGCTGAAGTAGTAATGCACGTTGCTGCGCGGAAGCTGCGCGGCCTCGGCAATGTCGGCCATGGCCGTGCCGGCGAAGCCTTTTTCGGCGAACACCTGTTCCGCCGCCAGAAGGATGTTGTCAACGTTGCGTTGACGAATGCTGAGCTTGTGCTGGGCCATGGGCGAATCCGTTGCGACTGACCCTTGCAAGGCTACCACTGCCCGGGTGTTCGTGCGCTGTGGGATCAACGACGCTGATTACGGTAATCTGGGCAACAGACCACCGCCTGCAGACATACCCCACCATGGAACTGCATATCAGCCTGCAAGGGCGCAAGGGCCTGGCCGAGCAGCTTTACCAGCAACTGCGCGACGGCATCGACAGCGGTCGCCTGGCCGCCGGCACGCAGCTGCCGCCTAGCCGCCTGCTGGCCGAGCAACTGGGGGTGTCACGCAAGACCGTGGCCGAAGCCTATTCACGCCTGACCTACGACAACCTGCTCAGCGGCCAGGTCGGCAAGGGCAGCTTCATCACGCCTGCCCCCCACCCACAGCCCTGCACCCGCCGCCAGCATTGCCCTGGCCAGCGCCGCGACCCTGGCCAAATGGCGGGCCCGCGCCAACCCGCTGGCCGACCTGGCGCTGCCGACTTTGCGTTACGACTTCATCGGCGGCGCCTCTAGCAAGGTGCAATTTCCTTTCGATGACTGGCGTCGCTGCAACCAGTATGCCCTGCGCCAGATCCGCCACAGCAGCGCCCGCTACAGTGCCCATCAGGGCCTGCCGGAGTTGCGCGAAGCCATCGCCCGGCATATCGCCTTCGCCCGCGGCGTGCGTTGCAGCAGCCAGGATGTAGTGGTGTGCAACGGTGCCCAGCAAGCCCTGGACCTGATCGCCCGGGTGCTGATCGAACCCGGCTGCCAGGTGGCCATGGAAGACCCCGGCTACACCCCGGCGCGCCAGTTGTTCCTGGCCCAGGGCGCTGAGCTGCAGTACGTGCCCGTGGACGCGCAAGGGATGTGTGTTGAACAGATCGGCGCAGGCACGCGGCTGATCTACGTCACCCCCTCGCACCAGTTTCCGTTGGGCATGCCGATGAGCCCGGCGCGGCGCCAGGCCCTGCTGGAGCGTGCCGCGCAGCTGGGGGCGATCATCATCGAGGACGACTACGACAGCGAATTTCGCTACGAAGGGCGGCCCACCGACTCGCTGCAAAGCCTCGACCAGCATGGCCTGGTGGCCTACGTCGGGACCTTCTCCAAGACCCTGCTGCCGGAGTTGCGCCTGGGCTACTGCATCGTCCCGCAGGCACTGCGCGAAGCGGTGTGCATCGCCAAGCAACTGACCGACTGGCACACCCCGACCCTCAACCAATGGGCCCTGGCGCAGTTCATCAGCGAGGGCGCGCTGCTCAAGCACATCCGCCGCGTACACGAGGTGTATGCCGCACGCCGCGAACGCATCCTGAGGCGCCTGCACGGAGATCTTGCGCCCTGGTTCGAAGCCGTGCCGGCCACCGCCGGCTACCACCTCAGCGCCCTGGCCCGGAGCGACCTGGACGTGGAATTTATCATCAGCATGGCGCGCAAGGTCGAGGTCGGCTTGTATTCTCTGGCGCCCTTCCATGCCCGGGTGCCGGTGCGCCAGGGCCTGCTGCTGGGCTTTGGTGCCATCGAGTTGCTGGATATCGACCCGGCCCTGGACCGGCTGCGCGACATCCTCCAGGCCCTGGGCTGATTGGCCTCCTGAGAAACCGCCGAATTGGCTATTCGGGCCCACCCGGCCCGGGGGTAAGGTAGTGCCATCGCCGCCTGCCGCGGACCTTACCGGAGAGCAACAATGAACAACCGTATAGAATGGGCCAAACACTCACCAGAAGCCTACAAAGCCATGGTCGGCCTGGAAATGGCCCTGGGCAAGTCGGGTCTGGAGAACTCGCTGCTGGAGCTGGTGCGCCTGCGCGCCTCGCAGATCAACGGCTGCGCCTACTGCGTCAACATGCACGCGAACGATGCGCGCAAAGCCGGCGAAACCGAAGCGCGCCTGCAGACGTTGAGCGTTTGGGAAGAAACCAGCTTCTTCACCCCACGCGAACGCGCAGCCCTGGCCTGGGTCGAAAGCCTGACCCGGCTGCCCGAGCGACATGCGCCCGAGCATCAGTACCGTGCCCTGCTTGAACACTTCAGTGAAACCGAAGTGGTCAACCTGACTCTGGCCATCGCCACCATCAATGCCTGGAACCGCTTTGGCGTCGGCTTTGCCATGGTCCCAAGCGCTGTCTGAGTTCAGATAACTATCTACCGCCTTGCATCCGGAAATGGCCGTTAACTTGAAGCTTCCATAGACAAACGAGACACTCCGATGCCTACCGACCGCCAGCTTTCCTTTGTTGCCAATGTACGCCTGACAACAGAAAACAAAGCACTCTGCGCCGCCGAAACCTATTTCGGTCGCCCGTTCATGTCGAAAATCACCCGCAGTAGCGGCGTTGTCAGCAAAGTCAAGAACCTGTCCAACCTGGTCTCCATCTGGGACAACTCCAGCAAGTTCCTTTCACTGTACTTGCGCCACACCAACGGCGGCTATCACCTGTACGTCCGCAGTGCCGATCAGCGCGGCCATGGCCTGTACTTGAACAGCGAGGGGATGTTGTTCCTGAGAGAAGTCGACCGATCACCGGATGTGTTCCAGCTGTCCGATGGCAAAACCCACAATCTGCTAATAGACCCTGACGCGACAGGAGGTACGTCTCAACTTTACCTCTATCATCGAACGCTCAAACAGTTGATCGGCTCGAAAACCTACCGGCAGTCCGCCAGTACCTTCACGGCCGTACAAGCCGGTGGAACGCCATTGCCGCTGGACATCGAGGTCATCGAAGTCAACTCTCCCTACCTTGGCAATCCCAACGAAGTCTGACTGCATACCGACATCGCCCCGAGCCCCCCGGGGCGGCGTCCTGAGTGTGTTGCTCAAGGCATCACCGGCGGCGTGTACTGCAAGGTGGTGCCCAGGATCCACAGCAGGAACAGCACCAGGGGCACGTGCACCAGCAACTGCACGAACGAAAAACCAATCAAATCACGCGCTTTGAGCCCCAGCACGCCCAGCAGCGGCAGCATGTAAAACGGGTTGATCAGGTTCGGCAGCGCCTCGGCGGCGTTGTAGATCTGTACTGCCCAGCCCAGGTGATACTGCAGATCGTTAGCCACCAGCATTACGTACGGCGCTTCGATGATCCACTTGCCACCGCCCGAGGGGATGAAGAAGCCGAGCACCGCCGAGTACACGCCCATCAGCAAGGCGTAGGTGTCATGGGTGGCGATCTGTACGAAGAAGGTCGAGATGTGGTGCGCTAGGCTCTGGGCATCGGCGCCCTGGACCTGGGTCAGAATCGCCGCGATCGAGCCGTACAACGGAAACTGGATCAGCACCCCGGTGGTGGTCGGCACCGCGCGGGCCACCGCATCGAGGAAGCTGCGCGGGCGCCAGTGCAGCAAGGCACCGGCCATGATGAACAACAGATTGTAGGTGTTCAGCCCGGAAATCGCGGTGATCGCAGGCTTGGTCGAGAACTCGTTGTACAGCCAGCCGGCCGCCAGTGCCACCAGCAACAGAATCAGGATCGGGCTGTACTCCAGCCACTCGCCCGGGCGGGTACGCTGGGGCGTGGGCGGTGCCGAGAAGCTTGGGTCAACGCCACAGGCTTCGGCGCTGCGCGCGCTGTTCGGGCCCGGCGCGGTGGCGTAGGCCACCACCAGCGACACCACCACCAGGGCGGCGAGCATCACCCCCGATTGCCAGAGGAAGATGGTCTCGGTGAACGGGATCACCCCGGTGATCGCCAGGATTGATGGTGGCAGGCTGTCCGGGTTGGCCTGCAACTGCGCGGCCGAAGACGACAGGCCCAGGGCCCAGACCGCGCCCAGGCCCAGATAGGCGGCAGCACCGGCAGCGCGGTAGTCCATTTTCAGGTCGGTGCGCCGTGCCAGGGCACGCACCAGCAAACCGCCGAACACCAGCGACAGGCCCCAGTTGAGCAACGAGGCGACCATCGAGATCAGCGCTACCCAACATACCGCCGAACGACCATTCTTCGGGAGGCGCGCCAGACGGTCGATCAGCTTGACCGCAGGTGGCGAACTGGCCACCACATAGCCGCCGATGACCACGAAAGCCATCTGCATGGTGAACGGGATCAGGCTCCAGAAACCATCGCCAAAGGCCTTGGCGGTGTCGGTGGGCTTGCCGCCCATGGCCATGGCTGCGACCGACACCAGCACCACGGCCAGAGCGGCGAACACCCAGGAGTCGGGGAACCAGCGTTCGGCCCAGTTCGAGCAACGCAGGGCAAAACGGGCAGAGCGGCTGTCTTGGATATCAGCGGCCACGGGATTTTCCTTTTATTGGTTTTATCAGAACGGCACAAAGCCCCATCGCTGGCAAGCCAGCTCCCACAAGGTCCTCTGTACAACGAACCCGTGGGAGCTGGCTTGCCAGCGATGAGGCCAGCAAGGTCTACAAGAAACTCAATTCAGAAGGTCATTTCTTTAACATCATCCGCCACGATCAGTTTGCCTGCGGTCTTCTCGATGATCTCTTCAACCGTCACCCCCGGCGCTGTCTCACGCAGGATGAACGCGCCGTTCTCGATTTCCAGGTAAGCCAGGTCGGTGAGCACCTTGCGGATGCAACCGGCACCGGTCAGCGGCAGGCTGCAGCGCGGCAGCAGCTTGGACTCGCCATCCTTGGAGGCATGGGTCATGGTGACGATGATGTTGTCGGCGCCAGCCACCAGGTCCATGGCCCCGCCCATACCCTTGACCAGCTTGCCGGGGATCATCCACGAGGCGATGTTGCCTTCCACGTCCACTTCAAAGGCACCAAGTACCGTGAGGTCGACGTGCCCGCCACGGATCATGGCGAAGGATTCGGCCGAGTTGAAAATCGAGGCGCCAATACGGGCGGTGACGGTCTGTTTGCCAGCGTTGATCATGTCGGCGTCCAGCTGCGCTTCGGTGGGAAATTCGCCCATGCCCAGCAGGCCGTTTTCCGATTGCAGCATCACCTCCATGTCGGCCGGGACGTAGTTGGCCACCAGGGTCGGGATGCCGATGCCGAGGTTGACGTAATAGCCGTCCTTGAGTTCACGGGCGACACGTTGGGCCATTTGTTCGCGGGTAAGTGCCATGCTCAGGTTCTCTTTGTTGTTCTGGGGGCCGGGTCAGGCTTTGACGGTGCGTTTTTCGATACGCTTTTCGAACGTGCCGACGATGACCCGGTCGACATAGATGCCCGGGGTATGGATTTCAGTCGGCAGCAGCACACCCGGCTCGACGATCTCTTCGACCTCGACCACGGTGATCTTGCCGGCGGTGGCGGCCAGCGGGTTGAAGTTCTGCGCAGTGTTGCGATACACCACGTTGCCGTAGTGGTCAGCCTTCCAACCCTTGACGATGGCGAAGTCGCCGGTGATGGCTTCTTCAAGGATGTATTTGCGGCCGTTGAACTCGCGCACTTCCTTGCCTTCGGCGACCGGGGTGCCGTAGCCGGTGGCGGTGAAGAAGGCCGGGATGCCGGCGCCGCCAGCGCGCATTTTTTCGGCCAGGGTACCTTGCGGAGTGAGTTCGACTTCCAGCTCGCCACTGAGCAACTGGCGCTCGAACTCGGCGTTCTCGCCAACATACGAGGCGACCATCTTGCGGATCTGGTGGTCTTCGAGCAGCACGCCCAGGCCAAAGCCGTCGACACCGCAGTTGTTGGAGACCACGGTCAGGCCCTTGACACCACGGCGCTTGATTTCGGCGATGAGGTTTTCCGGGATGCCGCACAAGCCGAATCCACCGGCCAGTACCGTCATGTTGTCGGTCAGGCCTTCAAGGGCCTGTTCATAGGTTGCTACACGCTTGTCCAGTCCGGCCATGCTGATCCGCCTTTTGTAGTTGTTGAACCGACGGGGTGTCGGTGAGCGTTTGCCTCATCTTCACCCCTGAGCACTTATTTGTTAATTTTGTTTTTATGATGATTTAATTAGTTTTTCAAAAGAATGAATTCACCCGATGAACCTCAAACAGCTGCGCGCCTTCGTCACTGTCGCCAAGTACCAGAGCTTTGCCCAGGCCGGTGAACACCTGCACCTGTCGCAGCCGGCCCTGAGCCTGACGATCAAGGCCCTTGAGGACAACCTCGGCGGCGCCCTGCTCAGCCGCACCACCCGCAGCGTCAGCCTGACCCCGGAGGGCGAGGTGCTGCTGCCGCTGGCCCGGCAACTGCTGGCTGACTGGGACAACACCGAAGAGCTGCTGCGCCAGCGATTTACCCTGCAGCTTGGACGGGTGTCGATTGCCGCCATGCCAGCCTTTGCCGGCAACCTGCTGCCGGCGGCGCTGAAGGTGTTCCGCCAGCGCTACCCGCGGGTCAACGTCACCGTCCACGACGTTATCAATGAACAGGTGCTGGAACTGGTCCGCCACCGGCGCGTCGAATTGGGCATCGGTTTCGAACCTGAAGCCAGTGCGCCCCTGCGTTTCGAGGCGCTGTACCTGGACCGCTTCGTCGCGGTGGTGCCAGCCGACTCGCCCCTGGCGCAACAGCCGCAGGTGAGCTGGCGCGACTTGCTCGCCGAAGACTTCATTGCCCTGCAACGGCCCTCGGCAGTGCGGCTGTTGCTGGAACAGCACCTGGCCGCCGAACACGGCAAGCTGGCGGTGGCCTTTGAAAGCCATCAGCTGTCGACCGTCGGCCGCATGGTCGCCAATGGCCTGGGCGTCAGCGCCGTGCCAGCCTTGTGCATCGGCCAGATGCAGGAGCTCGGCGCACGTTGCGTGGCGCTGGTGGAACCGAGTATAGAACGGCGTATCGGCGTAACCGTGCTGGCCGACCATAAACTCTCGGCAGCGGCTCAGGCGCTGCTGGAGGTACTGCTGGAGTGCAGCGCCGACAATCCGCCGGGCTCGGCAGGTTCACTCAAGGCAAGTCGGCGACATAGGTCACCTGAGTGACGCCGCTGACGATGCTCGCCGGCGAGTAACCGCCGGCCTTGATGCGCGCATCGACCGATTCATGTACCAACAGAGCGCTTGGCAACACCCTGGGGAACGGCTGGCGAATCGGCGGCATGGCGCCAATCACCAGCTTGCGCCGGCCTTTGCTCCATACCAGCCGCGGCACCCATTCGGCGACCCGCCAGGCCGGCTTCATCGAGTCATGGGCATCGGCCAGAGGGTCGGGGGCAACGCCGGCCAGCGGGTTCAATTGTGCCTGGCAAGCCTGGGTATCCAGCGCCAAACCGGCCGCGCCGGCTTGGGCGAACATCCAGCGCAGGGGCACCAGGGCCAGTTGCGATTCGCTCACTGCATAGCCGCCGCCGACATCGCAGTGCACGCCGCGAAAAAACACCTCTTTGACATCTGTCGGATCCGTTGGCTTGGCGCGCCACAAATGCTGACGGAAGAAACAGCGCCGCTCATCGAGCGACACCGCGTGACGCACCTTCAACACACTGGGGTTGCTGGCGGTGTAGGGAATACTGACCGGGTCATAGATCCAGCCCAGGGATTTCACCGTATCGAACAGGCCCAGGAAGTTGATCTCCAACGTGCGTCCGAAGGTCTGCTTGAACTGGTGCTGCAAGGCAAAATCGGGGCGCTTGTCCTTGTCCCGGGCCAGGAGCATGGACCAGGCATAATCGAAAAGATGGACTTGATGGGCCGCGACCAACCCCAGCCCATGCACCAGTGCAGCCAGGGCCCTGGCCGCATAGGCGCCGCGCGAGAAGCCGAAAATAAACACCTGGTCGCCTGGCCGATACTGTTCGGCAAGAAAACGGTAGGCACCCTCGACATTGCGCTTGAGCCCCCAGCCGAAAGCCAGGCCAAAGATCCGCGCCGGCAACTTTTGCCATTCGAACAGGGTTTCCTTGAGGCCAAATGTGCCGACACCCTGGTCATAGTAAGACAGGACGTGCTGCGGGTCAGGATCGAGCGCCCGGACCAGTCGCAGAATGTGAGTCGGTTGCAGACTGAAACGGTTGTTCGTCCCATCCAGGCATATCACCAGTTGCCGCGCCATTTACACAACCTCCTGTGCTGAGGCTTTGACTATAGGTCAATGATGCTTTATCGCCATCAGTGCCGTTTCAACGGCTATAGTCAGGAGATTATGCACAGCAGTCGCCCCCACCTCACTGGAGCCTAGCCAGATGATCAGGATTGAACGCGGGCCAATGCCAGAGGTGTTTTCTTCTGCGGCGTTTATCCGGTTACGCAGTGATGCCGAGGCGTTCTACCGCCAGCCTGCGGCGAAAAGGGCCCAGGCGCGCTTTGGTTTCCAGCGCATTGCCGCACGCCTGCACCCGGATATTCGTCTGCTCTGGAGCGAGCGCCAGGTCAACAAATGTGCTTATTGCGAACAATTGGTAAGCCGCCCGGAAATCGAACTGTTCAGACCACGCTACGGCAGCACCGACTTCAGTGGCGGCGTGTCCGATGACCACTATTGGTGGTTGACGTTCGAGTGGAGCAATTATCTGCCCAGCTGCGCCGAATGCAACGCACTCAAGGGGCCACGTTTCCCGGTGCTAGGGCCACGGGCCAAAGTGGGTAGCACCGGGGAGGCCCTGCGCCAGGAAAAGAACTTGCTGCTTGATCCCACAGAAGATGACCTTGATGGCGTGTTCCTGTTTCTGAGCGACGGCAAAATCACCAGTGAAACCGAGCGCGGCCAGGCCACCATCGATGTACTGGGCTTGAACCGCAGCACCCTGATCAAGGCCAGGTCCGATGACCTGCGCAACCTTGAGCATCTGCAAGCGCTGATGAAGAACAAGCGCCCCGACTCAAAGAGCCTGGAATACCTGGCGCAAATGGTCAGGCCGCAGAGCCCGTTCTGCGCCATGCGGCGCCAGTTTGTCAGAGCTTGGGCTGAAAAAACGGTTGTGCAGTTCCCCAGCAGCCAAAAGCGCATGGCTGAGTTCCTAACATTCAACACAGCACTTGCCTCGAACAATGCCGACAGCAGTAAAGCACTGCGCGATGCGTCCAGAAACCTCACACAAAGAACCAAAGCGCTGGAGTCATTCTCGATCGAGCAATCGCAGCCGCCCGAACAACTGTATCGAATGTCCCAGTACATCGAGCGCGTGGAGTTCAAGCATATTCGCGCCATTGACCACCTTCAACTCGAGCCCTCGTTCAGCGATGGCAAGGTTGGCTCCTGGTACATGCTGCTCGGCGAGAACGGCACGGGCAAGAGCACCTTGCTCCAGGCATTGGCGTGTGCACTGATCGGGCAAAGTGGCGTAGAACGGTTGGGCGTACAGGCCACCGACCTGCTGCAAAAGGGCGCGGCCCGTGGTGAGGTGCGAGTCGAGTTGTCGGGCATGTCGGAACCTATCGTCATGACCCTGACCCGACGCGGCAACAAAATCAGCATCACGCCACCGGAGCCTAAAGTCATGGTGCTGGCTTATGGCGCAACGCGCTTGATGGGTAAACCGCAACCTACCGACCCGTCTGCTGCGGCCAGGAGCAAAGTGGAGAATCTGTTCGACCCGACACGCTTCCTGGACAACGGAGTCCCTTGGCTCAATACCGCCACTTCAGCAGCGTTCAACCGCTTCGCCCGCTCACTGACATCGTTGCTGCCCAGCGCCGACGGCGTCGAACTGGTTCGCCGCAATCATCAGATCATCGTCAAAAGCCCCTCCGGACAAGATACCCTGACCGCCGTCAGCAGTGGCTACCAAGCCGTGCTGGCACTGGCCATGGACATCATGAGCATCATGCGCCTGGGCTGGCAGGATATGTCTTCGGCTGAAGGCATTGTGCTGATCGACGAAGTCGACGCCCACCTGCATCCACGTTGGCGGATGCGCATCGTGCAGCGCTTGCGCGAAGTGTTTCCGCGGGTCCAGTTCATTGCCACCAGCCATGAGCCGCTCACCCTCAGGGGGCTGGACAGCAGTGAAATCGCCGTACTGATCCGCACGCTCGATGGCCCGGTCACGGCCATGACCTCAAAGAACACTGAACTGCCCTCCCCGCGTTTCATGCGCGTCGATCAGTTGCTGGCCTCAGAGTATTTCGGCCTGCATTCGACCGAGGACGTGGAGATCGATCGGCTGTTCGAGGAATACTACCGCCTGTTGGCCATGGAGCAACGCAGCCCAGGCCAGCAAGATCGCCTGCAGGCCATCAGCGAGCAGTTGCAGGGCAATAACAAGATGGGCCTGACGCCACGGGAACACATGGTTTTCGAGGCGGCCGACAAATTTCTGGCTGAGCGCATGGCAAGCGCCCGCAAGCTGCCGGCCGAGGATGAGCATGACGCGCTGATTGAGCTCCGGAGCCTGTGGGAGGAAATCCAGCTTGAACCCGCCCAGCTTGCGGCAAACGGCGGAAAAGGGCCTGAATCATGATCCGGGTACAACGCGGCGCCCCTCCGTCTGTGCTCAACGGGGAGCAATCCGCCGGCCAGGATGAGACCCGCCGCGCCATCGCGCATGTGCTCAACACCTTGCCTGGAGCCCCGTCCACACCCTTCGAGTTCAGCGTCTACAAGGACCCGCAAATCGTCGAAGCCCTGCGCACGCTGTTCCACAAGAAATGCGCCTACTGCGAATTCAATTACGCTGCCGGTGGGCCGGAAGACATCGAGCACTTTCGCCCCAAAGGCGCAGTGATAATCAATGGCAAGATGAGCAAACCCGGCTACTACTGGCTCGCCGCCGACTGGGACAACCTGCTACCGTCGTGTATCGATTGCAACCGTAAACGCGGCAAGACCTTTGCCGATGACAGCACGGGCATGTCCGGCAAAGCCAATTTGTTCCCTGTAGCCAATGAAACACTGCGCTGGCGCAACCACGCCGCGCAAAAAAATGAAATAGCGCTGCTGCTCAATCCTTGCATGGATACCCCCGAGCAGCACCTGGAGTTTCTTGCCCAGGGCCTGGTCCGCCCCAGGACAATCCAGATAGCGACCAACCTGGTACCCAGCCCGCAGGGACAAGTCTCCATCGAAGTGTACGGTTTGTTGCGTCGCGACCTCGTCGAACAACGCCAGCTCAAGGAAAAGCGCGTCAAGGCGGCCCTGGAACGAGTGCTCAAAGCCATTGAAATGATGCGCCAGGCTGATGATCCGGCGCTCAAGCAAGATCTAAAAGAGCACGCTCGGCAACTGCTCGAAGATGCCAGGAGCCACCTGGCACCACACGAGCCTTTTCTGGCCGTTGCCCGCACCATTTTCAAGAACTACGGACTCGATTGCTGATGACTGCAAATATGCTGTAAGGCTTGTTGCGTTCTTGAGATCGAGCGCGCAGCGGTCGTCATTCAGGCAACACCTGAGGTGCTGGCTGTACCGGCCTCATCGCCGGCCCACCTTTAGTGGAAATCCCGGCTCCGCACATCCAGCCCCTGTAACAGCGGGCTCAGGTCCTCCAGGCGCTGGGCAATCAGGTGCCGCACCCCACTCTCGCATTCCAGTCGCCCACTCACCCGCATCAACTGCGAGCCCACCAGCACCCGGCGCTGACGCTCGGCCAAATCGCGCCAGACCACCACGTTGACGTTGCCGAACTCGTCTTCAAGGGTCACGAAGGTCACCCCGCTGGCCGTCCCCGGGCGCTGACGCCCGGTCACCAACCCCGCCACGCTGACCCGGTCGCCATGCCCGGCCTGTTCCAGCGCCTGTGAGCTACGGCAACCCAGGGCATTGAGACGGCGGCGCAGCAAGGTCAGCGGATGCGGGCCCAGGGTGGTGCCAACGCTGGCGTAGTCGGCGAACATGTCTTCGCTCAATGACGGTTGAGGCAAGCCCACCGGTGCTTCCAGCGGTGCCTCGATGCCGGCGAACAACGGCAGTTGCGCCTGCACCGCCGCAACGCTCCAGCGCGCCCGATAGCGGTCGCTGGCAAGGCCGCGCAAGGCCCCGGCATCGGCCAGCAGCTCACGGGCGCGGGTATCCAGGTGCGCCCGCTCGCACACATCACTGACATCACGCCAGCCGCGCTCGGCCCGGGCCTGTTCGATGCGCAGGCCATCCTGCTGGCGAAAACCACGCACCTGACGCAGCCCCAGGCGAATGGCCAGGGCCTGCCCTGCTCCCGGCTCCAGGCTGCAGTCCCAGTCGCTGTGGCAGACATCCACCGGGCGGATCTCGATACGATGCCGGCGGGCGTCCTGGAGGATCTGGTCGGGGCTGTAAAACCCCATGGGCCAGCTGTTGATCAGCGCGCAGGCGAAGATCGCCGGCTCATGGCACTTGAGCCAGCAACTGGCGTAGGTCAGCAAGGCGAGGCTGGCAGCGTGGGACTCGGGGAAGCCATAACTGCCAAAGCCCTTGATCTGCTCGAAGATACGTTCGGCAAATTCTGCGCTGTAGCCGTTGTCGAGCATGCCCCGGGTCAGCCGTTCGCGGTGCGGTTCAAGGCCGCCGTGGCGCTTCCAGGCGGCCATGGCCCGGCGCAACTGGTCGGCCTCGCCCGCCGAGTAACCGCCAGCGACCATGGCCAGTTCCATCACCTGCTCCTGGAACAACGGCACGCCGAGGGTGCGCTCGAAGACTTTTTTCAGCGCCTCGGACGGATAGCTCACCGGCTCAAGCTTCTGGCGCCTGCGCAGGTACGGGTGAACCATGTCGCCCTGGATCGGCCCGGGGCGCACGATGGCCACCTCGATCACCAGGTCGTAGAAATTCTGCGGTTTGAGCCGTGGCAGCATGGCCATCTGCGCCCGCGACTCGATCTGGAACACCCCGACAGTATCGGCGCGGCCGATCATTGCGTAAGTCGCCGCGCAGTCGGCCGGGATGCTGGCCAGGGTCAACTCGCGACCACGGTGGCGATACAGCAGGTCAAAACAGCGGCGCAAGGCGCTGAGCATGCCCAGGGCGAGGATGTCGACCTTGAGCAGGCCGACCAGGTCGAGGTCGTCCTTGTCCCACTGGATCACCGTGCGCTCTTCCATGGCGGCGTTTTCCACCGGCACCAGGCTGTCCAGTGGCTGCTCGGAAATCACGAAACCACCCGGGTGCTGGGACAGGTGGCGGGGAAAACCGATCAGCTCGCCGGTCAAGGCCAGCACCCGGCGCAGCAACGGGCTGTGGGGGTCGAAACCGGCTTCGCGCAGCTGCTCGGGCGGCGGCAGGCGGTCGCTCCAGCGCCCGCAACAGTCGGCCAGGGCGTTGATCTGTTGCACCGGCAAGCCCAGCACCCGGGCGATATCGCGCACCGCGCCGGCGGCGTGGTAGGTACTGGCCACTGCCGTGAGCGCCGCGCGATGACGGCCATAGCGACGAAACACGTACTGCAGCACCTCTTCGCGGCGCTCGTGCTCAAAATCGACGTCGATGTCCGGCGGCTCGTCGCGCTCGCGGGACAAAAAGCGCTCGAACAGCAGGTGGCTTTTCATCGGGTCGAGTTCGGTGATACCGAGCACGTAACACACCACCGAGTTGGCCGCCGAGCCGCGCCCCTGGCAGAGGATGCCCTGACCCCGAGCGAAGTTGACGATGTCATGGACGGTGAGGAAGTAGCTTTCATAATTGAGCTCGGCAATCAGTTCCAGCTCATGCTCAAGAGACTGGCGAGCCTTGTCGCCGATACCTTCAGGCCAACGCCAGCGCTGGCCCTGCTCGCACAGGTGACGCAGCCAGGTGCTGGCGCTCTGGCCGTCGGGCACCAGTTCACGGGGATACTGGTAGCGCAACTGGCCAAGGTCGAACTGACAGCGCGCGGCAATGCGCAGGCTTTCTTCGAGCAATGCCGGCGGATACAGCTCGGCCAGTTGCGCCAGCGGGCGCAGATGCCGCTCGCCGTTGGCGAACAGGCGCTGGCCGGCCTCGGCAACGCTGCAGTGATGACGGATGGCGGTCATGCTGTCCTGCAGGGCGCGGCGACCACGGGCATGCATGTGCACATCGCCGCTGGCCACAGCGGCGATGCCCAGACGCTCAGCCAGGGCCAGCAGCTGCTGCAGGCGCTGCGGGTCGTCCGGGCCGCGGTGCAACTCCACCGCCAGCCACAAGCGCTCGGCAAACACTGCGCGTAACCAGTGGCCGGTGGCCAGGTCGTCTTCGCCGCCGTCCGGCACCCACAACGCCAACAGGCCTTCCAGGGGCCTGGCGAAGTCCTCGCGCAGCAACTGGTATTCGCCCTTCTTCGCCCGCCGCCGGCCCAGGGTGATGAGCTTGCACAGGTGCTGGTAGCCCGCGAGGTTCTCCGCCAGCAGCACCAGCTTGGGGCCATCGTGCAGGCGGATTTCGCTGCCGACGATCAGCGCCAGTTGCACAGCCCGGGCCGCCTGCCAGGCACGGACGATACCGGCCAGGGTGCACTCGTCGGTGATCGCCAGGGCCTGGTAGCCATGCTGGCGGGCGCGCTGAAACAGCTCCTGGGCACTGGAAGCGCCACGCTGAAAACTGAAGTTGGACAGGCAATGCAGCTCGGCGTAACCCGGCGCGCTCATGCGAACCAGCCCTGCAGCCACAGCGGGCCCTCTTCACCGAGGGTGCGGTAGGCCCAGCCCTGCAGGCCGCTGGCAGTGCGCACCCGATAGTAGTCGCGGCGCACATCGCCGCCGTCCCACCAACCGGACTCGATACACTCGGCGCCCGTCAGCAGTTGCACGCCGATGCCGGGCAAGGCCTGGGGCTCGGCCAGCAGCCAGCCCGGGCGCGGCGCACTCGTCAACAGCGGCGCCTGGCGCGGCGCCTCGCCACGCTGCCAGGCGCATTCGGGGCGGTGATCGGCCTGGGCCGCAAGACCGCCCACCGCCTCGTCGCCAAGGCGCGCGCGCAGGCGTTCGCGCAGTTGCTCCCAGGGCTGGTTCTGCTGCGGGCGTGGGTCAAACAATTCGCTGCGTTGCGGCACGAAGGCCGGCAGGTCTTCGGCCAGCAGGCGCAGGTTGCGCACCGGCGCGCCAATCTGCAGTTGCTCAAGACGGCCACGGGCCAGCTCGAAGAGCATCGACGGGTCGCGCCCGGCCGCCAGCAGGCCGACCGGCACACAGGTGTCGGGGCCCTGGGCATGTTCCAGGTGCAGGGCAAAACGCTGCACGCCACTGTCGCGCCCGGCGAGGAAGGCGGCAAGGTCGTTGATCAGCCGGCGCAAGGGGAACAGCAAGGCCTGATGGGACTCGACATCGAAGTTCAGCTCCAGCCGCGCATCGAAGCGGTCCGGCGGCAGGTAGAACGCCAGGGCCATGGGCCGGCGCCCGAGCAGGCGGTCCAGGTGCAGTTGCACCGGCGCGGCAAAGCGCCGGGCCAGGGCCTCACGCGGCAAGGCCAGGACCTGGCCAAGCTGGCGCAGACCCATGCGGGCAAAAGCACTGGCGGCCTCGACAGGCAGGCCGACGCGTTCGATGGGCATCTGCTCCAGCGCCGCACGGGTTTGCTGCGGGCAGTCAAGGGCCAGGCCATCGTGGGCATTGGCAAGCATGCGCGCCGCCACCGGGTTGCTGGCCAGGACGATGCGGTGACGAAAACCCAGCGCCCTCAGCTCGGCGCGCAGCCGCGCCTCGAAGGCCGGCCAGGGCCCGAACAGGCCAAGGCTGGATTCGACCTCAAGCAGCAGTACCCGTGGGTAATGCAGGCTGACCTGGGAGCTGAAGCGGTAAGCCCAGGCGGCCAGGAACTGCTGCAACTGCTCGATGGCGGCCGGGTCGTGCTCGACACAGGTGAAACTGCCGGCCAGGGCCTGGGCGGTGGTCAGCGTCTGCCCGGCACGCAAACCCAAGGCAGTCGCTGGCGGGTTGACCGCCTGCAGCACCCGGCGCTGGGCCGGGCCGCTGAGCAGCACCAGCGGCGTGTCGGGGTCATCGCGGTGGCGCAGCACCGCGTCGAGTGCCAGTTGCGGCAGCAGGATACAGGCCCAGAGCATGATCCATCAGCCTCGCCCGGGGCAGGCAATGGCCGTGGCCGGGGCCAGGCCGCCACGGCACTTGAGCACCCGCCATTGCGCCGGCTGGGCATCGACGGCAATGCGCAGCGCCGCCGGTGACGGGTTGAGCGCGGCCTGTTGCGCTCGACAGGCGAAGGCCAGGGTCTGGCCGCTTTCGGCAGCCACCTGCAAGCGGCGCAAGGCGCGGTCATCGGCTTTATGCGGCCAGCACAGCACAGCGCCACAGCTGCCCGAGCGCAAACACTGCTCGGCAGCCCACAGCACCTCGCCGGCAGTGGCCTGGACCACCGTCAGCCAGTGCAGGTCGACCCCGGCCGCCTGCCAGGCCGGTGGGTAGGGAATCAATGGCGGGGCAATCAGCACCACCCGCTCGCCGGCCTGGGTCAGGCGCGCCAGGCTCGGCCACAGCAGTTGCAACTCGCCACAGCCCTCGGCCGCCAGCAGCAGCTCGGTCAGCGCCCCGGCCGGCCAGCCACCACCGGGCAGCACCGCATCCAGGGCGGCATGGCCAGTGGGCTGCAGGCCCTGGGGTTGAGCCTGCGGCCGGCCCTTCCAGAGCCGTTGCTGGTCGAGCAGGCCGTCGAGGCTGACCACCGCGCCCATCAGCCGCGCCTCACCAGGCCACAGAACACCCCTTCGATGACGAAGTCGTGCTCCGGGCCCACCTCGATGGGGGCATACGCCGGGTTGCGCGGCAGCAGGCGGTAATGCCCGCCGGCCCGCTCGAAGCGCTTGATGGTCACCTCGCCGTCCAGGCGCGCGACGATGATCTGCCCGTCACGGGCGTCGGCCTGCTGCTTGATGCCGACCAGGTCGCCGTCGAGGATGCCGTCGTCGATCATCGAGTCGCCACGGACCTTGAGCAGGTAGTCGGGGGAACGGCTGAACAGGTGCGCGTCGAGCATCAACTGCTCGTGGATATCCACGTCCGGGCCGATCGGCCGGCCGGCGGCCACCTGGCCGAGCACCGGGATTTCCAGAACCTCGGGGCGGCGCAAGGCACCGGCCAGACGAATGCCACGGGCCTGGTTGGGGGTCACCTCGATGAAGCCGGCCTCGGTCAGCGCCTGGATATGCTTGCGCGCAACACTGCGCGAGGCAAAACCGAAGGCCGTGGCGATATCGGCCAGGCTTGGCGGCTGGGCCTGATCGGCAATGCGCTGGCGAATGAAATCGAGGATAGCGCGGCGTTTGGGCGATAGTGTATTCATGGAGTACATTTGTACTCTTTTCCTGCGAGTCTGACCAGCCCCGCTGATCCGGTTATCATGTGCGGCCACTGCAGCGGATGCCGACCATGCTTGATGCCCTGTTGTTCGACCTCGACGGTACCCTCACCGACACCGACAAACTCCACCTGCTGGCCATGCAACAACTGTTGCTCGAAGAAGGCCGGGTACTCACCCAAGCGCAGTTCGACGCCCACGTCAGCGGCCGGGCCAATGCCGACCTGTGCCGTTACCTGTTCCCCGACCGGCCGCTGAGCGAGCACCAGGCCTTTGCCGACCGTAAAGAAGCTCGCTTTCGTGCCCTGTCGCCGACCTTGCAGCCCACCGCCGGCTTGCTGAAGCTGCTCGAGCATGCCGAGCGCCTGCGCATCGGCGTTGCCGTGGTCACCAATGCGCCACGGACCAATGCCGTGCACATGCTCGGCGCCATGGGCCTGAACCAGCGTTTCGAACATGTGCTGGTGGCCGAGGAACTGGCCCGGGCCAAGCCCGACCCGCTGCCCTACCTCACCGGCCTTGAGCGCCTGCAGGCGCGGGCGGCGCACTCGCTGGCGTTCGAGGACTCGGTGCCGGGGGTAAAGGCGGCCAGTGGCGCGGGGATCTTTACCGTCGGGCTGTCCACCAGCCAGCGACCTGAAGCACTGCTGGCCGCAGGTGCTCAACTGGTGGTGAAGGATTTCGAGGATGAGCAACTGTGGGCGTTGATCGAGCAGATGTCTGCCTGAGGACCGCGTCGCCCCCATCGCTGGCAAGGCCAGCTCCCACAGGTTCCGGTGTATGCAGATCTATAGTGGGAGCCGGCCTTGCCGGCGATGAATTCACCACCGTTCATCGCCCTGCCCCCATCCCTGTCGAATCCCCACCCCGGCAATCGACCATGAGTACATCCCCCAGCGGAGCGTACTCCATGGACAACTATCAGAACCCCCAGGTGGTCACGCGCAGCGAATGGCTCAGCGCCCGCCGCCAGTTGTGGCTGCATGAAAAGGCCCTGACCCACCAGCGCGATGAACTGAGCAAAGCCCGCCGCGCCCTACCCTGGGTACGCGTCGAGCAGGACTACCGCTTCGAAGGCGCCAACGGGCACCTGAGCCTGGCCGAGCTGTTCGCCGGGCGCAGCCAGTTGCTGGTCTATCACTTCATGTTCGGCGAAGGCTGGGAAGAAGGCTGCCCCGGCTGCTCGTTCCTGGCCGATCATTTCGACGGCGCCAACCTGCACCTGGCCCATCACGATGTATCGCTGGTGGCCGTCTCCCGCGCGCCTTACGCCCAGTTCCAGGCGTTCAGGCACCGCATGGGCTGGAAATTCCCCTGGGTCTCATCCCATGCCAGCAGTTTCAACCAGGACTTCGGTGTTGGCGGCAAAGGCAGCGATCAATACAACTATGAGCCGTATTCGGGCGATGAAACCGAGCTGCCAGGCCTCAGCGTGTTTTACCGCGACGCCACCGGCACGCTGTTCCACACCTACTCCAGCTACGCCCGCGGCCTCGACATCCTGGTCGGCGCCTACAACTTCCTCGACCTGATGCCCAAGGGTCGCAACGAGGACGGCACCATGGACTGGGTGCGCCACCATGACCGCTATGAAGGCACCAGCCAGGTACCTGCGCACTGCTGCCACGACTAGCACAGCCGGACTGTATCCTGGCCAGACTTTGCCCTACAGTAGCGCGCACAAAGCCCCGCGCTACTGTACAGGTTCGCCTTGCATGATCATCCAGCCGCAAAAACCTTCCATCCGCGTCCTGCTGTTCTCGCTCAAGGGCTCGATCATCCCGGCGATCTGGCGCAAGGTGCTGTACACCGTGTTGATCAGTTCGGCAGTGGTGGCCACCCACGGCACGCTGTTCGAGTACAAGGTAATCCTCACCGCCACACCCTTTACCCTCTGGGGCCTGACCCTGGCGATCTTCCTCGGCTTTCGCAACACCGTGGCCTACCAGCGTTTCTGGGAGGCGCGCACGCTGTGGGGCGAATTGCTGATCGTCAGCCGCAACCTGACCCGCCAGACCCTGAGCTTGCTGCCCAGCCTCGACGCCAGCCAGCGCCGCGCCCTGCTCGACCCGCTGATTGGCTTCGCCTACGTGCTGCGTGACCAGTTGCGTGGCACCCCGGCCAGCGCCGATCGCCAGCGCCTGCTCGACACCCCGACGCGCACCGCCCTGGCCAGCAGCGATGCGCCGGCCAGCCGCCTGCTCGGCCTGCTCGGCCAACGCTTCATGGCCCAAGCCCGCGAAGCCGGCGCTGGCGAGGTGATCCAGGCCAACTTCGATCAGCAGCTCAACCGCCTGTCCTACGTGCTGGGTGGCTGCGAGCGGATCAAAAACACGCCCATCCCTTACCCCTACATCCTCATGCTGCACCGCATCGTCCACGTCTACTGCTTCTTGCTGCCGTTCTGCCTGGTCGACAGCATCGGCTGGTTCACGCCGTTTGCCGTGTGCGTACTGGCTTATACCTTCTTCGGCCTGGATGCCCTGGGCGACCAGATTGCCGACCCGTTCGACACCCAGCCCAACGACCTGGCCCTGGATGCCATGTGCCGCAACCTGGAAATCGCCGTGCGCGAGCTCGAAGGCGAAGCGGCGCCGGCGCCCTTGCAACCGGTCAAGGGCGTGCTGCTGTAAAACCCTGTACATCGAAATTCCCTGGCCGGCCTGATACCCTTGCGCCCATCTGTTTTGCCTCTTGCCAGAAAAGGAGTTCCCATGGCAACGCTCACCGTCCGCGACGAGTCGGTCTCGGGCGAAGTCTTCGACGATTTCGCCCTGCACTTTGCCACCGACACCATCACTGTGCGCCAGTTGATCCGCGAGCGGGTTCATCAGGAAGTCCTGCAGCGCAGCAGCGATACCGCCCCCCACAGCCGACGCCAGCGCCTGGTCAGCCCCGAGCCGCTGGAAGCTGCGCTCAATGGCGAGCGCCCCAGCGAACGCCCGACCATCGACTGGCGCAAGCAGGTCGAGGTTGCCTACGACGCCTTCGTGCGCAATGGCTTTTTCATCCTTCTCGACGAGCGTCAGGCCGAAAGCCTCGACGAAGTCCTGACCATCCGCCACGACAGCGTGGTCAATTTCATCAAACTGGCCCCGCTGGTAGGAGGCTGAACCATGGCACTGGAACAACTTCAGGCGTTTCGCCACGACCGTCCGCAAACCGAACTGGGCCCGGTCGAACACATCGGCCCCGATGGCTACCCGCTGCTGGCCGGCTCCGAGTTGCGCCACGAGCATGGGTTGATCAGCGAACTGCTGCCGCTGCTGCAAAACATTCATGGCCGCCCCGATGCCATGGTCTTCGCCTTGAGCAAACTGCCTGCGGTCATCGCCCTGGATGCTGACCCGGCGTCTCGCACCCGGCTGGTGCTGGCTTTGATCGAACGGGTGGTGGCCTACAACGGTGAGCTGAGCACAGCCAGTGCCGGCCATGCTTTTTCCCACGTCTTCGACTATGGCGTGCTGCCGGCATTGATGTCCTGGCTGATGGAGAACGGCGCCCAGGTCGGCCCGTTGGCCGAACCGGTGCTGCAGTGGTTCACCAGCTACCGCTTCGCCTATTACGGCACCCTGCCGACCTTGACCGTGGCCGACTGGGTCATCGCACAAAACTTCCCGAAAGTACCCGACGACCTGCGTGAGCTGCTGATTCTGCTGCGCAGCCAGTGTTCCGACTTGGGCCACTACGGCAACTTCGGCGAGCAACTGCTGGCCAAGCTCGACCCGCTGCTGGGCAGCGGTGCCTGGCAGGTACTGGCGCCGTGCGAGCACTGGACCCAACTGGCCCTGCAAGACCTCGAACAACTGGGCCCCGAGGTACGCGAAGACTGGTTGGCTTTGTTGCGTCAGGCCGCTGGGGCGACCTCGGCGCGGCCATCGGCGAAATGGTTGAAGAACGCCCAGGCGCTGCTGCTCAAGGTCGGCGAGGCGCCACTGCGGGCAGCCCTGCTGCGCTGGTTTGCACGGGTCGATGCCGGGCGCAGCGGCGCCTTGCTCAACGTCGGCTGGGAAAGCAGCGATGACCGCGCGCGCATGCACGATGGCAACGCTACGGTGCTGCGCGGCCTGCTCTGGATCAGCGCCGCGCTGGCCGACAGCGAACTGACCCGGGCCATCGCCCGCCTGGCCCTGAGCGCCTACCGCAAGGTCCGCGGCATCGGCCCGCGCGCGCCGAAGGTCGGCAACGCAGCGGTGTTCGCCCTGTCGTCGATTCCCAGCCACGAGGCAGTCGGGCAACTGGCCCTGCTCAAGGTGCGGGTCAAGTTCGGGACCGCGCAGAAGGAAATCGAAAAAGCCTTCACCAGCGCCGCCCAGGCCCTGCAATTGCCCCGCGACCAGATCGAAGAGCTCGGGGTGCCGACCTATGGCCTGGAGCAGGTTGGCCTGCGTCGGGAAAGCTTCGTTGACGGCGCCTTTGTCGCCGAGCTCAAAGTCGATGGCAAGAGCGCTGCCCTGAGCTGGTTCCGCGCCGACGGTACGCCGCAAAAATCGGTGCCGGCCAAGGTCAAGGCCGAGCACAAGGACGAACTCAAGGAGCTGCAAGGCGCGGTCAAGGATATTGGCGCCATGTTGCCAGCCCAGGCCGAGCGCCTGGACAGCCTGTTCCTGCTGGAAAAGCACTGGCCGTACGATCAATGGCAGGAGCGCTACCTTGATCACCCGCTGATTGGCACCCTGGCGCGGCGGCTGATCTGGCTGATCAGCGAAGGCGGCCAGCAGCACGCCGTGGTGTTCACCGAGAACAGCCTGCAAACCCTCGACGGCAAAACCGTGACACCGTCCAGCGAAGCCGAAGTCCGCCTCTGGCATCCGATCGGCCGTGCCCTGGAAGAGGTCCTGGCCTGGCGCGAGCGTATTGAAGCGTTGCAGATCACCCAGCCGTTCAAGCAGGCCCACCGCGAGGTCTATCTGCTGACCGAAGCCGAGCGCAATACCGCCATCTACTCCAACCGCTTCGCCGCGCACATTCTGCGCCAGCATCAGTTCCACGCCCTGGCCGCCGCCCGCGGCTGGCGTAACAAACTGCGGCTGATGGTCGATGACAGCTACCCGCCGGCCACGCGTGATCTGCCGGCCTGGGGCCTGCGCGCCGAGTTCTGGATCGAAGGCATGGGCGATGACTATGGCGTCGACACCAACGAAGCCGGCGCCTTCCTGCGCCTGAGCACCGACCAGGTGCGCTTCTATGCTATCGACGCCGCACAGCGTTACTCCCATGCGGGCGGCGGCGGTTATGCCCCGGAGCACTGGCGTGACGGCGAAGATGCCACGCCCCTGGCCCTGGATCAGGTGCCAGCGCTGGTGCTCAGTGAAGTGATGCGCGATGTCGACCTGTTCGTCGGTGTCGCCTCGCTGGCCAACGACCCGCAATGGGCCGACGGCGGGCCGGATGGCCGTTACCGCGATTACTGGCACAAGCACTCGTTTGGCGAGCTGGGCGCCACCGCGCAAACGCGCAAGCAACTGCTGGAAAAACTGCTGCCGCGCATGACCCGCCTCAAGGACAAATGGACCCTGCACGGGCGCTTCCTGGAAGTCACCGGCAAGCTGCGCAGCTACAAGATCCACCTGGGCTCAGGCAACATCCTCATGCTGCCCAACGATCAGTACCTGTGCATCGTCCCCGACGCCAAGGCGCGCCAACAGACCACACCGCAGTACCTGCCGTTCGAGGGCGATGGCCTGCTGTCGATCATCCTCTCCAAGGCCTTGTTGCTGATCGATGACGACAAGATCAGTGACCCGACCATTACTCGGCAGTTGGTGTTGAAGTGACCGGCAGCTCAGCTCGGATGACCAAGGAAGGAATGCGAATGACGTATACCCATTACGCGATGATCGAAGATATTCTGTTCGATGGACCTGATGCCATGGTCATCCTCGATTGCATCACTGCTTCTGCCGCCGCACAACTGCGTACCCGCAAGTGGGCACAGACCCAGCCCGAAGATCAGTACCTTGAACAGACAATGCTGCTGTCTGTCCGCCTGAAAGACCTGATGTACGCCATGCGAACTGATCTGAAGCAAATCTACGATGCACCAAAGTCATGGATCAGCTTCGACCTGCAAGACAGCTATCCGCCTTTTAAGGAAGGTTCGATCGGCGCCACGTTTTTCAGCCTTGGCGATCAGAACCAGGAAGCATCGCCCAGCTTCGCCATGGCCAATGTCCAACTTGCATCCCCACAGTTGCAACAACTGGCATTCCTCGGTGGCCTTTCGGTGCGCCAGACGCAAATTTTCGACACCCTCGAAGCCGCCGCTAGCCAAGCGGGTCAATCACGGTGGGTAGTGGCCTACGATGTTGGCCAGGGTAACGCCAATGCCCTGATCGACGATAACGGCCACCCCTGTCTGTTTTTTGACCTCGGCTGGCCGACCCGTCCGAACACCCGCACCCGACCATCGCCCCGGCCTGCATTGTTAGCCGCTGAAAGCTGTTGCCGCCGCCGATTTACTGCTCCCGTGGTGCTGTCTCATTGGGACTTCGATCACTGGGCCTATGCTGTAAGCAACATGAACTACAGCACCAAAAACAGGGCCGCAAATATAAGGTTCGACCCGAATGCAGTGAATCGGCCATGGATCATTCCGCGGCCACCCGCGCGCCTGAGAGGCAAAGGTCTGGGTCCAACGCATTTACGTTTCATTGCCCAATTACGCCAACGGTTGGTCTGGCCAAACAGGCTCCGGCGCGTCGCCTTCAGTGCTGGCGTCATCACCCGTACCGACCCAGCCAGGGACCCACATGATCGCAACAACCAAGGACTGGCTTGGTTCGTGATGCAAAACGCCTCCCACACACTGGCGACCCTACTGCCGGGCGACGTTGAATACAGCAAACTCCATTGGCCTACGTTTACGCCTGAACTGGTGTCGCTGGTGGCCAGTCACCATGGTGGATGGGCAGGAATGCCCCCGGCAGCGACAAAATGCACTCCCGCTCACCTGATACTGTCGGTCGGCTACGACAATGTTCATAGCCACCCCAGTGCGGCAGCCATTGGCAACCATTGGATCATGGGCTGGCCCGACCCTCTTCTTACCAGCACTCGCCCGACATCCCCAGGCTCGCCACTGACCAATGGTTCGGTACTGATCCCTTTGGACCCTTCAGCACCCAGGCCCACATTCAGTTGCCCGACACTGATTGCCAGCCAGCTGGTTCCAACCCAATAACGCTCCATCAGCAAAAGGACCGCCCATGATCGCCCAACTGCTGATCTGCGCCAGTGCCGCCATCGTCCTGCTGCTGGGGACCCTGCATCTGGTCTATACCTTCGCCAGCAACAAGTTCCAGCCGCGCGACCCGGCGTTGGGCGAACAGATGCAAAAAGTCGCCCCGGTGATTTCCCGGCAAACCACGGTGTGGCGCGCCTGGGTGGGCTTTAACGCCAGCCATAGTCTGGGCGCCATGCTGTTTGGCCTGGTGTATGGCTACCTGGCCCTGGCCGCGCCCATGGCGTTGCTGCGTGACGGCTTTCTACTGGGCCTGGGCGTGCTGTTTCTGGCGAGCATGGCGGTTCTGGCCTGGCGTTACTGGTTCCGGATTCCACTGATCGGCATCAGTTTGTCGCTGCTGTTGTTTGTCACTGCGGTGGTGCTGCAGGCGTTGCCGCTATGAGGCTTTTGCTGCTGAGTCTGTTGCTGGTCGGCACGGTTTGCGTGGCCGATGATGAAGACTATCCGGACCCGCTGTACGGCTTTGTGGTTGGGCCTTACGCGCTGGTCGGCAAAGAACCGGACAACGGCGCCACTTATTCCGCTCGAGCCACCCTGCGTTATCTGGATGGCCAACTGGTGCTGGCAAAAACCATCGACGGCAAGACCCTGACCGCCATCGGCAAAGTCGAGGTCGCGACCATTGCCCAGGCCAAAGTACTGCGTTTTACCTGGCCCGGGCACCACTCGACCTGCCTGATCCACGGGGACCTGGACAACTACGCGCGGCTGACTTGCTACTGGCAGCGCGAAGGTGTCGAGCACAAGGAACCGGGTATGGAAAGCTACTTCCCGACCGCCAGCTGGCCGGAGAATCGCCAATAGTCACCGGGCTGCAAGGCTGCCAGCCTTCGCGCTGCAGCCCGTAACCGCCTTCAGCAACCAGACCTTGAACGCTGTCATCGCCGGGCTTTCGGCCTTCGATTGCAGGCGCGTCAGCCAGTAGCTGCCGGTGCTGATATTCAAGTCAAACGGCTGGCGAATGGCATCGCTGGCCAACAATCGTTCAAACATCAGCGGCGGTGCCAGGGCGACGCCCGCGCCCTGCACGGCGGCTTCCATCATTCCCAAAGACGAATCGAAGACCATGGTCCTCGAAGGCTGCAGCGCGCCCGGCAGCCCTGCGGCCTGGAACCATTCGGCCCACTCATCGCTGCGATAAGAGCGCAACAGGGTTTGCTGCAAAAGATCGGCAGGTGTATGCAGTTGCCCGGCAATCGCTGGCACACACAACACCGACAACGGCGCCTCCAGCAGTGGCTGCGCATCGATGCCATGCCAGGCGCCGGTGCCAAAGCGGATAGCGTAATCCAGGCCTTCGGCAGCTATATCGACACGGTTGTTGTTGGTCGACAGGCGCAGGTCGATAAACGGGTGCAGGGCCTGAAACTCGGGCAGGCGCGGCAACAGCCAGCCAACGGCAAAGGTGCCCACCGCGCCCACCGTCAGCACCTCGCGGTAATGGCCGCCGTCAAAGCAGTCGAGGGTGTGGGCGATGCGGTCGAAGCACTCGCGCAACACCGGCAGCAAAGTCTCGCCCTCGCTGGTAAGCATCAGCCCGCGCGGCAGGCGCTTGAACAGGGTGACTTTGAGCTGGGCCTCGAGGCTTTTGACCTGGTGGCTGACTGCCGCCTGGGTCACGCACAACTCGATGGCCGCGCGAGTAAAGCTCAGGTGCCGGGCCGAGGCCTCGAAGGCGCGCAGGGCGTTCAAGGGCAGGTGCGGTCGAATCATGCAGACTCCCAAATTTTTCTAATGGCTGCTGCGAAATATCATCGTTTGTCGTGCCTGGGCAAAACGCCTAAATTGGCGCTCCCTGCTGCAGCCAGGCCCACAACAGTCCACTTATGGAAAGGTTGCCGATCATGCACCAAAAAACCAACCTCAAGCCAGGGATTCTGGCCGCCTTCACCCTTAGCCTGGCCTCCGGCTACAGCTTCGCCCAGGCGCCGCTTGAATCAACAGTGAGCGCTGCCATCCGCCCGCTGATGCAACAACAGGCGATCCCCGGCATGGCCGTGGCCATCAGCGTTGACGGCCAGCAGCACTACTTTAACTACGGGGTAGCGTCGAAACAGAGCGGCCAGGCGGTGAACGCCGACACCCTGTTCGAAATCGGCTCGGTGAGCAAGACCTTCACCGCAACCCTCGCAGGCTTTGCCCAGGCCAACGGCAAGCTGAGCCTGGGCGATGCGGCCAGCAAGCACTGGCCCGCGCTCAAGGGCACGGCGTTTGATGGTATTACCCTGCTCAACCTTGGCACCTACAGCGCCGGCGGCCTCCCCTTGCAGTTCCCGAATGAGGTCAAGGGTGAAGCCGACCTGCCCGGCTACTACACGCACTGGAAAGCCGACTACGCGCCAGGCACCCGCCGGTTGTACTCCAACCCCAGCTTGGGCCTGTTCGGCTACCTTGCGGCAAAAAGCCTGGATCAACCCTTTGCCCCTCTGATGGAAAAGCAGCTGCTGGCGCAAATGGGCCTGCAGCACAGCTACCTGCAGGTGCCTGCCACGCAGATGGGCAATTACGCCCAGGGTTACAACAAGCAGGATCAACCGGTGCGCGTCAGCCCCGGGCCGCTGGACGCCGAAGCCTACGGCTTGAAAGTGACGGCCATGGACCTGTTGCACTACCTGGACCTGAACATGCAGCCGCACAGCCTGAGCAAGCCCTTGCAACAGGCCATCGCCACCACCCAGACCGGCTACTACCAGGTGGGCGAAATGACCCAGGGCCTGGGTTGGGAGCAGTATGCCTACCCGGTCAGCCTGGAACAGTTGCAGGCCGGCAATGCTCCAACGATGGTGCTGGAGCCGCAACCTGTGACGTGGCTTAAACCGGCGCGGCCGCTGCCGGCCAACACCCTGCTGAACAAGACCGGTTCGACTGAAGGGTTTGGTGCCTATGTCGCGTTCGTGCCGTCAAAACGCATTGCCATTGTCTTGTTGGCGAACAAGAACTACCCGATTGCCGAGCGGGTGAAGGTGGCGCATCAGATCCTGACGGTTTTGGATCAGTAAGATCGCGGGGCAAGCCCGCTCCCACAGGGGTGGTGGAAATCCAGTGGGAGCGGGCTTACCCCGCGATGAGACCTCACGGCAATCCATTGCGCCCATGCAAACGATAGCCCTCGCGCTCGCTCAAACGATCGTAGTACGCCTCGACCGCCGGCAACGCCGGGCGCTCAAGCGGGGTCTGCAACCAGCGGTTGACCGACAGGCCGATGGGAATGTCGGCCAGGGAGAAGTCCGCGCCACTCACAAAGGCCCCGGTACGCTCCAGTTGCCGCTCAAGAATGGTCATGTTCCTCGCCCAGTTGCGGCACCCCGCCGCCAGCGCGTCAAGGTCCTGGTGGGTCGGCGCCTTGCGCACCAGCGAAACAAAAGCGTAGCTCCACGCACCGTTGAGGTCGGTGGCCTGCCAATCCATCCATTGATCGACCCGCGCCCGCACCTTGGGCTCGGCCGGGTACAGGTGCTGGCCGCAGTACTGCGAAGCCAGGTAGCGGATGATGCTGTTGGATTCCCACAACACAAAATCGCCGTCTTCAATCACCGGCACCATGGCGTTGGGATTCAGCGCCAGAAACGCCTCATCCGCAGTCGAGCGAAAACCCGAGCCCCAGTCCTCGCGCTCGAACGGCAGTTGCAGTTCGGCACAGGTCCACAGCACCTTGCGCACGTTGATCGATGAAGCCTTGCCCAGTATCCGCAGCATCACTCACTCCTGTTGGTCGTGTTGTCCCAGGTGTTGCAAAAACAGGCTGAACAGCTCCGATTGGGACGAAACCCCAAGCTTGCTGTACAGGTTGCGCCGGTGCACCTTGACCGTCTCCTGGGAAATGTCCAGGCGCTTGGCGATGGCCTTGCTGGAGTTGCCGCGCAGCACCAGGCGGGCGGTTTCCAGCTCGCGGGCCGACAGGGTGTCGCTGCCAAAATGCTCCAGGGCACGCTCCACCGGTGTCGAATGTTCTGTGACCTGCTGTGGATGCTGCTGGTGCCAGTGCTGGCGCATCAACGCCAGCAGCCACGGTGCCAGCAGGGTCAGCTGGCCGATGGTCGCACTCTGGTAACGCTGGTTGGCGCCCAGGGAGATGGCCAAGACCTTGCCCGCCTCAAGGTTGAGGATCAACTGCAGCTCATCCTCGCCGACCAGGGCGCGAAAGTAGTTGTTGAAGTAGTCGCTCTTGCGAAACTCGTCCGGTGCCACCTCTTCCATGCGGTACACGCCATCGGCCAGGCCATCGCGCATGGCCTGGATAAACGGGTCGAGCAGGTACAGGCCACCCAGGTACATCGGCGCGGCTGCAGGCGCATCGCGAAAACCGCGGTCGAACTCCTCCAGCACCGTCGGCGCGTCGTCGCGCTCGACCAGCAGGGCCAGGGCCGTGTCGCAGGGCACCAGTTGTTCGAGCAACACGATCAGTTGATGCCAGAACCCCGGCTTGCCCAACTGCTCGATGGCCCGGGCCAGGGCATGGTGATGGGCGACGGCTTCGAATAGCAGGTTCACCGGTAACTCCTAGGGGGTAACGATTGGGGGGAATCGCCAGCGGCAGGCCGAGTTTCTAGACTCTGTTCACCGGCACGCAGTATTGCGGTTGCTCGAACACTTGTCATGCTGTGCGAGCAACGGCCATCGCGGACCCTTCAAAACCTTAAGCAGGAGTTGTGAATCAATGCGTGTACGTGATCTGGGCATTCGTATCGGCACCGGCACCCCTGGCGCGTTCAACGCCATCACCGATGTACCAGGGGTGCGCGTCGGCCATCACACCGTACAGCGCGGCAGCGGTGAAAACGCGGTCAATACCGGCGTCACGGTGATCGAGCCGCGGGCCCAGGCCGCCAGCTTGCAGCCGTGTTTTGCCGGCGTGCACGTGCTCAATGGCAATGGCGATGCCACCGGCCTTGAGTGGATTCGCGAAGCCGGCCTGCTGACTACGCCGATTGCCTATACCAACACCCACAGCGTCGGCGTGGTTCGCGATGCGCTGGTAGCGGCCGAGCGCGAGTTGGGCAAGGCCCGTACCTACTGGTGCATGCCCACGGTGCTGGAAACCTACGACGGTGTGCTCAACGATATCTGGGGCCAGCACGTCACTGCCGAGCATGTCCATGCAGCGCTTGCCGCAACGCAGTCGGGACCGGTGGCCGAAGGCTGCGTCGGTGGCGGCACCGGGATGATCTGCCATGAATTCAAGGGCGGTATCGGGACTTCTTCGCGGGTACTGCACAGCGATGCCGGTGGCTGGACCGTTGGCGTGCTGGTACAGGCCAACTATGGCGTGCGCGGCGCCCTGCGCGTGGCCGGCTACCCCGTCGGCCAGGTGCTGGGCGAGGTGCATTCGCCGTTCAGCGCTGCGCGCAATGTCGGCGAGCCGGGCATGGGTTCGATCGTCATCACCCTGGCCACCGACGCGCCGCTGCTACCCCACCAGTGCACGCGCCTGGCGCAACGGGCCAGCGTCGGCCTGGCGCGGGTCGGCGGTGGCACCGAAGACTCCAGCGGCGACATCTTCATCGCCTTCTCCACCGGCAACGCGCGGCCTGCAGCCAACTTCGGCCATCCCGGGGTGCCGACCAGCACGGTACAGATGGTCAATAACGACCATATCTCGGCGCTGTTCAGCGCTGCGGCCGACGCGGTGGAGGAAGCCATCGTCAATGCCCTGCTGGCCGCCACCGACCTTGAGGCCCATGGCAGCAAGGTCCTGGCGCTCACGCCCGAGCGCTTGCGTGAAGCCCTGCAGGCGGTCGGCTGGAAGGCCTGACAGCGAAAGGCACTCGTTGCTGCGACAATTTGCCGGTATGGTGGTGTTCTGAAGATGGACGTTTACCCGCTCACAGGAAACCCAGAATGCCCCAACGTGAAGTTATCAATGCATCTGTCAGCCCAAAAGGCAGCCTGGAAACACTGTCTCAACGTGAAGTACAGCAACTGAGTGAAGCCGGTTCCGGCAGCCTGTACACCCTGTTCCGCCAGTGCGCGCTGGCAATCCTCAACACCGGCGCGCACGTCGACAACGCCAAGACCATCCTCGAAGCCTACAAGGACTTCGAAGTGCGCATCCACCAGCAGGACCGCGGCGTGCGCCTGGAACTGCTGAACGCACCAGCGGATGCCTTCGTCGATGGCGAAATGATCGCCAGCACCCGCGAAATGCTCTTCAGCGCCCTGCGCGATATCGTCTACACCGAAAGCGAACTGGCCAGCCAGCGCATCGACCTGGAAAGCTCCCAGGGCATCACCGACTACGTCTTCCACCTGCTGCGCAACGCCCGCACCCTGCGCCCAGGTGTCGAGCCGAAGATGGTCGTGTGCTGGGGCGGTCACTCGATCAGCACCGAGGAATATCAATACACCAAGAAGGTCGGCCACGAGCTGGGCCTGCGCAAACTGGACGTCTGCACCGGCTGCGGCCCGGGTGTGATGAAGGGCCCGATGAAAGGCGCGACCATCGCCCACGCCAAGCAACGCATGAGCGGCAGCCGTTACCTGGGCCTGACCGAGCCTGGCATCATCGCCGCCGAGGCGCCGAACCCGATCGTCAACGAGCTGGTGATCCTGCCGGACATCGAAAAACGCCTGGAGGCCTTCGTCCGCGTCGGCCACGGCATCATTATCTTCCCCGGTGGCGCCGGTACCGCCGAGGAGTTCCTCTACCTGCTGGGCATCCTCATGCACCCGGACAACCGCGGCCTGCCGTTCCCGGTCATTCTTACCGGGCCCAAGAGCGCCGCGCCGTACCTGCAGCAGTTGCATGCATTCGTGCGCGCCACCCTCGGCGACGAGGCGCAGGCGCACTACCAGATCATCATCGATGACCCGGCCGAAGTCTCCCGGCAGATGGTCGAGGGGCTCAAGCAGGTCAAGCAGTTCCGCCGCGAGCGCAACGACGCCTTCCACTTCAACTGGCTGCTGAAGATCGAAGAAGGCTTCCAGCGCCCCTTCGACCCAACCCACGAGAACATGGCCGGGCTCAAGCTCAGCCGCGCGCTGCCGGCCCACGAGCTGGCTGCCAACCTGCGTCGGGCGTTCTCCGGGATTGTCGCCGGCAACGTCAAGGACAAGGGTATCCGCCTGATCGAAGAGAAAGGCCCGTACGAAATCAAGGGTGACAGCGCCGTGCTCGAACCGCTGGGCCACCTGCTCCAAGCCTTCGTCGACCAGCACCGGATGAAGCTGCCGGGCGGCGCCGAATATGTGCCCTGCTACCGCGTCGTGAGCTGATTCAGCTACACCTCCCCGCTTGCGGGCACACCCTGTGCCCGCAACATTTCCTGCCATTTTCCTACGTCACTCAGTGAACCAGCCTATAGAAATATGGTCTTTCTGCAGGCGACCTACGCGCACGCTCATCTTCACCGGCCCAATCATCGGGCTTTTTCTGTTTATTTCACGCGAAGACCATCATGCCTATCACCCGTCCTGTTTGCGCGACGCCAGCGCTGTTTTCCTCCTCGAACCCAGGCGCACGCCGCGTGCTGGCCGGTGGCCTGATAGGCGCTTTGCTGGTTCTTGCCTCCCCGCTGCACGCCGAAGAAGCCGCTCCCAGCAGCGAGCGCTGGGTCAGTGACAGCCTGAGCACCTACGTGCGCAGCGGCCCGACCGATGGCCACCGCATCGTCGGCAACCTCAAGTCCGGGCAGAAGGTCACCCTGCTGACCACCCAGGGCAACTACAGCCAAGTGCGCGGCGAGTCCGGCGACACCGTATGGATCACCAGCAGCGACCTGCAGGCCGTACCCGGCCAGCTCGAACGTCTGCCGCAACTGAGCGAGCAGGTAGCCCAGCTCAGTGAGCAACTGAAAACCATCGACGACAGTTGGAAAACCCGCGTGCAAGGCATGCAGGAAACCCTGGACTCGCGCAAGGCGCTGATCGAAGAGCTTGAAGCACGCAGCAAGGCGTTGAATGCCGAACTCAGCGATACCCAGTCGGAACTGCGCAGCACCCAGGCGCGCCTGGGGGACGAGAACAAGCAGGTGCTGATGCGCTACATGGTTTACGGTGGCGCCATCGCCGGCGCCGGGCTGCTGGCCGGTTTGATCCTGCCGGCCTTGAGCCGTGGGCGCAAACGCAACGATCGCTGGTTCTGACCGGCACCTGTGGGGCAACTGGGCAATCCGATCACTCAAGCCGGGCGCTGCATCAACACCAAGCGCAGCGCCAGCAACGCCAGCACACTGGCCAGTAAACGCGGCTGCAACCTGGCCATGCCCCCCTGGCCACTGAAACACCGGCTGATCACCCCGCCACAAGCCCCCAGCAGCACATGAAACAGCAGGGCAATCACGCTCAGCACCAGCCCCAGCAACAACAGCTGCTCGGCGACCGCGCCCTTGGCCGGCACCACGAACTGCGGCAAGAACACGATAAAGAACAACAACGCCTTGGGGTTGAGCAGGCTGTTCAGGGTGGCCGCAACGAACACCGCCGCCAGTGACGTTTCCCGCCGACCTTGGCCCTCGCCCGCCTTGCGCGGCTGCAGCAGCTTGAAGGCCATCCACAACAGATACAGCGCACCGCTGTAGCGGATGATGTCGAACGACGGCGGCCAGGCGGCGATCAGCGCGGTGACGCCGGTGGCGGTCAGCACGGTCAGGATCAGATCGGCAACGCTGATCCCCAGTGCTGCAGCCAGACCTCCGCGCCAACCCATGGACAGCCCGTGGCTGATGACAAAGGCCATATTCGGCCCGGGCGACAGCAGCAACAGGATCACCGCACCGGAAAAGATCAGCAGCGTTTGCATGTCGAGCATCGCAGGCCTCCTGGCTGGGTTGCGAGTGTCGACAGTAGCGGGTTTGCCGCCGGGGAAAACGCTACAGCGTGGTGAATTTATTGCGCAACAGTTCGGCACAAGGTAGATCGCATCGCGAGGCAAGCTCGCTCCCACCAGGGTGTAGGCCGTCCAAAGTGGGAGCGGGCTTGCCCCGCGATCAGGCGTGCACCCACCGCCGATGCAGGCCACGGGCCAGGGCATCGAGCATAAAGCCCAGCACGCCGATCAACAGCACCATCGCCATCAGCTCCGAGTACGCCAGGCGGTCGCGGGTGTCGAGGATGAAATAGCCCAGGCCGGCACTGACCCCGAGCATTTCGCACGGCACCAGCACGATCCACAGGATGCCAATGGCCAGGCGTACGCCGGTCAGCACATGGCCGATGACCCCGTGGATGATCACCTTGCACAGGGTTTCCCAGCGGGTCGCGCTCAAACTGCGGCTCAACTGCAACCAGCGTGGATCAAGCTGGCGCACACCGGCGGCGGTGTTGAGCAAAATCGGCCACAAGGCGGCAAAGGCCAGCAGAAAATAAATCGGCTGGTCGCCGACGCCCATCAGCATCACCACCACCGGCATCCACGACAGCGGCGAGATCATCCGCAAGAACTGGAACGCCGGAGTGGTCGCCGCTTCCAGATGCCGGTAGCTGCCCACCAGCAGGCCCAATGGCACGCCGATGAGCAGGGCCAGCAGCAAGCCGATCAGAATGCGCTTGAGGCTGACCCAGATATGCTCGTAGACCTCGGCCTGGCCGAGCAACTCGATCAGGCTGCTGAAGGTGGCCTGGGGCGAAAAACGCGCCGACAGGCCATCGGTCGCGCCAAACAACTGCACGCCCAACCACCAGAGCAACAACAAACCGAACAGGCCGGCAACGCCCAGGGCGCCATGTACTGCATGCTTACCCATCAGATCGCGAACTCCTCGCTACGCTCGAAACTGTCGGGCAAACCGAAAGCCTTGAGCCCTCCCACTGCTTCGATACTGTTGCGTACGAAGCGGTCGTCGACCAGGTCGCGGGCGGTCTGCTGCGGGTCGAGGCTGGCGAGAAAGCCTTTGTCGCCTTCGATCAGGGTGTTCTGCAGGCGGCGCACCAGTTCTTCGGTGTAACTGGGGAACGGATACGGCTGAAAATCGATGCGTTGCTCGTCCCACTGCCCATGCTGGATGGCGCCACTGGCGATGTAGGCGTCGCGGGCCGAGGCTGCGGGCGCCAGCACCTGGCTGAGCACCTGCGGGGAGTGCGGGGTGTATCTGTTCGGCCCGCTCTTGGACAGCAGCGCGGCGGCTTCGGCACGGTGATCGCAAGTCCACAGCTGGGCCTTGACGATGGCGTTGACCACTTTCTGTGACCACTCTGGGCGGTTGTTGAGGTCATGCTCGTGCATGAACACCACGCAGCAGGCATGGTTGCGCCAGATGTCGCCGGTAAAGCGCTGCACGCGGCCGACCTTGAGGTCTTCGGCCAGGGCGTTGAACGGCTCGGCGACGATGTAGCCGGCGATGCGCTTGCTGGCCAGGGCCGGCGGCATGTCCGACGGCGGCAGCACCACCAGGTTGACCTCGTTGGCGGCGAGCTGGGCCGTGGTGGCTTTGGACACCGGAGTCAGGCCGTGATCGCGGAACAGTTGCTGGACCACCACATTATGGATCGAATACCAGAACGGAATCGCCACACTCTGCCCACCCAGCTGCTTGACCTCGGTGATGCCTGGGGCCACGGTCAGGCCCGAGCCGCCGACGTGGTTCCAGGCCACTACCTTGGCCGGCACCTTACTGCCGTAACGGGCCCAGACGGTCATCGGCGACAGCAGGTGAATGACGTTGACCTGCCCGGAGATGAACGCCTCGATCACCTGCGCCCAACTGCGCAACAGCACCGGGCGCTCGGCCTTGATGCCCTCGGCCTCGAACAGGCCATTGTTGTGCGCCACCAGCAGCGGCGTGGCGTCGGTGATCGGCAGGTAGCCGATGCGCACCGGCGCATCCGGCTCGCTGGCCGCGCGCGCTTGCAGGCTGCTGAGCAGCGGCATGGCGCCGCCAGCCGTCAGCAAGGCGCTGAGTTTGATGAAGTCACGACGAGTGTGAGTGAAGTCGTCCAGGCACATGGGCAGTCTCCGGCGGCAGCGGCATAGGTTGGGAATCAGGTTCGGGTGTGCGGCTGGCCCGCCGAAGGGTTTTGAGTATGTCGATGCGCAGCGCGCCCAGTTCCTCGACCTGCTGCTCGCGGGGCTGCGGCAGGTCGATGTGCCATTGGCCGAGGGTGCGCGCTGGGTGGTTGCCCAGTAGCAGCACGCGATCGGACAACAGCAGGGCTTCGTCGATATCGTGGGTAATCAGGATGGCCGCGGTGTTGTGCCGGGCGATCAGTTGCAGCAGCAGTTGCTGCATGTCGGCGCGGGTCACTTCATCCAGCGCGCCAAACGGTTCATCGAGTAGCAGCACCTGGGGCTGGCGAGCCAGGCAGCGGGCCAACGCGGTGCGCTGCGCCATGCCACCGGAGAGCTGCGCCGGGTACTGTTCACGGGCGTGCTGCAGGCCCACCGCCTCGATCGCCTGATCGATGCGCGCACGCCGTTCGCTGGCAGCCAGCTTGGGCTGGCGGGCGAAATCCAGGCCGAAGGCGACGTTGCTCTCCAGGCTCAGCCATGGCAGCAGGCTGGGGTCCTGAAAGGCCACTGCCAGGCGCGGATGCGGGCCTTGCAGCGGCTCGCCGAGCAGGCTCACGCTACCGCTGCGCGGCTGTTGCAAACCGGCCAGCACCCGCAGCAGGCTGGACTTGCCGACGCCGCTGGGGCCGAGGATGGTGATGACCTCCCCCGGCGCCAGTTGCAGGTCAAAGTCTTCCAGTACGCTGTGCCAGCCTTGCTCGCGTGGGTAGCCAAGGCTGATACCGCAGGCGTGAAGTAACACCTCGCTCATGCTGCTGGCGCCTGGCGTTGCAGCTCAGCGCGCAGTTGCACCAGGCTCGGGGTGACGATCGGCACGAAGGCCGACTCACGCCAGCGCCGGGCAAAACCTGCGCCATGCGCGCTTAGGTAGGCCTTGCCACCACTGGCCTGCAACTCCAGCTGCACGGCATCGGCGGCGGTTTCCGCCAAGGTGATGCGCAACTTGAACAAGTCCGCCGGTTGGGTCAGAAAGCGCCCGTCGAGCAGGCCCTTTTTCAATTCGCTGACAGTATTTTCCAGGCGTTCGCGCAGCACTTGCAGCGCCTCACCGAGGAACGAGCGCATACCTTGCAGGTGCGCCTCGACCTCGCTCAGGGCACGGCGCGCCAGGCCTATGGCCATGCCGCATTGCAGGCCCAGGAACGACGGCCGCACGGCCGGCAGAAACTGCTTGGCGTTGTCATGCAGCAGCCAGTCGCGGCTGATCGACACTTGGTCGAAATTCAAGGCAGCGGTGTTGCTCGACTGCAGGCCCATCAGTTGCAGGTCATCGGAACGGCTCAGCCCACTGGCGTTGTCCGGGATGGCCAGGACGAACGGCGCAGCACCCTCTTCTTCGATCGCAGCAGCGACCACAAAACCACCCTGGCGCAGGTTGGTGACCCAGTGCAGGCGACCGGCGAGGGTCCAGCCCTGATCATCACGCAGGCCTTTGACCTGCAGCGCTTCGATGCCCGACAGGTACTTCATGGCGTTGGACAGCCCCGTGGCACCGGCCAGTTTGCCGCTGAGCAGGTCGGCCAGCAGGCGCTCGCGCAGCCCGGCGTTGGGGCTGTGCAGCAGGTATTCGATAAAGGCGCGCTGGCCCCAGAACACGAAGGCGGCGGCCAGGGAATGGCTGGCAACCTGGGCCAGCGTCTCGACCGCGTCGGCAACCGTGCCGCCGCTGCCGCCCTGGGCCGGGTCGATGCCCACGCGCAGTACCTGCGCCGCCGCCAGTTGCCCTAGCACCGCCTGCGGGTCGCAGTGGCCCTGGTCAAGGGCTTCGGCCTGAGCATCCAGCCACGTGACCAATGCGGGATCGAGCATAGCGTTACTCCTTTAAAAAATGCGCCAGCACAGGCTGGCGCCAAGGGTCATCAGGCCGAAGGCTGCCAGCGGTACTTGCTCAGCTCGTCATTGAGCGGCGTTTGGGCGAACACATTAGCAAAATTGCACAGGGTAGCGAGACTCACGCCGAGGATCACTTCAAGGGCGTGGCCTTCGCTGTAGCCCGCCTCGCGGAACGCGCCGTAGCCGGCTTCGCTGACATTGCCACGAGTGGCGATCACTTCGCGGGTGAACGCGGCCAGAGCTTCGAGCTTGTCTTGCGGCAGTTCGCCCTTGGCACGCAGGGCATCGACCACCTCCTGCGGCAGCTTGGCCTTGTTCAAGGCCACGGCGGTGTGGCCGGCCACGCAGAAGTCGCAGCCGTGATTGGTGGCGGCCACCAGTTGCACCACCTCGCGCTCAGCCAGGCTCAGCTCGGCCTTGCCGTTGAGGGCCGACACCGTGACGTAGGTTTCCAGCGCCGCCGGGGCGTTGGCCAGCACGCCGAGCAGGTTGGGAATGAAGCCTGAGGCCTTCTGGGCGTTTTCCAGGTAAGGACGGGCAGCCTCTGGGGCGCTTTGCAGTGTATGGACAGTGACACGCGACATGGAGTGGACTCCTGCTGACTAAGGGTGTGCCACAAGTCTGTTGGTTATAAGAATTACCTGCCATATTCTGCAGTCGCTATTACTTGCTCCTGAGTCTTTTCATTAGATGATTTCATCCAGCCCCCTCGTCGATTGGTTATTAGAAAGCCTTGAGCTAGACGCCAGCCTGTTCCATGTCGGGCGTTATTGCGGCGGCTGGCACGCCAGCACCCACGGCCTGGCCCGAGCCAGTTTTCACCTGGTGGTCCAGGGCCATTGCTGGCTGCATATCGACGGTCAGGCCGAGGCCATTCGCCTGCAAGCTGGCGATGCGGTGTTCCTGCTGCGCGACTTCAACTATCGGCTGTCCAACGCCGCAGAGTGCGAACTGGCCCAACAACAACCGCGCCAGGTCATGCAGCCACTGGACAGTGACGCCAGCGACGGTGTGGGCCTGGTTTGCGGGTTCTTCCACTTTCAGCCGGGCTTGTCGTCGCTGATCATCGAAGGCCTGGACGACTGGATCATCCTGCGCGCCGGTGACCCGGCGCTCAGTGCTGCGCGGGCGCTGTTCGAGCTGATCCTTGCCGAGTGCCAGCGCCTGCCGGCGCCCTCCTCGGCCTTGCTCGAACGCTTAAGCCATCTGCTGTTTTTGTATGTGCTGCGCCAGCGCGTCAGTGATGACCAAGGCATTCGTGGCCTGGTGGCACTGGCACGTCACAGCAACTTTGCCAGCCTGCTCGAGCAGTTGATCGAGCAGCCCGAGCAGCCCTGGTCGCTTGAAAGCATGGCGGCATGCACCGGGCTGTCTCGTTCGGCGTTCTTCAAGCGCTTCAGTGAACTGGCCGGGCAGTCCCCGGGGCAGGTACTGCTGGCCCTGCGCATGCGCCATGCCTGCCAGTTGCTCAAGGCCAACAACACCGTCGAACAGGTATGCGCGGCCGTGGGGTATCAGTCGATTGCCGCCTTCACCCGCGCCTTCAGCAAGGCCGTCGGGGTGCAGCCGGGAGCGTATCGGCGCCAGCATGAGGGGCGCTGAGGTAAACGACGCGGCACAGATCATCGCGGGGCAAGCCCGCTTCCACCGGGCCTGTGGGAGCGGGCTTGCCCCGCGATCAACCTAAACATCCACCAAAATCCTGAAGCCACCGAAAATCATCCGCATGCCATCAAACGGCATCGGATTCTTGTCCGGCTGCAAGCGCGGATCCTGCATCATCTTCTGCATCCCCGCATCGCGCACCTCGCGCGACGGCCAGAGGATCCAGGAGAACACCACCGTCTCGTCGTCCTTGAGCTTCACGGCCATGGGAAACGAGGTGATCTTGCCGTCCGGCACATCATCGCCCCAGCACTCGATCACCTTCAGCGCGCCGCACTCCTTGAACACCACGGCGGCGGCCTCGGCGTGCGTTTTGAACGTATCGCGGTTGGCGGTAGGGACTGCGAGGACGAAACCGTCTACATAGGACATGGGAATGCTCCTGCCTTGGGGGTGTGCAGGATGGTCGATTGGGCAGGGGGAGGATCGACAGGCCTGCGTGCAGGTCCGACCGGTGGTTATCAGGTTTACGACCTCAACACACGCTCTCGCCATGCACCAAGGCTCACGACGCCGCTCTAACAGGCCATGGCACGTTGCAACAAATGTGGGAGCCGGCCTTGCCCGCGATGCGCCGCGCGGGCGGCGCTCGATCTCAAGGGCGCTACAAACCTTGCGGCGTACACCGGGTAGGCTTTACCCCATCTCAAGTCATGCGCCTTGACGCCTACACATCCTCGACAGATGTGTAGATACCTATGCCGCAATGAGGCCAGTGCAGCGAGCACACCAGGTGGCGGTTGGATTGCGACCGCTTCGCGCACGAATCGTGGGGCAAGCCCACAGTTAATAATGGTTCATACGGTAGACACTCACCGATCAAGATCGGCCAGAATCTCTGCCCTTGTCGTAACCTGACGAAAATGATGCTTCCACAGATCGATGCCCAGACGGCCCGACCTGTCCAGCGACGAGCCCACCGTCAGGTCGGTCACCAGCGTTGGTGATAGCCCTGCATCGAACAGCGCAAAGCCTGCGGCGAGCACGCAAGTTTCGGTCTGGATGCCACACACCAGCACGCGCTCAACGCCCAGCTGCTTGATGTACTCGATCGTTTCCACGCTCTGCCCGTAGCCGTGCTTGATAAACACCCTGTCGGCCTCGACCAGGCTCTCGTCTTCGGCCGCCGGATGCCAGCCGAGTTGTTTTTCAAACGGGGTTACCCGCTCATCATGCAACTCGACCGAGGCAATGGTCAGGATCCTCTCTGACAAGGCCCGCACACCATCGACCAGCCACTCGGGCGGGCTGAACGTGGACTGGACATCAACGATAAGCAAAACCTGGCGCATAAACCTCTCTCTCGCACTGACCAATGGCGCTGAGTATATCGACTTGGTACGGATGATTGGTCCTTTGCCTTGCATCTCATGGCCTGGATCACCGCTGGCACGATCGTCGCTAGTCTAACGGGGCTTGCCACCTGCCTTGACCAGCAGCCATGATCCAGCAAAACAACGCGGACCCCTGGCCTATGCCCGTAGACCTGCAAACGCTCTACCCCAAATTGATCCACCTGATGCTGGACACGGTGTTCGTGGTCGACCGGGACAACCAGATTGTGTTTGTCAGCGATGCCTGCGAAACGCTGCTTGGCTACCGTGCCGACGAGCTGACCGGCACACCGATCACCGACTACATCCACCCTGACGACCTGGCGGTTACCCGGACCTCGATTGTCCGGGTCATGAATGGCCAATCCCACGTCGACTTCCGCAACCGCTACATCCGCAAGGATGGCAGTGTCGTGCACATACTCTGGGCGGCGTTCTGGTCCGAGGAGGTGGAGGCGCGAATCGGCGTCGCGCGGGATGTGACGGCCTTGAGGCAAGCTGAGGAAGAATTACACTTCCTGGCCCATCACGACCCCTTGACCGCCCTGACCAACCGCTCGCTGTTCAACCATCGACTGGAGTCGGCCCTGCACACGGCGCACCGCCAGCAAAGTAGCCTGGCGTTGCTGTTTCTGGATATCAACGACTTCAAGGGGATCAATGATATCCACGGGCATGCCATGGGGGATCGTATCCTCTGCATGATTGCGCGGCGCCTGGAAGGCTGCGTGCGTGAGACCGACACGGTGGCGCGCATAGGTGGCGATGAGTTCACTGTGCTGTTGCCGGGTATCCATTCGCAGGAGGCCGTTCATGCGAAGATCGAACAGATTCGCGCAGTCCTGGCCGAGCCGCTGGGTGCTGAATTTGGCGGGATCAAGATGCCATCCTGCAGTGTCGGCGTAGCCTTTTATCCCATCGATGCCGAGGATGCCGACACGCTGCTCAGCCATGCCGATAGCGATATGTACCGGATCAAGAAACATCGCTCCGCGTAGCTGATATCATTCCGGCTTTTACAATTCCGAGTAAAAAAGTGAACCGTCAAAAGAAAATCAAGCATCTGTTGAAGGCCCACGCCAAAAAGGCCAGTGCCAAATTGGCGCCCAAGAGCAAGCCTAAATACATTTGCAAGGCTGACCGGCTGAAAGTGGACGCTGAAGCCAGTCCTGACGCCATCATTGCACCGAGCGCTTGACGATACATCAACCGGCCTGTTGCTCCGCTACGCACTGTGCATAGCCATCGGCGAACGCCGCATCGAAGCGCAGCTTCACCGGCTCTTCAAGGTCCGCCGAGGTGTTGAGCAATTCGCGGGTAGCCGGGGTGTATTTGATCCAGCCGATGGTGCCGGTGCCATCGGTGTCATACAACAGCTTGGCTTGCACGGTTTTGCCGTCGTCCTCGTCAATCAACAGGTTGACCTTGTCCTTGCCGACATAACGAAAATAGACCCCGTCATTGCTACGCGGCAAGTTCGATGTAGCTCGACTCCCCGCCCCCCGTCGCACCCGACAACCAACCCCAGACGAAGCTCAGCGTGGTGCGCCCTGCCTGATCAACACCGAGCGTGCCGCGCGACCAGCCGCAGAGCAGTTCGTCATCGGTGGTCAGGCAGTGGAACAGCAGTTCGATGGTATCGGGGCCCGTTGCGCGCCCGACCTGATGACCCAGGCGGATGCGGCCGCCCTGGTAGGTGCTGGAAATGGCATTGCCCTCGACCTGGTAGTGGAAGACCGTACCTGCACCGGAGAGCCCATGGGCATTGTTGGCAACTGCGAACCGGCGATTATGCAAGCGCTCGCTTACTTGAGAGAAGTGACTATCCATCGATGTCGGGTCCTTGAGGTCGGATGATCCATTGCAGTTGGGGACGATCCTATCCCACTTTCTTCGGGTAACAATAGGTATTGCCGGACTACGAGCGGACGGAACTGCCCGGATCGCGGGCAAGCCCGCGCCCACACACTCAAGCTTGGCAATCCGCCGCCGATACCTTTGAACAAGTATGGATACTACGGGTAACGACCATGACTCCAATCAGCGCAGGATTGCGCATTGCCCCTGCCTACACGGCCGTCCAGCCGACACCGGCGGTTGTGAGCACCGCTGCCAAGCCACTCGCACCGATTGCCAGTAGCACCGTCAGCCTGGGCCAGAGCCCCCGTGAAGAGGACACCAGCACCTATTCGTCCCGCGGGGTCATCACAGTACCCCTACGCTACGCGCTGGAACATGACAGCCAGACCAAGCTCAGCACGAAGCTTCTAGTCGGCGTCCAGTCTTCGGCTATCGGCTCGCGTTTGCATGGCCTCGGCGCTGCCTTGCTCAATGAATTAGTGGCCAATGGTGGGCAGTCATTCACCCAATCGGTGTTCGCCTTCGCCGAGGGTAGCCAGCCAAGTGCCGAGGCCCTGAAGCTTCAAGGCAACAACTTGCGCCAACACCCGGCCAATGCCGTGAACCTGAGCCTGACCACCGCGTCTGGTACCTCCATTGCCCTGACCCTGGCCAGCAATGAGCAAGGCCTGGCAGTCAGCGCCGAGGTGCAGGGAGGCCAGCTCACGAGCGATGAGCTCAACGGCCTGGCGTCGCTGGCCGACAGTTTTCAGGCAGCCATCACCGGCCTGAGCGAGGAGCCACCGCGCCTGCAACTAGGCAAGCTGGCGACACTCGACCCGGCCCTGTTCAGCTCGCTGCAGATGCGAACCAAGCTGGACACGGCAAATGGTGAGCCGTTGTCCTTCGACCTGAAACTGGACGACAGCACGCGCAAACTCAGCCTGCAGGGCCCTGCCGGCAATGTGCAGTTGAACCTCGATACCCGCGACAGCTCACTGCTGGGAAAAAGCGCCCAGCGCCAGGCCGCGATCAGCAATTACCTGAGCCAGTTCGATGCGGCGCAGAGCCGCGGCAAAGGTGACAAGAACCTGGTGAGCCTGCTCAAGGACGCCTTCGTTCAGCTCAATAGCGCGGACGACATCGGCAGGCCATCGACCGGCCGTATCCCATTGCTGGCTGCCAAAGACACCGTTCTGCTCAGTGGTCTGGCAGACTTCAGCGCATCGATCAGCCAGACCAGCCAGCAGCCAAACTCGCTGCGGCCGACAGAGATGGACCACTTCGACTACCAGGTGTCCCAGTCCACCAAAGCCAGTGGTGCGTCCCCGGCGAACCGTTCGGTGCAACAGGATCAGCAGGCGCAGCTCACCGCCGCCTACCACACCAGCCTCTACCCACAGGAGTCGCTGGCCAACGCTCTGTTGTCGCAGAACTACCGTTACCACCAGATCAGCGACCAATCGAGCAGTAGCACGCGCCTGAGCTACGACAACAATGTCCTGGTGCAAGCCAGCGCCACTCAGCAGGCGAGCCAGAACGAGCGTGTGCGCACTTACGCCAATGGCGCGCTGCAAAGCGACCTGAGCACACCACGCTCCGTCTCCGAATCGCGCAATCTGCTGGGCCTGCTCACCGACCTGTTCGAGCGCGAACGCATCTCCCTGCGCGATCGCGGCCTATCGATCCTGGAAGCACAGCTGCAGTCGCAACGCAGCCAGTGGCAATTGCAGTCCGATCCAGCGCAGCTTCGCCAGCAACCAGCCCAGCAATAAACCGGCCTACGCCAGCAGCTCGGTAATCCACCGAGCTTGCCGGGCGACTTGCTGAACCTTGTCCTCGGGCACGGCCTGGCGCGCGCGGGCGAAGTTGGCCAGGGTCTGCTGCTTGCGCTGCAGAATGCTTTGCCACTTGGCCAGGAAGGCCGGGCTGCGGGCCTGCATCTGCAACGGGCCGAAGTACAGTTGCTCTTCGGTATAGGCCACCGGCCCGGCCCGCTCGGCGACGATGACTTCATAGTCAAAGCGATTTTCCCGCAGGATCTCCTCGTGCAGGATGCGGTAGCCGTTGTCCATCAGCCACTGGCGCAACGGTTGTTCGCCGCCGTTGGGCTGCAGGATCAGCCGCTCTCGGCCGCTCAGCCGGGCCTTGCCGCTGTCGAGGATGTCACGAATGCTCTCGCCGCCCATGCCGCAGATGCTGATCGCGTCGATCGCATCCGCAGGCTCGATCGCCGCCAGGCCATCGGCCAGGCGCACCCTGACCTGCTGCTCAAGGCCCTGGTCACGGACGGTGCGGCAGGCGGCGTTGAACGGCGTCAACGCCACCTCGCCGGCTACCGCTGCGGCGATCGCGCCACGGCGCAGCAATGCCACCGGCAGGTAGGCGTGATCTGAGCCGATATCGGCCAGGCGCGCACCGGCCGGCACTTGCGCGGCCACACGCTGAAGGCGCATGGACAAAGTCTGTTGGTTCAACGGCAGCCTCTTTGAGCACGAACGTCCGGCACCGTTGGCCGGATCGGGGCGCGATTCTGGCGGGCATTGCGCGCTAATTCAACTTTATCGGCCGCGCGGACACCTGTTTACAGATAGGTAAACAGTGACTGCGCAGGCAACCTCGACTTGGGCAGGCCGGCGTTGAAGTCTTCGCTGCTGCGGTAGCCGAGGCTGACCAGCACCAAACTGGTGAAACCCTGCTCACGCAAGCCCAGTTCGGCATCCAGCACCTTGCTGTCAAAACCTTCCATGGGCGTTGCATCAACGCCCAGCGAGGCCGCCCCGAGCAACAGCGTGCCAAGCGCCAGGTAGGTCTGCTTCTCCATCCAGTGCTGCAAGTCTTTTTGCTCGTAGCGGTGCAGATCGACATAGCCACGTCGGCTGCCGTCCTGCCCTGCCCTGGCCTGGTCGGTATGAAAACGTCCGTCGCAAGCCTCCTGGGCCAACACCGCCTGCAAGTGCTCCTCAGGCATGTGGGTGCGTGTGCAAAAGACAATGACGTGGGAGGCATTGAGGATTTTTGCCTGGTTGTAGGCAAAGCCGTTCTCGGTGCCCTTGGCAATACGCGCACGGTCCTGGTCGGTTTGGGCTATGACGAAATGCCAGGGCTGCGAGTTCACCGAGGACGGGCTGTTGCGCAGTTGTTCGAGCAAGGCCTGCAGCGTGGCGGCCGGGACTTTGCGGGTGGCATCGAAGGCCTTGGTGGTGTAGCGGTGTTGAGCCAGGCTGACGAGATCCATGGGTGCATTCCTGATTGAAGAAGTAAGGTCGAGGCATAGTTTTACTTTCCCCGTGGTAAAGAAAAACCGGCAAAATGCGCCAACACTTTCACTGCAGGAGTGAAAATGATCCGTATTGATGATCTGGGGATGTTTGTCCGCAGCGCCGCCCTGGGCAGTTTCACCGCTGCGGCGCTTGAGGCCGACCTGCTACCGGGCCAGGTGGCGGCAGCGATCAAGCGCCTTGAGCACGAACTCGACGTGCGCCTGTTTGCCCGCACCACCCGCAGCCTGCGCCTGACGGCGCAAGGTGAGCAGTACCTGCCGACCGCCGTGTCGGTGCTGCAAACCCTCGAGCAAGGGCGCGACAGCCTGCGCGGTGACAACGCCCCGCTGCAAGGCGTGCTGCAAGTCGCCGCGCCCTCGGATCTTGGGCGCAACATTCTGCTGCCTTGGCTCTCGGCGTTTCGACGCGAACACCCGCAACTGAATCTGCGTCTGTTTCTCTCCGACCAGATCGCCGATCTGTTTCGCGACCCAGTGGACATCGCCATTCGCTATGGGCTCAACGCCGAGGCCAACTATGTGGCGCTGCCGCTGGCACCGTGGAATCGGCGGGTGCTGGTGGCCTCGCCAGCTTACCTTGAACGCCATGGCCGTCCATCGGCCCCAAAGGACCTGCTCGCCCACGACTGTTTGCTGTACCTGCAACACGGCCGCGTCTACGACAAGTGGCGGGTGGGTTCGCAGACCCTTCAGGTTTCAGGGCCACTGTTCAGCGACGACGCCGAGGTTGCTCGCCGCTGGGCGATCGAGGGCGAAGGTATCGCGTTCAAGTCCTGGCTGGATGTCAGCGCCGATGTGCTGGCCGGGCGTCTTGAGCTGGTGCTGCCCGACTGCCCTGGCGAGGTGCTGCCCTTGAGCCTGGTCTGCCCGCATCGCAAACAGCTCTCGCCGGCGGTGTCGCAGTTGCATGCCTGGCTCGTCGAGCAGTTCAGGACGTTGCAGCCGATGTGAGGCTTTGCAGAAACCCGGCCTGGCTTTATCCTGCGCCTCTTTGCCCAACGGCCCTGGGAAGTTCCAATGTACATTGATGTACCGCGCCGCCTGGTGTTCTTCGACAAACACGACAGCATCCGCCCGACCCGCCTGAGCCAATACGATCCGGACAGCGGCGCCGTTAGCTACCCGCTTGGCCCGCAGGCCGACGATAGTGTCAGTGACATCAGCGCCGATGGCCGGCGCATGGCCCTGCAAGGGATCGACTGGCTGGTGCTGCGCGGCGCCAGTCGCTCACGCTTGAGCTTTATCCAGGACGGTGCGCCGCTGCAGGCAACCGACAGGTTCCTGTCGTACTGGGCGCGTTTCGACCCCAGCGCCAAGTACGCGCTGGTCAGTGTCGGCAACGGTAAAAAACGCCCCGTGGTCATCGACCTGGACAGCGGCGAATGCAGCGAGCCTATCGCTCGCGATGTCGACGCCAGGTTCGGCAGCATCGACCCCGTGCAGGGTAAACTCTGGGCCCCCGATGAGCGCGCCAGCAACAGCGTACTGGTCGTTGACTGCGCCAGCGGCGAGATCAGCAAGGTGGCGGTGTCGCTTGCGGCCAAGGTGAAAAACCTGCGTTTTTCTCGCGATGGCGAATACCTGTTCGTCGTCGGCGAAAACCACCGCCTGCTTTGCTGCGACCGCGACGGCGCGGTGCGCTGGGCCAGGGACATGAGTGAGTACGGCCAGACCGGCTCCGGGCAGATCTTCTTCAATGAGTCTGGCAGCCACCTGTGCCTGCCCCTCTCAGCAACCCAGCGCTCCGACTGGGGCGAAGACATCATCATTGCGACGGACAGCGGCCAGGTCGAAAACGCCGTTGTGCGGCAAAACGGCCCACCTGCCCGGCTTGCGGCCGACTGGTTTGGCGATCGGTTGTTGACCCATCGCCTGGAGGTCGTGGACTTCTTTACCGGCGCAGTCATCGACACGATACATCTGTAGGAGCGGGCTTGCCCCGCGATAGCGGTCTGTCAGTCACATCGCTTCGCGGGGCAAGTCGGGTCGCCGCATCGCCGCTCCCACAGAGATCGCGCAAGCTTTTTAGATTTTCATCAAGACAGTTGCTCCCACCTAAATTGCTCAGCGGCGAGTGATAACGACTTCCAGGTACTCGCTGGGCACCACCAGCGAACCTTGCGCCACATTGCTGTCGTTCAACAGTTGGCTCAGATCGCTTTCCAGGGCGCTGGCCTTGTCACCCTCCAACGATGCGAATGCCTTGTGCACCGGTCCATACCAGGTCCTGAACACGTCGATGAAATGCGCTGGCGAACGATAGCGGAAGTTGAAGTGTTCCCGGTTTACCTTGATCGAGCCGATAGCATCGGCAAACAGAGTGTGCAGCTGTTCCTCATCGCCCCAGCGCGACGGCGGTAGCGCACCAGCCGGTGGCGGGACGTGGCGACCGAGGGTCTTGAACATTTGCCCGACAAAACCTTGTGGGGTCCAGTTCGCCAGGCCAATACGACCGCCCGAGCGGCACACACGCCCCAGCTCCCTGGCCGCCTGGGCCTGGTCGGGGGCGAACATAACACCGAAAGTCGAGACCACTGCGTCGAACGCTCCCGCCTGGAACGGCAAGGCTTCAACATCGGCGACCTGAAACACAACATTGCTCAGATGTTCGGCCCGCGCGCGCTCTTCGCCACGCTTGAGCAGCTCGCCGACATAGTCAGTAGAGGTGACCTGGCAGCCACGCCGGGCGGCGGCCAGGGTGGCGTTGCCGTTGCCGGCGGCGACATCCAGCACCTGTTCATCCCAGCGCAAGTCGCAGGCTTCGGCCAGGCGTTCGCCAACCAACTGCAAGGTGGTGCCAATCACCGCGTAATCGCCACTGGCCCAAGCCGCCTGCTGGCGGGCCTTCAAGGCATTCATATCCAGAGGTGTGCTCATGGTCTGCACCTGATGAGGTTGTTCACACGAACGCTCAGCTAAACGCCAACCTGATGATCCGGCAAGCGGCGCCGTTTCAGTGGCAAGATTCGTTGGTTACAGGGCTATAACCTGGATGCATAAACACAAAAAAAGCACCCGAAGGTGCTATTCTTGTTTACGCGTCTTACCGAGACAGGTTGGCCACCTTGGCCCGCGCCGCGTGCAGCTTTTTGTAGCTGTCGACCAGGCGCTGGTGACGCTCGAGGCCCTCGAGCTTCATGCTGGTCGGCGTCAGGCCGTAGAAGCGTACGCTGCCGTCCACCGAACCGAGCACCGCGTCCATGCGCGGGTTGCCGAACATGCGGCGGAAGTTGACCTCGTAATCGGCCAGTTCCAGCTCATCGTCCAGCGCCACTTCGAGCACCACATTCACCGCCTGATAGAACAGACCGCGCTCAACGGTGTTGTCGTTGAACTGCAGGAAGGTTTCGACCAGCTCTTTGGCGGGCTCGAATTGCTGCAGGGCAAGGTGAATCAGCAGTTTCAATTCGAGGATGGTCAACTGGCCCCAGGCGGTGTTGTCGTCAAACTCGATGCCGATCAGGGTGGTGATGTCGGTGTAGTCATCCAGCTCGCTTTCTTCCAGGCGCTCGACCAGCGCATGCAGTTGCTCATCCTCCAGACGGTGCAGGTTGAGGATGTCTTCACGGAAGAACAGCGCTTTGTTGGTGTTGTCCCAGATCAGGTCATCTACCGGATAGATTTCCGAATAGTCCGGTACCAGGATACGACACGCCGTGGCGCCCAGGTGCTCGTACACCGCCATGTACACTTCTTTGCCCATGTCCTGGAGAATGCCGAACAGCGCTGCGGCTTCTTCGGCGTTGGCGTGTTCGCCCTCGGCGCTGAAGTCCCACTCGACGAACTCGAAGTCTGCCTTGGCACTGAAGAAGCGCCACGACACCACGCCGCTGGAGTCGATGAAGTGCTCGACAAAGTTGTTCGGCTCGGTCACCGCGTGGCTTTCGAAGGTTGGCTGCGGCAGGTCGTTCAGGCCTTCAAAACTGCGGCCCTGGAGCAATTCGGTGAGGCTGCGCTCCAGCGCCACTTCAAAGCTTGGGTGCGCGCCGAACGAGGCGAACACGCCGCCCGTGCGTGGGTTCATCAAAGTCACGCACATCACCGGGAAGGCACCGCCCAGCGAGGCGTCCTTGACCAGCACCGGGAAGCCCTGCTCTTCCAGGCCCTGGATGCCGGCAAGAATGGCCGGGTACTTGGCCAGCACTGCTTGCGGCACATCCGGCAGGGCCAGTTCGCCTTCGAGAATCTCGCGCTTCACCGCCCGCTCGAAAATCTCCGACAGGCACTGCACCTGGGCTTCGGCCAGGGTGTTGCCGGCGCTCATGCCGTTGCTCAGGTAGAGGTTTTCAATCAGGTTGGAGGGGAAGTACACCACCTCGCCATCGGACTGGCGCACGAACGGCAGCGAGCAGATACCGCGCTCGATATTGCCCGAGTTGGTGTCGTACAGGTGCGAGCCACACAACTCGCCATCGGGGTTGTAAATCTCGCGGCAGTACTCGTCGAGGATTTCCTTCGGCAGTGCATCTTTGCGCCCAGGCTTGAACCAGCGCTCGTCCGGGTAGTGGACAAACTCTGCAGTGGCGATGTCTTCGCCCCAGAACTGGTCGTTGTAGAAGAAGTTGCAGTTCAGCCGCTCGATGAATTCGCCCAGTGCCGAGGCCAGCGCGCCCTCTTTGGTCGCCCCCTTGCCGTTGGTAAAGCACATCGGCGACTGTGCATCACGGATATGCAGCGACCAGACGTTGGGCACGATGTTGCGCCACGAGGCGATCTCGATCTTCATCCCCAGGCCTGCGAGAATCGCCGACATGTTGGCGATGGTCTGCTCCAGCGGCAGGTCCTTGCCGGCGATGTAGGTGCTGGTGTCCGAGGCCGGGTCGAGCATCAGCAGGGCCTGGGCATTGGCATCGAGGTTTTCCACCTCTTCGATGACAAAATCGGGGCCGGTCTGCACCACCTTCTTCACCGTGCAACGGTCGATGGAGCGCAGGATGCCCTGGCGGTCCTTCTCGCTGATATCAGCCGGCAGCTCGACCTGGATCTTGAAGATCTGCTTGTAGCGGTTCTCCGGGTCAACGATGTTGTTCTGCGACAGGCGAATGTTATCGGTGGGGATGTCACGGGTCTGGCAGTACAGCTTGACGAAGTACGCCGCGCACAGCGCCGAGGAGGCCAGGAAGTAGTCGAACGGGCCTGGCGCCGAGCCATCGCCCTTGTAGCGGATAGGTTGGTCGGCCACCACCGTGAAGTCATCGAACTTGGCTTCAAGTCGAAGGTTGTCGAGAAAGTTAACCTTGATTTCCATGGGGGATTACCATACCGAGCAAAACGATTTGGCCGCCATTATCCGGGTTTTCGCTGGGATGTCTTGTCCTTCAAACCGGTAAGGCGACGCTCCCCTGGCCGAGCGATGTTTATAGAGAGAGAGAAAGACAACCCGGTCACCCCGGGCTGCCCTCCTGTTACGCCGGTTTACACGCTTTCCAGCTCGGCAATCGCCGTCCGCAGACGGTTTCGGCTGTGCTCGCCGAGATCCTTGTGGCTCTGGTGAGTCTCGGTCGGTGCCTGGCGCACCTTGGCGTGGGGCACCACGTGCCAATCTCCACCATCCAGGCGCAGGTAGCGGTAGGTGGCGGTCCCCCTGGCCCAGTCAGCGTCGAGGATCCCGTGCAGGTGGAAGGTCTGCTCAAGGGTACTGAACGGGCCGCTCGGGCTGCCAGTGAGGTTAAGGACGATATGGCCCTCGCCTTTGAGGCCGAGCTTGAGGTCTGAGTAGTCACCCCAGACATCGGCGTGGAAGTTCAGCGGCGGGTACGTAGCAGTGAAGATGCTGGCTACGCCGCTGATCCTCTTCTGCACGGTATTGACCAGCAGATCGAGGGTCAGGACCGGCGCGCCGAGCAGGCCGGTGCGCACGTTGAGGCGAGTGTGGAACAGTCCGATTGCAGGCATGGTACGACTCCTTGTCTGGTCAGGCGCGGCTGGACTTGCCGGCTTTGCCGGAAGCGCTGTTGGTCGAATCGATGGCGGTATTCAGCGCCTGGCCGGCGTCACCGGCGGCCAGGGCCTTGAGGTGCTCGACATCGCCTGTGGCAATCACCGCGTCCAGGGTAGTGGCGTGCAGCGGTGCCTGGATGTCGAGGTTGCCGAAAGTTTGGATACGGGTTTCTTCCCGGTGCGCGGGGGCTTCGACCACGATCCTTTGCCCTTGGCTGTTCAGGTAGCTATAACCCGCCAGGCCTTTTTGCCAGTCGGTGCCGACCGCAAGATTGAGGTAGAAGGTGATCGGTGAATTGGCCGTCTTGCCGCCATGGTTGCCTTGCAGGGTAATAAGGATTTTGCTCGAGCTCGGTGGCAGGAGCGGCTGATAGCTGAAGGTGCCCCAGACGTCCAAGTGCTGGTCCAGCGGTGGGTTGGTCGCCTGGGTGAGCTGGGCGACGCCGCGCAGGGTGCGGTCGGCTGGATGAACCAGCAGGTCGAGTACCAGGCGCTGGGCGCCGGATGCCTCGGTGCCAATAACATAAGACAGTGGGAACAGTCCGATTACAGGTGCTTGTAGTGAGTCAGTCATGGTGCCTCCATTGCAATCAATGAGTGGAAACAAGCGCGTAGGCTGTTTCTGGCCGGTGACTTCCTTGGCGCACAGTTGGAGATAGGCGAATGGCGTTGCGACCTCCGTGATGGCGTCACGCGCAGATTGCCTGCGGCGAAGACGCTGCGGTCCGGTACAACCCTGCCGGCGATGGGCAAGGCTTGCCGAGGTGCGACGGTATTGAGCCCTCCCTGGGCGCATAGCTGCCTGCCTGGCAGCCCCTTGCAGTTAAGCAGGGAAAACCGGGGTGGCCAGGGGATGGTGGCGAAAGTGCAGTATGGGCGACGGACGGTTGAGGCACAGCTATCTGTTATTGGAGTGGGCTTGCCAGCGATCGTAAACCAGGCAACAAATTAATCACTCAACACTGATAACCTGCGCGCCATTCAAAACACTCGGCACGGCAGATTATGGACGATCCACGCTACTACCCCTTCCACCTCTTCGCCGCCACCTTCCAGAGCGAAGACCAAGCACGACAATTTGCATTCGAGCAGTGGCAGCCCGAGCCGCCCGAAGATGCGAGCCCGGCTCAATACACGGCATGGGAGAATAACAACCCGAGCTGGCTCCTGGTCCAGGAGCTTGAGTTCTTTTTGGATTCGGACTTTGTCGAGCTGGATGAGTCGCTGGCGTACGTACAGAGCCTGGTAGCCAGCGAGGCGCAGAAAGCGCTGCTGTGTTCCCGGTCTCTGGAGGCTTTCAGTCATTTCATCATCGTCGGCGACAACGCGATCAATGGGGATCGCCGTGCGCCTGATCACGCGCCTCTACGACAGCCGCAAAGCACGACCACACTCACCTACCTCGGGCATTTCAATTGAACCGCCTGCAAGTTGTAGTGATTGACCTGAACAAGGTGACAAGCGCCGAGGACCTGCACTACCTGTTAAAAGATGCCCTCGCCTTCCCCGATTGGTATGGCTGTAACTGGGATGCGTTCTGGGATGCCATTACCGGGCTTGTACAGATGCCTCTACAGTTGCAGATCAGTGGTTGGGACGCATTCTCCAGGCGGTTGCCCAGAGATGCCGAACTGATGCAAAAATGCCTGGCCAATATGCAGGTTGAGTATCCGCAACTGGCTGCGGATTTGTTGTTCGAGTGATCCAGGCGATTATCGCGCTCCCCATTTCAAAGGAATGAAGATGCACACGCTACTCTCCGTCTACGCCCTGTGCGTGGTCGCGCTGTTTGTGAAGATGTTGGCGATCTCCTGCTATCAGGGCTTCTATCGCATCAGCCGGCTGACCTTCAAGAACCCTGAAGACGCAAGCCTGGTCGGCCGCGAAGCCAGTGCCCAGGAGTTGCCGCAAGTGCGCCGCGCAGCCCAGGCCTGGGCTAACGATCTGGAGAACATTCCGCTGTTTTTTGTGTTGGGCGCGCTGTGCCTGGTGTTCAACCCGCCGTTCATGCTGACGGCCGGGCTGATGGTGCTGTTCACCGCTGCACGCCTGGTGCACACCCTGGCCTACCTGGCGCGCTGGCAACCCTGGCGCACCCTTGCCTACGTCGTAGGCATCATCTGCCTGCTGGGGCTGGCGGCCATGGCCGGCATGGGCGCCGTGCGGTATCTGTGAACGAGCGTTTTATACCGCCCGAGCACTCAACAAGCGCACACCCAGGCCGATGAACAGCGCGCCAGTGGCACGCTTGAGCGCCGCCACCAGGCGCGAGGCTTTCACGTGTTTGCTAAAGCGCATGGCACTGAAGCTGTAGAACGAGTGCACGCCGCAGACGATGGCGGCGCTGGTCAGGTACATGACCGTGAACTGCTCGGCGATCGGCCGGCCATGGTCGAGGAACTGCGGCAGGAAGGCGCAGAAGAAGATCAGGGTCTTCGGGTTGCTGGCAGAGACCAGGAAAGCCTCGCTGCCAATGCGCCACTTCGATTGTGTCAGGTGCTCGGGGGCCTGGGTTGCGGCCACCGCTGACGCTTTGCGGGCGAACAGTTGACGTGCACCGAGGTAGATCAGGTAGCCCGCGCCGATAACCTTCAAGGCCAGGAATGCTGTCGGCAAGGCTAGCAGCATTGCCCCCACACCCCAGGCCACGGCGCTGATCACCAGTAATTGCGCCAGCAGGTTGCCGAACAAAGTCACGCCCATGCCCGCCGGGCCATGGCGCAAGGCGTTGCGCACGGTGAGCAATACGTTGGGGCCAGGGGTCAGGGAGGTCAGCAGGTATGCGAAGGAAAAAGTGAGCCAGAGGTGCAATGCCATGGACGGCAGTCCTTGCCAGGGAGAAGAAGTGGCAACGATGACAGTAAATTGGCAGGAAGCCAATGGGCATTTCGAGTTGAGGTTATCGCGGGGCAAGCCCGCTCCCACGGAGCCAAAATCACAACCGGTGGGGAGGATACAACGAGAGAATGGCAGGGGCGGCTGGATTCGAACCAACGCATGGCAGGATCAAAACCTGCTGCCTTACCGCTTGGCGACGCCCCTGTAACTGTAGCGATGAGTGCCTGGCACTCACTTGCGAACTGGGCGCTAATTTAACAAACATCGATGCTTCTGGGAAGCCCCCTACTGCACAAATTGTTGTTAAAACAGCTACTTACTTTGAATCGAGGCGCCAGCAAGGCGCCTCGACCCTTTACCGCAGGGTGAAACTCAGTTCCACGGACGGTCGCCGTTCTCGTCCTTGACCCGCGTCGGCAGGCCCATCACGTCCAGCGCCTTGAGGAACGGCTCGGCCGGCAGCTCCTCGACGTTGACCATGCGCTGCACATCCCACTCGCCACGGGCAACCAGCAGCGCCGCCGCTACAGGCGGCACGCCTGCGGTGTAGGAAATGCCCTGGCTGTCGGTTTCGGCGTAAGCCTCTTCGTGATCCGCTACGTTGTAGATGAACACTTCTCGCGGCTGGCCGTCCTTGGTGCCTTTGACCAGGTCGCCGATGCAGGTCTTGCCGGTGTAACCCGGTGCCAGCGAGGACGGATCAGGCAATACGGCCTTGACCAGTTTGAGCGGTACCACTTCCAGGCCTTCGGCAGTCTTGACCGGTTGCTCGGACAGCAGGCCAAGGTTCTTCAGCACAGTGAACACATTGATGTAGTGCTCGCCAAAGCTCATCCAGAAGCGCACGTTCGGCACGTCGAGGTTCTTCGACAGCGAGTGCACTTCGTCGTGACCGGTCAGGTACAGGTTTTGCGAACCGACTACCGGCAAGTCGTCAGTGCGCTTGACTTCGAACATGGTGTTGCTGGTCCACTGGCTGTTCTGCCAGCTCCATACCTGCCCGGTGAACTCGCGGAAGTTGATTTCCGGGTCGAAGTTGGTGGCAAAGTACTTGCCATGGGATCCAGCATTGACGTCGAGAATATCGATCGACTCAATGCTGTCGAAATACTGTTGCTTGGCCAGGGCTGCATAGGCGTTGACCACGCCCGGATCGAAGCCCACGCCAAGAATGGCGGTAACGTTCTTTTGTTGGCATTCCTCGAGGTGTTTCCACTCGTAGTTGCCATACCAGGGCGGCGTCTCGCAGATCTTGCCCGGTTCTTCGTGAATGGCGGTGTCCAGGTAGGCCACGCCAGTATCGATGCAGGCACGCAGCACCGACATGTTGAGGAACGCAGAACCGACGTTGATGACGATTTGCGATTCGGTTTCGCGGATCAGCGCCTTGGTCGCTTCAACGTCCAGCGCATTCAGCGAGAAAGCCTTGATTTCTGCGGGTTGCTTGAGGCTACCCTTGGCCTTGACGCTGTCGATGATGGCCTGGCATTTGGAGATGTTGCGCGACGCGATAGCAATACGACCGAGTTCGTCGTTGTGCTGCGCGCACTTGTGGGCCACCACCTTGGCGACACCTCCTGCACCAATGATAAGAACGTTCTTCTTCAATTTCTCTTTCTCTCCTTTACTGCCAGCTTACGACAGGCTGGACACGTAGTCTTCGAACCCGAACTCGCGAACCACCTCGACACTACCGTCGAGTTGTTTCACTACGATGGACGGCATTTTCAGGCCGTTGAACCAGTTTTTCTTGACCATGGTGTAACCCGCTGCGTCAACAAACGACAGCCGATCGCCGATGGCCAGCGGACGATCGAATGGGTATTCGCCGAAAATATCGCCGGCCAGGCAAGATTTTCCGCAGATCATGTAGGTGTGTTCGCCCTCGCTTGGCGCAAGCTTGGCGTTGAGGCGGTAGATCAGCAGGTCAAGCATGTGCGCTTCGATCGAGCTGTCGACCACGGCCAGGTGCTTGCCGTTGTAGAGGGTGTCGAGCACGGTCACTTCCAGCGACGCGCTCTGGGTGATCGCCGCTTCGCCCGGCTCCAGGTAAACCTGCACGCCATACTTCTCGGAGAATGCCTTGAGGCGCGCGCAGAAAGCGTCCACGGCGTAGTCTTCACCGGTGAAATGGATGCCGCCACCGAGGCTGACCCACTCGACCTTGTGCAGCAGGTGGCCGAAGCGCTCTTCGATGGTGCACAACATCTGGTCGAACAGGCCGAAGTCGCCGTTCTCGCAGTTGTTGTGGAACATGAAGCCGGAGATCATCTCGATGACTTCTTCAACTTTCACCGGGTCCCACTCGCCCAGGCGGCTGAACGGGCGCGCCGGGTCGGCCAGCAGGTAGTCGGAGCTGCTCACCTGCGGGTTGACACGCAGGCCGCGGACCTTGCCTTCAGACGCTTGGGCGAAGCGCTGCATCTGGCCGATGGAGTTGAAGATGATCTTGTCGCAATTGTCGAGCATCTCTTCGACTTCATCGTCGGCCCAGGCCACGCTGTAGGCGTGGGCTTCGCCGGCGAACTTCTGGCGGCCAAGCTTGAGCTCGTATAGCGAGGACGAGGTGGTGCCGTCCATGTACTGCTGCATCAGGTCGAACACCGACCAGGTGGCAAAGCACTTGAGTGCCAGCAGGGCCTTGGCCCCGGACTGTTCGCGCACGTAGGCGATCTTCTGCATGTTGTGCAGCAGCTTGGTTTTGTCGATGAGGTAGTACGGCGTTTTGATCATTTCGAGGCCCCCGGCCAGGCCGGCCAAAAAAAGGACACGCATTGTGCCCTCCCTTGCCCCAAGTCGAAAGAGCGAAAAGCGCTTTTCCCTCAGTCAGTGGTCACTTTGCCGTCAAACCACCCGGTTTTGCTGGGTTAGTCGCGCAGTCTTGGGCAAACACCGGGCGAAAGAACGAACGCTCGTAACTGAGAATGCAGCGGGTGTCCTGGGCGTACTGGAAGGCGGCCAGGCACTCGGGGTCGTTCATCGAGTCCTGGCGATAGCGTTCGTACTCGGCAAGGCTGGGGAAGCTGAACATCGCCAGGGCGATATTGTTGGCGCCTTCGGACGGCAGAAAGTAGCCGTGGTGCTGGCCGCCGAAGCGCTCCACCAGCGGGATCCAGAGTTTGCCGTAATACTCGAACTCGGCGAGTTTGCAGGGGTCCAGGACGTAGCGCAGGTAGCAAGTGATCATCGGTGGTTCTCGCTCAGGTTGCTCGGCCCCCGAGCATGCACGAATCCTGCAGTACCCGCATCAGTCTTGAGGGCCGCTGATTTCGTCCATGAAGCCTTCAACGAACAGCTCCAGGCGCCGGTGCCGCTCGGCCGCCAGGCGTGCGCCCTCCTCGGTCTGAAAGCCCGAGGCCAGCTTCAGCAGCTTGGTGTGGAAGTGTTCGAGGCTGAATTGACGGTCCTGGTACTCGCGCCCGGCTGCAGTGGGATTACTGAAATCGTACAGGGCAGAGCCCATACGCCCACCAACGTAAAAGCAACGGGCCACGCCGACCATGCCGATAGCGTCCAGGCGGTCACTGTCCTGGAGGATTTTTGCTTCCAGGGTTTCAGGCTGCAGGCCGGCAGAAAAACTGTGGGTGGCGACGGCATGGGCGACGGCGCTGATGCGTTCACCCGCCCAGCCCAGTTCAGCCAGTATCCGCTCGGCCCTTTGCGCAGACAGGGTCGACGCCTTTGCGCGTAACGGCGAGCTCTTTTCGACCGCGACGCAATCGTGCAGCAGCGCGGCGGCCAAGAGGATGTGCAGATCGCCGCCCTCCTGGGCCTGAATCCGCCGGGCATTGCTCCAGACCCGATGGATGTGGGCCAGATCGTGTGAGCCATCGCCATTGTCCGCAGGCAAGTGCGGCAACAGAACGTCGGCGAGGTCTTGGCAGGGGTGAAAGGGCTGGGCTGGCATCGGCAATGGCGTCTTGAGGCTGGGTATCGAAAATACGCCAGCGGCGCCCGGATTGCGACCGCATTCAGCGACGAAGGGTGGCAGAGCGCCCATAAACCAGCAACTCGCCACTGGTGGCGATCACCAGGCTCAAACCGGTATAGGAAAAACCGAACGCCCGCACCTCGGTCTCGATCGCCAGGGTATGAAACTGCCAGGGCCGGTTATAGCGGGCGCCATGCAGCCACGAGCCCGGCTCGACCAGCAGCAGGTGCTGTTCGGGCCAGGCCAGGGTGATGTTCTCGACCACCCAGCCATCGCAGGTACTGATCGGCAGGCTGCCACCCTGGATACCGGCCATGCGGATCACCCGGCCTTGTAGCGGGCCGATACCGCGGGTTTCCAGGTAATGATCGCTGCCCAGATTGTCGGTACGGTCGCGGGCGATTTTCTCACCGGTACGGCAGTCGACCACACTACGGCCTGAGCTTGAAGCCACCAGCAGTCGCTCACTGTCGCGGTCAAAGCCGATTTCCAGCAAGCCGGCGATGGTGAAATGCCCGGTCAGTTTCCATGGCACAGGCGCAGGCGCAACCGATTGTTGGCCAATGGCCTGGCGCAAAGGGTCGAGGTGTCTGCTGGTCATGGCGCCTTCCACTGCTGCTGCGTCAGCCGGTACACACGCACGGGCCGGTCGTGAAACTGCACGGTATCAAAGCGATTGAAACCGGCTTTTTGTACCACGCGCAAGGAGGCGACGTTGGCAGGTTCGATGATAGCGATGACGGCAGGCTGCAATTGCTGACTGAACACATGCTGCAGCACGCCTTTCACCGCTTCGCTCGCGAGCCCCTGACGCCAATAACGCGTAGCCAACCGATAGCCCAGGCCGGGTTCCTCAACGCCTGCGACCTGCTCGGGGCTGACCCCGCAGAACCCGACCAGCGCGCCGCTGGCCTTCTCCTCCAGGGCCCATTGCCCCATGCCGTAGCTTGCGTAGCACTGCACGCACCAGTCGATGAAATCGCCCGTGACCTGCTCGTCGCAGACGCCCCGCAATGAGTACTTCATGACCTCAGGATCGCTGAGGATGGCGGTCAGGGCCGACCGGTCCTGGCGCGAGAGTTCACGGACCAGCAAACGTGGGGTTTCGAACAGCGGCATGGGCACTTTCCTTGTACTGATGCAGGCGCAACGCTCTGTGGTGAAAGCAGTGTCGTTACTACAATTGCTGCCTGCGACTGCCCCGTCAACCTGATTGCCATTGCCGGCCCGACAATATCTGGCATGATCGCCACATCCTGCCAGATCGCGGAGTCGACCTTGCCCACCCCACGCCAGTTCAGCAAGAAATCCAGCACCAGCAACATGCTCAGCCTCAAACACCCCGAAGCTGCCTCGACCACGGTGTGCCAGGTAGGCTTCCTGTTGCTGGAGAACTTCTCCATGGCCAGTTTCACCGTGGCCATGGACGTGCTGGTAACGGCCAATCTGCTCCAGAGCCAGCGGTATGCAAGCACGCCGTTCTCCCTGGGCGGCGAGCGCGTGGTCAGTGACCTTGGCCTGGAGATTTATGCCGCGCCTATCGACCGCGCAACCCTGGGCAACCTCGATATCCTGATCGTCTGCGGCGGCTTGCGCACCCCGCTCAAGTATCCGCAACTGGACAAGCTGCTGTGTGACGCCGCCGCGCTCGAGCTGGCCCTGGGCGGGCTGTGGAATGGCGCCTGGTTTCTGGGGCGCGCCGGGGTACTGGAGGGCTACAACTGCACCATCCACCCCGAACAGCGCGCCAGCCTGGCCGAGCGCAGCCCGCAGTGCACCATCATCCCGGCAAGCTTTGTACTCGACCGTGAGCGCCTGACGGCCGCCAGCCCCAACGGCGCCCTGGAGTTGATGCTAGCGCTGCTCAAGTTGCAGCACGGCGAAGCGCTGGCCGAGGGTGTCGAAGAGATCCTGGCGTTTTCCAGTGCGCGTTTTCGTCGGGTCGACAGCAGCCAGAAAAAAACCATGAGTGCGCCGCTGCGCACCATCGTCGAGCTGATGGAAAGCAACTTGGAAGAAACCCTCAGCCTCGATCAGCTGGCTGCCTACAGTGGCCGTTCGCGACGGCAGATCGACCGCCTGTTTCAGGCCCAGCTCGGCACCTCGCCGAGCCGCTATTACATGGAGCTGCGCATCACCAAGAGCCGGCGTCTGTTGCAGTACTCCGACCTGCCGTTGATGGATGTGGCAATTGCTTGCGGTTTTGTCTCGGTCTCGCACTTCAGCAAATGCTATTGCGCCTACTTTGGCTATCCGCCTTCGCGCGAGCAGCGGCTGGGCGAGTAACTGCGGCGGTTGCCGTTGAGGCTCAAACCGCCCTCCACCACCAGCACCAGCACTGCCAGCCAGATCGCCAGGTAGGTCGGCCACTGCGCCGGGGCGATGCTGTCGCCCAGCAGCACCGCAGCGACCACCAGCAGTACCGGCTCGACATAGATCAGCAAGCCGAACAGGGTCAGGTTCAGCCGCGGCGCCGACAACGCCTGCAAACCCAGGGCCGCAGCACTGATCGCGCCCAGGCCGAGCACCAGCCAGGGCAGGTTCGAGGCCAGCCCGCCCACGCCAAGCAGCACCCCGCCCTTGAACACGAAGTACAAGCTCACCGGCAGGCTCAGGCTCATGTCAAACCACAGCCCACCCATGTTGTTGGTGTCGGTGACTCGGCGCAGCCAGAAGTACAGCGGGTAGCCCAGGGACACCACCAGCACCGGCCAGGAGATCGCCTTGGCGATGGCGATCTGGTTGATGATACCCAGCGCCGCCAGCGCGCAGGCCAGCAGTTGCAGGCGGCTAATCGAATCCTTGAACGCCAGGCGGCCGACAATCACCATCACCAGCGGCATCAGGAAGTAACCCAGCGACACATCCAGGCCATAGCCGTTGATTGGTGCCCACATGAACAGCCATAGCTGCACGCCGAGCAACGCCGCCGAGACCAGACGAATCGCCCAAAACCCGCGCTCCTCGAACAACCGCTGGAAGATCCGCCGCACCTGCGGCCAGTGCCCGCTGGCAATCACCATCAGGGTCAGGCAGGGCACGGTCAGCAGGATCCGCCAGCCATAAATCTCGGCGCCATCCAAGGGCGCGAGCAGGCTGGTGTAGGCGTACATCACCGCGAACAGCACCGAGGCAAGGACATTGAGCACTACGCCCAACGTGGAATTATGCGCGGTCATGGGAAATACCTTAATCAGGGTCAACAGAGGGTGATAATTTATTCCGCAGCCGCTGATAAGTGCCCTCGTTTTTACCGCTCACGATGAGAAATTTTTGCATATGGACCTGGATGAATTCGACCTTGCCCTGCTCGCCGCCTTGCAGCGAGACAACAGCCAGCCCCTGCGCGAGCTGGCCGAACAGGTGCATTTATCCACCGCCTCGGTGCAGCGGCGGATTCAGCGCTTGAAAAAGACCGGAGTGATTCAGGCCAATACGGCGGTCATCAACCCGGACAAAGTCGGCCAGGTGATTACCCTGATGGTCGAGGTGCATGCCGACCGCACCCAGTCGGCGGACCTTGAGGTAATGAAGCGCGCCTTTTCCGGGCCGGAAATTCAGCAGTGCTACTACGTCACGGGCGATGCCGATTTTTTGCTGGTGCTCACCGTGGCCAGCATGACCGTGTTCCAGGACATCGCCCAGCGGCTGTTTCACGATAACCCTAATGTGAAATGGTTCCGGACCATTGTGGTGCTGGATCGGGTCAAGACGACGCTGCAGGTGCCGCTCACCCACAGTGAACGCTGAACATGCAGGAGCGAATTCATTCGCGGATAAATCCGCTCCCACCAGCGCTCTATCCAGCAGATTTGGTCAAAGCGTCCAACGCCGCCGTCAGTTCCTCGGCACTGGCATACTCCTTCTGCGCCACCACCTTGCCCTGTTCCAGCTCGATCCACAGCACCTTGTCCTCAGCCCCCGGATACCGCGCAACCACCTTGCCGTCACGGTCCAGCACCACCCGGTAGCTGTAATCGCGCATGGCCGGAATCGCGAACAGTTTGCTGATCAGCGCCGGCATGCGCTGGATATCAGCGACGAACACCGCATCACGCGCCTCCAGGTAGCCTTTGGGCTGCTCGCCCACTGCGGCGCTGACCAGCTTGGCGCCGTCCATGTTGCGCGCCACCAGCAGCACACGGGTCTGCTCGTTGAGGCTGTAGGCCTGGTCGTGCTGGTCGAGCAAGGTAAACGGCGCCAGGCGTTCGCCGACTTCGGCGGCGCTGGCCAGCAGCGGCATCAGGCTCATTAACAGGGCAATGGCATATTTCACAGGTGACCTCGTTGTCAGTGCAGGACTGTTGATCCTAGCGTGGATGACGGAGCTACAGTACCTTTTACGCTCGTATCAAGGCAGCCAAGCGCTGCTCAGTTGCACGTACCAGCGCATCACGATCTGCCAGGGCGTATGCCTCATCAGCCTGATAACTCAGCACTGACGAGCGCACACCAAACTGAATCACCAGCACATCACGCTCAAGCCTGCTGCGATTGGGCGCGCCTCCATGCAGCACTTCGCAATGGAGTGCCAGACCGGCGCCAACAGGTACATGCGGGCACAGGGCGTGTTCAATAGCTGCCTCCTGGCACCGATGCGAGCCTGGCACCACCGCCGTACCAGCATTTTCAGCGGACATTGCCTGCAGCGGTATCAACAGGCGCAAGGTTCGTTTGTCTCGGCTGGCGAAGTAGCGGTTGTCAGCATCCCGATGCCAGCCAACCGCTGGCCCTGTGCTCTGCGGCTTGCGCGTGAGGTTGCAGAAATGCAGGACAACCTCTTCGGTTTCACAACCCAGAAGTGCAGCGACGCTGGTCCACACCGATGCAGCACTCAGAACGCTGGTAAAACGCGGCTCAAGCGTCATCAGGTCACCAATGATAAAGGGCTCGAGCATCCAGTCTTGCCCTTGCACTCCCGGGTTGCGCTCAGGGTGCTGCTGACTGACCGAAGCGATGTTCACAGATGCTGCCAGCACCGTTGCTTCACCCGCGCGATGGCGCTCGACCAACTGTTGGGCCAGTTGCTGGAGCAAGGTCTGCAGTTTGACATCGAGCAGGTCATAAATGACCGCATAGCCGTGCTGGGTGAAGTTTGCGGGTGTGTCCATGTAATGTCCTTCCTGGATATCAGCTCAACCGGCGCGCGACTGTTTGGTTTTACTGATCATCCCTGTTGGCTACCGGCACCGCAAGTTACAGCCGCAGCTCCGCCAGGGGCGACGAACGACCAGGAACAGGAATAGACTGGCCTGCCAATTCAGGAAAATTTCATAAGTCACGGCAGACCACATGACAACCCGCTTCGAGCTTGAAACCCTGAAGATACGTATCAACGACATCGAGTTCGCGGCGCTGGACCTGCACCAGCGCATCCAGCGGGCCCTGCGCGGGCTGATTCTGGAAGGCGCACTGGCCGGCGGCATCAAGCTGCCCGCCAGCCGCGCGCTTGCCACCTCATTGGGGGTTGCCCGCGACACTGTCGAGAATGCCTATGTGCAGTTGCAGCGCGATGGCTACATCCTGCGCCGCAAGGGTTCGGGCAGCTATGTGGCGGACCGCCTTGGCGCAGAATTGCGCGGCACTGCCCAGCGGCGGATCAGGGCCCAGGCACAAAAGCGCGGCAACCCGGAGCCCGGCGAGGGGCTGAGCCTGCGCGGGCGAACGCTGTTCGACAACGGCGGGGTCAGCGATCAGCAGGCGATCAAGGCCTTCGCCACCGGCCTGCCGGAAACCCGCTCGTTCCCGCTGCAAGTCTGGGAACGCCTGCAGCGCCAGGCGCTGAAGGAGCACCGTGGCAACGTCCTGCTGCACGGCGACCCGCAAGGCAGCGAGGCCCTGCGCAAGGCGATCGCCACCTACCTGAACCTGGAGCGCGGAGCCAAGGTGGCGCCCGAGCAGGTGCTGGTGCTCAGCAGTACCCGCCAGGCCTTGTTCCTGTGCGCACAGATGCTGGTGGATGCCGGCAAGCCGATCCTAATGGAGAACCCTGGCTACTTTGGTGCAAAGAAGGCCTTTGAAGCGGCGCAGGCGCGGATCGCACCGATCGATGTCGATGCCCACGGCATCCGCACCGACCTGCTGCGCGCCGACCGCAGCGGCGCCAGTTGTCTGTACCTCACCCCTTCCCATCAATACCCGACCGGCGCGACCTTGAGCCTTGAGCGGCGCCTGGAACTGATCCATTGGGCTGCAGAAAACGGCAAGTGGATCATCGAGGACGACTACGACAGCGAGTTCCACTACGACGGTCTGCCGACCGCCTGTGTGCAGGGCCTGGACCCAAACCGGCGTACCCTCTACATCGGCACCTTCAGCAAGACCCTGTTCCCTGGCCTGCGCATCGGCTACATGGTGCTGCCACCCGAGCTGGTGGCGCCCTTCAGTGCCGCGCGCAGCATCATCGACGGGCACACCCCGCAAACCCTGCAACTGACCCTGGCGCGCTTCATGGGCGACGGTCACTACAACGCCCATGTGCGTGCCATGCGCAAACTCTACGCCGGGCGCCGGGCGTGCCTGCTCGAAGCGATTGGCACGCATCTGGCGGGCATCGTTACCGCCCTGCGCCCGCCAGGTGGCCTGCAGATCCCCTGCGTGCTCGAGCCTGGCTGGTCAGAGCAACAGACCCAGCGCCTGGCCGCCCGCGCCGGTATACAGCTACCCGGGCTCAGCCGCCTGTATGCGGGCGAGTACAAGCAACAAGGTTGGTTGCTGGGCTATTCCTCGTTGACGACCAGTGAAATCGAAGCGGCGATCCGCCAGCTGGCCAAGGCCCTGAAGTAAAGCAGGACTGCTACGCAGCCCATCGCCGGCAAGGCCGGCTCCCACAATGGCCCGGTGCACACTGCACCTGTGGGAGCCGGCCTTGCCGGCGATCGAGCGCAAAGCGCTCGCTAAAAAGCCCGCCGCAACCGCTCGATCACCTGTCCGACCGAAGGCCCTTCAACCGCAGGTGGTGTCGGGCTCTCACCAAACTCGCGCCAGATGAACAAGGTCAACTCGGCGCCATCGGTGGCCGTTGCCGGGCAGTCAGTGCCGGCAAATGCCTGCAACAGCCGATAACGCTCATCCTGCCAGAACAACGCCTCGACCCAGGGGTATACCGGGATGAAGTGAAAGTGCAGCGGCAAGCCCGGCATATGGCCGTAGCGGCTGATATACAGCCACTTCGGTTCGAGCATTGCCTCCATTACCCGCTGGGTGCTGGCAAGCAAGCCCCCCAGTTCGGCCAGGGCCGCAGGCGCCAGGTCGGCCAGCGAACTGGCACCGCATGTTGGGCCGAGCATCAAGTAACCGGGCAAGGCCGAGGCTAGATGATGATTGAGAACCCAGTGCTCGGTCTGCTGGATGATATGCGACGACGGTATTTCCATGAGGGCATCCCTGCAAGTGCAGTGCGCAGGATAACAAGCCCGCTGCCCGCCATCACCCCGCCTGCCCGTCACGCTCCTTGAGCAGTTGCTGGATCACCTGCTCCTGGGTGTCATAGGCGCCCTCGCCAAAGTGCACGTAGCGCACCTGGCCGTTGCCATCGACGATGTAGTGCGCCGGCCAGAACTGGTTGCCGAAGGCGTTCCAGATCGCATAGTCGTTGTCGATGGCCACCGGGTAGCCGATATCCAGCTTCGCCACTTGCTCACGTACATTGGCCACCACCCGCTCTTCAGGGTATTCGGGGGTATGCACGCCGATCACCACCAGGCCCTGGTCCGCGTAACGCTTGGCCCACGTATTGACGTGCGGCAGGCTGCGGCGGCAGTTGATGCACTCGTAGGTCCAGAAGTCCACCAGCACCACCTTGCCCTTGAGTGCTTGACGGTCCAGCGGTGGCGAGTTCAGCCATTGCACGGCGCCGCTCAGTTCCGGCATCGGTCCCAATGTTTCCAGGCTTGAAGGCGTACCGGCGAGCAGGCGATTGCCCAGGCCTGCCGCCGCCAGCAGCACTGCAAACAATGCGGCGATACCCAGGGCCCGGCGGCGGTTTGTGTTGAAACTGATACTCATGGACGAACCTCCCTGATCGATGACTCAACTGCCGTCATGGCAGTCGCTGGCGAATTTCTGGTACTGCAGGCGGTGTTCCTTGCCCTGGGAATCAAGGTAGTCCATTTGCGCATTGACCACGCCGCAGCCAATGCGGCTGTCCTCGCGCAGGGCGAGGACCTTGTGTACGTCCAGGTGCTGGCCATAGCGATATTGCTGCACCGGCACCTCGTCGTTGGCCTGGGCAGCGACGGCGCCGAGGCTGAGCAGGGTTAACAGACTGGCAATGGCAAGGGTTTTGATGTTCATGGCGGTACTCCTGAAGCGGTGTGCAAGGAGGTGGAGACCTCCACCCCGTTGCCGGCTATTTCAGACCCGCCAGGTATCGTCGATGTGTCCGGATCAGCCCGCTTTGCTTCCCCAGGTATCTACGGCCACAACAGATACACTGCAATACAAAGCCCGGCAGGCAAGCACTACCGGGCTCGGTACACTCGCCCCACCACCACACTGGGAGCCGGACGATGGAGCATGTCGATCACATCCTGGTCGTCGATGACGATCGCGAGATCAGAGAGCTGGTAGGCAACTATCTGAAGAAGAACGGTCTGCGCACGACCATCGTCGCCGATGGCCGGCAGATGCGTGCCTTTCTCGACGCCGATGTGGCCGATCTGATCGTGCTCGATATCATGATGCCCGGTGACGATGGCCTGCTGCTGTGCCGCGAACTGCGCGCCGGCAAGCACAAGGCCACGCCGGTACTGATGCTGACCGCCCGCAACGACGAAACCGACCGCATCATCGGCCTGGAAATGGGCGCCGACGACTACCTGACCAAACCCTTCTCGGCCCGCGAGCTGCTGGCGCGGATCAACGCCGTACTGCGCCGCACGCGCATGCTGCCACCGAACCTGACCATCAGCGAAAGCAGCCGCCTGATCGCCTTCGGCCATTGGCGGCTGGATACCACCGCGCGCCACCTGCTCGACGCCGACGGCACCCTGGTGGCCTTGAGCGGCGCCGAATACCGCCTGCTGCGGGTGTTCCTCGATCACCCGCAACAGGTGCTCAGCCGCGAGCAACTGCTCAACCTCACCCAGGGCCGCGAGGCAGATATCTTCGACCGTTCCATCGACCTGCTGGTCAGTCGCCTGCGCCAGCGCCTGCAGGATGACGCCCGCGAGCCGGCCTACATAAAAACGGTACGCAGCGAGGGCTATGTGCTTTCCTTGCCCGTGCAACTGGTCGAGGCCTGAACATGGGCACGCTGCTGCGCTGGCCGCGCACCCTCGCTTCGCGCCTGGCGCTGATCTTCTTCACCGGCCTGGTACTGGCCTACGGGCTGTCGTTCAGCTTCCAGTTCTACGAGCGTTACCAAAGCTCGCGCTCGATGATGCTCAACAATCTGGAGCTGGATGTCGCCACTTCCGTGGCCATCCTCGACCGCCTGCCCGCCGCCGAGCGCGCCGCCTGGCTGCCACGCCTGGAACGACGCACCTACCGCTATCGGCTGGATGACGGGGCCTCGGGGCTGCGCCTGAACATGGATGAAGCGCCCATGGCGGCGCTGTCGATCAGCAAGGCCCTGGGCACGCATTACGCCCTGAACTACCAGAATATCCCCGGGCCCAACCCGCATTTTCAAGTGCACTTGCGCCTGGCCGATGGCCAACCGCTGACTGTCGACGTGACACCGGCACCGGTGCCGATGTCCAGCTGGTTGCCCGTGGTGCTGCTGGTGCAATTGGCGCTGCTGTTGCTGTGCACTTGGCTGGCAGTGAAAACCGCGATCCGCCCACTGACCCGCCTGGCTGAAGCAGTCGATAAACTGGACCCCAACGCGCCGGGGCCACAACTGGATGAAAGCGGGCCGCGCGAAGTGGTGTACGCCGCTGCAGCCTTCAACACCCTGCAGGCGCGCATCGGTGCTTACCTCAAAGAGCGCATGCAACTGCTGGCGGCGATCTCCCATGACCTGCAAACGCCCATCACACGCATGAAACTGCGAGTCGAAGCCATGGACAGCAGCAGTGACAAGGACAAGCTCTGGCACGACCTGGAAGCCATGGAGCACCTGGTGCGCGAAGGCGTCGCCTATGCCCGCAGCATCGATGGCAACAGCGAGGCACCCTGCCGGGTCAACCTCGATGCTTTTCTCGACAGCCTGGTCTGCGACTACCAGGACAGCGGCCAGCAGGTCGAGCTGCAAGGCAACAACGGCGCACTGATCCAGACCCGCCCGCAAGCCTTGCGCCGGGTGCTGGTGAACCTGATCGACAATGCCCTGAAGTTCGCTGGCGCCGCACAACTGGTAGTGCGCCGCGGGGCCAAGGGCAGCACGCTGATCAGTGTGCTGGACCAGGGCCCGGGGATCCCCAGCGCAGAGCTGGCTGCTGTGCTGCAACCCTTCTACCGTGTCGAGAACTCGCGCAACCGCACCACCGGCGGTACCGGCCTGGGTCTGGCCATCGCCGCGCAACTGACCCAGGCCATCGGTGGCCGCCTGACCTTGAGCAACCGCGACGGTGGCGGCCTGTGCGCGCAGATCGAACTGCCTTGAAGGCCGGCTCAGCCTTGATCCACTGCGCCAGCCCTGCGGCGAGCGGGTGACGGCACGGCGGTGATGCTGGCGAAGGGAATGTAGCGGCACTCGTCGTCACAGGCGAAGTACAGTTTCAATTGGCAACTGCACCAATCGATGCTGCGCACGATGCCGGATTGGGTTTCCATCACCCCGTACTCGGCGGCAAAGCAGCCGTAGAGCACGACGCTATCTCCAGGTTGATACAGGCGAAGGCGCGCTTTGTTGTTTTCGTCCATGACGGCATGGCTCCGGCCCTTGAGTCGGCATCATCACCAACGGCAAGCCGCTGCGCTACTGGCAAAAATGTCAGGTCCAGCGCAGCGCCCTTCACGCCGTTTTTTGTTGCGCCACCAGGGTGACCCAGTAACGGCTGCGCGCCTGCACTGCCAATGGCAGGCTGGCAGCCAGCAAGGCCAGGACCCGGTCAGTGTCATCCAGGCGAAAGGTACCGGTGACCTTCAATGATTCGAGCGCCGGCTCCCAGCGCAACCAGCCCGGACGGTAGCGCGACAGCTCACGCAAAAACTGCCCCAGTGGCTGGTTGTCGACGCTCAGCACACCATCGCGCCAATCTGGCTGGCGCGGATCGAAACGGTCCATGGCGCCACTGCCGTCGACGTTGACGGTCAATTGATCGCCAACATGCAAGGCCAGTTGCGCGCCGTGCAGCGGTTGCACCTGCACGGTCCCCTGGAGCACGGCGATTCGGCACTGCTCGGCATCGCGACGCAAGCAGACCTGGGCCTGACCGACGCTCACCTGCGCCATGCCCAGGTCGACGTGCAAGGCTTGCGCGCGGCTGACGCTCAGGGCGATCTCGCCGGTAACCAGGGTCAGGCGCTGTCGCGCCAGGTCGAGGTCGACGGCGCTTGCAGTGTTCAGTTGCAACAGGCTGCCATCGGCCAGGCGCAGGCCACGGCGCTCGCCCACCGCAGTGCGCAAGTCGGCGCGCAAGGCCAGCAGCGGCGCCTGCTGGCTCAGCAGCCAGCCTGCGGGCACTACCAATGCCAGTGCCAGGCCACGCTTGAGCAAGGTACGCCGCTGGCCGTCGGGCCGATCCAGGCTGGCCATGGCCAAGGCCGCTGGCACCTCATGAAAACGCTGGCGCAAGCCTTCGGCGCGCTGCCAGATTTGCTCGTGTTGCGGGTTGGCGGCGCGCCAATGCTGCAATTGCACAAGATCGTCGGCGCTGGCACGGCCCGAATCGAGCAAGGCCAGCCAGCGCGCCGCCGTGCGCGCCAGTTGCCGGGACTCGCGGGTATAGGTGTTCATGCCGCAACCAGCAGGCAATGCTCATAGGCCTGGGCCATGTAGCGTTTGACCGTGCGCTCGCTGACCGCCAGGCGCTCGGCGATCTGCGCGTAGTTCAAACCCTCGAGCTGCGCCCAGAGAAATGACCGACGCACGGCCGTCGGCAATCCATCGAGCAGTTCGTCCAGAGCCTGCAGGGTTTCCAGCAGCAACCAGCACTGCTCCGGCGAAGGCACCAGTGCTTCGGGCAGCTTGGCCAGGGCCTCGAGGTAGGCACGCTCCAGGCTACGGCGCTTGTGGAAGTTGACCAGCAAACGCTTGCCCACGGTCAGCAGATAGGCCCGCGGCTCGCGCAACTCGCTGAGTACCTGAGGGCTGGCCAGTACCCGCAAAAACGTATCCTGGCTGAGATCGGCGGCATCCCAGCGGTTGCCCAGGCGCTGGTACAACCAACCTTCGAGCCAGCTGCGATGCTGCCGGTAAAGGCCATGCAGAGTCTGCTCGTTAGGGCCCGCCGCTTCGCTCATATCAACGCACCTGGGTTAACCGGAACCAAATGAGATTGATTCTAATTAATACCCTGATGCAAACCAAGTGCTATTGCAGGGCTTTTTAATCTGCCGGCGCTGGCACAAACAGGACTCGCATGGGCTCATGAGCAGGATTACTCGCTGCGACGCGCCAGGCCAGAGACAATGGCTACCATCAACAGGCTGATACCCCAACCGATCAGAATTTCGAGCCAGATCACCAAACGTACAAAGTGCTTCCAGCCAAACGACGTGAACTCGTCCCAATAGCCTTGCTTGGGGGTCGGCACCAGCGGGGCCCAATCCGACTCCTGTTGCAGGTCGACCAGTGGCATTAGCACGTCCAGAGAGTAAGCCAGCGGGCTGAAACCGGTGTACTCCTCACGCAGGCTGTCGCACAGGTACCAGTTGCCGTGGCCAATGTAGTTCGCTGGCAGTTCCTTGCCTGGGTTCAACTTGCGCCAGGCATCTGCACGGTCGGGGCGGCACTCAAGGTAACTATCGCTCTGGAACACGATCGGGTTACTGGGTGCAAACACCCCTTTTTGCGAAGCCGCGTACCAGTAAACTGCACCGCAGAACAACCAAATGCCGGCAAACCAGATCAGCAACTGCATGGGCCGGTATCCAAATCCGGTCAGCTTTCCATAAAGAAAATGCAAGCCTCTGCTGGTGTTGGAGTACACAGAACGCACCCAAGGCCACCAGTTGGTCGGGGGTTGGCCAACATGCCCGATTTCTCGCAATTTATGTTCGTAGGCGATACCCAAGTCCCGCGCTTGCGCGGAATGCCCCATCTCTTCCAGAACTTTCTGCAAGTGCCGCCAGGGCTGCGGGCGAAAATCGTTATCGGCATCGATGACATCATCAGGTCCTTTCAGAGAGGGAATTTGGCGACCCAACCATGCTGCCCTGAACGCAGGGCAAACCGGCGCCCGCGCAGAAAGGGCTTTATAGACCAAACCGTTGAGCGCTATCTCTTCACCCCAACTGTTCTCGTCATCATCCAACTCCCCTACTCGCGCCCCCACGAAAGAGGAACTGCTCAGCTTCTTCTCGATGTTACGCAATGCCAAGGTGCCATCTATCTGCGCACCATCGAGGACTAGCGCTCGCCCTCGCTCTCCAGTCAGGCAGGCACCTGCACAGTTGAAGTCACCGGCAATTCTGGAACGAGCAAAGTTTACCGAGTGCCATGCATCAAACCCTTCCCTAAGCCTAACTGTCCCGGTAATCACGGCACCGGTGGCCATGAGTGAATGGCGCGCATCACCTTCAAGAACGGCATCTTTGCCGATCAGGTCACCTTCAATCTGTGCACCATTGAAGCGGACCTGACCTTTAGCCCTGAATCCACCCGTGAGCAATGCATTTCCCGTCAGCACAAGACTACTGGCCGTCAGCGCGATGCCTGCGTTGCCCTCAAACTCAGCCCCCCGGCAGTTGAATTGCCCGGTGATGCGCGCGGCAATAAACCGTACCTGCCCCTGTATCAAGCATTCATCGACCAGAAAAACCCCTCCGCGGACGACGATTCCGTCCGCAGACAGCGCTGCGCCCTCGCTAACCTTCAGGTGCCCCCTGCAAACCAGTTGCCCTTCAACACGAGCACAGACGAGACGGACAGCGCCCTTGGCCGTGAACCCCTCACCGAAATTGATATCGCCTTTAACCTGCAATCCGTCGGCACCCAGGGCAGACTCGCCGCGGCCGTCCAGCCGGGCTCCTGCGAGTTTGAACTGGCCATCGATCCGGGCCCCGAGACAGCGGACGGTTCCTTTGGTGTGAGCTGCTCCTGACAGATAGAGGCTACCGTTGATATGTGCAGAGTCCAGGATCAGTGCCTCACTACCCTTGCCATCAAACTTTGCATCAGAGCAATAGAGGGCACCTTGCGTTTTCATCGAAACGCACCTGACCGTTCCTTTAGCGCGAAAGCCTGCGCTTAAGTAGACGTCCGCATTCACTGCAACCTGATCGAGGATCAGAGCGATTTCGCCCTTGCCATTGAATCGTGCTCCTCGACAATTGATCTGCCCAGAGACACGCGCACCTTCAAATGACACGCAGCCGCGGCTTCTGAACCCGTCGGCCATCAACAGCGCCCCCCGGATTTCCACTCTATCGGCCAGCAAGGCATCACCACCATTGCCATCCAGGTCGGCACCGCTCAGGTACAGGCCGCCACCTATCTGGGCATCTTCAAGATCGACTCTGTCGCTGGATCGAAAACTGCTCAGGTCCAAGGCACCGCGGGTGACGAGACGGTCCGCCAACAGGCCCGGGCTTTGACAGTTGGCCAACACCAGCGTCCCTGAAACCTTGGCATCGGTGAGGTTCGGAGCGTACTCAAACAAGCAATCCACCAGGCTCAGTGGGTGTGACAGTGTTGTCCCGCTCAGATCCAACTGCCCTTCGATACAGACACCTTCAAGGCGAACACCGCGTTCATGAACCGGGGCAGCCGCATCCCCGCCCAGTAACAGAAATCTCAATAAATCTGCGCGCACGCACTCGCCAGCTTCACTACTGTCAGGACAACGCTCGTGAATGCGAACCACCTCACCCTTGCGACACGCGGCCAACAAGGCGTCTTCCACATCGTTCAAATCGACGAAATCGCTCAGCGACCTCCCTGTGGCTCCCATGAACTTTCTCTCTACGTCGGTCAAAATAGGCAGATGGTAGAGAAGCCTTCGCGCGCTATCAATATGACACCAATGAAGGTGCGGGCCTGCACCTAATGTGGCGCAGCGGCGATCCCTCGCCGCTGCCAAGGCGTGTTATCGCGTTGACTGAAAACGCGAACACTGGCCTTCGAGCCGATAACGCATCGTCACCAGCTGGCCGCTGGAATCCTCGAAGGTCATCAACATTGGCGCGGCGTCACAGCCGCGGGCCAGGGGGGTCTGCTCGATCAGAAGGGCGACATCCATGGATTTGCCGTAGGCAAAATCCTGGATTGCGGGGACGGTCTTGCCGGTTCTTGCTGCATAGGCCTGCACTGCCTGCTCATGGGCAACCAGACGCGCATCCTTTACCGCTGGTGCCGAAGCCTGCACGCTTTGGCCGGCCAGCAGAACCACTGCTGCCATTACCAAACCTTGCATGCGCTTCATTGGCGGGTACCTCGAATGAAGTGAATTAACAACGGGGACAACGGTTTCGAGCTTACGCCCCTAATGGCATTTCAGCTACAAAGTGATATCGAGCGCCCGACGCAGTTGCTCACCCCGGCTGTCGGATGCGGCGCTGACCAGGGCGTAGTTGTAGTCACCGTGCGACCAGTAGCGTGCCTGCAGTTGGCCGTCGACTCGTTCACCGCTGGGCATGCGCGCATAGTGCTCGCCCGGCGAGCGCAGGAACAGGCTGACCCGCTGGCCCTGGGCGTCCTCGAACAGCACCAGCGCCGCCGGCCCTTGCTCGTTGCTCAGCAGCCGCGCCCCCACCGGGGTGAAGCCGTAGGCCGAGAGGTCTGGCAGGTTGTCGACGTGGGCGAAGTGCTGGCCCAACCAGGCTTGCAGACGCGCCGGGTCCTGGGCGCTGAGGTCCAGGGCCTTGCTGTCGGCAAACAAGCGATGGGCCTGCACGGCATCGGCCATTGGCGGGTTGTTGGCCAACAGGCTTGCCTCGCGCACCTGCCAGCCGCCCAGGCCACCAATGCCCAGGGTTACCAGCAGCACGGCAGCACTGGCCCAACGCCGTTGCCGCCGACGGCGCAGCGCGCGGCGCACATTGAGCGGGTCCAGGCGCGGGTTGGGCGCAAGCCCGGCAAAGCCGGACAACGCCGCGCGCAATTGTCGGGCATCGTTGCGCCAGGCCTCGACCCGCGCCGCCTGCTCGGGGTTGGCGGCCAGGTACAGCTCAACCGCCCGGCGCCGTTCGGGGTCCAGACGCTCATCGACATAAGCGTGCAGTTCGTGTTCAGACGGGATCAAGCTCATTTCAACCTCCGCAAGGCCGGGGGCGGCGTATTGCCCTCGGCCAGTTCGCGCATGGCCGCGCGAGCGCGCGACAAACGTGACATTACCGTACCGATCGGCACATCCAGGGCCTGGGCGGCCTCTTTGTAGCTCAAGCCTTCCACGCTGACCAGCAACAGCAAGGCGCGCTGCTCGCTGGGGAGTTGCGCGAACGCGGCCAGGCCAGACTGGGCAAGCACAATGTCTTCGGTGTTGCTGCCCACTTCCTCAACGCGGCCGAACCAGGCCAGCCAGCGTGCCTGACGGCGCTCGCGACGTTTGCCATCGATAAACTGCCGGTACAGGATCGAGAACAGCCAGGCGCGCAGGCTGGCGTCCTCGCGCTGCTGGCCGCGACGGCTCAAGGCCCGCTCGATCGTGGCCTGGACCAAGTCGTCCGCACTGCTGGCGTCGCGCGTCAGCCACAGGGCGAAGCGGCGCAAGCGCTGCAGCATCTCTCGCAATTGCTCGTCATCTAGCTCGTTCATTGGCGCAGTCTTGGCCTGTAGGCGATCAGTGTACGAGGCAGACGCTCGAGATGAAGATTTATTCCAAGGCGTTGGAATAAACCTTTGCCCCAGGCGTCGTACCAGCTCATTCACTGACCCGGATCAGCGCCATGACCACTCCGTTACACGGCCGTCCCCGCGCCTTGCGCCTGGCTGCCATCGGCCTTGGGCTGACCGCCCTGGCCGCAGGTTTTGCCTATACCGCCGGCTGGATCGGCAACGAACGGCTGACGCCAAAACGCATTATCGACACCTTCGAAGCGCAGGCCGGACACCACCCCGGTTACCGTAAGAATCACGCCAAGGGCCTGTGTGTCAGCGGCTATTTCCAGAGCAGCGGCGAGGCGGCGGGACTTTCCAGCGCACGAGTATTCAGCCAGGCCAGGGTGCCAGTGATCGGCCGCTTCGCCATCGGTGGCGCCAACCCGCACAGCCCGGATGCCAGTGTGCCGACCCGCAGCCTGGCGCTGCAACTGAGCAGCGACGATGGCCAGCAGTGGCGCACCGGCATGAACACCCCTCCGGTACTCGCGGTCGGGACCCCTGAAGCCTTCTACCAACAGGTGCTGGCGATGACGCCGGACCCGGCCACCGGCAAACCGGACCCGTCGCGCCTGCAAGCATTTTTCGCCGCACACCCGGAAAGCGCAGCCTTTCGTCAATGGGCCAAGGACTACAAAGCCTCGGACAGTTTCGCCAACTCAAGCTACAACAGCATCAACGCCTTTGCCTTGATCGATGCCGAGGGCAAAGCCCGCTATGTACGCTGGAGCCTATTGCCACAAACACCCTTCGCCGCCTTGCCCACCCAGGTCGAGGACAACGACTACCTGCAGCATGACCTGCGCCAACGCCTGAGCCTGGGGCCGTTGCGCTGGACCTTGCAATTGACCCTGGCCGCAGCCGGTGATGCCGTCAATGACCCCAGCCAGCCCTGGCCCGGGCAACGTCCCACAGTTGACGCCGGCACCCTGGTGATCGACCAGGTCGATGCCGCGCAACAAGGCGCCTGCCGCGACCTCAACTTCGACCCATTGATCCTGCCGACCGGTATCAAGCCTTCGGCCGACCCAATCCTCGCCGCACGTTCGGCGGCCTATTCGGAATCCTTCAACCGCCGCAGCCGTGAAGCCGCGCAGCTGGGAGCTCGCCCATGAAACCTGTTGCCTTTCACCCCCTGGCCCGCCTGCTGCACTGGCTGATGGCGGTGCTGATCCTGGCCATGCTGTTCATCGGCGTGAGCATGGTCAACGACCTGTCGCCGCGCCATACCTGGCTGGTCAGCCTGCACAAGGCCATTGGCCTGGCCCTGTTGCTGCTGGTCCTGGTGCGCATCGGCCTGCGCCTGCTGCTACCGCAACCGCCGTTGCCCAACGACCTGCCGTCGCTGCAGCGCCGGGCCGCGAAGGCTTCGCACCTGCTGCTGTACGGCTTGATGCTGGCCATGCCGCTGCTCGGCTGGGGCATGCTTTCGGCCGGAGGTTACCCGTTGCCGCTGCAACTGCCGGCGCTGCTGCCCCATGACCTGCAGCTGTATGCCCTGCTGCGCCAGGCCCATGGCTGGCTGGCCTATGTCCTGTTCGCCATTGTACTGGTGCACTTGGGGGCGGCGCTGGTACATGGCCTGGTGCGCCGTGACGGTGTGCTGCGCAGTATGTGGCCGGGGCCGTTGCGCAAGGATTAATATCTTCATTATTTTTTAGCAAATATATTTCAGTCAGAAATGGGGCTATTCATAAATAAAGATAATATGTTAACAATATAGGCAGAGACACCTGGCACCCGCCGCCCACAACAACAAAAAAAGGTAGCCCCATGCTTCTGCCCCGTTCCCTGACGGTGAGTGCCGGCCTGTGCGCCGCACTCACCCCGCACATCGCCCAGGCCGAATTCATCAAAGACAGCAAGGCCAGCCTGGAAACGCGAAATTTCTACTTCAGCCGCGACTTTCGTCAGAGCGGCGCGCCGCAGAGCCAGGCACGTGAATGGGCCCAAGGCTTCATCCTGAAAATGGAGTCGGGCTTTACCGAAGGCACCGTCGGTTTCGGCCTCGATGCCCTCGGTGAACTGGGGGTCAAGCTCGACTCCAGCCGCGACCGCCGCGGCACCGGCCTGCTGCCGTTTGGCGCGAGCCAAGAGCCGGTGGACGACTACAGCGAACTGGGCCTGACCGCCAAGCTGCGGATCAGCAAAACCACCCTCAAGCTGGGCACCCTGCAACCGACGCTGCCGGTGGCGGCCATCAACGACGTGCGCCTGCTGCCCTCGACCTACAGCGGTGGTCTGCTGACGTCGCAAGACATCGACAGCCTGACCCTGAACCTTGGCCGCCTGGAAAAACAGAACCTGCGCGACTCCTCCAGCAACGACGACATGAGCTACGCCGGGGTCCAGAGCAATCACCTGGACCTGGCCGGCGGCACCTACGCGCTCAATCCGCGCCTGGCCGTCAGCTACTACTACGCGCAGATGCAGGACATCTACCGCCAGCACTACGCCGGGCTGGTCCACGACCTGCCCCTGGCCGAAGGCATCAACCTGCGCAGCGACCTGCGCTACTTCGACACCCGCGAACAGGGCAGCCATGACCTGCGCAGCGCCTCGCGGGTCGACGGCGGCAAGATCGACAACCGCTTCTTCAACGGCATGCTGACCCTGGGCGTGGGCGGGCACAAGTTCGGCCTCGGTTACCAGAACCTTTCCGGCGATGGTGATTTTGCCTACCCGGGCCTGGATCCTTACTCGGTCAACCTGGTGACCGTGAACGTCTTCACCAAGGCGCAAACCGATGCCTGGCAGTCACGCTACGACTACAACTTCGCCGCCCTCGGCCTGCCCGGCTTGAGCTTCATGACCCGTTACGTCAATGGCAGCCATATCGAAACCGCCAGCGTCAGTGGCGGCAAGGAATGGGAGCGCGACACCGACATTGCCTACGTGGTGCAAAGCGGGCCCCTAAAAAATGTCAGCGTGCGCTTGCGCAACGCCACCTTCCGCTCCAGTAGTGGCCTGACCACTGATATCGATGAAAACCGGCTGATCGTCGGTTACACCCTGGCACTCTGGTAAGCCGTTGTGCGGCGCGGTGAAATCAGTCCTTTATTAGTTTTTTGGGAATGCTTATCATCTGCATCATTTTTTCGGGATGCAGCCAGGATGAGCGCACCGCCGTCACCGCCCAATGCCGAGCTCGGCCAGCTCTACCAGCACCATCATCTGTGGCTGCAACACTGGCTGCGCCGCCGCTTGAGCTGCCCGCAGCGGGCGGCGGACCTGATGCAAGACACCTTCGTGCGTATCCTCGCCTCTTCCGAGGCACTGGAGCTGGTGCGCCTGCTGCGTGAACCGCGCAACTACCTGGCGACCGTGGCGCGGCGGGTGATGATCGATCATTTCCGCCGTCAGCAACTGGAACGTGCATACCTCGAAGCCCTGGCAGCACAACCGGAGGCCGAACAGATCTCCACCGAAGAGCAAATAGTGATTCTGCAAACCCTGCGTGAAATCGACCAGTTGCTCGCCGGCTGTGGCGCCAAGGCGCGCAAGGCGTTTCTGATGGCCAACTGGCTGGGCATGACCTATGTGGAAATCGCCGCCGCCCTGGGCGTGTCGCTGACCACGGTGAAAAAATACCTGATCAAGACCACCGAGCGCTGCCTGCTGCTCGCCTACGATGCCCAGCCATGACTGACCGCGAACGCCAGCGCCTGGCCTTGAAGGCTGCGGCCCGCTGGCATGTGCAACTGGCCGCCGGCGATGCCCCGGCCGACCTGCAACAGGCCTGGCACGCCTGGCTGGCCAGCGCCGCCGAGCACCGTTGGGCCTGGGAACGGGTCGAGCAGTTGCAAGGGCGCCTGGCCAGCGTGCCCGGCGCCCTTGCCTTCGACACCTTGCAGCGCAGCGACAGCGACGGCCTGCCCCGGCGCAGCGTGCTCAAGGGCCTGCTGCTGGCCACCGGCCTTGGCTTCGGTGGCTGGGCCAGTTACCGCAGCCAGTCGGCGCAGCACTGGCTGGCCGATGTCCGCAGTGCCACCGGCGAAATCCGCCACCTGAGCCTCGCCGATGGCAGCCTGCTGGTGCTCGATACCGCCAGTGCCGCCGACATCTGCTTTGACCGGCAACAACGGCTGATTCGCCTGCGCCACGGGCGGTTGTTCCTGACCAGCGCCAAGGACAGCCAGCAACGCCCGCTGCGAGTCGAAACCAGCCAGGGCGTGATCGAGGCACTGGGCACCCGCTTCAGCGTCGATCAGCGCGCTGCCGGCAGCCAGGTCGAGGTGTTCGAGCATGCGGTGCGCATCAACCCGTACCAGGCACCGGCACGACGGCTCGAGGCGGGCCAGCGCTGCCAGTTCGACAGCCATGGAGTGCATGCCCCGCAGCGCCTGATGGCCAGCGAGTCGGCCTGGACCGGTGGGCACCTGATCGTCGAGGACTGGCGTCTGGGTGATCTGCTCGACGAGCTTGGCCGCTACCGACCGGGGTTGTTGGCCTATGCAAGCGAGCTTAACGGGCTACGGGTTTCGGGGACCTTCTCGCTCACCGACAGTGATGCAGCGCTGTCCGCCCTGGCCACCTCGTTCAAGCTCCAGGTACGCCGCTACAACCGTTATTGGGTCAGCATTGACCTGAGTTGAAATTTTCTTCACCCCCGGGGTGCCTGTTTTTTTCCGTTCGTCCGCCTCTGTAGGAAATAATCTTATTTGCGAACGAAGAGGATCTCCATGCAACCCCGCTTCCCCCGTGCCCTCCTGCCCCAACTGATTGGCCGCCACCTGCTGGCCGCTGCCCTGGGCCTGCCCCTGCTGCCCGTCGCCGTTGCCCAGGCGGCAGAGACCGACAGCGCCAGTTACGGCCAGGTATTTACCCTCGAAGCGGGCTCCCTGAGCCGGGTGCTGGGCAGCTTTGCCGCAGCGGCCGGGGTCAACTTGTCGTATGACGCACAACTGACCGCCAGCCTGCAGAGCCCTGGCCTGCAGGGCCGCTTCGGGGTGCTCGAAGGTTTGAGCCGGATCCTTGCCGGCAGTGGCCTGCAGGCCTATCGCCAGGCCGACGGCAGCTACTCGATCCGCCCGCTGCCGGCCAGCAACGGCGCCCTGGAACTGGGCGCCACCACCATTGGCGCCAGCACCCTGAGCAGCAGCACCGACACCACCGACAGTTTCACCGTGCGCCAGGTCAGCATTGCCAAGGGCGAACACTCGCTGCGCGAGACGCCGCAGTCGGTCACGGTAATTACCCGCAAGATGATGGATGAGCAGAACCTCAATACCCTGGAACAGGTGATGGAGAAAACCCCGGGGATCACCGTGCACGACTCGCCCATGGGCGGTAAGTACTTCTACTCGCGTGGCTTCATGCTTGCCGGCCAGTACCAGTACGACGGCGTGCCGCTGGACCTGGGAGGCAACTACGTACAGGCCAACAGCTTTGCCAGCGACATGGCCTACTACGACCGAGTCGAAGTGTTGCGCGGCGCCGCAGGCATGCTCAAGGGTTCGGGCAGTTCCGCCGGCGGCGTCAACTTCATCCGCAAGCGTGGGCAGGAAAAGGCTGCTACCAGCGTCAGTCTCTCGGCAGGTTCCTGGGACAACTACCGTGCTCAACTCGACACCGGCGGCCCGCTCAACGCGTCCGGTAGCCTGCGTGGCCGGCTGGTGGTCGCCGGGCAGGATCGCCAGTACTTCTACGACATGGGCAAGCGCGACGACCAGGTGGTCTACGGCGCCCTGGATTACGACTTCAACGATGCCACCACCCTCGGCGTCGGCGCAGCCTACGAGAAGCTCAATGCCACCCCTTGCTGGCAAGGCCTGCCGCGCTACAGCGATGGTTCGGACCTGAAGCTGTCGCGCGCCACCTGCCTGGGCGCAACCTGGAACAGCTGGGAAAGCCAGCGGGTCAACCTGTTCGCCGACCTCACTCACCACTTCAACGACCAGTGGCTGATCAAAGTCGCCGCCATGCACAGCCACAACACCCAGGACATGCAGTACGCCATGACCCTGGGCAGCGTCCCAGTGGGCGCCAGTTCGGCCAGCAATCAGGTGTATTCCGGCGTGTTCGACTACGACCAGCACGACTACGGCATGGACGCCTACCTGGACGGCAAATTCACGGCTTGGGGCCTGGAGCACGAGCTGATCGTCGGCGCCAACGCCAGCCGCGCCAAGGGCAGCGACAGCTACGCGCTGATCAACATGACCCAGTTGCTCGGCGTGACCATGGACCCCTTCGCCCCCGACCGCGACATTCCCAAGCCCCCCGACAGCCTGTACCAGACCGCCTCCTACCGCGGCGGCCCGTTGCCGGTGGAAAGCGACACCCGGCAGATCGGCACCTACGCCACCTTGCGCCTGAAACTGGCCGAGCCACTGACCCTGGTGCTCGGCAGCCGGGTCAGCTGGTACCGCAGCCAGCGCGATTCCTACACCCAGGCCTGGGATTACTGGCAGCATGACCGCAGCCAGGAGAACGGCCAGGTCACCCCCTTCGCCGCGCTGATCTATGACCTGGACGATACCTGGTCGGTGTACGGCAGCTACGCCGATATCTTCCAGCCCCAGGGCACCTACAGCGATGCCCAGGGCAGCCCGCTGCAACCCAAGACCGGCGCCAACTACGAGCTGGGAATCAAGGGCGAGTGGTTCGACGGCGGCCTCAACGCAGCCTTCAACCTGTTCCGCACCCTCGAGGCGCACCGTGCCGAAGCCGACTATGACTCGGTCTGTGCCGGCTCCTCCGACGGTTACTGCTACAGCGACGAGGGCAAGGTCCGCGCCCAGGGCTTCGAGGCCGAACTCAGCGGTGAGCTGGCCGAACGCCTGCAGGTGCTGGCCGGCTACACCTACACCGAGCTTGAATACCTCAAGACCAACACCAACAGCCAGGATGCGACCTTTACCGCAAGCTACGTGCCACGCCACCTGCTGCGGGTCTGGGCCGACTACCAGCTCGACGGTCCGCTGCAACGCTGGAGCCTGGGCGGTGGCGTCAATGCGCAAAGCGACAACCACTATCAGGACCGCGCGGCGAAAACCGTACAACCTGGTTACGCGATCTGGAACGCGCGCCTGGGTTATCGCCTGGACGACCATTGGAGCATTGCCGTCAACGGTAACAACCTGTTCGACAAGCACTACTACTCCAGTGTCGGCGCCCTGGCCTGGGGTAACTTCTATGGCGAGCCACGCAATTTCACCGTGACCCTCAAAGGCGATTTCTAAGGCAGGTGATTGGCGGTCGACAGCGATAGATGACAATCGTTATCATCTTCTCGAATATCGACCGCCTCACTCTCATCTGCCCCGGATAGCCCATGACCACCGCAACGGACCCTGCCACGCTCGCCCCCGCCGCACGCTCTACGTTTGACCTGCGCCCGCTGCTGGCGGCCAACATGGCCTGCACCATGGCGTTGATGGCCTTCGTCTCGCTGATCGGCCCGATTGCCCGCACGCTGAACCTGGCCACCTGGCAGGCTGGTGCTGCAGTGACCGTGGCCGGGGTGATCTGGATGCTCCTGGCCCGGCCTTGGGGCCAGGCCAGCGACCGTCTGGGGCGGCGCAAGGTTTTGCTGCTCGGCACTGCAGGCTTCACGGTCGCCTACTGGGCGTTGTGCCTGTTCATCGACAGCGCCTTGCAGCTGCTGCCCAGCGCCGCCCTGGCCTTTGCCGGGCTGGTGATTGGCCGCGGCTTGATCGGCGCTTTCTATGCTGCCCTGCCGGTCGGCGGTGCAGCGCTGATTGCCGACAATATCGAACCCCAGCACCGCGCCAAGGCCATGGCGTCGCTGGGGGCGGCCAATGCCTTGGGCCTGGTCGTCGGCCCGGCACTGGCGGCGGTGCTGGCCCGCCACAGCCTGAGCCTGCCGTTCTACGTGATGGCAGTGCTGCCGATGCTGGCTTTCTTGGTACTGCTACTCAAGCTCAAGCGCCAGGAGCTGCACCTCAAGCAACCGCCGCGCCCGGTACGCCTGGCCGACCCCCGCCTGCGCCGGCCGTTGCTGGTGGCCTTCGTCGCGATGCTCAGTGTCTCGGTGGCGCAGATCACCGTCGGTTTCTTCGCCCTCGACCGCCTGGGCATGAGCCCGGCCGACGCTGCGCAAACCGCGGGTGTGGCCCTGACCATGGTCGGTGTAGCGTTGATCCTCTCGCAGATCCTGGTGCGCAAGCTTGAGTGGCCACCGCTGCGGATGATCCGCGTCGGCGCCAGCATCGCGGCCGTCGGCTTTGCCGCCAGTGCCTTGGCCACCAGCGACGTGGGCCTGTGGGTGTGCTTCTTTTTCTCGGCCTGCGGCATGGGCTGGATATTCCCGGCATTCTCGGCCCTGGCGGCCAATGCCATGGACGCCTCCGAGCAAGGCGCCACGGCCGGTTCCATCGGCGCGGTGCAAGGCCTGGGCGTGGTCATCGGCCCCCTGGCCGGGACCTTGATCTACGCTGTCGACCCGCGCCTGCCGTACCTGATTGTTGGCGCCTTGCTGTTGCTGGTGAGCGTGTGGCCGATGCCACGGCGTCAGGGCTGAGCGGGATGCAGTGGCTCATAGGGCACAGAGCTGAACGTTGTCAGCTGCTATTCGAACTGATACTGAAGTCTTCGCAGACAATCGAAGAAATCATGTCTTCATTGCGCACGCGAAAACTTCCAGTGATCCGCTTCGGAAGCGTGCCCTCGCCTTTTTCCACCTGCAAATTGATTTCTCCGTAGGGCAAAACGAACCCACCTTCCAAGATAAAATATATACTCTCGCCGTCCTTTTCCAAGTCGAATTTGTATGACCCTGAAACCGGAATTTTAGACTCATCGATTGATATGAACATTGTAAACTCAGCACGAAAAAACAAAAATACCGTGCCCGGGCCTTGACTGAGATTGAACTCGCGAGCTGTCCACGTGGATGTTTGGTAAGAAGATCGCCGAGTCGCCACCAGACGGTTTTCCCGCCCGTCAGACTGGACGCCTGATTCTACCGGTCGACCGCTATTGGTAAAGAGAAAGTTCGAACACCTAAACAACGTCCCCCAATGCTCTAGAGTGATATTGAAAAAGCCTTCATAGCTTGCCGTTGGCTGCCCAGCAACACCCGTTACCTTGAGATGTAGGTCTCCACGATTAACCGGAACGACCCTCCCTCCCAGCAAGATTTGAACGTCTTTCTGCTCATGTAAGTTGAATACAAATTCTCCTGCGACTGGAAGCAGCGTCAGAGGAATGAGAAGCCCGACGGGCTGAATGCCGCCGCGGGCCGTTAAAAGTATGTGACCCGCAAGTTCTGTCACACTAAACGACTGAGCGCTGATGTGATATTCCTTTTCCCAGATCGACAGCACAGCGTTTAAATGTGAATTGCGTTGCGACTGTTCAGTGAAGGCAGAGTGGTCGACGCCGCCAGGAAACGCTAAAGGATCCATATGTGACCTCCGAAAGTAAATAGTGAGTGGTTCGGCCGTTGAAATATAGGTAACTCTTAGCGCAGATAAAACTGGCACTTTTACTAGGTGACACGTGGCCTGGCTGCGCAATAGGCCGGGCACAACGGTGATCGGGGGCGTACCAGGGCAACTGGGCACAGCGCCGAAAACAGCCTCATTGCACGTGGAGCGCTAAAGCCCGGTCGAATGTGTTTTAATGCCTCGCCCAAAATTTTTGATACATAAGGCGGCTATGGACACGGGGACACGACTCAAACTGGTGCGTGAACGCAGCAAACTCTCCCAGCGGGAGCTGGCGCGGCGCAGCGGCCTGACCAACTCGACGATTTCGCAGATCGAGCAGAATCGTGTCAGCCCTTCGGTCAGTTCCCTGAAAAAGCTGCTTGAAGGCATTCCGATGTCGTTGGCGGAGTTCTTCAGCTTCGATGAACCGATCCGCGAAGAGCGCTTTGTGTTCCGCTCCACCGAGCAGCCAGACCTGGGTAACAGCGGCCTGCGCATGCTGCTGGTGGGTGCCAGTGTCGAAGGCCGGCAGATGCGCATGCTGCGCGAGCTGTATGCCCCGGGCGCCGATTCCGGTGAGCCGATCGTGCACGCCGAGGGCGAAGAGTGCGGCCTGGTGACCCGTGGCACCATCGAGCTGCGCGTCGATGGCCAGGTCAGTGTCCTCAACTCCGGTGACGGCTACTACTTCCCCACCACCCTGCCCCACAGCTTCAAGAATATCGGCCAGGATGAGGCCGAGATCATCAGCGCCAACACCCCGGCGAACTTCTGAACCTGATCGCGGGCCAAGCCCGCTC
>NZ_JAMDGZ010000033.1 GCF_028656935.1 Pseudomonas rubra
TTGTTCGGAGCATCCTTAGCGGCATTCGCCGAAAAGTTGGAAGTGCATCCGCCGGAGCACATACCGGATCTGGAGGATTCACACTTCTCCAGGCCTCTTTACATCCAGATGGCGGCGTTGATGGCCCTGCGTGGCGAGCGGCCGAAGTCCGCCGAGGCGTTGCCACGAGCGTTGGTCAACCATGAGCGGCGGTACTGGGCGAAGATGCTGGGGGCAACCGCAGATCAGGGAGAGGAAGTCGTTCATCGGGCGAGTGTATTGATGACGCTTTCCACCTTGGCCAATGGCATTGCTACCGAGCGCATGCTGGAAGACATTCTTGACGTTTCGGACGTCGAGCGAACTGAACTCAAGTCCCTTTACCGGATGCTTACCCCTTTGTATCCGGATCACCATCAGGGCCTGCAAGGCTTGCGACCTGACCTGATTGGTGAGGCGTTAGTGGCGCAGAGCCTGCTGGGCGCGCGTGGAGTGGAACTGCTTGATCAGGTACTGGCTAGCGGTAGTCACGCGCTGAGACGTTCCAGCCTGACAGTGGTAGCCCGTCTGCTGCGCGAACGCGAAGATCTGTTACCGGTAATCGAAGAGGTTTTGCGACGGCACTTTGTTTCATGTGTCGATGATTGCATTGCAGTCTGCCTCGAGACATCCGGTCCATTGCTTGAGGTCGTTGAGCGCGCCTATCAGGGGCTACCTCCTCGATTGCAGTCGCAGGCTTCGGGTGCGCTGATGCAATGGTTGAACTACGACATTGTACCGTTGGCCAAACTGAGTATTTCTGTGCGGCAGAGCCAAGTCCTCCGGTGCCTCCAGAAAATGAGTAAAAAAGAGACCTCGCGCAGCATTGAGGATTACGCAGCAGCCCTTGGGCATTTAACCTTTGCGCTAAAGAACGATGGGCAGACACGCGAAGCATTAGCGGTTGTTGAGCAAGCACTTGCGCTCGGACCAAAGCTTCGTGGCTCGCGTGACAATGACCTGAGGCAGAATTGGCACTTGAGGTTGCATTCGGAGTTGCTGACCGTCCAGGGTCAAAATGACGAGGCATTGGCCAGCGCCCAGAAAGCCCTGCGGCTCAGTAGGCAGATTATTTCGGCGCATGGAAATAAAGATAGCATTGAGCTCTCGAAGACATTGGGGATCTGTGCAAGTTGTTTGGCCGATTGTGGAAAGTCCGAAGAAGCCTTGCACCTGAGTGAAGAAGGGCTTCAGTTAACAAGAAGCGTTGGACGAGCTGTTTCCAAATCCAACCAGAACGATCTGGCCGTCAGCTTGAGTATCTACGCCAGGTGCCTGGGGATGAACGGGCATATTCACAAGGCGTTGGCTGCAAATAAAGAGGGCTTGGGGCTGCGTCGCGCATTGATGGAGAGCGAGCCCGAGAAGCATCGGCAGAACTTTGCGCTGACATTGATGACTTACGCTGCGCGTCTATCGGATGTCGGTGAGATAGAGGAAGCATTACGGCTGACCAAGGAGAGTCTATCGATCAATCGGGCGCTCGCAGAGTCCAAACCTGAGCGATTCGGCAAGGTCCTGGCTGATACACTCTCGAACTGTATGGTCATAGAGGCGGAGGCGGGAAATTTCGACGCTTCAGTGACGCTGTCAGAAGAACTGCTGGCGCTGTACGAGCTTCTGGTTCAAAGCAATCCTGAGAGGTTTCGGTACTCCTTCGAAGAGGGCCGCTTGGGGGGGGCGTACGTTCGATGGTTAAGGGATGGGGGCTCGATGGAGGAAGAGGCACGACGGCCTGTCGCTGTAGGTGGCAATGTCCAGAAACAACGTTCGTTGGACTATGAGCAACATTGGCTGTTGGCGTTTTCCGAGTCGACATTGCAAGCAGTCAAGCGTGCCAAGGAATGTTGGGAGAAGTTGGACTTCTCCCAGCAGTTTTCGATGCGTAACAAGTACGTATTGCTGAACGCTTTCAGTGACCATAGATTCGGTCTAAGTGACGAGCACTGGCGTGCACAACTTGTCGAATTGCGAGAGACGCGCAAAGGCCATATTCCTGCCTGGATGAGCGAAACGGCTCGTCTCCTGGCATTCCCCTTGCTCTAAGTCTGCAGTCACTTACGCGATATCACTGGCCTCAAACTCCGCCGCCAGAAAATCCAGCAAGCTGCGCACCGACGGCAGCAGCCCGCGCCGCGAAGCAAACACCGCGTGTACCACGCCGCACTCCGGGGCCCAGTTCGGCGTGGCTTGCAGTAGCCGTCCGGCCTCGAGCTCTTCGCGGATCACCACTTGCGGCAGGTGCACCACCCCCACGCCGGCCACCGCCGCCTGACGCAACACCACCAGGTCATCGGTGACCAGGCGCGGGGTGTGCCGCAGGCTTGCGCGGGCGCCGTCGGGGCCGAGCAGGTGCCAGTGGTAGTCTCGCTGCGGGTAACCCCAATGCAGGCTGGGCAGGGCGCTCAGGTCTGCCGGTACCGGGCGCTGCGGCAAGCGCTCGAGCAAGGACGGCGCCGCCACCAGGTACTGGGTGCTGCGCGCCATCACCTTCATCACCAGCTCGCTGCTTTCCAGCGGCGGCACGCGCACGCGCAGGGCGATGTCGATGCCCTCCTGGATCAGGTCGACCTGGCGGTTGGTGCTTTCGATGTGCAACTGCACCAACGGACACTGGACCATGAAGCGGGTGAGCATGGCCCCGACCCAGAAATCCAGCAGCGCCGTCGGGCAGCTCAAGCGCACAATGCCCTGGGGTTCGGCGCGGTTGCGCTCGATCAGCTCGGCGGCGCCTTCGGCCTCCACTAGCATGGCCACACAGTGGCGATAGTACGCCTGGCCGATCTCGGTCACTGAAAAGTGCCGGGTCGAGCGCTGGATCAGGCGCACGCCCAGGCGTTCTTCCAGCCCGGCAATGCGCCGGCTGAGTTTGGACTTGGGCATGTCCAGGGCGCGGCCGGCCGGGGCAAAGCCGCCGTGATCGACCACTTGGGCAAAGTAGTACAGGTCGTTGAGGTCTTCCACCAGTGTTCTCCAAATGGAACGCTGAAGGCAGTTTAACCGATCTACCGCCGATGTCGTTGCGCTCGTATGGTTATAGCCATGCACGAGAGGAGGCATCTGATGAAAAAGATCCAAGGCGTCTACAGCAGTCCACACCCGCACTGGGTGGGTGATGGCTTCCCGGTTCGTAGCTTGTTTACCTACGACAACCTGGCCCAGCACATCAGCCCGTTCCTGCTGCTGGACTATGCCGGCCCCCACGACTTCACCCCGACCACGGCGCGTCGCGGTGTAGGCCAGCACCCCCATCGCGGATTTGAAACCGTGACCATCGTCTACCAGGGCGAACTGGAACACCGCGACTCCACCGGTGCCGGTGGCTTGATCGGCCCGGGTGATGTGCAGTGGATGACTGCGGCTGGCGGGATCCTCCATGAGGAATTTCATTCACCGGCATTTGCGGCCAAGGGCGGCACCCTGGAGATGGTCCAGCTGTGGGTCAACCTGCCGGCCAAGGACAAATCGGCGCCGGCCGGTTACCAGACCTTGCTCAGTAACGACATCCCGGTCGTGCCACTGGGCAACGGTGCCGGCAGCCTGCGGGTGATTGCCGGAGCGTTTCGCGGCCACCAGGGCCCGGCGCAGACCTTCACTGCGATGGATGTTTGGGACCTGCAGCTCAAGGCCGGTGCGCCACTGCGCTTGCCCAGCGCGGCCGGACGCAGTACCGCGCTGGTGGTGTTGCGTGGCCAGTTGCTGGTCAACGGCGAGCGCCAGGTCGGTGCCGCGCAACTGGTGCTGTTCGACCGCGCCGGTGATGAGGTGCTGCTCGAAGCGCAAAGCGATGTCTCGATGTTGTTGCTCAGCGGCGAGTCGCTGGAGGAACCGATTGTCGGTTACGGCCCGTTCGTGATGAACAGCGATGCCGAAATCGCCGAAGCCTTTGACGATTTTCGCGCCGGGCGCTTCGGCCTGATGAGCGGGCAGGTCGGCCCGCGTCACCACAACTAGTCTCATAACCCCGAAGGAGAAGATGCCATGAGTACGTTTGCCAACGTTGCCAACTTCAACGGCCAGGTCCCGCGTATTGACCCTGAAAATGCCGCGATGCTGCTGATCGATCATCAGAGCGGCCTGTTCCAGACGGTCAAGGACATGCCCATGACCGAACTGCGGGCCAACGCCATCACCCTGGCCAAGGTCGCCAGACTTGCGAACATCCCGGTGATCACCACGGCTTCCGTGCCTCAAGGCCCCAACGGCCCGCTGATTCCGGAAATTCATGAAGCCGCGCCCCACGCCCGCTACGTGGCTCGCAAAGGTGAAATCAACGCCTGGGACAATCCCGAGTTCGTCGAGGCGGTCAAGGCCACCGGCAAAAAACAGCTGATCATTGCCGGCACCATCACCAGTGTATGCATGGCCTTCCCGAGCATCAGCGCCGTTGCCGAAGGCTACCAGGTGTTTGCCGTCATCGACGCCAGCGGTACCTATTCGAAGATGGCCCAGGAAATTACCCTGGCCCGGGTGATGCAAGCCGGCGTGGTGCCGATGGACACCGCTGCGGTGTGCTCGGAAGTACAGCGCAGCTGGAACCGTGCCGACGCGCAACAGTGGGCCGAGGCCTACAGCGCGGTGTTCCCGCACTATCAATTGCTGATCGAGAGTTACCTCAAGGCGCAGCAAGTGGCCAACGGGCACGAACAGCTCGATTCCCAACGCTGATCCCTCATGCCTGGTGCCTCCGGCACCGGCTTACCACTGCAAGGAGTTAGACCATGAGCAAGCCATACGTGCGCCTGGACAAAAACAATGCTGCGGTCCTGCTGGTAGACCATCAGACCGGTCTGCTGTCGCTGGTACGGGACATCGAGCCGGACAAGTTCAAGAACAACGTGCTGGCCGTGGGCGATCTGGCCAAGTACTTCAAGCTGCCGACCATCCTCACCACCAGCTTTGAAACCGGCCCCAACGGTCCGCTGGTGCCCGAGCTCAAAGCGCAGTTCCCCGAGGCGCCGTACATCGCCCGTCCCGGGCAGATCAACGCCTGGGACAACGAAGACTTCGTCAAGGCGGTCAAGGCCACTGGCAAGAAGCAGTTGATCATTGCCGGTGTGGTAACCGAAGTGTGCGTGGCTTTCCCGGCGCTGTCGGCCCTGGAGGAAGGCTTTGAGGTATTTGTGGTCACCGATGCCTCCGGCACCTTCAATGCCCTGACCCGCGATTCGGCCTGGGACCGCATGTCGCAAGCCGGGGCGCAACTGATGACCTGGTTCGGTCTTGCCTGTGAGTTGCACCGCGACTGGCGCAACGACATCGAAGGCCTGGGCACGCTGTTCTCCAACCATATCCCTGACTACCGCAATCTGATCACCAGCTACAACACCCTCACCAACGGCAAGTAACGCCGTGCACTGATCGGCGGCCGGGCACTGTTGCCCGGACGCCCTCTTTTTTCAACGCCGTTGCCCTGGCACTGGCGCGCTGATACCCGGATGGGTAATCATCGTTCAATGAAACCTGCCTCTTCCTTACGCGGCCACCGACGCGGTGTGCGTTCTGGCCCCGGCATCAGTTGCTGGCTGAGTTATCAGCCGCCCTTGCACTGGCCATCGTTGCTGGCGTTTTTCGCTGCCCGGGCGATTGGCGGGGTCGAGCGGGTTGCCGCTGGGGTGTATGTGCGCAGTCTTGTCGTCGGCCAGCGCCACGGGGTGATCCAGGTCCGTAAGGCCCGTGGGCATCGCTTGCAGGTGACGGTATCGGGTGTCAGCGCTGCGGCCTTGCCAGGGCTGCTGGCCCGGGTGCGCCGGGTGTTCGACCTGGAGGCCGATCCCCGGCGGATCGAGGCACAGCTGGGTGCTGATGCATTGATGGCAGGTCTGATCGCGCAACGCCCGGGGCTTCGTGTGCCACGCGGCTGGGATGCCTTCGAGCAGGCCATGCGCACCGTGCTTGGCCAGCAGATCAGCGTCGCCGGCGCCATTACCCTGGCCGGACGCATGGTCGCCAGCTACGGCACACCGCTAGCCGCCGCGTTGCAGCGTGACTCGGGTTTGACCCACCTGTTCCCGGTGGCGCAGGCCATTGCCGAGGTCGACCTCAGTGGCCTGGGCATGCCGCGCTCGCGGGCGACGACCCTCTCGACCCTGGCCCAGGCGCTGCTTGACGACCCGCAGTTACTGCGCGCCGAGCGTGATCTACAGGGCTGGGTCGAGCGTCTGTGCCGTTTGCGCGGGATCGGCCCCTGGAGTGCCCAGTACCTGGCGTTGCGCCAGATGGGCGCAGCCGATGCCTTGCCGCTGGGGGATGTGGCGCTGGTCAAGGCCCTGCGCCTGCTCGAAGGCGCCGATGCGCAACTGGCCCTTCGTGCCCAGGCCTGGAGCCCGTGGCGCGCCTACGCTGCGCAACACCTGTGGAGCTCGTTGAGTTGATCAGCCGGACTGGCGCCACTGCACATCAGTGATGCCATAGCGCTCGGCCAGGGGCTTGCTGACTTTCTTCACCTTCTCCCGGCCGTAGCGGCCTATTCGACCGATACCGGCGTCGCAACTTGCCCAGTGCCAGGCTTCGGCGTTGTCCATCGTCTCGGCGCGAATGATGAAGGACTTGTGATCGCCGTGCAGGTGGTAGTCGATGACGAACAGTTTCGCGTTATTCATGGCTGTGGAAGATCCTTACAGAGCTGTGACCAAGAAATTCCCTTCAATGCCTCTAGTGAGTACTGCGCTGGCGGAAAAATTCCATCCGATTGCGCCCGTCAGTGCGCACAGGGTGGACGGTAACGTCGCGCCGTTTATCCGAGGCAGGGCCGCATACGTTGAACTTGGCAGGTCCCCATGGCTCTTCCATAGACCACTGCTGCACTGCATGGGAGGATCGGAGCATGTCGCTGATGGGCGTTTCCACGCTGGAGTTGTGCCACCTGATTGAACAGGCCTTCCTGCCTGATCGCTGTGTTGTGTCCTGTACCGATAACGAGCACCTGACCATTCAGTTGGGCCAGGGCGAATGCCTGAGCGATTGCCTGACGGTCACCGGTGTCAAGGTGCATAGCCTGACCACCTGCCACGAGCTTGCCGCGCTGGTTGCCCAAGTGCGCGAAGAGCAGCGCCTGGGGCGCAGCCAGATTCCGATGGGGCCCCAGGCGTTGGTTTGAGCCACCCAGGCCATCTTCCTCTCAATTTTATGGAGGTCGGCTGGGTGCAGAGGGCTCATTTTTGAGCCGGACTCAGCGCGCTCTCGCCTTGCACCAAGGCTGACAACGCCGCTCTTCCAGGCCATGGCACGTTGCATCAAGTGTGTGCGGGCCTTGCCCCGCGATGCGCCGCGCGGGCGGCGCTCGATCTCAAGGGCCCCACAAGCCTTGCGGCTTACACCTGGTAGGCATTATTCCATCTCAAGTCCTGCGCCTTTGCGTCATCATCCAATCCAGAGATGTGTAGATACGTATGCTCATCGCGGGGCAAGCCCGCTCCCACTGAGCTATTTATTGCAGCGCCAGCTGTATCAAGCAACAACAGGCGTTTCATGCAGATGGCGCCAGCGCAGGGCGCCATCGTCGCGCTCGAGTACTGCCGTGGAGCGCCGAACCGAGCGATTGCCTGCGCCATCGACCTGCCATTCGCGATAACTGACCACACTCAGGCTCGGCCCTTCAGCGATCAGCTGCAACTCGTCGAGGGTGATTTCAAGTCCCTCGCGTTTGCCATGCGCCTGCTCGAACAGACGGCGCAGGCCCTGGTAATCGAAGACTTGGCCGGGCAGGTTGATCATCGAGAACTGCGCGCTGAAGCGCGCCATCAACGCCTCGAACTGATCAGCCGGGGCCGTGCCGGACAGCCATTGTTCGATGGCCACGTGGGCGGTGAGAACTTCCTTGAAAGCGGGATGGGTCGGGTTCATGGGCAGGGCTCAAGTGGTTGCGGTGGTAAGCCCCAGGGCGCGAGCCCCGGGCAATTTCAACACCATCGGCAGCGGCAGCAGGGTCAGCAGCGCGGCGAGGATGAAGGTGTGTTCGAAGGCCTGGGCGCCGGGCAGCAATTGATTAAGCACCGCGCCGAGCACAGCGACGCCCAGGCAGAAACTTAGCTGCCGGTTGAGGTTCCACACGGCGCTGGCCTGGCCCATCTGCTGCGGTGTGATGGCCAGAAAGGCCAGGCTTTGTGCGCTGCTGCTGCACAGGCTGCTGCCCAGGCCGAGCAGGGCGAAGATCACGGTGAGCCAGGCGTGGTGCGTAGCGACCCAGGGCGAGGCCAGGCACAGCAGTGCGCTGCACTGAATCAGCATACCGGCGCTCAGCAGACACTTGGGCCCGGTCAGGTTGAAGCGCCAGCGCACAAAGGCAATCGCACCCAAGGCGCCCACTGCCCAAGGCAACATCAGCGCACCAGTGACCGTGGCGCTCAGCCCTAGGCGCTGTTGCAGGTACAAGGCTGCTACCAGGTTGGCGCCGATGAACACCCCCGGCACGCACAGGTAGATCAACATTGCCGTGCGCAGCAGCGGTTGACCCAGCAGTCGCAGGTCGAGTATCGACTGTGGGGCCGGCAAGGGCTGGTTGGTCGGCAGCCAGGCCAGCACCAGTGCGCCGGTTATCAAGGTCAGTGGCAGCATGGCATAGAAGATCCAGCGCCACGAGCCGTGGTCGACTACCACGCCACCCAGTGCCGGCGACAGGGCCGGGACCAGCAGGGCGACCATCATCACCAGCGAGGTCAGGTGGTGACGTTGCTCAGGCGCATACAAGCGATAAGCCATGGCCTGGCCCACCGGGATCAACAGGCCGCCACCCAGGCCTTGCAGCAGGCGCCAGCTCAGCAGGCTTTCGATCGAACCGGAGCCACCGGCCAGGGCCGAACCCAGGCCGAACAGCGCCAGCGACAGCAGCAGCGCAGAGCGCTCGCCCAGGCGAGTGGCCAGCCAGCTACCCAGCGGGATCGCCAGGGTCAGGCCGAGCATGTACAGGTTGCTGACCCAGCTCAGTTGCGCCACCGAGGCGTGCAGCTCCTGGCCTAGCACTGGGTAGGCGGCGTTGAGAGCGAACATATTGAGCAGGTCTAGGGTAAAACCCAGCAGGTAAACCAGGGTGACTTTCGAGCGATAGGGCATGACAACGCCGAGGGGCTGGAGGAAGGCGCAGTCTAAAAGGTTGCCGATGCTTGAATAAGGTGTGAAAAATCGGCAGATTGTCCAAATTATTTTGACAATGGCGAATGCGACTCATGGTCAGCCTCGACCGCTTCGAACTGTTCTGCGCCGTGGTCCAGGCCGGCTCCTTCACTGGCGCCGCCGAGCGCCTGCAGCAAACCCGTGCGGCGGTGAGCTTCAGCATCAAGCAGCTGGAAGCGGAGCTGGGCGTGACCCTGCTGACCCGTACCACGCGCAGCATCGCCTTGACGCAAGCGGGCGAGCGCTTCTACCAGCGTTGCCTGCAAGTAGTTGAGGACGCACGCCTGGCCATCGACGAAGCGCGCGCCGAGCATGGCGGCCTGCAGGGCAGCTTGCGTATTACCTCCACGGTTGAATACGGGCTCAAAGTCCTCGCCCCGGCATTGCAGGCATTTTGCCATTTGCATCCTGAGCTGAGCGTGCGCCTGGAAACCCATACGGCCCAGGTCGACCTGGTGCGTGAGCGATTCGATGTGGCCATTCGCCTGGGCCAGGCGCAGGACTCCCATTACCGTGGCGTGTGCCTGGCGACCTACGACGTACGCCTGGTGCTGGCCCCCAGCCTGCTGGCCGCTCATGGTCCGCGGCTGATCGACTCACCCGGGCACCTGGCGAAGGTGGCGCAACTGGTGCACAGTCGCTTCGAGCAAAACAATCGCTGGACGTTGCTCGACAGCCAGGCACGTAACTGCTTGTATGCGCCCCAGGGCACGCCGCTGCTGGTCGCCGACAATGCGTCGATTCTGCGCGCCTTTGCCCTGCAGGGCGCAGGCGTGGCGCTGTTGCCGGACTGGCTGGTGGCGGATGACCTGGCCAGTGGTCAGTTGCTCGATGCGCTGCCCGGCTACCGCTTTGCGCCGCAGACTGTCTATGCCCTTTACCCCTCCAGCCGCCACGTTCCGCGCAAGGTTCGCGCTTGGATCGACTTCATCAAGGCTTACCTTGCCAAAGGGTTCCTATAGCCCGTCAGCCTTGCTTCTTGATAATCGCCTCACTGATGCTTGCCGGGGCCTCGGCGTACTTGGTGAACTCCATGGTGTAGCTGGCGCGGCCCTGGGTCATCGAGCGCATCTGGGTGGAGTAGCCGAACATCTCGCCCAGTGGCACTTCGGCGCGCACCACCTTGCCCGCCGGGGTCTCGTCGCCGTCCTGAATCATCCCGCGGCGGCGGCTCAGGTCGCCCATGATGTCGCCCTGGTACTCCTCCGGCGTGACCACCTCGACTTTCATCACCGGCTCCAGCAGCACCGCGCCGCCTTTCTGCGCCAGTTGCTTGGTGGCCATGGACGCCGCGACCTTGAAGGCCATCTCGTTGGAGTCGACGTCGTGGTACGAGCCATCGAACACCGTGGCCTTGAGGCCAATCAGCGGATAGCCGGCCAGCACCCCGTTTTTCATCTGCTCCTCGATGCCTTTCTGGATCGCCGGTATGTACTCGCGGGGCACCACACCGCCGACCACTTCGTTGATGAACTCCAGGCCTTCCTTGCCTTCCTCGCCGGGAGCGAAGCGGATCCAGCAGTGGCCGTACTGGCCACGGCCACCGGACTGGCGGACGAACTTGCCTTCGATTTCGCAGGTGTTGCGGATCTTCTCGCGGTAGGCCACCTGGGGCTTGCCGATGTTGGCCTCGACGCCGAATTCGCGGCGCATGCGGTCGACGATGATGTCCAGGTGCAACTCGCCCATGCCGGAGATAATGGTTTGTGCGGTTTCTTCGTCGGTACGCACCCGGAACGAAGGGTCTTCCTGGGCCAGCTTGCTCAGGGCGATGCCCATTTTCTCCTGGTCGGCCTTGGTTTTCGGTTCCACCGCTACCGAGATCACCGGGTCCGGGAAGTCCATGCGCTCAAGGATGATCGGTTTGTCGATGTCGCACAGGGTGTCGCCGGTGGTGACGTCCTTCATGCCGATCAGCGCGGCGATGTCACCGGCGCACACGTCCTTGATCTCAGCACGCTGGTTAGCGTGCATCTGCACCATGCGGCCGATGCGTTCCTTCTTGCCCTTGACCGAATTGAGCACGGCGTTGCCGGAACTGAGCACGCCGGAGTAGACCCGGGCAAAAGTCAGGGTGCCGACGAAGGGGTCGGTGGCAATCTTGAAGGCCAGCGCCGAGAACGGTTCGTTATCGTCGGCGTGGCGTTCCAGGTGCTTGTCTTCGTGGTCCGGGTCGGTGCCATGGATCGCCGGGATTTCCGACGGCGCTGGCAGGTAGTCGATGACCGCGTCGAGCATCAGCGGCACGCCCTTGTTCTTGAAGGACGAGCCGCAGATTGCCGGCACGATCTCATTGGCGAGGGTGCGTTGGCGCAGGCCGGCCTTGATCTGCTCGTTGCTCAGTTCCTGGCCGTTGAGGTACAGCTCCATGAACTCGTCATTGGCTTCGGCGGCGGCTTCGACCAGGTGCGCACGCCACTCGTCGGCAAGCTCGCGCAGGTCGGCGGGAATCTCTTCTTCGCGGTAGCTGGTGCCCTGATCGTCTTCGTTCCAGTAAATGGCCTTCATCTTCACCAGGTCGATCTGCCCGACGAAGTGCTCCTCGGCGCCGATCGACAGCTGGATGGGCACCGGGTGGTGGCCCAGGCGCTTGTCGATCTGCTTGACCACCTTCAAAAAGTCGGCGCCCTGGCGATCCATCTTGTTGACATAGGCCAGGCGTGGCACGTGGTATTTGTTGGCCTGGCGCCAGACCGTTTCCGATTGCGGCTCGACGCCGTCGGCGCCGCTGAACACCACCACCGCGCCGTCGAGCACCCGCAGCGAGCGCTCCACCTCGATGGTGAAGTCAACGTGGCCGGGGGTGTCGATGATGTTGAAGCGGTACTTGTCCTGGAACTGTTTGGTCGAGCCCTGCCAGAACGCCGTGGTCGCCGCCGAGGTGATGGTGATGCCGCGTTCCTGCTCCTGGGCCATCCAGTCCATGGTCGCAGCGCCGTCGTGCACCTCGCCCATCTTGTGGTTGACCCCGGTATAAAACAGGATGCGCTCGGTGGTGGTGGTCTTGCCGGCGTCAACATGGGCGACGATGCCGATGTTGCGGTACAGCTCGATGGGGGTGGTGCGCGCCATGAGGGGTCACCTGTGTGATGCGGATGAAGAGGGTACTCCCAAGGTAGCAGAAGTGCGGCGGCTTGCACGGCGCACCATGGTTGAAACAGGTTCATCCATGACTTGACTAACCATCGGTTGTAAAGCCTGGAGTGCTGACGCTTAATCCTTCTATTCGCTTGCCCATGGAGTCGCCCAATGCCGCTGGAAAGATCCATCTATGCCTGGTTCCAGAGCCATCCGCTGATTGCCGACCTGGTGGCGTTGCGCCCCACCTGCTGGTTCAATCCGGCCCTGGCAACGAGCGCCGAGGCCCTGGGTGATGTGGCGCTGACTGCCGAGGATATCCGTGAGGCCAGCGCCCGGCTCGAGCGCTTCGCCCCGTTCATTGCCTCGGCGTTTCCCGAGACCGTGGCCAGCGCTGGCATCATCGAATCGCCGTTGTTGCCGTTGCCCGCCCTGCAGGCCGTGCTCAGTGCCGAACAGCAACTTCCGGCAAGCGGCGCGCTGTGGCTCAAGGCCGATAACTTGCTGCCGATTTCCGGTTCGATCAAGGCCCGCGGCGGTATTTATGAAGTACTCAAGCACGCCGAAGACCTGGCCTTGGCCGGCGGCCTGCTGCAACCGGGCGACAGTTACGCGAAACTCGACAGTGAAACGGCCCGGGCGTTCTTCGGCGAGTACAGCGTCGCGGTCGGCTCCACTGGCAACCTCGGCCTGTCGATCGGCATCATCAGTGCGCGCCTGGGCTTCAAGGCCACGGTGCACATGTCCGCCGATGCCCGCCAATGGAAAAAGGATCGCCTGCGCGCCTGCGGTGTCGAGGTTCGCGAGTACAGCGCCGACTACAGCGTGGCGGTGGAGCAGGGGCGCCGGGAAGCCGGGGCCGATCCGCGTTGTCATTTCGTCGATGATGAAAATTCGCTGAACCTGTTCCTCGGTTACGCTGTGGCCGCCGAGCGCCTGCAGCATCAGTTGACCGAGCAGGGCATAGTGGTCGACGCCGAGCATCCGTTGTTTGTCTACCTGCCCTGTGGTGTTGGTGGTGGCCCTGGTGGTGTGGCCTTTGGCCTCAAGCATATGTTTGGCGATGCAGTGCACTGTGTGTTTGCCGAGCCGACTCATTCGCCGTGCATGTTCCTGGGGGTGTACACAGGCCTGCACGACGCAGTGTCGGTGTATGATTTCGGCATCGACAACCAGACCGCCGCCGACGGCCTGGCGGTGGGCCGGCCTTCGGGTTTTGTCGGCCGCTCGCTGCAACGCCTGATTGACGGCTACTACACTGTCAGTGACCAAACCCTGTATCGCCAGCTGGCGCAAATGCAGGCCTGTGAAGGCCTGGAGCTGGAGCCATCGGCGCTGGCCGGGCTGTCGGGCATGTTCAAGGTGCTGCAAGAGCAGCAAGGCTACCGCCAGCGCCTGGGTTTGAGCGACGAGCGTATGGCACGCGCCACCCACCTGGTCTGGGGCACCGGCGGCAGTATGGTGCCGCGTGACGAGATGGACCGCTACCTGGCCCAAGGTCGTGCCGAACTGGTCGGGCGTTGAGCATGCTCAACCTGCCCGATCGCCTCGGCACCCGCTTGAGCGGCGCGCAGTTCGCCAACCTGCACACCTTCCTCGCGGTCGCCCGGCACCTGAGTTTCAGCCTTGCCGCGCAGGAGTTGTGCCTGACCGCCAGTGCCGTCAGCCATCGTATTGCCCGCCTGGAGCAGGCCCTGGCGCTACGCCTGTTCGAGCGCTTGACCCGGCGCATCCGCCTGACCGCCGAAGGTGAGCGGCTCTATCAGGTATTGCAGGGCTTCGAAGCGCAATTGCAGGAAGCCCTGCAACCGTCAACTGAAGAAGTCATCGGTGCCGTGAGCCTGTATGTGCGGCCTTCGCTGGCCCAGCACTGGCTGGTGCCACGCCTGGCGGATTTCCAGCAGCGTTACCCGCAGGTCAGCCTGGATATTCGCACCGGCAACGACTCGGTAGATTTTCGCACCCGGCCGGTGGACCTGGCCTTGCTGTATGGTCATGGCGAGTTTCCGGGGTTGTGCAGCCAGCTGCTGATGGACGAAAGAATCGCCCCGGTGTGCAGCCCGCAGTATGCCGAACGCCATGGCCTGGTTGACCACCCCGAGCGCCTGGCGGGGTGCACCTTGTTGCATGATGCCCTGGCCTGGGAGCAGGCCGCCTTTGACGCCGAATGGCAACGCTGGGCCGGCGAGCAAGCGGTGCAGCCGCACCTGCCCACAATCCACCTGACGTTCGACCGCTCCGACCTGTGCAGCGCCGCTGCCAGCCACCATGCTGGCGTGGCCATGGGGCGCCAGCGTCTGGTGCAACCGCTGCTGGACCAGGGCGCGCTGATCCTGCCCCTGGGGGACTTCAGCCAGACGGCGGGGCAGGGTTATTACCTGGTGCATCCGTTGCGGGAAACTTTGCCGCTACGCGTACGGGTGATGATCGAGTGGTTGCGTGAGTGCGCGGCCAACTGAATGGTGGGAGCGGGCTTGCCCCGCGAAGGGATGTGCCTGAAAGAATGCTATCGCGGGGCAAGCCCGCTCCCACTCAACTCCCGCAATCAATCCCCAGCCTGAACCTGCAACAGCCATTGCCCGTCAACCTCACGCACCAGCCCGCTGGCCAGGAACAACGGCAACACACGTGCGTGCAACTGCGGCTCGACGAAGCCCTTGACCGCCGTCAGCTCCAGCGCGCCCAGGGCGGGCAGATCGGTCTTGGTGTACGACAACCAGGCTTTCTTCAGTGCATTGAGCACATCGCTGCCCGCGGTACTGGCAAAGCGTCGGTTGAGCGTGCGGCCGTCGATAACGAAGGTGTGCTGGTGCTCGTAGCCGCTTTCGTCACCACCACTGGCGTGGCAACGGCTGCAGGTGCACGGGCCGTCGCCGAAGGCGTTCGCCAGGTAGCTGTTGAAATCCACCACGGGCTTGAGCCCCAGGCGCTTGTCGACCTCGAACATGTCCGAGGTCAGGTTCTGTTCAGCACTCAATGTCATTCCTCTGACGGGTTTTTACCGGGGGCACAATACCAGCCAAGGCGGGTTGAGGGTACCTTCGTGCGTCGTCTCGTCGATGGGCACGGGCTTTTTCCGAGCGGCTCCATTACCCTATGCGCCCCCGAGCGTCAGCTGACGCCGTTTTTCCTGTCGTTGGAGTTCCACCATGTACAACTACACTGCCACCGTGACCGTCAGCGACGACCAGCATGATGATGTTGAAGCGGCGGAAAACATCGGTATTCGGGTGGGCCTTGAAGCCGTTACCGAGACGCTGAAGAAGGTGCACTTTGTCGGGACCCTGGCCGCCCCGGAAAACGCGACGCATATCTGCGTGACCCTGGAAAATGGCCTGACCTACTACGGCCCGATCGTCAACGGCCACGCTGAGCTTGAAGGCGGCTGGATCGCCTTCGAGAGCGACATGCTCACCCCCGAAGAACTGGGCCTGTAAGCCACCCCGATTTATTTTCATCGCTCTGCATCCAGATTGCGTTCAGCCGGGTAGTACCTGTAGCAGCCCTTGAAGCTGCTGAGCTGATTACCTTCTGGAGAGCCGATGATGAACGCCAAACCGATCGTTACCCTGGCCCGTGCCTGCCTTGCCGGCACTTGCCTGTTGTTGATGTCAACTGCCCACAGCGCCGTACCAGACAACATCAAGGTACCGGACGGCCACAAAATCGCCCTGCAAACTGTCGGCATCGGCGAGATCACCTACGAGTGTCGGGCCAAGGCCGACAGCCCCGAGCAGACAGAGTGGGTATTTGTCGGCCCCAACGCGGTGCTCAAGGACCGCAGCGGCAAGGCGGTAGGCAGGTACTTCGGGCCACCCGCCACCTGGCAGGCCGAGGATGGCTCGAAAGTCACCGGTACGCAGTTGGCAGTTGCGCCGTCCAGCCCAGGCAACCTGCCGTATCAATTGGTCAAGGCCAACCCCGCCGAAGGTCAGGGTGCAATGACGGGCGTCACCTATATCCAGCGCGTCGCGCTCAAAGGTGGGGTTGCGCCGACCAGCCCTTGTGGCGCCGCGCAGAAAGGCAGCCGAGAGGTGGTCAACTACCAGGCCGACTACATCTTCTGGGCCGCGCAGTAAAGGCCTGGGCAAAGTCGTCTACGCTGCACAGGAACCCCTGACCACGGCCAGTACCTGTGACCTTGCCTGAGCACCTGTTCGACTATGAAGCCCACCTGGCGGCCTGCGCCCGCGGCGACCGCCAGGCGCTGCAGCGTTTGTACCAGCAGGAAGGGCCGCGGCTGTACGGTGTGCTGCTGCGCCTTGTGCGTGAACCGGCGGTTGCCGAGGATCTGCTGCACGATGCCTTTTTGCGCATCTGGGCCGGCGCCGGAAGTTTCGATGCACAGCGTGGCAGCGCGCGGGGTTGGATCTTCAGTGTGACCCGGCACCTGGCACTCAACGACCTGCGCAAACGCCAGCGCGATGCGCCGCAATCGGTATTGCTGGAAGAGGTGGGCGAGGGCCTGGAGGCCAGCCTGCAGTCGACGCGTATCTACCAGTGCCTGGAACAACTGCCGTCAGAGCGCCGCGCTTGTATCCTGCATGCCTATGTCGATGGTTTTTCCCATGCCGAAATCGCTGCCAAGTTGGGCGCGCCGCTCGGCACGGTAAAAGGCTGGGTAAAGCGCAGCCTGGTCGCCTTGCGGGAGTGCTTGGGATGAACGACGAACATGACGGCGCTCAGGATGAACTGGACACCCTGGCTGCGGAGTATGTGCTGGGGACGCTGGCCGCCGGGCCGCGCACCGAGGTCGAGCAGCGCCTGGGTCATGATGCCGAACTGCGTGCGGCGGTAGATGCTTGGGAGCAGAGGCTTGAGCCATTGGGTGCGCTGGCGCCGGCACAGGCACCGTCAGCCGGATTATGGCGACGGATCGAGCGCAGCCTTGGCCAATCCACTGCGCCGGATTCAACGTCCTGGTGGAACCGTCTGGCGCTGTGGCGTGGGCTGAGTGCGGCGGGGCTGGCCGCGACCCTGATACTGGGCGCCTTGCTGCTGATCCGCGAGGTGCCGGTCAGCACGCCGAGCTACCTTGTAGTATTGGTTGCGCCGCTGGATAAGTCCCCCGGTTGGGTGATCCAGGCCAGCGACCAACAGAGTATCCGCCTGATTCCGCTGGGTGTGGTCGAAGTACCGCAGGACAAAGCGCTGCAGTTCTGGACCAAGGGCAAGGACTGGCAGGCGCCGGTGTCACTCGGCCTGGTCAAGCCGGGGCAAACCTTGCAAGTGCCGCTCGACAGCCTGCCGCCACTGGAGTCCGAGCAGTTGTTCGAGTTGACCCTGGAAGGGCCCAACGGTTCCGCCACCGGTAAGCCGACCGGGCCGATCCAGTTTATCGGCCGGGCGGTGAAGGTCCTCTGACGATCAGGGTTGCAGCAGCGCAGCCCAGAGCACCCCGGCCAGGTACAAGGCCACGCCAAACACCCCATGGTTCAGCAAACTCCGCGCTCGCGCGGTGTTTGGCTTGGGGGTTTTCGAGGCAAAAAAGCCGGCACCCATGCCGGGCTGCATGATCAGGTAGGGCGCCGCCACTGTCGCAAGGCCAAGCACGAATGCCGGCACAAACGTCGGCTGGCGTGCCCAGGCCACCCCGCAGACTGCCAGCAGCAACCCCGCGAACATCACCCCGATCACATAGTGCGCGCTCCAGCCGATCAACCGTTCACCGGCTAAGGCAGGGGCTTTGGCGATGCTGTGATGGATGAACTGGCCGCGGGGCATATGGCCGATCCAGCGGCCCACCAATGCCCAGTTGGCCCCCGCCATGCCCAGCACCCGTTGCTGGAACAGCGACCAGAGGTCGGCCAGGGCTGTGGCCGTCAAGCCGATCAAGAGCGCAAGAACGATTGCTTCGAGCATGCTGTACCTCGTCGAATAACATTCAATAGATTGATTGAATGATTGGCCAATGTTACCTTCCTGTCAATGACCGACATGAAAACCCAGCAGCACCAGCACATCGCCGATCTGGCGCGGACTCTTGGCCACGCCCATCGTCTGAACCTGCTCGAACAGATTTCCGGCGGCGAGCTTGCCGTCGAACAACTGGCCCAGCAGTGCCAACTGTCGGTGGCCAATGCCTCCCAGCACCTGCAGCATTTACGCCGCACGGGCTTTGTCCAGACCCGCCGCGATGGCAAACGCGTGTTCTACCGGCTCAGCGCCGGGCCGATCCCCGAGGTGCTGGTGGCGCTCGGTCAATTGGCGGCGTTCAACCGCGCGGCGATCCGTGATTTGATGAGCGACAGCCTGAGCGCGCCCGAGCAGTTGGAAGCGATCAGCCGGGAAGAATTGCTCGAGCGCTTGCAGGATCACAGCGTGACCCTGCTCGATGTGCGCCCGGCCGAGGAGTTTGCCCAGGGGCATTTGCCGGGGGCGATCAACATTCCGTTCGCTGAACTGCAGCAGCGCCTGGGTGAATTGCCTGCACAGCAGGAAGTGGTCGCTTATTGCCGGGGACCCTGGTGCGTGTTTTCCCGCGATGCAGTAGCGGCGCTCAAGGCCGGCGGCTTCAGGGCGCGGCACTATCTTCAGGGCATTGAGCAGTGGCCCGGTATCTCGGACAAAGGTCTGTAGCGCCGAGCAGCAAGGCGGTACTATCGGGTCGCTTTCCCACCATAAACAGACAATCAGGAAGTCTATGAGCACCCACGCCTTATCCCTGCAGGAACTGGCCGCCCCCGAAGGCGTCTGCTATGGCTGCGGCTGTTCCCATCCCAGCGGCCTGCACCTGCAAAGCCACTGGGACGCCGACGGTATCCACCTGCTGTGCCGTCACTCGCCCGACAGCACCTTCCTTGGCTGGCCGGGGCTGGTCTATGGTGGCTTGCTCGCCATGTTGGTCGACTGCCATTCCAATTGGACCGCCATGGCCTATCACTACCGCGCCGAAGGCCGTGAGCCCGGCAGCCTACCGCGTATCGACTGCGTTACCGGCCAGCTCAGCCTGACTTACCTAAAGCCCACGCCGATGGGTGTCGAGCTGTTGCTCAAGGCCCGGGTCGAGGGTGAGGTGGGGCGCAAGAGTCGAGTAGTCTGCGAGGTTTGGGCCGGTGACGTACTGACCGTGACCGCCGACTCGGTGTTCGTCCGAGTCGACACCGAAAAGCTCAAACACAAGGCCCACGGCGCGGTTTAGAACGGCACGGCAATGGTCAACTGGCTATAGACGTTGGTGCCATTGCCGCCCACCTGGTTGCCGCCGTTATCGCTGCTCTTGCGCGGTTGGTACAGGCCCAGCAACGGGCTGATGATCAGGTGCTCGCTCAGCGCCCATTCTGCGTACAGGTCGAGCTCACGGCCATCGAGGTTCAGTGTGTCGCGCGCGTGCAGGGTCTTGTAGTTGAACAGCAGCACGCCCAGTGTCAGCGCCTCCACAGGCGTGGCCTTGAGACCAACGAAGTGCACATCGTTGTTGCTGTTGAACGGGCCCGAATAGTTGCCGCTGACCTCACCCTGGAACCAGGTGCCGTAGCCACGGTTCATGCCGTTGAACATCGAATCCCAGCCTTCGGAGTAGCGGCTGTAGCGGTAGGTCAGGTCCGGGCGCCAAGGTAGCACCGCGAAGGTGTAGCCCGCCTCGACATACCAGGCTTTTTCCGGCCCTGCGTCCTTGTGCTGCCAAGCGTGCTCGAAGGCGAAATGGGCATGCTCGATTCCGGCGTCACCGGCGCCGCGCAGGCTGTAGATGTCCATGCCCTCGCGCTGTTTCTGCAGCTCGTTGGCATAACGGTCATCGACATTCAAGCCGCGAATGTAGGCCAGCTCCAGGGTACCGGGCGCGTCGCTATAGGCCAGGGTGCCGGCGGCCAGCTCGCTGTTGGCCTGGGCGCGGTTGTCCGACTTCATCCACAGCAGGCTGCCGTGCAGACCCTCTTTGCCGCCCAGGCGCAGCGCCGCGGTCTTGTCGAAGGCATGGCGGGCGGCCAGGTAGTAGGCACCCCCGCGGTTGAGTTTGCCATCGGCCGGGCCCTTGCCGAAGTTCAAGCCATCGTCGTTGATGATGAAGCCATCGCCAAGGGTGATGACCTGGCGACCGAACGACAGGTCCAGGCCATCCTCGCCCAGTGCTGGAATCAGCTTGCCCGAGCGCCAGCCGGCGAAGGCTTCGTCGAATTTGGTGGTGCGTTCGCTGCCATCGCTGATGCCGGCGGCATCGCCGTCGCCCCAGGTCGCGGAACTGACCAGGTTGGCGGTGCCGTAGACCGTGCCCAGCTCGCCCAGGCGCTGATCGGCGCTCAGTCCATATTTAATGAAACCTTCGCGCCAGGTCGCGCCCCCGTCGGTGCCGTCGTAGTTCTTGCGGCTGTTGAACAGGCCATACACGGCGAGGAAATTGGCATTCAGATGGGTGTCGTCGTCAGCGTACAGCTCGAAGGCCTGAACCGGTGGCAGGGCCAGCAGCAGGCACAGGCCAGTGGCCTTGAGTGAAGGGGCAGGGCGGGTGGTCATGGCAGGGGTTCCTAAACGGCGGCGTGGGTGGCCGCCATTTAGGGTGGCAAGGCCCCGGAAGGTCTTTGCTTTGCCTGCCAGGGTGGTTGATCCTGCTCGCCAGCAGCGTTAGCGCAGGGTGTTGACCATCTGCCCGAAGACGTCCAGTACAGCGCTGGCCAGGTCCTTGCTGCGCTGGCCGTTCCAGCCGGTTTCGGGGTTGGGGGCGTCGTCGTGGTCCTTGAATGGCATCTCCAGGGTCAGCGACAGGCAGTCGTAACTATTGCCGACGCTGTTGCAGGCCAGGGTCATGTTGGCTGTACCCGGAGCTGAAAGCGGGTAGCCATGGACTTGCTGGAAATCCTTGGTGCGCTCGCACAGGCTGTCGCGAAAGGTCTTTTCCAGCCCGGCGATACGCGGGGTGTAGCCGGGGTTGCCCTCGCAGCCGGCAGTGAACACGTGGGGGATTTCTTCATCGCCATGCACGTCGAGGAACAGGTCGACGCCATATAGCTTCATCTGCTGCTGGGCGAAGAGCACTTCCGGGCTCTTGTCGATGCTTGCATCCTGCCAGGCGCGGTTCAGGTCCTGGCCCGCGAAGTTGGTGCGCAGATGGCCGTGGAGGGCGCCGTCAGGGTTCATGTTGGCGATCAGGTACAGGTCGGCTTGCTGCCGCAATGCCTGGATAGCCGGGTCATTGCCTTGCAGGCGGTCGATCACTCCCTCCATGAACCACTCGGCCATGTGCTCGCCGGGATGCTGTTGGGCGATGATCCACAGCTTACGCTTGCCTGCCTCACCGTTGCCGACACGCAGCAGCGGGATGTCGCGGCCTTCGACGCTGCGGCCGGTGGCCAGCAGTTTGACGCCTGGCAGGGTCTTGGCGCGTTCGATCAACTGATTGTGGCGCGCCCGCGGGTAGGGCTCGAAGTAGGCGAACCAGGCCTGGGGTTGTTCAGCCTTGAGGGTGAACGTCAGGGCCTTGCCATCGTAGCTGGTGGGCACCCGGAACCACTGTTGCTGGTCGTAGGAGGCGACGGCCTGGTAACCGCTCCAAGCCTCGTGGTAAGACGATTTTCCGGCGTTTTCCAGGGCAAAGCCATGGATCTGGCCTGGGGTCAGCCCGTCGGCCTTGAAGTGGAACCACTGAAAATGCTGGCTGTGGGTATCGGTGCGGATATCCAGGCGCACGTGCGCGGGGTCACTGGCATCCTTGACGAGGATGTTGCCGGAATCGAAATCGCAGTCGATGTGCAGGGGGGACAGCGTCACGGTCATCACCAGGCTCCATGTAGAGTTGTTGTGACGCCTACTCTACACGCCTGGCTCAGGACCAGAAACCGATCGCTGCCAAGGCGGCCAGGCCCAGACCGATAGCCACCGAGCAACCACCCAGCGACAGGGCCGCTCGCGCCTGCCGGTACCAGCCGTCTTCACCCAGCTGTCGGGCCGGGGCCAGCAGGGAGCGCCAGCGCAACTCGGTGGCGTGGAACGCCTCGCGGTTTTGCGCGGCGCTGTCGAGCCAGCGGCGAAAGTCGATACGTTCGCTGGCGGTCACCTGTGGGCTCTGCAGGCGCACGTACCATTGGCCGGCAATGCTTGCCAGGGCGTCACGCTCGTCGCGGGCAGCCTGCAGGGCCTGGTTCATGTGGCGCTCGACCGTGATGGCGGGCAGGTCCAGGCGCTCGGCAATGCTGGCGAACGGCAGTTGATCGAGGCGGCTGAGCAAGAACACCTGTTGAACGCGGCGCGGCAGCTTTTTCAAGCGCTGCAGCAGGGCGTCGTCCGCCAGGTCGTGGGAAAGGGGGTTGTGTTCAAGGGGCAGCAACAGACGGGTCATGTACAAGCTCCTTGCTGGTCAGTGGGGTGGGGGCGTCTTCCTTGACGCTGCAACAGCTTAATCTTAACGAGATTGATTCTCAAGTGCTATTTCAGCAAAGCGCTGTTACAACCATTCACTGCGCGACATTCATTTGCTATCATCGCGGCCATTCAAGCAACACCCATCTTCATTAGCCTGAAGACCAAAAAAAAAGACCCGGCAAAAAGCCGGGTCAAAAACCGTGATTAGCCTGATGAGGAGATAATCTGAGAGTCCGACCTAAGGGCTTTCAGGTTACCCAACCAGTCTCGCGACCAGTTGTGAGCAATAATAATCGTTATCATTTGCAAGTCAAATGAATTTTCTGTCATTCCGTAAAAATCTTTTACCGAATGCGCTCCCTCGTGACGGGCGGGCACCAACCCCGCGCACCGTCGACTCCCCACGAAGATGCTCCGTTGAAGGCCACTGACCTCAGGCGGGCCCTTTGTTGGCTGCCATGCGCTCAAGCATCCTCCGCACGCTATTGATCATTTGCAAGGACGTCAGGGCCAGGTCGCGCTTTGTGCCTTGCAGGCCCTCAGCCGACTCGCAGGTGGTGGCTGCGGCGTAGCGCAACAGGGTTGTAGCCTGGGCAGTGGTCTGGGCATCGCTGAGGCCTTCGCGGGCGACCAGTATCGGCTCATCAGGGTCGATCTGAGGCGGTGCCGGGTTGAGGTAGAAGTCCAGTGCGCGCCGGGCGGCATCGCTGTTACTTAGTGATTCGGAATCAAGGCCAAGGTCTGTATCAGGAATTGTCGGGTTCATTCGGCTGCCTGCTGTCTAGGTAAGCGATGAGAGGTGTCGACAATGCTAATACGTTTTGTAGTTATGACTATTGTTTAAATACTACAATATGTGTATTGAGCGCCAGGAGGCAGTCCGTATCGTGCCAGCGATGGATAAATGGACTGACCTGGTCAAAGCCAGGATGCGTGAACTGAAGGTCACGCAGGAAACGCTCGCAGAACGCATCGGGGTGACCCAGGGCGCCGTGGGCCATTGGCTGCGCGAGGAGCGCGAGCCGAAACTGCGGGTGCTCAACCAGATTCTGGTGGAGGTGGGTTTGCCGCCGCTGCAGATGGTTTTCCCTCATCAGGTGGCGGAAAACAACGGTTCCTACACGGTCTTGGGCAATCCGGCGACGGTTGCTGGCGCCGATGGCCTACAGCACGAACTGTATTTTCGCTATCCGGTACTGGCGTGGGGCAACCTGGACGCGCCGACCGAAGACTGCCCGTTGCAATCTACCGACTACAAGGCAGAGGGGCGGGCGTTCTGGCTCAGGGTTGAGGGCGATGCGATGACAGCCCCGCTGGGCTTGAGCGTGCCGGAGGGGATGCTGATCCTGATCGATGCCGGGCTTGAGGCCGAAACCGGCAAGCTGGTGATCGCGCGTTCGCCAGGCAGCACGGCCGTCAGTTTTCGCCAGTTGAGTGAGGAGGGCGGCCAGCGCTATCTGCGCCCGCTCAATCCGACCTATCCCAAGGCCTTGTGCACCGAGCAATGTGAATTGCTGGGGGTGGTGGTGCAGGCATTAATGAAATTCTGAGGGTGCGCGTCGCCTTCATCGCCGGCAAGGCCGGCTCCCACAATGGATCTGTTTACACTGGACCCTGTGGGAGCCGGCCTTGCCGGCGATGGCTGCGCTAGCAGCCTGATGCCTCAAGCCTCCTCCAGCTCCACCAGCACCACCCCTTCACTGACCATCTCGCCTTCCTGGCAAAACAGCGCCTTGACCGTCCCGGCGTGGGGCGCGCGGATGCTGTGTTCCATCTTCATGGCTTCGAGCACCACCAGTTGCGTACCGGCTTCCACCGCCTGGCCAACCTCCACCAGCACCCGCACGATATTGCCGTTCATGGGCGCGCCGAGGCCGCCCTGATGGCTGTGCGCGGCATCGGCTTCGGCAATCGGGTCGTAGCGGTTGATGCTGTGCAGCTCACCGTCCCAGTGCAGGTACAGGGTGTCGCCACGGCGGATTGCCAGGTGCCGACGGCGCAGGCCGCTTTCGTCGATCAGCAGTTGCTCACCTTCAAGCCTGAAGTTCGACGCCGCCATCTGGCTCAGGCTGATGGCCCGCTCCTCACCGCTGCAGGTCAAGTGCAGGCTGACTTGCGCCGGCACGCCGGCACGAAAGCCGTTGTTGGCGGCCCAGGGCGAATGGCGGTCATCGCTACGCGGTTGCAACGGTTGGCTCTGGATGAAGGCTTCGGCCGCCGCCTGCCAGAATGCTGCGGGCAAGGCGTGTGGCGCAGGCAGCAGTTGCTCCTGGTAACGCGGGATGAAGCCGGTATCCAGCTCGGCCTCGGCAAACGCCGGGTGGGCAAGGATACGCCGCAGGAAGGCAATGTTGGTCTTCAGCCCGCCGATGGCAAACTCGTCGAGCATCGCCAGCAAGCGCAGGCGCGCCTGCTCACGGGTTTCGCCCCAGGCGATCAGCTTGCCGAGCATCGGGTCATAGAACGGCGAGACGTCGTCGCCTTCGCTGACCCCGCTGTCGACCCGCCGGCCTTCGCCCGGCGCCGACTCGCGGTACAGGGCCAGGTGGCCGGTGGCCGGAAGAAAGTCATTGGCCGGATCTTCAGCGTACAAGCGCACTTCGATGGCGTGACCATTGAGCGGCACCTGCGTCTGGCTGATTGGCAGCGGCTCGCCACAGGCGACACGGATCTGCCAGGCCACCAGGTCCAGGCCGGTGATCGCTTCGGTGACGGGGTGTTCGACCTGCAGGCGGGTGTTCATCTCCATGAAGAAGAACTCGCCACGGGCATCGAGGAGGAATTCCACAGTACCGGCACCGACGTAACCGATGGCCTGAGCGGCCTTGACCGCCGCTTCGCCCATGGCCTGGCGCTGGATGCTGCTCAGGCCCGGGGCAGGGGCTTCTTCGACCACCTTCTGATGACGACGCTGGATCGAGCAGTCGCGTTCGTTGAGGTACAGGCAGTTGCCGTGCTGGTCGGCAAACACCTGGATCTCCACGTGGCGGGGTTTGAGCACGTATTTTTCCACCAGCATGCGCGCATCGCCGAACGATGATTGCGCCTCGCGCTGGGCTGAAGCCAGGGCTTCACCGAGCTGGCTCTCGCTCTCGACCACCTTCATGCCCTTGCCACCACCACCGGCGGTGGCCTTGAGCAGTACCGGGTAGCCGATCTTCTGGGCCGCGGCGCGGAAGGTTTCCAGGTCCTGGGCTTCGCCGTGATAACCCGGCACCAGTGGCACGCCGGCCTGCTCCATGAGGGCCTTGGCCGCCGACTTGCTGCCCATGGCATCGATGGCGTTGGCCGGCGGGCCGAGGAAGATCAGCCCGGCCTGTTCGATGGCGCGGGCAAAGCCTGCGTTCTCGGACAAAAAGCCGTAGCCGGGGTGGATCGCCTGGGCGCCGCTGGCCTTGGCTGCGGCCAGCAGCTTGTCGATGTCCAGGTAGCTTTCTCCAGGTTTGGCGCCGCCCAGGTCGATGCGGATGTCAGCTTCGCGGCTGTGCCGTGCTTCACGGTCAACGGCGCTGTGCACGGCCACAGTGGTCAGGCCCAGGGCTTTGGCGGTGCGCATCACCCGGCAGGCGATTTCGCCGCGGTTGGCGACCAGCAGGGTGGTCAATGGGGGGCGACTCATGGGCGCGGCTCCTTGTTCGACGGTTCGCCCTGCCAGGCCGGGCTGCGCTTTTCCAGAAAGGCGCGCAGGCCTTCCTGACCTTCGGGGCTGACGCGGATGCGGGCAATGGCGTTTTCGCAGTAGCGGCGGATGGCCGGGGTCAGTTCGCCATGACCGACTTCACGCAACAGCTCCTTGCTGGCACGCATGGCTTGCGGGCTGTTGAGCAGCAGGTTGTCGATCCAGTGGTTGACCTGCTGTTCCAGCTCGGCGGCCGGGTAGGCTTCGGCCAGCAGGCCCAGTTCACGGGCGCGCTCGCCGCTGAAGCGTTCGGCGGTCAGGGCGTAGCGGCGCGCGGCGCGCTCGCCCATGGCCTGGACCACGAACGGGCTGATGACTGCCGGCGCCAGGCCAATGCGTACCTCGGACAGGCACAGTTGCGCGTCGCTGGCGCCGATGGCCATGTCACAGCAACTGATCAGGCCCAGGGCGCCACCGAAGGCTGCACCTTGCACCACCGCCAGGGTTGGCAGCTTGAGCCGCGCCAGGTTGTACATCAGCTCGGCCAGTTCGCGGGCATCATCGAGGTTGGTGTTGTAGTCCAGGGCCGCGGACTGTTGCATCCAGGCCAGGTCCGCGCCGGCGCTGAAGTGCCGGCCGCGGCCGCGCAGCAGCACAAAACGCAGGCTGCTGTCGGCGCCGAGGTGGTCGATGGCGATGATCAATTCGCGGATCATCTGCGCGTTGAAGGCGTTGTTCTTGTCTTCCCGGCTCAGCCACAGGGTGGCGAACCCACGGGGGTCCTTGATCAGCTCAAGGGTAGTGAAGTCGCTCATGGTCACATCCGGAAAATGCCGAAACGGCTTTGTTCGATCGGTGCGTTGAGGGCTGCAGACAACGCCAGGCCAAGAATCTCGCGGGTTTGCGCCGGGTCAATGACGCCGTCGTCCCACAGCCGGGCGCTGGAGTAGTAGGGGTGGCCCTGGTGTTCGTACTGGTCGAGGATCGGCTGCTTCAGGCGTGCTTCGTCATCGGCACTGAAGGCCTGGCCACTGCGTTCGCTCTGCTCGCGCTTGACCTGGGCCAGCACCCCGGCGGCCTGTTCTGCGCCCATCACGCCAATCCGCGCATTGGGCCACATCCACAAGAAACGCGGGTCGTAGGCGCGGCCGCACATACCGTAGTTGCCGGCGCCGAAGCTGCCGCCGATGATCACGGTGAACTTCGGCACCTGGGCGCAGGCCACGGCTGTCACCAATTTGGCGCCGTGCTTGGCGATGCCGCCGGCCTCGTACTTCTGGCCGACCATGAAGCCGGTGATGTTCTGCAGGAACAACAGGGGAATGCCACGCTGGCAGGCCAGCTCGATAAAGTGCGCGCCTTTTTGCGCCGCTTCCGCGAAGAGGATGCCGTTGTTGGCCAGGATCGCCACGGGGTAGCCGTGCAGGTGGGCAAAGCCGCACACCAGGGTGGTGCCGAACAGCGCCTTGAACTCATCGAACACCGAGCCGTCGACCAGGCGCGCTATCACCTCGCGCACATCGAACGGCTGCTTGGCATCAGCGGGGACCACGCCGTACAACTCTTCGCTGCTGTACAGCGGCGCCACCGGGGCGCGTAGTTGCAGTTGGCCAAGCTTGTGCCAGTTGAGGTTGGACACGCAGCGCCGGGCGATGGCCAGGGCGTGCTCGTCGTTATCGGCATAGTGGTCTGCTACGCCGCTGGTCTTGCAATGCACATCGGCGCCGCCCAGCTCCTCGGCGCTGACCACCTCGCCAGTGGCGGCCTTGACCAGCGGGGGGCCGGCGAGAAAGATCGTTGCCTGCTGGCGGACCATGATCGCCTCGTCGGCCATGGCCGGCACGTAGGCGCCGCCTGCGGTGCACGAACCCATGACCACGGCGATCTGGGGAATCCCCAAGGCACTCATGTTGGCCTGGTTGAAGAAGATCCGCCCGAAGTGCTCGCGGTCGGGGAACACTTCATCCTGGCGCGGCAGGTTGGCGCCGCCGGAGTCCACCAGGTACAGGCACGGCAGGCGGTTTTGCAGGGCGATGGCCTGAGCGCGCAAGTGCTTTTTTACCGTCAGCGGGTAGTAGGAGCCGCCTTTGACCGTGGCATCGTTGGCCACGATCATGCATTCAACGCCTTCGACCCGGCCGATGCCGGCGATCACGCCAGCGGCGGGGACGTCTTCGCCGTACACCTCATGGGCAGCCAGTTGGCCGATCTCCAGGAACGGTGAGCCGGCGTCGAGCAGGCGGTCGATGCGTTCGCGCGGCAGCAGTTTGCCCCGCGAGGTATGCCGCTCCTGGGCCTTGGGCCCGCCGCCCTGGTGAACCTGGGCGATCAGGCGGCGCAGGGCATCGACCTGTTCGAGCATGGCCGTGCTGTTAGTGGCGAACTCCGCCGAGCGCGGGTTGATCTGGGTGTGCAAGGTAGCCATGGCGCGATTCCTTGAGTTCAGCGGGTTTCGTTGAACAGTTCGCGGCCGATCAGCATCCGGCGGATTTCACTGGTGCCGGCACCGATCTCGTAGAGCTTGGCATCGCGCAGCAGGCGGCCGGCCGGGAATTCGTTGATGTAACCGTTGCCGCCGAGGATCTGGATCGCCTCCAGGGCCATCTGGGTGGCGCGTTCGGCGCTATAAAGGATGACCCCGGCTGCGTCCTTGCGTGTGGTCTCGCTGCGATCGCAAGCCTGGGCCACGGCGTAGAGGTAGGCGCGGCTGGCGTTGAGCTGGGTGTACATGTCGGCAATCTTGCCCTGGATCAGCTGGAACTCGCCGATGCTCTGGCCGAACTGCTTGCGGTCATGGATGTAGGGCACCACCAGGTCCATGCAGGCCTGCATGATCCCGGTCGGGCCGCCGGAGAGCACCACGCGCTCGTAGTCCAGGCCGCTCATCAGCACCTTCACGCCGCCGTTGAGGGCGCCGAGGATATTCTCTTTGGGCACTTCGACGTTGTCGAAGAACAGTTCGCAGGTGTTAGAGCCGCGCATGCCCAGCTTGTCGAACTTGTTGCTGCGGCTAAAGCCCTTCCAGTCGCGCTCGACGATAAAGGCGGTGATGCCATGGGCGCCTTTTTCCAGGTCGGTCTTGGCGTAGATCACGTAGGTGTTGGCGTCGGGGCCGTTGGTGATCCAGGTCTTGCTGCCATTGAGCACGAAGTGGTCGCCGCGCTGCTCGGCGCGCAGCTTCATCGACACCACGTCGGAGCCGGCATTGGGCTCGCTCATGGCCAGGGCGCCGATGTGCTCGCCGCTGATCAGCTTGGGCAGGTACTTGGCTTTTTGTTCGGCATTGCCGTTGCGGTTGATCTGGTTGACGCAGAGGTTGGAGTGGGCGCCGTAGGAGAGGGCGACCGAGGCCGAGCCGCGGCTGATTTCTTCCATGGCCACCACGTGGGCCAGGTAGCCCAGGCCGGCGCCGCCGTATTCTTCTGCGACGGTGATGCCCAGCAGGCCCATGTCGCCGAACTTGCGCCACATGTCGGCGGGGAACAGGTTGTCCTGGTCGATCTGCGCGGCGCGCGGCGCCAGTTCAGCGGCGACGAAGGACTGCACCTGGTCGCGAAGCATGTCGATGGTTTCGCCCAAGGCGAAGTTCAGGGTCGGATAACGCATGCTGGCACCTTCTATTTGTTCTTGGATCAGGGTGTGTTGACTAGCCTCATCGCTGGCAAGCCAGCTCCCACAGGGTTCAGTGCACTCAGCACTTGTGGGAGCTGGCTTGCCAGCGATTGGCTTGTAACCTTTACGTTAACGTAAACCTGTCACCGTTCACTGTCAATCTCGCCATGACCTTTACGTTAACGTTAATATCAGCCAGAGTAAGACCCGCTTGAGTCAGCTCCCAAAACAACCACAAAAAGGGACCGCCATGAATCAACCGAGCTATACCCAGGGCCGCCAGGACAAGCCGCTGCTGGCCATGACCATCGGTCAGGCATTCGACCAGACGGCCTCGCGTTTTGCCGAGCGTGAGGCGCTGGTGGTCCGTCATCAACAGCTGCGCTACAGCTGGCAGGCACTGGCCGCCAGTGTCGACCTGCATGCCCGTGCGCTGATGGCGCTGGGCTTGCAAACCGGCGATCGCCTGGGCGTCTGGGCGCCGAACTGCGCGCAGTGGTGCATCGCCCAGTTCGCCAGTGCCAAGATCGGCGTGATCTTGGTCAACATCAACCCGGCCTACCGCACCAGCGAGCTTGAATACGTACTCAAGCAATCGGGCTGTCAGTGGCTGATCAGCGCCGGTGCCTTCAAGTCCTCCAACTACCATGCCATGCTTGGCGAACTGCTACCGAACCTGGCTCAGCAAGCACCCGGGCAACTGCGCAGCGAGCGCTTGCCGGAACTGCGCGGAGTGATCAGCCTTGATGCGCAGCCGCCTGCGGGATTTTTACCCTGGGATCGCCTGACCTGGCTGGCCAGCGAAACCGATCCGGCGCAGTATCAGGCCCGCCAGCAAAGCCTGCAGTTCGATCAGCCGGTGAACATCCAGTACACCTCCGGCACCACCGGCTTTCCCAAGGGCGCCACCCTCAGCCATTACAACATCCTCAACAACGGCTACATGGTCGGCGAAAGCCTGGGCCTGAGCGAGCACGACCGCATGGTGATCCCGGTGCCGCTGTATCACTGCTTCGGCATGGTCATGGGCAACCTGGGCTGCATCACCCATGGCAGCACCATGATCTACCCCAACGATGCCTTCGACCCGCTGCTGACCTTGAGCTGTGTGGCGCAAGAAAAAGCCACGGCGCTGTACGGCGTGCCGACCATGTTCATCGCCATGCTCGATCACCCGCAGCGCCGCGAAATGGACCTGTCGACCCTGCGCACCGGGATCATGGCCGGCGCCACCTGCCCGATCGAGGTGATGCGCCGGGTGATTGGCGAGATGCACATGAGCGAGGTGCAGATCGCCTATGGCATGACCGAAACCAGCCCGGTGTCGATGCAGACCGGTGCGGATGATGACCTTGAGCTGCGCGTGACTACGGTCGGGCGCACCCAGCCGCAGTTGGAGAGCAAGATCATCGACGAGCACGGCTGCATCGTGCCGCGCGGGCAGATGGGTGAGCTGTGCACCCGCGGCTACAGCGTGATGCTCGGCTACTGGGGCAACCCGGCAGCCACCGGCGAGGCCATCGATCCGGCCGGCTGGATGCATACCGGTGACCTGGCGAGCATGAACGAGGCGGGCTATGTGTGCATCGCCGGGCGCAACAAAGACATGATCATTCGCGGTGGCGAGAACATCTATCCGCGCGAGCTTGAAGAGTTCTTCTTCACTCACCCGGCGGTGGCGGATGTGCAGGTGATCGGCATACCCGATGAGCGCTACGGTGAAGAAATCGTCGCCTGGATCAAGTTCCATCCCGGCCACAGCGCCAGCGCGATCGAACTGCAGCAGTGGTGCAAGAGCCGCATTGCCCACTTCAAGGCCCCGCGTTACTTCCGCTTTGTCGACGAGTTTCCGATGACGGTGACCGGCAAGGTGCAGAAGTTCCGCATGCGCGAGATCAGCATTGAAGAACTGATCAAGCGCTGAGTCCGTGGCGTTGCTATCGCTGGCAAGCCAGCTCCCACAGGTACAGCGGAGCCCTTGAGTGCTCTGATAATCCTGTGGGAGCTGGCTTGCCAGCGATTGGATACTACGCTTTGACCGGTGATGGCCGCGGCCAATCGCTGATTTTTTGAACCCCCAGCCGCGGCTCCGCTCGAACCTTTACCGTCATTTCATAACGGAGCAACGTTCGATGACCCGCGATGAGCCCTTCGAAACCGATCGCCCGGACCAGGCCCTGAGCCTTTCCCAGGCCTTGCTCGAACCGCGGATCGTGATCGAGAACACCCTGCCGGTGCTCGATGGCGGGCTGTTTGCGGTCAAGGCGGTGGTCGGTGCCCCGGTGCAGGTCAGCAGCAAGGTCTATGCCGATGGTCATGACGCCCTGGCGGTGATGCTCAACTGGCGCCAGGCCCATGGCCGGCGTTGGCATTGCGTGCCGATGCGGTTTGCCGGCAATGACCTGTGGCAGGCCGAATTCACCGTCAGCGAGCAGGGCCGCCACCTGTTCAGCATCGAGGCCTGGATCGACCCGTTCGCCACCTATTGCCATGACCTGGAGAAGAAACTCAGCGCAGGCGTTGCAGTGGAGCTGGAGTTGCAGGAAGGGCTGCTGTTGATCGAGCACAATATCGGTCGCAGCGACGGGCCGCTGCGCGACCAGTTGCAGGCCTTGTACCAACATCTGCCGGGGTTGCCCAGCCAGGAGCAAGTGGCCTTGCTACTGCACCCGGACACCGCACTGCTGATGGCCGAGGCAGAGCACCGCACCTACCTCAGCCGCAGCCCTGAATACCCGCTGGATGTCGAACGCCTGCAGGCGCAATTTGCCAGTTGGTATGAGCTGTTTCCGCGCTCGATTACCGACGACCCGCAGCGCCACGGCACCTTCAATGATGTGCACGAACGCCTGCCGATGATCCGTGACATGGGTTTTGACGTGCTGTACTTCCCACCCATTCACCCCATTGGCGTGCGCCACCGCAAAGGTCGCAACAACGCCTTGCAGGCCGAACCGGATGACCCGGGCAGCCCCTATGCCATTGGCGGCGTTGAAGGCGGGCATGAGGCAATTCACCCGCAACTGGGCAGCCGCGAGGATTTTCGCCGGCTGCTGGCCGCCGCTGCCGAGCATGGCCTGGAAATCGCCCTGGATTTTGCCATCCAGTGCTCTCAGGACCATCCCTGGCTCAAGGAACACCCAGGCTGGTTCTCCTGGCGCCCGGACGGCAGCATCCGCTACGCCGAGAACCCACCGAAGAAGTACCAGGACATCGTCAACGTCGATTTTTACGCCGCAGATTCGGTACCGGCCTTGTGGCTGGCCCTGCGCGACGTGGTAGTGGGCTGGGTGAAGGAGGGGGTCAATAGCTTTCGGGTCGATAACCCGCACACCAAGCCGTTGCCGTTCTGGCAGTGGCTGATTGCCAATGTCCGCAGCCAGTACCCGCAGGTGATCTTCCTTGCCGAAGCCTTCACCCAGCCTGCGATGATGGCGCGCCTGGGCAAGGTCGGCTATTCCCAGAGCTACACCTACTTCACCTGGCGCAACACCAAGGCCGAGCTGCAAAGCTACTTCGAAGAGCTCAACCAGGCGCCGTGGCGCTACTGCTACCGGCCGAATTTCTTCGTCAATACCCCGGACATCAATCCGTACTTTTTACATGAGTCCGGGCGCGCCGGGTTTCTCATCCGCGCAGCCCTTGCTGCCATGGGTTCGGGGCTGTGGGGCATGTATTCGGGCTTCGAGCTGTGCGAGGCGACGCCGGTGCCGGGCAAGGAAGAATACCTGGATTCGGAGAAGTACCAGCTGTGCCCAAGGGACTTCACCCAGCCGGGCAACATCATTGCCGAAATCGCCCAGCTCAACCGCATCCGCCGCCAGAACCCGGCGCTGCAGACGCACCTGGGCGTGGCCTTCTACCAGGCCTGGAACGACAACATCCTGTACTTCGGCAAGCGCACCGCCGCGCGCGACAACTTCATTCTCATCGCCGTCAGCCTCGATCCGCACAACGCTCAGGAAACGCATTTCGAATTGCCGCTATGGGAGCTGGGGCTGGACGATAACGCCGACACCTTCGGCGAAGACCTGATGAGCGGCCATCGCTGGACCTGGCACGGCAAGACCCAATGGATGCGCATCGAGCCCTGGCACCTGCCATTTGCGATCTGGCGTATCGAAAAAGCCCTCTAGAAAGGAGTCGAGCATGGCCAAGCGCGCCCGCCCAGCGGCCTTTATCGATGATCCCCTGTGGTACAAAGACGCGATCATCTACCAGGTACACGTCAAATCCTTCTTCGATTCCAACAATGACGGCATCGGCGATTTTCCCGGGCTGATCGCCAAGCTCGACTACATCGCCGAGCTTGGGGTCAATACCTTGTGGCTGTTGCCGTTCTACCCCTCGCCACGCCGCGACGACGGCTACGACATTGCCGAGTACAAGGCGGTGCACCCCGACTATGGCACGCTGGCCGACGTCAAGCGCTTCATCGCCCAGGCGCACCAGCGCGGCCTGCGGGTGATCACCGAACTGGTCATCAACCACACCTCCGACCAGCACCCCTGGTTCCAGAAGGCCCGGCGTGCCAAACCGGGTAGCAAGGCGCGGGACTTTTACGTGTGGTCCGACAGCGACCAGAAGTACGACGGCACGCGGATTATCTTCCTCGACACCGAGAAGTCCAACTGGACCTGGGACCCGGTCGCCGGCCAGTACTTCTGGCACCGCTTCTACTCGCACCAGCCGGACCTCAACTTCGACAACCCGCAGGTGCTCAAGGCCGTGCTCGACGTCATGCGCTATTGGCTCGACCTGGGCGTCGACGGCCTGCGCCTGGACGCCATCCCTTACCTGATCGAGCGTGACGGCACCAACAATGAGAACCTGCCCGAAACCCATGAGGTGCTGAAGAGGATCCGCGCCGAAATCGACGCCCATTACCCCGACCGCATGCTCCTGGCCGAAGCCAACCAGTGGCCGGAAGATACCCAGCTGTATTTTGGCCAGGGCCAGGGCGATGAATGCCACATGGCTTTTCACTTCCCATTGATGCCGCGCATGTACATGGCCGTGGCCCAGGAAGACCGTTTTCCGATCACCGACATCCTGCGCCAGACCCCGGAGATTCCGGCCAATTGCCAGTGGGCGATCTTCTTGCGCAACCACGATGAACTGACCCTGGAGATGGTCACCGACCGCGAGCGCGACTACCTATGGAACTACTATGCCGAAGACCGCCGGGCGCGCATCAACCTCGGCATTCGCCGGCGCCTGGCGCCATTGCTGCAGCGTGATCGGCGGCGGGTCGAGTTGCTGTGCAGCCTGCTGCTGTCGATGCCCGGGACGCCGACCCTGTACTACGGCGACGAGATCGGTATGGGCGACAACATCTACCTGGGAGACCGCGATGGCGTACGTACACCCATGCAGTGGTCGATCGACCGCAACGGCGGTTTCTCCCGTGCCGACCCTGCGCGTCTGGTGCTGCCGCCGATCATGGACCCGTTGTACGGCTTCCAGGCGGTCAACGTCGAAGCCCAGGCCTTTGATCCGCACTCGCTGCTGAACTGGAACCGGCGCCTGTTGACCGTGCGCAAGCAGCAGAAGGCCTTCGGTCGCGGCACGCTGAAGATGCTCAGCCCGAGCAACCGACGGATCCTGGCTTATATTCGCGAGTACACCGGCAGCGATGGCAACAGCGAGATCATCCTCTGCGTGGCCAACGTCTCACGTGCGGCGCAAGCGGCGGAGCTTGAACTGCAGCAGTATGCCGACAAGGTGCCGGTGGAGATGCTCGGCGGCAGCGCGTTCCCGCCGATCGGCCAGTTGCCGTTTCTGCTGACCTTGCCGCCCTATGGGTTTTACTGGTTCCTGCTGGCCGACAAGGACCAGATGCCCAGCTGGCACAGGGAGCCGGCCCAGAGCCTGCCGGAGTTCACCACCCTGGTGCTGAAAAAACGTATGGAAGAGCTGCTCGAGGCGCCGGCACGGGCCACCTTGCAAGACAGCATCCTGCCCCAGTACCTGCCCAAGCGACGCTGGTTCGCTGGCAAGCAAAGCGGCATCGAACAGGTGCAGATCGTCTACGGCGTGCGCTTTGGTGCTGCCACAAGCCCGGTACTGCTCAGCGAGATCGACGTGCAGAGCGCTGGCCAGCGCAGCCGTTACCAGTTGCCATTTGGCTTGATCAGTGAAGACCACCTTACTAGCCCTGCGCCGCAGCAACTGGCCCTGGCCCGGGTCCGACGCGGTCGCCAGGTGGGTTTGATCACCGATGGTTTTGTCCTCGAAAGCTTTGTCCGCGCCGTGCTCAGTGGTTGCCGGGACGGCCTGCGCCTGCCGTGCAGCGAGGGTGAACTGTGTTTTGAGGCCACTGAACAACTGGTGGCGCTGAACCTGGGCGACGATGCTGAAATCCGCTACCTGAGCGCCGAGCAGTCCAACAGCTCGGTGGTGGTCGGTGGCAGTCTGGTGCTCAAGCTGATTCGCAGGGTCAACCCCGGGGTGCACCCGGAGCTGGAAATGAGCGCCTACCTGACGGCTGCCGGCTTTGCCAATATCTCGCCGTTGCTGGGCTGGGTCAGCCGTGTCGACGCCCAGGCGCAGCCGCACCTGCTGATGATCGCCCAGGGCTACCTGAGCAACCAGGGCGACGCCTGGGACTGGACCCAGAACACCCTCGAACGGGCCATCCGTGACGAAATGGAACCGTCGAGCAAGGATCAGGATGTGCACACTGACGCGTTGCAGGAGCTGGCTGACTTTGCCGCCTTGCTCGGCCAGCGCCTGGGCGAGATGCACTTGCTGCTGGCTGCACCGAGCGCTGACCCTGCGTTCCAGCCGCAGGCCAGCACCCACCGCGACAGCCAGGCCTGGAAAACGCAGATCGGTGCCCAACTGAGCCGCGCCCTCGACCTGCTACAGGAACACCGCGCCAGCCTCGACAGCGACAGCCAGGCCCTGGTCGACGACCTGCAACAGCAACGCAAGAGCCTGCTCAAGCATGTCGGCGAGTTGAGCAAACAGGCAGTTGGCGGGCTGCTGATGCGCGTGCACGGCGACCTGCACCTGGGTCAGGTACTGGTGGTGCAGGGTGATGCCTACCTGATTGATTTCGAGGGCGAACCGGCGCGGCCGCTGGACCAGCGGCGGGCCAAACACAGCCCGTACAAGGATGTCAGCGGCGTGCTGCGTTCCTTCGACTATGCTGCTGCGATGGTGCTGCGCAGTGCTTCTGGTGTCGATCTTTGCGAGGCTGCCCACAAGGCGCGTCAACGCGTCGCCCGCCGTTACCTGCACCAGGCCCGGCATGCCTTTGTCGAGGCCTATGGCCTGGCCAGTGCGGCCATGCCCCATGCCTGGGAGCAAGGCAGCGGCGAACAGGCGGCCCTGGCGTTGTTCAGTCTCGAGAAAGCCGCCTACGAAATCCTCTACGAAGCCGAAAACCGTCCGCATTGGCTGGCCGTGCCTTTGCATGGCCTGCATGGTCTGATCAGTACCTGGGGAGAGCAGTAGATGACTCAACGCAAGCGCGAGGAAGGAGGGTTGGGGCAACGAGATATCGATGCCCTGGTCAGAGCCGAACACACCGACCCGTTCGCGGTGCTCGGCCCGCACCCGGATGGTGCAGGTGGCCTGTTTGTCCGCGCCTACCTGCCCAATGCCCTGAACGTGAGGCTGTTGGCCCGCAGTGACAGTCGTGTGCTGGCAGAGTTGGAACAGGGCCCGGTGCCGGGGCTGTTCATCACGCATTTAGCAGAGCAACAACCGTACCTGTTGCAGATCAACTGGGCCGGTGCTGAGCAGATCAGCGAAGACCCTTACAGCTTTGGTCCGTTGCTAGGCGATATGGACCTGTACCTGTTCGCCGAAGGCAATCACCGTGACCTGTCCGCGGCCATGGGCGCGCAACCGCTCACCGTCGAGGGCGTCGACGGGGTACGTTTCTCCGTCTGGGCGCCCAATGCCCGGCGGATCTCGGTGGTCGGCGACTTCAACAACTGGGACGGCCGCCGCCACCCCATGCGCCTGCGCCACCCGTCCGGGGTCTGGGAACTGTTCGTGCCGCGCCTGCAGGCCGGCGAGGCCTACAAGTATGAAGTGCTCGGCCGTGAAGGCATTCTGCCGCTCAAAGCCGACCCGCTGGCCCGCGCCACCGAGTTGCCGCCCAGCACCGCCTCGAAGGTTGCCGGGCCCCTGAACCATGACTGGCAGGACCAGGGCTGGATGCAGGTGCGCGGTGAGCGCCAGGCCAACAACGCGCCGCTGTCGATCTACGAACTGCACGCCGGCTCCTGGCAGTGCGAACTGGACGACAACGGCGAAGTCGCGCGCTTTTACAACTGGCGTGAACTGGCCGAGCGGTTGGTGCCTTATGTCCAGCACCTGGGATTTACCCATATCGAACTGATGCCGATCATGGAGCACCCCTTTGGCGGTTCCTGGGGCTATCAGCCGCTGTCGATGTTCGCCCCGACCGCACGTTACGGCACGGCCGAGGATTTTGCCGCCTTTATCGACGCCTGCCACCAGGCGCGCATCGGCGTGATTCTCGACTGGGTACCGGCGCATTTCCCCACCGACAGCCATGGCCTGGTGCGCTTCGACGGCACTGCGCTGTATGAGTACGACAACCCGCTCGAAGGCTTCCACCAGGACTGGGACACGCTGATCTACAACCTGGGCCGTACCGAAGTGCACGGCTTCATGCTGGCCTCGGCGCTGCACTGGCTCAAGCATTTTCATATCGATGGCCTGCGTGTCGATGCCGTGGCCTCGATGCTCTATCGCGACTACTCACGCAAGGCCGGCGAGTGGGTACCCAACCGTCATGGCGGGCGCGAGAACCTCGAAGCCATCGACTTCTTGCGTCATCTCAACGATGTGGTGGCGCTGGAAGCCCCCGGTGCGCTGGTGATCGCCGAAGAGTCCACGGCCTGGCCGGGCGTCAGCCAACCGACCCAGCAGGGTGGCCTGGGCTTTGCCTACAAGTGGAACATGGGCTGGATGCACGACACCTTGCACTACATCCAGAACGACCCGATCCACCGCACCTATCACCATAACGAAATGAGCTTCGGCCTGATCTATGCCTATTCCGAGCATTTCATCCTGCCGATCTCCCATGACGAAGTGGTGCACGGCAAGCATTCGCTGATCGACAAGATGCCCGGTGACCGCTGGCAAAAGTTCGCCAACCTGCGTGCTTACCTGACGTTCATGTGGACCCATCCGGGCAAGAAGCTGCTGTTCATGGGCTGCGAGTTTGGCCAGTGGCGTGAGTGGAACCACGACAGCGAACTGGACTGGTACCTGCTCAAATATCCTGAACACCTGGGCGTGCAACGGCTGGTGGCCGACCTCAACCGCCTGTATCGCGATGAGCGTGCCTTGCATGAGCAGGATTGCCAGCCCCAGGGCTTTCAGTGGCTGATCGGCGACGATGCGCACAACAGCGTTTACGCCTGGCTACGCTGGAGCGCGAGTGGCGAGCCGTTGCTGGTGGTGGCCAACTTCACCCCGGTGCCGCGTGAGGGCTATCGCATCGGCGTACCGTTCGGTGAGCGCTGGGTGGAGGTGCTCAACAGTGACGCCGAGGGCTACGCCGGTACCAATTATGGCAACCTCGGCGAAGTGCCCAGCCAGGCGTTGCCCAGCCATGGGCAACCGTTGTCGCTGGCGTTGAACTTGCCGCCGTTGGGGGTGCTGATCTTGCGGCCGCAGTGATATCCATCGCCGGCAAGGCCGGCTCCCACAAGTGACCTGCATACACCGAACTTGTGGGAGCTGGCTTTGCCAGCGATCGAGTGCGAAGCGCTCGCATCACCAGCGCACCCTGATCCCCAGGTTGCCAATCAGGCCGTTAATGTCATTGTCATCCATGTCGCTGCTGTAGTCGGCGCTGACAAACAGCGCCACTTTCGGCGTGACCCGCGCCACCAGGCCCAGGCCCAGTTCGACGGTGGCCGAGTTACGCCCGCTGCTGATCTTGTCGACCTTGTCCAGGCTCACCGTGTCGGCGTTGGAGAAGTCGTACCAGACGTTGGTCCGCACAAAAGGCTCGATCGGCATGCCGCGCACATTGTAGCGCGCAGACAACTTGGCACCGACCCGGCCGGTCCAGTTCGGTTGTTCATCGAAGGCTTGCTGGGTGTCGGTCTGGGTCTGGCTGCCGGGAAAGTACTGCTGGTTGATCAACTGGGCCTGCGGCTCCAGGGTCCAGTTATTGCCCAGGCTGATGGGGTAACCGCCTTCCACCGACAGGGTCAGGGCATGACCGTTGCCATCCAGGCGCTGACCGGTTTCGCTGCGGCCATTGATGTCGAAGCGGGTACCCATGGCTACCGCATCCAGGTGCCAGCCCTGGTCATGGCTCATGCTCCAGTACACACCCAGGCTCTCGCCGTCGAGATTGACCGCGGTCTTGCGGTCGCCGACCTGAGGTTTGCGCAGGCCGTCAAAGCCGCTTTGCAGGTTGCTGTGGCCGACGAAGAAACCGGCACGGTGAACGTTGCCGCCACTGGTTTCACGAACGAACAGATCAGGGCTGATCTGCAGGCTGCGGTTTGGTGCACTGAGGTTGTCGGCTTCCGGGCTCGGGGTGCGCACTGGGGTCGGGAAAAACTGCGCCCACTGGCTGGCAATGGTGTCGCTCGCGACCGGGGCGTTGCGCTCGGCCAGGCGCTCGGAAAATGCGCCCAGGGTGCTCAGGCCCAGGCCACTGGTGCTGACCGGGATGAGCGAGAGGGCAGGTTGAGCCTGCACCAGGTTGTTTAGCGGGTTGTTATCCTCCAGGCCCAATGCATGGGTTTCCAACGGGGTTGCCAAAAGCAGCGACGTGGAAACCGCATAGAAAACGTACTCAAAGCCCGTGGGATTTGCAGTTTTTTTCATGGCGGTTCTCCTCTGTTTTCACTAGCCAGGGATCTGGCCTGACGTCACGGGCTGTAATGCAAAACCAGAGGGCGACCCAAACCAGCAAACCGGTCCCGGCCACGCGCTGAAACGCGCGAGCTAGAGGCTCGGAATGGAATCTGCAGTTGCTGCATTACTTCTAGCTAAGGAGAGGAGCGGTCGGGCGTCAAGAAAGCGTGAATCAACCGTTATCAAGCTATTGGATAAAGCAATCGTCTGAAATTAAACAAAAATTCATCTTTGATAGCCGCAACCGCTCTTTCCACGTTCGCGGCTATGCCGAATGATTGCTAAAGCTGCACTTCAACGGCCAAGGGCCGATGGCCTCAGGCATCGTCGTCGCGGTACAGCTCAAGCAACAGCAGGGAACGCCCGCTGGCCTGGAGCTGGCTGGCAAAGTCGTGCTGCTCGCCTTTGCGTAGGAGGGGGCGGTCGGTGTCGAGCAGGCAATTCCAATGTTCGCCTTCGGGCACCTGGGGCAGGGTGAAGGCGACCGTGTCGTGATGGGCGTTGACGATCAGCAGCAAGGTGGCATCGGCGCCGGGGCGCAAAATGCCACTGACCTGGGCGCGACCGTCGAGCAACATGCCCAGGCAGCGCCCGTGGGCGTGCTGCCACTGCTCGATGGTCATTTCGCTGGCATCCGGCGCGAGCCAAGTGACGTCCTTGACGCCGATTACCTCATTGTAGTCACCCACCAGAAAGCGTGAGCGGCGCAGCACCGGGTAGGCCAGGCGCAGCTTGGTCAGGCGCTTGACGAACTTGAGCAGCGCCGCACCATCGTCGTCCAGTGCCCAGTTGACCCAGCCGATTTCGCTGTCCTGGCAGTAAGCATTGTTGTTGCCGTGCTGGGTGCGGCTGAACTCGTCACCGGCGACGATCATCGGTGTGCCCTGGGCCAACAGCAGGGTGGCGAAGAAGTTGCGCATCTGACGCAGGCGCAAAGCGTTGATCTCGGGGTCGGCAGTGGGGCCTTCGACACCGTGGTTCCACGACAGGTTATTGTTGCTGCCGTCCTGGTTGTCCTCGTCATTGTCCTGGTTGTGCTTGTCGTTGTACGAGACCAGGTCGCGCAGGGTGAAGCCGTCATGGGCGGTGATGAAATTGACCGACGCATACGGCCTGCGTCCACGCCGGTTGAACAGCTCGCCGGAGGCGGTCATGCGTGCGGCAAAGTCGGCCAGTTGGCCTTCGTCACCTTTCCAGAAGGCGCGCACGGTGTCGCGAAAGCGATCGTTCCATTCGGCCCAGCCAGGGGCGAAATTGCCCACCTGGTAACCGCCGGGGCCGCAGTCCCAGGGCTCGGCGATCAGTTTGACCTGGCTGAGCAACGGGTCCTGGCGGCAGGCGACGAGAAAGCTGTGACGCTCGTTGAAGCCCTCGTGGTAGCGACCGAGGATGGTTGCCAGGTCGAAGCGAAAGCCGTCTACGTGCATTTCTCCGGCCCAGTAACGCAGCGAGTCAGTGACCAGTTGCAACACGCAGGGGTGGCTCAGGTCAAGGGTGTTGCCGGTGCCGGAATCGTTGATGTAGAAGCGCTTGTCATCCGGCATCAGGCGGTAGTAGGAGGCGTTGTCGATGCCGCGCATGGACAGGGTCGGCCCCAGCTCGTTGCCCTCGGCGGTGTGGTTGTAGACCACGTCAAGAATCACCTCCAGGCCTGCATCGTGCAGGTGCGCGACCATCTCCTTGAATTCGGCGATCTTGCCATTGGCCAGGTAGCGTGGGTGCGGGGCAAAAAAGGCGATGCTGTTGTAACCCCAGTAGTTGTTCAGGCCTTTTTGCAGCAGGTGCTGGTCGTTGACGAAGGCGTGAATCGGCAGCAGTTCGATCGACGACACCCCAAGCTGCTTGATGTGGCCCAGCAGCTCGTCGCACATAAGCCCCGCGAAAGTCCCGCGGTCTGCCTGCGGCACTGCGGGGTGGCGCATGCTGATGCCACGCACGTGGGCTTCGTAGAGGATCGTGCGCTCCCAGGGAATGCCCACGCGCTGGTCGCGGCCCCAGGTGTAGGCCGGGTCGATGACTTTGCACTTGGGGACGAAGGGCGCGCTGTCGCGTTCATCGAAGCTGAGGTCGCCGTCGGGGTGGCCGATGGTGTAGCCGAACAGCGCTTCGGACCATTTCAGGCTGCCGACCAGTTGCTTGGCGTACGGGTCGATCAGCAGCTTGTTGGGGTTGAAGCGGTGGCCGTTTTCCGGGTCGTACGGGCCGTGCACCCGGTAACCGTAAATTTGCCCGGGGTGGGCGTCGGGCAGGTAGCCGTGGAAGATCTCGTCGGTGTACTCGGGCAGCTCGATGCGTTCGAGCTCGACCTCGCCACTGGCATCGAACAGGCACAGCTCGACTTTAGTGGCGTTGGCCGAGAACAGCGCGAAATTGACCCCCAGTCCATCCCAGCTGGCGCCTAGAGGAAAGGGTAGGCCTTCGCGGATGCGCGAGGGTTCCAGGTGGACTTCGGCAGTGGGCTTTGGCTTGGTCATGGGGCTCCTTGGACGCTATCGCGGGGCAAGCCCGCTCCCACAGGATCTCGCCAGCTTTTAAAAAGCTGTGCAGCCTGTGGGAGCGGGCTTGCCCCGCGATCAGATTCACGCAGTCGGTGGCTTCTTGGCTGCCCTGGGCTTTTTCGGCGCCGCCGCAGCACTGGCCGGCTTGGCCTTGGCGCTGGGTTTGCGCGGTGTGACCCTGGGCGCCAGGGCTTCTGCCTCAGCGAGCTTGCGTGCCATCTCCCAGTGCCGCTGTTGCTGGCCTTCGGGCTGACCTTCCGACTCCCAGATCTGGTAGGCGAATTCACGAATTCGTTTTTCTTCAACACTCATCTCGACGCTCCTCTGGACTTAAACATGTTCGATGAACAGATTGACCGGAAACTCTTTGAGGGCGGTGCTCAGCCACAGCGCCTTTGAGGCTGTGACTGCGCCCGTGGCAAAAAGTCCCGAGCAGTTGGCAGGCGACAAGGCAAACGGCAGGATCAGCCGGGTATCGTCCCAGTTCTGTGCCGGGATCAGGGGTATGGGTGATTGGGCAAGCAAGCTCCAGGCCAGGCGTGGCACTACCACAATGGCGCGCTCTGTGGCCGTCAGGCGGGCAAACGCCAGGACCCGGTCGGCGTGTCTGCCCTGCACCTGAACAGGCAGGTACTGGCCGCGCAGGAACAGTTGCGGGTATTGCTGGCGCCGCTCCAGCACCTGGTTGATCAGTGCCTGCTTGACCCGGCCACTGCGCCAATCCTGGAGCAACTGCGCCATTGGGGTGCTGTCGCCCAGGGTCTGGCGACGGCAGGTGAAATCCACCGGGCGGCGGTTGTCCGGGTCGACCAGGCTGAAGTCCCAGTACTCATTACCCTGGTAGAGGTCGGGAACCCCCGGTACCGTCATGCGCAGCAGGCACTGGGCCAGGCTGTTGAGGGCGCCCGGGCAGGCAATGGCCTGCACTGCTTCGGCCAGGGAGTGGCGCAGTTGCTGGCTGGAGCGCTCCAGCAGCAGGCTGTCGATGAAGTCCAGGCAGGCCTGCTCATAATCCGGGTTGGGCACGCTCCAACTGCTGCGCAACTTGGCTTCACGCAAGGCCTTGCGTTGCCATTGGCGCAGGCGTTCGGCATAGGCCTCAAGCGCCAGCGGATCGTTCTCGCTGAGGGTCAGCGGCCAACTGCCGAGCAGGCTCTGGTACAGCAGCAGTTCATCCGCAGCGCCCGGCGCCTCGCCATCGGCCAGGGTGCAACGCAGGGGGCTGGCGAGTTCGCGCCAGTGTTCGACCCGGCTGGCAAACCAGCTGCTGCGTTCACTGAGCACTGCCAGGCGCGCACGGCTGTCTTCGCCGCGCTTGTGGTCGTGAGTGGCGGTGGTCAGCAGGTTGTCGGGGAACTGCTCCAGGCGCATGCTGCATTGTTGATCGAAGGCTGTACGCGGCGCGCTGAAACGCTCGGCGTCAAAGCCGACGTCGTTGCGTGATAACAACAGCGCCGAACGGTAGAAGGCGGTGTCTTCCACCGCCTTGGCCGCGGTGGGCGAGGTCAGTTGCTGAAAACGCACACAAGCGTGGCGCAGGTGCTTGCGCGCCCGCCCTGGCGGCAAGCGCCGCCAGGGTTCACCACCCAACCAGCGTTGCAGGTAATCGAGCACTGGCCAATCGGCCTCGCTCAGGCACTGACGGGCACCGCGCAAGGCTTGCTGGAAGAACCCTTCGTCCTCGGCCGGGCGCCCGCAGGCATTGATGTAGGTGCGGTACACCGGGTAGTGCTCGATCAGTGCCTGCAGGGACCGGCGAATCGCCCCCAGGGTCAGGTCGCGGCTCATCAGGTCGTCGCGGGCCACCTGCAGCAAGGCCTGGGCCACGGACTCGAAATCGCCGGCCAGGCTGCCATTGAGGACCTGCTGGCGGGCCAGGCGCACCTCTTCACTGAACTCCGGGCGTTCGCTGAGTGCGCTCCACAGCGCTGCCAGTTCCGCTTCACCGGCCGGGTCATGCTGCAGCAGCGAGACCTGGTTCATGAACTCGTAGCCGGTGGTGCCGTCGACGTTCCAGTCGCGGTGCAAGTGCTCATCGGCGCCGAGGATCTTCTCGACATAGATCGGCACGTGTTCCAGCGCAGCCTCCAGTGGGCGCTGGGCCAGCAGAGCGTCGACCCGCCGACGCAACTTGCGGCAGTAGCCACGGGGGTCGGCCAGGCCGTCAACATGGTCGATGCGCAGGCCGTCGATCAGGCCACGGCCGATCAGCTCGAAGAGCTTGCCGTGGGTGGCCTCGAACACCTGTGCACGCTCGACCCGCAAGCCACCCAGTTCGTTGACGTCGAAGAAGCGCCGCCAGTTGATATCGTCGGCGGCGGTACGCCAGCTGGCCAGGCGGTAAGGCTGGCGTTCGAGTAGCGCATGCAGGCGCTGGAAGCCCTCGGGCGTGCGGCTGTCGAAGGCGTTGAGCACCGCGTCCAGTGGCTGGCGCCTGGACAGCGCCGCAAGCTCGGCCAGCAGCGGCTTGGCACGCGTGGCGGGATCGTCGCCGCTGCGCAAGCCACTCAAGCGTGTGGCCAATGACTGCAGGGCGGCGTTGCCATGGGCAAGTATCTCGCCATAGTCGGCCGGGCAGATCGCAAAGCGCTGTTCATGGTGCTGGATGTGAAACTGACCGCTAGCGGCATCAAAACGCAGGGGGATTTCGCCGCTTTGCAGCATCGCGCCGTAGTCAGCCGCCAGAAACGGCAGCAGCAGTTGGCCATCGAGCAGCGGGTCGGGAGAGTGCCACTGGATGTCGAAGAACTCGGCGTAGCGGCTGCGCCGCCCCCAGGCCAGCAGGTCCTGCCACCAGGGGTTGGTGCTGCCCACGGCCATATGGTTGGGGACCACATCGACGATCAGGCCCATGCCATGCAGGCGCAGTGCCGCCACCAGGCGCTCCAGCGCGGCCTCGCCGCCCAGCACCGGGTTGACCTGGCCGGGGTCGACCACATCGTAGCCGTGGCCGGATCCGGGGCGCGCCCGCAGCAGCGGCGAGGCATACAGGTGACTGATGCCCAGGCGGGCAAAGTAGGGCACCAATGCCGCAGCCTGGTCGAGGTTGAAGTCGGCATGCAACTGCAGGCGCAGGGTCGCGCTCAGGGCTTTCATCGGTCGCGCTCCCAGGCTTGTTCGCGGGCTTGCGCCAGCAGCTCCAGGCGCCGCGCCGCATCGGTGTCGTCAAGCAGGGCAGTGGCCGGCAGGGCAAAGCGCCGGCGCCAGTTCGGGTGGCTGTCGACGGTGCCGGGCAGGTTGGGTTGTTCGTCGATGCCCAGTACATCTTCCAGCGGCACCAGTACCAGTGGCGCGCGGGTATGACCCAGGTAACGGATGCTGGCATCGATCAGCGCGTCGTTGTCTGTCAGGGCCTGGCCGTAGTTCTGCGCAAGGATGCGCTTGAGGCCCTGGCACTCATGCTGGCGGGTTTCGCGCCAGTGGCGTTCGGTGATGCCGTCGATCAGGGCCAGGCGCAGGTTCCAGTCGATATCGCGGGCCTGCAGCCAACCGGCCAGAGGCGGCAGGTCATGGGTGCTGGTGGTGGCCAGGGCGTTATCGGGCCAGTCGAGAATCGGCTTGAAGTGGCCGGGTGGGTCCTGCTCGAACAGCAGCACGCGCATGCCGAGGATCGCTCGGGCGGCGAGTTTTTCGCGCAGGCCTTCGGGGACGGTGCCGAGGTCTTCGCCGAGCACGATCGCCCGGTGCCGCACCGACTCCAGGCACAGCAGGCGCAGCAGGTCATCGAGCGGGTACTGCAGGTAGGCACCTTCGGCCGCGCTGGCGCCCTGTGGTATCAGCCACAGGCGTTGCAGGCCCATGACATGGTCGATGCGCAAGCCACCGGCATGGGCGAAGTTGGTCCGCAGCATTTCGATAAAGGCGCGGTAACCGTTGCGCCGCAAGCCTTCGGGCGAAAAGGCGCAGATGCCCCAGTTTTGCCCGGTGCGGTTGAGGATGTCTGGCGGTGCACCGACGTTGAGGCCTGCCAGCAGTTCGTCCTGACGGCTCCAGGCCTGGCTACCGGCGCCGTCGGCGCCCACCGCAAGGTCGGCAATCAGGCCAATGCGCATGCCATTGCCGCGCGCTGCGTCCTGGGCGCGTTGCAGGCTGCGCTCGATCAGCCATTGGCAGAAGGCATGAAAGCCCACCTCGTCACTGTGCTGGCGGGCAAAGGCGTTGACCTGCGGGCTGTGCGGGTCATGCCAGGCGCTGGGCCAGTCGCGCCAGTCCTGGCCCAGGTCATGCTTGAGGGCATGCTCGAGCAGCACTTCGAAGCGGCAATGGCGTTCCAGGGCGGCGCCGGCATGCTGGCGGTAGCTGTCGAAGTCGGCGAACAACGGGTGTTCGCCGGCGATGAAGTCACGGTACAGGGCCCGCAGCAGGCGCTGGCGAAACGCCGCTGCCTGGGGCCAGTCGATCAGTGGCAGTTGTTCAAGCTGCTCAAGGGGGCCGTGCAGTTGGCAGGCTTCGATGGCCATGCGCACGGCGCGGTCACCGAGCAATGCGGCGGGGCTGGCATACAGGCTGTTGAGAAACAGCCGGCTCGATGGCGAGTAGGGGCTGTAGCGCTGGGTGTCGCCGGCGAACATGGCGTGCAACGGGCTGATGGCCAGGGCATCGGCGCCGCGCTCGGCGGCGCTGCGCACCAGGGCTTCAAGGGCCAGGCAATCGCCATAGCCGCCATCGTTGGGGCGTCGCAGGCTGTACAGCTGGGCGCTCAGGCCCCAGCAGCGCGGGGTTGGCGTGCCGAGGGCATCGGCCACGCTGTAGCAGCGCGCGGGCGCGACGGCCAGGGTGAACTGGCGCTGGTCGATCAGCACCTGGTGATAGCCAATCGGCAAACCTGCGACGAGCCTGGCCTGCTCATCCAGTTGTAGTAGCTGTTCGCCGCCATCTTCGCGTCGCACCGTGCACGGCGTAAAAGCCGTGAAGTAGCTCGAGAGCTCCAGCGCCAGGTCCTGCTCGACGGTCAGCAGCGGCGGCAGGTGGCGGGCATCGCCGGCGTCGAGCAGGGCCTGGATGCTGGCCTCGATCGCATCGCTGCTGCCAGCCGGGTGGCCAAGCCCGGCCAGCACCCGTTGCAGTGCCGGGTCACTGACGCGCTGGGCGCGGCCGTTGGCGTCGATCCAGTCCACCGCAAGGCCCGCCAGTTGCGCCAGGTGCTGCAAGCGTGGGTCAGTCATGGGCAGGCTCCGTGGAGGGGATGGAAGTCAGGCTGACCAGGGCGCTGTAGGGCGGCAGTTGCTGGCTGCTTATGCTGACCTGGCTGCAACTGAACAGCCGCGCACTGCTGGCGGGCAGATCGACCGCTGCCGCCGTCGGTCCCAGGTTAAGGTCGATACGCAGCTCGCCACCGTTCTCCAGTTGCCAGCGCGCACTCAGGGCCTGGGGCCCCAGCACCTGGGCGCCGAGGGCGCGAATACCTGGCAGGTGCGGGACGATATGCCGCTCGCGCAGGGCCAGCAATTGCCGGTAGAACAGCCGCCAGGGCTGCTGGTGCGTGAGGGGCGCCAATGGCCGTGAAGCATTGAAGGTATTGACGGCATTGGGGTCGGCAATCTGGGCTCGGGAGGCAGCATCGGCAAAGGCGCTGAAACCGGCAAATTCGGCGCGCCGGCCTTCACGCACGGCATCGGCCAGTTCATCGTGATGATCGGTAAAGAACACGAACGGTTGCTCACACCCCCACTCATCACCCATGAACAGCAACGGGATCATCGGTGCCAGCAACAGCAGGGTGGTTGCGGCGCGCAGGGCCTGGGGCGGGCACAATTGGTTAAGTCGCTCGCCGAAGGCGCGGTTGCCGATCTGGTCGTGGTTCTGCAGGAACAGCACGAAGGCGGTGGGTGGCAAGTGAGCGCTGGGTTCGCCACGGGGGCGGCCGTTGCGGTCGGGCTGGCCCTGAAAGATGAACCCCTGGCTCAGGCAGCGCGCCAGTTTGTCGATGGTCGATTCGCTGTAGTCGGCGTAATACGCCTCTCGCTCGCCGGTGAGCAGCACGTGCAGGGCATTGTGGCCGTCGTCGTTCCACTGCCCATCGAAGCCTTGCTCGAGCAAGTGCGCCTGGTTGTGTTCGTTCTCAACGCTCAACCATACCTGGCGACCCGGGGCGATTTCGCTGCGCACCCGATGTGCCAACTCGGCGACAAAATCGGGGTCATCGATGGCATGCGCGGCGTCCAGGCGCAGGCCGTCAAAGCGGTAGTCCTGCAGCCACATCAGGGCGTTCTCGATGAAGAACTCGCGTACCTGGCGGCGGCGAAAATCGATCGCCGCGCCCCAGGGCGTCCGGCGATCCTCACGGAAAAAGCCGCTGGCGTACTGGCCGAGATAATTGCCATCCGGGCCGAAGTGGTTGTAGACCACATCCAGCAGCACCATCAGGCCATGGCCGTGAGCTTGGTCAACCAGTTCGCACAACTGCTCCGGGGTGCCATAGCTGTGTTGCGGGGCGAACGGCAGCACCCCGTCGTAGCCCCAGTTACGCGTCCCCGGGAACTGCCCGATGGGCATCAACTCGATCGCGGTGATACCCAGTTCGGCCAGCGCCGGCAAGCGTTCGATCACCCTGGTATAGCCGCCGCACAGGCCGACATGCAACTCGTAGATGACTGCCTGGTGCCAGGGGCGTCCTTGCCAGTTCGGCTGCTGCCAGCGGTAAGCGGCAGGGTCGACCAGCGCGCTGGGGCCGTGCACGCCTTCAGGCTGGTAGCGCGACGCCGGGTCGGCGACCACAAGTTTTCCGTCTAGGCGGTAGCGGTAACGCTCGCAGGCTGTGCACGGCAGCTTGCCGACGAACCAGCCGTCAGCCTGCGCCGGCAACGGTTGACGCCGGCCGGTGGTGAACTCGACGTCTACCCGCTGCGCGTCCGGTGCCCAGAGGGCAAACCGGGCGCTGTTGCTGTCGATCATTACGGCCCCGTGGGTCGCTGGTTCCTGTGACCTCAAGGGCATACCTGCCACCTCGCATTCAGCGTGGGGTTACACGGGCGTTTTCGACCAGTTCCTCGTAGAGACGGGCATACGGCTCGACGGCCTGGCACCAGTTGAAGGGCTGGGTCATGGCGAGGCAGCGCATGGCGTTGAGCAGGTTCGGTTTGTCGTACACGTAGAACGCCCGGCCCAGGGCTTCGCGGTAGCTCTCGAGGGTGGACTCGTCGAACAAAAAGCCGGTAACCCCATTCTCGATAGTGTCGGCCAGGCCGCCGGTATTGCGCGCCACCGGCAATGAGCCGAAGCGCTGGGCGTACATCTGGCTCAGCCCGCAAGGCTCGTAGCGCGAGGGCATCAGGAGAAAATCGCTGCCGGCGAACATACGCCGGGCATCGGTCTCATTGAAGCCGATACGTACGCCAATCTGCCCGGGATGGCGCAGGGCCAGTTCACGCATGGCCTGCTCCTCTTCCGGTTCGCCCCGGCCGATGATCGCAATCTGGCCGCCCTGGCGAACGATGTACTCGGCCACCCCAAGGGTCAGGTCCAGGCCTTTCTGGTAGACCAGGCGCGAGACCACGGCGAACAGCGGGCCGCTGGAGGGCTCAAGGGCGAACAGTGCGCGTACCTGCCGGGCGTTGGCGGCCTTGCCTTGCCAGTCGTTGAGGCTGAAGGGGTGCGCCAGGTGCGGGTCGCTGGCCGAGTCCCAGCTCTCGTCGATGCCGTTTGGAATGCCGCTGAGCAAGCCTTGCTGGGCCTTGCTGGCCAGAAAGCCATCCAGGCCGCAACCGAACGACGGCGTGGTGATTTCCCGCGCATAGGTGGCGCTGACCGTGGTGATGTGGCTTGCGTAGGCCAGGCCCGCCTTGAGGAACGACAGCTTGCCGTAGAACTCCATGCCCTCCTGCTGCAGGGCATGTTCAGGGATCGCCAGTTCCGGGCAGCAGGCGCGGCTGACCACACCCTGGTAGGCCAGGTTGTGAATGGTGAACAGGGTCGGGGTGCGCAGGCCGCGCCAGTGCATGTAGGCCGGGGACAGGCCGGCGGGCCAGTCATGGGCGTGGACCAGGTCGGGCTTCCAGTGGACCATGCCTTCGCCGGCGGCGATCTCCGCCGCAGCCAGGCCCAGGCGGGCGAAGCGAATGTGATTGTCGGGCCAGTCGCGGCCGTTGTTGGCGCCATAGGGGGTGCCTTCGCGCTGGTACAGCTCGGGGCAGATCAGCACGTAGATGACCAGGCCATCTGCCAGGTCCATGCGTCCGATCTTGCACGGTGGCAGCGCGGCATGGCCGCCCAGCTCACCGACCAGGTGGATCGGGTTGTCGCTCTCCAGTACCTGCGGATAGCCGGGTATCAATACGCGGACATCGTGCAAGTGGCGCATGGCCCGCGGCAATGCCGCCGAGACATCGCCCAGGCCGCCGGTCTTGACCAGGTCGGCGATTTCCGAGGTCACGAACAAGACCTTGCGCTTATTTTTAGGATCGGTACCCAGTGTTTTGGCTGTCGGGGTGAAGTCCGCCGCAAGCGGCTCACGATGTTCCGGGCTGAATTGCTCTACATGGGGTTCGACAGCGGCACTGATCATACTTCTCTCCGTCCCTATGGTGTGCGGGCGTGGGCGCCCGTTGTTGTGTCTGTGCGAGTACATCTCTCTGTGAGTGGTCTTGCCTTGCGTTCCATGCCCCGAAGCCAAGCGCACAAGCGCTACGCAAGCCGGCGTCCTGCCGACGGCGTGTTGACGATTTAGGGTGGGTGGGCCGCGTCCGTTGAAGCGGAATCGATGGCCTACTTAATTCCTGACCTGGCGCGAATCCAGAAGTTTCGACTTTTTTCGGTCGAGTTTTCCGGGCGATGTCTGGCCGAGTACCGAGTGTAGGAGAGAAAACCGCGAGGGTGTGACCCGCCGGTCACTTTATCGGCGATGACCTGCAGCGCTGAGGCTGCAGGCCACGGGATTCAGCTGCTGGGCAGCAGCGAGGAGTGGTGGCTGGTAATCAGCCATTGCTGGCCATCCCAGCGATAGGCATAGGTGTAGCGCGCTGCAGCGCTCTCGCCGTTGCTGGCGAAGGTGAAGGTGTACAGGCCCGAGAGCACGGCGGTGTTGCACCCCAGGTCCAGATGATGGCTGTCCAGGTGCCCGGAAGGCTGGTTGCCGAGGAAGTACTTGAAGTACTGAATGCGTTGCGCGGTGGTCAGCCGCGCCTGGTTGGAGAGTGTGGGCAACAGGATGGCATCTTCGCTGTAAAGCGCCGCCACCTGTTCGGGGTCGCCGCTGCGCAGGCTCTGGTTCCAGCGCTCGAATTGAGCGAGGATCTCTGCTTCGCTGCTGGACTTGCATTGAACCTCTTCGGCGTTGACCGCCGTTGACAGGCAGCCGAACAACACCCAGGCCGAGAGCACAAAGAGTTTTTTCATGGGGTTCCTTGCAGGTAGGAGACGCATCGAGCGTCGGACGGCGCAGTCTAGAAAGGCGCCGTCGTGCAAGGTCAGCAGGCAATGATTCCCCTGCAAATAGCCCCGATCAGACGTGGGCCGGTGCCTCGGGATTCTGCGCCTGTTGCAGCAGCAGACTGAGTTGGGCAACTTGCTGTTGCAATTGGTCGCGCTCCTCTTTGAGGCGGCGCAGTTCATCGCGGTGAACCGTCACGTAGAGGGTCTGGGCAGGCATTTTCGGCAGAAGGGTTCCCATTGCACACCTCGCATAGGGTAGGTCGTATTTCTAACAGCGTAGTTGCTTGATCGGCGGCGATTCTGAATTCTTTTAGCGGTCATGGGAACTTTTTTGTTTCTGGCGGTCTTGCCGTTGGTCGCTGAACCAAGTGGGCACGGCCTGGACTAATCTTCAAGGCCTGAGCCTAGTTTTATTCCAAGGGGAGCATCGCACATGCAATTGGGAATCGTGGGTCTGGGCCGCATGGGCGGCAATATTGCGCGGCGCCTGATGCGTGGCGGACACCGCACGGTGGTGCATGACCGTGACCGCCAGGCGGTAGAAGCCCTGGTCAAGGAAGGCGCCAATGGCGCCCATGACCTCGGTGCATTGGTCCAAAAGCTTGAGAAGCCGCGCGCGGTATGGGTCATGTTGCCGGCGGGTGAGCCGACCGAGCAGACCATCGCCCAGCTGGCCGACCTGCTCGATGCCGACGACGTGATCATCGACGGCGGCAACACCTTCTACAAGGATGACATGCGCCGCGCCAGCGAGCTGGGCAAGCGCGACCTGCACTACATCGATGTCGGCACCTCGGGTGGCGTCTGGGGCCTAGAACGCGGTTACTGCATGATGATCGGTGGCGAAAAAGCCGTGGTCGAGCGCCTGGATCCGCTGTTCGCAACTCTCGCTCCCGGGGTCGGCGACATCCCCCGTACTCGCGGGCGCCAGGGCCCGGCCGAGCGCGCCGAACAGGGCTACATCCATGCCGGCCCCGCCGGCGCCGGGCATTACGTGAAGATGATCCACAATGGCATCGAGTACGGCCTGATGCAGGCCTACGCCGAAGGTTTCGACCTGCTCAAGAGCAAGGCCAGCGACGCCTTGCCGGTCGAACAGCGGTTTGACCTGAACCTGGCCGAGATCGCCGAGGTGTGGCGCCGTGGCAGCGTGGTCACCTCCTGGTTGCTTGACCTCACCGCCGATGCGCTGGTGGCGGATCCGCAACTGGGTGGCTACAGCGGTTCGGTCGCCGACAGCGGCGAGGGGCGCTGGACCATCGACGCAGCGGTGGAGCAGGCCGTGCCGGTACCGGTGTTGTCCAGTGCGCTGTTTGCCCGTTTCCGCTCGCGCCAGCAGCAGGGTACTTACGCTGACCGCATGCTCTCGGCCATGCGCTTCGGCTTTGGTGGCCACGTCGAGAAGAAAGCCGAATGAGCACACCTCAGATCGAAGCGGCACCGCCTTGCAACCTGTTTCTGTTTGGCGCCAATGGCGACCTGGTCAAGCGCCTGTTGATGCCGGCGCTGTACAACCTTAACCGCGACGGCTTGCTCGACAAGGGCTTGCGCATCATCGGCGTCGATCACAATGCGGCCAGCGACAGTGAGTTCGCCGCGCGCCTGGAAGCCTTCATGCGCGAGCGCGATGCTGCCAGCCAAGGCGCCAGCAAATGCCTGGACGACAAACTCTGGGCACGGCTGGCCAAGCGCATCGGCTACCTGACTGGCGATTTTCTTGACGAGGCCACTTACCAGGCCATTGCCGAGCGTATCCGCAGCAACCCCAGCGCCAACGCGGTGTTCTACCTGGCCACCTCGCCACGCTTTTTCAGCGAAGTGGTGCAGTGCCTGGGCGCCGCCGGCCTGCTCGACGAAACCGACGGTTTTCGCCGGGTGGTGGTGGAAAAGCCCTTTGGCTCGGACCTGGCCAGCGCCGAGGCGCTCAATGCCTGCCTGCTCAAGGTCATGAGCGAGAAACAGATCTACCGCATCGACCATTACCTGGGCAAAGAGACGGTACAGAACATTCTCGTCAGCCGCTTTTCCAACGGCCTGTTCGAAGCGTTCTGGAACAACCATTACATCGATCATGTGCAGATCACCGCCGCCGAGACTGTCGGCGTCGAGAGCCGCGGCGCCTTCTACGACGGCACCGGCGCCTTGCGTGACATGGTGCCCAACCACCTGTTCCAGTTGCTGGCCATGGTTGCCATGGAGCCGCCGGCGGCCTTTGGAGCCGATGCGGTGCGCAGCGAGAAGGCCAAGGTCATCGGTGCGATCCGGCCCTGGTCGAAGAACATGGCCCTGAAGAACTCGGTGCGTGGCCAGTACACAGCGGGTAAGCAGGGACGCAAGAAAGTGCCCGGCTATCGCGACGAGCCACGGGTCGATCTCGACAGCCAGACCGAAACCTTTGTTGCCCTCAAGGTGATGATCGACAACTGGCGTTGGGTGGGGGTGCCGTTCTACCTGCGCACCGGCAAGCGCATGAGCGTGCGCGACACCGAGATCGCCATCTGCTTCAAGCCGGCGCCCTATGCGCAGTTTCGCGACACCGAGGTCGAACGGCTCAAGCCCAACTACCTGAAGATCCAGATCCAGCCCAACGAAGGCATGTGGTTCGACCTGCAAGCCAAGCGCCCGGGGCCGGCCCTGGCCATGGAGAACGTCGAACTGGGGTTTGCCTACAAGGACTTTTTCAAGATGCAGCCCTCTACCGGTTACGAGACGCTGATCTATGACTGCCTGACGGGTGACCAGACCCTGTTCCAGCGTGCCGACAACATCGAGAACGGCTGGCGGGCGGTGCAGCCGTTTCTCGATGCCTGGAAGGACGCAGGCGAGGTGCAACCCTACGTCGCCGGCGAGGACGGCCCGGCGGCGGCGGATGAACTGCTGACCCGCGACAGGCGGGTGTGGCACCCGATTGGGTGAGGGGCGATCAGGCTGTGGGCACTACAACCAGTAAGTCACCGCCCACCAGCCCAGCCCACCCATGACCACGGTATAGGGCAGCGCCATCCACACCATGCGCCCGTACGACAGGCGAATCAGCGGTGCAATCGCCGAGGTCAGCAGGAACAGGAACGCCGCCTGGCCATTGGGCGTGGCCACGCTCGGCAGGTTGGTGCCGGTGTTGATTGCCACCGCCAGGGTCTCGAAGTGCTCGCGGCTCATGCCACCGTTGATAAACGCCTGTTTCACCTCGGTGATGTAGATCGTGGCGACGAACACGTTGTCGCTGATCGCCGACAACAGGCCGTTGGCGATGAACAGCATGCCCGGTTGCTGATCGGCCGGCAGCGCCAGCACCCACTGGATCAGCGGGGTAAACAACTGCTGCTGGTGAATCACCGCCACCACGGCAAAGAACACCACCAACAGCGAGGTGAACGGCATGGCGTCCTGGAAGGCGCGGCCCAGGCGGTGCTCGTCGGTGATACCGGTAAAGGCGGTGATCAGCACGATGACCAGCAAACCGACCAGGCCGACTTCGGCCACGTGCAGGCCCAGACAAATGATCAGGATCAGCGCCGCCAGGCCCTGCACCAGCAGCGCGGCCCGTTGCTGGGTGGTGCGCTGGGCGTCGTCTTCGGCGGCGTAGGCAGCCAGCACCTGGCGCACGCTGTCCGGCAACAGGGTGCCGTAACCGAACCAGCGCAACTTCTCCAGCAGTACACAGGTGACCAGCCCGGCCACCAGCACCGGCAACGACACTGGCGCGACCTCGAGGAAGAAATCGGCAAAATGCCAACCCATCTCATGGCCGATCAGCAGGTTCTGCGGTTCCCCCACCAGGGTGCACACGCCGCCCAATGCGGTACCCACGGCGCCATGCATGAGCAGGCTGCGCAAAAAGGCGCGGAACTGCTGCAGGTCTTCGCGGTGCAGGTGGGCAATGTGCTGGTCGCTGTCCAGGTCCGAGTCTTCGCGCGGGTTGCCGCCTGAGGCGACCCGGTGATACACCGAATAGAAACCCACCGCTGCGCTGATGATCACTGCGGTAACCGTCAGGGCATCGAGAAACGCCGAGAGGAAGGCCGAGAGAAAGCAGAACAGCAAGGCCAGCAGGGCCTTGGAGCGCACCCCGAGGAGGATGCGCGAAAATACGAACAGCAACAGGTCCTTCATGAAGTAGATGCCGGCAACCATGAACATCAGCAGCAGGATCACCGGGAAGTTGTGTTGCAACTCTTCGTACAGCGCTTGCGGCGTGGTCATGCCCAGCAGCAGGGCTTCGACCATCAACAAGCCGCCCGGCATCAGCGGGTAGCATTTGAGCGCCATGCCGAGGGTGAAGATGAACTCGATCACCAGCACCCAGCCGGCCACCACCGGGCCAAGGGTGGACAGCAGCAGGGGGTTAAGCAGCAGGAACAGGCACAAGGTGGCCTTGTACCAGCGCGGCGACTGCCCGAGAAAATTGTGGGCCAGGGCGCCGGCCAGGGAGCGGGACATGAAAATGTATCCTTATGATTCAACAGCCGGGCAAAGTGCCGCATGTGGCCAGCAAGATCAAGGCCCGATTTCGTTAGGCGGCCCTAGTATTTTTGTCAGTTTCGCTTCACCCGTTTCTGTCGCTCAATAACCGCCAGTGCGCCGGGTAGGCCGGTCGCTTCTCGTGAAGTACGTGACTGGAGGTCCAAGATGACTGGCTTCATTGCAACTGATCTGCTTCCCCCGGAGTTACCCCAAGCCCTAGGTGATGCGCTGTACCTGGATACTTTTCCCGACGATATTGCGGTGCTGGTGGTGCCCTGGCCGGGTATCGAGGAGGGGCAGAAGTTCTGGCTTCGCTGCCTCGGTCATGACCCCGACGGCGAGCCAGTGCAATGGTATGTCTGCGAAGCCGAACCGGTAAGCCGCCAGCAGGTGCAGTTCGGCCTGCGCCTGTTTGTTCCGCGTCCGCAACTGGAAGGCCTTGGCCACGAGAGCGCGCTCAGCCTGATGCTTGCGGTTAGTTTCGATGGCACCGACGATGAAAGTACAGCCACCGAATTTCCCCCTTGCCAGGTCACGTTGTACCAGGCACTTGAAGCCGCACCCGAACCGCACGTGGTCAAGCCCCTGGCCCTGACCCAACTGCGCATTCCCAACCTGGCACAGCCAGTGGCGGGAGGTGATGGCGGGCTGAACATCGCCGCCCTTGAGGTCAGCGACTACGGGGTCATGGCGATCGTCGAGCCTTATCTGGGCATGGCGGGTGGCGACATTGTGGAGATTTTCTGGGACGATGCGGAGTTGCCGATCTATGTCTACCCGCTGGACCCGGATGACGTCGGCAAGAACCTGTTCTTCTACCTGCCCCGGGCACGTATCGAAGAGAACCCGGGCTGGATCACGGCGTTCTTTCGCATCACCGCCCTGGATGGCAACAGCGACGATTCGGCGCCCTTGCGGGTGCTGGTGAAACTGGACAGGCCGGGGGGGATCGATCCGCATCCCGGTGAACCGGGGCATCAGCGTCTGGAGTTGTTGATATTGCCTGAGGAGGTTATCGAGTTTGGCGTTGACGAGGCCCTGGCCGCTGAAGGCTTTGACGCGCGGGTGCCGCCTTACGAGGGCATGGCGGTGGGTGATTCGATTCGCATCGGTTGGGGGGGCGTGATCATCCGCCGACGGGTCGAGGAAGAAGACCTGTTCGATGAAGTCGTGGTGTTCATCGATCCCGACACCATCGCCCGTGCGGGCGATTCGGAGAACCTGCCGGTGCTGTACAAGATCGTCGACGAAGTGCACAACCACTCCGATGGCTGGTCGCCGCATTTGTCGATCAAAGTCGATACCCAGGGCTATCCCTTGGCGGCCCCAACGGTGCTGGATGCCAACGGGCAAGGCTACATCGACCTTGAGGTGCTGGGCTACGACGATGTACGGGTGGCCATTGTTGCAAACGAGCAGTTTGTCGCAGGCGCCCGCCTGACCCTGGAGTGGATTGGCCGTACGCCCGACGGACAACTGGTTGAACACCGTGAAACGCTGGAACTGGAAGAAGACGGCGCCGGGGTGCAATTGCTGGTACCCAACAACAAGGTTCAGGCAATTGCCAGCGGCCTGGCGATCGTCTCTTATCAGTTCCTGCCTCAGGACGGGGAGCCGGTGCAGTCCAGGCGTACCACCGTTGGTGTAATCGGTGAGCCCTTCGGTTTACCGGCGCCGGTGGTCAGGGAACTGGATGAAGAGGGGCAACTGATCGTTGGCCTGCCGTTCGTGGTGGTCGAGGTGCAGCCCTGGGTGGGCATGGTCAATGGTAGTTGGTTCCAACTGGTGTGGCGCGGCACCACCGTGGACGGTAAGGCTTACCTGTACGAAGACACGTTTTACATTCTCGGCAGCCAGGTGGGACGGCTGTTGCGCAGGGTGGTGCGCCGCGAACATATTGACCTGCTCGATGGCGGCGAGGTGCAGGTCTCGTACCGGATCAAGACCGAGCGTGACCCGGATTCGCCGATCAAAGAGTCTGAAAAGCTGCATCTGTATGTCGGCCTGAGCCCGCAGGTGCTGCCCTCGGTGATCGTCGAAGACATCTACGAAGACGCTGAAGGTGCCTGGCTGGACCCGGACGAGCTCACCGGTTATGCCACAGTTTTGCTGCCGGGCAAGAACGAAGCGGACGAGAATGTGTTCCAGGAAGATGATGAGATTGTCTTCGAATGGATTGGCGAAACCGCTGCCGGGACCTGGACCGACACCCTGATCGTGCCGCCCGGTGCCGAGGGTGAAGATCTGCGTTTTGAAGTCTGGGACGACAGGATCATTCCGAGCAACAACAGTGTGGTGAAGATCGGTTATCGGGTTATTCGCGCAGGCACACGTACGCGGTACTCGAAGCCCTATGAATTGTGGGTGAGCAATCAGTTGCCCTGGGATGCTTTTGAGATCAATGGTTGGCGTACGCGCGATTTTGAGCCTGTGACCGCTTTCGATGGTGCCCATTTTGTACGTAAAGTACGTTACGCAGGTGCGGTAATCTATAGTTCGAATCAACCCGAAGTTAGTGTCGATATTACAGGTAAAGTGATTTTTTCCAGAATCTGGCAGGGTACTGTAACCATTACCGCGACTGCGGGTAATGGCAAAGGCGCACAGTACGCGTTGCAGAGTCCGACGAAATGGTTCGAGGCGCCAACAGCATCGGGCACCTACCCTCAGATGTTGGCATACTGTAGGGAGCGCGGGTTGACTATGCCAGATATTCGGGAAATCTGGGGCGGGATTAATCACAGACGTAATGGTCAGCTATGGCCAGAGTGGGGGAATCTGAGGTTGTATGGAGGCTGGGATGCTCACCGCGTGCATGGCTATTCTGGAGAAAACCCGAGCGCTAGTATCTGGAAAGCCTCTATGACCCTTCATGATGGTCAATTTTGGTCGGGCACAGGATTTCCGTCCTTCAATGTGAGTGGTTATCGGGACAACGGGCTTTAATTCGGGACGTACCTTTTCCAGTATTAGAGGCGATCACGCTCAGCTTCGCCCACGCGATAGCACCCGTCGACAGCAGTGATGTTGGCTTAAACCTTACAACCCAGGCTGCCGCGCTATACGGCATCCAGTTGCTATCGGGCCTTGCCGCGAGCTGGAGCCTGGGGCTGTATGGAGGTTTTCTGGGGTGACCTGCCTGAGCCGGTGCTGTGTCGTACCCTGGGTGCTCAGGAACGCTACCAGCGCCTGGGGGCATTCCGGCCACTTCAAACTCCTGCTTTGGCAATTCCACGGCATAGTCTTTGCGCTGACTCTTGCTATAGTCCCGCCATTCCCGTCACCACCCGGAGTGTCGCTGTGACTGACTACCAAACGTTCAAGGTCGAACTGAACAACCATATCGCCCATGTGCAGATCAACCGCCCGGAAAAGTACAACGCCATGAACGCGGCGTTCTGGAGCGAGATCGTCGAGATCTTCCAGTGGATCGATGAAACCGACGCGGTGCGCGCGGTGGTGATCAGTGGCGCGGGCAAGCATTTTTCCTCGGGTATCGACCTGATGCTGCTGGCCTCGGTGGCCAACGAGCTGGGCAAGGACGTCGGTCGCAACGCGCGCTTGCTGCGCCGCACCATCCTGCGCATGCAGGCTTCGTTCAATGCCGTCGATAATTGCCGCAAGCCGGTGCTGGCGGCGATCCAGGGTTACTGCATCGGCGGCGCGATCGATCTGGTTTCGGCCTGTGACATGCGCTACTGCAGCAGCGACGCGCAGTTCTCGATCAAGGAAGTCGACATGGGCATGGCCGCCGACGTCGGTACCCTGCAGCGCCTGCCGCGGATCATTGGCGACGGCATGATGCGCGAGCTGGCCTACACTGGGCGCAATGTCGCGGCCGACGAGGCGCAGCGCATCGGCCTGGTCAACCGGGTGTTCGACAGCCACGAAGCATTGCTTGACGGAGTCTTTGCCATTGCCGCTGAAATTGCGGGAAAATCGCCCATTGCCGTGGCCGGCACCAAGCACATGATCAGCTACATGCGCGATCACCGTATCGACGATGGCCTGGAGTACATCGCCACCTGGAACGCCGCCATGCTGCAATCCAACGATCTGCGGGTAGCGGTTGCCGCCCACATGAGCAAACAAAAACCCGAGTTCGCCGACTGACTTGCACAGGCGAGCCCCGCAAGGAACCGCATGATGTCAGCGCGCTGGACCACCGCAGTACTTGATACCACCCTCAGCGGCGGCTGGGCAGTCGCCCGCTGCAGCGAAGGGTTCCTGGTCGATGACAATGGCGCGTTGTTCCCGCGCGACTGGCTCAAGCGCCAGGAACTGGACGTACTGTGCGAACACGGCATCGGCCATTTCGACGGCCAACCGGTGTTCCTCCTTGAGTTGCGCAGCCCGCAGGCGGTAGCGGGCTGCAGCTGGCGCGGGCTGCGCCAGTTCATGCTCGAAGGCGATTTCGATATCTACAAGATCCTCGGTTACGCCGCGCAAATCGGCACCTGGGCCCGCGAGCACCGCTTTTGTGGCAGCTGCGGCCAGCCCATGGCGCAGATCCACTGGGAGCGTGCCATGTATTGCGCGCCGTGCGATTTGCGCAACTACCCGCGCATCTCACCGAGCATGATCGTGCTGATCACCCGTGGCGATGAAATCCTCCTGGCCCGTTCGCCGCGCTTTGTCACCGGCGTGTACAGCACCCTGGCCGGCTTTGCCGAGCCGGGCGAGTCGGCCGAAGACTGCCTGGTGCGTGAGGTGCGCGAGGAGGTGGCGATCGAGGTGCGCAATATCCAGTACGTCGGCAGCCAGTGCTGGCCGTTCCCTCACTCGATGATGCTGGGTTTTCATGCCGAATACGCGGGCGGCGAGATTGTTATGCAGCCTGATGAGATCGAGGATGCCCAGTGGTTCCGCGTCGATGCGCTGCCGCCGTTGCCGGCGGGGCGTTCGATTGCGCGGTATTTGATTGATCTGTATGTGGCGCGGCGGCTTGGGTTGCAGGAGCCGGTCTTGCTCAAGTGACGTCAGATGCCAGGGGAAACCATTCCCTCTAGGAGCCTGGAGCGCACCAGATAAAACTGCCCGACTTTCTAACCAATCGGGAAAATTGTCGTGGAGTTGAATCCAGCCGTTAGTAGCTACAGTCATTCTGCTGACCGTCAGGCAGAGTCGCTTAACGCTTCTGAACGACGCGAACAGCTGGAGCAGGCTTGTGAGGCATGGCACGAAGGCCGAGGGTCACGTGTACAGGCTTATCAAGCGCTGCTGGAGTTTTTCGATGCAAGTATCAGCGATACACAAATGTCGAGTGAGCAGCAGGCGCTGACAAACCAGATACTGCGCCAGGCAGAACTTTGTGGCCCTGATCGCAACCCCTTTGAACAGTTACCTCGACTTTTGCCCCATAACGTGTCGGCACCTGCGCCTGTACAGGTTGACTCTCCTTCACAGCCGCTAGGGTTAGCTGTTTTTGAGGACAGCGCTCAAGGGCCTTGTGTGTACTTCGATCGGACCGGCGGAGTGGACGGGTTTTCTAACGCAGGCGAACTGCTGCAAAGCTTTCCCTGGGAGCTTGATATCACTCCGTCGCCCGCGGGCAACTCATTGAACGCGCTGCTTGATATCCCGGTTCAGCACTGGGAACGGCGCAACGCGGTGGCTATTGAAAGTGGCCGCTTGCTGCTAGGGCAAGACGTGGGCTGGGGCGAGATCGAGCGTAGAGGTCAGGACGCCATGCTGGCTGAGCTCAACCGGCTTGCAGAGGCATTCAGGATGGACGAGCGGCAGATCAAGGCCTCGGTGCCGGAGTTCATACTTGATGCACAAAGTGAGTGGCGAAGTTTCTTCAGGGCTGAGCATCCCACGCGTTTCCGGGAACAAGATGCAGTCTTCAATGCACGATTTGAAGACCTTGAAACTGCCCAGCCGCATCTGGACGACGGGTTGTACCGCTTCTATATCGAGCAGTTGAGTTGTGACAAAGACAAAGACGAAATCAACGTGTTCAAGCAACTGGTGAGCGAGTTTTTCGCTGGCGTCGAAATTACTCATCTTTGATCCAACGCCCGCCTGTTGTATTCAATGGGCGGGCGCAGGGCTCACACCTGCCCAAACCAATGCTGCCACGCCAACCGCACGGTCAACGCCAGCACCACGGTGATGAACACCGGGCGGATGAACTTGCTGCCGCCGCTGATGGCGGTGCGCGCGCCGAAGAACGCGCCGACCATCAGCGCCGAGCCCATCGACAGGCCCACCAGCCAGTCGACCTGGCCACTGAAGATAAACACCGACAAGGCCGCGGCGTTGCTGACGAAGTTCATGCTGCGCGCCACGCCGCTGGCCTTGACCAGGTCGATGGGGTAGAGCAGCAAGGTGCTCACCGTCCAGAACGCACCGGTGCCAGGGCCGGCCACACCGTCATAGAAACCCAGGGACAAGCCCTGGGGCAGTTGCCACTTCTTCTTCACTGGCGCGTCGGCGTCCAGCGGCGCTTTGGGCGTGCCGCCGAACAGCAGGTACACACCACAAAGGAAGACGATCACCGGCAGCATCTTGTTCAACCACTCAGCCGGCAGGTAGTGGGCCACCACCGCACCAATCAGCGCGCCGACAAAGGTGCCGGCCAAGGCATGGCGCCATTGCGCGGGATGGAACAGCTTGCGCCGGTAGTAAGTGAAACTGGCGGTGGCCGAGCCGAAGGTCGAACTGAGCTTGTTGGTGCCCAGCACCAGGTGCGGCGGCATGCCGGCGGTGAGCAAGGCGGGGGTGGTCAACAGGCCACCACCACCGGCAATGGCATCGATGAAGCCGGCAACAAAGGCAACGGCGGCAAGAATCGCTAGGGTGCTGAGGTCTACACTGAGTTCGAAAGGCATGGCATCGGCTTGGCAGGGCGCGCAACCGCAGCGCGGGAAGGCCGATATGGTAAACGCAAGCAATTGGGCTGCCCAGCCGAAGATGCCAGGCCAAGGCTATGTCCAATACCAGCGCCTTGTTTTCATGGCGCCGGCTGGCGTTGCTGCCTGAACAGGCTCCAGTAGGCTACCGCCGAGGTCAAAATGCCGACCAGCAGCAATAACGGCGCGGTGGAGTGTATGGCCTGGCGCAGCACTTGCCGGGTATGGCCGTCCGGATAACCGGCGTGCACAACATAGCCGTACTTGTCCGAAACCTGGCGTTGCTTGTCTTCTTCATAGTTGGGTACCTGAGCGACGCTACCGCTGCCGTTGGCCCACAGAAAATCGCTGCCGAACTGCAGGGCCAGGACGATTCCGTTCTGGAAACCTTGCAGCTCCAGTTGCAGGGTCCGCGCATCGCTGGTGGCGATAACACCGACGGGATGCTCCTGCAGACGGTAATGCAGCACCGGCATGTCCGGGGTGATCTGGTTTTGCAAGTCCAGGCGCAGGCGCTGGTTGAAGTAGCTGCCCGGGTCGAAGGCCGCATCGAAGTTACCGAGCACGGTACCGCAGTAGCCACGGTTGTCCCTGATCAGTATCAGCGAGCGTACGCTGGGTTGCCTCAAGGCTGCCTGGCGCAAGGCCGGGAGCACTTGCTCACAGCGTTGCCCCGCCAGCCCGAGCACGGCATTGCTGGTGCTGTGCAGGGTATCGATGACCAGGTCGATGGCATAAATGGCTTCAGCGGCGGACACCGCAGCCGTTTCTTCCTGTTTGCGCTCGACCTGCAGGGCCAGCACCAGCAGGCCGCACGCCACCGGTGCCAGGCCGATCAGCAGGGTGATCAGAAACTCGAGCAGACTGCGGCCGGCAAGACGGGATAGAGCCATGGTTGTACCTCTATGCTAACGGGAAGCCGACCTTACTGGTCGGCTCATTCTCGTCAGCATAAGGCGTACAATCTGCGGCGGCTGTAAGCCGGGTTTACCGCAGGTGAAGTCCTCATCGGCAATCCAGGTCAGCGATTCAGTGTTTTTTCTGATTCAGCGTTTTGATGAGCAATTCAGCCACCGCTTTACCTGATGCAGGGTTCTGGCCGGTGATCAGCCGGCCTTCTTTCTGGTCGGCGATGGCGTAGGCCTGCCAGGGGTCTTCCGCTTTGCGGTATAGCCCTCCACGGGCGCAGAGCTCGGTTTCGGTCAGGTAGGGAACTACCTTGTCCAGTTCCGCCAGTTGCTCCTCAATGTTAGAAAAACCGGTGACTTCGCGATCTTTCACCAGCAAGGTGTTGTCACTGAGCTTGATATTGAGCAGGCCCACCGCGCCATGACACACCGAAGCGACTACGCCGCCGGCTTCGAAGATGCGTCGTGCCAAGTCCTGCAGCTCGCTGTTGTCGGGAAAATCCCAGATCACGCCATGGCCACCGGCATAGTAGATTGCACTGTAATCCTGGGCCTTGACCTGGCCGGGGCTCAGTGTGCTGCCCAGGCGGTTCATGAAGGCTTTGTCGTTGTACCATTGCCAATCGATATCAGCGGCCATGCTCAGGCTGTGTGGGTCAATCGGCACGTAACCACCACTCGGGCTCAGGTAGTCGACCTTGAAGCCAGCCTGTTCAACCTTGTCGACAAAATGCACCGCCTCACCCAGCCACAGGCCGGTGGCGCGCTTGAGTGTCGGGTATTTGGCCGTGTTGGTCAGCACCACCAGTATTTTCTTGCTCATTGCAATGCTCCCTATACTGGAACGGACCCGGACTGCCCAGGCCGCAGAGGAGAAACCAGTTCAGCATAGTAGGGGTGGCCGTGGATGCCATTCCCCGCTGGCGATGTGCTAGCCTGCCAGGCAATAGAGCGTTAACGTTGCAACAGGAGTCGACAAACGGATGAGCACTTTGAAAAAACCTGTTGATCAGTTCATGCAGGCGGCCATCGATGAAGCACTCAAGGGCCGCGCAGAGGGTGGTGTACCCATTGGTTCGGTGTTGGTCCACGACGGCAAGATCATCGGCCGCGGCCACAATCGTCGTGTGCAACAAGGCAGTGCGATCCTGCACGGTGAAATGGACGCACTGGAAAACGCGGGGCGCCAGCCGGCCAGTGTCTATGCCCAGACAACCCTGTACACCACTTTGTCGCCTTGTCCGATGTGCAGTGGCGCGATTTTGTTGTATGGCATCAAACAGGTGATTGTTGGCGAGCACCGGACCTTCATGGGCGAGGAAGACTTGCTCCAGAAACGAGGGGTCAAGGTGCAGGTATTGGACAACCATGAATGCATCACGATGATGAGTGAATTCATCCAAGCGCATCCAACGCTCTGGAACGAAGACATCGGCGTATAGGTCCGATTGTCAGGCCCCGTAACCACCGAGTTCGCCCATGCCAGGAACGATGAGTGTAAAGGTCCGCAACCATGACTGGGGCAGCACCGCCCTAGGGCCGTTGCACCTGTGGCCGGCGCCGTTGCGCATCGCCGTGGACATGTTGCTGGCCTCCAGGTTTCCCGGCTGCCTGGTCTGGGGCCCGCAGATGGTGACCATCTACAACGATGCCTTCAGGCCCATTCTCGGTGCCAAGCCCGAGGCCCTGGGCCGGGGTTTCGACGAGGTCTGGAGCGAGGCCTGGGACAGTATCGGTGGCCTGGTCTTTCGTACCCTTGCCGGCGAGGCGATCTTCATTGAGAACTTTCCGTTGCTGATCAACCGCAACGGCAGCATGGAACAAACCTACTTCACCTTCTGTTACAGCCCGATCCGTGACGAGCGCGGGGCGGTCGCCGGTTTTCTCGATACGGTGATCGAAACCACCGCCAGCGTCGAAGCCGAACAGCAGTGGCGGCATCTGGCGGATACCTTCGAGCGCCAGGTGCAGGAACGTACCGCCGACCGCAACCAGTTCTGGCAGATGTCCAGCGATATCATGCTGACCGTCCTGCCGGACCTGCGCATCAGCACCGTCAACCCGGCCTGGAACCAGGTGCTGGGCTGGTCGCAAGAGGAGGTCCTGGGGACATCGGTGATGGGTTTGATCCATGCCGACGACCTTCAGGAGGTCGAGTCGATCATTGAGCGTCTGCGCGCCGGCCAGGCGAGCGATAACAGGGTCAGCCGCTTGCGCCACAAGGATGGCCATTATCGCTGGTTCAACTGGGTTGCTGCGCCGTCGGAGCTTGGTTTCACTGCTGTTGGCAACGACATTACCGAGGAGCGCGAGCGTGAAGAGGCGTTGTCCCATGCTGAAGAGTTGCTGCGTCAAAGCCAGAAAATGGAAGCCATTGGCCAACTGTCCGGGGGCATGGCCCACGATTTCAACAATCTGCTGACCGGCATCAGCGGCAGCATCGAGTTGCTCGAACGGCGTATCGCCCAGGGTCACTTCGACAACCTGCAGGTCTACCTTGATGCCGCTCGCGGCGCAGCGAAGCGTGCGGCTATGCTGACTCACCGCTTGCTGGCCTTTTCCCGGCGTCAGGCCCTTGATCCTAAACCGGTTTGCGTCAATCAGCTGGTGCTGGACATTGAGAACCTGGTCCAGCAGACCCTTGGCGCGCACATCGACCTGCAGGTCAAGGTCGAGCCTGCTCCCTGGTGGGTGCTGATCGATGCCAACCAACTGGAAAACGCCCTGATCAACCTGTGCCTCAATGCCCGGGATGCCATGGGCGCTGGCGGGTGCCTGCGCATCACCACCAGTAACGAACGTCATGAACTGGCCCAGGAGGGCGCAGACGGCCTGGTCGCGGGCGACTATTTTTCACTGCAGGTGCAGGACAACGGCCATGGCATGAGTGCTGATGTCGTCGCCCGTGCCTTCGACCCGTTCTTCACCACCAAGCCGGTTGGTCAGGGTACCGGGCTTGGCTTGTCGATGGTCTATGGCTTCGTCCGTCAGTCTGGCGGGCGGGTGTGGATCGACTCAAGCCCGGGCGAGGGTGCCCGGGTGAAGATTCTCCTGCCCCGCTTTCTGGGTGAGTTGCCCCAGAGCCTGGCGGACGAGCCTGTGCGCAAGACCTTCGCCCGGGCAAATGGCGAACGTATCCTGCTGGTGGATGATGAGCGCACCTTGCGCCTGCTGCTCAAGGAGGCATTGGAAGAAGAGGGCTTCGAGGTCTTCGAGGCGGGCGATGCCAATGCGGCGCTGCAGCAGTATCGCCAGTTGGGTTCGATTGACCTGCTCATCACCGATATTGGCCTGCCAGGTGGCTTCAGCGGCCGTCAGGTGGCCAACGCCTTGCGCATGCAGCAGCCGCAGCAAAAAGTGTTGTTCATCACCGGCTACGCCGAGCAGGCGGTGACTGAGCAGGAAGTGTTCGAGCCGGGCATGGCCTTGATGACCAAGCCCTTCGGCCTGGACGCCCTGGTCCAACAGGTGCACGAGATGCTCGCGCCGGCCTAGGCGCTGCAGCAAGCGGTTAGCGGTTAGCGGTTTACACCATGACTCATGGGCGGCGCCCCTTGCCTAGCATCTGCGCGACTGTGGCAGTCAGTTGGGCGAACTCAAACGGTTTGCAGAGCATCTGCATGCCAGGATCGAGAAAGCGGTTGCGGACCACTGCGGTTTCGGCGAAACCGGTGATGAACAGCACTTGCAACGCTGGGCGCAAGGTACGGGCGATTTCCGCCAGCTGGCGGCCATTCATGCCCGGCAGCCCGACATCGCTGACCAGCAAATCGACCGGCTCTCCGGCCTGAAAGATCGCCAAGGCAGCATTGGCGTCGGCGGCCACCTTACAAAGGTAGCCTTGCTCATCCAGCGCTTGCTGCACCAGCAGGCGCACGGTGGCGTCATCCTCGACGATCAGCACGTTGGCCGGGGCGCCAGTGCTCGTTGCCTGCGCGTGCCCAGGGGCTGACGGGGCAGGTTGCCGGTCGTATCGCGGTAGGTACACATCGACCTGGGTGCCGTGGCCGATGCGGCTGTGCAACTGGACGTGGCCCTGGGACTGCTTGCTAAAGCCGTACACCATCGACAGCCCCAAGCCGGTACCCTGGCCGGTCGGCTTGGTGGTAAAGAACGGATCGAACGCCCGCTCCAGGGTGCTCTGCGCCATGCCGCAACCAGTGTCATGCAAGCGGATCAGTACATAGTCTCCGGCCGCCAGGGTTGGGCTGGAATCCAGGTGCTGATTGCTCGCGCTGACGACCAAGCGCCCGCCATTGGGCATGGCCTCCCGGGCATTGTTGAGCAGGTTGTCGAGGGCCTCGCGCAACTGCGTCGGATCGGCTTCGACCGGCCATAAATCGGAATCGATCTGCATCTGCACTGTGATCTGCGGGCTCAGTACCGGGCTCAGGCATCTTGCATCCAACAGGCTGCCCAACTGCACCGGTTGGGCATCGAGCGATTGCCGGCTGGAGAACGCCAGCAGTTGGTGGGTCAGCCGCGTGGCGCGCTTGACCGCCTCCTGGCTGAGGCTCAGTAGGCCGGGCAGGGCGTCTGTGCGGCCCTGCTTCACGCGTGTGCTCATAAGCTCCAGGCTGCCGCCGATACCGGTCAGCAAGTTGTTGAAGTCATGGGCGACGCCGCCGGCCAGTTGGCCGATAGCTTCCATCCTTTGGACCTGCTGCAGGTGCTGTTGTCGTTCCAGCTCCTGGTTCTGGTTGCGTGCCTGATACTGGCGGCGGCGGGCGCGCAAGGAGGACTGGGCGAGGGCCACGAGGCTGGCGGATTCGAATGGGCATTGCAGCAGGAACAGGTTGCCGAGGCTGGCGTCAGGGCATTGTGGCGGGCGTTGGCCGCGCGTGGGGGCTGCGGTCAGCAACACCACCGGCAAGTCCGACCAAGGTGGCTGCTTGCCCAGGTACTGGTGCAGGGCCGAGTGAGTGGCACCGTTGAGCGAGGCTGCGGCGATGATTGCCAGGCCCACACCTTGCTCCAGCGCCCGCCCCAGTTCATCCATGCTGGCAGCCGCCAGGGCCTGGATGCCTGCCTGGTCGAGCAGGCCCAGGGCCTGTTGGCTCAACTGCGCCGGAGCCAGAATCAACGCTCGTTCGGCATTGGCTAACGCGTCTCCCACAGCTGATCTCCTTCGATAACGTGTGGACAGGCACGTCTGCCGGTGCTTGTTGTCCTCACACTCTCTCTGGACCATGGCCTTTGCCGAGGGGTTCAACCGGGTTCTTGAACGGTCGTTTTGCGCCTCACAACCCTTGCTGCACCAACGGGTCGTCGGGGTTCTGCTGCTCCAGTTGGGCCAGCAGTACCTGCACGTTCTGTAACTGGCCGGTTTCTTTCCAGTACTCGATCAGCAGCACCCGGGCTTTGCGGTTGGCCGGTTGCCGGGCGAGGATGGTTTCCAGCTGTCGTTGCGCGGCATCGACCTGTTCCAACTGGTAGAGGCTGGTTGCCAGGGTATAGCGGTAGTCGCTGTTGTCCGGTTCAAGCTCCAGGGCCCTGGCAAAGGCCAGCAGGGCGTACTCGTCCTGGCCGTGGCGCAACAGCCAGCGGCCCAGTTCGTGCTGCAGGAAGGCCGAGTCCGGGCGTTGTTGCAGGGCTTTGGCCAGCAGCTGGCGCGAGGCGTCGGTCTGTCCCTGGCGCTCAAGCAGCTGTACCTGGGCGGCCAGGGCCTCAAGGTTGTCCGGGGCCAGTTGCAGGGTGCGCTGCAGCGCCTGCGCCGCCTCCTGATAGCTGTTCTCGTGCAAGTAGAGCTGAGCCAGGTGCAACTGTGCGCTGGCGTCGTCGCGGCGTTCGGCGAGTACCTGCTGGTACTGCTCCAGCACTTGTTGCAGCGGGCCGAAGTACAGGCCGATGTCATCCGGCCCCAGGCCCAGCAGGGCATCGACCACGGCAAAGCGCACGCTTTGCTCTTCATCGTCGAGCAGCGGACCGAGTACCAGGCTGCGCTGGGTGCCGGGCAGCATGGCCTGAATGCTGGCAATGGCGGCGCGGCGCACCAGTGGCTCGTCATGTTGCAGGTCGCGGCTGGCCAGCTTCAGGGCCAGGGGCGAGGGGTAATTGGGCAGTTCGCTGTACAGGCTGGCGCGGCGGATTGGCGACAGGTCACTGCGCCCCAACTGCTGGTACAGCACCCGTGCAGCGCCGGGCTGGCCGTCGTGGGCCATGGTCAGTGCCTTGCTGTAGCTGTGCTTGAGTGCAGGCGTGGGTGCAGGGCTGTCGTCACGCCAGAAATAGCCACCCAGGCCGAGGATAACCAGCAGGGTCAGGCTGACAAGCGTGTACTGGCGCTGTTTGGACATGGTGAATCCGAAGCGTGTCGCGGCGGCAAAGGGTTGAGCTTGGGTCACCAGGGCTGGTGGCGTCAAATGTAATAGAGGAGTGGATATCAATCGCGGGGCAAGTCGGGTCGCCGCATCGCCGCTCCCACAGTTTTCCGCGCATTGGATACAAAAAAGCCCCGCAAGCGGGGCAAGGGGCCGGTCAGAAACCAACCAAAGGAGCCATTGAATCAGTTTGCCGTCGCCACGCTCTCGGCCTGCCAGCCGCCACCCAGGGCCTTGTAGATGGCGACGATGCCGCGGTACAGGTCGACTTCACCCTGAGCCTGGGCATCTTCGGCGCTCAGGCGTTCGCGTTCGGCGTCGAGCAGCACCAGGTAATCCACCGTGCCTTCGCGATAGCGAATCGAAGCCAGGTCCGCCGCCTTGCGGCTGGCTTCGCTCTGGCGCAGCAGGGCCAGCAGCCGTTGCTGGCGTTTGCTGTAGTCGCTGAAGGCGTTTTCCGATTCTTCCAGAGCCAGCAGCACCTGCTGCTCGTAATTGGCCAGGGCGCCCTCTGCATCGGCGTTGGCGCCGCGCAGGCGGGCCCGCACGCTGCCCAGGTCGAACGCCGCCCAGGTGATGCTCGGGCCCAGGGCCCAGGCCTTGGCGGCCGAAGAGCCCAGCTGCGAGCCGCGCCCGGCGGTAAAGCCGAGAAAGCCGCTGAGGCTGACCCGTGGGAACAGATCAGCCGTGGCCACGCCGATGTTGGCCGTGGCAGCGGCCAACTGGCGTTCGGCGCTGCGGATATCCGGGCGGCGCTTGAGCAGCTCGCCCGGGTCACCCACCGGCAAGGCCTTGGCGATGGCCGGCAGTTGTGCCGGCGACAGATCGATGGCCAGGGCGTCCGGGCGCTGGCCGAGCAGGGTGGCGATGCGGTTGCGTGCCCGTACCTGTTCGGCCTGCAGTTGCGGCACGCTGGCTTCCACCGCTGCCAGGCGAGCGTCGGCGCGGACCACGTCGAGGTCGTTGCCGACCCCGGCGTCACGCAGGGTTTCGGTGATGCCCCGTGAATCCTGCTGGGTCTTGAGGTTGGCCAGAGCGATTTTCTCGCGCAACTGCGCACCGCGCAGCTGGCCATAGGCATCCACCAGTTCGGCGATCAAGCTGACTTGCAACTGCTGCAGGTCGGCCTGGGCCGCGTCCTGTTCAGCCTCGCTGGCTTCCAGCTGGCGCTGGATGCGGCCGAACAGGTCCAGCTCCCAGGCCATGTCCAGGCCCAGGTCATAGCGCTCGCTGTTGACCCGATCCTCGGTCTGGCCGGGGACCTGGCCTTTACCCAGGTCGGCGCTGGCGCGGCTGGTCACCGTTGGCAGGGCATCGTTGCTGACATCGTCGCGGATCGCCCGCGCCGCTTTCAGGCGGGCAAAGGCCACGCGCAGTTCACGGTTGCCGTCCAGCGACTGGCTAACCAGTGAGTTCAGCACCGGGTCGTCGAACTGCTTCCACCAGATGCTTTCAAAACGGCTGCGGTCGAATGCAGCCTTGGCGGTCGGCTCATTGGCCGCGCTCAATTGCGCCGCCCTGGTTTCCGGTGCCTGGTAGTCCGGGCCCACCGCACAGGCGGCAAGGGCCAGGACCAGCAGGCTGGGCACAAAGAGTTTCATACTGCGGTTCATGCATGAGTCTCCAGCTTCAGCGCACGCGCCGCTTTGCGGGCCTGGCTGCGTTCCACGTAACGGCGGATCAGGACAAAGAACACCGGCGTCAGCAGCAGACCGAAGAAGGTCACCCCGATCATCCCGGAGAACACCGCCACACCCATGGCATGACGCATTTCAGCACCGGCGCCGGAAGAGAACACCAGCGGTACCACACCCATGATGAAGGCAATCGAGGTCATCAGGATCGGCCGCAGACGCAGGCGGCAGGCTTCCAGTACTGCGGCCAGCGGGTCGAGGCCTTCGGCCTGTTTGTCCTTGGCGAATTCGACGATCAGGATGGCGTTCTTGCACGCCAGCCCCACCAGTACGATCAAGCCGATCTGGGTAAAGATGTTGTTGTCGCCTCCGGACAGGATCACCCCGGTAATCGCCGACAGCAGGGTCATCGGCACGATCAGGATCACCGCCAGCGGCAGGCTCCAGCTTTCGTACTGGGCGGCCAGCACCAGGAAGGCCAGCAGTACGCAGAGCGGGAAAACGAACAACGCGGTGTTACCAGACAGGATCTGCTGGTAAGTAAGCTCGGTCCATTCAAAGGTCATGCCGTTGGGCAGTTCGTCCTTGAGCAGTTTCTCGATGGCTTTCTCCGCTTGTCCGGAGCTGTAGCCAGGCGCTGCGGCACCGTTGATCTCGGCGGTGATGAAGCCGTTGTAGTGCATCACGCGGTCCGGCCCCGAGGTGTCGCTGATCTTGATGAAGGTCGCCAGCGGGATCATCTCGCCCTGGTTGTTGCGCACCTTGAGCTGGCCGATCTGCTCGGCTTCAAGACGGAACTGCTGCTCAGCCTGGACATTGACCTGGTAGGTGCGGCCAAAGCGGTTGAAGTCGTTGGCGTACAGCGAACCCAGGTAGATCTGCAGGGTGTCGAAGATATCGCTGATCGCTACACCGTGGGTCTTGGCCTTTTCCCGGTCGATGGCGGCATCGACCTGGGGTACGTTGACCTGGTAGCTGGTGAACAACCCGGCCAGCTCCGGCACGTTGTGGCTCTTGGCGATGATGTTCTGGGTTTCCTTGTACAACGCTTCGTAACCCAGGTTGCCACGGTCCTCGATTTGCAGGCGGAAACCACCGATGGTGCCCAGCCCCTGTACCGGCGGCGGTGGGAAGATGGCAATGTAGGCATCTTCGATATCGGCGAACTGCGCGTTCAGCGCGGCGGCAATCGCGGCGGCCGACTGGCTCGGGTCCTTGCGCTCATCGAACGGCTTGAGCGGGGTGAACACGATGCCGCTGTTCGGGCTGTTGGTGAAACCATTGATCGACAGGCCCGGGAAGGCCACCGAGTCGGCAACCCCTGGTTGCTTGAGGGCGATCTCGCTCATCTTCTTGATCACCGCTTCCGTGCGATCAAGGCTGGCGGCATCCGGCAGTTGCGCGAAGGCGACCAGGTACTGCTTGTCTTGCGCCGGCACAAAACCGGTAGGCGTCGAAGAGAAGCCCAGCCAGGTCATGATGATCAGGCCGCCATAGACGAACAGGGCGATGCCGCTGCTGCGGATGACCCGGCCGACGGCGCCGACGTAGCCATGGCTGGCACGGTCGAAGAAGCGGTTGAACGGGCCGAACAGCCAGCCGCCGAACAGGCGCTCGAGTACTTTCGAGAAGCGGTCTTTGGGGGCGTGGTGCTCCTTGAGCAGTACCGCAGCCAGGGCTGGCGACAGGGTCAGGGAGTTGAAGGCCGAGATCACCGTGGAGATGGCGATGGTCAGGGCGAACTGCTTGTAGAACTGCCCGGTAAGCCCGGAAATGAACGCGGCCGGCACGAACACCGCGCACAGTACCAGCGCCGTGGCGATGATCGGCCCGGTCACTTCGCCCATGGCCTTTTGCGTGGCTTCCAGGGGCTTGAGGCCCAAGCCGATGTTGCGCTCGACGTTCTCAACCACAACGATGGCGTCGTCCACCACGATACCGATGGCCAGTACCAGGCCGAACAGCGACAGGGCGTTGAGCGAAAAACCGAACAGGTGCATCACCGCAAAGGTACCGATCAAGGAAACCGGTACCGCCACCAGCGGGATGATCGAGGCGCGCCAGGTCTGCAGGAACAGAATAACGACCAGTACTACCAGGATCAGCGCTTCGAACAGGGTGTGGACGACCGCTTCGATCGAGCCACGAACGAACACCGTCGGGTCATAGACGATGCTGTAGTCCATGCCTTCAGGGAAGTCCTTCTTCAACTCGGCCATCTTCGCCCGGACCTCATCGGAGATCTCGATGGCGTTGGAGCCAGGGCGCTGGAAGATCGGGATGGCCACCGCCGGCTGGTTGTTCAGCAGCGAACGCAGGGCGTACTGGCTGGAGCCGAGCTCGACCCGGGCGATGTCTTTCAGGCGAGTGATTTCGCCATCGGCACCGGAACGGATGATGATGTTCTCGAACTCTTCTTCACTGACCAGGCGGCCCTGGGTGTTGACCGACAACTGGAAGCTGGTAGATCCGGGTGCTGGCGGTGCACCGAGTTGACCGGCCGCCACCTGACGGTTCTGCTCGCGAATGGCCGCCACTACATCGCTGGCGGTCAGGTTGCGCGAGGCGGTCTTGTTCGGGTCGAGCCACACACGCAACGAGTAGTCGCCCATGCCGAACAGCTGCACGTCACCGATGCCGCCCAGGCGTGCCAGTTCGTCCTTGATGTTCAAGATGGCATAGTTGGACAGGTAGAGCATGTCGTAGCGCTGGTCCGGCGAGGTCAGGTGCACAACCATGGTCAAGTCGGGCGAGGCCTTGTCGACGGTGATGCCGATGCGTGTGACTTCCTCGGGCAGCTTGGGCTGGGTCCGGGTCACACGGTTTTGCACCTGCACCTGGGCGTTGTCCAGGTCAGTGCCCAGGGCAAAGGTGACAGTCAGGGTCACTTTGCCATCGGCAGTGGACTGCGAGGACATGTAGAGCATGTTCTCGACCCCGGTAATCGCCTGCTCAAGTGGCGCGGCAACGGTTTCGCCGATCACTTTCGGGTTGGCGCCGGGGAAGTTGGCGCGTACCACCACGGTGGGCGGCACCACTTCGGGGTATTCGCTGATCGGCAGCTGGAACAGCGAGATGCTGCCGGCGATCAGGATCAGCAGCGACAGCACTGCGGCGAAGATCGGCCGGGTAATGAAAAACTTGGAAAAATTCATCGAACTGATCCCTTAACCGCGCGGTGCCGAAGCACTGGCAAGTTTTACGCTGGGGGTGGCCACGGCTTTGCCCTGGATACTGGCTTCGAGTGCCTGACGTTGTTGGGCGAGGGCGGCGATGGTCGCTTCACTGGCCATTGGCGTGTCCTGCGGGTCGACCGGCGAGCCCGGGCGCACCCGTTGCAGGCCCTTGACGACGATGCGGTCGTCTTTGCTCAGGCCATTGCGCACGATGCGCAGGCCTTCGAGTTTCGGCCCCAGCTCCACGGCGCGGTAAGCGGCCTTGTTGTCCTTGTCCATGACCAGCACGAACTTCTTGCCCAGGTCGGTACCGACCGCTTCATCGTTGATCAGCACTGCCGAATAGGTGGCGCTGCCGACCAGCTTCAGGCGCGCATACAGGCCCGGGGTGAACTGCCCGTCGGTGTTGTCGAACACCGCGCGGCCACGGATGGTGCCGGTCTTGGGGTTGACCTGGTTGTCGACGAAGTTCATCTGCCCCAGGTGCGGGTTGCCGCTTTCGTTGGACAGGCCCAGGTACACCGGGGTGCTCTGGCCGCGTTGGCCATTGCGCGCCAGCTGGGTGTACTTGAGGTACACGCGCTCGTCAGCGTCAAAGTAGGCATAGACTTTGTCGGTGGAAACCACGCTGGTCAGCGGCGTCACATCGGCGCTGACGATGTTGCCGGCGGTGAACTGGGCACGGCTGACCCGGCCGCTGATCGGTGCGGTGACGCGGGTGAAGCTCAGGTTCAGGCGCGCCAGGTCCAGCTGTGCCTGGATTGCGGCAACCCCGGCACGGGCTTCGGCGGCGGCGCTGGTACGCGACTCGGCCAGCTCGGCAGAAATCGCATTGCTGCTGCGCAGGCGCTCGCCGCGCTGAGCTTCGTTTTCGCTGCGGATGGCGGTGGCGCGGGCTTGTTGCAATTGGGCTTCGAGGCGACGGACCTCAGCCTGGAACGGACGCGGGTCGATCTGGAACAGCAGGTCGCCTTTTTTTACCTGGGCGCCTTCGGTGAAGGCCACCAGGTCGATCTGCCCAGAGACCCGCGGACGCACCTCGACGGTTTCCGGTGCTTCCAGGCGCCCGGTGAACTCGTCCCATTCGTTGATCGGTTGTTCCAGCACCTTGGCCACACTGACCTTGGTCGCTGCCGGCGCCTGCACGGCCTCCGGGGTACGACCGCAGGCACTCATCACCATTACAGCCAATAGAGCAAGGGGGTAACGCAAAGGTTTGAGTGACTGTTCCATGGGGAGTCCGCCAATGTATTGATAGTGGGCGGATTCTGCGATCTGTAACTATTAACAACGTATCGAATGGGGCGAAGGTCATTATCACTGGGAATGATATGAAGGCTCACTGTGGGAGATTCTATGGTTTTGGGCAAGCCAATTTGCCGCCCTTGGTGACGTATTCGTCCTGATTTTTCATCAGGGCGAATGCCACGCGTGCGAGCTTTCTGGCCAGTATCACCAGTGCTTGAGTCGTTGCCTTACCGTTGTTTAGATGCTGCTTATACAGTCCTTTCCAGGCGTCTGACCTGCTCGCCGACATGGCTGCGTTGTGGAGTAAACGGCGGATCTCAGAGCATCCCCGTTTTGTCAGGCGTCGGCGTCCGTTCTTTTGCCCAGAGTCATTAACTCGCAGATCCATCCCCAAGAACGCGATGTACGAATCACTGCTTTTGAACTCGCCTCGGACAAAGGCCATTACCAGCGCTGTAGCCGTGAGAAAGCCAATTCCCTCTACTGCCTGACAGCGAGTGACAGCCAG
>NZ_JAMDGZ010000034.1 GCF_028656935.1 Pseudomonas rubra
GTGCCATGGCCTGTGAGAGCGGCGTTGTCAGCCTTGGTGCAAGGCTAGAGCGATTGTCGATAAATTAACGCAAGCGCGACCTGATCCGGTGGCACACATCCAGCACCTGCTCCACCTCCCCCTCGCCCAGGTCGATCTTGCAGGCCATGTTGCCGAATACCTGCGCTGCCAGTGCCTTGAGCTCGCGGCCCTTGTCAGTCAACAGCAAGTTGCGCCGGCGGCGGTCGCTGGGGTCGAGATAGACGGTGACAAAGCCGTTGTCAGCCAGGCGCTTGACGATCGGGGTCAGGGTGCCAAGGTCGAACAGGGTCAGCTCGCTCAGGACACTCATCGAGACATCGTCCTGGCCCCACAACCCGGCCATCACCAGCAGTTGCGGGTAGGTCACCCCACGCGCCTTCAGCGGTTCGGCATAGTCGCGGACCATGGCATTGGCGGTGGAGTACAGCGAAAAACACAGCATCCGGTCGAAATCAAAGGTCGGATCAAGCATGGGCACCTCCGCGCACGCGACTGAATTCATGCACCGCCTCGACCAGGGTCGTGACGGCCTCTGGCGAAGTTGCCGGGCAGATTCCGTGGCCCAGGTTGAAGACGTGGCCAAAACCCCGCGTCGCAGGGCCGAAGGCCTGCAAGGTGCGCTGCACTTCGCGGCGGATGCAGGTGGTATCGCCGAGCAGCACGCTGGGGTCAAGGTTACCCTGCAAGGCCACGCTGTGGCCAACCAGATGCCGGGCCATGCCCAGGTCACAGGTCGGGTCAAGGCTCAGGGCGTCGGCGCCACTATCGGCCATTTGCGCAAGCCAGGGGCTGCCGCCCTTGGTGTAGAGGATCGATGGCACCCGCTGGCCCTGATGGGTCTTGTGCAAACGTGCCAGTACTTCACGCATGTAGAACAGCGAGAAACGCTGGTAGGCGCCGTCGGCCAGGGCGCCACCGCAGGTGTCAAAGATCATCAGCGCCTGGGCACCGGACTCGATCTGCGCATTGAGGCTGGCCGCCACCGCTAGGCTTGTGACCTGGAGAATGTGCGTGAGCAACTCCGGGCGGCGGTAGAGCATTTTCTTGATCAGTTGAAAGTCACCCGGCGGCCCGCCTTCGACCATGTAGCAAGCCAGGGTCCAGGGGCTGCCGGCAAAACCGATCAAGGCAGTCTTGGGGTCCAGCGCGCGGCGCGTCTGAGCCACGGTCTGGTACAGGTACTCCAGAGCTTCGGGCGCGGGCACGCGCAGGCGCATGATGGCCTGTTCGTCACGCAACGGGTGGCGAAAGCGCGGCACCTCGCCGCGCCCAAAATACAGGCCCAGGCCCATGGCATCGGGCACGCTGAGGATGTCGGAGAACACGATGGCCGCATCCAGGTTGAAGCGGCGCAAGGGCTGCAATGTGGCTTCAGTGGCGTAATCGGGGTTTCTCGCCAGGCTCAGCAACGATCCGGCCCGGGCCCGCAGTTCGCGGTATTCGGGCAGGTATCGCCCGGCCTGGCGCATGAGCCAGACCGGCGTGTGCGCGGTCGGCTGACGCAGCAAGGCCTTGATGAAGGTTGTAGTGTGCAAGGACAGGTAACTCGTACAGGATTCGCGAGAATCGTTGGAAAGACCGCCTATCAGTGGCGGTTGGGCACAGCTTGGGCAATCTCGCGGCGCAAAGCCTCGATGGTAGCGCGGTAATCGCTCTGGGCAAAAATCGCTGTTCCGGCGACGAACATATCGGCGCCTGCGGCGGCCACCTGGCCGATGGTTTCAAGGTTGACGCCACCGTCCACCTCAAGGCGGATCGCCCGGCCACTGTCATCGATCAGCTTGCGCGCTGCAGCAATCTTGGGCAATACCGAGTGGATGAACTTCTGCCCGCCAAAGCCCGGGTTGACCGACATCAGCAGGATCAGGTCGAGCTTGTCGAGCACGTATTGCGCAGCATCGAGGGTGCTGGCCGGGTTGAACACCAGGCCCGCCTTGCAGCCCAGGTCCTTGATCAGCTGCAGCGAGCGATCCAGGTGCAAGGTGGCTTCGGGGTGAATCGAAATATAGTCGGCACCGGCCTCGGCAAAGGCCTGGATCATCCCATCCACCGGGGTGACCATCAGGTGTACATCGATGGGCGCGGTGATGCCATGGTTGCGCAGGGCCTTGCAGAACTGCGGGCCCATGGTCAGGTTGGGCACATAGTGGTTGTCCATCACATCGACATGGATGACATCGGCACCGGCGGCCAGTACCTGCTCGGCTTCAGCGCCAAGGCGGGCGAAATCGGCGGCCAGAATCGACGGTGCAATCCAGAACTCTTTCACGGGTGTACTCCATTACTCATTGACTAATCGTTGTCGCGGCCCGGCCTCACGCTGGAGCAGCGCGGCGTTGATCTGCTCGATCAAGGCCGCGCTGGGGGTTTCCAGGTGAAAATGGTGGCCGCCGTCATGCCAGTGCACCTGAGTAGCCCAGGGCAAGGCGTGTTTTCTTTTGTCGAACTGGGCGCCGGCAAACAGGCCCTGGCGCCCGAGCATCAGGTGCAAGGGGCAACTGATCTGGCGTAAAAAGTCGCACGCCTGGCGCTCGGTCAGTTGCATGGCCTCCGGCAGCACCAGGCGCGGGTCGTGGCGCCAGCGATAGCCATCGCCAACGCTGAGCAGGTCGCGCATGGCCAGCAATCGCGCACCCTCGGCACACAGGGTGCCGTCAATGCTGTTGCGTCGCTCGTTGATGGCCGCTTCCAGGCTGTCGAACTGCGCCGTTTGCGGCGCCGAAAAGCCATGCAGACGGGTGCGCAAAGCCAGACGCAGCAGGCGCTGGGATTTTTTCAGGTGCTCGACGGTGTCTTCTTCGGCAATGGTGAACGGCGCACCCATGCCGTCGACAAACACCATGCTGTCGATCGACTTGTTCAGCGCCGCCAGAATCGAGGCCACGCCACTGCCCATGGAATGGCCAAGCACGGAAAAACGTTTCCAGCCCAAGCACTCGACCAGGGCGTTCATGTCATCGGCGTGCTCCCACAGGTAATAGCCGCTGTCACCGCGACGATGCTCGGAGCGCCCGTGCCCGGCAAGGTCCGGGGCGACCACAAAGCAATCCTTGAGCAGCGGCGCGATGCGCTCGAACGAGGCGGCGTTGTCGAGCCAGCCATGCACCGCGAGCACCGGGTGGCCGTTCTCGTTGCCCCAGATCCGCAGGGCAACATGGTTGCCATTGACGTCCAGCGATTGATCGCGCCCTCTGTTGACCAGGCTCATATGCGCACATCCCGTATGACTGACTCACCCATCGAAGGCAACACTTAACCGGCCACGGCCAGTTGTGCGTTGCGCGCCGTCTGTTGCAACTGTTGCAGGTCGAACTTGCCATTGGCGGTGCGCGGCAAGGTGCCTTCGACACTGATCGACAGTGGCACCTTGTGCGCCTCCAGGCCGTGCCGGCAACGCTCGAGCAACTGCCCAGCCGTCAGGCCCACACCTTGGCCCAAGGTCACGAAGGCCCATAGCCCCTCGCCGACCGAGGCATGTTCGACACCGACCACCGCCGCAGCCTCGACACCGTCGATGGCATAGAGAAAGCTCTCGACCTCGCTGGGGCTAACTTTCATGCCCCGGGACTTGATCACGTGGTCCATGCGCCCCTGGAAGTACAGGTAGCCGTCCTGATCGAGGCTGCAGTAATCACCGGTGTACAGCACGCTCTCGCCCGGGTAGGGGCCAGGCTTGAGTTTCTGCGCGGTGGCCTGAGGGTTGCGCCAATAGCCGGCCATCACCGTGGCCCCGCGAATCACCAACTGGCCGACCTGATGCGGCTGGTCGATTCGCCGGCCTTCGTCGTCCACCAGCCACAACTCGGTATTGGGAATGGCAATACCGACACTGCCCGGTTTGTCGTCAATGTCTTCGGGAGGCAGGTAGGTGCAGCGCTTGCATTCAGTCAGGCCATACATGGAGAAGATCTGCGCCTGGGGGAACAAGCCCTTCATCTGCGCGATATGGGTCGGTTTCAGGGCCGCGCCGGTGTTGGTCACCATGCGCACCTGCGGAAAGTTGGCCTCGCGCTTGTGCGCATACTCGTGCAGCAACATGAGCATGGTCGGCACGAACGGAATCACCGTGACCTGGTACTGGCGAATCTTCTTGATCAGAAAGATCGGCCAAGTGAATTCCTTTTCCAGCACCAGGGTCGCGCCCGCGCTCAGGGCCATGATCATCTGGTACAGGCCGTAGTCGAACGACAGCGGCAATGAGCACAGCACGTTGTCGCTCGCCTGGTAGCCCAGGTACGTGTGCAGGGAGTTGAGCGCCGCCAGCATGTTGCGGTGGGTGAGCATCACGCCCTTGGGCGCCCCGGTTGAACCTGAGGTATAGATGATCGCCGCCAGGTCCAGGTCGAGGTTGCCGCACGGCAGCGGAATGCCGGCGCCCTGCCCCAGCAGGCTTTCGAAAGTCTGAGTCACCGCCGAGTCGGCTTCGCCATCGAGCAGCACGATGGCCTTGAGGTAACTCAGCTCGGCGGTGCTGGACGACAGGCTGGCGAATTTCTCCGAGGTGGTGATCAGCACCGAGGCTTCGGCATCGCGAATGATGTAATCAAGGCTGTCGGCCGGGGTTTCCAGGCCGACATTGACCATCACCCCACCGGCCCGCAGCACGCCCCAGAACGCGCAGACGGTTTCAACCCGGTTGCCCAGGCACACCACCACCCGCTCCTGGCGCTGTAAACCATTGACCTGCAGGCCTGCGGCCAAACGCCCGCTGGCATCTTCAAGCTGGGCATAGGTGTAGGTTTCATCGGCATAGATGATCGCGGCCTTGTCCGGATCCAGGCCGTTGGGGCCTTCCAGCACTTGCTGCAAAAGGACGTCAGACGCCTTCATGCTGCACCTCGTGACGTGCCCGGCGCGGTGCGCTCGGCAGACGATGGGCGTCGATATAGCCGGCCAGGCTCGCAACGGTATTGAAGTGGCCGGGGACGATAGTGTCGGGGTTGACGAAGAACCCTTCGATATCGTCTTCGAGGTTGACCAGCAGCTCCATGGAGGTCAGCGAGTCCAGCCCCAGGTCATCGCGCAGGTGCGAGTCGGCATTGATCACCGTGCTTTCCGGCAGCTTGAGCACCACCCGCAGGATCTCGCTGAGCTGGCGCTGGGTCGCGGCCTGGGCGATCGGCGTTGGTTCGGCCACCGCTGGCGCGCCACCGAGCATGGCCGCCAGCGGTACGTCGGCATGGCTGTCGCGGATGTCCAGGGCCGTCTGGCGGGCGCGAGCGAGGAACAACTGGCCGTTGCTGACGATCACTTCGGCCGGGTGGCCGTGGCTGTGAAACAGGGTGGGTGATGCCGATGGGCCGTAGGCGCCCGAAGCGGTGACGGCAAGGATATCGCCTTCGGCCAGGGTTTCGATCTGCAGGTCACGGGCCAACAGGTCATCGGGGCTACAGAGCGGCCCGGAGATATGGTACTCGCGCAGCGCAGCGCCGGTACTGCCGGTGGCATGCACGATACGAAAGTTGCGTTTGAGTACCTGGCCGCTGCCGGCGGCGGCGCCGTGGCAGTTGGTGCCGCCGTCGGTGACGGCAAAGGTCTTGCCGTGGTTTTCCTTGATGTTGTCGACGGTCACCAGCAAGGCGCCGCACTTGCCGGCAATGAAGCGCCCGGACTCGACAATGATGCGGGTCTGCGGAAATTGCTGGTTGAACGCCTCGAACAGGGGCACCAGCAGTTGCTTGAGCTGGCGGGTGTCGAGCTCGCTTTCGTTCTCGTAGTACTTGATGCCCAGGCCGCCGCCGACGTCGACCATGCGCATGTCCAGGTTGTAGCGCCGGCTCAGGTTGCGGTACAGGCCGAGGATGTACTTGGCGTTGTCGTAGACCGACTGCGCGTCGAGGATCTTGGTCCCGTTATAGACGTGGATGCCCTTGATCTGCAGGTTTGGCAGCGCCGCGTAATCGCCGAAGTTGGCCACTGCGGTGTCTTCCTGGATACCGAAATGGGTCGGCCGACCGCCCATTTTCCACGGCGAACCGGAGGCAGAGAAATTCGGGTTGATGCGGATCGCCACCGGGGCCACGCAGCCAAGCTCGCCGGCCAGTGCCGACAGCTTGCGCAGCTCGGTCTCGGACTCGACGACGATGGCGAACACCCCGACTTCCAGGGCGCGCCGATGTTCCTCGGGCTTTTTGTACGGGCCAAGGAAAATGATGTCCTGGGCATCGACCCCGGCCTTGAGGGCGATTTCCAGCTCGCCCAACGAGCAGACTTCGGTATTGCCGCCATAAGAGCGGATCAGTTTCACCAGGGACAGGTTCGGGTTGACCTTCAGCGCATAGAAGATATCCACGCAGTCCGGCAATGCGTCGCGCAATTCGTTGAAACTGCTGCGTAGCACGGCTTCATCGTAGAGGTAGGTCGGTGTCCCGAACGTCGCTTTTGCCTGGAGGACCAGTTCCTTGGAAAGCTTCATCTGTTGCTCCCTTCGTTCTTATAGTGTGCCGCCGCTGCGCGCGTACCCCGTCCCGGCTGGAGAACACCGTCACAGGGGCGTATAGCGGGATGGCGTCAAGGTTGGTTGCGCACCACTGCCGGGTTTGAGAAGGTCCCGGCATAAAACTTTGCGCGCAAAGTTTGAGAAATTCTGCGGCCGCATTTACCGTGATGTCAAGATAATTCCACGGGGTATAGTCTGCGACACAGCGCCACGTGGTTTGCCCGATTTTTCACAGCAGCACAGAGGTAAATCGCCGCACTTGATTCATAACAGCTTCGATATAAGCCAATGAATACGGGGGTTCTATCTGATCCGGTATTAACGTCTGTTTCTGAGTCTGTTTTGTATGCCAGCAGCTTTCTAGAGTCTGCGCCTGTGCCCCTGCCCCACGGCAGGGCGAGCCATACAGGAACTGTGGAAACTAGCCATGAGCACACATCAACAGGCGCAGGCCTATAACTACAAGGTGGTCCGACAATTCGTCGTCATGACGGTGGTCTGGGGGATCGTCGGCATGGCCATGGGCGTCTGGATCGCCTCGCAACTGGTCTGGCCCGAACTCAACCTCGACCTGCCGTGGACGTCGTTCGGCCGCCTGCGCCCGCTGCACACCAGCCTTGTGATCTTCGGCTTTGCCGGTAGCGCGCAATTTGCCGCCAGTTACTACGCGGTACAGCGCACCTGCCAGGTGCGGCTGTTCAGCGACAAGCTCGCCGCCTTTACCTTCTGGGGCTGGCAGGCGACCATCGTGATCATGCTGGTCAGCTTGCCCTTGGGCCTGACCACCACCAAGGAATACGCCGAGATCGAGTTCACCGGCGCGGTGTGGATGGCCATTGTCTGGGTCGCCTACGGCATCGTCTTCTTCGCCACCTTGATGCGCCGCAAAGCCAAGCACATCTATGTCGGCAACTGGTTCTTCGGCGCCTTCATCGTAGTGATCGCCATGCTGCACGTGGTCAACCACCTGTCGATCCCGGTGAGCTGGTTCAAGTCCTACCCGGTGTACTCCGGCGCCACCGACGCCATGGTCCAGTGGTGGTACGGCCACAACGCCGTAGGGTTCTTCCTGACCACCGGCTTTCTGGGCATGATGTACTACTTCGTGCCCAAGCAGGTCGGCCGCCCGGTGTATTCCTATCGGCTGTCAATCGTGCACTTCTGGGCACTGATTACCCTGTACATCTGGGCCGGCCCTCACCACCTGCACTACACCGCCCTGCCCGACTGGGCACAGTCGCTGGGCATGGCCATGTCGCTGATCCTCCTGGCGCCCAGCTGGGGCGGCATGATCAACGGCATGATGACCCTCTCCGGTGCCTGGCATAAGCTGCGCAGCGACCCGATCCTGCGCTTTCTAGTGCTGTCGCTGGCGTTCTACGGCATGTCGACCTTCGAAGGCCCGATGATGGCGATCAAGACCGTCAACGCCCTGTCCCACTACACCGACTGGACCATCGGCCACGTCCACGCGGGCGCCCTGGGCTGGGTGGCGATGATCACCTTCGGCTCGCTCTACCACATGATTCCGAAAGTGTTTGGCCGCGAGCAGATGCACAGCATCGGCATGATCAACGCGCACTTCTGGCTGGCGACCATCGGCACCGTGCTGTACATCGCCTCGATGTGGGTCAACGGCATCGCCCAGGGCCTGATGTGGCGCGCCACCAACGACGACGGCACGCTGACCTACGCCTTCGTCGAGGCGCTGGTGGCCAGCCACCCGGGCTTTATCGTGCGCTTTGTCGGCGGTGTGTGCTTCTTGAGCGGCATGCTGCTGATGGCCTACAACACCTGGCGCACTGTGCGCGTAGCCGATGAAAAACTGGCGCTGAACAACGCCAGCCTGGCCTAGGAGGCACGCACATGGATGACTGGCTGTATGCACTGTATTGCCTGAGCGGCGTACTGTTCTTCTACCTGGTCACCAGCGCCTGCCTGCAGCGCCACAGCAGCGAAGTGGACGATCAGGCCAGCCTGATCCCCTTCGCTGACGACCCGGCGGTTGCACGCCGGGTCGAGGCTGCCACCGGCAAACCGGTGCCGGCGGTGGCGCCGGATGCGGCGCTGAAGGCGTGAACGGGCCTCATCGCGGGATAAGTATCTACACATCTCGCGATTGCGTGTGAGCCGCCAGACTTTTTGGCCTCGATACGCACTCTCGCCTGGCACCAGGCTGACAACGCCGATCTCACAGGCCATGGCACGTGGCGCTCGATCTCAAGGGCGCAGCAAATCTCAAGGCGGTACACCTAGCAGGCTTTACCCCTTCTCAAAGCCTGCGCCTTTGAACCACTACACACCTTGCGATTGCGTGATGACGGTGAGGTGTGAGGCTTGAGATGAGGTGAGGGCTAGTAGGTGTACGCCTTAGGGGTTGTGGCGTCCTTGAGATCGAGCGCCGCCCGCGCGGCGCATCGCCGGCAAGGCCGGCTCCCACATTGGTTGCAACGTGCCATGGCCTGTGAAAGCGGCGTTGTCAGCCTTGGTGCATGGCGGGAGTGCTTCGCGCGAATCAACTACCAACCCCCTCCCGCTCATCCTCGAAGAACGCCTTGCGCCCATCCACCTGGCTTGAGGCCCGTGGCAGGTTGGCCGCCTCTGCCGTGGGCTTCTCGACGTACCAGTAGCAGTGCCTGGCAGCGCGGGTAATAGCCACGTAGGCCAGGCGCAGCACCTCATCCTTTTGCGCATTGTCGAACGCCTGGGCGTCACCGTCGCGACCCAGCCCCGCCTGGCGATACACCTGGTTCTTGTAGGGTGAGTGGGTCAGGTACTGGCAGTCGCCGAGCATGAACACCGCGTCGGCCTGCAGGCCCTTGGCGCTGTGATAGGTCAACTGGCGCAGGCGCCGTTGCGCTGCCGGCAAGCCGGCCTCATGGTTGACCAGCGCCTGCAGGTGCTCGGCGATCGCCGCCTTGTCGCTGCTCTTGCGGTACAGCAGCATCACCGACTCGCCGTTGCGGTAATGCTCCAGCAAGGTCTGGGCCAGGCTCGCCTCGTCACGCTCAAGCACCTTGACCGGCAGCGGTGTCTCGGCCGCCGGGCCACAGGCCTTGGCCTTCTTGCCGCTGATGGCCGGTGCCGACTTAACGATATGCTCGGCGGCATCGATAATGTGCTGGTGGCTACGGTAGTTGTCGGCGAGCATAACCCGGGTGTTGCTCGGCGCCGGGAATTCCTTGCTGAACTCCATGAAGTACTTAGGCGAACTGCCACGCCAGCCGTAGATCGACTGCCAGTCATCGCCCACGCACAGCAACGAAGAATGCTGTGCCACCCGCCCGATCTGCATGGCCGGGCCGCGGCGACGGATCTCGCGCAGGCAGGCACGCAGCCAGGAAACGATCTGCGGTGAGACGTCCTGGAACTCGTCGATCATCAGGTGCGCCAGCGGCCGCAGCAGCGGATCAGGTAACAGTTGCAGGTTCTGCGGGTTGTTCTCGCCGAACAAGGCGAACATGCGGTTGTAGCTCATGATCGGCGGCGACTGGCTGAGCAGGTGAGCTTCCAGGGCTTTCCAGTACAGGGCCAGGGCCTCGAAGAACAGCGCGTCGCTGTCACCAGCCGGGAAGCTCATGGCGCCGACCGCCTTGTTGACCTCAAGGCCGAGGTTTTCGATAAAGCCGGCAGCGCCAACAAAGGCATCCAGCAGCGGTGCTGCGCCCAGCTCGCCCTTGACCTTGTAATCAAAGCCCGGCCCAGCCACGGCATCACCGGCCAGGGACGAGACCAGGCGCTTGGCGGCTGAATAATTTTCCATCCAAATCACAGGCTTATCGCAGAAAGCTTGAAACAGGGTGCGCTTTATCACCCACTCCGCCCACACCGGAAGCTTTGCCCCCGGACGCTTGTACTGCTGGTTTTCCTTGGGGTCGAAACCCAGTACCACGTAAGCGTCCAGCTCGGCGATATGGCCATGAAAATGAAAACGGCTGCCGTTGATCTCGACCGTTTCGCGGCTCGGCTCGATACCCTTGATCGGCCAGGCACCGGCGGCAAACCACAGGTCTTCGAGGGTGTCGCAGAGTTCTTCGTCGCGACTGGCCGACAACTGGGTCACCGCCACGCGCTTTTGCACATCGGGGTGATCACGGTCCAGTGCCTTGAGCTGCAGGGCTTCGCGGCGCAGGCTGGCGATCAGCTGGGCAAAACGCGGGCTGCTGCCCAGCAGGTCGCGGTAACACAGGTTCAGTTGCTGGCGTTGGGCGTCATTGATGCGCAGGTCGAACGGGTTGCTCTCGGCGTTGGCTTCACTGCCGCCGGGCAGTTCGCTGCCAAGGGTCTCGAACGCGCGCACCTGGCTGAAGCCCGGCAGGCTGCGCACCAGCGGCAGGATGCGCGAATGGAAGGTACGCACCAACTCGCGGGCCTGGACCTGGCCCAGATCCACCTGCCACAAGGCAAACACCTGCAGCAGGCGGCTGATGAAGTCCTTGCGCGACTCACGGGTAAAGGTCACCACGGTCATGGCGTCCAGCTCGTAGCCCAGGTAATGCCGTAGCAACAGGATACGCAGCACCAGCGAAGTCGACTTGCCAGCACCGGCGCCGGCCACCACGCAGGTCGACGGGGTATCGCTGAAGATCATCTTCCACTGCGCCGCACTTGGCTGCGCATGGGGCGCCAGGTGCTGGGCGACATCGGCCTTGAAGCGTTTTTTAAGTTCCGCGCTCAGCGGCAGGCGCCAGTCATCGAACAGGCTGTCGTCGATACCCGGCACACCATGGCCGTCGGGGCGGGTGTCGTGGATCACCAGCACCTGGCGCCCGGCCTCATAGCCGTCGATCCGCCCTTCTTCATAGCCTTCGCGCAGGCCGTCGGCATGGCCAGTGCGCTGGCCGCTGGCGTGGCCCTGGAACCACGAGTCGCGGTGTTGCGCCTGCAAACGGCTCAGGCCGCGTCCGAGCATGCGCGCCGCCAGGCGCCTGAACCACGGTAATTGCGCCGGCGCAGTCAACTCCAGGGGTAGCTTGGGACGCTCTTCAGACACACCGACTCCAACAAAATGAAAACCAGCGACCATGTTCGCTCCATCAGCCAGAAATCACCAGTCGATTGCTTGCAGATCAGTCAATTAGGCGATGAAGCGCACAAATTACCCTAGCTCTATATATCGATTTACATGATCAAAATAAGTCGAAATTTACGCTTATTTTCGATCAGTTCTTGAGGGATGATTTGCCCATCCACTCACTGTCGAGGACAGCCATCATGCTGCAACTGCGCCCCTTCAACAGCCTTGGCCACGCCAATCACGGCTGGCTCGATGCCCATCATCACTTCTCGTTTGCCGAATACCATGACCCGGCGCGCATGCACTGGGGCAACCTGCGGGTCTGGAACGATGACCTGATTGCCGCCGGCAGTGGTTTCCCGCCGCACCCGCACCGCGACATGGAAATCATCACCTATGTACGTGAAGGCGCTATCAGCCATCAGGACAACCTTGGCAACAAGGGCCGTACCGAAGCCGGTGACGTCCAGGTGATGAGCGCCGGCACCGGCATCACCCACAGTGAATACAACCTGGAAAAGGTCGATACACGCATCTTCCAGATCTGGATCATTCCTGAGCGTGTCGGCCAGGCGCCCTCCTGGGGCACCCGACCGTTCCCCACGGGCGAACGCGGCGAAGGCTTCGTGACCCTGGCCAGTGGTCGTGAGGGCGATGAGGATGCCTTGCAGATTCGTGCCGATGCACGGCTGCTGGCAGCGACCTTGCGCGCCGGGGAAACTGCCGAGTACCGCTTCGCAGCCGGGCGTCGTGGCTACCTGGTGCCGGCCAAGGGGCTGGTTGAAGTCAACGGCTTGCGCGCCGAGGCCCGGGACGGGGTGGCGATCGAGGATGAGCAGGTGCTCAGGGTGACGGCGGTGCAGGACAGCGAGGTGGTGCTGGTCGATGTAGTGTGAACGCCATCGCGGGGCAAGCCCGCTCCCACCCTGTGGGAGCGGGCTTGCCCCGCGATGCTTTCAGCGATCAGGCAATCGCCGCATCCACCAGTTCCTGGGCTTCTGCCACCAGGCGCTGCAGGTGCGCTTCATCGATAAAGCTTTCGGCGTAGATCTTGTAGATATCCTCGGTACCCGACGGCCGCGCGGCGAACCAGCCGTTGGCAGTCATGACCTTCAGGCCGCCGATGGCCTGGTTGTTGCCCGGCGCATGGCTGAGGATCTGCTCGATCGGCTCACCGGCAAGCATCGTCGACTTCACCTGCTCGGGTGCCAGTTTGCTCAGCAGGGCCTTTTGCTGCGGGTTGGCCTTGGCCTCGACGCGGGTGGCAAACGGCTCGCCCAGCTTGGCGGTGAGTTCGGCGTAGGCCTGGCTCGGATCACGACCGGTGCGGGCAGTGATTTCCGCCGCCAGCAGCGCCGGAATCAGGCCGTCCTTGTCGGTGGTCCAGACGCTGCCGTCTTTGCGCAGGAACGACGCACCGGCGCTCTCCTCGCCACCAAAGCCCAGGGAGCCATCGAACAGCCCGTCGGCGAAGAACTTGAAGCCTACCGGCACCTCATACAGGCGCCGCCCCAGAGCAGCCGTCACACGGTCGATCAGGCCACTGCTGACCACCGTCTTGCCGACGGCGGCATCGCTGCGCCACTGCGGGCGATGCTGGTACAGATAGTCGATGGCCACCGCCAGATAGTTGTTCGGTGCCAGTAGGCCATTCGGGGTGACGATACCGTGCCGGTCGTGGTCCGGATCGCAAGCAAAAGCCACGTCGAATCGCTCGCGCAGGCCGATCAGGCCCTGCATGGCGTACGGCGAGGATGGGTCCATGCGGATCTGCCCGTCCCAGTCAACCGACATGAAGCGGAAGGTCGGGTCGACCTCGGTATTGACCACTTCCAGGTTCAGCTTGTAGTGCTCGGCAATCGCCGACCAGTAACGCACCCCTGCCCCGCCCAGCGGATCGACGCCCAGGCGCAGGTTGGCGCTGCGGATAACGTCGAAGTCGATGACGTTTTCCAGGTCGGCAACATAGTTACCCAGGTAGTCATGTCGGTGGGTGGTGCTGGCCGCCAGCGCCTGCTCATGGGCAATCTGCTTGATGTCGTCCAGGTTCGCCGCCAGCAGTTCGTTGGCCTTGGCCTCGATCCACTTGGTGACGTCGCTGTCGGCAGGGCCGCCGTTGGGTGGGTTGTACTTGAAGCCACCGCTTTGCGGCGGGTTGTGCGACGGGGTGATGACGATGCCGTCGGCAAGGCCGCTGCTGCGCCCGCGGTTGTAGCAGATGATTGCGTGAGACACCGCCGGGGTCGGGGTGTACTCGTCATCCTTGGACAGCATCACCTCAACGCCGTTGGCCGCCAGCACCTGCAGGGCACTGGCCGCTGCAGGAGTCGACAGCGCGTGGGTGTCGGCGCCGATGAACAACGGGCCGCTGATACCTTTGCTCTGACGGTACAGGCAGATGGCCTGGGTGATGGCCAGCACGTGGTGCTCGTTGAAGCTCAGGTCCAGGGAGCTGCCGCGATGCCCGGAGGTGCCGAAGGCAACCCGCTGGGTGGCGATGCTGGCATCAGGCTGGCCAGTGTAATAGGCGGTCAACAATTTCGGGATATCCACCAGCACGGAGGCCGGGGCCAGTTTGCCCGCCAAAGGACTGAGCTTCATGCAAAACCTCAAGAAAGGATGTTCGGGGTGATAAAAACACGCAGTTTACTGGCAGTTTGACCAGCAAGCGACCGTCGCTATCCCCAACCCCGCGATTATTTCTGCTGCGGCGCCCACCAGGCCGGAAACATGCGCTGTACACGAGCTTCGGCAAAACGCTCATCTATCAGCAACACCGTGCCCCGGTCCTGGGTACCACGGATCACCCGACCTGCCGCCTGGATGACTTTCTGCACTCCGGGATACAGGTAGGTGTAGTCGAAACCTGCGCTGAACAGCCTGGCCATGCGCAGCTTGATCTGCTCGTTGACGGGATTGACCTGGGGCAATCCGAGGGTGGCGACAAAGGCGCCGATCAAGCGCGTACCGGGCAAGTCGACACCCTCGGCAAAGGCGCCGCCGAGCACGGCAAAACCCACGCCCTGCCCGGCAGCGACGAAACGTTCAAGAAAGCCCTGGCGCTGTCCTTCATCCATGCCTGGCGCCTGGCGCCATTGCTCAATGGCCGGATAACGCGATGCCAACAGGTTCGAGACCTGTTGCAGGTATTCAAAGCTGCTAAAGAACGCCAGGTAGTTGCCCGGCACGCGGCCAAATTGCTCGGCAATCAACTCGACAATCGGCGCCAGCGAGGCCTCGCGATGCTGGTAACGGGTCGAGACACTGCTGACCAGCCGCACCTGCAGTTGCTCGGCGGCAAAAGGTGACGCTACCTCAAGCCAGGCCGTGTCGGCCGGCATGCCCAGCAGGTCGGTGTAGTAGCGTTGCGGGCTGAGGGTGGCGGAGAACAGCGTGACACTGCGCGCGGCGCTCATGCGCGGGCCGATCAGCGCCGCCGGCACCACATTGCGCAGGCACAGGGTCGACAAGGCCCGCTTGCCCGGGCCCGGGCGCTTGCTGATATCGAACAGGAAGTGCTCATCGAACAGGTCGCTGACCCGGATGAACTGCAACGCCTGAAAGAAGAACTGCAACACCGCAGGATCAATGCCGGTCGGCGCCTGGTTGAGCTGCTCCTGGATCACTGAAACACAGTGCTGCAGCGCCTTGAGCAGGGCTTCAGGCAAACCTTCGACCACCCGGTACGGCGCCAATTGATCTTTGTGCAGGGCGTTCCACTGGCGGTTCAGGCGCTCCAGGGCGCTGACCAGGCCCGCCGGTTTGAGCTTGCGCAAGGCCAGCAACTGGCCCTGGTCGAGGCTTGCGCTGTACATCTGCCGGGCTCGCTCGACCAGGTTGTGGGCTTCGTCCACCAGCACGGCCAGGCGCCACTGGTTGGCCTGGGCCAGGCCATAGAGCAAGGCGCTCTGATCAAAGTAGTAGTTGTAGTCGGCCACCAGCACATCGACCCAACGGGCCATTTCCTGGCCCAGGTAGTACGGGCAGACCTGATGGGCCAGGGCCACTTCGCGCAAGGCGGCCTTGTCGAGCATTGCCACCGCCTGGGCGGCCTGGCGTGCTGCGGGCAGTCGGTCGTAAAAGCCCTTGGCCAACGGACAGGCATCGCCATGGCAGGCCGTGCCCGGGTATTCACAAGACTTTTCGCGGGCGACCAATTCAAGGCTGCGCAAGGCGCCCTGGGTGCCAGCGGCCATTATCTGCTGCAGCGCCTCCAGAGCCAGGGCACGCCCGGGGGTCTTGGCGGTCAGGAAAACAACCTTGTCCAGTTGCTGCGGGACCATGGCCTTGAGCAACGGGAACAGGGTGCCGAGGGTCTTGCCGATGCCAGTGGTGGCCTGGGCCATCAGGCAACGCCCGGTGCTGACCGCCTTGTACACGGTTTCGGCCAGCTCCCGCTGGCCCTGACGAAACGGCCCATGGGGGAATGTCAGGACCTGCAAACCCTGGTCGCGCAAGGCCTGGCGCTGCAACTGCTGCTCGGCCCAGTGCAGGAAGAGTGCGCATTGCGCATTGAAAAATTGCTCCAGCGCCTCGGCGCTCCAACGCTGTTCAATCAGTGTTTGTTCATCGCTGTCGACATTCAGGTAGACCAGCGCCAGGCGCAGATGCGAAAGCTTGCGCTGCTGGCACAGCAACCAGCCGTACACCTGGGCCTGGGCCCAATGCAGCTGGCGATGGTTAGCAGGCTGGCGAGCCAGGTCGCCACGGTAGGTCTTGATTTCTTCCAGGCGATTGAGCTGCGGATGATAGCCATCGGCGCGGCCACGCACATGCAGCGTGGCGTAGTGCCCCTCTAGGCTGACTTCCGTTTCGTAGCCCTCGCCGCGCCCGGCCATGACCCGCCGATGGCCGCTGATGCCCTCCTGGGCAGTGGGCGACGGGGTAAAACGCAGGTCAAGGTCACCGACCTTGGCGCTGAACTCGCACAACGCCCGGACCGCCACGTTGTAACTCATGTTGACCACTGCACATGGCAGACGTCGACCGGCAGGCCGTGCTCGGCGCAGAACTCGATCCAGCGCAACTGGCTGTCTTGCAGACGATCGCCCGGGCCCTTGACTTCGATCATCCGGTAGCGCTGCTGCTCAGGCCAGAACTGGATCAGGTCGGGCATGCCCGAACGGTTGCCTTGAAGATCCTCGAGCAGGCGTTCAAAGCAGCGTTTCAGGTGCGCCGCCGGCAGGCAGGCCAGGGCCTGCTCAAGCAGTTTTTCGCTGAGCACCTGCCAGTAAACGAAAGGTGATTGCAGACCCTGCTTGCCAAGGAAATGACGGCGTATGGTGTGAAGGTAGCGCCCATCGTCCAGTTGCCCAAGGCACTGCGCGAACAGCGCGCGGCGGCGCGGGTAAAACTCGGCGTCGTGCAGGTCCTGTGGTGCACTCTGGAACGGGTGGAAGAAGGCACCGGGCAACGGCGCAAAAATCGCTTCCCAGCACAACAGGCCGAACAGGCTGTTGAACAAGGTGTTCTCGACGTAGTGCACATGCCCGCCGTCCTGCTCCAGGTGCTGCTGCACCGCCTGCTCCACCCCCAGGGCCGCCCACTGCGCGGGCAGCGTCAGGTCGATCAGGTTGACCTTGGGCTTGGCCCGCCGTGGCTGCGGCGGGCCGCCGAGCTTGCGCTGCAAACGCGGCAACATCCGCGCCAAGGCTTGCACCTCGACTGCGTTGGCCGGTTGCCGGGCGACTTGCGAGGCCAGTTCGAAGGCCGCCGCCCATTGCTCGCTGCGTTCGAGCACGCGAATGTGGCGAATCCGTGCTTGCGGATGCTGGCTGCGCGGGTAGATGCGCAGGGCCAGTGGCCAGTCCGCCAGGCGCTCACTGTGCTGGCCAAGCTGATACAGAAGGCGCGAACGCCGCCGCTGCAGCCAGGGGTTGTCGCTGTCCAGGGCGTCAACCTCAGCCACCACCTGCTCCAGGGCAACGCCCTGCTCAAGCCATTCGCCGCACTCATGCAGGGCCAGCGCCACCTCGATATCAGAGCGCTGGCGCAACGCCCGGGAGTCGTCGCTGAAGGCGACCTGTTCATAGCGCATCAGGCCAAGGTCGGCCAACACGAACTCTGACCAGTCCTTGTACAAATTGCCAAAAAACAACAGCCGCAGACGGTCGCACAGTGCCTGCAAGCGCAACTCGATAACCGGCTCGGCAAAGCCCGGCAACCATTCATGCAAGGGCCGGGCTGGCAACTCAAGGGCTTGCAACTGCGCCAGCAACTCGCTCTTGGCCGCCCGTGGGCGGCTCAGCAACGGGCTAAAACCTGTGGCCAGTTCATCCTTGCGCAGCAGGTCAAACAACTGCTCAAGGCTCAGCGGGCTGTCGTCCACGACCCAGCCCATGGCCAGCAGCGGTTCAAGCGCCGCCTGGGGCGAGCCGATTTCGGCATACACCAGCTTGCTCGGGCGAAACAGCAGGCCCTTGCGCATCACCATGCGCACCAGCAAGGCCTGCGCAGCCCGGGGCTGCTGGCGGAACTGCTGAATGAACGCCCGTTCTTGCGCGTCGAGCAGATCGGCGTAGCGCAACTCGATCCAGCCAAGCACTTGCTGGAAGTTGTGCAGGTAATAAAACGGCTCGTCGACGGAATGGGCGATCACAGGTCACTAGGCGCTGGCGACAGGAGCACTGGTTATACATACAGATACGCCCTTCTGGCAACCTGTGGGCGACCTGCGGACGACTTTAGCCGGTCTGTACTGGCATTGGCCGTTGCCAGTTGTAGCACCGGATTAAAAACCGTCCGATTTCCTGCTGTGGAACCGCGGCTGCACTAATCTACCAGGGGTAGCAAGGAGGGTTGACGATGCGCGTGGTCATTGTGCTGATACTGCTGTGCTTGGCAGGTTGCGCCAAGGATCTTACCGGGATGGAACCCACCACCGACAAACACAACCTGACCGGAGCAAAGATCACCTACCTCGGAGTTGGCGGCTGGTTGTTGTACTGGCACGGCGAAGGCCTGCTGCTTGCACCGTCCTTTAGCAATCCGAGCATACCGCCGATTTTCGTCCGCGCGGATAAGCAGCGCATCGCCGATCACATGCCGGAGGCAAAGGACGTCAGAGTGATGCTCATTGGCCATGCGCACTATGACCATTTGCTTGATGTTCCATGGATCATGCAACACTACGCTCAGAATGCGATTGCCTACGGTAACAGGACCGCCGGCCACATCCTTGCCGTTCCGAGCCTTAACTTGAAGCATAGATTTGTCAACGTGGAGCAGAAGATGTACCGCGTGGCCTGCAGCACGCCGGAGTGCTACCAGGCAAACCCTACACAGTGGACCAAGGTGGGCCATATGCGCTTCATGGCAATCCAGAGCCAGCATGCACCCCACTTTGCGGGGCAAGATTTCCTCGAAGGAAGCTATTACGAGGACCTGGATAAGCTGCCAGTCTATGTCCGCAATTGGAAAGAGGGCACCACCTTAGCGTTTCTGATTGACCTGCTCGATGACAGTGACAGGCCTGTCTACCGCATCCATTACCAGGATTCGGCGAGTAATCCACCTTTTGGTTTCCCTCCCCTGATTCCGGATGGTAAGCGGGTTGACGTCATGATCATGTGCGCAGCCTCGACCACTCAGGTCACGCAATACCCAGACGCATTACTGCGCTACCTGCGACCGCGCCAGTTGCTCATCGGGCATTGGGAGGATTTCTTCGGCAATGACTTGAACAAGAAACCGCGGCTGCTCAGAGCCCAAAAAGAAAACGAGATGCTCATCCGAGTTAGTAATGCGTTCAAACCCATCCAGATGGTCATGCCGTACCCTCTGAGCGAAGTAGCGCTGCCAACCCCCGAGCCATGACCAATGCCGACCGGACGCGGCCACCTGTTGCCACCGACGGCTTCGACCCATTGCGGCCAAACGTGAAAGGTAGCAATCGGCCATAACTGGACAGGTCATCCAGGCAATACTAGCGTTATGCCATGCATGCACACAAATGCCGTATCCATCCATTAAGGACGTGGAAAGATGGCGAACAACTGGCAAAGTCAAATCAAGCACGTCGTTGTGCTGATGATGGAAAACCGTTCTTTTGACCACCTGCTGGGTGATTACAAGCATCTCGATCCGAACTGCGACGGCGTGGACCGCAAAGCCTTGCTCAGTAACGTTCTGGCGCCGGCAAGCGGTGGGCAAGCCACCACGATCACCCAGGCCGCAGAGCGGCCCGATGACTTCAGCCTTTGGGTGCCGCCACCTTATCTGGACATAGCGCCAGGCTTGAAGCGCGAGGGCGTCGATCTGGGCCATGAATACGAAGATGTGGTGAAACAGCTGACCGACGGCCACTCGACCAGCCTGGCGGACCCGATCATGGGCGGGTTCGCCCAGAACGCCTATGAAAAGGCCAGGAAGGATCTCAAGGCGCATAAAGTCCACGCGCTATCCATTGCCCAACGGGCGATGAGTTTCGTGCCTTTCGAAGCCAATCCGGCACACGACCCGTTACCCGCCATCCAGGGCCTCGCCCGGCACTTTACTGTCTGCGACCGGTGGTTTTGCTCGGTGCCTGGGCCGACCTGGCCCAATCGCTTCTTCGCTATGCTTGGCAGCAGTCATGGGCGCGTACTCATGCCGGGCGAAGGGACCATGCTTGCGGGCATCAAGAGCCTGATCGCCCAGTTCGGCAAGGAGAGCATCTTCTCATTGCTCAAGGCCAATGGGCACGACGCGCGTATCTACTCAGACGGCAAGGTCCCTCTTGCCACCTTGGTCAAGGAAGGGTTACGGCACTCCTCTATCGAAAAATTCAAGGAAGAGGTCGTAGCGAACGAGTTGCCAGCGTTGGCTTGGATAGAGCCAAGCTACGGACTTCTGTATGACACTCTCGGGCCGAACAACTCGCATCACCCCTCGGAAGACCTGCGGGTTGGCGACCACTTCATCGGGGAAGTCTTCAATTCGCTGATGGTCAATCCTGATGTATGGAAAAAGACGCTGTTCGTGCTGCTGTATGACGAACACGGCGGCTTCTACGACCATGTGATACCGCCACAGACTCTGGCGCCGGACACACGATCAGCCGATGTCACCTGGACAGGTGCAGCCCCATTCACTCGCCTGGGAGTTCGCGTGCCGGCCATCCTGGCCTCCCCCTGGCTGCAACCGGGGCTGGTCACATGGAGCGACAGCATCCAGAACGAACACTACGACCACACCAGCTTGCTGGCTTTTCTGTGTGACCACTTCAGGTTGCCGCGATACAAATTGGGAGGACGGGTCGAACAGGCGAAACACTTCGGCGAAGCACCCATCTGGCGAACCACTCCGGAGCTCAACAAATCGTTCCGGCTCGCCACCACCCCGTCACCGACTTACACCGCCATCCACAGGGTGGAGACAGGCCTGGCCACCAGTATCCGCCAAGTGCTGGATACCTCACTGGCATACTTCGATGGCCATAACCTGGAGCAGGCCTGGAAGGACAGCGCCAAGCAGGTCAGGCCGGCCCCTACCCCAGGCGAACGCGCGGTCGCAAGCCCCGACAAGCTGGAAGCCAAGCTTCGCCGCCTGCAGGACCTGATGCTCAATGCCAGCAACCCGTCTACCGCGCCGACGGTACTGCGTGGCGACCGGGATACGCTTTCCAAGACCCAGACAGAGCGTTTGCGCGTGCTCTGCCTGCATGGTGTCGGTCATGGTGATGCCAGCCAGGATGAGTGGAGTTCCGAGCACAGCTGGCAGGCGCAATGGCGCTCCGCGATTAGCAGCAACCTGGAACGTAACGGTCGCGACATCGCGCCAGAAGACATTGTGTTTCTGCGCTATGACGACCTGTTCGGCGATGGGCCGGACTTCGCCCAGATTGCCCGCGGGCTCGCCATGTTGCTGGACGAGACCAGCGAACGGAGTGAGGCAGGCACGCGTTCCTGGGGAGTCCCCGTCGACCAGATACTGCGCTGGACCGTCGGCATGACGGTTCAGTGGCTGGAAGACCCCGTGCTTCGAACACAACTCTGCGAACGGTTGATGGCCTGCATCAAGGATTTCCAACCCCAGATCATCCTCGCCCATAGCCTGGGCAGCCTGATCTGCTACGACGCTTTCCGGCGTGCCGTGGCCAAACCTGGTGCGGCGCTGGAAATCATCGACGGTCGGGTATTGGCAAGCTTCGGTTCGCAGATCGCCCATCCAATCGTCATGCGCGAGGTCTGGGGCGGCCGCGTCATGCGCCTGCATGAAAACGGTCGAGGTATCCGCCGCTGGTACCACCTATACAACCCCAACGATCGTGTATTTACCCGCCCCATCACCTCGCCGGACTCTGCGCGTGTCGATCTAACCACCCTGTTCGAAATGCCCCTGCGCGAAGACTTGTTGGACCTCGACCACTCCGGCGCGGCGTATCTGGCGGATGACACCAGCCGGGCGGATCTATGGCCCCAGCTTGCCCGTGGCGCCGTAGCGAATCGAGCCCTGGAAGTGCCAGCGTTCCTGTCCCGCAGTGGGCAACGCAAGCGTCGGGCCCTGATCGTGGGCATCAATGAGTACCCGGACCCCCAGATGCGCCTCAATGGCTGCATCAACGACACCTACCTGATCAGCCGCATGCTCCAGGAGAGCGGTTATGATGCCGCCGATATCCGTCTGTTACATGACGCTCGGGCTACCCGCGCCAATCTCGAGGAGCGCCTGGAGTGGCTGATCGAAGGTACCCGGTCCGCAGATGAACGTCTCATCTTCTACTCCGGTCACGGCGCGCGTCTGCCGGCTAGCAACAACAGCCGCGAAGCGGACTGCATGGATGAAACGCTTGTGCTGTACGATTTCAACTGGAATGACACCTCTAGCCACTTCACCGACAAGCTCTTCCGTCAGTTCTATAGTCACCTGCCCTTCTCGCCTGATGGGCCCGGGGCCAGGCTAAGCGTGATTCTCGACTGTTGCTACGCCAGCGGAATGACCCGCGGCAACGGGCGCGTGCGTGGCATAACGGCGCCCAACGACATTCGTCACCGTGCACTGCAGTGGGACGAAGAGTCCCGTGAATGGGAGGAACGCCTCTATGCCCAATGCGAAGCCCATCGAGACTTCACGCGAGGAACTGACCAAGGCAAACACCTGCCCCAGCGCCACCGGCGCACCCAGGGCAGTGCCATCGAACTGCGCCCAGACGATGTAAGGCAACTCCAGCGCCAGGGGCGTCTCTATGGGCATCACGGCCCCTACCTGCCCTTACTGCTCTTTGCAGCAAGGGAAAACCAGAAGGCGAGTGAATACGAGGCCGGTGCGACCAGCTATGGCGCCTTCACCTATTCACTAGTCGAACAGTTACGAAAGGCCAGGAAGGCGCAAAGCCCCCTGAGCTTTGATGAGCTGATCACCAACGTCTGCATGGCACTGGCCGAAAGATCTCCGGGGCAAACTCCCGAGCTGGTTGGTCCGCAGAGTGTTCGCCATTCGATCTGTCCATGGCGAGTACGGTAGTGATGACCTGATCTGCGATTTCAGCAATGCATTTCTTGCAGCGCCTGACGTACTCTTCAAGTCTGTCACCTGAGCTCAAGGAAACCCGATGCGCATTGTGTTGCTCTGCCTGATCGGCCTGCTGGCGGCCTGCCAATCCCATCAGGTGCTACCACCACCGGCGCCGATTGCGCCGCAAGGGCGCGATCACCCTGACCTTGGGGTGATCCGCGACTTGGCCAGCGGCCGCAACCTCACCCCACAGCAGTTGGTCGAGCGCCTGGCCGGGGTACCCAGGGTGCTGGTCGGCGAGCAGCATGACAACCCCGACCACCATGCCGTGCAACTGTGGTTGCTGCGCGAACTGGCAAGGCAACGCCCGCAAGGCAGCCTGCTGATGGAAATGCTCACCCCGGACCAGCAGCCAAGGATCGATGCGCTGCATGCCGAGATTGCCGGCGGTGCACCTGCGACCGATTTGATCCAGGCGCTGGCCTGGCAACCCAGCTGGGGCTGGAGCCTGTACGGGCCGCTGGTGACCTACGCGCTACACCAGCCCTACCCGCTCATGGCGGCCAACCTTGAGCGAGCGCAGATCATGCAAATCTACACCCAGCGCCCAACACTTGAAGGCAAGGCCTCGACCACCCGCCAGGTACAAAACACCTTGCTCGACGATATCCGCCAGTCCCATTGCGGCCTGCTGCCCGAAGCGCAAATGCCGGCAATGCTGGCAGTGCAGCAGCAACGCGACCGGCGCATGGCCGAACGCCTGCTGGCCGCGCCTCGCCCTGCCCTGTTGCTGGCCGGGGCTTTTCATGTGCGCAAGGACCTCGGGGTGCCCCTGCACTTGGACGACCTGGGCTCGGCCCAGGGCAACGCCGTGTTGATTCTGGCCGAGGTCGGCAAAACCGTCGGGGCCGAGCGCGCGGATTTCGTCTGGTTCACCGCCGCGCAACCGGAGCAGGATTACTGCGCGAGCTTGCGCCGCTAAGCGAGTCGCTCGATCAGCCCATCTGCAGGGTACGGCGCAGCTCATCACGAAGCAGACTCAAGCCGTACTGCAGGTCATCCTGTTGCCCCGCTGGCCAGCCAAGGCGCAGATACTGGTGAAAGTCGCCGCGCAGGCTGAACAGCTCGCCCGGGGCAATCACCAGGCCCTGCTGCAGCAAGCGATGGAACAGTGGCCGGGTGTCCATCGGAGCACGCACCCGCGCCCAGATGCAGCTACCCCCTGCGGGCATCTGGAACGTAAGCTGGCTACCCAATTGCAACTGCATCAGCTGGTACAGGTGGCTCAGGCGCTCTTGCAAATGCGCACGTAGCTGCTGCAGGTGCAGGTCAATGCGGCCCTTGCTGTACAGCCGCGCTACCGCCTGCTGGCGCAAGGGTGGCAAGGTAAAGCCACGCAACAGGAACTCGCGATGCAAAGGCCCTTGCCAGTGCCGGGAAAGCAGGTAGGCATAGGGCGCTTCCACGCCGATGCTGCGCTCCAGGGAAGAAAACACCATCACCCGCCGAGGGTCGACCAGCTCACGCAAGCAGGGGGCAGGCGTCGCTTGCACGCACAAGTCGGCATCCTGGTCGTTTTCCAGCAGCCACACCCCGTGCCGGTTCAGCAGTCGGGCCACGGCCTGGCGGCACGCCTCGGGCATCAGGCTGCCATGGGGGACGCTCAAGCGTGAGGCGAGCATGGCCAGGCGTACCGGCTCAGTTGCCAGCAACTGGGCAAAGCGCGCAAGGTCCAGGCCTCCGTCAGCCGCCAACGGCATTTCTATGACCCGCAGGCGCGCCGCCTGGAACACCCGCAACAGGCGCCAGGAACAAGGCGTGACGACCAGTACGGCGCTGTTGCGCAGGTCCAGGGCGGCCAGGGTGGTCTCCAGCAGTGCTCGCACGTCCGGCGCCAGGTAGACATCCTCGGCGCTCCAGTACAACTGCGCCGAGCGGGTATAGCGCGCCGCCAGCGCGGTGCGCAGCTCCAGCTCGCCACAGGGCTGAGGCGACCCGGCAAGGCGCGGGTACTGGCGTAGCAATTGGCGCTCGATACCCAGCAGCGAAGCCTCCAGCGATTGCAGGGTTTGCACCTGCCCGCCACTGAGCACCAGCATTCGTGATGAGCGGGCATGCTGCTGCAGGTCCTGGAGCAGATCACCACCACTGCTCGACGCAACCTGAGCGGGCAGCGCCTTGGCGAAATACCCGGACTTGGGCACCGGCTGCACCCGCCCTTCATGCTCAAGCAATGAGTAGGCGCATTGCACGGTGGAGATCGACACGTTCAGACGCTGGGCAAGGTCGCGCAATGACGGCAGCCTATTGTAGCTGCCTGGCGCCATCTGCTCGATCAACTCGACCAGGTAGCGGTACACCGCCCGATAAGCGAACTCGCCGTTGTGCGTGGTTTTCATCAGTGCGTGCCAGGCTGCCCGGCCTTGAGCCAGGCCCATGCCGTGGCTGGCAGACGCAGCTGGCGCAAGTCTGCCCCGCGACGCTGGATCTGCGCCAGCAATGAACGGGGCCGGGCGCAGGCTTGTGGCTCGCGTTGGTAGAGCATCTGTAGCAGCGGCAGACTCAAGCCGCTAATGTCGACCATCCATTGCACCACCGGCTCAGGGGCAGGCAACTGCTGCAAAGCCTTGTGCAGGTAAGGCAAGGCCACCAGCATGCCGGGATGGCAGCGGCGCAGGAACACCTCCAGACGCAGGCCGCGCGAGACAAAAGGCGCGAACAATTTGCACACCAATTGCGCTTCACTCAGGCCGTAAGCCTGCGAAGCAACGTCGTTGGCCTGGGCACGGCGCTGCTGCACTTGCTCGCCGCTCTGCCAGCGCCCCAACGAGCGATTCTGCAGGGCCCGCGGCAGGCCCTGGCTTTGCATCTGCAGGCGCGCCCGCCGCAGATAGGCATCAACGCCCTCACGGTACTCGCTGTCTTCGATGAACTGCGCGTGCAACCCGCTCAGGTGCGCCAATAACAGCGGGTTGGCCGTGCCTGATCGGTCACCGGCAAAATACTGCTCGTCGAACCGGCAACCGAGGAATCGGTTCAAGCGTTCATCGTGGGGCACATCGGGGTCGTGCACCAAATCGTCAATGGTGATGAAACGCATCGCTGGCGCACAGTAGTCACCGGTGAGTGCCGAAGGGACGGTACGGGTCTGGCCAAACAACTGCTCCAGATAGCGCTGGCGCAACTCGCTCATGCCCGCGCACAGCGAAGCTGCGCAACTATGGATCGGGCGGGTACTGAGCACGTCTTCCTCACGCAGGGCGCGTCGGCTCCAAGCCAGGTAACGCCTGCGCTCGGGCAGTGGCTGGGCACTGATGATGGCATCGATGCCGCCGCGCCAGCCGAGGGCCTGCCAACACAACTCGGCCAGACGCAGATAACCATGGCTGCCGAAGCCTGCACGCGGCAGCCCTGCCAGCAAGTGCCCGAACAGCAGAAATTCGTTGCGCTCCGCCTGCTGCTGGCTGGCGGACACCGGGTGCCGACTGTCGAAAGGTCGCAACTGCTGATCATCGAGCATCAGCAGTTCAACCCGTGGGTCATCATGTAGAAACAGCGCCGAGAAGCCCTGCTCGAGATTGCTCAACGCCGTAGTGCTCATGCCGGGCTGGCGCACCACGCCTATGCGCAACTGAAAAGTGCCGGGGGAACGGGCGGCAAGACTCAACTGCGCCGCCCGCAGGCACGCCAGCGCATGGCTGGCGGCCTGGCTGCCATCGTGGGCGGTCAGCAGCCTGAAACCGGCAATCCGCTCAATGCCACCTGCGGCGACGATCAAGCGTTGAATCAGCAACTGCAAGGACGCCCGCTGTGCTTGCGACAAGTGTTCGAGCAAACGCTGGAGCACTTGCTGGTAGATGTACTGCATGGCTTGGTCGTGAATGCTACCCATAACGCGTACCCAATTTACAGAAACGGCGAGCTGAAAAAAGATCTTCTATTGAAGAGCTTTCGATCATCAAAGGAGGATGAAACAATATTCACCCAAAGAAACTTCCTACAACTTCTTAGGAATACATCTTATGAGGCCTTTGCCCATAAAGTGCCTCCCCTCCTTCCGCACCGCTACACGACGCCTTGCCCCTGAGCTACGACCTTTCATGCCTCACTCCTTGAGACGACAGTTGACGAACTATTATCGGCTGCTGCCTGACGAATAGAAGATACAGATCAGTGTAAAAAAACCATTCAGATTCGCCATGGCCGAGGTCACTAATCAGACAATCAATGACTGTTTTTCCTCATGGATAAACATAACGCACGGATGCGCTTAGCAGTGTGAAAAGTTAACCGGGAAATATCCCAAACAGCGCGAAGAAAATGCTTACGAGAAACTTGGTTTTGAGCTTTTCGTAGGCAGCCGATCGCGGGCCATAACTACGGCAAGGCGCAGGTCTTGAAATGGGGTGAAGCCTACAGGGTGTACGCCGCAAGGCTTGTGGCGTCACTGAGATCGAGCGCCGCCCGCGCGGCGCATCGCGGGCAAGACCCGCTCCCACATTTGTTGCAACGTGCCATGGCCTGTGAGAGCGGTGTTGTCAGCCCGCGAGGGAAAGGTCCAGCACCAGCCGCCCACCGCAGGGACACTCGTCCATGTAACGATGCGCCGCGACCACCTGGTCGAACGGGTAGGTCTTGATGATCAGCGGGGTCAGCAGCTTGTCGGCAGTGAACTGGTTGATATCGCGCAAGGCGCGCTGCAGGGCCACCTGGTCCTGGCTGATACCCAGCTCCGGCTTGCCGGTGAAGTTACCGATGCAATGGACGAAGAACTGGATGTTCTTCTGGAACGCCGCGCACGCCGGGAACGGCGTCTGGTTGCCACCCTGCAGGCCATACAGCACCAGGCTGCCGCGTGGCGCCAGGGCATCGCCGAGCAGCGCCATTTGCGGGCCACCTAGGCCATCGAGGACCATGTCGACACCGCGGTTGTCGGTGTACTTGTTGATCTGCATGAGCAGGTCCTGCTCTTCGGTGACGATCACCTTGTCGGCACCGAGCTTGATCAGGTAGTCGCGCTGATCAGCCTCTTTGGTCGCAGCGAACACCTTCAGGCCCAGGGCCTTGCCCAACTGGACGAAGGCGGGGCCGGCGCAATGACTGGCGTCGGTGATCAGCGCGGTTTGCCCGGCCTTGGCCCGCGCCAGGTCGACGAAGGCGAAATAGGCAATCAGCAGCGGCGTGTAGTGCACGCTGGCCTCGACCGGCGAGAGAATCTCCGGGTAACGGGTCAGGGCGTTGCGCGGCATGACGATGACTTCACCGTAGACCGGGTGCTCGTTGGCACTGCTGGCCGGGAAGCTGGCGACCTTGTCGCCGATCGCCAGGTCATCGACGCCCTCGCCCACGGCCGTGACCACACCCGCCATCTCGTGTCCGATACCAGCAGGCAGACGCGCCTGGGACGGTGCCAGGTTCTGCCGCCAGAGCACGTCGTACCAACTGATGCCGATCGCCTCAACGCGAATCTGCACCTCGCCGGCAGCGGGCTGCGCCTGGGCCTGCTCTTCGATCTTGAGCACATCGGCCGGGCCGAACTTGTGGAAACGGATCATGCGGGACATCGCAAACCTCGCCAATTAAACCTCTAATGCCCTGAACTCTATCCGGGCTTTGATGGTTAGACCATCAGTGGCCATTAATAGTCAACATGCTTGTCATTGATTGATGGTAATACCGCGTCCATCAAATTATGCGGTGCAGGGTAGCAGCCTTTACCCGTAAGATTCACCCCTGCCCCAATCGCATTGTGAAGCCGAGCCGATGAACCGTAACGACTTGCGTCGCGTCGACCTGAACCTGCTGATCGTCTTCGAGACCCTCATGCACGAACGCAGCGTGACCCGCGCAGCCGAGAAACTGTTCCTCGGCCAGCCGGCGATCAGCGCCGCCCTGTCACGCTTGCGCAACCTGTTCGACGACCCGTTGTTCGTACGCACCGGGCGCAGCATGGAACCGTCGGCGCGGGCGGTGGAGATCTTCGCCCTGCTCTCGCCGGCGCTGGATTCGATCTCCACCGCGGTGAGCCGCGCTGCCGACTTCGACCCGGCCACCAGCACCGCGGTGTTTCGCATCGGCCTGTCGGACGACGCCGAGTTCGCCCTGCTGCCGCAACTACTCAAACGCGTGCGCGCCGAAGCCCCGGGCATCGTTTTGGTGGTGCGCCGGGTCAACTACCTGCTGATGCCGGCGCTGCTGGCTTCGGGGGAAATCTCCGTGGGCGTGAGCTGGACCAACGACCTGCCGGCCAACGCCAAGCGCAAGGTACTGCGGCGCAGCAAACCCAAGGTGCTGCGCGCCGACAGCATGCCGGGCAGCCTGAGCCTCGACGACTTCTGCGCCCGCCCCCACGCGCTGGTGTCGTTTGCCGGCGACCTGGGCGGGTTCATGGACGAGATCCTGGAAAAAGTCGGGCGCAAGCGCCACGTGGTCCTCGCCGTACCGCAGTTCAACGGCCTGGGCAGCCTGCTGACCGGCACCGACATCATCGCCACCGTGCCCGACTACACCGCCGAGGTCCTGACCGCCGCCGGCGGCCTGCGCGCCGAGGATCCGCCGCTGGAAGTGCAGACCTTCGAGCTGCACATGGCCTGGCGTGGGTCGCAGGATAATGACCCGGGGGAGCGCTGGTTGCGGTCTAGGATTCAGATGTTTTTTGGCGACCCCGAGAGTCTCTAGGCGTCGTCGGGTAGGCTGTTCATCTGATCATTTTTGCCTTTCCACAAATCATGGAGTTCCATTCACTTCCAGTGGATTGCTACATTGGGGGCATATCTGAGGGCATGCTTTGGATGGTTTGAAAAGGATGCCCCCTGCCTAAGGCCAAGCACGCTATTGATGAGGATAGTTCCGACCGGACTCTCTGCGAGTCAATAGACCGGCCTGAGGCTTTAAGCGGAACAGTGCAGGATGGACAAAACCGCCGGCATCGTGGCTACTCAAAGCGCCCGAGACGCCAAACCAGCTAACGCGGTGAAGGGCCTGATTGAGCACACGACCAAGCGCCTGAAGAAGCACCAGAAAATGCCGAAGTCGATAGCACTCCACGACACCGGCACTGTCGTCAGCGGCGCGTAGATCAATAGACGCGCCGTGGCGAGCGTCGGTGATCAAATCAGCTGCGTCGCTGTCATCCTGACCGACGCGCCCGGCACCATCATCGAAGGCCAGCCCGCAGCGCGCCAAGGTAATAGCACCAGCCACGCCGGCACCCTGGTGGAAGGCGAGCCGGGCTGGTAGTGGCGTAAGTGATGGAAGCGAAAAAACTCAGTGTCTGCCAAGTTAAGCAGGGACCTCCTTAGAGAAGGCCGGTGAGAGCAAAGCACGCCGTATCTGAAGATTTCCAGCTGCCGGCCAATGCAATGGCTCGCCGATTCAGCAGAAAGAGATTGGGCAAAGCCACGAAATCACCTGTACGGAAGCTCGTCTGAAAGTTGCACGCCCCACCACCAGCAAGGCATCAACCCAAGCAACACGCACTGCAACACCTCCTTTACCGGTTCAACTTAACTTCAACACCCTCAGGTCGCTATCTGCCGTTGCCGAAACCTGCAAGAACTTCGCCTGCGAATCAGCTGGCACGTTCACGGGCCCGTGCCAGTTCGCCAGCCACCACTGATAACAGGTTTCAGGACTGTTTGGCACCTCGGTCGAATCGCGCATGAGCTGCAAGCGTAGTACCGTCGCGGCAAACACATCGTTATCGCGCGCCAAACCGATGAACGCTGAATCTGCGGGAAAGCCTGCCCTAACGGGCAACCCGGCCGCAGCCGCGAGCAATGCCTTGCTATCGGCGAAGGCCTTTTGAGTGGCGTGCAGTTTCTCGATCCGGTCTTTTCGACCGGCAACATTGCCCCGATCCATCACATCCGCCTGCGCGACGATATCCTTGAGCGTCCCGCACTGTAACTGCAGCAGTCCTTTCGCCGGCCCTCCGAACTGGTCACGGTACAGCCCGAAGTGGCTTTCCATGCCACCGATGTACAGCAGCAGCCGCTTGATGCGCTGGGCTTTCTCGTCGGCATCACCCATATTTTTGAGCATCTGGTTGAACGCTGTCCAGAAACCCTTGATCCGTGTCCGCCGTGCATCGTCCGTATCACCCGCCAACGCAAGCAGTTCCAGCGTGCCGGCTTTGGCCAGTAGCTCAACAATGCGCTGTGGGGCGATGAAATCACTGTCGATGGACTGGGCACCCGGCAGGTAGGTCTGGCCATTACGGTCGGCTTTGACGATATGCACGCCACGCTGTGCAGTTTCGTCCGCCGGACGCGCCAGGGTCCACATGAACCGAGCGCTACGCCGCAACAAGCCGGCCCGGAAGCCTGCCGCAGCATCGATCAGATCGACCCGCCATGGCAACGGCGACTGCGCGTACAGCGGCAAGGAGAGCTGGGCCCGGTTGCCGTGCACGGTGCGTGAGAGCGCGGCATAAAGCCCCGGTGGCGGTTCCGCCACCGGCTCGTCGGTAAGCATCAGGGTCAGTTGCAAAGTAGCGTTGTCAGGGAACGTTACGGCGAGTTCAAGCAGGTCGCCCGCGGCCATGTCTGCTGGCTTGCCGTCCGACGTCAGCAGGCGCCCGAGTGACAGCTCGTGAATCTGTTCCAGCACCAGACTGGCCGGCAACGTATTGGCTGCACTCGCCAGCGTCAGGTCGCGCATTTCACCGCTGCGCCGCAGCAACCTCAGCGCCAATGGGAGTTTGTCGATGTTGCCTGAAATCAGCGGTTGGGTATAAGCCATCAAGGTCACTGAGCCCTGTCGATTGACCCGCTGACGATCTGCCGCAAACACCTTGATATGCTGCTCGCCACGCTGTGTCACCTGGTGCGGCGGTGCACTGAGCCCGGCATCGTAGGCCGGGTCGATGAACAGCAACGAGGTGGGCTCCAGAGCCAACGCGCCGCGTTCGCGCAGCAGCGGCCAGAGTGAGAAACGCAGCATGACCGGTGCGTTCGAATCACCTCCCGGCAATGCTTGGTCGTCAGCAGCCAAGACAAACGGGCCTAACGTTTGTTTGTCGTCCCGTACCACCGCGGCCGGGTGCACCGTCAACTTCAGCTGTGCGCTGGGGGTTGCATCAGCGATCACCAGCAGCTCAGCGATGGTCGCCAGCGCCGGGCCCGGTACGGTATTGGCCGGGTCGGCTTCGCGCATATCCAGGACGATGCTGGCATACCCGCGCTGTACGCCATTTGGCAGATGCCGCTGCCCCTGCAGTGGTAGTACATGCAGACTACGGAAGGGTAGCGAGTGACCATTGATTTCCAGGCTGGCCGAGGCTTGCAGGCGATACGGTGGTTTGGCCGGCAGCGCCGGTGCGCCGAAAAGCAGCTGTAACAGTTCATCGGCCCATGAGCCCGGCCCGGCGGTATTGTCACTCGGTTTTTCGTCGATCTCGGCAATAAGGCGCAGACTGCCATCCCATGAAGAGGTGATGGTGCCCGAGGTTTCTGGTGCAGCAACCAACGTCACCGTCCAGTCGAAGACCGCGCCGTTCGCGCGCCTCGATCGGCCGCCGAGGCTGTCCGCCGGGCCGACCCAGGCCCGATGATTCAGGGTTGGCAACAGCGGCGAGGCACAGGGCCGCCGATCAAAGGTCTGATTGCCTTTATTCTCTGCGAATGGTCCGGGGCGTGGTGTGCGCTCCACCCGCGCCAGCGCGGCACTGGCTTGCGCCGGCGCACCAAAGCGTGGGAACAACGCGTCGAACGCTTCGACGGCGTTTACGCCCTGCTCGGCGCCCACCTCCAGGCGCAGATGGCGCGCCAGCAGGATTCCCGGGCGCTCGGAAACAGCGGCGAGCATGGCCTGGCTCGCGAGCAGCGGCTGCCAGATGTCCACCCGCTCCGGCGTGCCAAGGCGCTTGAGATGCTCGTCGAGCACGCGTACAACCGGCACCCTCGAGCGTGGCGCAGCCGGCACCAGCCAAGGAATCGGCTCACAGGTAAAGCGCGACTGTATCGGTAGATACAAGGGGGTACGCTGTTGTGCCAGCCACACAGCGTTCTCGGCACAAAACCGGCTGCCAAGGGAAGTGGCAAGGGCCGGCAGATTGACCCGCCGCGACAGAGCGGCGATGCCACTACCGCCCGTTTTGTCGTCACGCAGCGCGGCACTGAAGCCCTCCTCTACGCCGGCCATCTCCTCCCCTGTATGCACTGGCAGCAGGTAGCCACGACCGGCATCGGCGAACTGCTGTTCGAGCGCTACGCGCGCCCGCGGTTGCAAGGTGGGCTGCGGCAAAGACACCGTGCGGAACTCGCCATGACGGTCGCGCAGCAATGCCGCCCTGGGCCGTGATAGCAGGGTATGGGCTTTCATTGCCACCTGGGCATCGAAGCCATCGTCAGCCTGGTCCGAGAAGTCCAGCCCTGGCCACGGCTGGACCAGCACCCTGTCCCCGGCCACCAGCAGTTCGCCACGATCTTTGGCCGCCGGCGCGCTGTCAATCAACTGATCCCAGTTGCCGCTGGTCAGCAACGCCGCGGCACGCCGCTGCGGGTTTTGTTCTTTGCTGTCGCAATGTACCTGCGAGACCACCGACAGCACCCTTGGCGCAGCAGCCGTTGCTTTGTGGTCATTTAAAACCCGGCTCAACGCCGCCGCCGAAGCAAAGAAGTACGGCGTCTGCTCCAGAGACTGCGCCTTGAAATCGGTGGCAAAGCTTTGCTCGACCAACAGCGCCCCCGCCAACCGGCTGCGCGCGCCGGAATCGCCTTGCAGTGGCCGGGCACCAATGCTTACGGCAACTTCCAGATCGCGTTCGTTGGCGGTTGCCGGTGAAGCGGCGCAGCTGAATGTAGGCGATATCGGCAAGGCGGCCAGGCTGTCGGGCCAGGCCACGTCGATATCGATGTGCTTGTTAACCTCGCTCTGCATCAGCAGCGGTTTTTCGCTGCCATTGCCAAGGTAGCTCGCCGACAGCCCCATCAGTGCCGGCAGGCGCAGCAATGGCGCGACATCACTGCCGGCCTGCTCGATCAGGCCGACAAAGCCTCCAATCACGACGACATTGCCCGGCTGCTCGCCTTTGCTGTAGATCGCCTGGCGAAATGCCGCACCCTGCGCGCCGTGCAGCACCGAGCCAAGACCGCCGCGTCCCGGCCAGGTGATACCGAGGTCGCCGTGCCGGTAGCGGGCGGCAAAAGTACTGCGTGCGTTGCGCTCCAGTTTTTCCGCGTCAGCACCATTTGGCCACGGCGGGATCAGCGCTGCCATCGCACCCAGAGCGATGCTGTCGACGGCGGTGAAACGCAACGGTACCTCCCCGTCCCTGGTCAGCGAATGCCGAGACATCACGGTCGCGGTCCAGATCCCTTGTCGGGAATCCGCACGGTTGATGCAACCGGCCGTATACATCGACATTCGATGCCCATCCAGCAGCCACTCGACCTCATGCGTGTGGCCTGGACCATTCTCGATGCGTAGCTTGCGGCGGCCGTTGGACGCATTTTCGGGGAACGGAACCTGTTCGTCGGAGGCCGTCAACGGGCTCACCTGTGGCCAGCCGATAATGCTCTGACCGGCGAGTTTTCCGTGCAGGGTCAACTCGCCGTACCAATCGTCCGGTGTCCCGCCGCCCTCGATCAGTACGCGGTCGAGCGACAAACTGCAGCGAGACTTTTTGCGCAGCTTGTCGCTCGCGCTGAACACGCCGCAAAAGTGCACCGACTGCAAAGGCGCATTGCTATCGCTAAACGCCGCGATACAGGCAATCAGACCAAAGTTGATGCTCCCGGTTTCAGGAAAACCTTTGACCAGGGCCGTGCTGAACCGGCTTCCCCGCATGCTGGTAAGGGATAACGCGCCGCGTGCCAGAGCGACCTGCACGGCCACCTCGCTATCGAGCAGAAACAGCGTTGCGTCATGCTGATCGCTCTCTAGCTCGCCACTTGCCTTGACCCGCAGCACCGTCACTCCCTTATCTGCCGGGCCAGGGGCAATCGCCAGTTCATGTTCGACGTTGAGACGGGACCTGCTGCCCTGGCCTGAGCCAGACTGATTGACCATCAGCTTCGCCGCCGTGATCACCAGTTTGCCTGACTGCGCATTGCCGTCACTCCAGGTGAAGGTCGGCCCTGCGCTCTGCTTCGCACCCGGCAACTGCACCGGCTGCCCGGCGAAGTCAAACACCAGGCATGGCGCCACCAAAGCCAATTGCCCGTTGACCAGCGCCACCGCGTTGGCCTGCAGCGTGACCAATCGGCTGCCGACCATGATCGGAAAGCGCAGTGGCGCGTCGCCGTGCAGCCCCACTGTCTTGAGTAACAAGTGCCCCGCTGGCGAGGCGGTGAAATCGAGGTTGAGCAGATTACCACCGTCGTCTACGTCTTCGCGCTCGGTGCCGATATGCAGACGCGCCACGACGGTCAGGCTTTGTGGCACCGGATCGCTGGGTGCGCCGGCCTTGAAATGCGCCTGCAACGCGGCCAGCCGCAACGGTTCGATGAACATATCGCCCAGAGCAATCCGTTCCGACCCCGAGGCAAAACCGGGACTCGTCGCGCTTGCAGGTAGCAAGCGCCACTCGAAACCTCCCTGCTGCAGTTGGCCGTCCTGCCATGCGAACGTATCGACATCCGAGCGGCCCTTGAAGCGTCCGTCACGGTTCAGTGGAAGATCTTTGAACCAGAAACGCAGAAGATTGTGCGCGTCGCCGTCGTGCTCCTTTACCTCAAGCATGTGTTGGCTGGAAAAACGCCCGACAGTCTGCGCATCTGCCGGGCCCAAGCCCGACAGCGCCCGCCACCAGCCGTGACTCAGATCCAGCGGCCGGGCGCCAACCCCGCGGGCATCCGTAAGAAAGCCATTGCGCAGGAATGAACTCGGGCTGTTGCCCAATACCTGCACGGCGATCTCACTCGACGCAACGCCGTCGATCGTGAGTTGGCCCGAGGACACCGAGAAGGTTTTTTCCAACCCGAGCAGCGCCTCGTTCCCCGCCAGCGGCTGTTGATTACCCAGTTGCATCCAGCCGTAAGGCAGCATGCTGTTCGGGTCCAGGCCAAAGCCAGTGGTGGGTGCGTTCCAGCGCAGGCCGCCGACCAGCGAGTCGATGCCGACCGTGGCGAAATCGTTCAGCGCTTTGTAGCCGCCAATATAGCTGTGCGCCACCCGAGCCAGTTGCAGGCGCCTTTCCTGTTCCTGCCAGAACTGCTCCAGGGCATTCCAGTCGAGCGCTGTTGCAGTTGGCGGGGCATCCAGCGGTTCTGGCACGAGAGCACCGGTGCCCGGCGCTTCGGTCGCACGCGGCAACGAGGCCATGGCAAAGGCTTCATCCAGCACCGGCAGGTCGTAGCGCAAAGCCGCGCGCAAGCTTTGCCAGCGCTGCCCTTCCCAGCGTTCTACCCACGGCGCCAGCTCCGCACCGGGCACTCCGAAGGCGATCAGGCCAATTCCTCGCGCTTGCAACGGATCAAGCGGTTCTTTCTGTGGCTGTGGCGGCAATGGCCAACGCGTGGGCAGCTTGTATTGCCAACTGCCCTGCAATTGAGCGAACACCTGCTCGCCCGACCAGGACAGCTCTGCGACGCGGTAGGCCGGCTTGCCGTCATACCGCATTTCGAGCGGCAGCAGATCGCGACTTTCAAGTGGCCGGACCGCGGCACTGACCATCCGCGTCATTGGCATCTGCGCGGCAAGCGGCATCTGTGGATGGCGTGACCAGTAATAGACCTTGGGCATCGTCGACAATCTTGAGGCGGCGCCCCAAGCAACGCTGGCGGTATCGAAATCGATGCTCAAGGCCAGGCTGTCACGCGTCACAGTCACCCGCTGTCCGTGCAGCTTCGAGGTCAGACTGAGCTGGTTGATCGCGATGGATACAACCGACTGTTCCTGCTCGCGCCGTTCCAGCGCAATGTCGATGAACGCGCCAGGGCCGGCACCCAGGCGCGCAATGGCTTCATAGGCATCAGGCCGGTCGCTGGACAGCCACAACAGGCCGCGGGTGGACAAGTCCGGTTGATCGACCACGGCGTGGCCGCGCAGCGGTGTACGACCGGCAGTACCGGTCTCTGCGCGCAGGGCCAACGCTACCCGCAACCGACCGGCCCCCTCCAGCGTTACCGACCAGGGCGCTTGTTTGATCAGTAGCCCCGGTGCCGGGCGCGGTTCGAACGCCGAAAGCACTTGCGGCATATCGTCAGCCGGCATGAAGCGCAGGAAACCATCCAGTGCATTGGTCTGGGCGGGAGATACATTGCTCAACAACTCGCTATCGAGTTCCAGGTTCAGTGGCGGCAAATTGGGAAATGGCAATTGCAGCCAGCCGTCGCTCATCGGGAGGAAGCCTGGCAATAGAAGACGCGTGTTGTCGAATTGGCCAGCGGCCAGTGGCGACAGCCCATAAGCGCGGCGTAACGCATCCGCCAGGCGGTGTTCGTCCAGCGACACGGCATAGGGTTTATCAGCGGTGGTCACCAGATCAATCTTCAACTCTGGCGGGGCAGTGTCCAGATGCGACTCCAGCTTCAGGTACGGCGCAACCGCCCCTTCGGCGACAGATTGCGGGCGCGCCGACGCCCAGGCCAGAACCAGAGTCCTGTCCGCGTTCAGCCCAGCGACAAACGAGCGATACAGATCGTCGCTGCCAAAATAGCGCTCGGCCTGGTTTTTCAGTGCAGCCGGAGTCGCCAATATGAAGTAGTCGCCCCCGCCGCAGTTGACTACCCCATCCACCCGCTGGTCACTGGATGGGCTGAGTAGGTTCAGCCGCAGGTGACGGCCGGGAATCTCAACCGGCAGATCGCGGGTCTCGCTGCTGATCACCAGGCCCGGCCAGTTACCGTCTCTGCCCGCAAGCCTGGCGACCGAGAGACTGTAACGAAACGCCGGAACCTCCTGGGCATCGCCGCTGAGCCGAAAACCGTGCAGCGCTTCTTCCTGGCTACCGCCCGGCAACACCGAAGCCCAGGCTGACAGCCAGTGCTGCCGTTGATCCGGAGACAGGCGATGCGGTTGCAGGGTCAGCACCAGGCGCCGGTCTTCCGTGGACAACAGAAAAGGTCCGTTCAGGGTGCCGGTCACGCCGGGAAAACCAACCGCGCATTGCAGTTCGATGCCTTCCGGTGTGAGCGTCAATGGATAGCGACAGATATTCCCCCGCGTCGACTCGGGCACCGCGTTGGGTTGCAACGCCCCTAACCAGGGAAAGGCACCATCGGCCACTGCCAGGTCGATGCGCCCGGCAACCAAGGCGAATGATGGAACCTTGATAGCTTTGCTCACCTCGCCCGGCCAAGGCTCACCGGGGTTCAGGCAAGGCTCGGCGAGCACATGCTGGAAAGCGGCCGCGGCAGGTGTGCGGGAGCTCTCGGGACTGGCAGGGACCGGCCCGGTGATGAAATAGGCCGAAGTGGTCAGTGTCGCGCCGTCGCTCGGCTTGACGAACTGCCAGCGACGTTTGCTCGGCAGTACTTGCGTCAGTAGCCCGCCGGTTGCGTCGAAGGCGCTCACACTTAGCCCTTCTTCGCACGCCTTGATGTAGCTTTTCTCCCAGTCGTTCGCCGGCAGCCGTGCGAAGCCAACAGGATGAACGCGACTTGAAGCCTTGAGGTCCGGTGGACCCTTTTCGCTATCGAACTGAGTGCAGTATTTGCCGCTGCCGTGCCCGGCGATCAGGTGCAGTGACACCAGGTGCGGGTAACGGAAACCGTCCTGCCCATCGGTCCCGCCGGCATCGATCAGCAGCGCGCGCAACGGATGGGTGTCGTCTTGCGCCAGGTGTGCATGATTGTCCAGAAAAGCATCCGGCGCTGCAGCCCTGAGCTCCCAGAGTGGTTGACCCGAGGTCAGCAGCGGCCCGCGAAGCAGGACATGGCGAAGCGTTGTGTTGTCCATCATCAGGCACCCTTAACTGATCATCGTGACGAGCTTCGGCCATTGCACCGCAACGGACGTAACCCCTGGGTGTTGTGTCTGCGTCTCGCCCGGCCATGTCGCCCGTGCGTCGACTGCCCGCAGCTCCAGGCGACCAGCATTGCCGCGCAAGCGTTGCACCAGCAGTTGCCAGAAGCGCGAGTTGACCTTGGTCAGTTCATGGCCGCTGGCGAGCAGAGCGTCGATTTCACTGTCGATCGGGATATCCCACAGAATCAGGACCTCGGGCATGCCCGCCGGGGTTGGCACCGGCGTCAGTTGCAACGGTCCGGCCTCCCAGGCTGGCAGCCCGGAAGCGGAACGCGGCCAGTAACGCAACGGCTTGATGGCGGTCAGGTCGATCAGGTTGCCGGTGCGGATAGCCTGGGTGAAACGTGCAGCCAGATCAGCGCCGGTGCCGTTGTCTTTCAGCCATTGCTCAACCCGTTCCCCCACCATGAGGCAATCGCCGAGCAGCTCGCTGGTATCGAATTTCCCGTGGAATTTGAACCACACCGCCTGCTGCCCGAACTGGCTGGGGAAGCCTAGGATCCGCGCTTCATAGTCAGATTCACTTTCCAATGCCCTCTGCTCCAGGCCGAAGCTTCGTTCATGCGCCGCCAGCACCCTGCCAATGCGAGAAATGGCGCGTTCGAATAGCAGGTTGCTGGAATAAGCCGGGAGCCATTGCATGCTCATGAGGTCAGTCAAGATCGGCGCATAGGTTACCGTCAGGCTGAAGGTGCCCTGGTCGGGGCTGCTCAGGACCAGATCCGGCTCGCCAATCGACGTCCAGCGTGTGCCACGGCAGCGAACCGCTACGGCAGCGGTTGCCGGGTCTTCGGCGACCAAACCGGTGTTCGACAGTTCTTCGCTGAGCAGCGTTGCGCCGCTGGGGGCGTGGTAAAGCAACTGATAGCTGATATCCGGATCGGGCCACCAGCGCACATCCCGCGGATCCTCGCTATCCCATTCGCGGGCAGCCTGCGGCGTCAGGTCGTGGTGCGACAACAGCCGATGGCTGAGCAGATACAGTGTTTCGTTGTTCTTTCCGACCTTCAGGCTAAGTATCGGCGCTAACTTTTTAGCGTTGTCCAGCGTCCGTAAGGCGCGCCGCGGCAGATCGTCCTGAAGCACCGAGACCAGTTCGGACACCACAATTCCGGCGCGCGCCGCGGCAACCGCCAGCACTTTGTAATGCGGCGCCACAGCTGGGAAATTCACCACATCGGCGCCCTTCCACAGCCCCGATTGACTCTCGGCCATCTCGGCCAGGCGCGCCGGGGTCAAACGGCGCAGTTCGCCCGGTGCCGGTGGCTGGTCGTCGCGCGAGCGCTCCCAGGCCGGTTGTTGCTGCGGATGCACGGCCTTGCGCTGCGGGTACAGGTTGGGCACGGCGAAGTTGTGGCGTTGAGTGAGTTTTTCCGGCCAGCCAGGACTTCGGTAGGCGCGCAACTGCGTGAGCAGCACGTCAGGTTTGCCCAGCCGGGCGAACAACGAGCGGTTGGATGCGGCCAGTGACTCTTCGCCGTGGCGCGCCAACATGAGCTCCCAGGTTTCGTGCTGGATCGAACTGCCGAGAATCACCGGTGGCTCGATGCGTTCGGTGCGTGGCACCACCGCGATGGCGTGGCCGATCGGCTGTTGCAGCATATCGGCCGTAACCAGCCGCTCGCGCTCATCCGGTGGCAGCACCTTGACGCTGGCCATCAGGTGCGCATAACGCGACACCGGTCGCAACGCATAGGCGCGGGCGTGTCCCCAGCGGTCATCGCTGGGAATGTACAGGCGCACGCAGCCAGCAGCATCCGCGGCCAGCCGCAACGGGTTGGTCTTGCTCGGCGCCGCAAGCGCCAGGTTCACCACGGCTGGCCCGGTCAGGTGCGGCTCGGGCGCGGCGGCGTAATCGAGCAAGCGCTGCGACCATGGTGCGTATTGCTCCATGAGTGAGGTATAGGCGTCGGGTTCTGGATCGGCAAAGTCCGGTGTGACGGCGTGCAGGTGCGCGAGCAAGGTGGTGAAACGGCTATTTTTTTTCATTTGCCGCGCCCAGGCCTCGGCCTTGTGCACCGCGAACAGCTCGAAGACCTCAATGCCAGCCGAGAAGGCGCCTGGGTCGCGCAGTGGCCTGCCACGCCTGACCGCCGTCGTCGGGATTTTTACATTGACAGTCTTCTGCGCCGGCTTGCCATCCGCGGGAGAAATCGTCACCTGCAACTCGTACCACATCTCTATCCCGGCGAAATCATTCCGCCCGTCCGGATAACGCTCCCAAAGCCGATGCTTGACCAGTCTGGCCTGGGCGAGCTGCAGCTTGACCTGTTCGTCCTGTTTGCCAAGCGTGACGCCATAGCCCGTCGCCGGATCGACCAGATCGATTACCTCGCGGACGTTATCGTTGCTCACTCGTTTCAGGCACAAGGAGATGCGCTCCACGGTCCAATCGTTGCCCGCTTCGCCCTCAAGCGCTTTGAGGCAAGCCTCGACGTTATCGAACGTCAGTCGCCGATACTTCCAGACCATCTCTGGTGTCGGACGCAACGACAGCTGAATCATCGCCAGGCCGTCGTCGTCCACCTGGAAAGCTTTGCTGCCGGTGGTCGCCGTGCTAGTCGCGTCGAACGGCCGGACCACTCGATTGCCACCGGGTTTGAGCAGCACTTCGGCGAACGCCTGGCACGAGTTGCCGAGCCGCCGCTGCCAGCGTGCGAGTACGCCGCTGAACACAGCGTCAACCCGCGCCGCGAGTTCCGATGGCCGCAGGAAGCGGCCCTTGCCAAGGTCATACAGGCGCAGTGTCGCTGCCAGCCCCAGTCCTTGCAGGACGCCCCAGCCGTACGGGTCGCTAGAGGCCGGGCTGGCCGCCAGATAGCCGTTGAGCTCACGGGCATCGACCTGCGGTGCCGGCTGCAGCATGACGTTGTAGGCGCGATAGACCTGAGGTACGAACTTGCCCGTCTGATTGCCCGGCTGCCGATCGCGCAGGGCCAGCTCGGCCAGTGTTTCCTCGAGCAGCGGGTGCAACGGCGATCTGAAATCCAGCGCCACTTGCACACTGGCCAACTGCGTCAGACGGAGGCCGTCCGTCCCGTCGATGTAAGCCGAAAGCTCAAGGTTCAGGCCATCGAGCGCTCCCGGATCACGTCTCCACAACGCCAGCACGTCGGTTTGACTGTCCAGCCCCTCCAGGCACAAACTCAGCAACAGGTAGCGCAAGACGCTGGCGCTGAACTTGTCTCCCTGCTCTTTGCGCAAACACTGATACTGGTCAAAGACGAAGAAATGCTGCTGCGGAGCAACGCCGGCATTTTCAACGATGGGCACACACTGTTTGATTTCCAGCGTCGACAGCTTGCCATCGAGGGTGCGCGCGGCCGGCGAACCGACGGTGATGGCAAACTTCGCCATGATCGAATCGGGTACGCCATTGCGCAGCAGTTCAATAATCGCCGACTCTGGCGCCTGCAACAGAAGGCGCTGGCGCGGCAAACGCTCGGGGAAGCAAGGCGTCGTCTCGCGTGCCGAATACCAGGCACGCCGCGGCGCTGAAACCTGGTTCTGAGCGCAGGGCTTCGCTCGCCAGGATTCGCTTGGGTAATGGGCCTGCCAGCCCAGCCAGTCGGCATTGTTCGACGGTACCAGGCTGGCCTCCTCCGGCGCCAGCAGTTCGATATGCGCGACGCGACGCGCTCGCTTCCACGTATCCGGGCTGTTCTCAAGGGCCGTCGCCCGGGTGTCCAGCGGTGCCAGGTCGTCAAGGTCCAGTTCATGCAGATCAAATCCGGCAACGCTGGTCAGGTGCAGCGGCTCGACAGTCTTCGAATCCCAGTTCGGCACCACATCGAATTCCAGATGCACCGCGCTGCGACGGGCGCTGTCACGCTGCACTTCGATGCACTGTTCATTGTTGCCCGCCCATTGCTCCAGTCTGGCACCCGGCACCGGCATGCGCAGATGCAGGAATCCGCTGCGCACCCTCACCTGCCGCTGTGGCAGCGGCGGCAAACGCAGATGAACAGGCCACTCGAAAACTTCCGGACGGGTGCTGTTCAGCTCTACGTCTTGCGACTCTTTATCATTGATCCGCTGACGGTGGTCCATGGTCAGTTCACACGCGACCGGCACCAGGTGTGAAGTCAACGGTGGGTTGTCTCCTTGCTGGCCGTCGTCGGGAAGCGTGATGTTGGTGCGCAGCCAGAACCGGGTGGCGACCCGCTGTCCATCCGCGCTTATCCAGAGTGCATCCAGCAAGCGCGACAGTTGCGCGCTGCTCAACAGCGCTTTGTCCCATCCAGGTTCGCCACTCAAAGCCCCCCAGCGATCAAAGCGCCGCAGTGTGTCCTGATCTGGCTCCAGAGCCTGCACGCGTGCACGCAACGCTTTCTCGCGCTCTAAAGGATGCGCCTCGAACGACAGTTGGGACAGATCATTGGACTGAATCTCGAAATGCAACTGCACCGGTACGGCTTGTGCGCCGGCGCTGCCCAGGCCGCGAACCTTGTCGGTAGCGCCACCGGCGGCATAAGAGCCTGCGGGCAGAATCTGCTCCTGTTCGACTATCAGGGTGTAGGAACGCTTCGCCTTGAGACCGTCCTTGTGCTTCCAGGCCGGGTCGTGCACCGCGATGTACAACGCAAGGTCGTTCGGTCGATTGTGCCGGGTTTGCCAGCACAGACCGCTGTCCGCCGGGCTCGCTCGCTGGTCGCTGTAAAGCGTCTGCACCACGCGGATCTCGGCCTCGGCCGAGCGCACCGGTGCACGCGGCATTTCAAAGGTATAGAGGAAGCTCTTGCTCAGGCCACGGGTGCCGGCAATGTCCACCGGGGTGACCGAGTAGGTGAATGTCACATCGCTGGGCAGCGTGAGCTGCGTCCAGGCTCGCGCGGCCAACAGTGCGTCGGACTCATTGGTCGAGGGCAACAACGCCCGGCGCCAGTCGGCAGGCAGGTCGGCAAAGTCGTCGATATACTGCCAGTCGGTGGGATATAGCGCGACCCGGCTCAGGCCTTTACCTTCCTGCGACTCGCCAAGGGTCGCGGCGGGCTTGATCTGCATCATCCGGGGTTGATACTCGCGGCCTTCAATGGTTCGGCGGATTTCGTAGTGATGCAGGAACTGATCGGGATCCTCATGGATATTCCGCAACCAGGGCAACGACAGGTCCCAGTTCATGCACAGGCCATTGGCGCCAAGTTCCAGCTTCGAGCGGTCGAAGATCGGGTCCTGACGCTGGAACCAGCCCTGCGCCGGATTGAACACTTCGACGCTACCCGGTACGTCGTCGGTCTGGTCGTGCTTGTACACGGTCAGCGATTGCGCGAGTTTTTCCAGCTGCTCTACCGGGCCATAGAACATCATCCCCAGGTCGAGCACGTGGGCCTCGTCGGGATTCGTTCGCCCGGCGCCGCTGGCGAAAGCGACGAATTGTTCGAGGAACATGCTCATGGCGGTGGAGCGCGCCTGATGGGCCCGATCATCGGCCGGATACTGCACAGCGTCGGCGGCATGCTGGCGTTGCGCGTGATCGCGCTGCGCCGCGCGAGCGGCTTCGTCGCGGGTGTCCTGCGGTGTCTGACGTTGATGTTGCCGTGCGCGTTTCGGTTCTTGACGGTTCAGCGACAGGCGCCAGGGCTCAGCATCCTTGACTGCCTGCCAGGCAGTACTGGTCAGGAAACACTCGTCGAACAGTTGGTCGAGCCAGAAATCCACTTGCGGGGTGTCGACGGGGATTTTCGAGGTCCAGCGGCTGAACACGTACTCAACTTCAGTCTTGAGCGCCAGCAATTCGCCCAGCGTGCCCAGGCGAACGGTATCCACCAACTGCCCCAGGTTGCTGTAATCCAGCCGGTAAGAGAATCCCGGCAACGGGTTGTTCTGGCATGGCGGAGAGGCATAAAAGCCGCCCTCCGCTTCCTGGCGAACCTCACGCGGTACCAACAACCCATAGGCATAAGTGACGCCCGTGTGCGCAAGGCTGGCAGGGGCAGCCGCTTCATGCAACACCAGCCAGAAATTCGTTTTGCCGATAGATCGCCCGGCCCCCGGCGGGTAGATCAGGTCAGGTTTCGGCACGCTGCCAGACTGCGCCGTTGTGGGTGTCGGCAACGCCTGCTGCGGCTGTGCTTTGCGGGTCTCCAACTGCGCACCGGCGTCAATCCGCTGGTCACCGTCCTTGCTCGCCACGGCGGGCGGCAGGTCTGGCTGATCGGCGCTGATCGACATGGCCAGAAAGCGCTGTACCTGGGCCCGCGCCGCATCCAGGGTGGCGGAATTGAAGGCGAAGCCAACGCCCACGCTCAAGGTGCAGCCAAATACCGAGATCGCCAGTCGGGCATTGCCCCGACCGCCCACGCCGGAAGTGGTCACCGCCATCTCGATGGCGGCGCTGAATTGCACGGAATAAGAGAAACCGATGCGGATGGTGAAGCTCTTGAACCCTAGATCGATCTCCATCCAGGCGCGAACCCGGAAGGTCAGAGAGGCATCGAGCATGACCAGACCGTAGACCATCGAGCCACTGAAGCGCCAACTCAAATAAGCGATCAGGCGGGCGACGAAGCGCGCCTGCAAAGTGGCTTCGACGGCGACACCGACCGAGCCACCGCTGCTGCCGCCGAATGCCAGCCAGGCGTCCGCTTCAATGTTGTAGCCCCACAACAGACCATCGTCGGCGGCGCGGAAAATCATCCCGCCGCGCAAGGTAACTTTCATGTTCGGACTGTCGACCAGGCGCACCGCCAATTGGTCAGGCCAGCCCAACTCGTAGTGAAACAGCCCCGGACGGATGTACAGCGTTGCCGACCAATCGACCGACTCCACCGCGCGACGCAGCACCTCGCCCGTGCGCAGACCCTCGAAGCGCTCGCCAATGAAACCCTTGGAGTCGCCGACCATTCGCGCCAGCAACTCCGAACGCGGTGCGCTGATGTACAGGTAACCACGCAAGCCAGGCCGCTCGCGGAAGCTGTCCTTGTTGGCGCGAAAGTCCGCGTAGTTCACTCCGAGCCAGCCGCGCAGCGAAGCCAGCAGGGTCAGGTCGGAGCGCAAGGCGACGATCATGTCGAAGAAGAACGGGTTCTGTGCGACCTCTTCTTCCTTGTCGATGTAGGTTTTCTTCGCTGGGTAAGCCTGCAGCGCCGCGCGCAGCGCCAGGGTAAAGCGATCACCCTCGGGGTCGGGAGTCCAGGCGCCAAAGCGCGCCAGATCGCCCTGGCGTTTGGACACGTCGTCGAGTACCCGGATCAATTGCGCCGGGGTTTTCGCCTCGTCGGCGGCGCGAATGCCGGTCAGTGTGTAGCGAAAGCCGAAACCCATGCCGGCTTCGCGCATGTAGAAGTTCCAGAAGCCGGTGGGCACTTCCACCGCCAACTTGTCTTTCTGCAAGTAGACGAAGAACGCCTTGCGCCGTGTACCGGGCACATCTTTGCGCTCCACTTCGAGGAAGCCGAGGCTCGCCTGCATGGTGCCCCAGCCAGGGATCTCCACCTCGCCTTCGCCAAGGAAACCATAGGTGTTGTAGCCGACCGGAGCGAACTGTTTGCCTTCGACCGTTCGGGTCGACGGGTCGACTGCGAGCACCGCTCCCCGCACCTTCACCGAACCGGCCAGTTGCAGGTCCAGACCCAGACCTTCGGCACTGATCCGCGGTAGTGCTTCGCCCTTCCTGGCGGGGGCGATCCACAAACCATGGAAGTCGATTTTCGGCTGCATCACGTCACCGATCTCAGCGAACTTGATCTGCCCGGAGAGATTGATCGCAGGTGCGCCATCGAAACGATCCGAAGACGGGTGGAAGCCGAAACCGCGCAGTTCGAAGGTGAACAGGTTGAACAGCGAGAAACTTTTCTTCGGGTTCAGCGCCTTCTGGAACGATATATGTCGGGCCAGCACCCGCGCATCGCCGGTTAGCGGGGTGCGCTCCAGGCTGATTTCAATGTCCTTGAGAAAACCCAGCAAGCCACCCTCGAATTCGCCGGCCTTGGGCGTGAAGCGCAACGATCCGGTGACCAGCAAGTAGAGGTGATAACCGCCGTCCAACTGAATACCGATATCCAGGTCGGTGATGTTCAGGGTGAAACGGGTAGCGTGGCAGACGATGGCCTCGCCCTTCTTGTCGATGGCCACCTTGCCCGACTGCAGCACGATACCGCTGGCATCCTGACCGAAGGCCAGATCCAGCGTGCACTCGGCATCCCCGATCAGCGCCGGCGGCAGCGTGCCGCGCCCGCAGATCGTCGCCTCCACCAGTTTGCTCGCGGCCATCTTGAAGCGCCCCGTGTGGAAACGGAACGGCACATCCAGGCCATTGATCCGCACAGCGCGGTCGTCAACGGTCGCGCTGATGTCGATGCCGCGCCGACCGATAAAGAAATTCGACACCTTGAACACGATACCGTCGTCGTTCGCCGACAATCCGTTGAAACGCAATTCCATGCGTGCTTTGTCCGGATTGAGGCCAAGTCCGGACTCACCGTCGAGGAAACTCAAGGTAAACATCTCGACTTCGTCGTTGCGTTTGCGCGCGTCGTCGTCGAGCTGTTCGATGACCCAGGTCAGGCCAAGCGCCTGCTCAAAAATGCGACGCGACTTCAGGCCTACTCCAGTGGGAGCCTGCAGTTTCACCCGCAAGGTTTCCAGGGCGAGAGTCAGAGCGAGCTTGACCTGGCTCTGAATCCCGGCCGCCTTGACCCCTAGGGTCAGTTCGCCGTTCACCTCGCGCTTCGCGGAGTTGTAATTGGAGGAAAAATTCTCGACCCAGACCACCTGAGCGAAACTGTCCTTGAGCTTTTTGAGGAAGTCGTCTTTCGGCGGCGGGTCTGCCGCGATGCCAGGCTCACCCATCCCCAGCAGTGGCAACAGACGATCCTTGGCGAACGCGACATCCACGTCCAGATCCAGTGGTTCCAGTTGTAAACGGCCTTTGACCTCGACCCCGGCCGGCACCGGCGTAATGGTGTGCAAGCTGCCTTTGAGCTGTTTGAAGAATACCGCCTGGCCGCGTCCGACACCGACCAGAACGATGTCCAGGCGCTGGCTGGTGCTGCTGGCGCTGACGCTGGTCTTCAAGGCGATGATCCGCGTGCTTGCGCGCTGGCCATCGTTCTCGGCGGCGTCCGGCATATGGCTGGCGCTGTGCTCGTCGGAGTTCTCCAGCCACAAGTCGGTGCCCAGCTCGGCAATCGGCGTGGACCTGGCTGGCTGCGGATGACTGAGCAGCAGGTAAGCGCCAGGGTTGTCGATAAAATCCAGCAACAGACCCGGCTGCCAGCCCTGATGCAGTTTCAACTCAAGCCCGGCGACCACACAGTTGCGCTCGCCGGACAGCGGGGTCTTGCGCAGGATCAGGATCTGTCGTAACTGCAGCGGCGCCAGACCGACCCGCACCTCGAACTGCAGCGCCGGCAGGTCGGGTTCGTCCAGGCCAAAGGGATTTTTCAGCTGTGTCAGGATCGCGCAGATGCCCTGGGCCAGGGCATCCAGAGCGTGGCCGAGCATCGCTAGCGCATCGGCCAGCACCTTGCCGACAAACAGCACCGCTTTTGCCAGCGCAGCGGCAAAGCGACCGAGGATTTCCAGTAGCCGGGTCAGGCGGGGTGCAGTGGCTTCGGGGCCTTCCAGGCTGGCGAGGAAAGCGACAACACTTCTCGCGCCGCGCAGCAAGGCGGCGCCAGCGTTATCGAGCAGCGCAAGCGGATAAGGCTCGACCAGCTCCAGGGCAATGATGCGCGAAGCCGAGGTGGTGAACTGCACCTGCCCCTTGAGCGTGATGAACGTTTGCGGGTCGTCGGCCAGGCGAATTTGCAAGCGTTCGAACGTCACGTCGGCCAGCAGGCAGCGATCCTGATTCTGGGCGAGCCAGGCAAGGCTGACTGACAAACCGCTGACCTGGACTTCCAGCGGCCCGAGCCGGCCGTTATGGACGTGATCTTTCAGCACCTCAAGCGTGCCTTGGGGGGGCTGATGCTTCAACCACAGACCGCTGCCGGTATTGGCGACCGTGAGGCGACTGATGGAAACCTCACCGACGACTGCCTTGAAACTGATCTCGAACTGGGCAAGCTGCGGCTCTATATCGACCCAGTTGACGGGGTCGGCAGACGCCACCAGTGCCCAGCGCAAAACGCCGCCCGACAGATCGATAGCCAGCAGAGGTTGGGCTGGCGTTGCCTTCAGGCTCACATTGACGTGGCTGGCGAAGACCGCGTCGAGCCGGTCGAGCAAGCGTGACGAGCCGATATCACCTGGCCAGACCAGCGTGGTAGTGGCGCTCAGGTCGGGGAACTCGAACTCCGGGAAGGAAAAGTTCAGGTCGTCCAGGTCCACGCGCAATAGCGCTGGACGGTTAAGGTGCAGCGCGCAGCAGAAGCTGCTGCTGACCTGAACGTTCGGCAGGGCCGGTTTGACCGCCAGGGCCAGGGTGGAGTGCAGCGAAAACTCGGCAATGCGCTCGCTTTTTTCCAGCAGCCAGTCGGCCAACAGCAGCTTGATCTCGCCGCTCGTTGCCGTGGTCAGGCCGAGGAATGCGTTGCTGCTGTCCCACGTGACATGCACCGACTCCAGCGCTCGGAGTGCATCGACCAGCTCAGCCTTTGCCTGCGCCTCGCGCAAGTCGACTTCTCGCTTCACGGCTGCAACCGAAAGGGCCCGCGTGCCATCGCCGGCGGGCTCCGAGGCCCACTCGGGCACGCTGACCGCCGACGGCATCTTCGCACTGATCCGCACCACGCCCGCCTGCTCCAGCAACAGCCTTTGCCAGCCCGCGCCTTGCTGCGGATCGCGCTCCAGGTACAACACCAGCTCGTTGTCGAACTGCGCGATGATCATCCGTTCCACAGCACTCCCTCCCCTTACCTCGGCTTCCTGCGGCGCGTCTAAAGGTTTAGGCGCAATCGGTCATGCTGAAACGGTTTCCGGCATTTGCTTGTCGGGGCCTTCGGGAACGCCGGCCCCCGCGCCCAGCCGGCGGATCGTCGACTTGGGCAGCGTTGGCGCATCGACCAGGATCGCATCTGCGAGCAGGATGCCCCGCGCCCGCAACGCGACCACCAGGGTGGAAAGGCAACCCTTGTGCCTGAGCACCTGGATCCACAGCTCTGCCCGATCGATACCCAGTTCGGTCGAACTGGTGTCCAGGTCGTCAGCGCTCAGATTCAGCTTTTCACGTCCCACACGAATTTGCGTCAGCGCTTCGACAGCTTGCGGGTAGGTATCAGGGTCGCGAAGGATGCGTTCGACATCTTGGTCATTGAACGTCAGTTCAGGTAGAGCTTCATCCGGGACAGGCATTTCACGCCGAGCCTCCAGCACGCACAGTAGCAATCCAGCCAGAACGCAACGCGAACATCGGCGCGACCCGGACCTGGTGTTTCTCGGCTCCTTCCCTACTGCGGCAACGCTAGCGACGAGCGACAACCGAGGGCACTGCGGATGAGGTTACTAAGCAATAGCACAATGCAACTGCAGGCGCGAAAAATATTGCCTTCAGCTTGCAATCCGTGAGCAACGGCAGTTCGTTCAGCCCTCCCCAAACAACTGAAGAGCAAAAAACACTGACAGGAATTATTTTGCAAGGGTACTTTCTCGAGCTCAATATTTGAAAAATGAATATAATAATCAGTGATATGGACGCTTTGGTGCCGAAGTTTCCAGCTCGAAAAACGACGCGACGCCACGCCAGTGCTGAAAGATTGCTCAACCCGCTTTGCAACACCGAATCGCACTCGCCAAGGCGGCGATTCGCCAGGACCTGCGGCACGTACACCGACAAAAACCGCGACCCTGCGACGCTTGTCTTTGGGAGACTGGGCAATGGCCAGAAATGCGATTTGATCCGGCGGAACGCGCATGTTGCGTTCTCCTTAGCAGCTCGAAAGGAAGGTCGATTGATACAACCAAGCGATTACCGGACTAAGTTCTTTGGCAGCACATCGCGCGCGACCACGATGACAAGGATCTATTGTTCAAATTGCAACAACGAAATCTACGATAGCGCGCTCAGCAAAGCGGCCTACATAAATCTCACGTTCAAACGGCAACAACGGGTCATTAGGGTTCGCCTGTCTAATGCTCCCGCTCGCCACAATGCGATAAATTTTGCTGGTTTCCAGAGTGCTACCACCGGAAGACGGCAAACGCATCGGGTCAGCAAAAAACACATTCTTCAAACGCGACCACAGATGAGGAGTCCCGCCGATAACACCAGTAATCGGCGGACTCATATGAGGTGGAGGAACGGCTATTTCCTCAAGATGAATCCTCACATCCCCCACGGCCTGATTTCGAATGATCCTGATCGAAACCCATGCACTGCCACTTGCAGGTTTCGGCTTGTCTTGTACAGCCTCAACTGGCGGTCGTAATCCTAATGTCTTGAGAAGCTGATAGATGGCCGAACTTCCCCCTGCCAGGACACAAGCAGAGAGAAACCTGGATAACGACCCAGCGTTACTTTGACCGCCGGCCATTGAGACGATTTTGTTAAATATGTCGTAATCAAACTGTCTGACGACGGCATAGCCGACTGCAATCATGATGAGTGTCTTTACGGCGCGCTTATTGAAAAACTCCAGGTACAGACGCCATTGAAACAACGTGCTGAGGGCCGACTCCAGGACAGCGGCAACCACAAAGGCGCCCACCAGCAACGGAATCAAAACATTGAGATCAGTCATCAGTTCTCTCCATCGAAAAGAGATCCGCTCACACAAACTTCAGCCTTGATCTTTGATTCAGGATACGGGTAACGGGATCGTATCTACTCTGCACCCCTGCCCCGCAAAACCCGCATTCAATAACTGGAGGAGAAAGCGTCTCGCCTCAAAGGCCGAGGCTCGGTATTTGCGATAGGAATCAGCATTGACTAACACCGGGTCAAAGAGTGTCTTCATTTTCTCCAACTCGCCGACCGCGGCTTCAAGATCGGATTTGGCTTGTGCCACAGTGGAGGCAGTGCTAGACAGGGTTCGGGCAGCTCTTACTGCTGCACTCATCGCACGCGCTGCAGACTGGGCCGGCGTCTTTGGAGCAACTGCGCCAATGACCCCCTTGAACAACGCTACGCGCCCTTTCCCAAACGCAACAACCGCTTCAGCCTTTTCCTGCGGCGTCCTTGCGTCATACAACTGGATCCCGAATTCCGCAGTTTCGTAAAGTATTTTCACTCCATACGCAGAGCCGATACAGACCGGATTACGTGTGAGGACGCAAGTCTCGACAGTAAGGTCGACGGTGACGCCAATCGCCTCAAGAGCCAACTTCTTGTTGCCCTTGGCTACAGCCTCCGACGCCTTGCTCACAGCAATTTGGCGACGGTCCAAAGCAGCTATGATCGTGATGACTTCTGAATCGAGTTCGGTCTGGAGCATCGACGCACTTCTAGACGCTTCCTTGGCCAGAGCAGCATCGAACTGCCCAAGCGCCAAGCAGTCTGCCACGCTATATCCAGCAATTTGCGCATCAATCAAAGAGGTGCATTGATAGGGCATGGTGTGTCCTCAGAAATAATGCCGCGTCTTCCTGTCCCTATCGTTCCTGGCGACGCCCGCCGCGAACGTTATCTTCGAAGGTTTAGGGGGTTGACCTACAAACTGTAGCTACTACCCGCCAAATTGCTCTGGATTTTTCATGGCACTATGCCTTTTTCCTTTTAGTATTCGTGTAGACGACTTATCCCTCGCTGACAGTGCCCAGAAGGGCTTGATGGCTCCTGCCACAGCAGCCGATTGGCAAACGCCGTCCTTCATCGCGGAAAATGACTTCATGAGCATGCGTTCAGGAAAACTTTATGACCGAGTACTGCGATCTTGTGATGAAGGGAGGGATCACCAACTGAGTTGTGTACCCCACTCAGCCAGTAGCCGCGTCGAGTCAGACCCTGATTACGCATCATCCCGCAGGGTGAACGTGGGGGCACACTGAGAACCACCAAACGCCATACTTGAACTCAGGCTGACTCTCCATTCGAGTTGGGTGCCCTCCCAGCAGCCATCTCAGCTAAGTTGGCAGGCGAATAGATCCTGCCAGGATTTTTCGCCTCATTTTTCCAAAAATTATTTCTGGCGGTACTCCAGCACTCCCACCCCCATGGATCAATCCAGCCGGCACCAGATGCACCGCGAAATCATGCGCTGTCGCCCCGATATCCATGCGACCGTGCACCTGCATCCCGATGATGTCATTGCATTTTCTCCGTCATGCAATGGCGGCAGATGAGGTACGTGTCGAACGACACCGCGCTCGTCATGGGCAAGCTGCCATGCATTCTTGGCGAGGGCGTGAATGTCGAGCTCGACGTCAGCGCAATCGGTCCATGCAAATGGACTCGCTATCAGACGCGCCCTGCCCTGTTTCCGGCCATCACGGCGTGGATTAATCGTGATGTAAGCAGTGATCAAAATCTCGCAGAAAGTTCCCCTCGCCCTATTCGACTTTGACAGTACACATCAACTTTAGTCATGAGCATACACGCTACTCATGAACCGACTTATCAAGAATTTACGGCGCAAAAACGCAAACAGACAGCAACTTTATACGCGAATCAATACCCTTTCGGCACGTCTTCGGAGTATCGAGAGAGCTGTATGTTCCTGTACGTCAATACCTTCATTCGCCCTGCCAAACCCACCTCGTTCGCTCATGCCAGCAAGGCCAGGTCCCTTGCCTTCCTGCCTGTCCACGCAAGCCTCGCGACGTTGTTGTTGGTAGGGCCGGCACTCGCTGCACCACTGCCGTCCCCCGTCGTCGCCAACACCTTGCCAGCCAACCCCAACCCTTTTGCCGTGGATACGGGACTTCTGGGCAAAGTCTACGTCAGCGGCCAATTGACCGGACTCGGCCTCTGGCAGAACCACGTGGTCGACACCCCCGGCAATGGCAATGAAAACGTCCGTGCCGACCTCAGCAATGCGCAGGTCGAGATCCAGACCACCGACGGGCCGTTGCAGTTTTACATACAGGCTGGTAGCTACTCGCTGCCCTCACTAGGCAGCGCCTACATGAAGTCGAGCAAGGCCGCCGATGAACTCTACGGCAACCTGCCCGTGGGCTACCTAAAGGCCCCGATCGGCGAGCACTTATCCATCATTGCCGGCTCCCTGCCGACACTGGTCGGCGCGGAGTCTACTTTCACCTTCCAGAACATCAACATCCAACGTGGACTGCTGTGGAACCAGGAACCCGCGATCAGCCGCGGGGTGCAGCTGAACTTCGCGGGTGATCGGCTCAGCGCCAGCTTGTCGGTGAACGATGGCTTCTACTCAGGGAAGTACAACTGGGTCAGCACCAGCCTTGCCTACGGATTTGATGCCAGCAACACCATCGCGTTCATTGGCGCAGGCAACTTCTCGAGCAACTCGAAGTCCACCACCGCAACGCCCATGGTGCAGAACAACAGCCAGATCTACAACCTGATCTACACCCACTCCAAGGGTGACTTCACCCTCAGTCCCTATCTGCAATACACCCGAGTCGACAAGGACGCCGCCAGCGGTATCGGCGCCGCAGCCGAGAGCTACGGCGCGGCGGTACTGGGCAAGTACAACTTTGATAACCACTGGGCTCTGGGTGTGCGTGCCGAGTACATCGACAGCCAAGGTGGAAGCTGTAGCCTGGACGACGATTGTGCATCGACCAACTTGCTCTATGGCCCAGGATCCGGCGCATGGTCGTTTACCGCCACGCCCACCTACCGAGATGGACCCTTCTTCGTCCGTGGCGAGCTGGCCTACGTCAGGGCATTGGGCGCCGACGAGAGTTCAGCCTTCGGCGGTGCAGGTGAGGAGCATGACCAAGTGCGCATGCTCGCCGAAACCGGCCTGATGTTCTGAACCGCAGGCCCTGCGGCAACGTGCTGACTGGCCCGTTCCCGCGGGGCCTGGCTGGCGCTTCAAGGATAGAACGATGAAACTTGCGAGGCCTCTATGAACACCCCCGCCGATCAACTGAAAAAACAGCTCAAGCAACAAGGCATCACCGAAGTCGAATGCATGATCAGCGACTTTTGCGGCATTGCCCGCGGCAAGATTGCCGCTACCGGGAAGTTCCTCGAAGAAGGCGGCATGCGCCTGCCGGAAAGCGTCCTGCTGCAAACCGTGACCGGCGATTACGTCGACGACCAGGTATTCCATGCCCTGCTCGACGAGGCAGGCGCCGACATGTTCTGCCGGCCTGCCCCACACGCCGTATTCGTCTTGCCCTGGCTGGCGGAACCCACCGCCATGGTCATCCACGATTCCCTCGACAAGTTCGGCAAGCCTATCGAATTGTCACCGCGCAACGCGCTCAAGCGGGTGCTCGATCTCTATGCCGATAACGGTTGGAGGCCGGTGGTGGCGCCGGAGCTTGAGTTCTATCTGACCAGACGCAGCCATGACCCAGACCTGCCACTGGAGGCACCCAACGGCCGCTCCGGCCGTCCGGAACGGGGGCGGCAGAGCTTCTCTATCGATGCCACCCACGAGTTCGCTGCACTGTTCGAGGACCTCTACCAGTGGTGCGACGTACAGCAACTGGACCTGGACACCCTGAGCCACGAAAGCGGCCCCGCGCAGATGGAAGTCAACTTTCGTCATGGCGACGCATTGCGCCTGGCCGATCAGCTCATTGTGTTCAAGCGCACCCTGCATGAAGCGGCGCTCAAGCATGGGGTCAGCGCGACCTTCATGGCCAAGCCCATCGCCTTCCAGCCCGGAAGCGCGATGCACATCCACCAGAGCGTGCAAAACGTGGCCACCGGCAAGAACCTGTTCGCCACCGACGACGGCGCCATGAGCAAACAGTTCCTGCACTACATCGGCGGTCTGCAGCGCTATATCCCACAAATGCTGCCCCTGTTCGCCCCCAACGTGAACTCTTTCCGCCGTTTCCTGCCGGACAACTGCGCACCGGTGAACGTCGCCTGGGGTCATGAGAACCGTACCGTTGGCCTGCGTGTGCCGACTGCGCCAGCAGCGGGCCTGCGCGTGGAAAACCGCCTGCCCGGCGCCGATGCCAATCCGTATCTCGCCATGGCCGCGACCCTGCTGTGCGGTTATCTCGGCATACTCGAAGAGCTCAGCCCTTGCGACCCACTGCAGGGGCGAGCCTACGACCACTGCGGTCTGCTACTGCCAAATACGCTGGAGGATGCGCTGAGCCGGATGGAGGAATGCGATGTGCTCAAGCAGTATCTGGGCTGCCGGTTCGTGCAAGGCTATGTCGCCGTAAAACGCACCGAGCATGGGAACTACAGCCAAGTAATCAGCTCATGGGAGCGCGAATACCTGCAGTCAAACGTCTGAGCGCAGTGCCACGACTCGAGGCAAGTGACCTTTATGGGATCTTTATTCCTGATGCTGAGTGTAGGTCGGGAGCCGAAAGGTTTGGATAACGGTGCCAGTATCGGCTCAAGCCGTAACGCCAGGTAAAAACACAGAGAAAGGGTACGTGGGGTAATTTGAGGGGTGTATCCTGAACGTTTTGCTACGAAGCCACTGAGCCAAAGCCCTATCAAAATGTTTTTTGGCGAGCCTGACAGGCTCTAGCTTGGCATAACGCTGTGAAAATTTCTGAACAGCCTGGGCTGGGGAAACGCTTGAGGCTGCACCCACGCACGCTGGAGGCCATGCCCAAAAGCTATCCGCAGCACAATACACGCTCCAACGAGGTCCAGGATGTCCCGCCACCCGCTTAGCCCCGATTCTCTGCCCAACAACTGCAAGGCCGTGCTCTATGCACTGGTAACGGCGTTCCCTGGCAAAGGTAAAACCTCGCTGCTCAAACTGCTGCGGACCATGGGTATCTGTGACCCGGGCGGCAAACTGCTTGACGTCACTACGTTGCCCGGGCTGCTGCAACTGCTACAGGACCAAGGCTGGGTCGACGTGGAGCAGCGTAACGAAGGGCAGTATTTCGTTGTGGCTGCGCAGCGGCGTAACAGTGTGCTGCTGAGCCTGCTGGGCGCCGCCGACGGTTCCCTCCGGCTATACCAGATCAACGCGAGCTTGCCTGCACTTGTGCAATGGCAAGTGCCTGGAAAACCCCGAGTACTGCAAGAACTCTGGCTGAGCCTGCTGAGTGCTGACTGCCAGCTATTGCAGCAGTCGCTGCACCTGGCGGAAAGGTTACTTCCCGTAAGTCAATGGCCTGACCAGCACCCTATGCAACTGTTGCAGTCCGATCCGACCGGACTGGAGGTATTCGGCCAGCTAGACGAGACGGTGCGTGGGCTGCTGCTCGAGGATCACCTTCGCTTGAACAACAGCCTGCTGGGGCCGGTAGGTGGCAGCTATGCATTGGCCCAGCACGAGATGATGCTCAGGCCGTCCCCCGCGCTGGGCTTGCAATTGATGCAGCAGGCACTCTGGCGAGGCGACTGGAAAGCGCTGCAGCACTACGGCGGGCAGGACTTCCCGCTGACATTCCAGAGCCTGCAGTCAATGCTGCACGGCAAGGCCAGCGAGACCCTGCAACTGTTGAGGTCTTGGCTCACCGATCAGCGCAGGCTGACCAAAAAGCGCAAAATCGACCTGCCACCGCTGCTCAATGCACTGTATTGCCTTGCGCTTATCGCTGAAAACGACAGCCAGCACCACGCCGCGCTCAAGCAGGCACTGGTGCTGGGCGAAAAGCAAAACTACGGCAGGGCCTATTCAGTGCTCTCTCAGCTGTTCGAGCAACTGCAAGGCAATACGCCAGAGTTGTCGTACTTGCGGCCTGTCGCGCTCAATGGTCTGGATGGTCTACTGCTCGCCCTCGCACTCTACTGGCTGGATGCCCCCCTCGCGCGCGAACAGGATTGGCGCAAGACGCTGGAAGATTACCGGGGTGAGCTCGATCAACAGGGCTACACCTGGCTGGCGGCAGAGTTCGACGCCTTGATCGCGGTGCAATTTGGCGTGCCACGCAAGCTTCACGATCTGCATCACGACACAGGCCTTAAACCACTGGCCACGCTGCATCAGCGCCAGGAAGCCTGGCAGCATGCACTCAGCGCACTGAGTCAGCTCAAACCGGCCAGTGCGCCGACTAGCCCGGCTGACAAGAAGACCACCCGCCTGGCGTGGATGTTGAATTTGCACAGCTACTCCAACCAGCTTGAGCCGCGCGAGCAGAAGCTTGGCGCCAAGGGGCAATGGAGCAAAGGCCGCTCCGTGGCGCTTAAACGCCTGAGGGACGAAGGTGGCAGCCTGGACTTTCTCTGCGAGCAAGACCGCCAGGCAATCAGCGTGATCCAGGCCCAGTCGTTCTATTCCCAGGTCGAGTACGCGTTACCTCTCGGCGTGGCCCTACCCAGGTTGGTAGGCCATCCGGCGCTGTTTTGGCACGACGCCCCGGACGTGCGTGTCGAGCTTCAGGCAGGCCACGCCAGCCTGCACCTTCAGGCTCAGGACGGACAGATTCATCTGCGCCTCGAGCCGCTGGGCATCGTCACCGCTGACACCTACTACCTGCACCAGCAAACGCCGACCCGCCTGCAGGTCTATTCGGTCAACAGCGACCTGCGCCAGATCGCCAAGATCATCGGCGACGGCCTGCGCGTACCGCAATCGGGCAAGGCGCAACTGATCGACGCCGTCAGTGCTATCGCCCCACTGCTGCCCATCCATTCGGACCTGCCCGAACTTGCGGTGGACCTCGAACACGAACACGCCGATACGCGCCTGTACGCACATTTGCTGCCCCTTGCCGAGGGTTTGCGCCTGCAACTGCTGGTGCGCCCTTTGGCCGAGAGCAGTTGGTTTCGCCCGGGCCAAGGCGCGCAAAACGTACTCGGCGAGCGCGACGGCAAGCCATTGCAGGTGTGCCGCGACCTGGCGGGTGAACGCCAGACGCTGCAACAGGTGCTGCATGCCTGCCCCGGCCTGGCCAACGCCAACAGCGATGGCCAGGAATGGCAACTGGACCAGCCTCAGGATGCATTGCAGGTACTGGGCGAGCTCCATGCATTGGACGGCAACCAGGTGCACTGCGTCTGGCCAGAAGGCGAACGCATGCGCATCAAAGGCCGCCTGAAGCTGAACGAGCTCAAGCTGGGCTTGCGCAAACAGGGCGAATGGTTCGTCCTGCAAGGCGAGATCGCATTCGATGACGGCAAGGTGCTGCAACTGCGCCAACTGCTGGAGCTGCTCAAGGCCAGCCCCGGACGTTTCCTCAAGCTCGACGAGCGCGACTGGCTGGCGCTTGACGAGACGTTGCGCAAGCGCCTGGATGAACTGACGCACCTGGCTGATCGGGTCACCGACCAAGGCCTTCGCCTCAGCCCGTTGACTGCACCGTTGCTAGCCGGCTTGGCCGCAGAGGTGGGCGAGTTCAATGCCGATAAAAGCTGGCAGGCGCACCTGGAAAAACTGCAGTCGCTGCGAGATTACCAACCTCAACTACCGCGCACCCTGCTGGCCGATTTACGCGCTTACCAGCACGAGGGTTTCATGTGGTTGGCACGCCTGGCTGAGTGGGGCGTCGGTGCCTGCCTGGCCGACGACATGGGCCTGGGCAAGACCATACAGATCCTGGCTATTCTGCTGCAGCGGGCCGCCAACGGGCCTCAATTGGTTGTGGCCCCGACGTCGGTAACCCTCAACTGGCTGGCCGAAAGCAGGCGTTTCGCCCCGCAGTTGAAACTGCATCTGTATCAGCAAGAGCGCAACCTGACTGACCTCGGCCCCGGCGACCTGATCATCACCAGCTATGGCCTGTTGCAACAGGACAGTGCAGCCTTCGCCGCCTGTTGCTGGAACAGCGTGGTATTGGACGAGGCGCAGGCAATCAAGAATGCCCAGACCAAGCGTTCCCAAGCCGTCATGGCTTTGCAGGCCGACTTCCGCGTGGTTTCCACTGGCACCCCGGTGGAAAATCACTTAGGCGAGCTGTGGAACCTGTTCCGATTCATCAATCCAGGGCTGCTCGGCAGCCAGGAAAGCTTCAGCAGCCGCTTCGCTACCCCCATCGAACAGGGCGATGCAGCAGCCCGGCGGGCACTGAAGGCGCTCATCCAGCCCTTCATCCTGCGCCGCCTCAAAAGCCAGGTGCTCGATGAACTGCCCCCACGTACCGAGATTACCTACAAAGTACCGCTGTCCGATGATGAGGCTCACCACTACGAAGCCCTTCGCCAGCAAGCGCTAAACAATGTCTCTGACTTGGCTCCCGGAGCAGGCAGGTCGTTTCAGATACTGACGGAAATCACCCGCCTGCGCAGGTTTTGCTGCCATCCAACGCTGGTGATTCCGGAATCGACCCTGCCAGGGAGCAAACTTCAGGCCTTTACTGCGATCGTCGAAGAGCTCTTGGACAATGGCCACAAAGCCTTGGTTTTCAGCCAGTACGTCGACCACCTGAGCATCGCTCGCACGTGGCTTGCTGAAAAAAACATCGCCTACCAGTACCTCGATGGCAGCGTACCCGCCAAGGAGCGGGAGAGCCGCGTGAACGCCTTCCAGGCTGGGGTGGGTGAGGTATTCCTCATCAGCCTGAAGGCCGGCGGCAGTGGCCTTAACCTTACCGCCGCCGACTATGTGATCCACCTCGATCCCTGGTGGAACCCGGCGGTGGAGGACCAGGCCAGTGACCGCGCCTATCGCATTGGCCAGCAGCGCCCGGTGACCATTTACCGGCTGGTCGCCGAGAACACCATCGAGGAACAGATCGTCGCCTTGCATTCTCGCAAACGAGACTTGGCCCAGAGGCTGCTGGAAGGTGGCGAGGTCAGCGCGAAGCTGGATGCCGATGCCCTGTTGACGCTACTTGCGGGCGCGGTGCACTGATTCATCGATCGCACTGATGATTACTATCGAGACGCCCACCTGTAGGCTTGGCAAAACCGCCTCCTATAATCGCGTCCAAATTTTCCCGTTCCCGCGCCTGCCTCAGGCGACAGTCCCCTTTGGAATCCAGCACCATGTCACGCGTCAACCAGGGCCCTCACGGCCTTCTCGAACATAATCAACAGAGCGTCATACAGCAGTGGCTGGCGATTCTCTCGGTCGCCGTGGGTGCCTTCGCCCTGGTTACCAGTGAGTTTCTCCCGGTGGGCGTACTCAACGATGTCGCCAGTGATCTGGGCATCAGTGCCGGCCAAGCCGGCCTGATGGTGACCCTGCCCGGCATCATGGCCGCCCTCGCCGCCCCCTTGCTCTCAGTGGGCATTGGCACGTTGGATCGTCGCTATCTGCTGATCGGCCTGACGCTGATCATGATCATCGCCAACTCGGTGGTGGCCTACGCCAGCGACTTCAGCCTGCTGCTGTTTGGCCGCGTGCTACTGGGCATCAGTATCGGCGGTTTCTGGGCGACGGCCATTGCCCTTAGCAGCCGCCTGGCGCCCAAGGGCGTGGGCGTGGCCCAAGCCACCTCGATCATCATGGTCGGTGTGACCCTGGCCACCGTGCTGGGCGTGCCCGTAGGCACCTGGCTCAGTGGCTTGATGGGCTGGCGCATGACCTTTCTGGTCACCGCGCTGGTGGGCGTACCGGTATTGCTCGCGCAGATCTTCCTGCTACCGCGGCTCACCCCCGAAAAAGCCATTCGCATCAGTGACCTGCCGGCCCTGTTCATCAATCCACAGGCTCGAGTTGGATTGATCACCGTACTGCTGATTGGCCTGGCGCACTTTGCCGCGTACACCTATGTCGCACCCTTCTTCAAACAGAATGCCGGCTTCGATGGGCCGACCATTGGCTCACTGCTGCTGTTGTATGGCGTGGCCGGGGTGGCGGGGAATATTTTCGCAGGTTTCGCCGCCAACCGAAGCGTGCGTCACACGCTGTTGCTGGTCGCACTGATGATCGCCATCAGCACCGCCCTGTTCCCGTACTACGCCACTGGCATGACTGGCGCCGCGATGCTGATTGCACTGTGGGGCTTCGCCTTCGGCGCCTTCCCCGCCTGCGCCAGCATCTGGATGTTTGTGGTAGCGCCCAAGGATGTCGAACGCGGCATGCCACTGTTCGTCGCCATGTTCCAGGTGATTATCGCCTTGGGCTCGTTCTTCGGCGGGCAGATCGTCGACCAGTTGGGCAGCTCGGTACTCTTGAGTTTAGCCACGGCCCTGGTGGGCTGCGGTTTTGTCACTGTGCTGGTGATGGGGCGCAACGTCAGCAATAGCCTGGCGGCCCAACCCTGCTGACAGATCGATGTCGATGCGGCTGTCTGTGTGAGAGCGGGCTTGCCCCGCGAACACGGGCGCAGCCCGTGCCAGGCAACTCCATTTCCGGGCCGGCCTCTTCGCGGGGCAAGCCCGCTCTCACAAAATAAACTGCCGCAAAAAGTTACGGCAGTTAGCTGGCAGCCTCACCACTTGTAAGTCAAATCCGCCGTCACCGTCCGCTCCGCACCCAACAGGCAGCCTACGCTGGCGAAGCATCCCGCCACGTAATACTTATCCGTCAGGTTCTTCACGTTCAACTGCGCCTTCAGGCCATCGAGGCTGGCGTCGGCCTTGCCGAAGTCGTAGCTGAGCATCGCGTCCATCACCGTGTAGTCCGGTACCTTGAAGGTGTTCTGCGCATCGCCGAAGGTCGAGTCGGTGTAACGCACCCCCGCGCCGAAGCCAAGCCCGGCGAACAAGCCTCCCTGCACGGTGTAGTCGGACCACAGCGACGCCAGGTGCTTCGGAGTACGGGCCGGGGTCTTGCCCTTGTTGCTCATGCCAGCGGCGTTGGGGTTGTCCTGGCTGACTTCGACGTCGTTGAGGCTCCAGGAGGCGATCAGGTTCAGGCTGCTGACCGGCTTGAGCACGGCCTCCACTTCGATCCCGCGCGAGGTGACTTCACCTTCCTGAACGCTGTAGCTCGGCGCCGAGACATCGGTGGTCAGGACGTTCTTCCGGCGCAGGTCGAAGGCGGCGACGGTGAGGTAGCTGTCGTAGCCGCTGGGCTGGTACTTCACCCCCACTTCGTATTGCCGGGCGGTTTCCGGCTCGAACGGCGAGCCGCTGCGGTCGGTGCCCGAAGTCGGGATAAAGGATTCGCTGTAGCTGATGTAGGGAAACACCCCGCTGTCGAACAGGTAGCCGAGGCCAAGGCGACCGGTGAAGTCCTCCGCGTCCAGCGTGGTCAGCCCGCCGGTGGTGCGGCCGCTGGCCACGTTATAGGTGCGGCTGTCGGTGTCCTGGCTGGCCCAGTCGTAACGCCCGCCCAGCGAGGCGACCCATTTGCCGAGCTTGATCTGGTCCTGCAGATAGACACCCAACTGGCGGCTCTTTTCCGAGGTGCCGAGCTGGCTGGTGTAGCGCGAGGTATCGACCACCACACTGCGGTCCGGCGCATAGATATTGATGGCTGGCGCGTCGCCCGTCTGCACGTCGTTGCTGCGCCGGCTGTGTTGATAGTCGACGCCGCCGAGCAAGGTGTGATTCAGCGGCCCGGTATCGAATTTGCCGAGCAACTGGTTATCGACCGCGAAATTGTCGTTGCCGTAGTCACGCAGTTGGTAATAACGGTTGAGGGTGGTACCGGCGATCACCGCGCTGTTGCGGTACAGCTGGTGCTCGTAGCCGGTGAAGTGGGTGTAGCGGGCGTTCTGGCGCAAGGTCCAGGTGTCGTTGAGGGCATGGCTGAATTCGTAGCCGAGGCTGGTCTGCTCGGACTTTTCGGCGTCGAAACCGGGCTCGTTCAACGAGCGGTGACGCGGTACCCGGCCATTGGGATTGGAGCCGTCGAACAGCGAGTACGGCATATTGCTGGTGAACAGGTTCTTGTTGCGCTGGTAGGACGCCAGGATCGTCAGCGAGGTGTCTTCGTCCGGAGCCCAGGTCAGGCTCGGCGCAACATAGACACGGTCGTCCTTGATGCCGTCGATGCTGTTGTCGGCATCGCGGCCGAGGGCGACCAGGCGATACGCCAAGGTGTTCTGCTGATCCAGTACATCGCCGACATCGGTATAGGTCTGCAGCCGGTTGTCGCTGCCGGTGGAGAAACCCACCTCACGATGGGCGGCGAAGGTCGGGCGCTTGGACACGAAGTTCACGGTACCGCCCGGCGAGCCCTGGCCGTACAGCACCGAGGCCGGCCCCTTGAGCACCTCGATACGCTCCATGCCCCACGGCTCCGGTGCGTAGTAGCCGATCTGGTTGTTGCGCAGGCCGTCGGTGTAGGCGTTGGCGTTTATCTGCTGGAAGCCGCGCACCATGATGGTGTTGTCGGTGGGGTTGTTGCCGGCGACACCGGCGTGCACGCCGGCGGTATAGCCCAGGCCGTCACTGACGGTTTGCGCACCCTGGGCGGTCAGGCGGTCGCGGGTGACCACGGAGATCGACTGGGTGGTTTCCAGTAGCGCGGTGTCGGTTTTTGTGGCGCTGCTGGCGCGGGTCGCCAGGTAGCCATCCACCGGCCCGTTGGGGTTTTGCGAGGCGAGCACGCCCTGGATGCTGGTGGCGTCCAGTTGCAGCGCCGCGCCCTGCTCCGCTTGCGGCACCAGCACAAAGCCTGCGGCGGTCTGGGCGTAGCTGTAGCCACTGCCGTTGAGCAGATGACGCAAGCCCTCCTCCACGCCATAGCTGCCGCGCAGACCATTGCTGTGCAAGCCGGACACCAGGCGCCCCTCCACCGCCAGGTCGATGCCGGCCTGGGCGGCGAACTGGCTGAGTACATCGCCCAGCGCACCCGGCGCAATGTTGTACTGCACCGCCTGCTGCTTGGCATGGGCCTGTACGGCGATCCCCAGCGGCAGAGCACAGGCCAGCTGGACAGCGAGGAACAGCGGTTTGAACCGGGCGCGGTTACGTGGTTGCGGCATGGTGAAGCGTCTCCCAGTGTTGAGTTTCATTCTCATAAACTCAACGGACCACCGGGAAAAAGGCGAACCACGCTCCCGAACTTTTTCGACGGATCTATTTTTCGCGCAGGTTTATCCGGGTAATCCACGGCGTGAGCCGGCTGACTTCGATCGGCAAGCTGGCTTCGAGCAGTTGCAGCGCGCGCTGCGGATTGTCCAGCGGCAACGAGGCGAACACCTGAATCTGCGCGAGCGCCTCGCGGTCGAAGCTGAGCACCCCGGCGTACTGCCGGCCCAACTGCTCCAGCACCTCGGGCAGCGACACGCCACGGGCCAGCAGGCGGTGTTGCTGCCAGGCCTGATCGGTGGCCTGTACGTCGATCGGCTGCACACCCTCGAGGCCGTCACGGCGGATGCGCAACTGCTGCCCCGCCGACACCACCGCCTCGCCCGGCCCTTCACTTGGGCGGGCCAGTGTTGTCGATTCGAGCATGCTCAGGTCAGTGGCGTCGGGCTGCCGGGTGACCACAAAACGTGTGCCCAGTGCGCGGATACTGCCGTCGCCGGTCACCACCAGGAATGGCCGTTGGGCATCGGCGGCCACGTCCACGCGGATTGCGCCGCGCAGCAATTGCACTTCGCGCCCGGAGGCGCTGAAGTGCAGGTTGACCGCGCTGCCACCGGCCAGAGTCAGGCGGCTGCCGTCCTCAAGGCGGGTTTCCTGCCACTGGCCGGGGCCCGTGTCGAGGTCGGCAAACAGTAAGGTATTGGGGTAGTGCTGCCAGGCCAGCCAGCCGGGCACCAGCAGCATCAGGCCGATGCCCAGCGCAGCGCCCAGTCGCTTATTGCGCCGACCTCGCTCACTGAACTGCATTTCGCCATCGATCAGCCGGTGCAGCCGGCGACCACCTTCGGGCGCCTGGCGAATGCCGCGCAGGCTGGCCAACAGCCGCTCCATGCCTTGCGCGGCCTCGGCGTGCGCGGGGCTGAGTTGCTTCCACTGCGCGTATTCGCGTTCGCTGTGCTCGCGCTCGGCGGCGTCATCGGCACTGAGTAGCACAAGCCACTCGGCCGCCTGCTGGCTCAGGTCATTGCCCTCGCTCATGAAGGGTCACGCAGCGACTGACAATGCAGCAGCACCTGTACCAGGTACTTCTGCACCATGCGCACGCTGACCCCCAGGTGTTCGGCGACCTGTGCCTGGGGGTGGCCTTCGAGGTAATGCAAGAGAAAGGCTTCCCGGGGCTTGCTGCCAAGACCGTCGAGCAACCGGCAAATCTGCTCCAGCGCATCGAGGGTTTCCCAGATGCGCTCGGCGCTCGGCGCGCCGGGATGTTCCAGGGCAAGCAGGGCCAAGTCTTCCAGGTAGGCCTTTTCCAGACGCTGGCGACGGGCACGGTCGATCAGCAGATTGCGAGCAGTAGTTGCGATGTAGCCCCGCGACTGACTGGCCTGCAGCAGAGCGTCGCGGGATGAAAGGATGCGTAGAAAGGTGTCCTGAGCCACATCCGCCGCGTTGTGCGCACAGCCGAGTTTCTTGCGCAGCCAGCCAAACACCCAGCCGTGGTGTTCACTGTAGACATCGTGCATCAGCTTGTTGGAATCAGCCACGGAAGTAGGCTCGGCAACGGGCGGGATTGAGAATTTATCTCATTACTGAGTGAATGTGAACGTGGAGAATACCTCGGTCGGCCTCAAGCTCAGCCCGATGCATGACAACGACCTGGCCTTCTCCTCGTTGGGAAGGCGAAAATAGCGCGTGATCAAATCAAACTGCGTATCGGTGGCCGCGGTCATTGGCAAAGCTAGCAGCCACCATCATCGTCCAGGTGGTAGCGAGGCCTGTAACGTATCTAGGTCGGCTATCGGGAGTTCAAAGCTTTCCAAAGCCAGCATGCTGCCGTTGGAGAGTTGCCAGTTGTAGAAGTCTGAAAAGTCGTTCTTAGTCAGCGCGCGGATTGTCTTTGCAACGAAGCCGTGCGCTACAAGAAGAACACGCTTCGATGGATATCTCGATTCTAGATCTATCAATCCGTCTCTGACCCGCTTCACAACGTCGACAATCGACTCTCCGCCGGTTGGCCCGAGACTCCATTGACGCGTAATGTTTTGCGACCAAAGCTGCGGATATCGCGCTCTTGCGTCTGACTGGGTCAACCCCTCGAAAACCCCCACATCACGCTCTCGAAAGCAGTCCATTGTCTGGGCTGGGAGATTGAGCCTCTGGTTAAGAATACTGGCGGTTTCCATTGCCCGTAGACGTGGAGATACAACAAGTGCGTCCAGCTGATTGGGCAAGTTCACCCCAAGCGCTTGAGCTTGCTCACGTCCACGTTCTGTAAGCGATGGGTCGAGCGATCCCAGATAACGGTGTTCGGCATTCGCCCAGGTTTCACCGTGCCGCACGACATACAAATCCATGAAATCCATCTCATCAGGTTGAAAGCGGGGGATTGTATCAACCTGGAAGTACCCGGCGCAGATGATCTAGATCGCCTGCTTTGGGTCGGACTCTGCCGTTCGTGAGGGGCCGCTTCGGGTCGATTAGCGATCATCCACAAACCAAGCTGTCGGCCGTGATCAACTAAACGGCGAACTCAGTGGCCAGAGCCATGATAAGTTACACCACTTCCTGGGACACGATCGGAATTCCCGAGTAAACGATCCGTTAAACTGAGTAGTGCGCCAGCAAGCGCTCATACACTGCTGTGTCCCGGGTGATCAGTAGCAGGCTTGGACAGCCGCCGAGCAGAGCATGCACTGGTCGCAAATCAGCAATTTGCGACCAGAACTCGTCGACCTTGGCACCGTCTCCGAAAGGTTGAAATGCGATCGCACTGCTAAACCGGGAGAGCGTAGTCATATCTGGCAAACGCTCAAAAACATACCACTCATCAAAGCCTGGTGTGGGCAACTGAGCGATATCCGTAACCATGGGGCTGATCGCCAAGTCACCCACAGGTTGCCACCCACCGGCGATCTCGGCATCGCTGAGGTGATAGCGCCCGCTATCCGACCAGGCGATTGCTACATAGCGGCCCAGTACCAGCTGAGGGTGCTGGCGAATGACGTCGCGCAAGTTGACATCGTATCCCTCGTTCCAATCAAGAGCGCTGTAGCCGAGGCGCGAACCGGTGTGCAGTTCGGCTGTCATGTGTTTTCCTTTCAGGGCGGTGACGTAGGTAGGTCTATCTACCGTTTGATACCGTAAAGGGTCTTTAGCTGCTCCGGCGTCAGCTCACGAATTTCCTGCTTGCGACTTACGCTGAATTTTTCCTTGTCAGCGTGCACATCTGCGGGAACATAACGCGCGCCATATTCAAAATTGCCTTTACACGTTTGCACGAGCCATGCGCCGATACGGATACCGTTGGCGCCAACGCTGATAAGGTACTCGTCAAGCTGACTCACGCAGCCGTCAGGAAAGTCCGCCTTAATCAGACGCGACCATTCCCGACTAATGGCATCGTCCGCCATGCACGCGACAGACGTCAGGAGAAGAACAAGACCAAGGGTGAATTTATTGAGTTTGAACATGGCGGCAATTCTTTTCGCGTGCGTGGGGTGGGACAGTGTCCAGCAGTACGTGCCGGCCAGCGAATATACCTTAAAGATTTCACCTGCTCCCAGATGTCAAAAATCGACTCGACGCCCCCCCTCAGGATGTCATGTGCTTCGTACCATTGACGAGACAGAGCGAGTTCACAAAAATAGCCCTCCGTCTAAGGGAGGACTGAGTCATGTTCAAGTTGCACCAAATATGGAAACGCTCCGACGAAACTACAGCGATTGTCTATTACTGCTTCGAGGACCTGAGCAATGGAAAATTCTGCGTTCAGCATGCAGATTTCTTTCGAAGCCCTTCGGACGAACTCAAGTTACGCAGTGATCAGCGGACCATTGAGTTGTTTATCGAGCAAAGCCCCCGGGATCGCTGTCATTGGGCAGAATCCATCAGGTTGGCAATCGAGCTGCACGATGCGGATTTTGCAAACTTCAACACTACAAACTCTCATCAAGAAACTTGACCACCGTCCCCATGCAAGCCACTCGCTCCTCCACATGAGGCATATGGCTTGAGTTCTCGAACAGTGCCCAGCGGATGCCGGGGATCAGGTCCAGGTAGGGTTTGACCACCAGCGGCGTGGCTTCGTCGTAGCGCCCGGAGATCAGCAGGCTTGGCACGTTGATTTGCGCCAGGCGGTCGACGATGGTCCAGTCCTTGGTGCTGCCAATGATGTGGAACTCGTTGGGCCCGGTCATGGCGTGGTACACGGTGGGGTCGGCATCGACCTGGGCGAAGGTGCGGGCCACCTCGTCCGGCCAGGGGTTCAGGCGGCATACGTGGCGGTCGTAGAACACGCGGGTGGCGGCGATGTAGTCGGCGGCGGTGTAGTCGCCCACGGCTTCATGGCGCAGCAGGGTGGCCTGCACGTCCTCGGGCAGTTTTTCGCGCAGGCGGTTGGCCTCCTTGACCCAGGTGCGCATGTCTGCCGGCGAGTTGGCGATCACCAGGCAACGCAGGCCCGCCGGGCGCCGTACTGCGTGTTCGCTGGCCAGCATGCCACCCCAGGACTGGCCCAGCAGGGCATAGCGCTGACTGATACCCAGGTGCTCGAGCAGGTTGTCGAGCTCTTCGAGGAACAGCTTCACCGTCCAGAACGACGACGGCATCTGCGGCAGGTGGGTCGAGCGGCCATTGCCTAGTTGGTCATAGTGAATGACCGGGTAGCCACCGGCCGCGACATCCTTGTAGGCATCGACATAGTCGTAGGTGCAGCCCGGCCCTCCATGCAGGATGACCAGCGGGGTGCGACCACAATCCAGGTCGCCGGTGACGCGGTACCAGGTTTGATAGTCGCCGAACGGGGCAAAACCTTCATGCGATTTGATGAGTTCCATTTCATCCGGCTCCGTGCGAATCGTTGAGCACACAATATCGCTACGCACGGCCCGGCATAACTAGAGAGTTCTCTAGGTTTTCGGATTTTTTACCACTCAGGTGTCGAGCAGACGGTAGTGCACCGCGCGGGCGACCGCCTGGACCCGGTTCTTCGCCCCCAGCTTGTGCATGGCCGAGGTCAGGTGCAGCGACACTGTGGCCAGCGAGCGGTTGAGAATCTCGGCGATCTGCGTCGCGGTCAGGCCGTCGGCAGCCCAGCGCAGGCACTCGAGCTCACGGCGGGTCAAGCGGATGGCGCGCACGGCAGCCTCCTTGCCCAGCAAGGGATAGGCCGCTTCCTGCAAGGCATGGGCGATCAGGCTGAAGTCGGTGAGGTTGTTGCGGGCATCGTCCAGGTCGCGCTGGCTGGCCTGGGGCCGCAGCCCGGTCAGGGTCGCCAGCCCGCCGCGTGGCAGATGGATGGGCACGGTGACGCCGCAGGCCAGCTGCGCATCGCACAGATAACCCACCACCGGCGCATGGCGCTGATCGAGCAGGCGCTGCAGAACGGTCTCGCCCTTGGGCAGGTACGACCAGGCGAACGGTGCGATGGAGGAAACGGCCAGGTGCTGTACCGGGTCGATCTGGTAGAAGCCTGCGCTGCACCACAGGTCCTGCCAATCCTTCGGGGTCTGGCGCAGCCTGACCACCGAAGGGGTGATCAGCTCGCCGAGATGGTCCAGCGGTACCGGGCTGTAGTCGTACACCAGGGCATCAAAGCCCAGTTGCGCCGCAAGGGCAGCGACGCTGTCCATCTGTTCGTCCAGGCTACTGGCCAACGACAGACGAGTATGGAGCTCAGCCAGCTTGGCCTGCATTCCTTGCACTCCTGTGTATATACCCTGTTGGATTTCCATCTTGAAGTCCGCCGAGTAGAATGCCACGGCTCGGCGCGGGACTGCCAGACAAAACCTATAAGAAATACTAGCTTGTAGGCGGCGCACTCTCCTGCGCAGGGTATAGCGTTAAGCCATTGCCAACAGGAGAGTAGCGATGTGGCGTGAGATGCAAGCTGACCAGCAGTTCAACGTATCGGTCGATGGCCACAATCTGGTGGTGTACAGCTTTGGCGAAGGAGATGAGGTGCTGCTGTGCCTCAACGGCGGGCCGGGCCTGCCCTGCGACTACCTGCGCGATGCCCATGCCTGGCTCAAGGATAAGGGCATCCGCGTGGTTGCCTTCGACCAGCTGGGGACCGGCGCCTCCGACCGCCCCGACGACGACAGCCTGTGGAACATCACCCGTTACGTAGCCGAGGTCGAGCAGGTCCGCCAGGCCCTGGACCTGGGGCGTGTGCACATGCTGGGGCATTCCTGGGGCGGCTGGCTGGCGATCGAGTACGCCATCCACCATCCGCAGTCGCTGAAAAGCCTGATCCTGGAAAACACCGTCGGCGATATCCCGCACCTGATAGGCGAGCTGGAACGCCTGCGCAGCGCCCTGGGCAGCGAAACCGTGGCGATGATGCAGCGCTACGAGGCCATGGGAAACCTCGACCATCCCCAGTACCAGGCAGCCATCACCCTGCTCAACTACCGCCACGTGTGCCGCCTCGACGAGTGGCCCGCACCGGTCAAACGCTCGCTGGGCGACTGGAACATGGGGCCCTATACCACCATGCAGGGCCCCAACGAGTTCCTCTACATCGGCAACCTCAAGGACTGGAACCGCCTGGAGCACATGCGCGAGTTCCGTATGCCGGTTCTGATCACCACCGGCCAGCACGATGAACTGACCCCCGCCTGCGCCCTGCGCATGAAACTGGCACTGCATGAGCAGACCGAGCTGCACGTGTTCGCCAACAGCAGCCACATGCCGTTCTACGAAGAGCCGCAAGCCTACTTCCCGGTGTTGCTGGATTTCCTGCAGCGCAACCGGGGCTGATCGATGAACCTGGCACGCTACCGGTTCGTCCTGATCCGCCCGTTGCAACTGCTGCCGGTGCTGCTGGGTATCAGCATCATCACCTTCGTGCTGGTCCGCTCGATTCCGGGCGATCCGGCGCGGGTGTTGCTGGGTGCGCGCAGCACCCCGGATGCGATCCAGAAGATCCGCGCCCAGTTTGGCCTGGACGAGCCGATCTGGGTGCAGTACCTGTACTTCCTGAAAAACCTGCTCAACGGCGACCTGGGCAAGTCGCTGTTGTACAAGATCGACGCCCTGCCCCTGATCGCCAGCCGCATCGAGCCCACCCTGATGCTGGTGCTGGGCAGTGTGTTGCTGGCGCTGCTCATCGCCGTGCCGCTGGCCATCCTCGCCGCCCGCCACAAAGGCGGCTGGACCGACAACCTGATCCGCCTGTTCACCACCGCAGGCCTGGGCCTGCCGTCCTTCTGGCTGGGCCTGATGCTGATCCTGCTGTTCAGCGTGCACTGGGGGCTGCTGCCGGTGTCCGGTTATGGCCGGACCTGGGCCGACAAGCTGCAGCACCTGGTGCTGCCCTGCCTGACCATCGCCCTGGCGCTGTCGGCGGTGCTGGTGCGCAACCTGCGCGCCAGCCTCCTGCTGGAGATGCAGGCCGACCACGTCACCGCGGCCCGCGCTCGCGGCCTTGGCGAAGGCGCGTTGCTGCGGCGCCATATCTTGCCCAACGCCATCGTGCCGACGATCAACCTGCTGGCAGTCAACATCGGCTGGCTGATCAGCGGCACCGTGGTCATCGAGAGCCTGTTCTCCCTGCCCGGCATCGGCCAGTTGCTGGTGCGCGGCATCTTCACCCGCGACTACATGGTGGTCCAGGGCGTGGCCATGGTGCTGGCCTGTGCCACAGTGGCGGTGAACTTCATCGCCGACGTGCTGACCACTGCCCTTGATCCGCGGGTGAAGATCCAATGAGCCGCAGCCACAGCCCCACGCTTTCGATCCGCTGGCGCCTGAGCTGGAACCTGGGCAATGGCCGCCTGACCCTGTATTGCGGCCTGGCCATCGTGTTCGGTTGGTGCCTGCTGGCGCTGTGTGCGCCGTGGGTCGCCCCGTTCGACCCGCTGTTGCAGAACGCCGAGTTGCGCCTGGCCGCCCCCAGCCTGGCGCATCCCTTCGGCACCGACAACTTCGGTCGCGACGTGCTGTCGCGGGTGATCTGGGGCGCGCGCATCGACTTGCAGATGGCCCTGATCGGGGTGATTTTTCCGTTCCTGCTGGGCACCTGCATCGGCGCCATTTCCGGCTACATCGGCGGTTTGCTGGACAACGCCTGCATGCGCCTGATCGACATCGTCCTGGCCTTCCCTTTCCTGGTGCTGATGCTGGCGATCATGGCCATTCTCGGCCCCGGCCTTGGCAGCTTTTACATTGCAATGGCGCTGGTGGGCTGGGTGTCCTATGCACGGCTGATCCGCTCACAGATCCTCGTGCTCAAGCACAGCGACTTCGCCCTGGCCGCCAGGAGCCTGGGTTTTAGTCACCGGCGCACACTGTTCGGCCACCTGCTGCCCAATGCCCTGTTCGGCTCGGTGGTGTTCTGCATGTCGGACGCCGTGCTGGTGCTGCTCAACGGCGCCGCCGTCAGCTACCTGGGCCTTGGCGTGCAGCCACCGACCCCGGAGTGGGGCACGATGGTGGCCGAGGGCCAAAGCTTTATCACCCGTGCCTGGTGGATCTGCACCTTCCCGGGCCTTGCCGTGGTGACCCTGGCCATGGGTTTCAGCCTGCTGGCCGACGGCGTCGCCGAACGCCTTGGAGAGCGCTCATGAGCACACCTTTGCTGCAAGTCCGGGAGTTGAGCGTGATCGCCCGCAACGACCGCCGCGAAGTCACCCTGGTCGAGCGCCTGTCGTTCGACCTTGGCCAGGGCGAGATCCTCGGTCTGGTGGGCGAAAGCGGCTCGGGCAAGACCCTGGCCTGCCGTGCCCTGATGCGCCTGCTGCCCTCGCCCAACCTGCGCATCGAGGGTAAGTCTGTGCACCTGGCGGGCCACGACCTGCTGCAACTGGACGAGGCCGGCATGCGCCGCCTGCGCGGACGCGAGTTGGGCATGATCTTCCAGAACCCCAGCAGCCACCTGGACCCGCTGATGCGCATCGGCGAACAGATCGCCGAGGGCATCCGCCTGCACCAGGGTGCCTCGCGCCGCGAGGCGCGGGCCGAAGCCATCGACGTGCTGCGCCAGGTCGGCATTCCCGATCCAAAGTCGCGGGTCGACAACTACCCCCACGAGTTCTCCGGCGGCATGCGCCAGCGGGCGATGATCGCCGTGGCCCTGGGCTGCAACCCGAAAGTGCTGATCGCCGACGAGCCGACCACGGCCCTGGACGTCACCGTGCAGGCGCAGATCCTGCGCCTGCTGCTGGAGCTGCGTGACCGTCGCGGCTTGTCGATGATCCTCATCAGCCACGACCTGGGGGTGGTGGCGCAGACCTGCGACAGCATCGCCGTGATGTACGCCGGACGTCTCTGCGAGCATGGCGGCAAGCACGAACTGCTGGCCCATCCACGCCATCCGTACAGTGCCGGGCTGCTGGCCTGCCACCCTGCGCAGCAACCCCAGGCGCGGCTGATGAACAGCATTGCCGGGCAACCGCCTCTGCTCGATGCCCTGCCCTCAGGCTGTCGCTTCGAACCGCGCTGCGCCCAGGCGCTGCCGCTGTGCCGCGAGCAGCTACCGGAGCTGCATGAGAGCGGCCCCGGCCACCGCCTGGCCTGCCACACCCCGTTGCTGGCCGGAGGCCCGTCATGACCACGCTGTTGCAGGTCAATGACCTGCATGTGCAGTTTTCCACCGCCGGCGGCGGCCTGTTCGGCCTGCGCCCGCACACAATCAATGCGGTCAACGGCGCCTCGCTGACCCTCGCTGCCGGCCAGACCCTGGGCCTTGTGGGCGAATCGGGCTGCGGCAAGAGCACCCTGGCCCGGGCCATCTTGCACCTGAACCCGGTCAGCGCTGGGCAGGTGCTGTTTGACGGCATCGACATGACCCAGGGCCGCAAGGTCGACATCGCCCGCCTGCGCCGCGAGACCGCGATGATTTTCCAGGACCCGTACGCGGCGCTCAATCCGCGCCAGCGCATCGGCCAGATCCTCGCCGAAGTCCTCCAGGTGCAGCGCAAGGTGCCCACCGAACGGATCCCGGCGCGGGTCGCCGAACTGCTCGAGCTGGTCGGCCTGCGCGCCGAGCTGGCCGAGCGCAAGCCCGGCTCGCTCAGCGGCGGCCAGTGCCAACGGGTCGGCATTGCCCGGGCCCTGGCCATCGAACCTCGGTTGATCGTCGCCGACGAATGCGTCGCCGCCCTGGATGTGTCGATCCAGGGGCAGATCATCAACCTGCTGCTGGCGCTGCGCGAGCGCATGGGTCTGGCGCTGCTGTTCATCACCCACGACCTGGGCGTGGTGCGCCGGCTGTGCGACCGGGTGGCGGTGATGTACCTGGGGCAGATCGTCGAGGAAGGCCCGGTGGATGAGGTGTTCGATGCGCCCCATCACCCCTACACCGCCGCGCTGATCCAGTCGATCGCCGACATCGACCCGGCCCGCCGCCTGCCAGAACGCCCGCTGGCCGGCGAGCCACCGAGCCCGCTGCAACTGCCGTCGGGGTGCGCCTTCCAGCCACGTTGCCTGCATGCGCTGCCCACCTGCAGCGAAACCGCGCCGCCCAGACACGCACAGGGTGCCCGGCGCCATGCCTGTATCCATCCGCGGCCGCCGTACTGACACAACAACCATGACCATCAAACGGAGCTTGAGCATGAAACCCACCGCATTGAAGTTACTCACCGCCGCCGTGCTGGCTGCCAGCACCCTGGCCGCCGGCATGGCCCAGGCAGCCGGCGTGCTGACCATCGGCTGCCGTGAGGAGAGCACCACCTTCGACCCGATCAAGAGCGCGCAGAACCGCGACAGCTGGGTTTTTGCCAACGTCTACGACGTGCTGGTGCGCGTGGACAACAGCGGCACCCGGCTGGTCCCGGGTCTGGCCGAAAGCTGGAAGGTCTCCGACGACGGCCTGACCTACACCTTCAAGATCCGCGAGGCCAAGTTCTCCGATGGCTCGCCGCTGAGCGCCAGCGATGCCGCGTTTTCACTGCTGCGCATCCGCGACAACCCCGGTTCGCTGTGGGCCGACTCCTACAAAATCATCGACAAGGCCGAAGCACCAGACGAGCGCACCCTGGTGGTGACCCTGAAGAACAAGTCGGTGCCGTTCCTTGCGCAACTGGCCACCGCCAACGTCTCGATCCTGTCGAAAAAGGCCATGGACGCGATCGGCGAGGAGGCCTACGCCCAGGAGCCGGTGACCTCCGGTGCCTTCAAAGTTAAAGAGTGGCTGCGCGGTGACCGGGTGATCCTGGAAAAGAACCCGCACTTCTGGGAGGCCGACAAGGTCAGCCTGGATGGCGTGGAGTGGATCTCCATCCCCGACGACAACACCCGCATGCTCAAGGTCCAGGCCGGCGAGCTGGACTCGGCGATTTTCGTGCCCTTCTCCCGTGTCGATGCCCTGCGCAAGGACCCGAGCCTGACCATTCACATCGACCCTTCGACCCGTGAGGACCACCTGCTCATCAACCACGAGAAGGGTGTGCTGGCACAGCCGGCGGTGCGCGAGGCGATTGACCTTGCGATCGACAAGAAGGCGCTGGTGGACACCGTGACCTTCGGCCACGGCGAAGTGGCCTATTCGTACATTCCCAAGGGCGCGCTCTATCACAACGCCAACAACCTGCAACGCCCCTTCGACCCGGCCAAGGCCCGCGAGCTGTTGAAGAAGGCTGGCGTCGAGGGGCTCAAACTCAACTACGTGGTCAACGCTGGCAACGAGGCTGACGAGCAGATCGCCGTGCTGGTGCAAAAGCAGTTGGCCGATGTCGGCATCACTGCCAACCTGCAGAAGGTCGATCCGACCCAGAGCTGGCAGATGCTGGTCGATGGCGACTACGACCTGTCGGTGATGTACTGGACCAACGACGTGCTGGACCCGGACCAGAAGACCACCTTCGTGCTCGGTCACGACACCAACATGAACTACATGACCCGCTATCACAACGACAAGGTCAAGGATCTGGTGGCGGCGGCCCGGGTGGAGATCGACCCGGTCAAACGCAAGCAGATTTATCAGGAGCTGCAAAAGCTGGCCAAACAGGACGTCCATTGGATCGACCTGTACTACAGCCCGTACATCAATATTTCGCGCAGCAATATCCAGAACTTCCTGCAAAATCCGCTGGGGCGCTTCACCCTCGAAGAGACGGTGAAACTGCAAGCAGGTGAAAAGACCGCGCAGAACTGAAGCCGTCAATGCCGGGGCCGTCCATCGGGGCGGCTCTGGCTGCAGGCCTTACTTAATCATCAAGGCAGAATAAAAATTAAACGATCACCCATCGCTTTGCTGGCGATTCTATCTCTCACACCAACAGCGCCAGTCTTCGCAGACACTGCCAATGGCAAGAACCTCTACGCGCAAAGGTGCGCCGTGTGTCACGGCACTGATATCAAGGGGACGGGACCGCTGGCCAATAAAAGCAGCCCGCCAACACCTGACCTTACCTCGTCGAACTTCAAGCAGCGGCTGAAGGAGTACCCGGGCGTTATTGTGTCATCCGTCATACTTCGCCCCAATGGCAACCTGATTCCCAAGACGTTGCAGGAGAACGGCGTAAAGATACCGCCGCACGCCTGGAGCGTTCAGGATCTGCGCGACCTGAATCAATACATGAGTGGTGTGATTGCAAAATCACGACGTGCTTAACAACCTGCTGCGGCACGCGTCAGCGTGCCCGCAGCATCACCGCGGCACGCACGCGCTGCCTGCCGAAGGTGCTCATGCGCTGAAACTCGGTATGGCTTACCGGCAGGTGCTGACAATCCAGGCTTTGCCGCTGGCGGCTGTGATCCACATCCGGATCGTGCAAATAGACGAACTCCTCATCGCAACCGGTCACCACGACCCAGTGAGGCGCCTTGAGCCGGGTCAAGCGGTAGCTGCTGATCAGCACCAGCGGCTTGAAGCCTGCCGACAAGGCCGCTGGCAGGTCCAACGGCGCGCCGATGATCTGCTCGACACCGGTATCTGCAAGGGACATGGCAAAGCCGTCTTCGACCAGTTGCATCACGGCCTTTTTTTCCGGGCTGCGTACCCCATCGAGAAACAGCGAGCCGGCCTGGCTTAGTATCAGGCGCACGGCAAAACCGCGCGTCCAGGCGGCTAGCGCCAGGCCTTGGGGGCTACAACCGCCGTGGCCAGCGGTCATGAATATCGTGGTCGCTTCGCGCCACAACTGGATTTCTTCTGCGCGATTGGGCAAACGCTTGCTGTCAATCGCTGCCATGGCCATCAACAGGCACGCCGCACCACAAGTGAACTCCGTGGTTTGCGGGTAATAGGGCACCTGCCGGGCCGGCGGCGGGGCATGACGCAGGATACGCTTCTCGTAGCGCAGCGCCTGGGCGTGATCCTCATAGTAGTCATCGATCACGGCAAAACGCCGGTAGCCGTTGGCCTCGTAGAGGCTGATGGCCGCAGGGTTGTCCGCACGAACCTCCAGGCGCAACCAGGCGCAATTGCGCGCCAGCGCCGTCGCCTGCGCCTGCTCCAGCAAGCGCTGGCCCAGGCCATGGCCACGAAAGGCCCGCCCCACCGCGATGGAGTACAGGCGCGCCAGCGAGGTGCCGCGGTGAAACAGCAGCAACGCGTAACCGGCCAGTTGCCCGTCCTGCTCGGCAACCACCAGGCTGGCATTGGCACGGCTGAGCATCCAGTGAAAGTTGCGCGGGCTCAGACGATCGAGGGTAAAACACGCCTGCTCAAGCGCGACCAGATGGCTGATATCGGCCATCGATGCAAAGCGAAAATCAAAAGCCATGGCAGCACCGTAATGTTTGAGTAACGAACCGGGACAGGGGGATTAACCCGTGATTTATTGAGGGTCTGTTCACTTCAACTGGGATCGACTACTCATGTCAGCGGTGCAAGCCAACATGGCCGAAGTATTGGACAAATCCGAACGTTGCACAATAACCCTCAGCGAAGAACCTCCCAGTACGCGGCGCGCCGGCAACCGCCTGCTGATCCTGGTGGAGCGCAAGGAAGACTGGGCCAGCTACCTGCCCAGCGAGAGCCTGATGCTCGCCCAGGACTACCTGGAGCACAGCGACGAGGGCGCCGGGAGGACCCAGGTCATCAACCTGTGTCGCAACTACAAGTACCTGGGCCAGGGCTATTACTGTTCGCTGCTGGCCGAAGCGCGCGGGCACAAGGTACTGCCTTCGGTACGCAGCATCAGTGAGCTGTCGCGCAAGGCGCTGTACGGTGTGGGCCTGGATGATCTGGAACGCACCCTCGAAGCTGCGCTGGTCAATCATCCCTACGGCAGTACCGAGGGTTTCACCCTCACCCTGTACTTCGGCAAGACCCTCATCACGCCGTTGCAGGCGCTGGGCCGGCAACTGTTCGAGGCCTTCCCCTGCCCGATCCTGCTGGTGGAGTTTCGCCGCGGCGGGGCCTGGCAGATTGCCGGAATCAAGGCCGGGGCGCTGCACAAGCTGCGCGATGAGCAACAGCATGTGTTTGCCGACGCGCTGGATGCCTTCAACCGCCGCACCTGGCGCCAACCCGCGTCCAAGCGTATTGCCCGCTTCGACCTGGCGATACTTCATGACCCCGGTGAAGCCTTGCCGCCCTCCAATACCCTGGCATTGGAGCGATTCGTCGAAGCGGGCAAAGCGCTGGACATCGACGTCGAACTGATAGAGAAAAAAGACTACGCACGGCTCGCCGAATTCGATGCGCTGTTCATTCGCGAGACCACACGGGTCGATGACCATACCTACCGCTTCGCCAAGAAAGCCGAGAGCGAAGGCCTGGTGGTAATCGATGACCCCTCCTCCATCTTGCGCTGCACCAACAAGGTTTACCTGGCCGACCTGCTCAAGCGCCGCAGCCTGGGCATGCCGGCAACGGAAATCCTCTACAAGGATCGGCCGCAGGAGCTTGAACAGGCGGGACGGCGCCTGGGCTTTCCGCTGGTGCTGAAAATCCCGGACGGCTGTTTCTCCCGTGGGGTGATCAAGGTCGCCGATGCGCAAGCCCTGGCCAGCGCCGCCCAGGAGCTGTTCGAACACTCGGTGCTGCTGCTCGCCCAGGAGTACTGCTACACCGAGTACGACTGGCGCATCGGCGTGCTCAACGGCGAAGCCCTTTACGCCTGCCAGTACTTCATGTCCAAGGGTCATTGGCAAATCTACAACCACAAGGCGCTGGCCGGCGAAGTCAATGGCAAGTGCCGGGCGGTGCCGGTCGAGCAGGCACCGCCTGCAGTGGTCAAGCTTGCACTCGATACCGCGCGTCTGATTGGCGAAGGCCTCTATGGTGTCGACCTCAAGCAGTGCGGCGAGCGGGTGCTGGTCATCGAAGTCAATGACAACCCCAACCTCGACGCTGGCATCGAGGATGCCGTGCTTGGCGATGAACTGTACCGGCGGGTACTGCAGGCCTTCATCCAGCGACTTGAACTCAAGCAACGTGGCCAGGCGTGATGATCGAAACCTATTGCATCCATGAGGGCAAGCTGTGCGAGAGCGCTGAACAGCAGGCGACCGTGTGGCTATGCATAGCACCCGGGGCAAGCGAGCGCCAGGCCCTCAACCAGCGGTTGGGCATCAGCCTGCAAGCACTGGAGTGCTCGCTCGATCCGGATGAAGTGGCGCGCATCGAGATCAAGCCCGATCATCTGTTCCTGGTCTGGAAGCGCCCGGAAAGCTTCGACGGCCGTGCGTTCAACGTGTCGTCGTTTGGTGTGGTGCTGAGCGAGCAGCGGCTGGTGGTGGTGTGCGCAACCAACTCGTTATTGACCAGCCTGCATGGCGGCACGCTGCTGCAGAGTCCGCTGGACGTGCTGATGGCCCTGCTCGATGAAAGCGTGCATCACTACCTGGGCCACTTGCGCGTAGTCAAGCAGGTGGCGCGCGAGATCCAGCAGCAGTTCACCCGGGCGATGGCCCCGGCGCGACTGGTGCAGATGTACAACTTGAGCGAGAGCCTGGTGTACTACGTCAACGCCATCCAGAGCAACGGCGCGGTGCTGCAACTGTTGCGCAGCCACGGTCGGCGCCATGGTTTCAGCTCGGCCCAGCTCGAAACGCTCAATGACCTGATCATCGAGAACGAACAGAGCTACCAGCAGGCGAAAATCCACGCCCAGCTATTCGACAGCCTGATCGAAGCCCGCGCCAACCTGGCCAACAACAGCATGAATCAGGCGCTGCGCAACCTCACCCTGATCAACGTGGTGTTTCTGCCACTGAACCTCATCGCCAGCATCGGTGGCATGTCCGAGTTCAGCATGATGACCTCGGGTGTCCCCTGGTGGCTGGCATTTCCAGGATTGCTGGCGGCCATGGCAGGTCTTGGCGCGGCCATGGCCTACGCACTCAAACGCATGGCTTGAGTCATCTTCCTAGACACTTTTGCAGGAGCACAACTGTGGAAAATTCAGACATCGGCTTGTTCATGCTGGCCCTGATTGCAATCACCGGCGCGCTGATCAGCCTGCTCGAGCATCGCACCAGCAAACCCGAAAACCCTGAAGATCGCCGCCCCGAGTAGGTGGCCACTCTCGATCGCACAGGCTTCTCTTGCGCGTGGGGGCAACGCCGGGAGTGGGCGTTGCCACACGCTGGGTAAATACTCTTTTTCTCCGCCAGGCCATTGATACCCAGTTGCCAGCCGAGCATCATGCGCGCCGAATTGCCCACACAAGGACCGTCCCGTGCATTCTGCCGCACCTACCTACCACACACCCACTCCGGCTACGGCTGCGCCCTACAATGTTTTCAAGCGCATCGGCATGCTGCTCCTGGCGCTGCTCATCACCTGCCTGGCGACCATGGCTATCGTTTTCCAATCCTGGCCTAACTTGCCTACCAACCAGCAGAACATCAATTCCTTGGGCCTGGCCGGCATCGGCCTGATTGGCCTGCTGTACCTGCAACATCGCAAACAGGGCCTGCGCGAAGTGATCATGGGCCAGCAGTTTCTGCGCCCGTACCTGTATGGACTTGGCGCCATCGTGATTATCTACGCCCTTTGTGCCGGATGGATGTCGCTGTTCTACATCCCCCGCGAAAATTTCATGGTGCACTTCTTTGACGGCCTCGCCCCCGGCCAGATCGTCCTGTTGTGCGCGACTCTGATCCTGTTCCCACCGGTTGCCGAAGAATTGGTGTTCCGCCACTACCTGATGCGCCTGGTCCCACTCGACCGCGGAGCGGCCTGGCAATGGGCGGCAATCATAGTGAGCACGATGCTGTTTACGGCCTCGCATATCCAGTACCAGAACTCCGTTACCGGGGTCACCTTGCTGGCCGTCGGCCTGGTGTTTGGTATCAGCCGCGTACTCAGTGGCGGGTTGATCGTGCCGGTACTGTTGCATGCTTCGGCCGAGGTGATTGGGTTGATCTTCAACTACATCCAGATTCCCGGCTGACCCCCACAGCACGATGGAAAAAGGCCGCCTCGCTCAGGCAAGGCGGCCCTGGCTCAAGGCTGCGAATTGACCAACCTCAGCCCAGCCGCACTCCCCTGCACTCGAACCACCGGGTCACAGGCGACAAAATCCTCCTTGCGCAACACCAGCAACGCCAGCAGCGAGACGACCCCGGTGGCCACATAGAAGTACCACGGTGCGGTGATGTCGCCGGTCACCTTGATCAGCCAGGTGGAGATCAGCGGCGCACTGCCGCCGAACGCCGCCACCGGGATGTTGTAGGCCACGGCGATGCCGGTGGAGCGGATGCGGGTCGGCAGCAGTTCGCTCATCAGCGCGTAGGTCGAGGATGCGTAGAGCCCGAACAGGATCGCCACGGCCATCAGCGGCCAGATCAAGGTGGCCGGGGTGGCGCCGGGCGCGGCCTTGAAGAACCAGTACATGGCCATTGTCGCCAGGGTGCCGATCACCATCAGGAACGGCTTGCGCCCGTAGCGATCGGTGAAGGCCCCGCCCAGGGGCATGACCAGCGCCGCCGAGAGGCTGGCGACGAATACGTAGAGCAGGGTGGTGCCGCTGTCGAACTTGAGGGTGTTGGCCATATAGGTCGAGGCGAAGGTCAGCACCAGGTAGAAGATCGAGCTGTGCAGGGTGATGATGAAAAACACCAGGGCAATCGGGCGCTTCCACTGCCAGACTTCACGCAGCGGCGCCTTGGAGGTTTCCCCGGCCTCGACCAGAGCCAGGAACTCCGGGCTGTCTTCCAGCTTCAAGCGGATGTACAGCGAGATAAAGCCCAGCGGCCCTGCGATCAGAAACGGAATCCGCCAGCCCCAGTCCTGCATCAGCTCGGCGCCCAGCGCCCAGGTCATGCCGTTGGCCACGACGCCGCCCAGGACTAGGCCGAGCACCGCGGTGACCATCAGCCAGCAGGTGGCAAAACCCCGACGTCCGGGGCCAGCGTACTCGGCAATGAAACTGGTGATGGTGCCGATCTCGCCACCGGCAGAGAACCCCTGCACACAGCGGATCAGCACCAGCAGCACTGGTGCGGCGATGCCGATGCTGGCGTAGGTCGGCAACAGGCCCAGCAAAAAGGTCGAGCCGGCCATCATCATCAGCACGGTAATCAGGGTTTTGCGTCGGCCGATCTTGTCGGCCAGGGGGCCGAAGAACAGGCCGCCCAGGGGCCGGATGAAGAAGCTCAGGGCAAAGGCGGCAAAGCTTGCCAGCAGGCTGCTGGTGGGGTCGTCGGAGACGAAGAAGGCCTTGCCGATGTACAGGGCCAGAAAACCGTAGACGCCATAGTCGTACCACTCGATCAAGTGGCCGGAAGTGGCGCCGATAAAGGCCCGGCGCCGCTGGCGCTGGGAATTGGAAGATGACACGCCCATAGTGGGGACTCCTGTCGTAGTGCTATCCATGAAATGCCGTGCTTCAGAGGTTGCCCAAGGGCTCCGTGGGGGCCTGCAACCACTGGCGCAAGCGGGTCTTGAGGATTTTGCCATAGCTGTTCTTCGGCAGCTCAGGGCAAAACAGGTATTTTTTCGGTTTTTTGAACGAGGCCATGCGTGCCACAAACCACTGATTGAGTGCCGGGGCATCGAGGCTGTGAGGCGTGCGCAAGACCACGAAGGCCACCACCGACTCGCCCCACAGGGCGTCGGCCTCACCCACCACGCACACTTCGAATACCTCGGGGTGCTGCATCAGCACTTCCTCGACTTCGCGCGGGTAGATGTTGCTGCCACCGGAGATGATCACATCCTTGCAGCGATCGGTCAGGGTCAGGTAGCCCTGCTCGTCCAGCACGCCGATATCGCCCGTGAGCAACCAGCCGTTGACCAGTGCCTCGCCGGTGGCGTGCGGATTATCCCAGTACCCCTGCATCACCGTGGCCCCGCGCACGGCAATCTGCCCAGGCTCGCCCGGGGCCAGGGGCTGGCCCGCAGGATCCAGTACGCGCACCTCGACGCAAGAATGGGCACGCCCGACAGAAGCGGCGATGCGCGGCCAATCGGCGTGCCCGCGGTCAGCGATAACCTCCCGGGACAGCGCGCTGATGGTCATCGGGCATTCGCCCTGGCCATAAATCTGCACCAGGCGCGGGCCGAAGGTGTCCAGGGCCTGGGCGAGGTCCGCCAGGTACATCGGCCCGCCGCCGTAGACGATGGTCTTGATCCCTTCGCCGTCATAACCCAGGTGCCGGGCCTGGTCGACCATGCGCTTGACCATGGTCGGTGCGGCGAACAGGCTGAGCTGGCGCAACTCCCGGGCCAGCTCGAACAATTCCGCCGGCTCGAACCCCCGGGACGCCGGCACCACGTGACGGGCGCCACAGCGCACATGGATGAAGTTGTAGAGGCCGGCACCATGGGACATCGGCGCGGCATACACCACCGCGTCATCAGCGGCCACGGGGTCGACGTCTAGCGGATAGCACAAGGACATGGCGAGCAGGTTGCCATGGGACAGCATCACGCCCTTGGAACGCCCGGTGGTGCCCGAGGTGTAGAACAGCCAGGCAAGATCGGTGTCCGTCTGCGGATGCGGCTCCAGCAGCTCATCACCTGCCTCAGGGGCTGACACAGCCAGGTCGGGCACAGCCAGTTCGCGACAGTCGGCGGGCAAGTCGATACCGGCAAAGACCCGGCCGTCATCGGTGTAGACCAACCGCGCCCCGGCGTTACCAGCAATCCAGGCCGCCTCCTGTGGGTGCAGCTTGCTGTTGATCGGCACCGCCACCGCCCCGCTCCACCAGATGGCATAGAGCAGCTCGAGATAGGCGCAGCTGTTTTTCATCAGCAGCGCCACCCGCTCGCCCGCCACGATGCCGTGCTCGTGGCGCAATTGCAGGGCGCGGGCCCGGGCCCGGGCAGCGAAGGCCTGGTAGTCGGCGACCTGCCGGCGCCCCTCGAAGAGCGCTGCGCGATGCGGCCAGCGCTGGGCCGCATCGCGCAACCAATGAGCGATGTTCATCCTCAGACCTTGATTGCTTGCAGGACGCTTGCGTAGTTGGCCACGGCCATGCCGCCCATGTTGAATAGCAAGCCGAACTCGGCGCCGGGCACACCCAGACCGATGGGCTTGCCGGTCAGTTGGGCGAAGCCCAGGGCATGCATCGAGACCCCGGTGGCGCCCACCGGATGGCCCTTGGCCTTGAGCCCGCCGGACAGGTTCACTGGCAGGCGGCCGCCCTGGCGTACAATACCCTCGTCGATAGCCCGGTGCCCTTCGCCCCTGGGGGTCAGGCCCATGGCTTCGTAGATCAGCAGTTCGGCGATGGTGAAGCAGTCGTGGACCTCGGCAAAACTCAGATCGCCCAAGGTCACCCCAGCCTCGCGCAAAGCGCCCTGGATCGCCCGTTGCGGCCCTTCGAAGGCCAGCACGTCGCGGCGCGACAGCGGCAGGAAGTCGTTGACCTGGGTCATGGCGCGGATCGCCACCTGGCGCCGCATGGCGCGGGCGCGCTGCGGCGAGGCGAGGATGATCGCCGCGGCACCGTCACTGATCAGCGAGCAGTCGGTCAGCCGCAGGGGCGGTGCGATCAGCGGGTTGCCCTGGGATATGTTGTTGCAGTGTTCAAAGTCCATCACCCGGTGCATCTGCGCCAGGGGGTTGGCCATGGCATTGGCGTGGTTCTTCACCGCGATCGCGGCCATCGAAGCCAGCGGGCTGTGGTAGCGCTCGGTGTACTGCTGCGCCACCTGGCCAAACAGCTGGGCGAAACTCAGGCCTGCCTCCTGCAGCGCATTCTGGTAGCCGGCGCCGGAGAGGGCACGGGTGACTTCAACGGTGCTGTTGCCGGTCATTTTTTCCGCGCCGACCACCAGTACCAGTTCGGCGGCACCGCTACGGATCGCGTTGATCCCGGCCTGAATCGCCGCAGAGCCCGAGGCGCAGGCGTTCTCGCAGCGGGTAGCGGGTTTGAAGCGCAGTTGCGGGTCGGCCTGGAGCATCAGCGAAGCGGGAAAGCCATCGGCCACCAGGCCCGAGTTGAAGTGCCCGAGAAACAGCGCGTCGATCTCGGCGGCATCGATCGCCGCGTCCGCCAGGGCCTCGCGGGTAACCTTGACGATCAGGTCCTCAAGGTTCAAGCCGTCCAGGCGACCAAAAGGGCTGTGAGCAGCAGCAACGATGGATACGGAATCATGAGTCATTGTGATTTTCTTCTGTCCTTGAAGCGCGTATTCCCTACAATGATTCATCGCCCGAATCACACGCTAGTTGGGGCAACTACGTACGTCAGTAAGTAGTAGCTCAGCAGGGCGCGCCGATAAACCCTAGGCAGGATGCCTGATGAGCGAACACCCCCAGCCCTTCCAGGACCTCGAGCGCCTGGCCTTCCAGGTTTCCCCCGCGCCGCAGTTGATTACCGGGCACCGACGGATGCTCGACTGCAACCAGGCCTTCGTCCGCCTGTTTGGCTACCCGCGCGAGCACCTGCAGGGCCACCTGACCCTGCTGCTGTACCCCTCCCATGCCGATTACCAGAGCATCGGCGATCGCAGCGAACACTGGCTGCGCAACGGCCCCGGCGCCTTTTACTCGGACGAGCGCTTCATGCAGCATCGCAACGGCGAGGTGTTCTGGGCCCGGGCCCATGGTTTTTCCCTGACGGAGGAAGATCCGTTCAAGCTGATGGTCTGGCATTTCGAGCGCCTGGACCGCCAGCCAGCGCCGACCATTCAGCTGACCCCGCGCGAACGGGAGATTTCGCTGCATATCGTCAATGGCCTGACCTGCAAGGAGGTGGCCCGCAAGCTGGGCATTTCCCACCGCACCGTGGAAGTCCACCGCTCGCGGCTGATGAAGAAGCTTCAGGCCAAGAACAGCGCCGAGTTGGTGTCGAAGATCATTTTCATCAGTTGAGTGCCTGCGTAGGTCAGGTAAACTCGCGCGTTTTTCGACCAAGAGCTTTTCTGCATGGATGCCCGTTTCCCGCTTTTATTGGCCCTTTCGCTCGCGCTTGCGGCCTGCAGCACCCCGCCCAAGCCGCAAACACCAGCCAATCCGCAACCACCGGCCAAGCACCCTGCCCTTGAAGTGTTCGAGCAAGTGATCCGCGAACCGGCCGCACCCGACTCGATCATCCGCCAAGGTGACAAGGTCACCTACATGGTCAGCCCCTCCGCGAGCAACCTCTGGGTCGTCCGCTTTGACGCCTTCTGCAACCAGCCCGGCGGCAGCATGTTCTATCCAACCAAACGGGGCATGCAGGCGTATTCTGACAACCACAATTCCAGCAGCCTTCCGCAGCCACAGTTACAGGTGTTGCAGCACAGCGAACAACTTAGAAATGCCTGCGCCTATCGCGCCGTGCCGGACTGGCGAGCGCTAGACACCGCGCCAGGTGAAGACTGGCTGGTGTGGGACCGCAACAGCGCCGTTCACGAAGATGGCGTGCTCAAGATCTGGACGGGCGTTCAACTTGCCCACTATCAAGCTGCCGGACGGTACAGCCAGATTGCACAACTGCATGAGCGCCTGGCGATCGACTGCAAGCAGCGCACCTTCAAGCCATTGAGCGACTTCAAGGTGGACGACAATGGTCGGGTGCACAACGGCAAGATCAATTTGAACCTCCCTATGACACCGCTGACGCAGGCAGGCAGCAGACAGCAACGCCTGATCGAGTCTGCCTGCCAGCCCGTTGCCGCCTGGGCGCAGATGGCCAAGCCCCCTGCGCGCGCACCACTGCCGCCGCAGCTCGACACACCTAAGACGGTGCCCGCCGTGCTGGCTGCAATCGATGCCCTGCAACTGCCCGAACCGCGCTTGACCCTGCAGGCGTTGCACTACCGCTACGACACCTTGGCCTTCAACAGAATGAAGATTACCGGCGTGCAGCGCAAAGACATCTTCACCCGTGACCCGCAGAGCGGTCAGCTGTTGCAGCAGCCGGTGGATTCGGTGCTGGGCACCAATCTGCTGCTGACCTTCCGCGGCCTGATCGACCTGGCCAACCGTTCGTTTGATCGCGACAACGGCAACCAGGTGGAAGACTCCTTGCGCGTCATCGGCTTGAGCTTCACAGGAGACTGGCAACGCCTGCCCGAACAAAGCGAAGTGGCTTACGACCTGGTCCAGGCCACCGCCACGGGGCCTTTCACCACCACCGTCACCTGCAAGGTCGGCGTCGCGCTGCCAGCCAGTCAGATAAACCCAGCCTTGCAAGGCATGGCCAAGCCACTGACCTGCTCTAAACTCAAAACGGCTGTTGTGCAATGGACCCACAGCTACAACTACCTCGAAGACTACGGAGTGTTTGCGCAGGCGGCAGAGAACGGCCCGCTGGGGATCTGGACATGGCGAGTGGAGTCGGTTCGCCAGGACAGTCGGTAGGGGTTGTTGCCCCCGCATTTGCGCGAAGAACCTATAATTGCGTACACCGGGCAAACCCGGGTACAGCCTTCTTCGGCAATCCGGACAGCCCCCGACATGAACAGCACTGCCCTCACCGCCTGCCTGCTCGCACTCTGCCTGGCGCTGTCGGGCGGTTGTTCGAGCAAACCCAAGGCACGCTACCTGGCTGCCAACGCCGGTTCCAACTGCCACGCCAAAGCCGTCCCCAGTGTCGGCGAAGGCGGCCTGGCCTGGGGCGCGACTTTGCAGATCGCCCGGCAGAAGTCCATGAACAACTGCATCCGCTATGCCGGTCGTTCCGGCGGCCTGCCCGATACCTGCAAAGTGGTTCTGGCCGAGTGCAAACGCTAGCTTTGCTGTAATCCATTCGCTGTATATTTTTATATATAGCGTTGTCAATTTGCGCACCTGGCTCTAGTATCCGTGGCGTTCTGCCATTGCGCGTGCCCGCTCGTTCCATTCGATCTGACGGCCCCGGGGAGGGAGTTGTCGGTTGTTTTGCGTCACGCTCTATATAAAAAAATATATAACGATAACGACAAAGGAGCGCCATGACGCCGTTCGCCCACCGCACCCTGCTGCTATCCCTGGCAGCCATCAGCGCCCAGGCCGCTGTGGCAGAGCAGAAAAACACCTTCAGCCTCGGTGAAATCCAGATATCGGCCCCACAAGATGAAACCCTGGCCACCGGCAGCAGCGTCGTCGAGCTCGAAGACATGCGCCTGCATGATCGCGAGACCGTCGACAAAGCCCTGGCCCTGGCACCCGGCGTGAACCTCGCTTACATGGGCGGGCGCGCCGAGCAGGTGGTGTATGTGCGCGGTTTCGACCGTCTACAGGTACCGGTGTACATCGACGGCATCCCCACCTACGTGCCCTATGACGGCAATATCGACCTGGGCCGTTTCACCACCTATGACCTGTCGCGCATCGAGGTGGCCAAGGGCTTTGCCTCGTTGCTGTACGGCCCCAACACCCTGGGTGGGGCGATCAACCTGATTACCCGGCGACCTGCCGAAGTGTTCGAAGGTGAAGTGGGCGGCGGCCTGGAACTGACCGACCATGGCAACGTCAACGCCTATCGCAGCTATGCCAACCTCGGTTCCAACCAAGGCAGTTGGTGGATGCAGGGCGGTGTGTCCTATGTCGACTATGACTACACGATGCTGCCGGACGACTTCGAGCCAACCAACAACCAGCAAGGCAAGGGCCGCCGCGAGAACAGCGACAAGCGCGATGGCAAGTTCAGCTACAAGCTGGGTTTCACCCCCAACGATACCGACGAATACGTGCTTGGCTATGTCCAGCAGGAAGGCCGCAAGGGCCAGCCGCCCTACGCCGGCGATCTGCCTGCCACTGGCCAGCGCAAGCGCTGGTGGGAATGGCCGAAATGGGACAAGACCAGCCTGTTTCTGGCCACCAATACCCGCTTCGGCGAGCACGGCCTGAAGACCCGGGTTTACCACGATACCTTCAAGAACTCGCTGGAAAGCTTCGTCTACAACAACGGCATCCACGGTGCCATGCAGCCTGGTTTTCCGAGCAAGTACGATGATGAGTCCAGCGGCTTCTCAGTCGAAGGCGACCTGGCCCTGAGCGAAGGTAATCGCCTGGGCATCGCCTATCACTTCAAGGAGGACGTGCACCGCTCGCGCGATGGTAGCGACCCGCAAACGCACTTTCGCGACCAGACCCAGTCCATCGCCCTGGAAGACACCCTGCGCCTGAACGACATCTTCAGCGTGGTCGGCGGCGTCTCCTACAACTACCGCAAAAGCCTTGAAGCCGAGAACTTCGGCACCAATGCCGCCTCGCCCAGGGTCAAGACCCTGTATGACGAGCCCACCGGCAGCGATGATGCAGTCAACAGCCAGCTGGGCCTGTTCATCAACACCGGCCCGCTGCTGGACATCGACCACAATGGCCAGGTGCGCCTGACCGTCGCGCGCAAGAGCCGTTTCGCGACCATCAAGGACCGTTACTCGACCCGCTTTGGCACCGTGATCCCCAGCCCAGACCTCAAGTCCGAACGGGCTACCCACTACGAGCTGGGCTACAGCGGCGCGATCAACCGACAATGGACCCTGGACACGGCGCTGTTCGTCAGCAACATCGAAGACTCCATCCAGCAAGTCACGGTTGCCCCGGTAGCCGGTTGCGCGGCGCCGTGCGGCCAGTAGCAGAACATTGCCAAGGCACGTAACCAGGGCGTCGAACTGGGCCTGCGCGGTGACCTGGGCAACTGGGAACTCAGCAGCAGCTACACCTACCTGGACCGTGAAAGCCGCAGCAACCCCGCGCTGCGCCCGATCGACACACCGCGCCACAACCTGTTCGCCGCAGCCAGCCTGAACCTCGACGCCTGGCGCCACACCGCCAGCATGGAAGCCGCATCGCGGCGCTATAACCTCTCCGATGGCAGCCAGATGAGCGCCGGCTACGCGGTGTACAACCTCAAGAGCGGCTACCGCTTCAGTAACGACGTGCGCATCGAGGCAGGCGTGCGCAACCTGTTCGATCGCCTTTATGAATACAGCGAGGGGTATCCGGAAATGGGCCGCAGTTACTTTGTACAATTCAATGTACCGCTGTAAGGCCTGGCTGCTGGCCCTGGCGCTGGGCGCGGCCAGTGTCCAGGCGGCAGCGCCGCAGCCGGTGGTGGTGCTGACCAGCTACCCGCAAGAGATGATGACGCGCTTCGAAGAGGCGTTCGAGCGCGCCAACCCGCAGTACCGCCTGCAGATCCTCTGGCGCCAGGGCTTCGATGCCCTGCCCTATCTGCGTCAAGTTGACCAGGGCGGGGTCGATGTCTACTGGGCGCCGTCACCGAGCAACTTCCAGCGTTTGGCCCAGGACGCCGGCTGGCAGCCGCTGGGTGTCGACCTAGACGGTTTGCCGCCGCACATTGGCGGTATTGCCCTACGCGACCACGATGCGCGCTACCAGGCCACGGAGCTTGCCGGTTACGGCTTTGCCATCAATCCGGATGAATTGACCAAGCTCGGTATGCCTGCCCCGCAAGACTGGCCGGATCTGCTCGATGCCCGCCTGCGCGGGCGCATCGCCCTGCCGGACCCTGCGCGGGTCGGCTTTGCCCCGGTATTGCTGGACATCGTCCTGCAGGCCTACGGTTGGGACAAAGGCTGGGCGCTGTGGAGCGAGATCGCCGGGCAATCACGGCTGGTCGAGCGCGGTGGCACCCTGGTCAGCGACGAGGTGGTCAGCGGGCGCTCAGCAGTGGGTGTGTCGATCGACTTCTTCGTCGCCTCGGCAGTGAGTAACGGCGAAGCAGTCGAATTCGTCTACCCCGCCCATGGCGGCCTTAACCCGGCGCACATCGCCATCCCCCGCCAGGCCGGGCAGGTGGAGGGCGCGCGGGCTTTCGTGCGCTTCGTGTTGTCACCTGAAGGGCAAACCCTGCTGGCCGATCCGGACATTCGCAAACTGCCGGTACGCCCGGCCGTCTATACCAATCTGCCAGCGGGCTATCACGACCCCTTTGCCGCTGCACGCCAGGGCGCCTATGCCTACGCCAATGACAGTTCACGCGAGCGCCTGGCGCTGATCACTTCAGTGTTCGATCAGTGGCTTGGCCAGCCCCATGAACGCCTCCGCGCGTTGTGGGCGCGGGTTCACGCCGGTGAAGCCCAGGGCCGTGACCTGACGACCGTGCGCGAATGCCTCAGCGTTGCGCCCATCGATGAGCAGCACGCTGCGTCGGCCTCGCTGCTGGCGCTGTTTGGCCAGCGTCAGGACCAGGGCATGCTGCGCCAACCGGTCAGCGACCAGGACGCCCTGGGCCGCACCGAAATTGCCTGGCAGTTCCATAGCGCCAGGCAACAGGCGCAAGCCGAGCGCCTGCTTGCGGACATGGGCCTGTGAAGCGTGCTATGGGGATGCTGCTCGGCGTGCTGCTGAGTCAGCCCGCCAGCGCCGCCGTCACCCGCGAAGCCTTTTCCCAGCCCTTGCCGGGGCTGGTCGGGCCTGAGCAACTTGAGCGCTTCTTCCACGGCCGCAGCCTGTTTCGTCAGGCTTGGGTGGTCGCGCCCTCAAGGGACGCAGCGTTCGATGGCCTGGGGCCGCTGTACAACCGCATCAGTTGCATTGCCTGCCACCCCAAGAACGGTCGCGGGCAGGCACCTGCCAGTCAACACGAACCACTGCGCACCCTGCTGGTCCGGCTGTCGCTGCCCGGACGCGATGGCCATGGCGGGCCGCTGCCGCATCCTGCCTATGGTGATCAGCTCAACGAATCGGGCATTCCCGGTGTGGCGGGTGAAGGCCAGCCACATATCCGCTGGCAAGAGCAGTTTGTGACCTTGGCCGATGGTCAGCGGGTCGGCCTGCGCTCGCCACAGTTGAGCTTCAGCGAGCTCGCCTATGGCCCGTTGGGTGACGTACGCACTTCGATGCGGGTCGGCTCAGTGGTGTTTGGCCTGGGCCTGCTCGAAGCCATCGACGCCAGCACCCTGCAAGCGCTGGCCGACGTACCCAAGCCTGATGGGGTCAAAGGCCGCGTCAACCGGGTGTGGAGCGTCGAGCGCCAGCGCCTTGAGCCTGGGCGATTTGGTCTGAAGTCAAACCAGCCGGACCTGCGTCAGCAGGTTGCCAGCGCCATGCACGGCGACCTTGGCATTACCTCGCCGCTGTATCCCGAACAGAACTGCACGGCGTTGCAAACAGCCTGTCGCCAGGCGGAAAGTGGCGGTGAACCGGAGCTCGATACCCAGCAGTTGGGCGACCTGCATTTCTACCTGGCGCACCTGGCGCCACCGCCGCGACGTGACCGGGACAAACCCCAGGTGCAGCGTGGCGAGCGGCTATTCACCGAAGCCGGATGCGCGCAGTGCCACCGCCCGCGCCTGACAACCGGCCAGCATCCGCTGTACCCGCTGTTGTCAGCGCGGCAGATCGAGCCCTACAGCGACCTGTTGCTGCATAACATGGGACCGGGCCTGGCCGATGGCCGTGACGACTATCTGGCCGATGGCCGCGAGTGGCGTACCCCGCCACTGTGGGGCCTGGGGCTGCTCGAGCAGATCAACCCCGGCGCCGGTTACCTGCATGATGGCCGGGCCCGTACGCTTGAGGAGGCGGTGTTGTGGCATGGCGGTGAAGGGGCGGTGGCGCGGGAGCGTTTCAAAGCCCTGGAGGCCAATGATCGTTGGGCGTTGCGGGCGTTTTTACAGTCGCTGTAATCCCAATCGCGGGGCAAGCCCGCTTGTATGGTAAGACTTGAAGGGGTGGTGGGACTAAATGCCCGATTCTGACTGTTCACAGCAGTACAGACCGTGGGAGACATCGCCCCACCCCTTCCACCAAAGCGCCGATAAAGAATGCATCGTTTTCAAGCGACGATAGAAGCAAGCCAGCGCCTCTTGGTGAAACCCCTTCAAGCCGAAAAAACCATAACCTCAGGAGCCGTCCATGGCAATGCGGGTAGATAAGTTGATCGTGGGCGTGGATGTTGCCAAAGCTGAGCTGGTTGTTCATCACGATGACCGTGATGAGCTCATCAGACTGAAAAATTCCAAACTTGAAATC